>CAJUDH010000005.1 GCA_910584845.1 uncultured Lachnospiraceae bacterium
AACGAAAAGCGGATAAAGATATCCCTTGGAAACATGAGCCCGTTGGAGTACAGGAAAAGCCTTGGCTTGGCGGCTTAGCCAGTCCAAGAAAATGTCCGCACCCCCTCTCTTCTCAGCCTAAATTTTCTCAATATTCAGTAGGCAAAATCCAAGATACAGTTGCTCAAATTGCACGAAAAATAGGAAAATGTATAAGTATTCACCAAATTTTGGGAAATAAGCAGTGGGAACACTTGAGGCCGTAAAAAATTCTGTGTCTATGGGAAATGAAATTCCTCTGATAAGAGTTTGATATGTATAATCCTGCTGTCTATTTTGGGAACATTTTATTGTTGATTACTTTTTCTATTAATAGTATAACCATTACTTCATTTTTTATACAGGTTATTTGGATTTTTTGCATCAAAAATAAAGGCATTGGCTGATTGCTTTTTTCGTGGGCTCTGCCCACACCCGGCCTCCGGAATAAGGCTGGATTTTTTTGGCAATACTATCAATGCCGACGGAATAAGGTATTTGTCAGGGTGGCTCGTGTTTGGGCATGGCCACCCTGGCTTTTTCCTTTTATAAATGCTGCGTCAGCCGTTCCCCATACAACACGATCAGCTGATTTAATACCTGATCCCATCCACGGTATCTCTGCGTCCATTTTTTGTGATATTTTCACGGGCCAGATAGAGCATCTTCTCCAGGGACTGGCCGCTTGGAAACACACTTTTTGTCTTTGTCACTTTCCGGTACTGACGGTTCAGTGCTTCTATGATATTGGTGGTATACATGATGCGGCGTATATTATCTGAAAACTGGAAGAAAGGGCTTACATCCTCCCAGTTATTCTCCCAGTTGCTGATTGCATAAGGATATTTCTTTCCCCATTTTTCCCTGACCGCTTCCAGTTCGGACCATGCTGCCGTCTCGTTTGGGGCGTTGTACACAGCTTTGAAATCACTTGAAAATTTTTTCAAATCACTGTAGTTTACATATTTAAATGAATTGCGCAGCATATGGATCACGCATCTTTGAATCTGAGCCTGAGGATAGACTGCACTGATTGCTTCCTTAAAACCCGGGAGCCCGTCCACACAGAAGAACAGTACATCCTTCACGCCCCTGTTTTTCAGATCATTGAGCATCCCCAGCCAGAACTTGCTGGTTTCATTGGCTCCTGCCATGATGCTGGGAATGTCTTTATAACCTTCCGTGGTAACGCCCAGCATAATGTAAGCCGCCCTGCTTAAAATACGTCCGTCCTCCCGTACCTTATAATGGATACAGTCCATAAAGACAAAGGGATAAATGGCATGGAGGGGGGGCTGCCACTCCTTGACCTGGGGAAGGATGCGGTCTGTGATTTTGCTGACCATCTCCGCAGAAAGTTCCACGCCGTAGAGATCTTTCAGCTGGTTATGGATATCCCGCGTACTCATCCCCCGGGCATACAAGGAGATGGCCTTCTCTTCTATGCCAGAAATATCCCTCTGGTATTTGGGAACCAGCTTCGGCTCAAACTCCCCGTTGCGGTCACGGGGGACACCGATCTGGAATTCACCGTACTGGCTTTTGAGTGTTTTAGTGGAATGTCCGTTTCTCTTGTTGTCGGACTGGATATCCCCCTTCTGGTTTTTCCCGTACCCCAGCGTGGCATCCATCTCGGCCTCCATCAGTTCCTGGAGGATATCTTTGAAACTGTCCCTGAGAAGGGAATAGACATCCGCAACACTGGTGATGTTGTTTTCTGAAATAATCTGTCGAATCTGCCCCTTTGCTACTGGCATAAAAATACCCCTTTTCGATAAGAATTGTCATATCTGAATTCTTACCAAAAAGGATCCATTTTTTCCAAAGACACAAACTATTTTACACTACCAATCGAAAAGACGGTACAGCCCTTGTAATCGGGGCTATACCGCCTAATCTAAAATTACTTCCTTGTCACCGCAAACCTTGATGTTTACGGGCTTTTCCAAACTCCCCGAGTTGGGCTCGAACCAACAACCCCACGGTTAACAGCCGTGTGCTCTACCAACGGGTGCGCTCGCACACCGAAAACCATCATATATATTTATCTTATTTTTACTCATTAATAAGCTTATAAATCGGCTGATTTTATATAGAATTTTTCTATGTTTTTCTCTACACAAACCTATATCTTTGACACATTTATTTTATATGCCTCCATATCTTTCTTTTATGATTTCTCCTATTCGTTTTGTTTCTCTAATATTTCTTCCCGTAGTTTTAACTACAACACCATATTTTTGATCCGTCCAAGGTAAAACAATCTCAATCAATCCATCGTCACGTATCTTTCTAATAAATTTGCGCTCTGAAGGATTAAAAGGTAAAGAATTAACCACCTCAATCACATAAGGACATCTGATTAAACGCTTTGAAAACTCAGTTAAAACATCCATTCCATGATCATGTCTTAAAGAAATCCTTTTATCTTCTACTTGTAAATCAGTTTCTATTAATTCCGGCTCTTCATCTAATTGCAACTGAGAAATATGTATGTCAACATGTCCTTCCGTGCATATATTTCTAACAGCCTTTATATCATTATCTTTCATCAAATGTATAAAGGCTGTATCCCACTTCTTTTCATATATGCTTAATCCAGCAGAATTCAATATATGCGCTAATGCTAATCCTATGCATGATCTGTCATCCAAAAGCCATTCATGACTAAAATACTCATCCTGTATTTGTTCCACAGCCATCGACTCATATGGAGGCCTAAAAAAGGAAAAATAAAAATTCCTAATATTTAACGAATCTGGCATATTTTGAAGCAACTGAAATAATTTTAAATTATCCACAGAATCAATTCTACATGTTGTTATATTATATTGACGCAATGAACGATAAACTTTGATAAGTTCTAATATAGAAACATTATCTATGTTTTCTTTGCCAGTTAACGACAACTCATTAAAAAACAACTCCAATCTTATCTATTCCTCCTCATACATCCCACATCTGCATAGTAAACACGTCTATAACAGATGCTTAACCCCAATTTAACTGCTATTGAAATCTATATTAATTCAGTCATTAGAATTCCCCATTCATCCAATAATCCCAAAGGATACTCGCTTAAATTTCCTTTACTGTCAATATAAATATTATCTACCTTCGTTTCCTGCTCTTTATTCTTCGAAAAAAAGGAAATTCCAACTTTTCTGTTATTAATTTGTTTCTTTTTTATAGCAACTCTTATCCCATTTATCACATGATCACTATGTGATTCACAAATAATCTGACATCCATGTTCTGCTGCCAATGCTATTAAATTGGCTATCATAGTCTGCCCCTTAGGATGGAGATGTGATTCAGGATTCTCAATCAGCAACAAGCTATCTCGATTGGAAATAAGCAGTTCTACGATAAGCGGTAACACATAGGGTATCCCGAAACCAACATTAACAGGTAAAAAAGAATCTGAAACCAATCGATCCCCGCTATAACTAATGACCAACTTTGCTTTTTCAATAGAGGGTAATAACTCTGCTGATATTCTTATTCCCGGCGATATTTCTGCCATCCATGCTGATACCTGGTCAATCAGGCGATTTGTTTTTCCACTCTGTAAGCACATTTCTTCAGGTACTCGTAATTTTTCCCCCTCAAGTGCCAGAAAAGGAACTACAAATTCTCCTGCCGTACCCAATTTTACAGCTCCATTCCTTTTCCAATTCTCAATACTGTATTGCTTTCTCGGACCTATATGTTCTGCCCCTAAATAAGAAAACTGTTCAGAAAACAAAGAAACTGCATAACTATCATCTGTTTTTGTCCCAACTCGCATTAGTTGATCACTGTCTGGATCATCCAATCTATATTTGTAACAGCAATCAAACTTTATATTATTACTAAACTGAATATAAAATCTTATATTATCAGAAACTCCACTTTGACAAAAAACATCTTTACCTGTTCCCAACTGAATCATAATTCCATTGGTATACAAACAATCTAATCCCAATTTACTATTTTCCCAGAAACTCTGTCTTAGAAGTAATAATGCCTGTATCACGGACGATTTTCCCATCCCGTTCATTCCAAAAAACAAATTTAAATTCTCTAATGGTAATGATAATTTTCGTATTGATTTAAAATTCTCAATTTGCATATAATTAATCATACATTAATACCTCTTGAAAAAGTTTATTTATTGCTTCATATCTTCCCTTAACATTAATTATAGCGGCTGTTCCTCTTGTAATAATTTCTACAAACTTATCGTCTCTTAATAATATTATATATTTTTCAAGCAACTTATCCCTTTTTCTTAATAATTTTTCGCAATCCTCTATACTTAGTTTAGCCAAATTGACTGCTATTGAATCATATAGAGGCTTATTGATTCTCCCATATCGTTCATTTGCATTAATTTTCCTAAAAGCCTTATCGCCAAAAATATCCGACGCATACTTCATTGCTTTTAAAAAGTCAACGCGACATTTCTCAATTGTAGATTCTGACTCAACCTGCAATCTGCTCATTACACTATTCAAATAATCTTCCAGATTACCCGAATAAGCTTTTATGCCCAGTAAATAAAAGGCTAGAAAACGATTCACAAATTCACAATCTAACATTCTGGAAGAATCTATTTTATTTCTAGTTGCTTTTACAAATTCATCAGAATGCGCCAGTTCCTTTAATAAATTAGCCGCTTGGCCTCTATAAACAGAATTTTTAATTTCTGCTGGTTCTAAAGTCAAACCTCCCGTATTGATTCTTGTAAAAATACTTGTTCTTACATTATCTGGCGTTCCTGGCCGAATAATATAAGCTGTCAATGTCTGTGCTTTTATCCTCCTCTGTATAGCAGGAGGAAGCCCTTCAAACTTTTTTCCTTCATATTCTTTCAAATATTCCAAATCTGTCAGTACAAGGCGATTTGGATCTGCTTTATCAATCACCATAAATCTTTTAATAGCATATAACCTTTGTAACCCATCTACAACTATTAATTTATCATCCTTTGTACTATCGAAATAAAATGTGGGCAATGGTATCTTAATTATCAAAGATTCTATTAACCTGCTCTGTTGTTTAGCATTCCACAAATCGGGATGTCGTTGAAAATCGGGTTCTAACAAAATATCTTCATATTTTAATTGATCAACTATATTAGAAATTACCATTGGTTGAGAAATAATATCCACATCCTTAGGATTAAATGGTTCTATTATTTCTTCCTCATATATTTCAGAATATAACTGTTCTTCCTCTATCTCATCTCGTTTTATCTTTTTTGGGGCAGGCATCTGCTTCTCCTCTCGCAAATTGTTATTACTAACTTTATTATTTCATCCGCTAGTATATCATATCGAAAATAAATCTACAATATTTCCGAGTAAAACATTAAAATGCAACGCTATCTGATTCTTTTCTACCTCCATACTTTTTTCTAGTCTATGTATTAATCTCACACAGTTTCATTAATTAGCTAACAAAAAATGAAACCTTGTATAAATCCAATACAAGGTTTCAATACATGGAAAGCCACAGCTTTACCTTCACTTTCGTACATCCCGTATATATTTTTCTTTTATAAATATTCCATGTTGCCATTTCTGCTTTATATAAGCTAGAATGAAAACTCGCCATTTCATGTAAAAAACTACTAGGCTTCTAACAAGTGTCACTATTTCATTGAGCGATTGAGGCTTACCTTTTTCGGTTAACAGTATATTGCCTGTCAAAATTTCTTCTCTCTTATCGTCGGATATGCAAAACCCGCAAACCTTGAGGTTTACGGGCTTTTCCAAACTCCCCGAGTTGGGCTCGAACCAACAACCCCACGGTTAACAGCCGTGTGCTCTACCATTGAGCTATCGAGGACTATTGTGAGGTTTACACAAATTTACAAACCTGTTTTTGTGTATCCTGCAATAACTTTTTCCGGTATGTAACCATTACGGTTGCTCTACCATTGAGCTATCGAGGATTACTAGCAAATAACGCAGTCATTATACAACACAGCTTGCCCATCTGTCAAGGAATTTTTCCAAAATACTGGAATACCTAGTAACCGTCCAGCCATGCGGCAATCCATGAGAAAACGGGTGTTGCAAGCTGGCTTGCATAAACACGTTTTTACATGGATTGACATTTGGCGGTTAGCCAATGCTTCTTGTTTTCATGTTTTTCGAAAACAAGAAGATATATGGCTGGACGGTTACTAGGGGCCACAACCCAGCCATACAACAACTCATGAGAAAACGGGTGCTGCAAGCTGGCTTGCATAAACACGTTTTTACATGGATTGACATTTGGCGGTTAGCCAATGCTTCTTGTTTTCATGTTTTTCGAAAACAAGAAGATATATGGCTGGCCTCCTTTAACTTGCTTCCAGTGTAAACCAAAATTCCACGCCACCGTCCTTGTTTTCCACCCCGCATTGCTGGTGGTGGGCGTCCATGATAGCTTTTACAATAGACAGCCCGATCCCGCTCCCTCCATATGCCCTGGTCCTGGCCTTGTCCACTTTATAAAACTTCGTCCAAAGGTTAGGGATATCCTCTTTTGGTATCGGCTGCCCCGTGTTATAAACCCGGACCACCACTTTACTTTGCATCCTCTCTGTTTGGATCCGGATGATTTTTTCCCCGTCCAGGTGGTTGATTGCGTTGTTTAGGTAATTGGTCATTACCTCCTCCACCTTAAACTCGTCAGCCTTCACCGGCAACGGCCCCT
Organism: uncultured Lachnospiraceae bacterium; assembly: GCA_910584845.1. Lineage (GTDB taxonomy): Bacteria > Bacillota > Clostridia > Lachnospirales > Lachnospiraceae > Brotaphodocola. The sequence goes on from CAJUDH010000005.1 coordinate 6,709, forward strand.
CCTCTTCCCATATTACCCGGGCGCCCTTTTGCTGGATCAAGATCCTGGACGAGTTTAGCAAATCCCGGATCAATTCCGCTAAATCAAACTGTTCCCATACCGGCGCGTCATTGCCAAATTCCAGGGCGCTCAAAGTCAAAAGCTGCTTCACCATCTGATTCATCTTGGCCGCTTCGTCCATAATGACCTCACAATAATAATCCCGGCTTTCTGCATCCTCGGCCATCCCCTCTGTCAGGCCTTCCGCATACCCCTGGATAAGGGCAATGGGCGTCTTTAGCTCATGGGATACATTGGCAATAAATTCCTTACGCATTTCATCAATTTGAATTTTTTCCTCAATGTCATGCTGCAGCTGCCGGTTGGCTTCCTGCAAAGCGCCGATAGTCTCTTTCAGCTTATCAGACAATGTGTTCATACTACGGCCTAAAACACCGATTTCATCTTGATGGCCCCCTTCGTACTTTGCTTCAAAATCCAATTCCGACATCCTTTCGGACAAAACCGCCAGGCGCAAAAGCGGATTGGTCACCCTCCGGGTGACAAAATACATAAGGACGCTTCCAAACCCCAATGCCACGGCCCCTACAAAGGTAGTAAACCGATTGGACAAAATTACGCTTTCCCGGATACTAGTCAAAGGCATAGACATGATAAACAGGGTCGTGTTATCCGATAAAAACCCCCAGCTTTCCATATAGCTGGACTGGGAACGGGGGTCAAAATTCGTTTCCATCACATAGTTCTCATATTTTTTTATGACTGTGCCCTGTTTGCTCTCCATCCCCAGCACATATCGCTGTACTTTCCGTACCAGGTAATCGCTGTCCCTTCCGAACCCCAGGATCGCGGCGCCGGTGTTGCTGTCAATCAGTACAATATTAATATTGTTTTTTTCTCCGTAATCACGGATCATACCCAACAAAGTAGAAGAAGCGGGGGCCTCTTGCGTCTGCCCCCCTTCCTTCCGGATGGTTTCATCCGATTCCCTGGGCAGCAAAGGGAGGGATTCCTGGCTGTCCCCACCGTCCAAGGTATCCTTGGCCGATTCCGACCACAGCTGCCACTCTTGCTGGAGCTCCTGGGTAATCACATCGCCAATATCCTGCCCGTCCCTGCTCTTTTCTTGGACTGCGGCGTTGATCTTATCATAGGCCTGCTCCATTTCCTTCCTTTTTTCGTCAATGTAATACCTGCCCAGCCACCAGTTGTTCACAGCCCAAATAGAAAATAGCATCACTGCCATCAGCCCAACAAAAATCAGCATAATCCGCCGGCGGATAGAATGCTTTAAAAAATAATTCATGGATTACGTCACCTCGAATTTATACCCCATTCCCCAAATGGTCTTGATATATTCCCCTTTCTCCCCCATCTTGCTGCGCAGCTTTTTCACATGGGTGTCAATCGTCCTGGCATCCCCAAAGTAGTCGTAGTTCCACACATGGTTGAGGATCTTCTCCCGGGAAAGGGCCAGCCCTTGGTTTTCCAGGAAAAAAACCAGCAGCTCAAATTCTTTATAGCTTAAGTCAACCGGTTTCCCGTCTATAGTCACCTGGTGGGCCGCCTTGTCAATCCGGATCCCCCCGGCCTCCGACACATCCTTTGCGTCCCCCAGGCTTCTGCGCAATATCGCCTCTACCCGGGCCACCAGGATCTTCGGGCTGAAAGGTTTAGAAATGTACTCGTCCACCCCCAGCTTAAACCCCTGCAGCTCGTCCCGCTCTTCCCCCCGGGCAGTCAACATGATAATGGGGACCTGGGAATATTTGCGGATCGTCCGGCAAGTTTCCCAGCCGTCCATTTTCGGCATCATTACATCCAGGATAACTAAGGCAATATCCTTTTGGGCAAAAAACACCTCCACGGCCTCTTCCCCGTTTTCAGCCTCTATAACATAAAACCCCTTGATAGACAAAAAATCTTTCACCAGTTTCCGCATCCTGGCCTCGTCGTCCACTACCAGCACCTTCAATGAATCCATGATATCCTCCTGCACGATCCGTCATTTTTCTTTATTCTAGCAGATTCCCTATCCCTTTTCTAGTATTTCACAGAGATTTCACAGATAAACCGGCTGAGGCAAAAGCCTTGCAGGCAGCAAAAGGGCTGGTGCACAGGCCGGCTTTTTTGCCGGCTTGCCCCAGCCCCTCTGTTACCTCTCCAGGCGGCCTTACTCCCCGCCCACTTCAATCCCCAGTTCTTCCAGCTGCTTTTCGTCCACCGGCGCCGGCGCTTCGCACATCAGGCAGGAAGCATCCTTTACCTTGGGGAAGGCGATCACTTCCCGGATATTGTCACACCCGCTCATCAACATCGCCAGCCGGTCAAAGCCATAAGCCAGGCCGGCATGGGGCGGAACCCCGTACTGGAACGCAGTGAGCAAAAACCCGAACTGCTCCTGGGCCTGTTCCGGCGTAAAACCCAGCACCTCAAACATTTTGCTTTGGATGTCATTCTGATGGATCCTGACCGAACCGCCCCCAAGCTCCGTACCGTTTAGGACTATGTCATAAGCCTTGGCCCGGACGGCGCCAGGGTCGCTGTCAATCAGGCCCCAGTCTTCTTCCATCGGCATGGTAAAAGGATGGTGCATGGCCATAAAGCGCCCCTGTTCCTCCGAATACTCCAACAGCGGGAACTCCGTAACCCACAAAAACCGGAAATCGTCCTTATTTTGCAGGCCCAGCTGCCTGGCCAGCTCCAAGCGCAGATTGCCCAGTACATCCCAAACCACTTTCCGCTTGTCCGCAGCAAATAGCAGCAGATCCCCCGGCTCCCCGCCCATAGCGGCAACCAGTGCGTCCATCTGCTCCTGGGACATAAATTTGGCGAAGGAAGATTTTCTGGTATTGTCCGGCTGGATGGCCACATAAGCCAAACCCTTGGCCCCAAAGCCTTTGGCAAATTCCACCAATGCGTCTATTTTCTTCCTGGGCATAGCCCCCTGGCCCCGGGCATTGATCCCCCGGACCGTGCCGCCGTTTTCCAGCGCGCCTCGAAACACTGCAAACTCGCAGCCCTCCACCACATGAGATACGTCTTTTAATTCCATGCCGAAACGCAAGTCCGGCTTGTCGGAGCCAAACCGGTCCATGGCTTCCTGCCAGGTCATGCGGGGGATCGGCTGGGGGATGTCCACATGAAGGATCTCATGGAACAGCTTGGCCAGCAACCTCTGGTTTACATCCAGCACGTCGTCCACATCCACGAAAGAAAGCTCCATATCAATTTGGGTAAATTCCGGCTGGCGGTCTGCCCGCAGGTCTTCATCCCGGTAGCACCTTGCCAGCTGGAAATACCGGTCATACCCCGAGCACATCAACAGCTGTTTAAAAATCTGCGGCGACTGGGGCAAAGCATAAAAACTTCCGGGATGCACACGGCTGGGCACCAGATAGTCACGGGCCCCTTCCGGCGTACTTTTAATCAGCGTAGGGGTCTCAATCTCCAAAAAACCTTCGTCCGCCAAAAACTGGCGGGTCAAAATGGCAATCCGGCTCCGCAGCATGAGGTTTTTCTGGATGTCCGGCCTCCTTAAATCCAGATAACGGTATTTCAGGCGCAGTTCTTCTTTGGTTCGGGAATTTTCTTCGATCGGGAAAGGAGGGGTCTCCGACTCCGACAAAATCCGCAGGCTTTCCGCCCGCACCTCGATAGCCCCCGTAGCCAGGTTTTTATTTTCACCGCCGGAGCGGGCTTCCACCCGGCCTGTAACTGCGATAACAAACTCGCTGCGCAGCTTCTCGGCCTTAGCGAAACTGTCAGCCCCGCAGTCCCCTTCCTCAAAAATAATCTGCAGGATCCCGGACCGGTCCCGCAAATCCACGAATATAATCCCGCCTTTGTTCCTGCTTTTCTGAACCCAGCCCATAACGGTCACTTCCTGGCCAATATGGGCGGCGCCTACTTCCGTACATCTATGGGACCGTTTCAGCCCCTGCATAGACTCTGCCATGACTTCCTCCTTATTATCCTAATGTTGGTTTCCATCCGCCTCTGCAAGGCCCCCCTTGCCCAAAGGGCTCAGGGCCATACCTGAAAGGCAATTCGTTTTTGCACGTTCCTGGCAACATCATTTTAAAGATTCCCGGTAAAAATTCACAAACTCCGTATACCCTTCTTTCTCCAGCTGCCCTTTCTGAAACTTTTTGTTTTTATTCATATGGGAAACCAGTACCTGGACCCCGTTGCGCCGCTCTTCCATGGCCTGTTTCATAATCTCCCCAAACCGCACAGAGTCCATACCTTTTTCGATCAGGTAAGCCTTTTTAACCTTATCCCCTATGGCACAACCGCCCTGGTCCATTAGAATCGTAATAATCCGCTCAAAACCGATGGAAAAGCCGCATGCCGGCGTATCCTTGCCCGTAAATTTCCCGATCATTTTGTCATACCTGCCGCCGCCGGCTACCGAACCGCCAAAACCTTCCATGGACACCTCAAAAATTGTCCCGGTATAATAAGACATCCCCCTCACCAAAGTCGGGTCAAAATACAGGGAAAACTCAGTTTCTGCCACGTCTGCCACCGTTTCCATAATATAGGCCAGGTTGCCGGCCACTTCCTTGGGCATTGCCGACTCCAAAACCTCCCCCAGCTTCCTCACGCCGGCGGCATCATGGCCCGTCCCGGCCAGCAGCGCAACATATTTTTCCACGCTTTCCCTGGCATGGCCGGCCTCCAAAAGCTCTGCCTTCACCCCTTCTATGCCGATTTTGTCCATCTTGTCCAGGATAATGAATACCTGATCTAACAGCCCTTCCTCAAAACCGCAATAAACTGCCATCCCTTTTAAGATTTCCCGGTCATTGACCCGCACGGTAAACCCATTTTCCGGGCAGATTTTCCCCAAAGCGGCGGTAGTAGCCAAAATCAGCTCAATTTCCGCCATGGAAGTTTCGTCCCCCAGGATGTCGATGTCGCACTGGGTAAACTGGCGGAACCGCCCTTTCTGGGGATGGTCCGCCCGCCACACGCTCCCCATCTGCAGCGCCTTAAAAGGCATGGGAAGCTGGGCCCCATTGTTGGAAAAATACCGGGCCAGGGGCAGCGTCAAGTCATATCGCAGGCCGCCGTCCACCAGGTCGCCCTCATTTTGGGCCGCCTTAAGGTCCAACTTTTCCCCACGCTTTAATATCTTAAAAATCAGCTTTTCATTGTCCCCGCCTTGCTTGCTGGTCAAATTCTCAATGTGTTCCACGCAAGGGGTCTCAATCTGGGTGAACCCGAATCCCTGGTACGTGTCCCGGATCTGGTTCATCACATACTCCCGCACCTGCATCTCTGCAGGCAAAATGTCCCTCATGCCGGTCACCGGCTTCTTTTTCAGCGCCATAGCCACCTCTCCGTTTTCTTTGTCTTTTATGGTCAACCCATTTTATCTTTACGATTATACTATTGACAGCCGCAAATGGCAATATATTTTTCGTCCGGTATGGCCCTTTCCCCGGAAGGCTAAGCCCGGTAGGGCGCATTTCTCCAAAAGCCCGGTAAAACCTGCCGCCGGCACGGCTTGCCGGATGCCCTATAAAAAAGAATCCTGCTCTGCAGGATTCTCCGCCTGCGGCGGGTCGCTTCAGCGACATAATTCCTTTCCGCCGCAGTGCGATCCCCGCGGAGCGTTTTGTATCATAGGTCGCACTTTCCTATGATACAATAAAGCAAAGTGTGCAGCCTTAACCGCCGGTCTGCGGCTGCACACTTTGTTTGATCCGAATAAGGCAAAAGCAAAAACAGGAAGGGATCCAGCCGTACAAAAAGGGATCATCCAAACAGCCGCTCCTTCCTCTCGATCATCTCCCCGACCCGCCCGATATACTGTTCCACATTTTTCACCGTCTCAGCCCGTTCGATCCGGTTTTCCCCCGGGATTAGCCGTTTGGTCGTGGTCCCCGCGCCGCAGCCCACAATCGTCTGCTGTTCCTCCATAATCAATATGTTATAAAGGCACTCTTTCCCCGGCAGGGCGTAGCCCACATTTTCAAAATTCCCCGCCATATTTTTCTGGCGGTACAAGTAATAGGGCTCCAGGCCCATTTTTCTGGCGTACCGGGCCGTCATTTCCACAATCCCCTGGCTGTTGACAATCTTGTAATCTTTGTAGGCCTCTTTCATGGTATTTAGCCGGGCGGCCCGCTTGATAGCCAGGCAATGGACCGTCAGGCTGTCCGGCGACAATTCCCGCAGGGAGTCCATGGTCCTTTGGACATCCACCAGGTCTTCCCCCGGAAGCCCTACGATCAGGTCCATATTGATATTGTCGAACCCCAGCTCCCTTGCCAGGTAAAACCGCGCCTCCACCTCTTCCACCTTGTGGCACCGGCCGATCAAGTCCAGCGTCTTCTGGTTCATTGTCTGGGGGTTAATGGAAATGCGGGAAACGCCGTATTTTTTCAGCACTTTAAGTTTTTCGCCGGTAATGCTGTCCGGCCTTCCGGCCTCCACGGTAAATTCCCCTGCGCCGCCGCAGTCAAACAAAACCGTCAGCTTGTCCAGCAATTTTTCCAGGTCTTCTGCCGTCAGTGACGTAGGCGTGCCGCCCCCCACATAGACGCAAGAAGGACGCCGCCCCCTGGTCCGCGCCACATATTCCAGTTCCTGGAACAAGGCGGCCAGATACTCTTGCACGCGCCCGCCCCATTTCCCTATGGGGTAAGAAGTAAACGAACAATACAGGCAGGTGGTAGGGCAGAATGGGATCCCCACGTAAAGGCTGTAGCCGTCATGGCGAAAGCCCCCCTCCCCACCCAGGGCCGGCCCCAGCAGGGCCCGTTCCTTTCTGGCAATCTCCAGGCACAGCCGTATTTTCTCCTCGCTGGCAAAATACGTATCCTTCATGTATTCCTGTATTTCTTCCTCAGCCATGCCTTGCCCCAGCCTGGTAAGGGCGATTTTAACGGGACGGATGCCAGTCAATGACCCCCACGGCATTTTTCTGCCGGTGAGGGCCCTTAGTATCACATATAACCTGCGCTTGATTTTATTTTTCGTCTCGGTCCGGTTTTCATAATCAACCGGGATCGGTTCGTCAAAACGGTCCCATTCTTTCTTCTCTGCCGGTGTGGCGTCCCAAAGGTACCACGACCGTTTGCCGCGGAAGATCACCTGTAGCTGGAATTTGGTACGCTCCTGGTTCAGGATCCCCGACACGCAAAACTCCAAAGCCGGGGCTGCTTCATAGACAAAATCCTCGCCCGGGAAAAACGCCATCAAAAGCTCCCGGATATCTTGCTCGTATGCATTATCATTTAATAAAATCCCTATCATGGCAATTCTTCTTCCTATGCTTTCCCATCAAAGGCCCCTGAACGCCGAATCCTTCTCCACGGCAATCGTCGTACTTTCCCCGTGCCCCGGGTAAACCCGGGTATCTCCGGGGAGCAAAAATAGCTTCTTTGTAATGGAATGGATGATAGCCTTCCTATCCCCCGTCGGCAAATCCGTCCGCCCCATTGAATCCGCAAACAAAGTGTCGCCGCTGAACACCGCGCGCTCCGCCTCCACATAATAACAGACCGAGCCGGCCGTATGCCCCGGCGTCTCCAACACCTTCCAGTCAAACCCCATCAGGGGGAGCACCTGGCCGTCTTTTACCAGGACGTCCGCTTCCAGAAAAACCGGTTCCGTCCCCATACTCCCGCTTAAGTTCATAGAAGGCTCCTGCAAAAGCCCCTCTTCCTTCCATCCGGCATAAACCGGGCAGGGGAACGCCCGGCAAATATCTTTTACCGCCATAATATGGTCAAAATGGCCGTGGGTCAGAAGTATTGCCACCGGCTTCACATCCATCTCCCGGCATTTGTTCAGCACGTAAGCCCCATTGTCTGCCGGATCCACAATAACAGCCTCCCTGGACTCATTATGGTAAACCAGGTAGCAATTGGTACTGACTGCCCCCAGCACAAAAGTGCTGATCCGAAAATTGCCCATAAAACCCTTCCTTTCAAAAATGCCTTTCCGCTTTATAAATACCGTTATCCTTCCGGTAGGCCTTCCATATAGCCGCCTTGTCAGCCGGCCGTCCGCTCAATGTCCAATACGCCTTCGATCTGCCTTAGCTTGTCAGTCAAACGGTTCAGTTCTTCTTTCCCGTGGATATCAAAGGTCATCAGGATCGTCGCCTTCCCCTGTTTGCTGGTGCGCACATTGATGGAAGTGATGTCGATCTGCCGTTCCGTAAATACCTTGGAAATATCCACAAACATGCCGATCCGGTTATTGGCGTAGATCTGGATCTCCGTCGTATACCGCTCATTGGTGTCGGCCTCGCCTTCTGCCTGCTGCCATTCGGCGTCGATAATCCGGCTCCTCTCGTCCTCCGGCAAATTGATAATATTGATGCAGTCGGTCCGGTGGATGGAAACCCCACGCCCCCGGGTGACAAACCCTACGATCTCGTCACCTGGCACCGGGCTGCAGCAACGGGAAAAACGGACTGCCAGGTCATGGATCCCTTTCACGGTAATCCCGCTTTTCAGCCCCCGGGCAACCGGCACCCGGGTGCCGCCTTCGCTTAAGCCGTCCAGGATCGTCTGGTCATTCACCTCGTTCTTAAGCCGTTTTTCCCTGACTTCCAGCATCTTGTTGATGACCTGGCCCTCTTTCAGGCCCCCATGCCCGATGGAAGCCAGCACCGAGTCCCAATCTTTAAAGGCATAGCGTGCCATGACCTTTTCTTGGTATTCCGGCTTGTTTAGGTCCGGAAAATTGATCCCCTTTGTTTTGCAGTAGCGGTCAACCATTTCCTTCCCTTTAACAATATTGTCTTCCTTTAATTCATTCTTAAACCATTGGTTGATCTTGTTCTTTGCCTGGGTGCTCTTTACCAGGGCCAGCCAGTCCCGGCTAGGGCCTTTGGAATTTTGGGAGGTGATAACCTCGATCTGGTCCCCGGTCTGGATCACATAGTCAATATTCACCAGCTTGCCGTTGACCCTGGCCCCCACCATCTTATTCCCTACGGCGCTGTGGATGGCATAGGCAAAGTCAATCGGCGTGGAACCGCTGGGCAAGGTCTTTACGTCCCCCGAAGGCGTAAAACAATATACGCTCTCGGAAAACAAGTCCAAGTCCCCTTTAACCATACTCAAAAATTCCCGGGAATCGTCGGTGTCCCGCTGCCACTCCAAGATCTGGCGTAGCCAGCTCATCTTTGCCTCCTCATCCCCTGCGGCAATCTTTCCGCTGCCGCTCTCTTTATATTTCCAGTGGGCGGCGATGCCGTATTCCGCCGTGCGGTGCATCTCGTAAGTACGTATCTGGATCTCGAAAGGCTGCCCTGTGCTGCCGATCAAAGTAGTATGGAGGGATTGGTACATATTGGGCTTAGGCATGGCAATATAGTCCTTGAACCGCCCGGGGATCGGCTTATACAGCTCATGGATCACCCCCAGGGCCGCATAGCAGTCCTTCACTGTCTCTACAATAATCCGGACGGCAAACAGGTCGTAAATCTGATCCAGCGTCTTGTCCTGGTTGACCATCTTCCGGTAAACGCTAAACAGGTGCTTTACCCGGCCGTCCACGGTGGCCTTTATGTCCGCCAGCCTCATATGGCATTTGACTTCTTCCACAATGTCCTGGACAAAACGCTCCCTGGCCCCTTTGCGCAGGTTCATCTTCTCCACCAGGTCGCAATAAACCTCCGGCTTTAAAAAACGTAACGACAAATCGTCCAACTCGATCTTTATGCGGGAAATACCCAGCCGGTCCGCAATGGGGGCATAAATTTCCAGCGTCTCCCTGGCTTTCTCCCGCTGTTTTTCCGGTTTCCAGTACTCCCCGGTCCGCATGTTGTGCAGCCGGTCCGCCAGCTTAATAATAATCACCCGGATATCTTTGGCCATAGCCAGGAACATCTTCCTCAGATTTTCCGCCTGGACCTCCACCTTGTCCTTATCCCAAGACAGCTGGGTCAGCTTGGTTACCCCGTCCACCAAAAACGAAACCTCCGAGCCAAACTCCCTGGTAGTGTCCTCCAGGGTAATGGAAGTGTCCTCCACCACGTCATGAAGGAGCCCGGAGGCAATGGTCTCCTTATCCATCTCCAAATCTGCCAGGATTATGGCGACGCAAAGGGGGTGGATAATATAAGGCTCGCCAGATTTCCGCCTCTGGTCGCTATGGGCATCAGAAGCAACCTTGTATGCTTTTTGAATCAAAGAAATATCATCCGAGGGATGATACTTGCGAATCGTCTCAACCAACTTCTGATACAAATCTGCCGGACTGGTAAAATCGGCCGGATTTTCCAGCTCGGTGTCCATTTTCTTATCCGTATGTTCATTCGCCATAGAAAAAGCCACCTTTTCTGAGCAAGTTATTTTTTCATTATAATTATTTTTGTCGGAAATTGCAAGAGGCATTTCTGTTTCTCCTGCTGCAGGCCGGTTTACGAAAGCCGCCCCTGTTGCCAAAACCGTTGTCCGCAGCCATTTTTACCCCTTGCCGGGAAAGGGCCAAGGCCGGTTGCCACGGCTGCCCCGTTCAAACAGCCTGGTAGAGCAGCCCGTTACAGATGGCGGCGGCAATGCTGCTGCCGCCTTTCCTTCCCCTGGCCACAATGCAGGGGACCGCCAGCCTGCAGATCCGTTCTTTTGACTCCACCACATTGACAAACCCCACCGGGGCGCCGATAATAAGGGCCGGGGCCACGGCCCCTTCCCGTACCATCTCCTCCAGGCGCAGTAAGGCGGTAGGCGCATTGCCGATGGCAAATAAAACCGGCCCCTTTAGGCCAGCCGCCCGTTCCATACTCACCAAAGCCCGGGTTACCCCCCTTTGCGCGGCCTCCCTGGCCACATCCTCATGGGCCATATAGCAATGCACCTCCCCCCCCAGCTTCCCCAACGCCCGTTTGTTTATCCCCGCGGCAGCCATATTGGTGTCGGTGACGATGGACGCCCCTTGTTTTAACGCTTCCAACGCCTGTTCCACCGCCCCCGGGGAAAAGTACAGGTTCGCTGCATAATCAAAATCCGCCGACGCATGGATACAGCGCTTTACCACTGCCCGCTCCTTTAACGTCCAATCCCCCTTTGGCATCTCCTGCTCAATGGCCTCCATACTGCGGCGTTCAATCTCTTCTGGCTTGACCCATTCCATCCGTCATCATCCCTTCCTTTAAATATATATGCCTGCCGGCAAAACTGCCCGGCGCCCCTCTTTGCCGCCTTTAAGAGAACTCTTTGTGGGCACAATACTGCAATACTGCTTCCAGCTGTGGCGAAACCCATTTATTCCGGTGGTACAGAAGCTGTTTCCACACCTGGATTTCAAAATCTTTTACTTTCAGGTACGCCATCCTCCCCGCATCCACTTCCTTCTTTGTCACGTAATCCGGCAAAAGGGAAACCCCGACCCCCTGCCCCACTAGGGTGCAGATCAAATCCGTACTCCCGACTTCCAGGATTGGCTGGACTTCCAACGACATTTCCGCCAATTTTTCATCCATCAGCCGGCGGTAGCTCATCCCCTTTTCCGTCAGGATAAAGGGGTAGCGGACCAGTTCCCGGACCGGGAGCGCCTCCCTGCAAAGCAACGGGGAACGGGCATCCGCCACAAAATTCACCTCTGCCTTCTCCTCCCGTACAATCACATATTCGGCATTGTATATGTGGTTGTCCAACGTCAATATGGCATCCACCTCATTATGGTTGAGCAAGCGGAACATATCCTCTGTGCCGGCAGCCACAAGTTTTAAGGTAATGCCTGGGTTTTTCTCCCGAAAAGCAGAAAAATCTGCCCTTAACAGAGAATCACACAAGGAATCCGCCATCGCCAGGCGGACATGGCCTGCCACCTTGGCCCCTTCCTCTATACTCTCCTTTAATTCTTGTGTGAGCTTGTTGATTTGATGGGCATAGGCCAGCACTTCGCGCCCTTTCCCCGTCAGCACTACCGTGTGGTTAATACGTTCAAAAAGCTGGGATTTCAATTCTGCCTCCAATTGTTTCACCTGAAACGATACCGTTGATTGGGAAAAACCCAATTTTTGCGCCGCCCGGGTAAAACTGTTAAGCTCAGCCACATGGATAAAGGTATTTAAATTTTTAATATCCATCTTTTCGCCTTCCTGTACGCCATGCCTATCGAATATTTCGATTCCTATAATCATTACTATCCATTTTACAGATTTTTTATTCTAGTATATACTATATCTTAAAATAATACAAACAGAAATGGGGGCCTTTTGCCATGGCTATTTACGAAACCATCCGCAATCTCATTATGGCGCTTTTTCATTCCACGTACCATATCCTGTGGGGCGACCTGATCCGGATCCCTCTACCTGGAGGAAGCTTTCTCGGGCTTTCCCTGCTGATCCTGATCCTGATCCCTTCCGGGGTTTATTTCACCCTGCGCACCCGGTTCCTCCCTTTCCGGCTCTTCCCTGAAATGTTGAGGATTACCATAGAGAAAAAAAACGTTTCCCAAAAAGACGCCATCTCCGGCATGCAGGCCCTGTTCGTTTCCACAGCTACCCGTGTGGGGATGGGGAACCTGGTGGGGGTGGTGGCGGCCATCTCCGCCGGGGGCGCAGGCGCCGTCTTCTGGATGTGGGCCATCGCGTTGCTTAGCTCCTCCACTGCCTTTATTGAAGCGACCTTAGCACAGCTGCACAAGGAAAAAGACCCCCTCTACGGCGGATACCGGGGAGGCCCTGCCTACTATATCCACCGCTTGTTCACACAGAAAACCCCTTCCCGCAGGCATTCCCTGATTGCCGTGCTGTTTGCCCTGTCCGGCTTGGTTTGCTGGTGCGGCATCAGCCAGGTTATCGGAAACTCGGTCTCTTCAGCTTTTGAAAATGCCTTCCATATCCCCCCCATTGCCACTACTGCCGTTTTAGTGGCCGTCGCCGCGGTGATTGTCCTGCGCAAACATGCCACGGTGCGGGTCCTGGACATTATGGTGCCGATCATGGCCGTTTGCTATTTTTTGATGACCCTGTTTATTATCCTGCAAAACCTGGGGCAGGTACCCGCTGTTTTTCAGCGGATTTTTGCCGAAGCTTTTGGCCTGCGCCAAGCCGTGGCCGGAGGCTTTGGGGCAGTCCTGATGAACGGCGCCAAAAGGGGGCTTTTTTCCAATGAAGCCGGATCCGGGTCCGCCCCCTGCGCCGCAGCGGCTGCCGATATCAGCCATCCGGCCAAAGAAGGGCTTTTACAGGCCCTGGGGGTTTTTATCGACACCCTGGTGATCTGCAGCTGCTCTGCCATGATTATGCTGCTGGCACCGTCTTCCATCACCAATGGCCTAGAAGGCATGGACCTGCTCCAGGCTGCCATGCGCTACCACTTGGGGGCTTTCGGCGTGGTTTTCATTGCCGCCATCCTTTGGCTGTTTAGCTTTTCCACCTTTATCGGCATCCTGTTTTATGCCCGTCCCAATGTAGCTTACCTTTTTGGTGACAACTGGCTTTCCCAAACCTTGTACAAGGCCCTGGCCCTGGTTATGGTTTTTATCGGAGGTTTGGCTGCCTATACTTTTGTATGGGACTTAGGCGATATTGGCGTGGGCCTGATGACCGTTTTTAACATGATTGCCCTCTTCCCCCTGGCCCCCCAGGCTATGAAAGCATTAAAAGATTATGAAAACACCGTTAAGGGATAATGCCTGCTTTCCGTTTACAGGCAAAAAAGCAGGGCCATTGCCCTACAGATGGCGGCCCATCTGTTTTGCAATGGCCCTTTGACACATTTTATGCCTTGGCCTGTGGGTCAAAAGCTGGATTGAAAGCATAGAAATTGCGGCTGTCCAGATGGTCCTGGACGTCCCTTAAAGCTTCGCCAAACCGTTGGAAGTGGACGATTTCCCGCTCCCTTAAAAAGCGGATGGGGTCGCAGACCTCATGGTCTTTGACCATGCGCAGGATATTGTCATAGGTGCTCCGGGCTTTCTGTTCTGCCGCCAGGTTTTCAAACAAATCGGTTATGGGGTCGCCTTTGGACTGGAACTCGCAGGCATTAAAGGGGACGCCCCCCGCCGACTGGGGCCAGATCCCTACCGTATGGTCAATATAGTATGGGCCAAAGCCAGACTCCTCAATCTGTTGGGGGGTCAGGTTCCGGGTGAGCTGATGGACGATGGAGGCAATAATTTCCCAATGTCCCAGCTCCTCCGTGCCGATGTCGGTCAAGATTGCCTTCCCTTTTTTATACGGCATGGCGTACCTTTGGGACAGATAGCGCATAGCAGCGGCTGATTCGCCGTCAGGCCCGCCATACTGGCTGATAATATATTGCGCCAGCTTCGGATTTGTCTGTTGGATATTTACCGGATATTGCAGACGTTTTTCATATCTCCACATTCTTACATTCCCCCTTCCCAGGGCCACGGGTTATTGGCCCAGCTCCAGCTGCCCGCGTTTACTTGGCTGCTCATTAACGGGCCATAAGACTGCTCATAGGCAGCGACTGCCTCCTGATTGGCCCTCTGGGCATACCGGTAGTATTCCATTGCCTGCGGGTCGGTGGGATGAGTGTCCAAGTACAAGGTGATTTCATCCAGGGCAAACCCGGTTTCATAAACTTTTTTCAATAACAGGTTTTCATTTTCACACATGTCAGCGGCACCTCCCCATGGCAAATGGCAAATCCAGGTCTGGAAAAATGGTTCCGCGGGAAAAGCCCTTGTCAATGGGGTAAGTCTGCCCCCATTTCTGCCAGGGCACATAGCCCATCCCAATGGGCATCTGCCGGATGTCCCTGTCAGGATTTAAGCTTCCGGAAGCACCACAGCCGCAATTCCCCATACGGGAACCGGCACCAGCCACCGCAGATAAGGTTTGCGGCGCCGCGGACGGCTGGGCAGCCACGGTGGGCTGGACGGCCATGGAAGGCCGCACGGCCCCGGTTGATTGCGCCCCCATAGAAGGGCAGGCAGCCGTCATAGGCGGCGGGGGCATCATAGGGCGCAATGGCGGAGTGATGGTGCCCTCACAGCCGCAATTCGTATTTATACAGGGTGGCGCCTGCATCTGTGGCCTGCATGGGCAGCCGCACCGCTGATTGCTGGAATGGTTCATATAAGTGGCTCCTTTCCATGTTTGGAAGTTTCTAATTGTATATTATGTAAAGATCCCGGCAAGGTTCCCGGCAACCCCCTGTCCCCAACCCTCTTTCGCCTTCCCGGCCCAGCCTGGCTGCGCCTTTGCGTTTTTCCATGGCTTTTCCTAAAAAAGGCCCTGCCAGAACAGTCCGTTTTTCATGTTTGTCACACTTGTCTAACCGTCCACATAGTATACACTACAAACAAAACAAAAAGGAGCTTTCAATTATGTGTGGATGTAATGGAAATAGATGTGGAAACAATATTTTGGGGTGTGGGTGCTGCAAACGTGTCTGCAGGTGCAACTGTAATTGTAACTGCAATTGCTGCAACAGCGGCGTATGTGGGGCCACAAACGGCTGTGGCTGTAACAATGTCTGCGGGGCTGTTAACGGCTGCGGCTGCAGCAATGTCTGCGGAACCACGAACGGCTGCAGCAATGCCTGCGGAACCACGAACGGCTGCGGCTGCGGCAATGTCTGCGGGGCTACTAACGGCTGTGGCTGCGGCAATGTCTGCGGGGCTACTAACGGCTGTGGCTGCAGCAATGTCTGCGGGGCTGCTACCGGCGGCTCCAATACCGGCACATGTGGGGGCAGCACATCCTGTGGCTCCAACTCCTGTGATTGCCATTGCCACTGCCATTGCGACAACGGCCCGGCATACCGGAAAGGGTTCCGTAACGGTTTTAACCAAGGATACCAGGATGGCTGTAATGCCTGCAGCGGAGGCGGTTTCCCTGTCCCATTGGCCGGCCCGGCTTCTGACGTCATCAGCGCCGGCGGATGCCAAAGCGTTGCTGCTTGCGATACTTGTGATTAAAAATAACACCATGCTAAACAAACCAAACAGGCCCTGCTTGATTGCAGGGCCTGTTTGGTTTCGCACAATTTAGGCCATACCTGTCCCGTAGGGCAAAATATCCAAAAACGTAGATTGAATTTTATGAATAATACCCATTGCTATCCCACACCGCTTATGATATTGTATACATATAAGTTAATTGTATACAATTTAAGCTTATTGTATACCAACCAAAACAATTAAGAAAAGGAGAAGAATACTATGGATTACATCAAAAACTATTCCCTGGAAGGCAAAATTGCCTGGATCACCGGCGCATCTTACGGTATTGGCTTTGCCATCGCCAAAGCCATGGCCGGCGCCGGCGCTACTATTGTATTCAATGACATCAGGCAAGAGCTGGTGGAAAAGGGGCTGGATGCCTACAAGGCGGAAGGGATCCTTGCCCATGGCTATGTCTGTGACGTGACCAACGAAGAGGAAGTCAATGCCACAGTAGCCAAAATAGGACAGGAAGTAGGCGTAGTGGATATTCTGGTCAACAATGCCGGAATCATTAAAAGGGTCCCCATGATTGAAATGGCGGCAAAAGACTTCCGCCAGGTAATCGACGTGGATTTAAACGCCCCCTTCATTGTTTCCAAAGCAGTCATCCCCAACATGATCAAAAAAGGCAGCGGCAAAATTATCAACATTTGTTCCATGATGTCAGAATTCGGGCGTGAAACCGTCTCTGCCTACGCCGCGGCCAAGGGCGGCTTAAAGATGCTCACCAGGAACATTGCCTCCGAATACGGCGAATATAACATCCAATGCAACGGCATCGGGCCCGGTTACATTGCCACCCCCCAGACGGCCCCGCTGCGCGAAACACAGCCGGACGGTTCCCGCCACCCGTTTGACCAGTTTATCGTTTCCAAGACACCCGCAGGGCGCTGGGGCGAAGCCTCTGACTTGGGCGGCCCGGCAGTATTTTTGGCCTCCCAGGCATCCGATTTTGTCAACGGCCAAATTTTATATGTAGACGGCGGCATCCAGGCTTATATTGGAAAACAGCCCTCCTAAAGGCATGACGCCCTTTGGCAAAGGGGAGATGGAAATGAATGGAAAATGTTACAAAAACCGCGGGGATTATGTGTTTGAAACCTTGAAAAAGGAAATGCTGGATTTGGAATTAAAGCCAGGCCAGCCCATCCGTGAAAACGAGATATGCACCCGTTTTGAAGTGTCCCGGACCCCGGTCCGGGAAGCCCTGCGCAGGCTCCAAGAGCAGGGCTTTGTCCACACGGTGCCCTATTCCGGCACCTATGTGACGCGCCTGGACCTGGAAAATATTAAACAGATGATTTATATGCGGGTTGCCGTAGAACGGATGGTCATGCGGGATTTCATGGAAATTGCCACACCGCTCCAAATCGAGGAAATCCGCCACCAGATCCGTATGCAAGAACTTCTGATCCAACAGCCGGGTTTTGAACCGGAACAATTCTACCGCATGGATGCCCAAATGCATGCTATTTGGTTTACAGCCACGGATAAAGGGAAATTATGGGAATTCATCCAGGCCCAGCAGCTCCACTACACCCGTTTCCGCATGCTGGATTTTGTGACAGAAACCGATTTCACCCGCATCGTCAAAGAACACTCAACCCTGTTGGAACAATTGGAAAAAAAAGAAGAACGGCAATTGGAAGAAGCGTTGAAGAAACATCTCTATATTAGCATGACCCGAATGAAACATGCCATAGAGGTTGAATACAAAGACTATTTTTCCGGACCGTAAACCTATTGGGCCCGGTTGCAGGGTGATTTTCTGCATGCGGCAAATGGCTCGCCCTGCCAGGGTTTATGTCTCAAAACATAGGTCCGGCGGGGCGCAACAATCAATCCCGCGCCCCGCCGGACCCTTTTAAAGTTCATGCCTGTTTCAAATAAGCGCTCAGCTTTTTGTCCTCAACCCGGATATGGTTAAGCAAAACGGCTATATGTTTGTTCAGTTTCCCCAAATCGCCCATGGAAGGCCCATTGGCGGGGATAGCCGTTACGATGTCCCTCAATTCTTTTTTATAAGCCCCATGAAAAGCCTTATGGGCCGCCATGCCGGGATATTTCTTGCTTTGTTGAAGGCGCTCTTCATTGGCAAAATGATGATCCACATACTGCAGCAGAAATTGGACGGCCGGTTCCATAGATGCCCTCCCCTGCCCTTTGGAGCAGGAATCCAGCAATTGGTTGACTGCATTAAACAGCTCCCGGTGTTCCCTGTCAATGGTAGCGTTTCCCGTCTCCAGCTCTTTCGTCAATTCATACCTCATGTCCCTGTCCTCCCTTTTCCGAACTTTTATCAATTTGCCTGCCCGTTATAGCATCAAACATAACGGCGTAATGGTTCAAAACCAGCAGTTTATGACCTTGCCCCTATCGAAAGGCGCAAAAAAATACAAAACAAAAAACCTTGACTCATCAAGGTTTTTATATGGAGACAACGGGATTCGAACCCGCGGTCTCTACGTTGCGAACGTAGCGCTTTCCCAGCTAAGCTATGTCCCCTGAAATAACGGATGGAAACCCCATCCTGCCCTGCCATGGGAAAAGGCAGAAAAAATGGAGACAACAGGGCTCGAACCTGCGACCCCATGCGTGTGATGCATGTGCTCTCCCAGCTGAGCTATGCCTCCATCGACTATTCTACCACTTTTTCCAAAAATTGCAACACTTTTTTCAATATTATTTTAATTTTTTCAAAAGGCCGCTTATCAAGAATGTAAAAGGGCCTCCTCATAGCCTGGCCCCTTATCATAAGGCTGCCTTTTTGATACAGGAAAGGGCGCCGCAACCCTTAGGGGTTCCACAATAATAAGCGGTAATTTCCTCGATGCCTGTCCTATATATTGTGGAACCTGCCCTTATTGCAGCGCCCTTGCCCTAAAACGTCCGGCGCATGATTTGCGCCATAAATTTTGATTACTCCAAATAATCCAGCGGGTCTAAAACCTGCCCCTGATAACTTAACTGGAAGTATACATTGCTTCCTTCAACCGTATAATACTTGGTAGGTTCGGCTACGTAGCCCATGAGCTGGCCTTTTTCCAAGTATTCGCCCTCAACCGCAGACACTTCTTTTAGCTGGCCGCAGACCGCCTTGTATTCATTGCCTAAATCCAAAGCCAGGTAATTGCCAATTTCTTCATTTACGCCGACTTCCGTCACTTTGGCGTTAGCCGGGGCGTAAACCGGGCTGCTGACTTCCCCTTGGATAACCAGCCCCGGGTTGCACTTGTACTGGTCCAAGGTCGGAAAATAGATGGTAGAATCCATGCTGTAATCCAACACCACATTCCCCATTACAGGCCAACCCATCCGGCTGGTTTCCGCGAAATCCAGCACCAGCGCCTTTGCCGCGTCAATTCCTGTGCCCACTGCCTGCGCCTGCTGGGTATCCTGTTGGTTCCCGGCGGCAATCTCATAAGTCTCTTCCTGCACTACCGTGTCTACGTTGGCTGGCTTTTCCGCCACATGCTCTTCTGTCTTTTCTGGTTCAGCCGGCCGCGCGTTGGATTCCCCCGCCACGTTAGCCTGCGTCTCCTGTTCCGGCTTATCGGCAAGGAAATTCTCCTGCCCCTGCATCTCCACATAAGGGTTCTGCTCCTGGCCGTCTCCTTTTCTCATTGTAATCACGCCTGCTGCAGCAACTATAGTCAACAGGCCCAGTACCAGCATGACAAGGAATAGTTTGTCCTTGAACATAAGATTGATTTTATCTCTCACCGTTTATCACCTCGGTAGTAGTTTTACCAAAGCGGCCGGACTTATTCAGAAATAAGCAAGATATTTTTATAATAATGGTTTAAAATGTCCTCATACCCCCACCCTTCCCTGGCCATACTGTCTGCGCCGGCCTGGCTTAATCCATATCCATGCCCTTTCCCCCGGATACGGGCCCGGATCACATCCTGATCCCCTTCCAGGCTAAAGCAAGGCGACGGCAGGCCAAGGGCGTATTGGACCTGATCCCCAGAATACGTTTTGGCCCCGATCTTTATCTCCACCATGTACCCTGCGTCGTCCCGCCTCACGGTCTGGATCTGTTCCGGCAGCTGCTCCGGGGCCACAGGGGAGCCGTCCGATATTTGGTTGATCGCCGCGGCAAACTCCCCCCGCCCCCATTCTTTGACCTGCATGTAATCCTCCCGCTTTGTGTCTGCCCCACTCTCCACCGACTGTAAATAAGGGAACTCTTGATCCCCGTTTCGGGTCCTTCCTGCACTTATGGGATGGAACAATGGCAAAATATACCGTCCGTCATATTTCATCACCACTCCACGGGTTGCTTCTGCCGCCGCCCGGCAACGTTCCAGCCGGTTAAGCAGTTTTTCCTTATCCGCCCCCAAGGCTGCCTGGCTTTCCCCCAGATAATCCAGGTCCAGCTCTTCTTCGTAGACCTCCGTCCTTCCGTCCATTAACCGGTACAGATAGGTCCTGGCCACTACTGCCTGGCACTTTAAAGCTTCTTCCTGGCAATCCCCGCCGACCTGGCAGGCCATAACCCCAGGCAGATAATCCTCCAGCTCAATGTAAGTCTGCATCCCCTGCCGTTTCACCAGGATTTTCCGCAATACATGGGGGCTGGCGCCATCTTCCACGGCTTTGCCGTCGCCGGAGGCCGCTATGCCTTCCCCCATGGCGCCGCCCTCCACAGCCTCGCTGCCCGTTTCCCCCTCACCCCCTTCCGGGCCCGGGCTTTCCCCCCCGCTTTCGAAATCCCCTTCTTCCCCGTTTCCTCCTTGGCCCTTTGGCCCTTCCCCTTCAGCCTGTCCCCTTTCCGGCTGTAGCTGTGCAACCTCGGCTTCCCTCCCCGATGCTTTCATCCATGTCAGGGAAACGATCCAAGGGAACAAAATCATTGCCGCCGCCGCTATTACCCATCTGCGCATAAAAAGAATCCCTCCTGACTATTACCAGTCTATGAAGGGATTCTGATTTCTATTACTTTATCCTTACAGCTCCACGGTTACCTTCTTCAAATGCCAAATATCCTTCACATACTCTTCAATGGTCCGGTCCGAAGAGAATTTCCCGCTGCAGGCCACGTTCATCAAAGCTGCCCTGGCCCACCATTTCTGGTCGGCATAAGCTTCGTTGACTTTCTTCTGGGCCTCTGCATACATCCGGAAATCCTTCAGGATGAAATAGGTGTCGGCCCGGTCGCTGCTGCGGGTGTTCAGCAGGGAATCGTAAATATCCCGGAACAGCTCCGGATTCTGGGGCGAGAAATGGCCGTTGATCAGCTGCATCAATACATGGCGGATATCCTGGTCATTATTGAAAATCTGCATGGGGTCATAATTGCGGTTTTTCTCCAGCTCAATAATCTCGTCCGAAGACGTGCCGAAAATGAAGGCGTTCTCCCCCCCCACCTCTTCGACGATCTCCACATTGGCGCCGTCCATGGTACCGATCGTCAAGGCGCCGTTGAGCATAAATTTCATGTTGCCGGTGCCGGAAGCCTCCTTGCTGGCCGTGGAAATCTGTTCGCTGACATCGGCGGCCGCAAAAATAATCTCCGCATTAGATACCCGGTAATCCTCGATAAATACCACTTTGATCTTGTTGCCGATAGAGCGGTCATTATTGACCACGTCTGCCACGGCATTGATCAGCTTAATCGTCAGCTTAGCCCTCTTATAGCCCGCCGCCGCCTTGGCCCCAAAAATGAAGGTCCTGGGGATCATATCCAGGTTGGGGTTCTCCTTGAGCTTATTATACAAATACATCACATGAAGGATATTCATCAGCTGCCGCTTGTATTCATGGAGGCGCTTCACCTGCACGTCAAAAATCGAGCGGGGGTCTACGTCAATGCCATTGTTCTCTTTAATATATTTTGCCAGGCGCAGCTTGTTGCGGTATTTAATATTCATAAACTCATGCTGGCATTTTTCGTCATCCACATACAGCTTCAAGTCACGGATCGACGACAAATCGGTAATCCACTCGTCTCCGATTTTGGAAGACACCCAATCGGCCAGCAAAGGGTTGCCATGGAGCAGGAACCGCCTTTGGGTAATGCCGTTGGTCTTGTTGTTAAATTTCTCCGGCATCATCTCGTAAAAATCTTTCAGTTCCTGGTTCTTTAGGATTTCCGTATGCAGGTGGGCCACACCGTTGACGGAAAAACTTGCGGCAATCGCCATATGGGCCATACGCACCTGCCCGTCATAAATAATAGCCATCCTCGCCACTTTGTTCTGGTCCCCAGGGTAAGCCTCATGGATCTTCCCGATAAACCGGCGGTTAATCTCTTCCACAATTTGATAAATACGGGGGAGCAGGCGGGAAAAGAGTTCAATGGGCCATTTTTCCAACGCTTCCGCCATAATGGTATGGTTCGTATAGGCGCAGGTCCTGGTGGTCACTTCCCAGGCCTCTTCCCAGGACAGCTGGTACTCATCCAGCAAAATGCGCATCAATTCGGCCACGGCTACCGTAGGATGGGTGTCGTTGAGCTGGAACACGTTCTTTTCATAAAATTTCTTTATGTCGCTATGCTTTTCCATGTACTTGGCCACGGCACGCTGTACACTGGCAGAGATAAAGAAATACTGCTGTTTCAAACGCAGCTCTTTTCCTGCGCTGTGGTTGTCGTTGGGGTAAAGCACGTCACAGATGGTCTTCGCCAAATTTTCCTGTTCCACTGCCTTCTGGTAGTCCCCCCGGTCAAAAGACTCCAGGCTAAAAGTATTGATGGGCTGGGCATCCCAAATCCGCAAAGTATTGACAATGTTATTGCCATACCCTACCACCGGCAAGTCATAGGGCACTGCCAACACGGACTGGTATCCCTCCTGGACATATTTTTCTTTGCCGTCCACCCATTCCACTTTCACATAACCGCCAAACCGCACTTCCGTGGAATATTCGGAGCGGCGTACTTCAAAGGGGTTCCCGTCTTTTAACCACTCGTCAGGCACTTCCACCTGGAAGCCGTTTTCGATTTTCTGTTTGAACATGCCGTAATGATAGCGGATCCCGCAGCCATAGGCCGGATACCCCAAAGTAGCCAGGGAATCCAGGAAACAGGCGGCCAGGCGGCCTAAGCCGCCGTTGCCCAGGGCTGCATCCGGTTCCTGGTCCTCAATCAAATTCAGGTCGAAACCCATTTCATCCAACACTTCTTTGACCTCTTCACGGGCCATAATATTGATAATATTGTTGCCCAGGGCCCGACCCATCAAAAATTCCATAGACAGGTAATAAACCGTCTTTACATCTTGTTTGGCATATTCCTTCTGGGTGGCGATCCATTCGTCAATGATCACGTCCTTCACCGCATAGGACACTGCCTGGAACATTTGTGCAGGTGTCGCCTCGTCAATGGTTTTACGGAACAAATTCCTCACATTATAAATGATAGTCTTCTTAAATTCTTCCTTATTAAAACCTGCGCTCATTTTTGTTTTCCTCCTGGTTTGCTGCACATTTAGCCATTTTCAGGCCTCGCTGGTTTTTTCCACGCCTAAAACCGTCTTTTCCCCATTAATGTTCCACTCTTTTGTATATCCGCCCGTCTGGCCGGTGCAAATCCGGTCGGCCAGCACCTCGCTACGGATAACGTCCCCATATTTGCTTAAAATCCCGGCCAGGCGGCCATTGGCCTCCTGATAGACACAGATATGGTTCGTCACCTCAAAACCGGCCTCTTTACGCATGGTCTGGATCTTGCTGATCAGTTCCCGGACAAAACCTTCCTCAACCAGTTCCGGCGTCAGGTTTATATCCAGGGCTACGGTAATATTGTTGTCCCCCTCGGATACATACCCTTCTGCCTGCGCCACGTCGATCAGCAGGTCTTCCTCCGTCAGCGACACTTGTTCGCCGCCAAACTGGAACGTCAGCGCGCCCTGCTCCTTCAGGGCGTCCATGGCCTGGTTGCCGTCAACCTCGGCCAGGGCTTTCCGGATATTGCCCAGCTGCTTGCCATACTTGGGGCCCACCGTCTTTAACTGGGGCTTAAAGCTGTAAGACGTGAAGCTGCGTACGTCCTGTGTAAACTCCACAGCCTTTACATTCAGTTCGTCCTCGATAATCTCCACATAAAAATCCGATAGCTGGCGCTGCGCTTTTACATACATCTTTCCAAGGGGCTGGCGGTTCTTTAAATTGGCTTTGTTCCTGGCAGCCCGGCCCAGGACGACGATTTTAAGCACCTCATCCATGTCCGCTTCCAGCTTCCGGTCAATATGGGAATCCTCCGCCACCGGGAAATCACACAGGTGGACGCTTTCCGGGGCGCTTTTGTCAATGCCCCTTACCAGGTTCTGATAAATGTCTTCTGTGATGAAGGGAACCATGGGGGCCGCTGCCTTGGCCGTAGCCACCAGCGCCGTATAAAGGGCCATATAGGCATTTACCTTATCCTGTTCCATGCCTTTTGCCCAAAAACGTTCCCGGCTCCTCCTTACATACCAGTTGCTCATGTCATCCACAAATGCCTGTAAGGCACGGGCTGCTTCCGGGATCCGGTAATTGGCCAAATTATCGTCCACCTCTTTTACCATGGAGTTCATCTTGGACAAAAGCCATTTATCCATCACCGACAATTTATCATATTCCAGCTGGTGTTTTGTCGCGTCAAAACCGTCAATATTTGCATACAGCACAAAAAACGCATAGGTATTCCACAAAGTCCCCATAAACTTGCGCTGGCCTTCCTTCACTGCTTCCCCATGGAAGCGGTTGGGCAGCCAAGGCGCGCTGTTAATATAGAAATACCAGCGGATGGCATCTGCCCCGTAGGTAGCCAGGGCTTCAAAGGGGTCCACCGCGTTTCCTTTGGTCTTGCTCATCTTCTGCCCAAATTCGTCCTGCACATGGCCTAAAACAATGACGTTTTTGTAAGGCGCCTGATTGAATATCAAGGTAGAAATGGCAAGGAGGGAATAGAACCAGCCCCGGGTCTGGTCCACCGCCTCAGAGATAAAGTCCGCCGGAAACTGCCTTTCAAACAATTCCCGGTTCTCAAAAGGATAATGGTGCTGGGCAAATGGCATGGCCCCGGAATCAAACCAGCAGTCAATAACTTCCGGCACCCGCTTCATCTCTTTTCCGCATTGGGGGCAAGCCAAAGTCACTTCGTCAATAAAGGGGCGGTGCAGCTCAATATCCTTCGGGCAGTTTTTTGACATAGCCTTCAGTTCCTCGATGCTGCCCACCGAATGCTGGTGCCCGCACTCGCACTCCCAGATATTTAAGGGGGTCCCCCAATAACGGTTCCGGCTGATGCCCCAATCCTGGACATTCTCCAGCCAATCCCCGAAACGGCCCTTCCCGATGCTTTCCGGAATCCAGTTGATCGTATTGTTGTTGCGGATCAAGTCCCCTTTCACCGCCGTCATATTTATAAACCAGGATTCCCTCGCATAGTAAATAAGAGGGGTGTCGCAGCGCCAGCAATGGGGGTAGCTGTGCTCAAAAGCAGGGGCCGAAAACAGGAGCCCGTTGCCCTCCAGCGCCGCCAGCACCAGAGGGTCCGCCTTCTTCACAAACACCCCTTCCCAGGGCGTCTCCTTTGTCATCTCGCCTTTGGCATCCACCAGCTGGACAAAAGGCAAGCCATATTTGCGCCCTACCTTAGAGTCGTCTTCACCGAAAGCAGGGGCAATGTGCACCACGCCTGTGCCGTCCGTCAACGTGACGTAACGGTCACACACCACATAGAATGCCTTTTTCCTCTGCTTTCTGCAAATATCCGTTGCAAAATCAAACAAAGGCTCATATTCTTTATACTCCAGGTCTGCCCCTTTGCAGGCCTCCAACACCTCATAGGGGGCCCCGCCCTCTTCCTTCGGGGGCAGTTTCCCTAAAACCGGGTCCAAAAGGGCCTGGGCCATATAATAAGTGTAGCCGTCTGCCGCCTTTACCTTGGCATAGGCCTCGTCCGGGTTTACGCACAAAGCCACATTGCTGGGAAGCGTCCATGGGGTGGTAGTCCATGCCAGGATATAGGCGTCTTCCCCTTTTACCTTAAAACGGGCAATGGCCGAACGCTCTTTCACATCCTTATACCCCTGGGCTACTTCATGGCTGGACAAGGGGGTGCCGCAACGGGGGCAATAAGGCACGATTTTAAACCCTTTATACAAAAGCCCTTTTTCCCAGATTTTCTTTAAAGCCCACCACTCGGACTCAATAAAATCATTGTGGTAGGTCACGTAAGGGTCTTCCATATCCGCCCAAAAGCCGACGGTGCCGGAGAAGTCTTCCCACATCCCCTTGTATTTCCAAACGCTGTCCTTACAGTGGGCAATGAACGGCTCCAGGCCATATTGCTCAATCTGCTCTTTTCCGTCAAGGCCCAGCATCTTTTCTACTTCCAGCTCCACGGGAAGCCCGTGGGTATCCCATCCGGCCTTCCGGGGGACCATACAGCCTTTCATAGTGCGGTAGCGGGGAATCATGTCTTTGATCACCCGGGTCAATACATGTCCGATATGTGGCTTTCCGTTGGCCGTAGGCGGCCCGTCATAAAAAGTATAGGTGGGGCCTTCCTTCCGGCTGTCCATGCTTTTCCGAAAGATTTGGTTATCTTCCCAAAACTTTTCCACTTTCTTTTCGCGGTCTACAAATTTTAAATCCGCAGATACTTTTTCATACATGTTTCCTTACCTCCGATTTGTGGTAACCACCGGATACCCTCGTCCTAATCCATAAAAATCCTGCATAAAAGCTATTTTCCAAAAACACGATAAATATAGAACAAAATAGCTTTCGCCCTGTAATCAGGACGAAAGCCGCACTCCGCTATACCACCTATTACTGCATACCAACATATGCGTTCCCATAACGGCGGGAAATCCGGCCCGGCCTAATAAACCGCCCGAAGCTTATGCCACGGCCCGCCTTTCAGCCTGCGACTCAGGAGGGATCTTCAACTGCCGCTGTACTTGCTCCGGGCTCCCACCATCCCCGGATCGCTGGGGCGTTCCCTGCGCGCCTACTGTCTCCGTCATCGTCTTTCCTTATGATATTCTTCCTAAAAATATTCCTATGGCTGCTTCCTACCGGCACTATGGATATTGGCAGCCGCCCGGCTTCCTGCCCGCAGCAGGCCCCCTTGGCAACAGGATTCCAACAAACTATATTATATTGAGTCATGGAAAAATTGTCAACGTATTTATCAATTTATTTTATGGGCAAACAGGCACGCCAACCGGGCAAAAACCGCCTTGCCGCCAATCTTGATGCGTTTGTTATTTTTTTAACAGCTCATTTGTCTTTTTCCCTGCTTTCTGGTATACTACAGGTTAATCCACAATGTTTTACCAAATTTTTATTTCATATGGGAGGAACCTTCTATGAACGAGAGAAACCTGACCCTGCTCACCGACTTATATGAGCTTACCATGATGCAAGGGTACTTCAAAGAAAAAAACGCTAACGAAACCGTTATCTTTGACGCCTTTTACCGCAATAACCCCAACAACGGAGGCTACGCCGTCTGCGCCGGGCTGGAACAGGTTATAGAATATATCAACCATTTGCATTTTGGGCAAAAAGACGTGGAATACCTGCGTTCCACCGGGCTGTTTGAGGAAGACTTCCTGGAATACCTGGGGGATTTCCGGTTTTCCGGCGACATTTACGCCATTCCGGAAGGGACGGTAGTCTTTCCACGGGAACCCCTGGTCAAAGTGATTGCGCCGATTATGGAAGCACAGCTGGTAGAAACAGCCTTGCTCAACATCATCAACCACCAGTCCCTCATTGCCACAAAAGCCGCCCGGGTCGTCTATGCGGCTAAAGGGGACGGGGTTATGGAATTTGGCCTGCGCCGGGCCCAGGGGCCGGATGCCGGGATCTACGGGGCCCGCGCGGCGATGATCGGAGGCTGCATCGGCACTTCTAATGTATTGTGTGGGCAAATGTTCGACGTACCGGTAAAAGGCACCCATGCCCACAGCTGGATCATGAGCTTCCCCGACGAATTGACCGCCTTCCGCACTTACGCCAAACTGTACCCCACCGCCTGCATCCTCCTGGTGGATACGTATGATACTTTAAATTCCGGCATCCCCAATGCCATAACCGTATTTACGGAGATGCGCCGGGCCGGCATACCCCTGAATTTCTACGGCATCCGGCTGGACAGCGGCGACCTGGCCTATTTATCCAAAGAGGCTAAGAAGATGCTGGACCAGGCCGGTTTCCCCGATGCCGTCATCTCCGCCTCCAACGATTTGGATGAAACCTTGATCCGTTCCCTGAAATCCCAGGGGGCCACCATCAACTCCTGGGGCGTGGGCACCAACCTGATTACCTCCAAAGACTGCCCTTCCTTCGGCGGGGTTTACAAACTTGCCGCCATCCAGGACAAAAACACGAAAACGTTTATACCCAAAATAAAACTGTCTGAAAACGCGGAAAAAATCACCAATCCAGGCAACAAAACCATCCAGCGGATTTACCACAAACAGACCGGCAAGGTCATCGCCGACTTAATCTGCCTGGTTGGCGAATCCTTTGACCCCTCCAACTCCCTGCTGCTTTTCGACCCCATCGAGACCTGGAAAAAGACCCATCTTGCGCCGAACAGCTATACGTTGCGGGAACTTCTGGTTCCGGTCTTCCAAAATGGCCGCTGCGTTTACCGGTCCCCCAAAGTCATGGACATCCGGCAGTACTGTATGCGGGAAATGGATACCCTCTGGGAAGAATCCAAGCGGCTGGAATATCCCCACCAGGTACACGTAGACCTGTCCAACCAGCTTTGGCATATGAAAAACCAGCTCCTGGACAGCCACCATTACAGCAAATGACATGTGGATTGGGAAATGTGTATTCCGTTCATTTTTTGTTTACAATCCATTTTAAATGTTCACAGATATTCTACATTTTTGCTAAACTTCTTTCACATATTTTGCTTATACTAGAATCATCAAATCAAGTAAACCATCATTGCTAACTAACAACATTTAGATAAAATTTTTTTCATAATCGCCGGCAGCTATCGCAGTAGTTGCCGGCTCCTCCCTTTTATCCGGATGGATTTCCGGATCCTTTTTCGGTTAACGTCAGCTTTTCCCTGGTTTTTTCAAAATAACAGGCCCCCCTATACTCGCCATGCCCATAAAGGCAGACGAGGATTTTCTGCATCCTCTGGTCCAGCCGGTGGTAAACCAGCCGCCTTTCCCCAAAAACCCCCGCAAGGTAATCCCGCTGCCCTTCCTCTAGTACCTGCAGCGCCCTTTCCCACCGGGCAGGCTCCCTTTTTCTGCGCAGGCCAAAATCGCAGGACATGTAAGCGTTTTCCCCGGCCTTGCATTTCTCTGACAGGTAAGCCGCCAAATCCCCCGGCCCATCCCCACAAAAAAACTTTTCCTGCCAACAGATGGGGCCGCCCCCTTGATGGGCACCGCCCTTTAGGGGGACCCTGCGGAAACTGGCCTTCCCATATGGGCCGTAATCCCTCACATAAGAGAACTTTTCCAGGCCTTCCCCATTCCCCGGCTCCTCTAAAAGCAAAATGCCCCGGTTCAGCAAATGCTCCCATACCACTTTCTGGATCCGGTCAATAGGCGTGGGGAAAGCCAGCTCCCGGGAAATCTGCTTTACCGTATACCCCAAATCCGTCAAATGCCGGATAGCCCCTCCGCTGGCTACATCAAAAGTAAAATTTGACAATGCTTCCTTAAAATAAGGCTCTTCTGGCATAGTTTCCCCTCCTGTTAAAATTTTCATATAAAAATTTACGCAGGCGGCGCCCCGGATGGGCCGGGATCGCCGCCTGCGCAAAACCTAAACTTAAAAATACTTTTTGCTGCCCCAGAGGTTAGCCTTTTTTAAATCCAGATACTCATTATAAGCTTTTTCCAAAATCTGTTTTTCGTTGGAAAACTTCAGCAAATGATACGCCTCATAAAACTTATAATAACCGGAATCAATAAAATGCTCTTCCCGTTGTGGTTTGCTGTAATAGCTGTCTGCCATCATCAAATACCAATGCACGTCTTTCTCCACCATATCCTGGGGGGTGCTAAAGGAATATGAACTTTTCCCAATGTATTTGATGATAGAGGCGCTGACACCGGTCTCTTCTTTTACTTCCCGAAGCGCCGTTTCTTTGTACTCCTCTCCTGCTTCTACAGTTCCTTTTGGCAATACCCAGCCCTCGTATTTGTTTTTGTAGTTTTTATACAGGACCAGGATCTTGCCTCGAAATATAACCACACCTCCACAGCTCGTTGCCTCAATCATTGCAAAACCTCCTGTATATGCAGCGCCGGAAACATGCCGCCTATGGTGTGTCACAAGACTATATTTAGTATACCTCGTTTCAAAGGAAGATGCAAGAAGAAAATCCGTTGTCATTTGGCAAAATATTGCCTGCCGGCCCCGTTGCAGCGGCAGGCAGCCGGCCTTTACGGCCCGCCGGAAATCTCAAAGTAGCGGTCAAAAATCCCCCTTGCTATGGGGGCCGCCACCTGCCCCCCGGACCCGGCTTCTTCCACCACCACGGTCACCACCAGCCGCGGGTCGTTTGCCGGGGCAAATCCGGTAAACCAGGCATGGGTTTCCCGCCCGGCTTCAAATTCCGCAGATCCGGTCTTGCCTGCCACCGTATAGCTATCCGTGCGGACCGCGGATCCGGTCCCTTCCGTCACCACTTTTTGCATCAGCCCGGCCAGGTCGTCTGCTTCCTGTGCAGTCATTAAGTTTCCATAGGCTTCCGGCCGGAAGCGGTGGATCTCCTCCCCCATGCCGTTTTCCACCCGCTCAATAAGATAAGGCTTCATCAAGATACCGCCATTGGCGACGGCAGCGGTAATTATGGCATTGTGCACAGGGCTCATCTGGGTTGCGCCCTGCCCGATGGAAGTCTGTAAAACCTCCCATGTATCCGCGCCGGAGTTCATTACGAATGAACTTTTATTATAGGCAAGGGGCAGGGGCAGTTCCTTATTGAACAGAAGCTGTTCCGCCAGTTCATGCATTTTCCCCGGATCCAGCTCCTGCCCCAGGGCGGCAAAAGCGCCGTTGCAGGAATTGGCAAAAGCCTGCTCCAGGGTCTGGCTGCCATGGACGTTGCCGTGATAGCAGGAGATGGTATAATCCCCGCATTCATACCGGCCGTCGCATTGGAACGTGAAATCCCTCCAGGTATTGGGGTTCTCCCTTATATATTCCAATATGGTAATGATTTTAAAAGTGGAACCCGGGGGGTATAGCCCTTGGGCCGCCCGGTTTAACAGCTGGGCCTGGGTATTGCCGCCGGAGATCAAGGCATCCCAATTTTCTTTCAGCGTATTAGGGTCGTACCCGGGCTGGGACACCATGGCCAAAATCTTCCCCGTGTCCGGCTCCATGACAACCACAGCGCCTTTGCGCCCTCCAAGGGCATCATAAGCCGTTTGCTGCAGGTCTACGTTTAAAGTGGTAACCACGTTATCGCCGATATTTTTCACGTTGGCCAGTTCGTTGACCGTCCTCTCTATCAGGTTCATGTGGGAGGAAAGCAGATAGAAATTGGCCAAAGCCTCCAGCCCCGCCTTTCCGTAATCGGAATATCCCACCACATGGGCAAATACCTCGCCATAAGGATAGGACCTTTGCTCGCTTTTGCCTACTGCCTCCGTCCGGGCCAGCACCCGCCCGTCGCCGCTTTGCAGTTCCCCCCGTACAATACGGTCCGCAAACCGGTCCAACCGGGCGTTATAAGAATTATTAATCACAGTTTCGCCCCGAAACTGCAGAAAATACCCAAAGTAGCCAATCATGCAGGCAAACGCCGCCACCACCAGGTAAGTGATAAAAAGGATGTTTTTATTGGCCTTCGGGTTAGGCACTTGTCTGTTCATAATCCTCCTCATCGTTTTTCTTCAGGACAAACAGGCCCTGCATCACACCAAACAAGATAAAGGTACTAAGCACGGAACTCCCTCCGTAGCTAATAAAAGGGAGGGTCACCCCTGTGGAAGGTATAAATTTAACCACCCCGCCCACAGTGAGGAATACCTGGACAATATATTCCATCCCCAGGCCAAAGGCAACCAATTTATAAAAAGCTGCCTGCATTTTCCCGGCAATCATCATAAACTGGAGGAAACACCCCAGGCAGATTAAAAGGACGCACAGGGCAAAAATCCCACCCAGTTCCTCGGAAATGGCGGCAAAAACAAAATCTTTCCCTACCACCGGGATCTTGTATGGCATACCTTGATAAAGCCCCATCCCAAACCACCCTCCGGTCCCAATGGCAAACAAAGACTGGGTGACCTGGTAGCCCTGGTTGCCAATATCCTCCCAGGGGTTTTTCCATGCCGCCACACGGACCCTTACATGGGCAAACAGGCCATAGGCCAAAACCGATCCGCAGCCCCCGGCGGCGGCCCCTGACAACAAGTAAAGCCAGTTGCCGGTAGCCACAAACAGCATAGCCAGATAAGTAGTAAAAAAGATCAGCGCGCTCCCCAAATCCCGGGATAATACCAGCACCAAAATATGGGCAGCCGTCACCAGGGAGGTCACGGCCACCGAAAAAATATTGGTAGAATGGTAAAACATGGCTGCCACGAAAAAAACAAAACTGATTTTCACAAATTCCGACGGCTGAAACGAAAAACCGCCGAGGCTAAGGGAAAGCTGCGCACCATAGCTGTTGTTGCCTACCATCCATACCAGGGCCAGCAAAGCCAGCCCCAGTATCCCGTAAAACCAGGGGACGCCGGCCAACTGCCACGCCCGCCCCATTACCAGGGGGATAATCCAGGTCGCCAACGCCGATATGGACACGATGGTAAACTGCCGGACTGCATTGTCGAAGGAAAGCCGGGCCATCACGATCCATCCTACGCAAAGGAGCATACACATGTTATTGACCAGAATCCCCGTCCGATTCCGGTAAAACATCTGGTATAAACCAATGTAGGCAGCCAAAAACACGACCTGGGCCAAATAAAAAGGCACGATCTGCGGATTTCCTGATTTCAGGTACAAAATTACATAGGCAATAAAATGCATCAGGAACATGGCCACATTTTGGCGCCGGCACACCTTCCTTTGCCCCCAGCTGTCCCGGAACCGGAAATAACTGAAATTCAAATACGTATAAAAAGCCATGAAAAGTATCATCAGATACTTGGACACCTCTATAATTACGTTGACCATAAATTCCCCTATTCCACGCCCCGCTTCCAGTGCCCCCGGGTAAAGGCCGCAAAAAGGTCCGGGGCTTCCTTTCCATGGTAAAAACAGCCGGCATAAGCGTCCAGTACTGCCTGGATTTGCTGTGGCGTCTCTATGGTAAACTGCAGGCGCAGGGCTGCCGCTTCCAGTTTTTCCACTAAATGGCCCTGCCCCAGAAGGGACAAAGGCTCCGGATTGTATATTATATTATAGCAGAACCGGCAATGTTTTTTTACCGGCAGCCTTTTTTTCGCCCGGTCCGTAATATACAGCACGCCGGGCCCTTCGGTACATTTGCCTGTCGTGCGCTGGATACATTGGGCCGTAACCATCGCCGGCAAATAGCCGTATACCACAGCCTCCCAGCCCTGGCTTCCCGCCGGCCAAAGGCTTAACTCTGCCAATTCCCGGGCATTTAGCTCCAGCGGCAAAGTCAGGCGTAATACGCCCTTATCCGATAGGGCGGATGCCGCCAAATGGTTCATGGCATAAAGGTTGGCATCCAGTACCCAAGGGACCTCCACCCCATGTTCCCGCAAAAATTCCCCTTCTTCCAGGGAACGCAACAGCAGTTCGTCAAAACCGGCATCCTTCAGGCACGTTAAATGGTCCAGGAAATATTGTTCGGCTTTTGTGCGGAAAATATACGGCAAAGCCAACGCGCACTTTTTTCCCGCCTTATGGCACGCCCTTACTGCCCATCCCCATTTTTCTGCAGGGAATCCGCAGGAGTCGATACAGGCCAGGGCCACATCCGGATGGAGGGCAACGGCTTCCAAACCTTCCGGCCCCTCCAACGACACATGAAACCGGGGCCTTTCCCCTTCGCCTTCTTTTGCGCCTGCCCGTCCTGGGGCGTTTCGCACTCCGGGGCGCCCTTCCTTAGTTGACGAAAACAGGGAGGGGCCCTCTTGGGGTACCGGCAGGCAACGCCTGCGGTACGGCATCAAAATCGACTGTTCCAACTGCTCCATCCCCCGGCGGCGCAGCTGGTTCAGGGATTGGACAGGCAAAAAGCAGTTCCCGGAAAGCTCGGTTTCCAATTGGCGGAAATAAAAGGGGGAATTTCCCGTCTTATTTAACTGGCGAAACAGTTTTTCCCCGGTCATCGGCTGGTTTTTAGCCGTCTGCACCAGGTCGCCAAAGGCTGTGGCCTGCGTGCCGCCCCCTTCCAGCCAAAGGGATGCCGGCTCGCCTTCCCGGACAGCCAGCTTCCCGTTAATCGGCTCCTGCTTTTTCCGATCCACATATTCCTGATCCAGGCGTTCCAAAAGCGCCTGGTCTGCTTCCCGGAAAGAAGGTTTCCCCCCCAGCACGACCATGTCCCTGCCATTATGTTTCTGGTAATACCCTTGTGTAAAACCGCCGCGGTCAAACAGCTTTAGCAGCATGTCCCGGTCCCGGGCAAGCACATGGTAGCCGCCCCTCCCCTTTTCCAGGTATAAATTCAAATATTTCCGATAAATGCTGACCACGCCCGCGGTATAGCGGGGGCTTTTCATACGCCCTTCAATCTTTAAAGAATACACGCCGGATTCCACAATATCCGGCAAAATATCCAACGTACACAAATCCTTCATGCTCAGTAGGCCCGTTGGCTTTTGCCCGGCACCTCCCGCCCCATAAGGCAGGCGGCAAGGCTGGGCGCAACGCCCACGGTTTCCGCTTCGCCCTCCAATGAGGCTGCTTAGCAGGCATTGGCCCGAGTAGCAATAGCACAAAGCCCCGTGGACAAAAGTTTCGATTTCAATATCGGCCTGTTGACGGATCCGGGCAATTTCCTTCAAAGACAGCTCACGGGCCGGCACCACCCGCGTTGCGCCCATAGCTTTCAGCTTTTTGGCTAAACGGTACCCCGTTACCGTCATTTGTGTGCTGGCATGAACCGGCAAATCCGGAAATTTTTCCCGGATCAGGGCAAAAACCCCCATATCCTGTACAATGGCCGCATCTAAGCCCTGCCGGTAATAAGGCAGCAAAAAGTCAAATAATTGCCCCAGTTCCCCTTCCTTTACTAAGGTATTGGCTGTCAAATACAGCTTGCATCCATGAAGATGGGCATAGTCAATGGCCCAAAGCAGGCTGTCTTCCTCCGGGTTGTCTGCATAGGCCCGGGCGCCAAAGCGGCTGCCCCCCATATATACCGCATCCGCCCCGGCATTGATGGCGGCAACCATGCTTTCCACGGAACCGGCCGGCGCCAGGAGTTCTACGCGTGGTTTCAAGAATTTCCCCCCTTATCCGCAGGATATAGAAAACATGTTACATCTTGGCCGCCGCTGCCGCTGCCTGTATCGCCTTCTTCTTTTCTGCTTCCATCCCGGCTTTTGCCATTCCCTGGGGGCGCTTCTCCCCGTCGTGCCTCCCTTTCTCCATTTCCAGTTCCCTCTCCACACGTTCTAACTGCATCTGTGTGGTGATCAATTCATGCTTCAAACTGTAGATGTCTTTTTCCAAAACTGAATTTTGCTCTGCCAAGGTATTGGCCCGCTCCTGCTCTTTATAAAAATCATCCGCAATATTCAACTGCACCAATACGGATTGATAATCTGCGCTTAACCGGGAAAACCCGTCGTCTTTTCGTAATTTCCATATTTTCTCATTTAAATACGCGGCCATTTTCTGAAGGTACATCTCTTCCTCGGAACCGCTTAACTGGTAAATCTTCCCGTCTATCAAAACTTCCATTGTATTTTTCTGGTTCATATTTTGACCCCTGATCTTTCCGTTTTAAAAAAGAATGCCTGCCTTTTTGCATTGCCCTTTCGGGCACGCCCTCTTTCAGGGAATGTAGGTCGATCCATTTTGCCCTTTTTGGCCGGAAGCAAATCGGCGCCGGCATATTCTCATCCACAGAGATTATACCATACGTCATCCGGCTATTACAACTATAGAAATGGTAATATGTTAAATGGCTTCTGCCTTTCAGCCATAAGGCCAAACAACATCCGGTCATCCGGTATACAAAATCCCCAGATGATGATATGCATGTTCCGTAGCTACCCTCCCCCGCGGCGTCCGGTTCAAAAACCCGTTCATCAGCAAATATGGTTCATAGACGTCTTCCAAAGTCCCGGCGTCTTCCCCCAGGGCGGCAGCTAAAGTGTCAAGCCCCACCGGCCCGCCCCCAAATTTTTCAATGATTGTGGAAAGGATATTCCGGTCATTGTTGTCCAGGCCCAATTTGTCCACATCCAGAATATCCAAAGCAAAATCCGCCACTTCTTTGGTAATCCTGCCGTCATATTTTACCTGGGCAAAATCCCGTACCCGCTTTAACAGCCGGTTGGCCAGCCTTGGGGTCCCCCGGGAACGGCGGGCAATCTCCCCCGCCCCCTCCTCGTCAATTTCTACCCCCAACACCCGGGCCGAATGCCGCACAATCTCTTTTAGCTCCCCCGGTGTATAAAACTCCAGTTTCTGCACTACCCCAAACCGGTCCCTTAAAGGGGCTGTCAAAAGCCCGGCCCGGGTAGTGGCCCCCACCAAGGTAAAAGGAGGCAAGTCCAAACGGATTGACCGGGCGGAAGATTCTTTCCCCAGCATAATGTCAATGGCAAAATCCTCCATGGCCGGATACAGCACTTCTTCTACCTGACGGTTAAGCCTGTGGATCTCGTCCACAAACAGCACGTCGCCTTCCTGAAGGTTGTTTAAGATCGCCGCCATTTCCCCGGGCTTCTCAATGGCCGGCCCCGAAGTCACTTTCATATGCACCCCCATCTCATTGGCAATAATGCCGGAGAGCGTGGTCTTGCCCAAGCCGGGGGGGCCATAAAACAGCACATGGTCCAATGCCTCCCCCCTTCCTTTGGCCGCATCTATATAGATCTTTAAATTCGCCTTTATTTTCTCCTGCCCAATGTACTCATGCAGCATCTGAGGGCGCAGGTTCGGCTCCGAAGCCTTATCCTCTTCGGTCCGCTCTGTGGTAATGATTCTCCGTTCCATAATCTGCTCCAATCAAAATAGGGAAGTTTGCAGGGCTTCCGGTTATATAAAACCCTATTCCGTTTAAACCGCAAGATATTTTAAAGAAGCCTTCAACACGGCCTCCACTGGCATCCCTTCTGCCTGGGGCACCTGGCGGACCGCTTTGGAAGCCTCTGCCGGGGAATACCCCAAAGCAATCAAAGCCTGAACGGCTTCTTTCCCGGCCCCTTCTTCCTCAGCCATGGGGGGGCCTGCCGTTTCCGGTGCGGCAATGCCGCCGGCCAAAATATCTTCCGCCGGTATCCGGTCTTTTAAATCTAATATCACCCTTTTGGCCGTCTTGGGGCCAATCCCTGGAGCCCTGGAAATGCTTTTGGCATCATCCATAACAATAGCCAGGCGAAGCTGGTCTGGCTGCAATGTAGACAAAATCCCCAGCGCCGCCTTGGGCCCCACTCCGTTCA
The DNA here is from genome assembly GCA_910584845.1 of uncultured Lachnospiraceae bacterium. Lineage (GTDB taxonomy): Bacteria > Bacillota > Clostridia > Lachnospirales > Lachnospiraceae > Brotaphodocola. The sequence goes on from CAJUDH010000005.1 coordinate 44,145, forward strand.
CCCCCAAAAGCATCCGAAACATCTGCAAATCTTGACGGTTTAAAAAACCATATAAAGCCATGGCATCCTCACGTACCTGGAAGAAGGTATATAGCTGTATTTCCTCCCCGGTCCGGGGAAGCCTGTCCAATAAAGGCAATGGCACATGGATATTCCATCCGATGTTCCCGGCCTCTACCACTACCACATCCTCAAAAACTTCTGCCAAAACCCCTTTAATATAGGAAAACAACCAAATATCCCCTCTCGTTAAAAATTTCTTCTTAACCATCATATCATATCCTAATATCAAGTGCAAGGCGATTATCGAACAAATATTCGTGGAAGGATAGGGCTTCACCGCCAATCCATAGCAGCCTATCCTGGAAGCGGAAATTGCCATTGACTTCCCTTGCCCTGCGCATTATAATCAAACTATTCGCAGATTAAAACCATTTTTACCTACTACAGGAGCCGTTTTATGGTCATTTTACAAAAAACAATTCCGTCCCCCGGCCATATGTACCCCTTGGAGCGGATTGGGAAAGCGGAAGAAATCTTCTTTTTTGACATTGAAACCACAGGATTTTCCGGCGATTCCTCCCGGTTATACCTAATTGGCGGCTGCTTTTTTAAAAACGGCAGTTGGAACCTGATCCAATGGTTTGCAGATACTTTAAAAGCTGAGGAAGAACTGCTGCATTCCTTTTTTTCCTTCCTCAAACCTTACCGCATTTTAGTCCATTTCAATGGGGACGGCTTTGACATCCCTTATCTGCTAAAACGTTGCCGCCACTATTGCCTCCCCTATGATTTTTCTTCTGTAACAAGCCTGGACCTCTACAAAAAGATCAAACCTTACCAGAAAATCCTTGGCCTGGACAGCCTCAGGCAAAAATCCATCGAACATTTTTTGGGCGTTTCCCGCCGGGATGTTTACACCGGGGGCCAGCTAATCCCGGTTTACAAGGATTATTTAGCCACCTGCAAAAAACCCCTCATGGATTTGCTGGTCCTACACAACGAAGACGATTTAAAAGGCATGGCTGCAATCCTCCCCATCCTATGTTATCCCGATTTTCTGGAACACCCGATGCATTTTGTAAACCAACAGTTTCAGGAAAATCCGGATCCTCTCGGATCCCCCCAATACCGCCTTTCCATAACCTGTGAAAGCGATTATGAAATCCCCGTCCCTTTCCAGGCGCAAACGCCTTATGTTGAATGCCTGGCAGAAAGGAACCGGCTAACCCTGTCTGTCCGGCTGTTTTCCGGTACCTTAAAACATTTTTACCCCAATTATAAAGACTATTATTATCTGATTTACGAGGATGCCGCCGTACATAAGAGTGTGGGCGAATATGTGGACAAAAGCGCCCGCAAAAAGGCTACGGCCAAAACCTGCTATACCAAAAAAGAAGGCTGCTTCCTCCCACAATTTGAACCGGTTTGGGAACCGGCCATGAAACAAGGGTATACAGACAAAATATGCTACGCCTCCCTTCCCGACATCTCATGGCAAGATGAAAAAATGGTTCAGCGTTACCTTTGCCAAATACTGGAACATTTGAAGCAAAGCAGTAAAAAAGCACGGTATTAACCGTGCTTTTTTATGATAAGGCCTGTTTTATATTCGTTTAGCTTCTTTTAAGCTTAAACTTTCCAATCAGCCCTTTCAGCACCTGGGCCTGGCCCGCCAATTGCTGGCTTGCCGCTGCGCTTTCTTCCGATGTGGCGGAATTAGACTGGATTACCGTGGAAATCTGAGTAATGCTTTCCTTGATATGTCCAATGGCTTCTTCCTGTTCCATAGTAGCGGCAGAAATTACTTTAATATGTTCCGTAACATTTCCCGCCCCTTCTACAACCAAATTAAGGGATTCTTGTGTCACGCCGGTGAGGCGGGAACCGTTTTCCACAACAGAAAGGGTCTTCTCGATCAATTCTTTGGTATTCTTGGCTGCTTCCGCACTCTTTCCTGCCAAATTGCGCACTTCGTCGGCCACCACGGCGAAACCTTTTCCTGCGCTTCCGGCCCTTGCCGCCTCCACGGCTGCATTCAAGGCCAGGATGTTCGTCTGGAATGCCACATCTTCAATGGTCTTAATGATCTTTTCAATTTCTCCTGAACACAGGTTAATCTGATGCATGGCCTCAGCCATCTCCTGCATCTGGCTGTTGCAGACGGCGATCCGTTCGCCTACCTGATCCGCTTCTTTGTTGGTAATAGTCGCATTTTCAGCATTACTGTTGATCTGTTCGGAAATCTGCTCGATCATTTGCAGCAGGTTATCAACCTCCGACGCTTGCTCCGTTGCGCCCTGCGCCAAATTCTGGGCCCCGTCGGCCACCTGGTTGGAACCGGAATCAACCTGGTTCGCCGAAGAATAAATTTGCTCCATGGTACTGTTTAAACCATGGCTAATAGTTTCAATCGACTTTTGGATCTGGACAAAATCGCCGATATAATGGATCTGGCTTTCCCTGCCCAAATCCCCGGCTGCTATATCATTTAAAATAGAACTAATATCCGAGATATAAAGCTTCAGGTTTTTCACGGAAAGGTTCAGGCTGGAAGCCAAATCACCGATCTCATTGTTGCTATTCATGTCGATTTCAAAATCCAGTTTCCCTTCGGAAAGGCTCCTGCTGGATTCCGTAATCTTTTGGATGGGCGCCACAATCCCCCTAAATACATAAATTACCAGGAGGATACAAACCACCAAGATAATCAGCACCGTAATGACCGATATGATTTGCGTCCGCAAAACCGCGGCGGACAAACCGGCCTCGTCATCTTCCACTTGCTGCTTCGTAATCTCCGCCACCTGGTCCAAAAGGGCAACCAGCTTCACCACGTTGGCCTTGGTGTTGTCCAAATACATCTGCTGAGCCCCTTGGGGGTCTGTCTCGTTCAGCTTTAAAATGGTCTGCGCCGATTCATGGATCGCCTGGTGGATCGGCTTCATCTCTTCAACCAGGCGCAGTATTTCTTTATCCTCAAGGGATGAAATCTCCTGGCCGTAAAGCCAGGTGCCAAGCACACACCCTTTGTAATCGGTGCTTCCGGTAAACTCTGTCCCTAAAGATATGGAAGAACATAAGCCTTCTACCCAGCCATAATGGGCCTTCTCCGCCATCAAAACCAAAATATGGATATCCGTAGCCTTCTCGGTGGACTTACTATGCTTTTTCACGGTACTCATACCACTTAACGTCACAATTCCACTGACAATCAGAACCACAAAAATAAGGGCTACGCGTATCATAATATCCTGCTTAATACTACGTTTCATCATTTCCTCCATTCCATGCCACGCTATTTGCATCCGGTCTGGCAGCTGGCATGTTTCCGATTCTTCTTAAAAATATTTCCTAAAACCCCCATGAGCCGCCGGTATATCGGCCGCTTTATCAATGCCGGCTTTCCGGCCAGCCCTTCCTTAAATATAAGCCCTACACAGGCAGTTAGCAGAAAAAGCAGCGCCGGCATACGAAAAAACATCATCCGTACGCCGACGCTATCGGTCATAAGCCACTACCTACATGCAAGCTGCCGGCCAGCCTTTAATATTTATCATTTATTCCATAGGAACTCATTGGCATCGTGTCGGGCGCATCATATCCTGCATCCGAATCGTCATAGTGGGAAAACTGCGGAACGGCTGCCACTGCCGAACCGCCTTCCAGCTTGAATTTCCGTACCAGGTCTTTCAAAATCTGCGCCTGTCCGGACAGCTCTTCGCTGGCTGCCGCGCTCTCCTGGGCCGTGGCTGAATTGGTCTGGACAACGCTGGAAATCTGGTCAATACCTACGGTAATCTGGGTAATTGCTTCTGCCTGCTCGTGGGACGCCCTGGCGATGGAATCCATCATAGAGGTCGCTTCCTGAATGCCGCTCATAACAATTTCCAGGGAATTTGCCGTTTCGTCTGCGATTTTCTTTCCGTTTTCCACTGCACGGAGGGAATTTTCAATCAACGCCGCCGTGTTGGAAGAGGCTTCCGCCGACTTGCTGGCGAGGTTGCGTACCTCATCTGCCACCACGGCAAACCCTTTCCCCGCAGCGCCTGCCCTGGCCGCCTCAACGGCAGCGTTCAAAGCAAGGATGTTGGTCTGGAAAGCAATGTCTTCGATGGTCTTGATAATCTTTCCGATCTCGCCGGAAGAAGCGTTGATATCCGCCATGGCATTCAGCATGTCCTGCATCCGGCGGTTGCTCTCGCCCGCCTCTTCGCCTACGGCGATGGACTTCTTGCTGGCATCCTGGGCGCTGGCGGCATTGCGGTTGATGTTGGTGGAAATCTCATTAATCGAAGCTGCCAATTCTTCCACGGAAGAAGCCTGTTCCGTAGCGCCTTGGGAAAGGGCCTGGGCACCGGAAGACACCTGGTCGGAACCGGAAGACACCTGGTCTGCGGACTGGTTCAGCGTGGTCAGGGTATGGTTAAAGCTTGACTTAATCCCCAGCATAGCCTGGAAAATCGTCTGGTAATCGCCAATATACATCCCCGGATCGGAAGAATGTATGGTAAAATCACCGCCTGCCATGGCGCTAAGGACTTTTTCAATATCCCGGATAATGTTGCCGACCCCCCGGGTCACCTGATGCATGCTCCTGGCCATGGACCCGAACTCATCCCCCGCCTCATAATCAACGACTACGGACAAGTTGCCTTTTACCACCTCGCCCATGGCATGTTCAATCTTCTTGACAGGGTTTAATATGTTCTTGGTCACGGAAAGGGCGATAATGCAAGTAACGAGGAACGCAAACGCCGCAATTGCGACAGATGTAGCAAAAAGCACATTCTGCAGGAGCATGGAGCTGCGGTAAGCCTGCTCGTTCTCTGCTTCCATTTGGTTAAAAGCCTTGGTAAGCGTTTCGGCGAAAATTTCCACTTCCGGGTTGTATTCGTTTACAATCAGATCCAGCGCCTCCGCTTCCGACTGTTCCGTCGCCTCCAGGACCTTTTCCTGAATCTGCTTCCTCAAAGGCTCACTGTTCTTCAGCTTGCTTTCAAACTCCCGTATCAGGCTCTGATCCCCTTCATAATGGGAATAGATCCATTGGAGTTCCGAGTCAATCTGCGTCACATAATTGTCAACCAAAGACACATGCCCGCTGATATCCTGGCTATCCGAGGCCACCGCCCCCATCAGCAGCTCTTTTGCCGCCCTCTGAAGCTGGATCCGCATCTCGTATACGGTGGCGATGGTCTTATACTCATTGGTATAAAACGCGTCGTAACTGGCTTTGGCCTTTACAAGCCCGATGCCCGCCCCGAACACGGACACGAAAAACAACACCAAAATGGTGCCGAATGATACAATAAACTTTTTGCTGACACTCAAATTCCTCATTTGCCGCTCCTCCTTAAGCCACGCTTTCTGCCTTTCAAGGTATTGGGAAAGCTGTTATCAAAGTAATACTCTTATTTATATCGGCGCGTTTTCCTGTCCCATAATACATATTAAGGGACTTTTAATAAATTTATCCATGCCTGTTCAGATATATCGACTGTTTCCTACAAAAAATAACACTTCAACATAATTTTTTTCCCTTGGGCCTTAACAATTTCCCTTTTCCGCCGATAATCACATTAGTGTGTTGTGGTCTGACGCGCGTTTCCTGCTGGGGACCGTCCGGTTTTCAGTAATCAAACTAGGAGATAGGTGGTGTAATAGAATGGATAATGGCATGGAAGGTATGCTTGACACATACCTCTTTGAAACTAATTCCCTTTTGGACCGGCTGGACGAGATGCTGGTGAATGATGAAAAGATTGGCGATTTCCCTTCGGACGACGTCAATGAAATCTTCCGTATCATGCACACCATCAAGGGTTCTTCCGCCATGATGGAGTTCGGTTCCCTCTCAAGCATCGCGCATCATATAGAAGATTTATTCTTCTATATCCGCGACAAGGGCATCGAATCCTTGGATTCCCAGCATAAAAAAGAGCTTTTCAACCTGATGTTCCGTTCCGAGGACCTGTTGCGGGGACAAGTTGAAAAGGTAGAAAACGGACAGGAACTGGACACAAATATGGATTCCTTCGTCGGCGAAATCAACGGTTTCCTTAAAAAAATCAGCGGCGCGGCAGAGGAAGCGCCCGAAACCGAATCGAAAAGCGGCGCGGCGGACGGGCAGGCGGAAAGCACGGTTGCAGCGGCCCCTGCGTCCCTAGACAACCTCCCCGACGACAAGAAGGCCGTCTGTTTTATCCATGTATTCCTGGAAGAAGGGATCGGGATGGAAAACCTGCGCGCCTTCATGATTATTAATGCGTTAAAGGAATGCGACCTGGATTTCCGCTACTACCCGGAAAATATGGAATCCAACCCGGCAAGCTGTTCGGCGATTATTGAAGACGGTTTTTATATGGCTTTCGAATCCGGCGACACGGCCGCGAAAGCCGGGGATATATTAAGGACCCAAGGGCATATCCGCTCCTATGAACTGGTAGACGTACAGGTGCCCGAGGAGGCGCCGGCGCCGGCGCCAACACCTCAGCCGGCCGCGCAGGAAGCCAGCCAGCCGGCATCGCCGGCACCGGCGCCCCAGAAGCCTCAGGCACCGGCCAAACAGGGCACCAACGCCCCGGTAAAACAAAACCTGATCAGCGTAAACTTGATGAAGCTGGACAGCCTCATGGACATCGTGGGGGAAATCGTCATCACGGAATCCATGGTTACCTCTTCGCCGGAATTAAACCAATTGAGCCGGGACGCTTACGACAATTTTATGAAATCCGCCCGCCAGCTCCGTAAACTTACGGACGACTTGCAGGATATTGCCATGTCCTTGCGCATGGTGCCCATTTCCGGCGTCTTCCAGAAGATGAGCCGTATCGTGCGCGATATGAAGCAGAAATTAGGCAAGGATGTGCGCCTTACCTTAATCGGCGAGGAGACGGAGGTTGACAAGACCATCGTAGACAGCATCCAGGATCCGATTATGCATATGATCCGCAACGCTATGGACCATGGCATTGAGGAAACCAGCCAGGACCGTATCGCCGCCGGGAAAAACCCCCAGGGCGAGATCATCCTGTCCGCTTCCCATACCAGCAGTGAAGTGGTCATTTCCATTGCCGACGACGGCATAGGCATGAATCCCGACAAACTCCTGGCCAAAGCAAGGGAAAAAGGCCTCCTTACCAAGCCGGAAAGCGATTATACGAAAAAAGAAGCCTTGGGGCTGGTCATGCTTCCCGGCTTCTCCACCAACCAGACCGTAACGGAGTATTCCGGCCGTGGCGTCGGCATGGACGTAGTTAAGAAAAACGTGGAGGCTGTGGGGGGCACCGTATCCCTTTCCAGCGATGAAGGCAAAGGCACTACTTTTACTATGAAGATCCCCTTGACGTTGGCCATTATGGACGGCATGAAGGTGACGGTAGGCAATTCCATTTTCACCATCCCCATTGCCAACATCCGCCAGTCTTTCAAGATTACCACCAGCGAAATCCTTCACGACGAAAGCGGCAGCGAAATGGTCGAACGTATGGGAAGCTTTTACCCCATCATCCGCCTTCATCAGTTCTACAACATTGAGACGGACATCGTGAACCTGGAAGACGGCATCCTAATGTGGGTGGAAGCCAGCGACCGTTCCTTCTGCCTGTTTGTCGATGAGCTGATCGGCGAACAGCAGATCGTAGTAAAGCCGCTCCCCACTTTCCTGAACTATTTTGAGTTAAAGAATTACGGCATTACAGGCTGTTCCATTTTAGGAGACGGAAACATTACCATTATCCTGGATGTGCTAAGCTTCCATGCGGCAGCCCTGGAAAATGTATAGAAGGGAGGAATCTAATATGTCTGAACAAATAAATGAACCGAACATTTCGGAACTGTCGGAAGCGGAGGAAAATTCCACCGTGGAGCGTTGCCTCACCTTCGAATCCGGGGACCTTGTCCTTTATATCAGCACCAAATATGTAATCGAGATCATCAATAATTATTCCTTGACCTCGTTGCCACTGATGCCCCCTTACATCAAGGGCATTACCAATTTGAGGGGCCAGATCCTCCCCATCGTGGACATCCGGGAACGCATGGGCATGCCGGGCACGGAATACACCGCAAACACCTGCACTATTGTGTTGAATATCGACTCCATCCCCTTGGGGATAATCGTGGACTCCGTGCGCCAGGTAATTGACATTGATTTAAAGAATGTACACCCCATCCCCCTCAAGCGCCAGCAAAAACTCCTTGACGGAATGGTGACGATGGACGACGGGAGCGTCTTTATGTCCGTAGACTGTATGGCGCTTTCCAGCCCTGAATTATAAATAGGGTGCCCGCGGGGCGTTTTGATTTCGCCGGGTATATCCCCAAACCCATAGGATCCTGTAAAGCCAAAACAGGATCCTGCACCTTTTGCGGACGGCTTTCCATATAATTCCAGCCACCGCAGTATGGTTTTTGCGGAGTGTCCTTCTTACCCGGAACCCATTCCCATAAAAAAGAATCCTGCTCTGCAGGATTCTCCGCCTGCGGCGGATCGCTTCAGCGACATAATTCCTTTCCGCCGCAGTGCGATCCCCGCGGAGCGTTTTGCATCATAGGCCGCACTTTCCTATGATATGAAAAAAGGGGCCGCCGCACCGGGCCCCTGCTTCCAAAAACCTTTGTGGCATGTGTACCGATTTCTCCCTCACCTGGTTTTATGCCGAATGTGCACCTCTCTTTGTTCCAAAAGGTAAGGTCTGGAGATTTGGCGCAAAAAGGCCGCGCGCGCCAACGGAATTTGGGCCGGATCCGCCATATGTTTCTTACATTTAGCACATCTGTCAAAAATCAGCTCACAGGGCCTACGGAAAATGAATTAAAACAGGGGTGATTCCATGTTGACTCTAACAGATAAAGACTTTCAACGCCTTTATACCTATATAAAGAAAAATTATGGCATTGATTTAAGCAAGAAAAAACAGCTTATTGTAAGCCGGCTTTCCAACACGCTGACTGCCCAGGGGTTTAAAGATTTTACCGCTTATGTGGACCACATCCTGTCCGGCCGCGATTCGGAGATGGTTACCGCCATGCTTAACAAGCTGACTACCAACTACACATATTTCCTCCGTGAGGAAGCCCACTTCAAATACCTTTGGGATGTGGTACTCCCTGACCTTGCCAAAAAACACGCCAAAGATAAAAACCTTGCCATATGGAGCGCCGGCTGTTCCTCCGGGGAAGAGCCGTACACCATTTCTATGTACCTGAAAGAATACTTCGGGGCGCAGGCTTCCCAATGGGATACCCGGGTCCTTGCCACGGATATTTCCCAAAAAATCCTAAATTCGGCAATTACCGCCTCCTACAATGAAGAAAGTATGGCCGCCCTGCCGGCTACCTGGAAACAAAAGTATTTCGTAAAAAAGGGGCCTGACAACTATGTCGTCTCTCCGGCTATTAAACAGAATGTAATTTTCAAAACCTTCAACCTGATGAACCCTATTGCCTTCAAGCGGAAGTTTGACCTGATTTTTTGCCGTAATGTCATGATCTATTTTGACCAGGATACGAAAGATGCTTTGATCCAGCGGTTTTACAACGCAACCGTCCCCGGCGGCCACCTTTTTATCGGCCACTCCGAAGGAGTTAGCAAAACTTCCTGCCCATACAAGTATGTTCAACCGGCCATTTATCAACGGACGGAAAAATAGCCTATTCGGAACTTGCTTTTGCCATGTAAGGAAACGGACATAGCAAAGGCAAGTTCTATTGTACTATTTTTCGCCGGCTGAACCTTTGCTGCCGGATAATGAAAAGAAAGAAGGTCAAAATTTATGGCACAGAAAATCCGTCTGATGGTTGTGGATGATTCCATCCTTTTCCGCAATTGGCTGATACAAAGCCTGGGGGCCGACCCCCGTTTTGAGGTAGTTGGATATGCAATCAATGCCATTGACGCAAAAAACAAGCTTCCCCTTTTAAAGCCGGACATCATGACTATGGATATTGAAATGCCAGGCATGAGCGGGATGGACTTTTTAAAGGAGGTTCTTCCCAGCCACCCGGTTCCCGTTATTTTAGTGTCTTCCCTCAACGTAAGGGTATTTGATGCCCTGGCTGCCGGCGCCATTGATTTTGTGCGCAAACCTGGCATGGATACGGAAAACGGAAAAGAGGCCTTTCTGTCTATGCTGAAAACCAAGCTTTCCGTCGGGGCCAATGCCCGTGTCCGCCTCCCTTCCCAGGCAGCGCCTGCAACGGCCGCGCAACTTCTCTCATCCCCCGCCGCCAGGATGGCCAAAGCGCCCTTAAGTGCCATGGCCGGTGTGGATTTAATCGCCATAGGGGCCTCCACCGGGGGCACTGAGGCGATTCTGGAAGTGGTAAGGCAATTTCCGGCAAAAATGCCGGGTATCGTGATCACCCAACATATGCCCGCCGGATTTACCTCCATGTATGCGGAACGTCTGAACCGCCTCTGCAAATTGGAAGTAAAAGAAGCCTGCCATGGGGATAAAGTGCGCCCTGGGCTGGTGCTGCTGGCCCCTGGCGGCCTGCAAATGCGTGTAGTCCGTATGGGGGCAGGATATTCCGTAAGCTGTACGGACGAAGCAAAAGTCAGCGGCCACAAGCCGTCTGTCGATGTACTGTTTACTTCCGTAGCCGCCAATGTAAAGAACCGGGCTATCGGCGTCATCCTTACCGGCATGGGGGCCGACGGGGCTGCCGGTATGTTGCGGATGCGCAAAGCCGGCGCATTTACGGTTGGCCAGGACCGGGAAACCTGCGTCGTATACGGGATGCCCATGGAAGCATACAAAATCGGCGCCGTCTGCCAGCAATCTGCTTTAAGTTCCATCCCCCAGGTGGTTATGGCACAGATGATGAAAGCAAGGTAAATCCATCGGTGGAAAATATGCCCAAGGAAATAAACTTACCCAACAATGCAAAAAGGCCCCCTATTGTTTTACCCCCCAGAACCAAAAAAAATCAGGCACCCCCTGACAAACCCAAGAGGAGCCTGATTGAAATTTTCATAGCTGGAGGGATCATTGCCATGGCTATGGCCATGGCGGTCAGCCTGTTTGCCTATTACCGCCCTTTTTCTTGGAAGGACGTTGTTTCTGTTGCCCAAAGCTTGCAAGGGCGGGTTTCTGCCTGTATCGCACAAATTCAAGGAAAAGGTCCTGACTCCGGAAACCCGGATCCGGCATTATTGGAAACTCAGAAGCCGGTACCTTATATCGACCGCACGGCGGACATGGGGGAAATCTCCTCTTTTTCTTCCGGATCCGTTTTCCCGCCTCAGGAGGATTCAGTCTATTCCTGCATGCTGGATACGGCTATGGGGCCCCTCCTGTATTATAATCAAGGGGACGTCCGCTGGAAAAATTACCTCTATGGGGGATCTGACCCCATTGGCAGTTACGGATGCGGCCCCGTATGCGTCTCTATGATTATCAACAGCTTTACCACCACCAGCTGCTCGCCGGTGGAAATAGCCGATTGGGCCGTAGCCAATGGCTGCTATGCCTCCCACAGCGGTTCCTACCACTGCCTGATATTCCACAGCCTCACCGCTTTCGGCCTGCAAGTGGAAAGCGTCACCGACCGGTCTTTAGAAAACGCTACGGAACTGTTGCGCAGCCGGCACATCCTGGTGGCTTTGATGGGCAAAGGGAGCCTGACGCAAAACGGGCATTTCATTATCATTGCCCAGTTGGGCGATAACGGAAACGTCTACATCGCAGATCCAGCCAGTTATGAAAACTCCACCAAAGAATGGGATCTGCAGTTGCTGCTGGACGAATTAAAAGGAAGCTACGACAGTGGGGGCCCCCTTTGGGCAGTATCGTTCCCGGGACAGTAAAAGGGATGCAGACGGAATGGATCTTCTGCACCCCTTTTTTATCGGTTCCTTTCTTATAGAATATCCCCACTAAAAAAATTAGATAAAATCGGGTCATGATATTTTTTTATGTTCACAAAAGCATAAATATCATTTGACAATAAAAGAATTATAAATAATGCTTGCGGAAACCAATAGTAGTTTAGATCTAACAAAAACCATTGTTCAAACCAATTTGCCAATGGCTGCCCTACGTAAGTATAGAAATAATCTGTCAATAATTTACTTTTGTCAAGGCAAAACACAATAAAAATCCATATAAGCGAAGCAATAATATTAACCTTTCTCCAAACCGCATACCAGCGTATCTTAGTTCCCTTTACCGGAAGAATTAATAAATTTAAGGTCACAGAGATAATCATAAATAGCCACCATGTGTCTGCCAGCAACAATTGTATAAAAGGAAAATACTTCTGCGCGTCCCCTAACCTCGTTTTGTCAATGCCAAAAGCCAATGCAAACGAAATGAAAATACCCAAAATATATTGCCGATTTCCCCGGCTATGCTCATCCGTACTATCAATATAAATATTTAATTCCTTTACATCTTTAAAAGTATCCGGTTGACTGAAAATATTTTTTGCTATGATCCTGTACTTTTGCCTGCAGCCAATCATCTCGTCTTTTATCCATCTACGGAAATTAACCGTAGTTTTGTTTGCTACTGGATTGATAATATTATCGTACCGTTTAGATGTAAACTTTGGCTTTTCCTCTGGCTTGATTGGACATTTGCACTCTTCACGCAAAAGACACTCCTTATCTGCCGCCACCCTCTTTTGCCACCGTACTTCTGCGCTAGAAGATTCATAATTAATGAACGACTTCACTGGCGGTGAAAAATACCAAGTAAAATCTGGGGCGATGAATGCTGTATTGTCTGCAAGATCCTTTTTAATACAAAAATTCATATTTGGATCGGTTAGCACATATTTAAAACGGATCGTCGTTTTCACCCAGTTTAAAAGTTCAATCCCCTTACTTATTTGGAACTCAGTTGGCACATTGATTAAATAAAACGCTTTCTCATTTCCGTCATTTAAAGGGAATCCCCGTTCGGTTTCCCTTTCCTGTTCCTTTAAGTATTCATAATTTTCAGGCGAAAAACGGCCTGGCACTGAGATTGCACACATTTCCGGCTCTTGCATCTTTCCGTCATCCTGGATCCATAAAATTTTTATGGAAGCCATAGATGCTAAATCCCTTTGCTCCTTATCGCCAAGATCCTTTTCTTCTATCCCCCTAAATTTACAATAACTCCTTTTTAATTCTGAATAGTTATTATGAATGATCCGGCATTGTTCTCCCCATACCTGGCGAATGCACTTTTCCTGGGAAAGAAAATCCCCCTCTTGCTCTGTCACATTCTCGCTTTTTATATAGCGCACCTCATTATCATCATTACCACTGACGATAAATCCAAATTTCATACAAAATTCTTTGTACTCATCCAGGTTGCTTATATATTGGCTTTTCACTTTATCCGGAGATGATTTTGAATCCGGAGATGATTTTAAATCCGGAGATGATTTTGAATCCGGAGATGATTTTGAATCCGGAGATAATTTTGAATCCGGAGATAATTTTGAATCCGGAGATGATTTTGACTTTTCAGGACCACTTCCACCTAATACCGTAGCTGTATAGATATTTAATGACTTTCTGTCATTTCCCACAAAAACCATCTGAAAAAATTTACGCAACATCACTGTTTTTACCAAATCACAAGTGACATTACAAATCTTAAAAGTTATTGTCAAAATAGATCATCCTTCTCTGTTTGTCCTTCAGATAAAAGTGCCTGTTCCAAAGAAACAAGCGCCTTCCTCAAATATGTCCGGTTGATTCCTTTTTGTGGAATAATAATCCCACGCAATTTTAATTCCTCTTGTAAACACTCATAAAATATTCCCTGCCGTTTCAACATGCCATGGCAAGAATACATATAAGTGGCCGCACAAGTTGGTGAATGTTCTACCCCCAGCCAATAAATAAATTTATAACCACCTCCTTGCATATCCGCGACCAGGTCTGCTGATTGCTTTGCCAATAATATGCAATGTTCCTTATATCCATCTAAATGTGTATAATAATCAATTCCATGCTTGTTTCGTCGTAGCCCTGAAGAATACCCTTTAAATGTTGATTCCGGACAAGGCAGCAATTCTATATCCACCCCATATCTCATTATTAACTCTATAAAAGGGTATCCCCAATGCATTCCTTGCTTTCTCTCTGCCTGCAAACCAGGAGATAGCATACATGGCGGAGCCAAAACAGCAAGTTTTAGCTTAGACTTCAATATAGGTTTCATGGCCTTCCCATCCTTGTTGCCCCTCATAGGAGCATGCCTTTATCCTTTCGTCAATCAGGCTTTGTAATCTTGGCTCCATCTCGTTGTCATAATAATCGCCTAAACTGTCAATCTCGTAAGAACTTAAGTCCGTTTTCAATGGACATCCGATCCAACATTGTGGTTCTAATGTTTTTGGCACATAGCCCCTGTCTGCTAATTCAAGTTTTCGATCCCAATCGCTTGCAAGATGGTACACCGGTAAAATAAGGGATATTCCATTTTTTTCGGCAAGCATCTTATACCGCTTAACCATTTCTGGAAGTTCTACAAAAAACTTTTGCGAATTCCGGGCCCCTTCTGCCATGTAAGGAATATCATGCACCCTGCAATAAGCAATGGACTCCAAATACATCCCTGTATGGCAGGCAAGGCATGGCAATTGTGCAGGGCGCAAATGAGGATAATTTTTGCTGCTCTCACCAATCGTTTTATATAAATACGGTTCCTGAAGCCGATACAAATTGGCCGCCACACTACGCACGCCAATGAACAAAGCCCTGGAAGAACCATATTTCATAATAATTCTCTCAGCCACTGCTTTGACATCACAGGTATTTGACATGCAGCCATTATCATATGTAACCATGTGCACCCGATAACCCTGTTCAATCAAACGGCAAGCGGACAAAAAAGAATCCCTTCCTCCGGAAAGCATCAATAACAAGTCTTTGGCTTCCTGAACACTTTCTCCCAGATTTGCCATAAGTTCAACCTCTTTCTTCATAATTATGTTATTATTATACCAAACTTTTACTACAATGGCTAGGCCTAATTGCTTCTTCTAAATCCTTTGATTCCATACACAGGAACTTATCTTGAGCCCCTAACAATTTATGCCATTCTTCTTATTTATCAATACAGAACATATGTTCTACATTATATTACCATATTCTATTATTTATGTCAATGTGCAAAGTTTACAATCCCAGAAATATAACATCGGTATTTTGCATTTATGTCAAAACTCCCGCAGCACCAATTCTGTAATCCCCTGGTTATCCCCCATTTCAATGCGTTTTACTTTCGGCTCCCGCTCATGGCCAAATTCTTCCCGGATCATGGCCCGCAGCCTGGTACCCCCGTGGAACCCGTGGATGACCCGGATCCGGTACACCCCCCTTTCCGCCGCCCGGATCCGGCCCTCAATGGCCTCTTTTGCCTCTAGCCCGTTTAGCCCATGGACATCCATCTCAATAACCCCGCCTGTCAGCGCCTTCTCTTTCATGTATCCGTCCCCGTTTCTGCCATATTTAAAGTTCATTATACCTAAATGCCGCCCCGTTTTCAAGGTCCTTTAACCGGCTGCCGTTCCATACATCCGGCAAAATATTCCCCGATTTTTGCTAGAAAAGCCAATACGTCCCCCTTCATTTCGTCCGGAAAAGAATCCAATACTGGTGCGGTTTCAAAGCTTAACACCCGGTCAAACCCGATCCTTTTTAATCCACGGATAAAACCTTCCCAATCCGTGGAAGGCCTGTTTTCCCGCGTCTTGGTAAAAGTAAAGGGGACCTGGTGCAAATCGGATATGCCGTCATTGTCATGGATATGCAAAACTTTCAGCCTTTTCCCCAAAACCGTCAGGAAACTTTCCATGTCAAGCCCTACGATATTGGCATGGCCGGTGTCAAAGCAGAAGCCCAGCACTTCTGCCTGGTATTTTTCATTAAACCGGTCAATCCGCTCCGCAGCTTTCCTTGCATTACAACAAGGGCCTTCCACCAAATGCCCGCCCATCCCCTCATACAGGTTTTCCACGCATAATGTGATGCCCATTTCCTTTGCCATAGGGGCAAGAAACCCCAAAAATTCTTCGTTCCATTTCCACTGGGCCTCTTCCGACCCTAAATAATATGCCAGCTTCGCCTCATGGACCACCATATAATTGCACCCGAAAAACCGGCAGACCCCCAGGCTTTTGGGGGCTACTTCTTTGCGCAGGTAATCATTGATTTCGCGGCTGCCTTTGGGGACATAGATGGGGTATGGCATATGCATTTGATGGATCGAGATTTGCGCTGCCTTTGCCGCCTGCTTATGGGGGGTGAAAAATTGTTCCAGCCTTTGTTGGGTTTGGTCAAAGAAATGGTTATGCTTGGACTGGTAAAGGCTGGTATTTAAAAGGTAACGGTTCAGGCTGAAATCCGCACAAGAAAAACCGGCCTTTTTTAGAAGGGAAAAGCCTTCCTGGGGGCATTCGTCATGGATGATATTTTTTGTCTGCACGCCAAGTTTCAGCATAGCCGGCCCTCCTCTTTTCTTCCTGCCCTTTTCCTGTCCCCCATTTACTGTTTTTCATGTTTTCCTCCCTTCCCTGGCTGCCCTGCAGCATTACATGCCTCTTTTTCTATCCTGTCAAAATAAAAAGACGGCATATATTCATCACTAAAATAATCGATCCGGTTATCAATCCCCATGCTGCAAAGCTGCTGCGTAACCTCCCGGTAATATACATTGCAGACCAGTATGGCACAATCTTTTGGCAGCCCTTTTAAACTCTCGGGGGGCTTTACCTCCAGCCCGCAAAAATCCGTACCCCACAGTTGGGGGTTATTGTCACAGGTAAACAACGGAGGATACGTTTCCCCATAACATTTCATATAATTGCGGCACATATTCCCTGCCCCAAATAAAACCAGGGAAGAGTACTTTTTCAGGGTATTCTCCATGCCGATCTGCCATTTCAAATATTCTGCCGTAGCTTTGGCCAACCCCAAAAGCCGAGGGCGAAGAAGCGGTGGAAACCCGGCGGCAGTATCTGCAAAATCCAGGATCAGATAGCCGTCAAAACCCGCACTACGGAGCCCCCGGACCAGCCCCAGCCAATCGGCCTGGGGCCGGCCGCCGTAAGAGGTGTTGGTAAACGCAAGGGCCGACAGGTCCCTCTGTCCGTCATTGTCCCGCAGGATTACCCCTTTGACCCGGCTGCCTAGGGTGCCGGCAAATTCCTGCATGTCCTGGCCGCAAATGTTGCAAGACCCTACATCCATACAAAAGCCGAACCGCCCTTCCCCTGCTTCGTCATTGAGCCGGTCCACCCAGGCCGCTGCTTCCCGGGGGTCGGAACAGGCGCCCCGGATCAGATGGCCGTCCCTGTCACGGCTTTGGTTCTCCAAAAGGACCTGTACCTTATGCCCTTTGGCTGCCGGAAGCAAACTGAGGTAAAAGCTTCTGTTTGCCTCCCACAGCCCCTCCGGGGACAGGCCGGAAAATAAAGGCCTAACGATAATGGTTTTACACCCCGCCTCCCCACAGGCACGGATCGCCTCTTGGGCCAGGAGGAAAAGCTGTCCCTTTAAATCCCCCCGTTTTGTGCCCCTTAGCAGGTAAGGGGCCCGGGCTATGGGGGTTTGCAGCGCATATTTCCGGCACTCGCCAGACAGCAGCTTTATGCTTTCACCCAGCACAGAGGGCGGATCCCCGATCAAAGCCCCGTCCAATTTTTTTACGCTTTTCCCATCCCCTGCACCTTCCAGCTCCCATGGCGTTAAGGCCTCTGCCATATCCAGCAGGATATTCTGAAACCCTGCTTCCTTCATTTCCCGGATCCCCTGCCCTGGGCGGGCCCTGTCGACAGTTCCCCTCGGGACGCTGACAATATCCATTGTTATCCTCCGATCTTTACCAGGACGGCCACTCCCCATTTTCCGGCCCGTCATTTAGCATCCGGATGGCCTCCCAACTGTTGCCTTAATTTTGTAGAGCTTACTTTCTTTGTATATTGGAAAAATACCATATCTACACCGCTTTTTTCCAAAAAGGCTTTATCTGCCATCCACCCTTCGTCGTTCCCATGGTCGTCACCAGAAAACATACAGTCAAAATGGAACTTCTTATATGCATCCTGGATGGTCCCATAACCCGGGGGCAATTCCTCCACCTGATCCACATACCGGCAGGACCGAAGCATTTCCATCCGGTCTTCACAGGGGATCACCGGGTATTTTTTCTTCTGCCCGTATGCCCCCTCATCCGAAACCACGCCCACGATCAGATAGCTGCATTGCTCCTTGGCCTTTCGCAGAAGGTTTACATGGCCTACATGAAACATGTCAAAAACCCCGGCCACATAGCCCACCTGATATTTTTTAGGCGGCAGGGCCTCCCCTCCTGCTCCCTTAACAGCTATGGCCTGCCTGCGCAAATAGGATTTTCCGGGGTCAAAGATACTGTAATGTTTTATCCCCATTTCCTCCAGCTGCTTTATAACGGAAAGGAAATTTTTAATGCAGACGATTACCTTATATTCCCCCTCCTTCAACCCCTTTAAAAGGTCCGGGGATTGAATCGCAACGTCGCCCAATTTCTCCCCCCAACGGCTTTCTTTATTGTCGACAACGGCATCAATCGGATATTCATTCCCATACATGCCCAAAAACCTCTGGGCAAAAATCCCAGATCCAAACAAGATCAGCTTCCGCCCTTCCACCCCCTTAAACACATCTACAAAAAGGCGTTGGTAGTCCATCTCCGAGTAATTCATACGGTGGCGGTTGGCATGGAGGATGTCCGGGTTTTTTCTACAGCTTTCATGGTAGATACGCAGTTCCTTCTGTTTGAGCAATTTCCTTAAAAATTCCCATTCCATGGCCTGCCAGCGCTGCCGCCCCTCTGCCATGCCATAGCGGCCATAAAGCTGTTCCATAGGCAAAAGCTTATGCATCTGGGCGTCCCCGGCATATAAGGTGGAAATCATCCGCTGGATTAAAAGGTTTGCCGGGCAATTGCCTTCACAAAATTCCTGGTCAAAAAATACAAATTCACCGTCCACATAAAAACTGTTTAACGGGACCAGGTCCAGGTATCCCTTTTTCAGGATAGCCCCTTCACCGTCCCCCCGGTCGGGTATTGCCACCTCTGAAGACTGCAGCAGCAAATCCCGGAAATGGTCTAACCGTTCAAAAAAAGCCTTTCGGTCTGTTTGCAGCAGCCTTTTTAAAAAAAGCTGGCCTGTCTCGCCACGGATATAGGGCATCCGGCAAGCCCCGTCCACCATCTGGGCATCCACCACTGCCAGGCCGTGGGCTTTCAGGTCTTCCCCATGGGCCACAATCCCCTCCAGCTGCTTTTGCCCTTCCGGATACGCCGCCCTCTTTTCCACAGTCCCCGGCTTATGGATTATGGTAAGGAGCGCCTTTTCCCTCCCCCTTTCCATGGACGCCGTCACGTGGCTGACATCCGCCCCTTTCCCCACAGGGGCACATTCAACCAGATAAGCGTTTGCCATCGGATGGAACATGCCGTTTTCCATCAGGGCCTGGTACAAAGGCTCTTCGTCTAAAAACACCGTATCCGGATAACCGTAAGTGGAAAATACCCGGTTTGACAAATCTTCATTGGGCAGGCTGTCTTGGGCGTAAATGAACGAAGGGTTGCCAAGATCCGTCAACACGGCAAAAAACCGCACGTTTTCTTCTTTCCAGCCCGCCCGAAAAAGCATCTGCCTGATCTGTTCCCGGTCATACATCCGCCCCTGGAACGTGTCCTCTTCTTTCACATAGGCCCTGCGGTAATCCTCAACCCCGTCAAAATTCCGGCCGGTATAAGGGTCCCTGTCCCCGCAAAAATACCGCAGGCCCAGGCGGTTGTTCATACCTGCCAGAAAAACCCCTTCCTGTTTCAGGGCCTTCTTGACAACGGCGAAAATATCCGCCGGGTCCGGATCCCTCTCCATTTGCCCCACACATACCGCATAATCAAAATATCCCTGGGGCTGTGCCTGCCAGCCCTCCCCTTTTAATTCCCGAATGCTTACATAGGACAGCCGTGCCCCACATTCCTCCAGGGCTTCCCCATAGGGGTCCTTTTCCCCGATATAGAGGATCCTGGCATCTGGCTTAAACGGATACCAATTCAATAGTGCCTTGGGGATTTCCCGTATCAAACCCTTTGCGCCTTGTTTTTTCATCTGCCCTTACACCTTTTCTTTGTTGATTGCCTTTTATACAACCGCATACAATACGGTTTCCCCGTCACTGTTGCTGTAATGGCGGAGGTACAGCTTATATTCCGGTACCAGGTTTTTTATAAACAGCGGGATTTTTGTTATATCTTCTTTCTTATGGTAGACGCTGATTGCCAATCTTGGTTTATATTTTTTAATGGTTTCCCGGCTGCCTTTCAATGCCTCCAGTTCCGCCCCCTCAATATCCATCTTAATAAATGTAATTTTGCCTAAGGCAAGGTTATCCAAAGAAACCACACGGATAAAGTTATTTGTCTCCCGCTGGGTAATCCGGCTCGCCCCGTTCCCCATTTCTTCAAAATACAGCTTTGCGTCTTCACTCCATAAACCAGCATGATACAACTGCAGATTCCCGTCCGGAATGCCCTTCCCTATATCCCGGCACCTTTGGTAAGATATGTTATCTGGTTCAAAAGCAAATATTTTGAAATTGTTTACATGGCTCCTGGCGCATTCTTCAATAAACCGGAAGCTGGTCCCTAAATTTAAGACCCCTGCATCCACAAACACTTCATTTTCCTGCAGCTTAATAATATCTGGGTCAAAATACTGGTCCTGTTCCAGCATTACGGGGCAATAATCTTTATAACATAAGACCGAACTGTCTTTTGCCCCCAGGCTTTTCAGCTGTCCAAGGATCGCGTCTACAAAAACCTGTTCATACGGGGTAACCACAACGCAGTCTGTATCATGAATGTCCAAGCTGTTTGGAGCTTTTACTTCCACTCCATCTACATGGGTCCCCCATTTGCTGCTGTCATTGTCCACAAAGCATACCGCCTCGATCTTGTTGCCCTGTAAAAGGTTTAATACCATCCGCCCGTTCATCCCGCTTCCGAAAAGGGCGATCTTCTTCCTCTTTTCCAAAATCTTTAGCATCTCTTTTTCGATTCCTGGATAATAGGGTTTCCCTTTCAGTTCCGGCAGGTACTTGTCCGTGATTTCCCGGATTGGGCCAAACTCCCCCGTTTCATTATATTCCAGCCTTTTTCGGTAAATAAACCGGGATTCTTCATCCTCCAGAAACGGTAGGATTTTGTCCGTAGCCTTCCTCTTTGCCGGGCGTAAAACGGCGCAGGTTGCCCCTGCTTCCTCGAATTCCTTTTGTATTTCTAACGATGTGGCATAGGATGCCGTAATCAGGCAGTTGTACCCTTCTTTCTTGCCTTTAAAGTTTTCAAACGATAAGACTTCCTTACCCCGGTGCATTTTACCAGCCTTTGATGGGTCATTATCAATAAAAAACGAAACATTTCCACTCCCTAATATCTCCAGGGCCATATCCCCAATCCAGCCGGCGCCAAACAGTACAAGGGGATTGTCGTTCGGGAATGTCCCACATGCCTGTTTTATGGCGTCTTCCCACACCTGATATAACTCCCTGTCGTCAAAAGGGACCCTCACCTCCTGTATAAACGGTTCCCCCAGGCTGCCGCTTTCTGCCGGCCCTTTCTGCGCTACCAGGCATCCGTCGTTCCATTCGCTTACCCAGGTCCATATATCTTCCACCTCTGGCACCCCTCCTACGGATACGTGGTGTACTTTTAAACCGGCCCATGCTGCAAGGGCCGATAAACCATCGGAATGGTAGCGGTAGCAATCGTTGGGCGCTTTATGTTCTGCCCCAGAATTGGGCGCAATTAGGATACAAAATCCAGAAGGCTTTAGTACCCGTTCTATTTCTTTGGCCGTAAGCCACGGATATTCCACATGCTCCAGCACTTGACCTGAGATCACCAAATCAAAAGACCCCTCTGCAATCTCCTTCCAGGAATATATATCCTGGGGCACTATATCTACATTGGGGCCCTCTGCCACATCCATACCCACATATTGGTAGCGGGGCCCTTTAAATATTTCTTTATATGTGCCGTTAACATCATAACTTCCAATATCCAGTATTTTGATGGTTTCTTTTCCTTTGCTGAAAAACCTTTCATAATACCTTACCAGATATTCCATTTTTAAATAAGACGACCGATGCATGTTTATGCCCCCTCTCTCCCACCGCTTTACTGGCTGTACGTTACAGGACCCCTTCTGGCAAATGCTTTACGATCCTGCCTGGTTCCATCCCCAGTGCAGCCAGTTGGCTATATACCTCTTCTTTTCCGTTTTTCATGGATAGTACTACCGCCTTGTTTTCCTCTTTTGCTATGTGGGCCAATTCAGCCGGAGAAAGAATGGGGTAACCATACTTTTTCCTGCCAAAAAACGCTGTATTATTGTCACAAAATCCGTAGACTTGGATATGGTTGCAATTGCAAAAATGCATCAGGCCTTCCCCCCGGACCCCACATCCGAATATCACCACCGGCCTGCCCCCCGTCAGGTCAAGCAAATTTTGTGCACGCCCTCTTTTTTCCCTTTCTTTTTCCATGGCAAATTGGGCAAAAAGCCTCTGTGACGCCAACAGAAGCATCAACCGGCCCCACTGCCCTTTTTCATACATGCTTTCGTCTAAAAGCCCTTCCTCGATGGCCATCGACACTTGCCCCCGAAACCAGCCATATGGGATGCCAAGCCTCTTGTCTTTCCAGTCTCCACCTAAACGCACCAAGACCTGTTCATATTTTGTGATAAAAGAAATGCTCATGGTTAAATAGTAATATTTCCGGTGCACCCCTTTTAACATGTGGTTTAATTGCAGTTCCTGGTCCATCCAAAGGAACTCTTCCTTGTAATATTGCAGCCCCATTAACGAGGCAGACGAGGCATCCCCCCGGTTCTGCCGATACCGGTAAAAGCTCTGGTCAAGGTATTTTGCCTTCTTCGCATATGTTTTGGCCTGCTGTAAAAAGCCCATATCCTGGAATGCCGCCCCTGCCGATTCATGGAGCCTTATATGGTTCGTGTTTAGAAAGTTTCTGTCATAAATGCCTTTCCAAAGGGCATAATCGCAAGCCCTTAAGGTGGCAAGCTGGCTGGGGCCCAGCAGTTGGCCGTACCAGCCCGCATTCCCTGCATGGAATAATTTCTGCCTGATATAATAATATTCCCCGCTTTGAAGTTGATAAAATAGGTCAAAATCGGCCGCCACGTAATCCAGGCCGTCGGCCGCCCCATGCTCATACAGGCACCGGTACATGTCCGGCTCGACCCAATCGTCGGTTTCCAAAATCGCCACATATGCGCCACAAGCATAATCCAACCCCATGTTTACTTGTTTTCCATAGCTTTTTACATTGCTGTGCAAAACCACGATTCTGGAATCCTTTTTTGCATAGTCATCCAGGATTTCTCTTGTGCCGTCGGTTGACCCTGCGTCAACACAGATAACCTCTAATTCATCCAGGGACTGGTTTAGCACACTGGCCAGGCATTCTTCGATATAATCCGCCACATTCAATGAGGGTAAAACCACAGATACTTTTGCATTCATTGCTGCCACACTTCCTTTAACAGGCCTAACCAGGCCCCGGCCTGGTCCAGGCCCTTCTGCCGGTTGTAGATGGCCCTATGGGCCCGCTCCCCCATTCGTTTCAGCATATCACGGTTATGGTATAAAGAACAGATCCGGTTTGCCATTGCCTCAATATCGCCTACAGCCACAATAAACCCGTTGTACCCATCTTCCACATCATCCCTGGCGCCGGACACATCCGTAATGACCGGCACCGCCCCTGCCGCCATGGCTTCTGACTGGGTAATGCTGTGGCCTTCATATTCCGAACAGCTGGCCATAATGTCCTGCCTGCCCCAAAAGTCCGGTATCTCATCCCGCCCGATATAGCCGACCAGGCGGATATAGGTGCAAAGGCCCTCTTCTTCGGCCTTCTGGCGCAATTCCCCGCTGTAATCCCCTGCCCCTGCTATGTTGATCCGGAAATCTATGCCTGTTTTTATCAGGGTTTTTGCCAATGCCAGAAATAAGTCCACCCTTTTTTGGACCATGGTAACCCTGCCTGCATAGCCGATCTGCAAACAGGCATCCTCTCTTTTTCGGCCCTTATCCAGCGTTTTCTTACAAAAAACTTTCCATTCCAGGCGCCTGGCCTGGCCCTGTTTGATACCTGACAGAAACAGCTTTTCTTGGATACGGGAGCTGATCGCCATGCATTTGTCAATATACCCCTTCCAAAGGCCATAACCATAGTAATAGGGCCAGTCGTCATTATGGACGACCGCTATGATCCTTATCCGGTCGGGATACTTGTGTTTTACCATACACGCCGACCAAAATATATGTTGTGGGAAATTGCAGATAATGGTACAGGGAAGGTTTTCTGTAATCTCTTTCACACACATCCCTATTTTCTCTTTTTCCCTTTCGGCCCCACGATACCGGAGCACATGGACCGGATAGGTTTGGTCGGGGACGGATGGCCCGGCAGCATCCGTTGCCAAGTATTTCCCCTCATACCCTGCCCCTGCCAATCTTTTCGCCAAGTCGTAGCTCCATGACTCCACACCGCCCAAAACCATACCGTTATAAAGGTCAAATAAGATTTTTTGGCTGCCGTCCCCCTTTGGGGCCCGGATGCCCCCGCCGGCCCAAAACGTATCTCTGGCCTGATAAAACAAATGGTTTAAAATGTGAAAGTCACCGGCAACGATTTTGTTTTCAGCAACCCCCAATCCGGTTAGCTGCCGGACAACCTCAGTTTCTTTCCGGCAGGTAATAAAAATATAATCAAAATCAACCCCTTTTATCCCGGCCGGACCGCGGACCACAACGCCGCCGCAAACCGTCCCCCACAAGTCTTTATTATTATCCAGGATGCCGTCCGGCACAATCCCCATATCCTTAAACTGGATCAGCCAATGTTTCCCGATCTTGCCGGCTCCAAAAAAGAATATTTTTGGAGCCTTTTGCCATCCGTTACCCATAATATATCTTTTCCCCCTCAATCCCCATTTTTCGGAGCCCTTCCCATATTTCCTGCCTCGCCTTGGCATTGTGAACGGCTATAATGACCCGTTCAAAAGAAAAACCGGTAATATCTTCAGGAGGCCTCACATCCATACCGGCCGCCTGCAATTCCCTGTAATTGCTGTCCACCCATAAAAGGCCTTCACACCTGGCATATTTTTGTTTTGCCTGCCTGACAAAAGACTGCCCCACTTTTCCTGCCCCATAGATAACCACCCGGCCCCTTAAAAGTTCCCAGGGGCAAAAAAAATCAATGCCCGGCCTTTGACGGGTGCATAAATAATGGCGGCAATCCACAAGCCATTTCCCGAACCTGCTATTTCGACAGCCCTGGCATTTTTCCTTGTACGCCTTCGCTTCATCGGATATATTCAGCACATAATCCAAAAAATCGCCATGGTAGACCTGGCGGGCATTTTCCCCATTATTCCAAAAGTAAATTTCCCTTAACTGCTTTTTGGAAACAGCCGGGGAAAATTCAACCATTGCGTTTTTCCTCCCGCCGGAAGAAAAAGGCATGTGGCAAAAATATTCTGCTATCCTTTTGGGCGGGTGCCCGGTTATTACTTCTGCATATTTTTTTGCAAGGCCGATTTTCGGCGCCGGTTCCAACTGGTTTTGAATGTATGCCTGTTCCATAAACTTTACATAATCCAGCACAGAACCGCGGTATTCTTCCATATGGTACGCTTTTATCTGGCCGCCCTCAAACCTTTCTAAAACCGGCACAATAGCGCCGCCCTCTTCCCGGTAGCCTTCTGCCTGGCCGTGGGGGGCACGGCATAAAAGTTCCAATAGGTACCGTTTCAAGTTGCCAGGATAAAACTGGATCCATTTGCACTGGCTATCTTCCTGAACATCATCCAGGCGGTAAAAGAAATTTTTTATATCCCCGGTATAGAAATGCCTCATTATGTTAGCAAGGCATAACTGCGTATATCCGGTTCCTGACAATTCCACAAATGCAAACCGCCCGTCGGAAACGTCTAACTCCTGCTGAAGGTACCGGATTACAAGGTTTCTGTTTTTCATCTGGCTTTCCACCAAATATTTCCGGAATTCCCCATTTTCCTGGAGCCATTTCCCCACAGTGTCTGCCTGGGCCCTGGAAATCCTTTGCCCCCCTTTTTCCTTTTCAAGCCCCTTAGGCAAAAATCCTTTTAATTCTTCCCAACTTAATTGAAATAGTTTTGCCATATCGTCATAGGAAAGGATTTCTTCCATGTTGGAATAATATAAAACCCTTCCCAAATCCTCTTTCGACCCATTGAAAGAAGGCAGCCTCCAAGCCGTCCTGGAACCATAGATATAAAAGGCCTTGATCGGATCTTTTTCGATCCGTATGATAAGATCCGCCATTTGCCACAAAATCCAGCCATCCCGGGAAACAAAATAAAGCCGGTCAATCCCCTGCCGGATGCTTTCTTTCAGAACCCATTTGACATAGGGATATAGGATCGGCCCTGCCAGGGAAGACCCCACCTCACCGGCTGCCCCGGCCTCCCCTAAGCTTCTTATAAAGCGGGAAGCCCCAATGGAAAGCTGGCTGTAAAGGCCTTCCCCCGGCTGTTCATATTCTTTGAACGGTTCGGGGGCCAGATGCACGGCCTTGATCCCCAGCTTCCCCGCCCCTTTCATATCCGCTTCCTCATTGTCGCCATAATGTACCCAGCGGGAATAATCTGCCTGTTCCTGTTTTTGGACCACTTGAAACAGCTTTCCGCTTCCTTTCGTTTTTCCATAGGCAGAAGAGACATAAATGGGAATATCCTTAAAAACCGGGTCTGCCAGGCACAACATACCGCGAATGGTGGCTTCCTTAAGGTACATATCCGAAATCAATACCACCCGCTCCCCCTGGCCTTTTAACTTTTTCAGCAAGGCGATGTTTTTCTCCATGCCCAGCACATTCTTATATTCGGTCTCCACCTCAAGCTTTTTCAGTTCCTCTTGTTGTTCTTCCGATATACAAGAGGCCGTGGCTAACGTCTTATAAATATCATCGAATGTGATTTCCTGCCTTCCCTTGATACCGGCATATTGTTGCGCCAATTTTTCTGCACCTGTACGCAATTCATAAAAATTTGCCGTGAGATATGGATCAAATCGGCCCCCTTTCTTCATGTTTTCTTGCATCAACAAAAAAATCCCCTCTGGGGTAGCCGTCCTTCGTGTTATTAAAGTGTCAAATATATCAAAAGAGTACATGGTTCCACTCCTGCCCTGCCTTAAAAGCAAATATTTTCTTCACGGATGCCATATGTTTTCAATTGTTTCACCATATCCTTAGAATTTTGCACATTGGCTACGGCAAAAATAGCCTCCGGAA
The DNA here is from genome assembly GCA_910584845.1 of uncultured Lachnospiraceae bacterium. Classification (GTDB taxonomy): domain Bacteria; phylum Bacillota; class Clostridia; order Lachnospirales; family Lachnospiraceae; genus Brotaphodocola. Next base: position 71,522 of record CAJUDH010000005.1, read on the forward strand.
AACGCTCTACCGCCTGTTCTACAGACAACACGGGTTTTCCCATGATTGTTTTCCCCTCCAGTTCCGGCGCGTTATCGCAAAAACATGTTACCTCCAAACGGCCATCCCGAAAGCTTCTGCCCAAGTCTTTTAAAATGCGGCAAAAATACTTCCCTTTCTGCCCCGCCCCGAATATGACCACCGGTTTGTCTAAAATTTGGCCTAATACCATACCGATCTTCTTTACGGACATACTGTCCACCTGTTCAAAATTTTTCTCAAAATAGAAAGGGTCTGCTAAAAATCCTTGTAAAATGGCTTCCTGCCCTTCCTTAAAAATACCGCACCCTAAAATCCCATGCTGCATATCTGCCCTTAGTTCCGACTCAAATGCACGTTTAAACTGTTCCCTTCCCACTTTTGAAAAACACTTCATCCGGTCAATAAAATGCAAATATTTCGTATACCAAAACTCGTTCCATATATTTGGGTCCGTAATCTCTTTCCGTTTCAATTCCTGTTCTATAAAACGCATTTCCCACACGATTTCAAATATTTTCCTGTCGTCATATACGGAACTTCCCGTGTTATCAATCCGATACTCATAAACCGGCTTATCTATATAATAAGCCGTCTCTGCCAAAATATCGGTCAAAAACGAAAAACCCTGGTCTTGAAAAGCCGCCCCTGGCGTTTCGTTCACTTTAATATCTTTCGTAGCCAAAAAGGATTTTTTATAAAGGGAAGCATAAATCGAACCATGGGCATACTGGATCGGTTCCATGCTTTTTACAATAAAGCGGTTGTAATAAGACGGGTTTTTATATACCTGCACTTCATAGCCTACCCAGGCTTTTTCGTAATCAAAACTCCTCCGGACATTCCCCCCTACCACGTCCGGCCGATATTGGTCCGCAATACGGTATAAATTTTCCACCATATCCAAACATAGCCTGTCGTCGGATTCCAATATGCCCACATATTTCCCTTTTGCCAGTTCAAAACCAAGGTTTAACTTATGTCCATAGCTTGTATTCGGGTCATTGATAATCTTTATCCGGCTGTCCGCATCCGCAAACTTTTTTAGGATGCCTGGGGAATTATCTTTGCTGCCGCCGTCGACACATAGGATTTCAATATTTTTATAAGTCTGGCGGCAGACGCTATTTAAACATTCTTCCAAATACGTTTCGGAATTATGGACCGTTACCACAATGGATACATCTGGCATGTTTTTCATTTTAACCTTATTCCCTCCCAAAAACTTTCCTTCCCATTTTATTTTCTCAGATACCCGGCTGCTGCCTTCCGTCCAAAGGGCTGATGTTTATTATTTCTTCATATATTTGAATATTGCAGTCCGCTATTGCCTTTGCACACTTTTGCCTTAACTCTTTTTCGACAGAACATTTTGAAAATTTATCACATAGCCCTTCCTTATTTTCAAAAATTTTGCAGACATAGTAAGCCAGCAAGGCAGGTTCATGATAAGGGTACAAAAAGCCGTCTTTATTAAATTCCATCCCGCAATAAGCGCCGCCAACATAAGAAACCACGGTTGGGACACCTATCATCCTGGCCTCGCTTAAGGAATTTGGTGAATTTTCTATTACAGAAGGGGAAACAAAAACGTTTGCCAGCCTATATTGCCGGGCCATCTCTTCCTCATCTAGGCGGTCCAAAAAGTTTACGTACCTTGACAATCCAAACTGTTCCACCAGCCTCCATAAATAAGCGCCATAAGGGTTGCCTTCTTTTTCGGCCATTACGTTTGCCCCGGCAACATAAACTTGCGTATCCGGGAATTTTTGTACGATCATGGGCAATGCCTGCAGCAGATAATGGAAGCCTTTAACCGGATAAGAAGCCTGGCTCACAAAAATGCGGTACTTTTGGCATCCTTCATATTCCCATCTGCCAGCGTGTTGATAAAATATATCCCGTAAAATTTCATTACAGAAATGATATTGTGCCCGGGGGTTGACCGCCTCTACGCAAGCCCTGTCCCAATCGGTCCGGCCAATCACATGCTTTACGGCTTTTAAACTTTCTATTTCATATTTTCCATGTTTTTTAAACAGATCCCTGCCGTCTTCCAGGGTTTTTCCATTTTTATCTTTTAACTTCCGATATTCTTCTGGTATTCCTGACAGATAATGTTTCTGGCAAACGGATACCAATCCCTGAATGTTGACGGCAACCCGGCCTAACATCCCCCTTTTTTTACATGCCAATATCATAGCTGCTGAATGGGGGTATTCCGTGCCCCATATATGTACCACATCCGGCCCGCTTTTTTCCAGGATAGCCTCAAAATCTTCCACCATCTTCCAATCATAGCCCTCGTCTTCCAAATCGCACAAAAACGTATAATAATGGTGTTTATTGCATACCCCTTCTTTTAACCGGCTTTTATCTCTGATTGGAAAACATAAACTAAGGTCCAGGCCCTCTTCCTTTTCCAGTTCATGCAGCATTCCTGTCATCCAGCCGCCATAAGGGCTTTTCTTGACCGCAAATTCCTGGCTGAAATCCGGTAGGATAATATTGCACAGCCATAATATTTTCATGATTTCCTCCAAACCGTCCGATTTACTATGGATACATAGCTCTGGATCATCTTTACCACTTTCATGCTCACATTCTCTTCCCTGTAATCCGGCACAATAGAGGCCATATCCTGGGCCTGGTGCATCTGCACCGCAAGGTCAAGCCCCTGGAGCACACTCTCCTTCCCAATGCCGGCCAGGATAAAATTACCTTTATCCAAGGCTTCCGGCCTTTCTGTAGACGTCCGTATACAGACCGCGGCAAAAGGATATCCTTTTGCGTTAAAAAAGGCGCTTTCCTCTGGCAATGTCCCACTGTCGGACACTACACATTTCGCATTCATCTGCAAAAAATTATAATCGGAAAATCCAAAAGGCTCCATAGCGCGGACCAAAGGGTGGAATGTGAACTGCCTTTTTGTAATAAAATTTTTGCTTCTGGGATGCATACTGTATATCACCGGCACCTGATACGTATCCGCCATACTGTTCACCGCATCCATGAGCTCATAAAAATTATCCTCGTTGTCTATATTTTCTTCCCTGTGGGCCGATAATAGAATATATCCCCCCCTTTTCAGGCCAAGCCTTGACAAAGCGCCGCTATTTAGGATTTTATCCATATGCGCGCTTAACACTTCCGCCATGGGCGACCCGGTCACATAAGTCCGCTCCTTTGCCGTCCCTTCCTGGTTCAAGTATCTTCTCGCATGTTCCGAGTAGCACATGTTAATATCTGCAATGTGGTCTACAATACGCCGATTGGTCTCCTCCGGCAAATTTTCGTCAAAGCACCGGTTTCCTGCCTCCATATGGAAAATCGGGACCTTCAGGCGTTTTGCCGAAATCGCCGCAAGGGCTGAGTTGGTATCCCCCAATATCAGCAATGCGTCCGGCTTTTGGCTTAACATCAGTTCATAACTTTTACAAATAATGTTGCCTATGGTTTCACCTAAATGGCTTCCGGCTACATTTAAATAAAAATCCGGCTCCCTTAAATCCAGGTCTTCAAAAAATATCTGGTTTAAAGAATAGTCATAATTCTGCCCGGTATGGACCAAAATATGGTTGAAATACCGGTCACATTTTTTTATGACCTCTGAAAGCCGGATAATCTCCGGCCTGGTCCCTATGATTGTCATTAATTTTAATTTCTTCATATCCTAAACTTCCTCATAATAGGTATCCGGCCTTTGAGGGTCAAATACTTCATTGGCCCACATAATAGTAACCAAGTCTTCTTCTCCCATATTGGCTATGCTGTGTGTGTACCCCGCAGGAATATCGACCACTTCCAGCCGTTTTCCCGAAACCAGGCATTCTGCCGTCTGGCCTGTCGCCATATGGCGGAACCGGATCAGCCCAGTCCCGCTCACCACCAAAAATTTTTCCACTTTTGTATGATGCCAGTGGTTCCCTTTTACAATGCCCGGCTTTGTAACGTTAACCGATATTTGCCCCATATTTTTTAAATGCAAAAATTCGGTAAAAGACCCACGTTGATCCTGGTTCCCCTTAAGCCGATAACAAAAATCCCCCGGTTCCAGATAGCTTAAGTAGGTACTGTACAGTTTCTTCCCCAGTGGGTCGCCAATACCAGGGATTTCCAGGGTACCCCTTCCCTCCCGAAAAGCGAAAATCCTCTTTGCCACCTCCCCCACGGTTGTTTCATAAGTCTCCGGGATTTCCTGAACCGCCTCCCCTGCATTGCTTTCTTTCCCGATACATGAAAGAAACCCGTTTACCACGTCATCAATATAGGCGAGGGTAACTTTCGCGTCAGGGTCGTTCACGGTAATATCCAGGCCATGGGCAATATTATAACAAAAAGTGGCTATAAAACTGTTGTAGTTTGGCCGGCACCATTTCCCGAATACATTGGGGAGGCGGAAAATAAAGAGGGGGGCCCCTGCCCTTTTGGCATATTCCTGAAGCAGCCTTTCTGCTTCCCTTTTACTTTTCCCATAATGCCTGTGCCGCGTATTCAAAATAGTAGAAGAAAAGGCCACCGGTACTTTCTTGTGCTTTTCTTCCAGTATCTGGATGACCTCCCCGGTAAATCCTGTATTTCCTGTATCATACTCTTTTTCATGGGCAGGGCGGTTTACCCCTGCCAAATGGATCAAAAAGCCGCATTCTTCGATATATTTCTCCAGTTCTTGCCTGGTAGTGCCCCGATGGCAAAACAAAAGTTCGTTATAGCCTCTGTTTTGTAATTCCGCAATCAGGTTTTTGGCAATAAAGCCTTTGGAACCGGTAATGAGGATTTTCATTTTTTCTTCCCCCATCTCCTTAACTGTTCTTTTACATAAGGTATTCCTGACAACTTTGAGACAACTTGCCCGATGTTTAGCTGCGTTGTATTGGCCGACGTAAATTCGGTAATATCTGCCCGCTTCCGGTTCCCTTTGCTAAAATAATTGTCGTAATTCAAATCCCGGTTGTCCGCAGGTACCTGGTAATACCCCCCTAAATCAACCGCCCTGGCACACTCTTCATTGGTAAGCAACGTCTCATGCATTTTTTCTCCATGGCGGATTCCGATTATATGCATTTTAGGCTCCAGGCCAAAGAGCCGGCCTACTGCCTGGGCCAATGTGCCGATGGTACATGCCGGCGCTTTCTGCACCATAATATCTCCGGCAGCCGCATTTTGAAAGGCGTACACGACCAGCTCCACAGCCTCTTCCAGGCTCATGAGGAACCGGGTCATTGCCGGCTCCGTAACCGTAAGCTCTTTTCCTGCCATAAGCTGGTCCATAAACAAAGGGACGACCGACCCCCTGGAACAGAGTACGTTTCCATAACGGGTTCCGCAAATCAGGGTTTTTTCCGGATCCACGGTCCGGGACTTTGCAATGAAAACTTTTTCCATCATTGCTTTAGAAGTCCCCATGGCGTTGACCGGATAGGCCGCTTTATCGGTAGAAAGGCAGATCACTTTCTTTACCTCTGCCTCAATGGCGGCAGCCAATAGGTTGTCTGTCCCCAAAACATTGGTTTTCACTGCTTCTACAGGAAAGAATTCACAGGATGGCACCTGCTTTAATGCCGCCGCATGGAATACATAGTCCACACCATATATGGCATTTTCTATGCTTTGTAAATCCCGGACGTCTCCGATATAGAACTTAATTTTACTATAATATTGCGGAAATTCTGCCTGGTACGCATGCCTCATATCATCTTGCTTTTTTTCGTCCCTCGAAAAAATCCGTATTTCTTTCATGTCCGTTTTTAAAAAACGCTTAAGCACTGCATTCCCAAAAGACCCTGTCCCGCCCGTAATCAGTAATGTTTTGCCCTTCCACATCTCTGCTTCCATCTATTTACCTGCTTTCCCGTATCTGTTTCAATTTTTTATAAAAAACCTGTCCGATTTTTGCCGGATTATTCGGGTTTTCCATAGCCTCTTCTATTTTCCGGTAATCCCTTTCATCTTTTTCATAACAAAGAAGCGCCTCTAATAGTTCGTAGACAAAATACATTTTGCTCCCTTTCCCCACCGGCTCCTGGATGAGTAAAGTACGGATACCGGATAAAATCCGGCTTTCCAGTTCCTCTTGCCGGTCCCCCAGCCTGGCACATTCCATCAATACCTCGTCCGGAATTTTCCTTAATACATGTTCCAGCTTTTGTTCCGCTGAAAGGGGGCAATTGCTATATAGCAAAGAATTGATTTCCCCTGTTACCTGTTTTATCCGCAATTGGACCATCTGGCCCATATAGCTTTCTTCCGGAAGGTCCCATGATGAAAACAAATTCATATATCCGCAATAGATCTCATTAAACATATCATGCTCGTTCGGGTAATATTTTCCGATGGAAACATTCATGGTATCTTTTTTATAGATAAAAAAATCATAAACAGGCTCTTTCATAACCAACGCAGATTTTACATCTGGCGCAATCTGGATATTATACAGCGTATCCGCGCCATATACTTCGGTTCGGAATTTGTGTTTCTTCATTATTTTGGCACGGTATAAATTCGCTTGGTTTTGCGCCAGTGATGTAGACAATAACCAAGGCCATCCTTCATGGACCCTTTGTTCATTGGGATAAAAAACCTCTTCTTTTACCCGTTCATCCAGCCCTTTCACATTATAGGCTATTATGTCCTGCTCCTGGTCACACTCATGCATCACCACTTTTGTCCAAATCACATCGGGGTCATAGGCAATTGCCTTCTCGGCCATTAATTTCAAACTGCCCGGCCGGATCCGGTCGTCGGAATTCAGGATATAGATATAATCCCCTTTGGCCTGTTCGATTCCTCGGTTGAAACTTGCGTATATCCATTGATTTTTCTGATGGACCACCCGAATCCGGCTGTCGCTTTCTGCTATCTTATCAGCAATCATCGGCGTTTGGTCTGTGGAACCGTCGTCAATGATGATCAACTCCCATTGGGGGTAATCCTGTTCCATAATGCTCTTTACAGCCAAGGGAAAATATTTTTCATTATTATACACAGCCATAACAATACTGATCAGCATGTAGTACATCCTCCTTAAGCTGTTTTTACATTGCCCTTTTGCGGCATCTGTTTTCCCTTGTATCCGTCCCCGGATTTTCCAGATTCATTCACTCAGCCCCGATACGGCCAATGACCTGCCCTTCATAGCTGTCATCTGCAATAAAGCCGTTGGGCTCATGGCACCAGCTCAGCTCAGCCACGCCTTTTCCGGGAATTTCCACCCGCTCCTGCACATTGCGGATATACCATTCGTATTCATTGTCTATTTGCCCCACATCTAAGGTTTGGAGCCCCCCCATCCCAAGGTCATAGGCAAGGACTGTCGCCGTGGGGCCTAAACAGGCAATCACCAATTCCTCTTTTTCGGCCAGGTTTTGTACGGTATTTAAAATCCTTTGATATTGGGAAAAGGCGTTTACCCCGGGGCAGATAACCCTCCGGACCCTCTTGGCATTCTGAAATAGGCCGTTCCCCACCCCTGTTTTTGTGTTTTCCCCTTCCACAATCAGCAGTTTCCGGTTGTGCCAAACCTTCTGGAACAAATCAAAGATTACTTTTGCATGGCTTTTATCTCGATATATGATATATGGCCGGGAAACATATGCGTCATAATAGAAGCGGCCCCGGTCAAAAAATTTCATTACCTGCCCCCTTGTGCCCCCATATAAGTATTGCCGGATCGCATTTGCCGCTTCCTCTGTATAGCAATCCAAACTTCCGAAATTATTTGCAATGGCGATTGCTATATTGGCATGGTCGGAGCGGATAATATCTTGTAAACGGTTTGAAAGGCCCCGGTCTGCATTTTGATACCACGGCCGTTCTTTCCCTCGCATAATTTCAAGCTCACCGTCGCCAAAACGGCATAAAGACGCCTTTTTTTCGATAATATAATGTAACAGTTCTTCGGAACTTTTTACCTCCGGCCCCGGTTCCACACCTAATTCATAGGGCATGTTATTTAGCTTCCATTGGTATACTTGCAGCTGTTCTTCCAGTTCTATGACCCTTTTTGCATTTTCGTCTATGACACCGGAGAGCCCTTGCCCGCCTGCCCAAAATATTAAAATTTTCTTGCCGTCGATACCGAAGTTTTTACAGTCTTCTAATATGGGTTTATAGTTTTTAGCCGTAATTAATAGATAGTCATATTTTACATTGAATAAAATATCCGGCGGCCCTACCGGGATACCCCCGGCCACAATACGCCCATGTTTGGACCCATCTTTATCAATAACCCCTAAAATGGTACACTTCTCTTTGTTGACCGCGCCATATACGGCTTCCAAATATTTGCCCCCGCCCCATAGATATAGTTTCTTCATACCCTCTCCATTTCCGTCCCGCCAGTATCCGGTCCTGTTTTTTGGGCCCGGATGACCCCTTTAACAAATTTGGGGGCCTGGCCCTGTTTGGGGTATCCGTCCCCGAGGAACACCATATATCCGTCTGTGGCGGCAATCGAATACCCCCAACTTTGTAACATCTCTGAAATCTCCCGGTAATGGTTTTCCTCATGGTAACAACAGATAAAGGCCTTTACAAAAGAACGGCGCAAAAACTCCCCGCCGCCTTTGATTGCCGCTGCCTCTGCCCCTTCAATATCCATCTTTATGGAAGTAAAATTCTCCTGCTTTGCCAATTCGTCGATTGTAATACATTCCTCATTACAGCAATCGCATACATATTTTTGTATAATACATACTTTCTCCCGATAGGGCTCAAATGTCTGTTCTAAAGCTTCCACCCATCCCTTATCAGTTTCGACCAAATAGACCTTCTTTGCCGTGTCAATAACATCCAGGGAAAAATTCCCTTCTGCCGCCCCGATGTCAAGAACCGTTTCCCCTGGCTCCACCATAAAACCATGGTCCTGATACTTATGGGGGGATTTTATATCTTGTTCCATTAAGATTTGCCGGCAATAGGCCTCTACCCCCTTTTTATCAAACCCTCTGGGAAAATACATCCTTTTTTTGCCGTAATATACGTAATACATTTGCACCTTTTCGTCGAAGTAAACCGGTATACGGATCCCTTCATACTTGGACGGAAAAAAATCATTAAACACATCCAATGGGAATTTGCGGACATAGGCAATATATTTTTCTTCCTCTGGGCTATTTTCTTTCCCTTCATAAAAATCCAGCAAACGCCCCCTCTGCAAAAAATAGTAATTATCTATTTTTTCCTGTTTTACCCCATAATGATCCACTATGTATTGATATACGCCCCTCCATTGCACCATTGCGATGATCAGCTTGTCAAATTCCCTCCCTTTTATTGCTTCGGGATTTTCTATCTCATGTCCGTTCCAGGCGCTCCCCCACTTTTTTTCATCCATGTCAACTACTGCTACAATATTGTGGGCCCATCCCCGTTCCGACAAATCATCATATAACTTCTGCCCCTTTTTCCCCGCCCCCCATATGATCCATTTTTGTTGTGTATGATCCATATCTTTTCCGTCCCCTTATGAAAACCTTCGAAATAACAGGACAAACCATTATCGTCCCATGGTTTTTAATTCGCCCAATGAAATAACAGGTATGCCATATTTGCCCAAACCCTTTTTGATTTGGCTTTCTGCAAATAATGGCGTTACGATAATGAAATCTACCTTTTCCGGCATGTTTTCCGGCTTGTAAACGTTATCATCGGCATCTTGAAAGCAATCTGCCGCCTGGTCAATAAAAAATTCCGTTTTTATATCCATGTTGCCGATGTCCCGCGACAATTTTTTTCCGACTATGCCATACCCATATATGGCTATCTTTTTCTTTTCTTTGCATAATTCGGCTAACCCCACTAAAATATCGGGCCATCTTTCGAATAGTTCTTCGTATTGCTTATGTTTTCCAATCCTTCCCCATAGTACCGGTTCCACATGGGCAAAATAATCCTCTGCCAACAATTTTCTATTTTTTATCACCGTCCAGACCTCTTCGGCAGATTTCTCCATGCCCTTAAAATTGTAAGATGTATTGTGCCCGCCTTCCTTATGGGTATAGTCATAATGTGGGTTTGCCGCAAATATTTTTCCGCCGTCTAACATAGATAGCCATAGGAGGACATCATCGCTCCCGTTTTCTTTTAGGATATTTTTTTTCCATGTACCTGATATAGACGTTTTCCTTATCATTGCCTGCCCTGGCGAAACAATGTAGTTCCCTTCTTTTAAATACCCTCTTTTGGAAATGGATTCCCTCTGATGTTTTTCGTCTTTATAAATGGAACGGTTTCCCCGATAGGTCCCATTACAGATTACCACGTCGGCCTGGCCTATATATTTTAATTGCCGGTACAGGTACAAGGGGCTTATTTCATCATCCTGGTCCAGAAAAACAATATAAGACCCCTGCGCTTTTGACAAACCAATGAACCGGCTTTCGTGTATCCCCAAATTATGTGGGTTTTTAACAATTTGTATGGGGATACTGCTGTCACCGGGAAAATCTTCCTCTTTTATTTCTTCACCGGGGAAATCATTGACAAAAATCAGTTCGGCCTCTTTTTCTTCCCCTTCCTTTTTTAACATTTCTTGATTGTGTTCAACCATTTCGATCACAGGGCGGATATATTGCTTCCCTTGATACAATGGAACAATAATACTGATATCCATATACGGTCCCCCTTAAGCTTCTGAAATCAAATAATCATCCAAAGACGGCATTTGCGGCGAGTAATCCCAAGGGAAGCTTTCCTGCCGGGAATCGCTGCAATATCTGCACACATAGGAGGGGGCTTCTAATTTTTCTTTTACTTTCCATACGTCGATTTCCGGGTTATGGATGTCAAACCAGTCCTCGTCTTCCTGTATTTGATAAGATGCCCCAAAAACTTTATTAAATTTTTCAAATGCGATAACGGCAGAACATGTGGACAGCCTTCCTCTGTATACCTCATAGCACCCGGACGCAATGCATTTCTCAAAGCTCTTTTGCCTATCCTGATCCGGGGTTTTTGTATAATATTTTAAAAATTCTTCCCTTTTTAAAATTGCATATGGTATATCCCTTTTTTTCAGCGTACCGTCTAATTTTTCTAACATATGGTACACCGGTTTATACCCTGAAATATGGATCGAAATCCGCTCCTGTTTCACCGTCCCCCAAAACCCTTCGTCCATTTGGGGGATCAAAAGCCCATTGGTACATAGGTCAATCTCTGTATCCGGAAAATATTTTCTATAGGTTTTTAATATTTTGGCAATATCCGGATGCATCAAAGGTTCGCCGCCTAAAATCCGGATCCATGGTATATCATAAAACAATTCCGACATCCGTTTTGCGTCTTGTTCCAGTTCCGGAAAAGGGACGTGCTGTGCCTTTGCCCTTTCCGTTAAATTGCTGGCAAACAGGCAACCTTTGCAGTTTAGGTTGCAGCTGTCCGTAACAGGGACTTCAAAATATGGCAAAGATGGCTTTTCCTCTGAAAATTTCAGTTTTCTGACCCTGGCCGGTATCATGCCATGGCTGTCAAATAAAGGAAGCCTGCATTTTCCTGCAATATCATGCATCATATAGATATGGTCCACCGGATTGCGCCGGCAAGTATTGATCATGGTTTTTAAGGTTTTTTGCGCACCTGCGGCAATCAATACGGTATCTATTTTTCCGAATATTTTAAAGTATTCTTCTGGACGGTAAATCCTTGTGCCCCTATAATTGCCTTCCTGAAAATTATCCAGAAACCCTTTGATTTCGATACGGTTTGATTTTTCTAAAATTTCATCATATAAAAACCTTCCTGCCGTCCCGGCCCCAAAGATAACTGCCTCCAACTTCAGACCTCCTTCTATCTTCCGCCTGTTTATGCCCCATCATCCTTTACCTGCCCTGCAGGCTCTACTTCCTCTGAATTCTCTGCCGTAAACCCTCTGCATTTTTTGCAAAAATTGGTATACCCTTTCGCCGTATATCCCAGCCGGAATTCTACCAGTTCTTTTTTCTTTTCCGGAGTAAACCCCTTTAGGCAATATACCTCCTCTGCGTCTTGCCCCCCTGCGACCCCTGCCACTGCCGCATATGCCGCATAATTGCAGTTATATAGTTTTCCGTCCCGCAGTTCCTGCCAGGACTGGTTGCAGCCCGCCCGATGTTGTATCAGCCACTCTTGCCCCATGGCAGAATAGTCGGTCCGTTCCGGCGCTAAGTCAATCCAGGAATCCACTTGATTGACATAGTGCCGGATCTTATAGGCTTTCAGCTTTTCTATTAGCCTGCTAAATTCTTCCGCATACTGCGGGACTGCCTTCCGGTAATCATCCACCGTTATTTCCACATTACATGTGCTTAATTTCTCCAGCACATCATGGGGTGGGACAATTGTCCCGTTGGTCACCATGCGCAAGGTGTCGATCCGGTCCCCGTAGCGTTTATGGATATACTCGATCAAATCCCCGGTATGCTTGTATAGAAAAGGCTCCCCGCCGCTGACATGGAACAGCATAATACGGTCCACGCACGCAAAAAACAGGTCCACGTCCCTTACTAAATCTTCCCATTTACGCACATAGAATTTCTCGGCAAAGGGGTTAAAATTCAGGCAATACCTGCAATTTAAATTGCAGGCGGTACTTGGCAGGAAGGAAATGCTGGAGAAATACACCATTCCTTTTTGATAGACATAGTATACGGAGAGGAATTCTTCGATCATAAAAAAATCAATATCTTTTTTGTACCCGCCCCTTTTAAGCTGTTTTACCGGCTTTACCCTGGCTATTTGGGACATGGTGACAATAATCCCTTCATCCTCCCCCAGGACGGTCCCTTCCAAAGGGCGGCAAGGCTTTCCGTTGACGATTTGCCCTTGCTTTGCCTTATCGTTGTCAATATAGCCTATTATGGGGACCTCCTGGTCCATGATCCCCAAAAACTGCCTTCCATAGTCCCCGGCGCCAAACAAATAAAAACCCTTCTTTTTTTTCATCTCCTGATATGCCTGGTCATACTCATGGCCTTTGTTTTCCCATTTCATCGCTTTTTCTTCCCCTGCCTGCCTTTCTTTTTTACATTTGGCCTGATAGCTATCGTTTCAGCAGTTGATAAAACCTCTGTACCCGTTCCGGGTAGCGCCTATTTAGGGACACATATTCCGGTTCGTACAACTGCATCCGTTGCTGAAAATCTTTTTTAGCCTCTTCGTTTCCCTGGGCCGCCGCAATTTCCACCGCGTTGCTGCAGTGGTATGCCATAAAGCGTTTGACATAATCTATAATTTCCTGGCTAATCTCCTCTTTTTCAAATTTTTCAAGCACAATCTCATATGCCCGGACCCAGTCCCTTAATTTTTCCACATCTTTTGTGTGGCACCCGGATTCTTCCCGCTGGTTATAATAGTAAAACGCCTTGCCGATATACTTTGCCCTTTTTACACGCAAAGCCACGTCCGCCAGATATACCACGTCCCCTCCAAGCTTTAATGTTTCGTCAAATAAGATCCGTCCCCCTTTTCTGCCTTCCAGCGCCTCCCTCCGGTATAGCTTATTCCACATATAGGCAAACCCCCGGTAGGAATCCCGCATATACAAATATTTTAACAGCTCATCCCTTCCAAAAACGCCTGGGTTTACCGGCAGGTCATTTTTCATTTCCAGGAAGGAAGGGCCTGTCACCCGATACCAGCCGGACGCGGCCAGATCCAGGTGGTCGTTTTCCAGCGCCCGGGCCAGATTTTCATACATCCCCTGGCCGATCCAGTCATCACAGTCGCAAAAAGCCAAATAGTCGCCTGTCGCCATTGCCAGCCCTTGATTCCTGGCGTTGCCCTCGCCGCCGTTTTTCTGATGGAATACAACAATCCGTTTATCTTTTTCCGCAAATTCATCCACGACCTGCCCTGAGCCGTCGGTAGAGCCGTCGTCTACGCAGATAATCTCCAGTTCTTTATAGGTTTGGCTACAAATGCTTTTCAGGCATGGGATAAGCTCTTCCTTGGTATTGTACACAGGGACAATAACCGATATTTTTTTCATAGCTTCACCTCATTTATGAAACCTTATGTTCGGTCCTCCGGATGATTTCATCTTGCAAGTTTTCTTCTAAAGCCACAAAATATGCGCTAAACCCAGATACCCTCACGATTATATCCCGGTATTTGACCGGGTCTTTTTTCGCCTTTAACAAGGTTTCTTTGTCAACGGCATTCACCTGGACCTGCAGCCCCCCTTGATCGAAGTATTCTTCAATCAGAAAGCGTATGGCCTTTCGGTGCCTCTCCTGTTTAAAAAAATCTGCGTTAAATTTTAAGTCCAGCGCCATACCGTTGCCAAACCATTCCATATTGACCTTGTTTGCCGAATTAACCACAGCCGTAGGGCCGCTTTTATCCATCCCTGCCATGGGGGACAGGGCCCCTGACAACGCTTCCCCCGCCTTCCTCCCGTCGGGGGAAGCCCCTGTCATGGCCCCCATCGTGGCATGGAAATAGGAGGTGTAAAAGCCCGCCTGGAATTTCCCTTTCCCATATTTCCTAGGCGCCTCGGACAACGTATTTACAAATAGCCCGGTTAATTCTTTCACTTTGCTGTCCACGGATGGAATATCGTTGCCGTATTTGGGGCACGAAAGCATCCTCTCCCTCATAGGCCCAAAACCTTCAAAATCTTTGGCCAGAATGGCCGCCAGCCCGCGCAATGACATTCTTTTTTCTTTAAATACCAAAACCTCAATGGCCTCCAAAGAATCGGCAACACTGGCAACCCCGACACAGTTCACAGATAAATTATGGTAAATCGTCCCGCCGCCGGTTACATCCCTGCCTTTTTCCACACACCCCTGCATCATACTGCTCAAAAACGGCACCGGCCAGTAATCCCCATATTGGCAGCTAAGGTCGTCGATATAACGGCACACAAACCGGGTAAAATGTTTCAGTTCCCTTTGGTACCACTCATAAAATTCCTGAAAACTGTTTATTTCCTCTAACCAATGGCTCTCAGCCAATTCCCAGCTGAATCCCGTAACCGGGCATTTCCCTTCATGGAGCATCAATTCCAGGATTTTCATCCAATTAAACCGCGCCCCTTCCGAATGGGAATATTCTTTTCCTGCTACAGACAATTCCACGCATCCAATCACGCAATAGTCCCATGCGTCCTCTGGTGCAATGCCTGCATGGATTTTCGCTTTTACCGCAACTTCATCATGGTACAGTTCCGGGAACCCCATGCCTGCCCCGATCAATTCCAATGCTTTATCCCATACGGCCTGAGGCATATTTTTATGCACGCGCAAAGAAAGCTGGGGCTGGTCCGCCCGGACCGCCAAAGAGGCGTCCATGCAAAAAATAGTCAGGTCATTGCACTGGTCAGCCCCGTCACTGCTGCTGCCCCCAAGGGTAACGTTTTGCCACCCCATTTCAAACTCCGCTATCTTCCGCCAAAATTCCGTTATCATTTCCCTGGCGCCTGTTTTCGTTATCCTGTTTTCATTTAAATCTTTTTCGTAAAAGGGGTATAAATATTGGTCCAGCCGGCCAAAGGATATGGATCCGCTTCCGGCCTCGGCCAACACGTGTTCATGGGCCAGCAAAACCAATTGGATGGAATCGAATAAGCTGCCCGGACGGTTATATGCTATCCGCTGGCAGGACTGGGAAATCCGTTTTAAATTTTCTTTTTTGCAAATATGGTACTGCTTCTTAGCTTCTTTGGCATAGGTAAGGATCCTCTCCTGCATGGCGCAAAGAACCGCCAGCTCCGCTGCGTAAAAATGTTTTTTACCGCCGGCTTTTCCATGCATAAGGGACCGGGTCCGGTCAATAAGCCCCTGCACCCCTTCCTGGACCAATACGTTATAAGCCGGCGCCACATGGGCCCCCGGGGCCCTCGTAAACAGCCCCATTTCCTCTGCCGTGAGCATCCGTTTGTATTCCTGGACGCCCTCCCCGCGGGTATTGGCAAGATACTCCAATTCCTGCCCCATATCGCGGGGGTACATGCCCAAATGGTAATATTGCTTTAAGTTGCCGGCAAAAACGTCATGGTTTTGAATGTGTACTTCATTCATTAAAAAGAACGCCGCCTCTGCGTATGCTTTTCTCTCAATAATGCTTTTATCCGCAAATTCCCTCTCTGCCGCCACAATGATCTTGCTTCGCAGATCCCGATAGCCATTGTTTTCTTTTTCGTCTATATTTGCCATATTTTCCCTTTGAAGCAGCTCTCCTATTCATCGGATACGGGGATCTGATGCCGCTTTAAAACCTCATAGCATTGTCCTATTTCCCCTTTCCCGGCGGGAAGGGCCTCGTCTATCAAATAATCCTGCCCATAGGTTTTATATTTGGAAACCCCCATTTTATGATAAGGGAGCAATTCCACTTTTCCGACCCTTTTCCCTTTCAGGAAACCTGCTATTTTTTCCATTTCATCCAATGTAACGTTTACATTCCAAATAACCGGTATCCGGATCCACATGTTTTTACCCATGTTGCTTAACCATTGGATATTGCCTAAAATCTGCTGGTTGGAACAGCCCGTGCATTTGATGTGGACCTCTTCCGTATATGCTTTACAATCCATCAACACAACATCAATATCATCCAATAAGGGCCCCAGCCAGTCAAAGGGGTAATTCCCTGCCGTGTCCACCGCCGTATGGATTCCCCGTTTTTTACACTCCCGCAGCGCCCCTTGCAGCTCCTGCCTTTGCAGCAAAGGTTCCCCTCCGGAAAAGGTAACCCCTCCGGAAGACCTTTTAAAAAACCGCATATCTTTCTCGATTTCCGATATTACTTCTTTTACCGCCATCTCTTTTGAATTTCGGAACAAAGCTTGATGCCCACAGGCTTTTACGCATTGGAAGCATTTCCCGCATTGGTTCCATTTTATTTGATGGGAAGCGCCAAAAAAGGTATGGGCGCCGTTTTTACACACTTTTTCGCAGCTTCTGCAGCCCGCACATTGGTCCGGCTCATAGCCGAGCATAACCGTTTGGAATGTCTCAGGGTTATGGCACCACAAGCATTTCATATTGCACCCGGACAAAAATAAGGTCGTACGTATGCCTGGCCCGTCATCTAAACTAAACCGTTGTATGTTGGTTACAAACAAGTCGTTTTCTCCCCATTGTGGACGTAAGAATCTACATAATGTAAAACGTTGCAGATCTCCTCTTTTGTCGGCAAGCCCTGATCCTCCTTTGGAAACAGGTCTACGACCTGTTCCGCCGGAAACGCTTCATAAATAGCCTTGCGGATTTCTGTGTAAAAATCGCTGTTCCAGCTGCAAATCAAAAAACAGGCATCTTTGTTGTCCCGTTTTTTGGCCTGTTCCAAATTAAGGACATGGACACCGTCGTAGGTTTTGTTGTCGATGATATATTGCGGCTCAATGGAAAATTCCGTTTCCAGGTATCTTTTCACCAGTTGCCCGCCGGCCCCATTGGTATAAATTACAAATTTATCTTTTTTTCCGCCTTTCACTACAGGCCGGATCTTCCCGGCTATCTTTTTTATATTTTCCCTAAAAGTCCAATCCGGCATTTTACCCTCCCTAAACTTTCAGCCTGCTCACCGGATGGGCTTTCCGCATTTCCATTGGCGGAAGTTCCCTGTATTCTCCGAACTTAAAGCTAAGATAGCTGTCGTAATCCTTAATCCCCCAAAACACTTTCCCCTCAAATACCGTATCCGTACTGTTTTCATACCAGCACCTTAAATATCCCCACTCGCTGTTGGGGGTAGGAAACATTAAAATCCTGACCATCCTTGTTTTTTTCTTGGCCGCCTTTTTTATCATCTGATGATAATAAGCAAATACCTTTCCTACCGGGATTTTGTCCAGCAGCTGAAAAACCTTCCGCTTTACGGGGCATGGGTCCGCCTTTTTCCCGATCTTCGACCACAATATTTTTCTCACGCAAAAGCATTCAAAATTCTTTAATGTCCGAAGGCAGTAGTTATCCGGTACAGCGTCCAACGGGAAAATATCAATAAATACCCCTTGAAAATAGGGCATTTGCTCTTGATATTCCCGAAGGAAAAACGTATCCTTCCTTCGAAGTTTTCCGTATCCCCACCGGTACCCTTTTGTATTTCTATGGTCCTGAAACTCATACCGGGTGGTATCCAGTTCGGTTTTGCAGGCGTTTCGGAACTTCTCATATTCTGGCCGGAGCATTGCCACATCCGCATCGTCATCCCAAGGGATAAACCCGCCGTGGCGGACCGCCCCTAAGAGGGTGCCTGCTATTATGTTATAATGGATATTACACTTTTTGCAGATCCGGTCTACCTCTTCCAGCATTTCCAGTTCGGTCATCTGGACCTTCCTTAGCTGCCCTTTTGTCAATTCAACCATAGATTTCCTTGTGCCTCCGATGGATTCAAACATATACTTCCGGCTCATTCAAAAACACGTCCGTAATCCCCTGGCGCTTTAGCGCTTCCAGGTCCAGCCTTCCCCCCGTAGGTTTCTCCGGATACAAATGCCCGGTGAGCCAGGCCCGCACCCGGTACCCCTCAAGCCTCTCCTTTGGCAGGTCCATGGCTTTCCAGAACGGGTGCAGGGCACCTGCCTTACATCCGATCCCTTTGAACAGGCAATCCGAAACCTTCCCGTCCAAAACCCCGATCTCAGCTTCCGGGTCCAGCCTGCGGACTTTTTCCAAGGACAAGGCATAGAAAGACGAATACACCACATTCCCGGACGCCCCCCGCCTATGTACCAGCCCTACCAGCTTTTCCTCGATCCCGGGATAAGGGAAAACGCCGGTCTTCAACTCAATATTCAGCTTCATGCCTTCCTTCATCCTGGATCCTGCCAAATCAAACACCTCGTCCATGGTAAGGATGCGCTGGCTTGGTTTTTCACCTGCGTAGATGTGGAGCCTTTTTAATTCCGCGAGCGTAAAATCCTTTACAAACCCGGTCCCTTCCGTAGTCCTGTCCACCCTCTCGTCATGGACCACTACCAGTTCCTGGTCTTTCGTCAGCTGGACGTCCAGCTCAATCCCTTCCAGCCCTTTGATCCCCATTGCCTTTTCGAAAGCAATCTGCGTATTTTCCGGGTACCTCTGGCTGCATCCCCTATGGGCCCATATTTTCATTGGCCTGACCTTCCTTCCTGATCCAGAAACTTTTCCATAATCCCTGCCATGGCCACGGATTCGCCGCGTGTCAATTTAAAATTATCTTTATTGCTCTTATTGATCATGTACAAAAAATTGCTGATCTCATACCGCAGCCCGTCCCCCAGGAAAATCTCCGAATACCGGTCAACCCGGTTCGCCTCTTCATAATGGACTTCAAAATAAGTGGTTTTCCACCAGGGCGCTTCTGCGATGATATATCCCTTTGTGCCTGCGATCAAAAGCCGCCCGTCGGACTTTACCCCCAAACCGCAAGTGGCAGTGGCAATTCCCGCGGGGTAAACGAAAGACACTTTCGTAAACAGGTCCAGGCCGTTTTCCCCGTGGATGGAGTCAAACCGGAGGTCCTGATACGCCGTCCCGAATATTTTCAAAACCGGCAGCATGACATAGCTTCCCAGCTCGGTAAAGCTCCCCCCATATACCTGGTTTGTCATTTCCCTGGTACCTGGCTTTTCCAGTTTTGTAAAACAGGCCTCCACATTGCGGATGCTGCCGATGCTGCCACTGCAGGCGATCCCCAGAAGTTTGTTAAAGCCAGGGCAATAGGCGGTCTTAATCTCTTCCAGCAAAATCAGCCCCCGCTCTTTGGCTTCCCGGAACACTTCTTCTGCCTGGGCTTTTTTCAGTGCCATGGGCTTCTCACAGAGCACATGCTTGCCATGGGCCAGGGATGCTTTTATATACTCGTAATGGGTCTCATGGGGGGAGGCGATATAAACGACGTCAATGGCGGAAAAAAAATCCTCCAGGCCTTTGTAAGCCTCAATCTCCCACTTGGCGGCGAACCGGACCGCACTTTCCGTGTTGGGGTTATATGCCCCCTGGGTGCTGACCCCGCTGACCAGCCTGGCCTCCGGTACGAACCGGTCGGCAATCCTGCCGGTGCCG
Organism: uncultured Lachnospiraceae bacterium; assembly: GCA_910584845.1. GTDB lineage: Bacteria > Bacillota > Clostridia > Lachnospirales > Lachnospiraceae > Brotaphodocola. Next base: position 91,516 of record CAJUDH010000005.1, read on the forward strand.
ATAATCCCGATCCTTTGTATGGGCTTGTTCGTCTCCCGGAGCATGGTGCTGGAAATGTTTTTTGTCCGTTCCAGATAAACCACCTTGCAGTAGTCTTTCAGGTAGTCGAACCCTCCGGTCCAGTCCGAACCCACGGTAAAAATATCGATATTATATTTTTTAATGTCGCTGAACTTCTGCCCTGACGTCTCTTCAATAATGATTTCATCGGCAAAGCCCGTACTCCTGACATTTTCGATGCGAACCATAAGGTCGTCAATTACATTCAGCTTTCCCCTGGCTATATCGTATGCCTCGGTAGTCACGCCGACGATTAAATAGTCGCCCAGGGCTTTCGCCCTCTTAAGCAGCCGGTAATGCCCCTCATGAAAAAGGTCAAAGGTACCGTATGTAATTACCTTTATCATGGCGCCCCTCCCTTCCTTAAAGTTTTCCCTTTATGAACCGGTGGATTTTTACGCCGCTGGTCCCGTCACTGTTAGCGGTAAGCTTCCGGTATGCCTCCAGCTGCCTCTCTTTGTCAAAAGGGGCCCCCGTAATATCCCCGTCCAGGAAATCGGGAAGGGAGTTCCAGGCATTTTCCTGGCAGGCGTATAGAAGCCATTGGGACTGTTTGGCAAATCCGGGCTCATGCCCCCGCAAATCCCCCGCATCAAATGCCACCCTGATTTCCCGGCACGCATTGGCTTCGAAATCTACCTGGTAAAATTTCCGGTCATAGACGGAAAACAGGCGGTATTCCTGAATGTTGCCGCCCTCAAAAATGCAGTCCAGGTACCCTTTTGCCCAAGGGGCAAAATATCCGTTCCCCTCCTTTTCCGGCTGGCATATGGGCGGGTCCCACCGGGTTGCTTCTCCGGTATTTTGATCCAGGCGGATATACATATTCCCCCAAAAGGGGGCAAGGTAAACATGGTTTTTATAAAGGGCCGCGCTCCCCCAGGGGCGTTCCATGCATTCATGGCCGCCGACCCCGTGACGGCAGGTAAAATCTTCCAGGGAAACGGGGTATTCCCTTGCCTCTCCTGTGCCAGGGTTCCACCGGACCACCACATTGCCGGAAAAGGGCAGCATCCAGAAATCCTCTCCATGGGGCAAAGATACCATAGCCATAGCCCCGCTGCCGGTATTTACCGGAATTTCCAGCACCTTCTGGATACCGCTTTCAACGTCAACCGACAGCACACGCCCGTCTACGGGGGACGCAAGGTATAAGTTTTTGCCTTTCACGCCAACCGCACCGCACCTTACCCCGTCGTCAGCCATAGCCGTAAACAGGCTGGCGTCTATATCAAAATAGGACACGTCCCCGTTGGCTGTGTCGTACCGCACCAGGGACGGGTACAGCCTGGGGATCAAAAACAGATAACGGCCTGCCGCAATAGCCGAATAGAAAGCCCCGTATTGTTCCACCATGGGCTTTAACGGGATCTGCTTTTCTACCCCTTCCCCGCCGATTGCCAAAATATCCTGGGCACTGATGGGGTAGAGGTATGCCTTGCCGTCAATCAGCACAGGCCCCTCGTAATATCCCCCCGCAACATAGTCCGATAAATCACAAAAATGCCGGAATATCCCGTTATTTCCTTGGGAGCGGTACAGTTTATTCCCCTGCGTTACCATCCAGGAGTCCGGTTCCACACAAAACACGCCGTCCCTTACCCCGTTCCTTACCGGGAACCCCCGGACAACGGCCCCCCTCCAATCTTCCTTACCGGGAACGCTGGCAATGGAATTGTCCAGGATAAACAGTGGTTTCCCTGCCATCCCAAACAGCGATGTCACCGAAGTGCCGGCATCCCCGATATAGGCGTCGCAAAGCGATATGGTATTGGTAATATCCGGGGTATCGTCATAAATCCCGGTCCCTTTCCGGATAAATTCATTTTTCAGGGAATCAAACCAGGGCTTATACTCTTTCCGGACGGAACCAAAGGAGGTCTCCAGCAAAGGATGGGGCCGCCACAATAGGCAGTCTGCCTCCCTGCCTTCAAAACATTGGAATACATAGTTCATTTTCTCCAGGAAACGCCGGGTATCCCCCAACATCCCCCCTAGGCTGGTATTATAAAAATAAACGGTTTTCCCTTCCAGTTTTCCTTTCCATGGGGCCGGCGGTTTCGGCGGGCTTTGGCACATCCGCAGGATCCGGTCAAATTTAGGGGAACCAAGTGGGACAAATTTTTCCTCCGGCAAAGAGGGGTCAAAATATTTCCGGTATTTTTCCCCCTGAATTATAATATAGTCTGCGTAAAAATAAGCCGGGCAAGATACCTGGTCCTCGCTCATCCCTCCGGTAGTAGAATAATAAGGTATATACACCAAACAATCCGTATATCTCTTTAACAGAAACGAATAATATTCCGGCGCCACGCTCGTCACAAGGTTGGCATAGTCGTAAGGGTTGTGGATATATATGGCGTCCGGCCGCCTTTCCCCCAGGGGATACTCCTGATAATGGGTTATCGGTACATAAGGCGGGAACAAGCCCCCTTCATAGTGGCACTCCCCCAGCTGGCCGTCCGGCCCCCTGTCATAATATGGAACCGGCACAACGGAAACGTCACAGCCGGGGTCATTGTCCGCCGCTTGCCAGACGCTTTCCATGGAATCCCACATAGACGCTTTATAAGGGAGGAACACAATTTCAAACCGCACGGTTATGTCCTTTTGGACGCTTTCCTCAATCCGGGCAAATGCCTCCCCAAGCTTTTTGCCTATGGCCTCCTGGCCTGCTTTGGGAACCGTCCCCCCATGGATTTCCAAGGCTTTGGCTAACCCCTCGTAAATTTGGAAAACCACTTCGCAGTAGCTTTCCAGCAAAGGAATTGTCAATGCCCCTTGCCCTTCTGCTTTCTCAATCAGCTCCCCAAGCTTCATGGCCCCTTCCTGGCATTGCCCCAGCAAATCCATGGCAGCCGGCGTCTCGCCTTTCCCAACCAGCCTTTTGACCTCTTCATGGGCCTGGCCAAGGAGTTTCAAAAAATCCTCTGCCTGTTTTTTCCTAGCCTTTCTCATACCCGTTTCTCATCTTTCTATATTCAATGGAAACCTCTTCCATCTTCTGCTTTTGCCCCTCGCGCCCTATGTAAGCCGATTGTTCCGCGCCTATGGCGCTCCCACAATCGCCGCCGCCATTCGTATTCCGGCCGGACGGCCTCCTTACTCATTCCGGCTTGGTTGCCCCATAGCCATGGCTTGGTGCATGAATCCATGCCCCCTGCCATGGCTGCCGGGCAACGCTTTCATAGTAGATATTACGGCGGATTATAGAAAAACATAAGTTAAAATCAGCCTTTAGCCTGTCATTGGCTTTTATTTTGCCATGCCTATGGAAAGTATTATACTTTCAGGGAGGGCGATTGTCAATTGTGGTAGAACTGGTAAAAGCCATGGCCCCTGTTGGTATGGCCGGCGGCGGCCCTGTTTTTCCTGCCCCATTGATTTCCTGCCCCGCATCCGCTATAATAACAATGATAACCGATTTTAACATACTTTCAAACATAGGGGGCCTAGGCATGAATTTTGAACCATCCTTTTTCCGGGAAGAAACGCGCTGCGATTTCCTGGTAACGGAAAAACGAAAGAAAATATGGGCAGTGGAGCTGCAAATGCTGGAAAAGTTTGACCAGGTATGCAAAAAATACCAGCTATCCTACTATGCCTACTACGGCACGCTTTTGGGGGCGGTACGCCATCAAGGCTTTATCCCCTGGGACGACGATATTGACCTGGTCATGTTCCGGGACGACTACGAAAAATTCCAGGCCATTGCCCCGGAGGAATTTAAGGAACCTTACTTTTTCCAAAATTCCTATACAGACCGGCTCCTGTGGCCCTTCTCCAAAATCAGGGACAGCAGGACCACCGGCGCAGAACCACAATTCCGCAGTTTGGGCGCCTCCTTCCATCAGGGGATCTTTATTGACATTTTCCCCTTCGACAGCGTGGAGGACGGCGTAACCCCCCAGTTTTCCACCATCTCCCAGATTCAAAACCTCCTTTGGGCCGCCATTACGAACCCGGAAGCCATCGTAACCGCCCTGGAAAACGGGCATCAGCTGTATCTTAGCACAAACTTTCTTCTGGACCTTTTAAAAAACGAGCCAAAACAGCGGTTTAAGATATTTGAATCTTTCAACCTGTCCTGCTTTGGCCAGTCACAAAAAGTCAATTACATTATGAGTGAAATATGCAAAGAAGGGGACAACTACCGAAGCGTAAACAAAAGCTGGTTCGCAAACACCGTATACCTCCCTTTCGAACATTTAAGGATCCCCGCACCGGCTGAATACGACAAAATACTTACCCAGTGTTATGGGGACTACCGTCAGCCCATACCCGGCGGTTCTTCCCATGAAGAAATCTTTTTGGATCCGGATACCCCTTACCGGTCCTATTTTTCATAAAAAGGCAAAACACGGAGCAATGCGGCAATGCCATACATAACGCCCTGGCAGCGGCAAAACCGGATTCAGGACTGTTTTAAATACTCCATAAAATTGCGCTTATTTTCTGCCGCCGTGGTGGTGGGCCTGCCCAAATCACTGCGGGACCCGATGGCGCACCGGGCCTCAATCATACTAAGCTGGCCCCTCCCCTTTGCCGCTTTCAGTTCCCGGGCTAAATGCCCATAATCCTCTACACACACCGCATAGGGGTAGCCGCAAGCTTTGGCGATGGCTGCCAGGCCGATCCCGCCGGCCACCGTGGGCATTCCGCCCACCGTTTCATGGGCCCCGTTATTAATTACGATATGGACCAGGTTTTTTGGCGCATTGGCCCCCAATACCGCCAACGCCCCCATATGCATAAGCACGGCGCCGTCGCCGTCTATGCACCAAAGCTTGGCATTGGGCTTGTGGGCCGCCACCCCTAAGGCTAGGGAAGAGGCGTGCCCCATGGAACCTACGGTCAAAAAATCATACCGGTGGCCTTGCCGGTTCGCTTCACGGGCCTCAAACAATTCCCGGCTGGCTTTCCCTGTGGTAGACACCACCGGATCCCCCCCGGAAACGTCCACAATATGCCGGATCACTTCTTCCCGGCTCATTTTATAGGCATTTTGATATTTTACCCGGCCCCCATAGGAAAGCGCCCCTTTGCCAATGACAAAGGCCACGTCTTTCCCCGCCGCCAGTAACGGGCGAAAGCCCTCCATCACGGCCGCAACGTCGCTGTCTGCCGTATCTTTGCGGACCACAAAGCTTGCAATCCCCATGTCGTCTAACAGCCGGACCGTAACTTTGCCCTGGTAAATATGCTGGGGTTCGTCCTGAACCCCCGGTTCCCCCCGCCATCCGATGATGAATACCATGGGGATCCCGTAAACATGGCCGTTCAGCAAAGAGGCAACCGGGTTTACCACATTGCCCTCCCCGCTGTTTTGCATGTAAACTACGGGGACCTTTCCCGTAGCCAGGTGATAGCCGGCCGCCAGGGCCACGCAGTTCCCCTCATTGGCCCCGATGATGTGGTGTTGGGGGCTTATTCCATATTCCTGCATCAGGTAATCGCATAAAGCCTTTAGTTGAGAATCCGGGACGCCTGTATAAAAATCTGCGCCAATGATTTTCAACAACGTTTCTACCTTCATTTTAACACACCTCCGTTACCGGTTTTGTACCTTTTGGAACCCCCCAAGCCAAATTTGCTGCTGATTTCTTGATCCTGCCGCCACCGCAGCCCCTTTGGCGCCATAAAAACAGGTCTGCCACCACCCTCTATTTTTTATAGCCCTAACGGTTTTTCAATCTTGGATCGGCCAAGTTGCCGGCAGGTCAATGCGCCAGCATCTGGCGGTATAAAGAATCGAAAACTTCCTCGTCCAGCTCCACCGGGCTGTTTTTCAGCCGCACCGGATTTACCGACTTTTTCAAAAGTCCGAAGTCCCCTTCCTTTGGGACCGGCGCCCCTAAACACAGGTCCCGTAAAATCTCGCCAAACAGCGCGGCGCCTTCCAAGCCCCCTGTGCATCCCATAGCCGAAGCAATTTCTTCAAACACAGAATCCAAATGCCCCTCCCCCCTGGGGTCCGCCCACTTTTCTCTGTGGGAAAGCATGTAGGGCCAAATCCGGGACACACATAAGGCTGCCCCATGGCCGTGGGCAATGCCATAAAGGCCGGTAAGCTTATAGCTCATGGCATGCCCGGCGGTGGTCTGTGCGATATGGATGGCTTTGCCTGCCCAATGGGCGCCCAGGAGCATATTGGCATTCCCCTCTTCTTGATTTGCCAGATACCCTTCCCGGTTTTCCATAACCGTCCTTATGGCCTTGCGGGAATACTCCCGGCTTTCTTTGGTTGAATTTACAGACCAGAACGACTCAACCCCATGGCAAAGCGCGTCCAGCATGGTGGCTTTCCTCTGATATTCCGGCAGCGTTTTCAAAGCGGACCCATCCAGCAAAACCAGGGACGGGACACAGCCATCATCCATAACGGACTGTTTCTCCCCGTCCCGGTAAACCACGGCAAAACGGGTCGCCTCGCTCCCGCTCCCGGCGGTGGTGGGGATGGCAGCCAGCTTAACCGGGCCGGGAACGGCCGCCGGATCCCCGCCTTTATCTGCCAGGTTCCCCTCTACGTACAATTTAATACACTTTGCCACATCGATGGCGCTTCCCCCGCCGACGGCGATAATGGAGCGGCAGCCATTGCTGTGAAACACTTTTGCCCCTTTTACCACGGACCCATAAAGGGGGTTGGGTTCAAAACCGTCAAACATAACCAGCTTTACCCCCGGCCTTCTCCCCAGCCCTTCAAAATATCGGCACACAGGCAAAGACCGGAAAGACTTGCCGCAGACCAAAAGGGTTGCCCCACCCCCCTCTCTTAAAAATCCCCCTTCGCCGCAGAGCCATTGGTCAAATTCCCCGTATTCCCCATTGGTTATGATAAGCTTTTGCCTCAAAGCACCCCGTTCCATTTCCCCTCCTTCTTGTAGGTTTCACACATAACATGCCACCTTTACCCGGTTTATCCTCTATTCTTCCTCCGGGATCAACCGGATAATATCCTCAAAAGGCATACAAATATCGTTGCACTCTTTCGCCCGGTGGTTTTCCAGGATCAGCCTGGCTGCGTTCTCCATGGCCGGGAAACCGGTCCGGGTCAGCTGGTTGGCATAAATCACCACATTTACCCCCCTGCGCTGAAATTCCTCTTCCGTAACCGTGGGGAATGCAGTCGGCACCACCACCAGCGGCGTGTCCGAATCTTTTTCCCGGAATTTTTCCACAAAATCAAAAATTTCCGCCGGGTCTTTTCTGCGGCTGTGGATCATAATGGCATCCGCCCCCGCCCCTACATAGGCCCGGGCGCGCTTTAACGCGTCATCCATGCCTTTTTCCAGGATCAGGCTCTCAATGCGGGCGCATATCATAAAATCCGCCGTCTTCTGGGCCTTTTTCCCCGCGGAAATTTTCCCGCAAAAATTCTCGATGCTGTCCTGGGCCTGGCTGGCCTGGACCCCAAACAGGGAATTCTTTTTTAGCCCCACTTTATCTTCGATAATAACCATGGAAACGCCCATACGCTCCAAAGTCCGGACGGTATATGCAAAATGCTCCGTCAGCCCTCCTGTATCCCCGTCAAAAATAACCGGCTTCGTGGTAACCTCCATAATATCGTCTATGGTCCGGAAACGGGACGTCATGTCCACCAGCTCAATATCCGGCTTCCCCTTGGCTGTGGAATCACACAGGGAGCTGACCCACATAGCGTCAAACTGGCGGGCTTTCCCCTCCTGGTATACGGCCGTGCTTTCCACAATCAGCCCTGTGAGGCCGCTGTGGGCTTCCAGGGCCGTGACCAGCCCCTTTATGGCAATAGCCCTCCTTAGCCTCCCCCTGCGCATTTCCGGCATGGACAGGTCCAGGCGGGCGCGTTTTTCCAGGCTTTGGTACAGCTTATCCTTTGCATAAGAAAATTCCACCAGCATCCCCCCATAGGAAGCCAAAACCGAAACCACCTCGTCGCGGATGGGCTTTTGGAAGCCGGAAACCCAGTCATCCCCGTGGACCACATAATCCGGCCGGTATTGTTCCAGGTTGTCTTTATAGCTTAGGGTTTTCTGTTCTACCACACGGTACACCCCGGCAATATTCTCAAACATGCTTTTCCTTTCAGAAAAAGGGAGCAAAGGGAACCGCCGGTAGCCAAGGACTGCCTCATCGGACAAAACGCCCACCATCAGCCTGCCCAGGCGCCCCGCTTTTTTTATGATGGCAATGTGCCCGCTGTGGATAATATCCGTAGAAAAACACATATAAACCGTGCGCTTTTCCACTTCTTTCAGATGTCCGGCAGCCACGGCCAGGTCGTCCAGGTTGTCCACCTCCCTGCAAAGCATACCCTTGATGTCGATAGGGAAGATCTCACAGCTACCAGAAATTTCATTCAAGGCGTCCTCCGCATAACACGTTACCTGCCCGGCCTCGCAAAACGCCGCAATCCGGTCCAGCCACACCTTCCAATCCTTTTTCAGCAGCTTGTACAAAGGCTGGGCGGCAACCGCCTCCTGAAAAAACTCCACCCCCACCTTTTGGATCTTCCCGTCCCGGACTACCGCCTTAAAATCCTTCTCCGGCAAAGGCGAGGTGGAACTCACAGCCATACAGCTATGCCTGCTGGCCAATACCTGGTCCAAAACGGAATTTTCAAAAACCAAATCGCCGTGCATCAAAATTACGTCGTCATCCAAATGCTCCCTGGCGCAGTAAATGGAATAAATGTAATTGGTTTCCTCCGGGGCGGGGTTCTTTACGAATGTAATCCGGACCGGCAGCTCCAGGCTTAGGCAATAGTGGGCCAACATATGGTCAAATACCCCTGTGGTCATAACCACTTCCTGGATCCCCGCTTCTGCGGCCTGCCGTAGTTGGCGGCTGACAATGGTCTCCCTGCCAGAAATCTCGGCCATGCATTTGGGGTGGCTGGACGCCAAGGCGCCCATACGGCTTCCCATGCCGGAATTTAATATTAAGGCTTTCATGGTAATCCCCCGTTGTTTTTTATATTTATAAAATGGTCCTGTATGCTTCCCATGGTTCCCCTGCTTTGAAACAGGCTTGACGTAAACCGGCATTTTGGGCTTTTCTTGATTGGATCTTATTATTGTAGCATACGAAAACCCGGCTGTAAATAAACCGCTAAAACTTCCCCAAAGGCCGCAGCAGCCCCTATTCGCCAAAGGCACACCGCGGTAAATACGGACAAATGGCATGGCAGGTATCACAAAGGGGTTCTTTACAATTCCAATGAATTTAAGTATAATAAACCGTGACCTTTTAACACGTGGACCATTTACCATCGCCGTCCGTAACGGGCGGCACAAAAAGGGGATTGCTATGATGGAAAAAAACGCGAAAATATACGTGGCAGGCCATAGGGGCATGGTAGGCTCCGCTATCGTGAAGGAACTGAAGCGGCAAAATTATACCAATATCCTTACGCGCACCCACAAAGAATTGGATTTATGCCGCCAAGACGACGTGGAAAGGTTTTTTGCAAAAGAAAAACCGGAATATGTATTTTTGGCAGCCGCCAAAGTAGGGGGGATCCTGGCGAACCAATCTGCTTTGGCTGACTTCATGTATGAAAATATAATGTTAGAAATCAACGTAATCCATTCCGCGTGGAAAAACGGATGTAAAAAGCTGGAATTTTTAGGTTCTTCCTGCATCTATCCCCGCATGGCCCCTCAACCGATGAAAGAAAGCTGCCTTCTGGCCGGCGGGCTGGAAAAAACCAACGAAGCCTATGCGTTGGCAAAAATATCCGGCCTGAAATATTGCGAGTTTTTAAACCGCCAATATGGCACCGACTTCATCAGCGTCATGCCTACCAACCTGTACGGCCCCAATGACAATTACCACCCGCTCCACAGCCACGTCCTGCCTTCCTTTATCCGACGCTTCCATGAGGCAAAGCAAGCCCAATCGCCCTATGTCGTTTGTTGGGGCGACGGCACCCCTTTGCGTGAATTCCTGTATGTGGACGACCTGGCAGACTTATGCGTTTTCCTGATGAACCACTACAGCGGGGATGAAACGGTAAACGCAGGCACCGGCAAGGAAGTGTCCATTCAGGAATTAGCCCAATTGACGGCAAAAACCATCGGCTACCAAGGCGAAATCCGTTGGGACGCCAGCAAGCCCAACGGCACCCCCCGCAAGCTCTTGGACGTCTCCAAATGCACCGCCCTGGGATGGGCCTACAAAACAGAATTGGAAGATGGCATCCGCCTGGCTTATGAAGATTTTTTACAAAACCCCATGCGGGCCGAACGCTAGAAGGTTGCCCCATGGCGCCAAATCGGACCCGTATTTATCCATAGGAAAGGAAACCAAATTATGGCCAAGATTGCGTTTATCACCGGGGTGACCGGACAGGACGGCTCCTTCCTCGCCGAATTTTTACTGGAAAAAGGCTATGAAGTCCATGGCATGGTCCGCCGTTCCTCCACCGATTTCCATGAACGGATCGCCCACTTGGAAGATACCCCTGGCTTCCACCTCCATTATGGGGATTTAAGCGACTCTTTGAGCCTGGTAAAAATCATCGGGCAAATACGGCCAGATGAAATATACAACCTGGCCGCCCAAAGCCATGTCCAGATTTCCTTCGATGTACCGGAATACACCGCAGACGTGGTGGCAACCGGGGTTTTGCGGGTGCTGGAAGCCGTCCGCACCTGCGGGTTGGCAAACAGCTGCCGGATTTACCAGGCATCCACATCGGAGCTGTTTGGCAAAGTAGAAGAAATCCCCCAGCGGGAAACCACGCCGTTCCACCCCTACAGCCCCTATGCCGTGGCCAAGCAATACGGCTTTTGGATCGTAAAAGAATACCGGGAAGCCTATGGTATGTTCTGTTGCTCGGGAATCCTGTTTAACCATGAATCGGAACGCCGGGGCGAAACCTTTGTCACCAGGAAAATCACCCTGGCCGCCGCCCGCATTTCCCAGGGAAAACAGGAAAAACTGGTCCTGGGGAATTTGTCCAGCTTAAGGGATTGGGGGTATGCAAAAGATTATGTGGAATGCATGTGGCTAATGCTGCAAAACCAGGTGCCGGAAGATTTTGTAATTGCAACCGGCCAGCAGCATTCCGTGCGGGAATTTTGCCAAAAAGCTTTTCGTTACGCCGGGATAGAACTGGAATTTGCCGGACAGGGCCTGGAAGAAAAAGGGATCGACATAAAAACCGGAAATGTACGGGTTGAAGTGTCGCCCCAATTTTACCGCCCTACCGATGTGGTAAACCTATTGGGCGACCCTTCCAAAGCCAGGGAAAAGCTGGGATGGAACCCACAAAAAACGCCTTTCCAGGATCTGGTCCGCATTATGATGGAACATGATATACAAAAGGTAAAAGGGGAATCCCGGCCCTTAAACATCAGGGGCAAAAGAACAGGGGCAACAACATGAATATTATATTATTGTCTGGCGGTTCCGGAAAAAGGCTTTGGCCCCTTTCCAATGACGTCCGTTCCAAACAGTTTATCAAACTTTTTAAAACCGAGGACGGCCAATATGAATCCATGCTGCAACGTATGTACCGCTATATCCGCAAGGCAGACCCTTATGCAAACATAACCATTGCAACCGCCAAGCGCCAAATTTCTGCCATCCACAACCAGCTGGGGGAAGGTGTGGACATCTGCGTGGAACCATGCCGCCGTGACACTTTCCCGGCGGTGGCGCTGGCAACCGCATACCTTCACGATGTCCAGGGCGTCCCGGGGGACGCAGCCGTGGTGGTCTGCCCGGTAGACCCATTTGTAAAAGAAGACTATTTCGAAGCTTTAATTAAACTGGAACAGCAGGCAAAAAAGGGGGAGGCCAACCTGGTATTGATGGGGATTGAACCAACCTACCCCAGCGAAAAATACGGTTATATCCTTCCCAAAAGCAAAAATGCCGTCAGCGGCGTGTCCTCCTTTATAGAAAAACCCGACGCCAAAACGGCAAAACAATACATACGCCAGGGGGCCTTGTGGAATGGGGGCGTGTTTGCTTATCCCTTGCAGTATATGCTGGACAAGGCCCATGAGCGGATCCGTTTCTGCGGCTACTATGACTTATTGGGCCAATACAGCGCCCTGGACAGCATCAGCATGGACTATGCGGTAGTGGAAAAGGAAAAACAGGTCCAGGTTATGCGCTTTCATGGCCCGTGGAAAGACCTGGGCACATGGAACACCCTAACGGAAGCCATGGACGGGCCGGACATCGGGAATGCCATTATGGATAAAACCTGCCAAAACGTCCACGTCATCAACGAATTGGACTTGCCCATCTTGTGTATGGGGTTAAACGATGTGGTAGTTTCCGCCAGCCCCAACGGCATCCTCGTATCCGACAAAACACAGTCCAGCTATATCAAGCCCTTTGTAGACCGCCTCGGCCAGCAGACTATGTTTGCCGAAAAATCCTGGGGCAGCTTCCGTGTGCTGGACGCCGACGCAGAAAGCCTCACCATCAAAGTGACCTTAAACCCCGGCCACCGCATGAACTACCATAGCCACAAATACCGGGACGAAATTTGGGCCGTAGCCTCCGGCACCGGGCGGGCAGTCATCGACGGCCGGGAACAGGCAGTCCGTGCAGGCGACGTCCTTACCATGCAGGCCGGAAGCCGCCACACCATCCTTGCCGAATCGGAATTGAAATTAATTGAAGTCCAGCTGGGCAAAGAGATCTGCGTCCAGGATAAGGAAAAATTCGACCTGGAGTAAAACGAAAGCGCCTTTTTGGATTTCCTCACAGCTCCCGGTCACTTAAATTTAACGTATATTTCCGGCCCGGATTCAGCAAAGCCGCCAAATAGCTGAAGGCGCTGTTGGACAGGATCATGGCTTCGCACATGGCCATAAGCTGCATGTCCCGGAAATTCTGTCCCGCAGTATTCCCCTCTACATAAGTAATTTCCGAAAAACAGCCAAACCCCAGCTGTTGCGCATGGCTCCGGCACCAGCCGATGTCGTCGGAAAACACAAACAGATGCCACTCCCCCGGCGCCTGCCCCCGAAAAACTTCCATCCCTCCCCGGTACTCTTCCGGGTCCAGCTCCAGCTTCAGCGCCACATAATCCCCTCTCCGGACATGGACGGAAACCGAGTGGGTAGACCGGATCCGGTCCTGGTAACGGAGGTTCCTCTCGTCGGTAATCTCCGGAAAGCGAAGCTCCTGTAAAAAGGCCTCTGCATATTTCCCAAACCAGCTTTTATGGATCCAGTACCCATGATAGTAAATGTTCCCGGGCACATCCAGAATTTCCGGATAATAGCCGTTGCCTGGAATGGAAAACACCTGGCCGTCAAATGGGTTGAAATCGCCATAATTCCCCACTTCCGTCACCATCTGAATATCCACCTGGTTTTCCTTTAAAATCTGAGGGACGCTTTTCCCCCGCCTCTTCTCCTCCAAAATAAAATTCCATACTTTCCCGTCAAAACATCCGCTTAACATATGGGGCCGGACCCCAAACACGTTTTCCAGTTCATACCCGTTGTGCACGGTATGCGTAGCAAAATAAGTATCATCCATATACATTTTGTCTCCCGGATGGGACAATTCGTAATACCTGGCAAAAATATACTGGAAAACCTGGTTGGCAAGGCCCCCGTTTAAAAATTGAATCTTCAAAGCCCTCCCCTTTCTGGAAGCAAAGGCCAAAGCCCTCAAGCCCCTTTGCCTGCCCTCTTGCTAAAAAAGTACAGTAAATGTATCGTCCACCCCATACCGCCCTTTATTCCAAACATAAAAATAGTCGAACCGGCTGGCAAAAAGTAGGGCCATAACCGTTCCGCTGGTCCTTCCCCCTATCAGGCAATGGCACCGGGACAGCAAATATAACGCAGTTAAGTATTCTTCATTTTTACGGTACAGGTCAATTTGAAATTTTTTGTTGGCATCGTTCAGGCTGCCCCCTCCCATATCCGGATAATAAATATCCTGGGTAACAAACAAAGCGCCCCGGAACCGTTCCTGAAAGGCAGACAAAATCTTAGGGTCTTCCGTTGCCAGGTAAAGGTACTTACAGCCATGCTCCCCCATGGCCTCTTCCGCCTTTGCCAAAGCTTCGTTTATGGTTGGCTGGACCGGATGGTTATATGGCCGCGTCAAGGTATAATCCGTACCTCTGCATAGGACCCCCAGCACGCGGCTGCCCGTATGAAAAGGCCCGCTTTGGGCAGCCAGATCCAATTTCCCCTGAATGGAAGGGGAAAAAGGCATATGCTTTTTTACCAGGCGCCTCCATCTGTCCACCAGGGCCGGATTTGTCAAAAAATCCATATCATAATTTGGCATAACCGGCGGGATGCCTTTTTTCACAATATGCCGGTGCGCCGGCAGCGGGGAAGGGAGCGGTTTGTCAAAAGGCTGCCGGAAAAACAATTCCCACGCATTTTTCCCCAGGCTCCTGCTCAAGCCCGCAAAGCTGTTATCCGCATTTACCATGTCAATAACCGGAATATACCCCTCGGATATGGCCATTGCCATATGCCCTAAATTGGTAATCATATGGGAAGCCAGCCCGGGGATCTGGTCGTCCCTTTGGATGATGCAGTAATATTCCCGGTACCGGACAATTGCAGAAAGCATTTCCCCGATAACGCCATAAAAGCTTTCAAAAAATGCAGGGACTTTTTCCAAATCCCCCAGGCAGCCGGACCGGCTGTAAAGGTTTTCGATATTTTGCTCCATACCTTCCAGATATAGGCCTATATGGCCCATGGCCTTGTAGAGCTCCCGTAAAACTGCCACATAATCGGCAGGGTCATTGCCCACAGGCCTGCCGCTGCTATAGACTGCCATATCATTGGCAAAAAGCATTTTTACTTGCCTTAGCTGATTAAACAGCTCGTCCGCTATGTTTAACTGCTTCATCCTCATACTCCATTTGTAAACCATATAAGAAAGCCCCTGTATCCTGCCAATCCAAATACCCGGGCCCGGGTCATAGGCTCTTTTTTGCCTTAAAGATATACTGGTATACCAGAAATGTCTCCTTCGTAGGCATCCCCAATACCCTCTGCAGGCCATCCAGAAGATGGTCCTCCTGCTCGTTTGGCTCCCCTGCTTTTGTGCCGTCTAACTGTTCGACCTCATACCCGCTGCGGGCCATCAGCCTTTGGACCTCCACCCCGGTATACATTTTCACATGGGCTTTATCTAGTATGCCAGCATTGCTATATGGGAACATGTCCCACTTCAACAAGGGCAGGATCACCGAATAATGCTTCAGGTTTGACAGGCTGGCAATGATATGCCCTTCCTTTTTTAGGTGCCTGCCAAGCCGCTTTAGGACATTTTCCGGCTCCATCCAATGTTCCAGGGCATCCCCCACTATAATATAATCAAAATATTCTTCCTCCCAGGGGAAATCCATGTTTTCCACATCGCCGCACAGGGCTTGCCCCATATGGGAAGCCAGCTCTGCCGCTTTTGGAACGGGTTCTGTCCCATAAACCTTTGCATTGGGGTAGATCCCTTTGAGATACCCCATGGAAGCGCCGCAGCCGCAGCCCACATCCAGGATATGCATGGCGCGCCCCGACGGCTCCTGGATCCATTTTACCAGATCCTCCCGGGGATGGAGATAATAGTCTACGTCGAACCCCCATTTCTTATTTATTTGGTTACGGTTCCTGCTGGCAGCCGCATAATAGCCTTCCCTGTCTTTGTCAAACGTTTTGCTCCCAAAATGCAGGATAAAACTATTTTTACAAAGGACATTCTGGTATCCGGCTTTCAAAATCCGAAGCCCCAAATCCACGTCCTCGTTATTCCCCGGGAAAAAAACTTCATCCAGCAGCCCTACCTGGTCCATTACCGTGCGCTTGACCAAAAGGGCGAAACCCACCAAAAACAGCCGGTTTTCGTATGGGTGCTCCATAGGCACATTGGTGCGTTCTCCAAATTGAATCATATCCGGCACATTGTCAATCCCGCTTACCGCCACCTGCCCGCCTGCACAATTGGATACACTTCCGGCCGCGCCGTTCTTTTCCCGGCCATACAGGCCCATCCGGAGCCAGAACAGGGCATTTTCAGGCAGCATCGTGTCATTGTTCAGCAAAAAAATATCCGACTTTTGGGAACTTGCCTTTATCCCCTGGTTACATCCCCCGGGAAACCCCCTATTTATCGTATTCTCTATCAGGATAACATCCGCCTGCCCCCGCAGCCACTCCACGCTTCCGTCTTTGGAGCCGTTGTCCACTACGACGATCTCCCGTGCGCATTCCGGTGTTGTTTTCCGGATACTCTCAATACAAGCTTTTGTATACTCCAGCAGGTCATAGGAAAGGATGACTATGGACACCTTTTCTACGGAAACTTTGTATTGCCCTTTGAACTGGTTTAACATTTCTGCAATGGCCCGTTTATCCTCATCGTCGTCACAATGGAACCATGCGTTTTCATAGCAAAGGTAAGACTGGTCCTGGTTTTCTGCCAAATAGTAGTTGCCCAGCATGATATAAAGCTCATAATTCCTGCAATTGTACAAAAGCCCTTTCTGTATCGCCTTCCACATCCCCTCCCGGTCCCCATAGTATTCCCCCATAATCGCTGCGTCCAGCACGGCGGCTGTATCGTCATACCCCTTGGCCTTTATCAATTCCTCCAAAAGGGCTTGTGCCTTTTCATAATCCCCAATGCTTATCAAATCTGCTATTTCCTTCATATACGGCCCTTTTCCCATGCCTCCCCCTTACTTTACCGCCTTTAAAACATACTGAAACGCAAGGAAAGATTCTTTTGGCGGCCCGTCTAAAAAGCCTGCCAGGATATCCAGCATCTGCTCCTCCTGTTCCGTCGGCGTGCCATTTGTATGGTAACCCAGGGTTTCTATTTCATATCCGCTGCTTTGGACCAAATTTTGTATCTCCGTCCCCGTATACATCTTTACATGGGTACGGTCCAAAATACCCGAATCCATATAGGGGAATACATCCCACCGTAACAGCGGGAGCAGCACAGAATAATGCTTCATGTTCGGCATGCTGACAATGATATGGCCGCCTTCCTTCAGATAGTTCCTTATCCTTATTAGCACCTCTTTAGGATCCATAAGGTGCTCCAGCACATCCCCCATAATGATATAGTCAAAATACCCCTCTTCCCATGGATAATCCATATTTTCAATATTACCGCAAACCACCTCCCCCATATGCTTTGCTATCCTTGCCACTTCCGGGATCAGCTCCACCCCATACATCCGGGTATGGGGATACATCCCTTTGATATAACCCATCATAGCCCCGCAGCCGCAGCCAATTTCCAGGATACATAACGGTTTTTCCTTAGGTTCGGTAATCAGCTCCGGAAGGTCCTGGCGTATCCCCAGATAATATTCCGTGTTAAACCCCCACTTTTTGTTTAGCCCGCCACGGTCTGCACGCAGGATCCATCCATATCCCATATACTTTCCGGAAGCCGTATTTTTTCCTAACCGGATGACAAAGCTATTTTTACAAAGGATATTGCGAAATCCTGCGGTCAAAACCCTTAGGCCATAATCTTCATATTTCAGCTCACCCAATGACGGGTCCAACGGCCCGGCCTGATCCCATACACAACGTTTTATCAGCAGGGCGGCGCCCGAAAAAAAGAGCCTTTCCTCATAGGGGTATTTCTGTGGTATATTGGCCTGTTCTCCAAATGCCAGCAAATCCTGCGCATCGGCTGCTCCATCTGCCATTTGCTGGTTTTCCCTTACATTCAGCACACTCCCCGCCATGCCATATTCTGCCTTTTCATACAGCCCCATCCTTAGCCAGAACAATGCATTTTCAGTCAATAAAACATCTCCGTCCATCAGGAAAAGGTCCATCCCTTCAAAATCTGGCTGTCGGCCCCCGGCGCCTTGACACGGCCCGTTTTCTGTCCCTTCTTCCAGAACGGTTACGTCTTCTTGGCTGTTTAGCCATTCCAGGCTTTCTTTGTCCGACCCGCCCCCTGCCGCCGCCACGATTGCCCGTGCACATTCCGGCGTCGTCATGCGGATGCTTTCCACACACAGTTTCGTATGTTTCAGGGAAAGGTCCGGGCGGATTACAACCACGGTTTTTGCCATATCTGCCCCATATCCTTCTTGTACTTGGAGCAGCAATGCTTGAATCACTGCCTGGTCCTTGGGGTCCTTACAGTAAAACAATGCGTTTTCATAGCAAAGGCAGGCCTGAAGGGGGTTTTTCTGAAGATAATACTCCCCCAATACCACATATAATTCATAATTTCTGCAATTGTACATCAGCCCTTTTCTTGCCGCTTCCCAAACCCGCGGCCAGTCGCCGTAATAATTTCCGATGGCGGCGTCCAAAATAGCAGCCGTATCATCATATTGTGCAGGCCCTGCTAGATAGCCTTGCAACAGGCTGTCTGCCAATTTATAATCTCCTGCTGCTATTGCATCCTGTATCTGCTTCATCCTCATATCTCCTGTTACCATATTTTTCCCATATCGTCCGGTTCACAGCCCTTTTTATCCGCCTGGTACCCGTTCAAAATGCCGTATACCTTCTCTTTTTCCCTTATAAATCGTTCACATAGGTATTCAATTGCATACTCCGAATAATTGCTCCAGATCCACTCTGCCAAATCCGGATCCTTTGCGCCGTATTCCAGCCTCTTTAATTTATACTTTAATGACCGGAGCTTCTTGATCAATTGGGCCAGCGGCATCCCCGGCTCCCAAAAACGCTTATGGCAGGAATTGGTTTCTTCCAAAAAGTCAATATGGACAATAGCTTCATACTCTTTTAGGTACACCAGGTTTTTCAGCCCGGACGGGTTTTCGAATAATATCCTTAAACTAGCCCTGTCTCCGGACTCTATTAATGTTTCCATCCCTTCCCGCATATCTTCGACGGCCTGGGCATACCCTATCCCTTTTTCATAAGTAAATGCGTTGGCTTCCTTGTTATCAAAGGAAATTTCATCGGATCCGAAATATTCTTCCAAAAACACCTTGTAGTAATCGAAATATTTTAATAATTTTGGATAATGGCAGTCATGATGACACCAGGCCTCTTTTTGAAAGGGGACCACAATTTTATATCCGCCTTTGATAAATTCCATACATTGCGATGCATCATAAAGGTCCCATCCGTCAAAAAGGTCTTCCCTCCACAAAATATCATGCTGTGTCGCCATTAACAGGCCGTCCACCGCTAACACTTCGGCATAGCTTTCTCCTTCTGAAGGGACCGGAAAGCCCCACAGCCCTTTTGTGTCGTCCGTTACCTTGCCCGTATCCCACGTCATAAATGTGATTGCCTGCATCTTCCGGTTCCGCTTCCCGATCATCCCCAGTATCCCAATCTGCCCGCTGCACTGGAATACCTTCAGCATATCCGGTATAAAATCGCGGTTTTTTATGAAAACATCCTGATGCAGATATACCTTATATTTTGCTTGGGAACTTTTCATTCCGGCATTATAGCCTGCAGCCATGGACGGGGCTTCCCGTATACTAATGATATCGGCCTCATATCCTTCTGGTATATGCAGCCGGTTCAGGTAATACTGGCATTCGGCATATTCTTCTTCATCATTTACACAAGTAATAAAAGCAACCTGATTTTTTCCTGTCTCCATAAAATTCCCCTTTTTCATGTATTGAAGCTTTCCCGGCTGTTATCCGGCCAAACAGCCAGACACCACCCGCCTTAATATCCAATCAAATTTAAAACTTTATCCGTAAGGAACAGATATTCCAGCCACAAAAAATAATACTCAACCTGCAAAGGCTTTAGTTCCGTAAGCTCCCTTAAAGTACCGCCGCCCCTTTGAAAGCGCTCCGGAAAAACCGGATAACTGGCCTTCCAAGGCTTAAACGGGACTCCTGCGAAATGGAGGATTGCCGGCTGGTACCCCGGCTTTTGGTTTATGAAATCATAACATCCGATACAGAAATTATAGGGGTTATAAAACACATCATAAATCTGCGGATAGGCAAAGTATTTCAACTTCCCAATAAACGCCGCCGAAAGAAGGCCCTGGTCGCCAAAATAGGCCGCGCCTTCTGCCCCTGCAGCCCCTTTCCTCCTGCAAAGCTGGTCCGTAAGGGTATGGTAATAGGAAATATCAATATTTTCTTCCCGCATCTTTTTTACATTGATCATATAAGAACCGGAATTAAACAGCCCTTCCAGAATGCCGTCCAAATAATCTTCCCGGCTTATGAAATCCTCCCGGGAAAACAGCTCTGGCAGCCCGTTTTCCAGTTTATACTTCTGTCCGGTCACAATAAGGAAATTGCCTTCAAAATCACAAGTATAATAAGGGGCAATATCCCCGACCACCAACGTGTCCCCGGCGTCCAGGTACAAAACGCGGTCAACGGTATCCGGTAGCAGCTGATGGGCGCAAAGGGGGTAATAAGTCTCCCGGTACCATCTGCCTGCCTGTACCAGGGGGTCATAGGCTGTTGGGTCCG
Organism: uncultured Lachnospiraceae bacterium; assembly: GCA_910584845.1. Taxonomy (GTDB): domain Bacteria; phylum Bacillota; class Clostridia; order Lachnospirales; family Lachnospiraceae; genus Brotaphodocola. The sequence goes on from CAJUDH010000005.1 coordinate 111,971, forward strand.
GCACCCGGACCTCATGGAAGGAGAGGTTTCCATATCCGTTGCACAGGGAAGCCAGCAATTTGATATTTTCCGGGCTTACCTGGCTGTGAAGAAAATAGAAATCAATCAAATCTTGTTTCAAATTTTTTGCCATAGCTGTAAGGGACACAGCCATTTGGGGGATAAGCGTGTTGTCGGAAGACGTAACAATGTTGTACCGGCGCTGCCCTGCCTGTGAAAAGTCCATAAGCCACCTCCAAAAGCCTGATATTTTAACAAGTTATCAAATTTCGATGTCAGAAGATAAAGCCCGGGCGAGGGCAGTTGCCTGTCCTGCCCTTTATTCAAATGTCATAGTGAAACATTCCGGCAAAGCTTTCCCCTGGCCTATAAAATAGCCCCGTAACATTTCTATCTGTTTTTTAATGCCGTCCGCATGGGCATAGCCCTTAACCGGCGTCATATAATTGTCCCCATAAGTCAGCCTGCAAATGCGGTCATAGTCCTCTAAAACGGGGATCACCCTATCCTCAAACGGCAATTCCCGGACCTTGTCAAAGCATGGCTTGGGGATATGGTAATAGCCCCCCTCACACAATTCCGGCAGCATCGTCACTTCCTTGCATTTTACGTCCCAGTACATAGCAGAAATCTTATCGGAAAGAAAAAGCAACTGGCTTTTTACGGAATCCCCCTTATCAAAAGGAAAACCCATAAGGCTTTCCAGCTGCCGAAGCTGTATCCACTTCTCTTCCTGCCACCGGGCGTCGCCTCCAAAAAGGTCCCAATGCACATACAGGTTGCTTGCCGCCCGGAATAAATTTACCCACAATTCTTCGTCTGCTTTGCTTTCAGGGACAGAATCCAGGCAGAATATATCTATGCCTATGATAAACGGGCAGCCATGGTACCGGTCCAGAAATTCCTGGTCCAGGCGGATCACATCTGTGTCCACAATAGTAAGCATTACAGGGGTTTTTTCAGCATTTTCCATCCGTTTGGCGACTCTTTTGGATAAAAATATTGAAACCTCTCATAATCTTCCCTCAGCATTGCCAAGTCAATATCGTCGTCCCAGGGGATAAAACCTTGATGGCGCACCGCCCCCAGTAATGTCCCGTACCAGCCGTAATACCGGATATGGTGGCGCCTGCAGATAACGTCAACCTCCTGTAAAATATCCATTTGCACCGCCCATCTGCGTTTCATCAGCGGCTGGACATAAAAACCTTCACGTTCCTCCCCCAAAACCTCTTCCAATTGGATCTCCATTTTTTTTGGCTCCCCTCTGCCGGTTAAAAAAGCTTCCCTATGGACCCTGCCAGCAGCCGGTTTGCCTCCTTTACGCTCTCCTCGCTGGCCGGCATATCCAATAATGCCAAAAGCATACCGTTCCAGGCACGCGTAAGCGGGACCTGCTCCTGATCCAGATAAGGGTTGCGCCGGATGTTTGGGGCCCTCATCCTTATGGCCTGCGCCACCATGTTCCATTCCTCCAGGTCCATAGCACATCCGGCCTGATATAACATCTGAAGGCTGGTCCCAAATCCCAATTCAAAAAACAGGTATTCCAGTTCTTTGGGAAACCGGGCCAGCAGGCCCCTGTTTTCCAGGTCCTCCATAAGCAGGATCCACCCCTTTAGGTTATCCCACTTCTTTTTTTCCCAATCCCCCCTCATGGTGCTTCCCGGCGACATATAATAGACATAAAGCTGTTCGTCCAGGAAATAGAACCGTTCTGCATACAGCCTTGCGGGTACGGTAAAGGAAAATTCTTCTATAAATAAATGTTCCACAAATGCAATCTGGCGCCCCCGGACCAAAGACAGCCGGAACAGTTTATTTTGGGAACTATAGGAATCGTTTCCCATTTCAAACAAAAACCGCTTCTTTTTGTCTTCCGTATCCAGTTCTGCAAAAAAATCCTGGCCCCCTTTTTTCAGGAAGGCGCAGGCCTCATGCCGGTCCACCGTCTGCCTGCCAAAGCCGACAATATCCGCATCATATTTTCTGGCGGCATTGTAACTGTGTTCCAATGTTTCTTCCAGGATCCAGTCGTCGGCGTCACAAAAAAGAAGGTATTCCCCGCTTGCATAAGAAACGCCCGCGTTTCTTGCCCCGCCCTGGCGCAGGTTTTGCTCCAGGAACACGGCTATAACCGTATCCGGAAAGCGTTGTTCATATCCTAAAATACAATTTCGCGTTTCCCCGCCGTCCGTCGAGGCGTCATCTACCAGAATAATCTCCATATCCTCCAGGCCTATGGTCTGGCGCAGAAGATATCCAACACATTTGTCCAGATATTTTGCCGCGTTATAGCATGGCACAACAACGCTGACTTTTTTCACTTTCGTCTCCTCCTTTTATCCCGGTCAGCAGGTTTCCCGGCCAAACATCTCCTTTACACGGTGCCGGTAAGTATGCCTGGCTGCAACCTTGTCATGGCCATTCCTGGCAATGGCCTTCCGCTCTTCTTCATGTTTCAGATAATATCCCACCTTGTCCACCAGGTCCGTTTTGTTTTGATAGTACACAAAATCCTCCCCCGGTATAAAAAGGTCCAAAAAACCATTCTGAAAATTACTAAGCAGGAAGCCTCCGGCCCCCAAAATATCAAAAGCCCGCAGCGGGACCCCGTTTTTGATGCTCCGCAAAGTCATATTCAGGTTCACTTTGCTTTTTTTAAACACAGCCGGCGCCTCCTTGTAATATTCCACCGCGCCGTGGTTCGAAACATTGGGCATGGAAAAATCCCGGATATAAGTAAACAAATCCACCGGATGCTTTTTCGCAACCGCCTCCAGCAGATCTATACGCTCGATTGACGTAACCCTGCGGTTAATCACATACTGCGCATACAGGTATTCCCTTGTGGCCCGGTTCCCCGGCTCAACGCCAAAAGGGTGCGCCCGGTACAAATCGCCGATCACAGGCGACAGGGACTTTTCGATCAGGTCATAGCCCTGGATCTGCATCTGCACCGCCATTAGCGCGTGGAGGTACCCTTTGGAATACTCTGTGAGCGCGTCAAACATCTGGTCAAAAAAGTTAAGCTGCTCGATATAAAGGGAGCCCACAAAAGAAACCTCATACTCATAGGGCAAGCCCCCCTGGCCCATGGCGTCCAGACGCCCTACATTAACGGCCAACGGCATGTAATGTAGGGTAGAAATGCCGCAGCCCCGGAATTCCCGGCACAATTCTTTATCAAACACATAAATCCTGTTACAATCATTGGCCGCCGTATGGGAATACAAAAAAACACAAGGGTCGTCAAACACCCAGGAGATATACCGGATATTTTCTTTGGCACAAACGCTGGAAATTACGGGGAAAAAATTAAAGGAAAAAACCACGTCCGGCGTTTCTTTATGCAAAGCAGCCGTTAACCCTTCTTCCACCTCCCGGTTATGAACCACATCCTGGTTTTTGGAAAAAGGGAACCGGACCACTTTGTGCCCCTCTGCCTGAAACGCTTCTTCTATATCTGCTGACCCCAGCACGCTCCACTGGATATGCAATATCTTCACGCCCGATGGCCCCCCTTCCCCCAGGCCGGGGCCGCCGCCTCTAAAAGCCAGCCTGCACAATTGGACCAGGTAAGCCCCCGGCTGACCTTCTCATACCCTTTTTGTATGATCCCCTCCGCCTTGGCCGGGTCGGTTAGCAGCCGGCCGGCCAAATCCGGAAGCCGCTCCAGATGGTCCAGGTCATAAAACACAAGATCCACACCGTCTGTAAAATGCTCCGCCAGCCAGCTGCTGGGGTCTGTAAGGGGCAGCGAACGCCGCAACAGCGTATTAAAAATCCGGTCATGGGCCCCTGCCTTAAACCATGGCATCACATTTAAGTTGATCCTGGCATCTGCCATATACATAAGGGACTCCCGGTAAGGGACCTGGGCATCCAGGCGATGGACATTGGGGCGTCCAAAGGACGGATGGTCCTCCCACCCCGGCCCAAGGAGGGAAACCTCCAGCCCTGCCTGCGCCAGGGCCTCCACCACCCGCCCCCGGTGATACATACGGATCGCCCAGTCCACATATAAGGAGCGGTTCAGAAGCATTTTCAGCATGTCTTCGGTTACGGAAAGGCCAAATTGATGTAATGTGCCAAGGACTGCCCCCTCAATGGTCAAGGAACTGTCCTTGACCAGGTTTTCAAACATCTGCTGATAAAACTTCCACATATCCGGCTGGCCCGGAAACAGCCCCTTCATTTTGTCCATTTGAGACTGTGGATGGTAATAGCTTGCAGAAAAAAGGATATCGTATTTCCTTTCTTTAAAAGGAATCGCCGGGCTCCCGCTTTTCACCGCGGCCCCCACATGAGGCATAAAAGACACGTAGGGCACTTCCTTTGGAAAATACTTTTTAACATATTCCACATGTTCCTGGTCGCAGCAAAACAGCCGGTAGCCCTTAGGATGCCTTTCCAGGGTAGGGTGGAAACGGAAAGGGGGATCCATCAGGACGTCTAGCACGGTTGCCTGGTGCTTGTCCCACTGCCGGATCAACTGCTCTTCCCTTGTCCCTATCCCGTCAAAACAGATCACCACATCTACCTTTTGTAACAGAAATTCGTTCAAACGGTCATAAGAATGTTCGGTTTCGGACGATATGTCATCCAAGTCACAGACAAAAACCTCATGGCCCCGTTTCTGTAATTCTTCTGTCAATTGGTCGGTAAAGAAATTAAAAGACTCCGTTTCCGAATAAAACTGGACAATCCTTAACTTTTTCCCCGGCCCGTCATGGAACCCCGGCGCCTTTTGCCTCTCCTCTACGGCATATCCCCTTGCCTGCTCCACCAACGCCTCAAATCCGGTTTTATCCAGAGGATGGCACAGCCCTTGAAAAAGGATGCCCTCAATGCCCGAAAACGTATCTGCATACAAATCCATAATATGGCCGGGGATCCTCTGGCAGACGATCTCCCGTTCCAGTTGATAATGGGAAAAAGACGGATGGTCATGGTAAAAAACCAGCGTTTTCATAAAACACACCGCATAATACAGGAAATCATATTCCAGCTCTTCACGGTACGGCTGTAAAAGCCCGCGTTTCCCATAGTCTTCCCACTTCATCATCTGTATGGTGGCCCTGTCTATGTGGTGGCTCCCGTTTTTGCTATGGATGGTAGAGGCATCATGCACAAACCAGTGGTACAGCTTCTTCTCGGTCACATACAGGTAGTCCGCATAGATATGCAGCAGCGGGATCCAGTAATTGTCTTCATAGGCCAGCCCTTCCGGGAAATAGAGCTGATGTTCCAGCAGAAGGCTTTTCCGGATCAGTTTTGCCCAGGCCGTAAAACCTAAGGGCTTGGTAAGGACCGCTTCCTTTTTTCTCTCCCTCGTATCTGACCGGATATACCGGCCCTGCCCGCTGCCCCTGTCCTCCTCTTTAAAATATTCAAGGGACCGGGAACTGTCCTGTGCCATCCCGCAGGCCACCACATCGCAAATATAGCTCCCAACCGGCGCATACAGCTCTTCCAGGCAATCCGGCTCCAGCCAGTCGTCCGCATCCACAAAAGCCACCCAGTCTGCAGATGCATACTGGAGGCCGAGGTTCCTTGCCGCCCCCTGCCTGCGGTTCCCTTCCTGCCGGATCAGCAATACCTGATCCGGAAAGCTCTGTTCCCACTTTTGCAGGTGTTCCCATGTCCCGTCGGTAGAAGCGTCGTCCACACAGATGATTTCCAGGTTGTCCATCCCTATGGTCTGCACCGCAACCGACATCATACACCGGTCAATCCAGCGGGCTACGTTATAGCACGGAATAATCACAGTAATTTTCTTCATGATACCCTCCCATCCTAAAAGTCCAGCATCTGCCTGACCCGATGCCGGTAAGTGTGGCCGGCCGCCACCTTCCCATGCCCATGACGCGCAATCGCCATCCTCTCTTCGTCATGGGACAGGTAGTAATCCACCTTTGCCAACAAGTCTTCTTTGCTTTCATAGTACACAAAGTCTTGCCCTGGCACAAAATAATCCAAAAACCCCGCTTGGTAATTGCTAAGGAGGAACCCCCCCGCCCCCATAATGTCAAACGCACGTAAAGGGATGCCGCTTTTGATACTGCGCATGGTTATATTCAAGTTGATCCTGCTCTGTTTAAAAGCCAGGGGCATTTCACGGATATAGTCAACCGGGCCGTGGTTTTTCAGGCCGGGTATGGAAAAATCCTCTGTATGGGAAAACAGGTCCACGGTATGTTTTGCGGCTATGGCTTCCAGAAGGTCCATGCGCTCTATCGTTGTAATCCATGGCTTAATGACATGATGTTCGTAAAAGAAGCCTTCCGGCTGCCTTCCCTCCGGCAAGGGCTTTACCGGATAAGCCTTATACAAATCGTCCAGGATGGGGGGAAGCATTTTTTCCACCATGTCGTACCCCTGGATCTTGAGCTGGACCGCAATCAACGCTTTTAAGTACCCCCGGGAATAATCCGGAAGGGAAGTTTCCACCCGTTCAAAAAAACTTCCTTTTTCCAGGTAAAAAGAACCCACAAAGGAAACGTCATAGGCAAAGGGGTCCCCGGGGGGAAGGTCCTGGTCCATAAGGTCCAGCCGCTCTGTATGGACGGCTAAAGGCATATAATGTACCGTAAAAATCCCCGCCCTACGCAATTCCAGGCACATCTCCTTGTCAAAAACATATACCTTATTGCAGGGATTGGCGACGGTATTGGAATAAAGGAGGATATATGGGCAATCATAGCTCCAGGAAATATACCGCACCCCCTCCGCCTGGCACACGCCGGACACCACGGGAAAATAATTTACAGAAAAAACCACATCCGGCGCCTTTCCGTGCAAAGCGGCCCGAAGCCTTTTTTCGGTTTCCGGCTCATGGATCAGCTGCTCCCAGACCAGGGACGTGGAAACCTCAAATGGAAAAGGGATCACCTCATGCCCCTCTTTTGCCATAGCGCTTTTGATGTCCTCTCCCCCATAACATACCCAGTCAATAAACAATATCCTCATAACAATATCCTCCGGCCTTAGAAAGACAGCATTTCCCTCACCCGATGCCTGTACGTATGGTTTGCGGCAACCTTGTCATGGCCGTTTTTCGCAATGGCCTTCCGCTCTTCTTCGTGGTTCAGATAATATCCCGCCTTCCTTAGAAGGTCCTCTTTACTCTCGTAATAAACGAAATCCTCCCCCGGCACAAACAAATCCAGGAAATCCGCCTGATAATTGCTAAGCAAAAACCCGCCTGCCCCCATAATATCAAAAGCACGCAGCGGGATGCCGCTTTTGATACTGCGCAGCGTAATGTTTAGGTTGATTTTACTCTGTTTAAATATCAAAGGCATTTCCTGAAAATAATCAACCCCGCCGTGGACCTGCAGGCCATGAAGGGGAAAATCCCTTATATGGGTAAAAAGGTCCACCGGGTATTGTTGGGCCAGCGCTTCCAACAGGTCCATGCGCTCTATGGCAGTAACCCTGCGGTTGATGACATGGTGTTCATAAAAAAAACTTACCGGCTGCGCGCTGTCCCTCATCGGCTCCGCCGGGAAGGCCTTATATAAATCGCCTAAGATAGGCGGGAGCATTTCATGGACAAGGTCATAGCCAAGGATCTTTAGCTGGACCGTAATCAGGGCCTTTAAATAGCCCCGGGCCCTCTCTGGGAGGGCCGGCTCGACCTGGTCAAAATAATTCCCTTTTTCCAGGTACAGGGAGCCCACAAAAGAGATGTCATAAGCCGGCTCCACTGCCTTGGGCAAGCCGGTACCTATGGCATCCAGGCGCTTTGTATTCACTGCCAGGGGCATATAATGGACATTCGAAACGCCTGCATGGCGGTATTCCAGGTAAGTGGCCTTGTCAAAAACAAAAATCTCGTTGCAGGGGTTGACGACGGTATTGGAATAAAGGAGCACATGGGGGCAGTCATAGTTAAAGGAAACGTACCGGACGCCCTCTTTCTGGCACACACCGGACACCACCGGAAAATAATCCACCGAAAACACCAGGTCCGGGGCTTCCTTACGCAATACCGACTGAAGCCTCCCTTCCGTTGCCGGGTCATGCAAAAGCTCTTCCCCCTGATGTCCAAACACCTGAAACGGGAAGCGCACCAAGTCATGCCCTTCCTCTACAAACGCCTCTTGCATATCCTGCCAGCCATAGCTTTCCCATTCGATAAACAATATTTTCACGCAAAAATCTCCCTTATCCGGTGCCGGTAGGTATGGCCTGCCGCTACCTTCTCATACCCGCTCCTGGCGATCGCCTGCCGCTCTTGCTCATGGCTTAAAAAATAGCCGGCTTTCTGCACCAGGTCCTCTTTGTCCTCAAAATACACAAAATCTTCCCCCGGCACAAACAAATCCAGAAGTTCCGCCTGGAAATTGGTAAGAAGAAATCCCCCGCTTCCCATAATATCAAAAACATGCAGCGGGATGCCGCTCTTTAAGCCCCGCCGGGAAAGGTTCAGGTTGACCCTGCTCTGTTTCACAACCAAAGGCAACCCGCTGAAATGGCCTACTTTGCCATGGACGCATATGTTAGGCAGCTCAAAGCCCTCCCTGTCCGTAAACAAGTCCACCCTGTACTTTTGGGCAACGGCGTTCAACAAGTCGAGGCGTTCCAGGGTTGTGGCCCTGCAGTTAATGACCTGCTGGGCATACAGATATTCCCGGCTCTCCATCCCCATAGGGTCCGGATCCAGGGGAAACGCCTGGTACAGGTCCTGGATTACGGGCCCTAACACGTCTTCCACAAAATTGTAGCCCTGGATCTTCAACTGCGCCCCGATAACCGCGTCCAGATACCCTTTTGCAAAATCCGGCAAAGCGGCAAACATCTGCTCAAACCGGCTGTTTTCTTCTAAGTATAACCCGCCGATAAAAGAAACGTCAAAAAGCGGGGCCTGTGCCCCCTGCCCTGCCACGATGGTATCCAAACGTTCCACATTGGCCGCCAGCGGAAGGTAATACACCGTATGGATCCCGGCATTGCGGAATTCCATACACAATTCCTTATCGAATACGCAAATGGTATTGCAAGGGTTGAGTACGGTCTGTGAATAAAGTTTGACACAAGGCATGCGGAAAATCCAGGAAATATACCGGATGGCTTTCCCCCTGCAAACGTTAGAAACTTCCGGAAAATAGTCAATAGAAAAAACCACGTCCGGCGCCTCCCTGTTCAAAGCCGATACCAACATGCCTTCCGTTTCCGGATCCCCGCCGCCCCTGCCTATGGGGAAATATACCAGGTCATGGCCCTCTGCCTTAAGGGCTTCTTCTACGTCTTCCTTTCCTAAGCATCCCCACTCAATGAACAATATTTTCACGCAAATCTTCCTCCTATGTCAAAGGTTCAGCATCTCCTTCACCCGATGCCTGTAGGTATGTGCTGCCGCGACTTTATCGTGGCCGTTCCTGGCAATGGCTTCCCTCTCTTCTTCATGGGCCAGGTAATAGCCAACCTTTTGCAGCAGGTCTTCTTTGCTCTCATAAAACACAAAATCTTCCCCCGGAATAAAATAGTCCAAAAAATCCGCCTGGAAATTGCTAAGCAAAAATCCGCCTGCCCCCATAATATCATAAGCACGCAGCGGGATCCCGCTTTTAATGCCACGCAGCGAAATATTTAAATTAACCTTGCTCTGCTTAAATACCCGGGGCATCTCCCCATAATATTCCACTTCCCCGTGGTTTTGAATGTTTGGCATCGTCAGCTCTTTTACCTGTGTAAAAAGGTCTAAGGGCCGGTACTGTGCGCATGCTTCCAAAAGGCTGATCCGTTCCATAGCGGTAATCCTGCGGTTAATGACATATTGTTCATAAAAATACTCCCGGGATTCCATGCCGTCCGGTTCCGGTTCCACGGGGCAGGCCTGATAAAGTTCTTCCACGATAGGCTTAAGCATGTCCTGGACAAAATTATAGCCCTGGACCTTTAACTGGGCGCCGATCAGGGCCTCCACATACCCTTTGGCATAGTCCGATAAACGGGGCTCGATTTTTGAAAAATAATCGTATTTTTCGATATATAAAGACCCTACAAAAGAGATCTCATAGGAAAAAGGGCTTTTGCCGGCGGCATCTGCGCCAAGGCAGTCCAGCCGGCTGGTATTTGCCGCCAAGGGCAAATACCGCACCGTCCGGATACCGGCCTGTTGAAATTCCCGATACAGTTCTTTATCAAAAACATAGGCCACATTACAGGGGTTTTTTATGGTAACGGAGTACAAAAGGTAACACGGGCAATCATAGGTCCAGGACAGGTAGCGGACACCCTCCTGCTGGCAGACCCTGGATACCACAGGGAAATAATTCAAAGAAAACACCAAATCAGGCGCCTCTATGTGGAGGAAAGCCCTCAGCCTACCCTCGGTTTCCACGTCATGGCCACGTTTTTCATAAGCGGCAGAAAACAAAAATAAGGCCAGGCTATGCCCTTCTTCCAAAAACGCCGCCCTCATGTCCCCGCTCCCAAAAGCCCCCCACTCAACATATGCAATCTTCATACGGCTACTCCTTTGCCTTCCCGTCACAGCCCCAGCATCGCCTGCTCGTCCTGTGTAAAGAAACCGTCCTTCCAATAAGCGGCAAAGCCGCTGCACCCGGCCTTTTGGGCAGTTTTCAACACAAACAAGCGGTCTTTGAGCGAGGCAACGTCATAAAGCCGGGAAAGGAACCCTGCAACTGCTTCATAGCTTTCCTTGCCTTGGGGCTGCCCTCCCTGGAACAATGCCTTTAAAAGCCATAGCAAAGGCTTCATTTCATACCGCCCATACTTCAGGCGCCCTGCCGCATAGGCGACGCACTTTTGCAGCTCGCCTGCCTCGTAGCAGCACTTTGCCAGAAGGTCGTAGGCATCCCCTAAGTTTCCTGCCAAAAGCAGCGCCCGGTTGGTATAGCCATAGGCCTCCAGCTTTTTCAGGGCCGTTTCCAGGTATGGGACGGCCTCTTTGGCCTGCCCGTGGGCTACCAAAAAGCGCCCTGCCATATAATCCATATCCGCTTCCTTGGGGAATGCCTGCACCCCCTGCCGGTACACCTCTGCCGCATCTGGCCAGCCGGCATCCTTTTTTTCCGTAAGCGTCATCAAAAGTTTGGCAAAGGTAGCCGCGCTCCTCTGGTCATATTCTTTTAACTGTGCCGGCATGTGTTTGACCGATTGGCGGTACCACCGCTCTGCCTCCTGCATCTCCCCGGCGTCAAAACATTCGTCCCCCATATACCCCATCAGCTCCGGATCCTGCGGAAACTCTTCGATCTCCCTTTGAAGCATCCGCCGATTCCTGTTGTTTTTCGTTTTTCCTGCCAAATCCCGGCCCTGATATCCCGTATGAAAAATCGAAAGCTCCTGTGTCCCGTCCATAACCTTCAGTTCACGCCCCGACAGGGACACCAACTGTTCATGGATCCGCCTTTTATACCGGATGTCCGGAATGTTCCGAAAAAAACGCAGATGGCTGCAGGAAGAAAAGACCCCTCCACTGTCATCCAGGTTATGCAGCAAGGCCGTAATACCGTCAACCCCCCGGGGTGAAAGCCGGTTAAACAAATCCGGAAGCTTTTTTGCATCCTCATCCGCCATATACTCATCTGCATCTAAAAATACGATCCAATCCCCCCGGGCCTTATCAATGGCATGATTTTTAGCGGCGGCAAAGTCCTCCGCCCATTCCAGGCCAAACACCTTCGCCCCCATTTTTCCGGCCAATTCTACTGTACGGTCCGTAGAACCGGTATCCACCACAATCTGTTCCCACATAATATCTTTTCCCCAGGATAAAGCCTTCTCTATGTTTTTTTCCTCATTTTTAACGATCATGCATTGCGAGATGCGGATTTTATTGCCGGCTTTCATTTCGATCCCCCTATGTTACAAGCGCTTTGGGCGCTGAAATAGCTTCGTAATACAGCAAAAAGCCATTTCCCAGCTTTTGCCGTTGAAATGGCTTTTTGTTACAAGGCCCTGTTATATTGTGCGGCCTGGCTCTCGCCAGGCCTGTAATCACGATTCTGTCAAACGATTACTGAAGCAGGCTCAGGACGCTCTGCGGTACAGAGTTGGACTGTGCCAGCATGGACTGAGAAGCCTGCAGAAGAATGTTGTTCTTCGTGAATGCAGTGATCTCGTCTGCCATATCGGTATCACGGATACGGCTCTCGGCAGCAGTAATGTTCTCAGACGTAACTTTCAGGTTGTTAACCGTATGCTCAAGCCTGTTCTGAGCAGCACCGAGGTCAGCACGGTAATCGGAAACCTTGTTGATAGCGGCCTTGATAGCAGTGATAGCAGCATTACCACCAGACAGGGTAGATACGTTGACGTTCTGGATGCTGATATCGCTGGCTGCCATACCACAAGTGGTCAGGGCAAGGGTCTCACCTGCTGTCGGGCCGATCTGGAAGGTAATTGCACCAGCGCTGATGGGCTTAACGCCGTTGAAGTCGGTATCGTTAGAAATACGGTTGATTTCCTCGATCAGACGGGTAACCTCTTTTTGCAGGTTGCCCCTAGCTACGCTGTTGTAAGTACCGTTTGCAGACTGGCTGGCCAGGGTGGTCAGACGCTGTAACATGGAGTGGGTCTCGGTCAAAGCACCTTCAGCGGTCTGGATCAAACCGATAGCATCGTTTGCGTTCTTCGTAGCCTGGTTCAGACCGTTGATCTGAGACCTCATGCTCTCGGAAATAGCAAGGCCTGCTGCGTCGTCGCCTGCACGGTTGATTCTGTAACCGGAAGACAATTTCTCAAGGTTCTTGCTCAGTGCGCTCTGGTTGGTTCCCAAATTTCTGTAAGAGTTAATCGCCGCTATGTTGTGTTGAATAATCATAAAATATTCCTCCTGTTTATCATGATTATACCCCAGGAACTTCCCTGTCCCCAGCTAATTCTCCGAAGAGGGCCTTTCTTCGGAAAATTCTGTAAAGTTTATATATAATCTTGCTTTACATTCCTAATTATCGGCAGCCTTTTGTAAAACTTAAGTGGATTTTTTAAAAATTTTCCGCTTTTTTTACTATTGTAAAAGCTGCAAAACCAGCTCAACCGTCGAATTCGCCTGGGCTGCCATGGCGTTGGAAGACTGAAGGATGATATTTTCTTTCGTGTAATCCGTAAATTCCTCCGCCATATTCGTATCCCGGATCTGGGCTTCCGCCGCGTTCATGTTTTCGTTGGTAACATACAGGTTATTGTAAGCGTGCTGCAGACGGTTGCTGGCAGCGCCGAAGGTTGCCCGTACGTCCGCCACCGCCTCAATGGCTTCCTCAATCTTGGAAACGGCGGCATTGGAATCATCTAACGTTGCAAAACTGGTCTGATCCAGGTTGAGGTTCGCACTGCCCACATAATACCGTTCCATCGCCAGCGTCTCTTGCGCCGAAGGGCCGACTTGGAAAACCACGTCGTCATTTGCCACAATCTCCGGAAGGGGCGGCCCCTTGGGCGCATCGTCATGGCCAAACAACTGGATCCCCGCAAAATGGGCCGTCTCCCCGATCCGGTCCAGTTCATCCAAAAGCTGCTGCCGCTCCGCATCCAGGTTCAGCCTGGCCTGGGTGGTATACGTACCGTTGGCAGACTGCACCGCCAAGGTTTTCAGCCTTGACAGCATGGAATGCACTTCCGCCAAAGCGCCGTCCCCGGTATTGGTAAAGCCAATGCCGTCGTTGCAGTTCCTCATAGACTGGTCTAAACCGCGGATCTGGTTGCGCATCAATTCCGAAATCGCCAAGCCTGCCGCATCGTCGCCGGCCCGGTTAATGCGGTAGCCGGAAGAAAGCTTCTCCAGGTTCTTCGCCAGTTTGCCTTGGGCTATCCCTTTATTCCTGGTAGCATTAATGCCAGGTATATTATTTCGTATAATCATATCGGTCAACCACCTTCCATCGTTACAAAACAGCCCGCCCGGCTTCCCTGCCTGGGCAAAGCCACCGCTTTTCAACCAAAAAGATAAACTTGCCCCCGCAAGCACCGCCATCCATGGATTTTGGCCTCCCACTCTGTAAAAAGCAGTTCATATGATAACTTTTTCGCGTCTGGTTATTATATCGGCGGAAACCATAACAGGATAAGGGAAGAACAAAATTTTTTGTTTACCATAAACCCGTTTTTTGCAGGCAGGCAGCCCGTTATATTATCCGTCCAGCGCTTTTAGCCTCTCCCGGGCCGCCTCATACCCTTCCCGGGCGGCCATCCCGTAATACTTGCGGGCCAGCCCTTCCTGCCCCGACACTTCATACCAGGCCCCCAGGTTATAGGCTGCTTTAAACGAACCGGTCCCCACAACCCCGCCGGCCTCCGGCCTCTCCCCAATCTCCAGGCATTTCAAATAGCATTTCTCGATATTGGGCAAAAGCCCGATATAACGGCCTACGTCAGACAAAACCCGCTTCATATAAAACAGCCCGCAGACAAAACAGAAATCTGCCCAATCCCCCAAGGCGGCCTCTTCCCTGCCTATAAGGTCCGACGCCTCATCCAAATACCCGGGCGTCCCCAAATCCAGCAGCGTGTACAGATAAAGGACGACGCCCTCGGCCCGGTAAACCGTCCCCGGCTCTGCCAACCGGTAAAAGCTGCGGAAATATGCTATACTTTCCTCCGGCCTTTTTAAATTGCGCAGCGTAGCGGCAAGCTGGTACCGGTAATACCCGTCTTCTGGGTATTCCTCCACCGCCCGTTCCAGATAAGGCAGGTTCCGTTCCCCTTTATCCGTATCCAGGTAGCCGTCGTGGTCAGCCTCCAGGGAAACGGCATAACAGGGATAGCAGCCTTCCGGCTGTTCATGGATCGGCCCCATGTAACGGACGCCCCTTGGCAAAATCCTGGGATGTACCGAAGCGCTTACGCTCACCCCGCCTTCGTCCCGGTAAGCGTTGTAAATCGTAATGCCCCCCAGCCACCCCCCGCCCCGGGCCTTCAGCGCCCGTTCCAGCCGTTTCCTGCCAAAGGGCCTTAAGGTCTCGTCCGCATCCAGCACCAGGTTCCAGTCGGCGCCGGACTGCCCCAACGCAAAATTACGGGCGGCAGAAAAATCGTTGACCCAGGCAAACTCCAGGAGCCGGGCGCCCATTTCCCGGGCAATTTCCCTGGTATGGTCCGTAGACCCCGTATCCACCACAATCATCTCATCTACCAAGTGCCTGGCGGCTGCCAGGCACTGTTTCAGAGAGCGCTCTTCGTTTTTTACAATCATTACCAAATTAATTTTCATGGTAGTTGCCTACATTCTCCTGCTCTTTTCCCGCTGTTTGGCAAACACGAACTTGCGTACGGCGGCCTCGGCGTCTTTGGAAAGCCCTACGAATTTACAGCCATAGCCGAACCCGCCGCCGCCCCCAGGGCTTACCCGCAGCGTTTTGGCCTTCAATTGGCACAATTCCCCGTCAAAACGGTAACGGAAAGAAAAAACATCCCCTACCTTCAACACCTGGGAAGTAACCATATATAAGCCGCCTGCGCTGATATTGCGGATCGTCGCCACAAAAAACTGGCCGTCTTCCATCCGGCAGTCCGCCCCGATATGGGTCTTTACCCGTAAGTCCTGCTGCCTCTGGAATACGTCATAGACTTCTATCAATTCACAGTCTGCCATCCATGGCTCTACCACCTTGTTCGGGTAAGTATTCCTCTGGACCACCAGCTCGCAATAGCACCGGATCAGCCCTTGCTGGGTATCATAAAAATCCACAAACGTCTTGAACCGGGCGCTATATAATTTAAAATTGCCAAAAAACAACTGGACCCCGCCGTTGGGGGTTACCGCAACCCTGGCCCTTGCCAGCGGCCGGTTGTCGGTCCCATATACCAAGCAGCTATCGCAATCTCTCAATTTCATGATGCACGCTCCCCCTGCCTATCTCCTTATTATAATTTTATCGGTATGCCATGATTTCCGGACCATAATAGCCCTCATTTTCGGATCATGAACGTCAAAACATGAAAACAGCAAATCCTTCCAAATAAAAAATCCAACGCAGCAGACGGGCGAAAAGACAAGGAGGTTTGCCTGAATAAAATCAAGGCAGTACGCCAGGCTGCCTAAATCGTGATGGTCCCCACTTCCCTGCTGGCATTCATCATCATCTGCAGGCGCAGGATCTGGATCAAGTTGGCAAAACTTGCTTTATCCATGGATATGGTTTCCCCGTCCTCATCCGCCGTGGCAGCCCCCAAAAGCATCCCCATGGCGTCGGCGGAAGCCAAGCCCGAATATCCGCCCAACACGTTATAAGGGTTCCCATACAGGCTGGACCCTATGCCTGACGAAGATCCGTATAAACCGGAGCTTAAGCCCGACGTCGCCCCATATAAGCCGCCCGCCCCCAAAAGGTTCCCGTAACTGCCCCCTAGGCCGTTATAATTACTTCCGTAAGCGCCGGACAAAAGGCTTGTGCCTACCGTCTTCCCCGTATTGATCGGTTCCCCCCCAAAATAAGACATTACGGTTTTTACGTAATTCTGGGTCTCCTTATAAGGCGGGATCCCCCCATATTTTTTGACGCTCCCCGGCCCTGCGTTATAAGCCGCCAAAGCCAGGCTGACGTCCCCCCCGAACTGTTCCAAATGCCCTTTTAGGCACTGGGCGCCGCCCATAATATTCTGCCGTACGTCAAAAGGGTTCGTAACGCCAAGGGATTGGGCCGTGGCGGGCATAAGCTGCATGACCCCCATGGCCCCGGCTTTGGAAACCGCGTTGGGGTCAAAATTCGACTCCGCCTTGCCAACCGCTTTGAGCAAATTCACAGAAATGCCAAACCGGGAAGCCGCCTCCTCAAAGATGGCGTCCATACTCTCCGGAACCCCCTGGGCCATTGATTGAAACACGGCCTGAAAATCCTTGCCGGTATAACCTGCCTTTTCTGCCTGGGAGGCCCTCCCGCCATAGAGGTTCCTCCCGTCCAAAGCCGCTACCGATGTTACCAGTCCCATTTCCTTTCCTCCGTCCTGCGCAGGTCCCCGGCGCCTGGATCCTGCTCCCTAAGCGCCGCCCCGCACGCAATTTTTCTTCGATTCCGATTCCGGCCTGTTTCCGCCGGTCCCATAGCCGCCTACTGCCATGCTTTCCCGTCTGCCCCGATGGTCCAGCCGTCCACGCGGGCATTGGTTGCCATGCTTCCGTCTTCCTGCAAATAGTACCAGGTGCTGCCATCCAAAAGCCATCCGGTTTTCATTTTTCCGTCCGTATCCATGTAGTAGCGCTTTCCGGCCACTTCCTGCCATCCCCGTTGCATCCGGCCGGAACCGTCCAGGTAGTACCAGTTCCCCGGCACGGGCTGGATCCAGCCCGTGCACATATCGCCGTTTTCCGTCAGGTAATACCAGGAATCGCCGTCCGGGTTCACCCACCCGGTCTGCATGGCGCCGTTGCCGTCCATATAATACCAGAAGCCGCCTACATTTTGCCAGCCCCTGGCCATATTCCCTGCTTCGTCAAAATAATGCCACTTGTTGGAAATCTTCTTCCACATATTATAGGCTTTGCTCCCGTCAGGCATAACGTAATTGTTCCCTTTCACCGAACCGCCGTCCCCGGCCCCCGGCCCTTTGCTGCTGCCGCCGGATGCTGTCCCGGAACCCGGTTCCTCCCAGTCGCCGGCGTCAAACTCCTGCTCTGTGGAAGTGACAAATTCCCCCTCCTTCAGATACTTCTTTTCGCCGGAAGTAACCGGTATCGCCTTTACTTCATAATAAAAAGTGTCAACCTCATCGTCTTTCATAAACTCCGCCAAGTTGACTGTGTTGCTATGTACCGTCAGGCGCTTCACCACTTTGTTGTCCCCGTATAGCACAAGGGAATAGCCCGGGGCATAATCCACTTTTTTCCAGAGGGCCTGCATACGGGAGTTTTTGCTCCACCCTGCCTCTGACGTGTTCCCCAGGACCGTCACCGGCGTATAATCCACCTTCACCTGAAGGGTATCGTCATCCAAAGCCTTGGCCGACACAAATTCGGCACCGGTTACTTTACATTTAGACCGGTTTAGTGAAACCGGAAACACTTTCCCCCCGTCGGCATGGACGGTAACCTCTGCCCGCACCTTTTTCCCCGGCTTCCATTTGTCATATTCTGTCCGGAACTGGACATCGCCCAAGGAACATCCGTCGCCGCTGACGGTAATTTCCGGGTCCGGGATCTCTTCCTGTTCCCCATAAGTGGTCTGAAAAGTGACCGTCAAAGTCTCAATGACGCTGGACTCTTTGGCCCCGTAGGCTTTGGGGGCCCACCCGGCAAAAAAAGCCGCCGTCGCCATCCATAAGCCAACCCCGGCCACCAGGCCCTTTCGCGCTTTCTTCCCCATAGCTTCCTATTCCTTTCTTATTGTCGTTATCTCCACACCCCGTCCTCGTCGATGGGGAACCCGTCGATCCGCGTGCCCCTGGCCATCTCCCCGGTTTCCGGATAAAAATAATACCACTGCCCGTCGATCTGGTTCCAGCCTTCCAAAAGCTCGCCGTTGGAATCGGCAAAGTAGGTCTTTTCGTCCCTCTTGATCCAGCCGGTAAACATGGCCCCCTGGAGGCTGTTGTCCAGGGTGTTAAGGTAATAGGTCTTTCCGTTTAATTTCAGCCAGCCAGTATACAGGCTGCCGTCGTCGTTGAAATAATAGTAGTATGGGCCGATGACCCGCCAGCCGGAAGCCACCAGGGATCCCGCCTTGAACCCGTCTTCCCCTTCCGGGCGGAAATAGTACCAGGTATCCCCAATCCGGTTCCAGCCCAAAGCCATCTGCCCGTTGTCATGGAGGTAATAAGGCTGTCCGTCAACCGTCCTCCAGCCGGTGGCCATGGCCCCGCTGTCGTCAAAATAATACCACAGCCCGTCAATCTCCGTCCAGCCGCCGCTGCACACATTGCCGTCGGGGTAGCGGTACCCCCACCGGCCGCCCTCTTGAAACCATCCCACGGCCTCCTTGGTCCCTTTCACCACGGAGGAATCCTTGGACTGCTGCCCCTTCCCGTCCGAAACATACCGGTCGGTAATCTCCAGCTCACCGGATTCCACCCAGTCGCTTTTTTTCCCGTGTTTGATTTCCAGTTCCGTTTTCGGGATGGTGCGGACTTTAAAGGTATAGTCGCCAGCTTCCGTCATATATGGATAAAAATTATAGTTCCTGGACGTGGTTTTCTCCACTTTGTGAATGTTTTTGCCGTCCCGGGACAGCTGCAGCTCGTAGCAGCCGGAATCGTTGTCCGCCTCTTTCCACCTGGCCTCCCCCAGGTTATCCTCAAACCAGTAGGCGTCCTTAGGCGGGTCAAACTCGCCCTTGACCGGTTTCACGCGCAACGTGACCACCAGGTCGTTGCCTTCCCTTCTGGCAGAGACAAAAGAGCCTCCGCTGACTTTTACATTGGATTCCTTATAGCTGGCCAAAAAATAATACTCGCTTACGTTTGTCGGCGTCAGCGTCACTTTCATCCGGGGTTCGTCGGCGGTCTGCACCGCATCCGACCCTTTCTCCACCCATTCCGCGGCAGTCACCGAATACTTGGACCCGCTTTCCTTTACCGTGATGCCTCCGTCCGAAGGCCCCCCGCCCCCGATCTGGATATCCGGCAGGCGGCTGCCCGCCTCCAGTTTGGACGTCACGCTTACGTTTACGCTGCTGATCGGCTTGGTAGCGGCCCACGCCTCAACAGGCATGCCCATAAGGGAAAGCCCCACAAGGATCAGGGCCGCCATCCTCCCTTTTTTATATTTATGTCTCCTTAAATTCATGTCATTCCTCCTTCAAAGGGCCTTCTTTTGGCTCGTCCGCCCCTTCCTGGCCTTCTGCGGCTTCTTCCTCCGGCCCCGGCACATACCCCAAAAAATAAATGTAAATATCCACAATGGCCTGGTACACTTCTTTGGGGATCTCGGCCCCCAGTTTCAGCTGGGTCAGCAAAGTAGCCAGGGAATCGTCTTCATATACGGGCACCCCGGCCTCCATAGCGGTTTCCGTGATTTTTTCCGCCAAATAGCCCATACCGGAAGCCACGATCACCGGCGCCCCGTTTTTCTCGGGGTTATATTTCAGGGCTACGGCTTTTTGCCGCATTAAATCATCAAATTCTGACATTGATCGTCCTCTCCTTCTGCCGTATCTCGGGGAATACTTCGTCTATCCTCCGGTCACGGAGGCGCTCCCTTACCATAAGCTGCCCAAGGCGGATGTTGTTCTTTTTTAAGATCTCCGCCACGTCCGCCTGGATCGCCTTCCCCTGCTTTGCCAGCTGGGGCGGGACAAAAAGCTGCATCTTCGTCTCCCGGTTCTGCAAAGTCATGGCCAGTTCAAACTTCCCCAGGCTTTGGATGTCAAACTTCAAAAAGACCTTCAGCTTCCTGGCCTCGTCTTCGCTGCCCTTTTCCGCATCCGGGTCCACCCACATCTCGGAAACCACGTTATTGTCCTCATACTGGAAGGGGATAATAAAATGGAGCAAAGGCATATACACGCTCTCGTTAATCAACATGCCGTTCATAATGGTGTAAAACTGCTGTACGTTTTCCAGCCCTGCCTGCCCGTTGGCCCCTCGTAAAAGCAGGCCGGCCAGCCCGTCGGCGAAATCCGACATGGGCCTTTGGGCTTCCTTGGAGCCTTGCTCCAAAAGCCCCCGGAGCCCGGCCTGGGCTTCCTCGCCAAACAGGCGGACAAAATCCCGGTCGCCGGCCATATTGCCAAAAAGCTTGGCCAGCCTTCCGATATCCCCGTTTTGATAACGGACCGCGTGAAAAACCAAATGCATAACGGCTTCCCGCACGGCGCCGTAATCGTGGGTACGGGAAATATAAGAGGAAAGGAAGGGGATCAGGCGGCTGTTGAGCACCCCTGTGTTCTGTGCCGTATCCCCATTGGGGGCGTTCCAGTCCATGGCGTCCACCAATTCCCGGTAAGCACCCCGGTAAGACCTAAGCAGCAGCTGCTCGATATCGTCTGTCAGGGAATACATCTGCTGCAGCAAATGGGCCCCCGACGAATAGTCGTTGTAAGCTTTCAAAAACAGCATCATGGAATCCCGAAGGCTGTCCGAAGGGTTTTGTGACAGTGCAGACCGGAGCTTATCAAAAAACTCACCAGTAAACCGGGCCTGCAATTCCCTCTGCCCCTGTAAAAAATCCATAATATCCTGGGTCGAATCCATACGCATGGTCAGCAAAAATTTGTCGACCAGCGCCCCTACCTCTGTTTTCCCTGCCTCCTGAAGGGCCGAAATATCCGTATATAACAGGCGCTGCAACGCCCCCGCCAATTCCTGCCCTTCCCCCAGCCCTTTGATGAAAGCCCCGTAATTGCTTTCATAATTAATAACGCTAAACAAGGCGTCCTGGGTATTGTTCCCCTGCTCCGGGCTTTGGCCGTCGGCGCGCACGACCCGGGTCGGGTCCACCGGATTGCTAATGGCCTGGTTCGACGCATTTTGCCTGGGGTCTTGAGGGTTTAAAATGTTCCGGTTGTCCGTACTGGGATTTGGCATACCCACCTGTAAAATATTCGCCATACATCCTCCAGCTTCCGTTTTTTATATCCCACCCCGCAGGTTTTCCTGGGGAGGGGCGCCTCTTTATGCCTTTTATTCCGGAAATCCATCCTTAAAATCCCCTTATACCTCTGGAAATCCGTTGGAAACCATTTCCGAAAAAAGACAAAAACAAGGCTTTTAATAAAAATATATCGACGTATTTTCTTTAAACATTATATTATCTTTTTCCTATTTGCACAAGATAGGAAAATAACATTATTTTAACTTCTTCATTACGGATTGCTAAAAATTCCCGCTTTAATCCGTGTTTATGCCTTATCAAGAGAAAAAAAATGCCGATAAATAAACATATAGAGCCATAAAAATTACATTTTAGGCTGTTTTTCAAAGAAACGCCCTGCAAAACAGGGCCTCTGCCTGCGGCAGGCGCTTCCCCAAGGGGATCCCCTTTGCTGCAACGCGGTTACCGCAAAATATTTTTCTATCGTAAAAGCAGGGCATATCCCCGTTTATGTATAGAAAAAACAGAATGCCGGATGGAAAGGTTCGCCTGCATTCTTAGCCACAGAAGGGAGGTCTTTATGAACATTGTATTCCAGACCATGAACACTGCTTACCCCAAGCCGGCCCCTACCCAGCAAAAACGCGCCCATCAGGCCCTTAAGGCCAAGGGGGGCGATTACGATACGGTAAATATCCGCAGTTCCCGGAGCGTCCCCGACGACGAAGAAAGCTTCGCACGGATGCTGGCCCGCAAGGCGGCTTCCCAGGTTGGCGAAGGCGCCAGCACGGAGCGGGTCCAGGAGCTTGGCCGCAAGATTGCGGACGGCACCTACCAGCCGGATGCCCAAAAGATTGCCGGATGCCTGTTAGGCCTTGGATGACGAAAGGAGCTTATTACTTTTTATGAGCCAACAAACTCAGGAACCATTCGAAGAATTTATGGAGGTTATCCGGGAATTGACAAGCCTGGCCGGCGCCATTGCCGGGGTGGAAGAGGCGAAGGCAGAAGCTGCCGCCCAAAAACGCCACCAGTTCCTGGACGGCTTTATCCAGGAAGAGCAGGCCCAGATCCTGAAGTTAAGGGGATTGGAACAGCGCAGGCTCCGGCTGGCAAAAGCCCTGGGATGGGAATCCCTCACATTCCGGCAGATCCTGGAAAAAGCCCCGCCCCGCCAAAGCCAGCTGCTAAAGCCGGTTTTTTACGGTTTGGAGCAGAAACTGGGGCGGCTGCAAAAAGCCCGGAAGTCTTCCGAACAGATCATCCGTGTGCGGCTCCATGAGCTTGAGGGCGCCATCGCCCAGATGCAGGGCGGCCCCTACGACAACGCAGGCAATGTCAGCCTGAATCCCCCCGCCGGTTCCAAGATGAGGGATAAATACGTTTAAAGCTGCACATTGCATATCGTTTTCCCGTCCCAGCGGCCATGCGCCACCCGCAAAAGCACGTCCGGGATGTTTCCATAATTTATCAGCAAACATTTGGAGGATATAAATTTATGATACGATCAACCTTTGCCGGCATGACTACTGCCTTTACGGCCCTGCAGGCCAACCAAAAGCGGCTGGATATTTCGGGGCAGAACCTGGCCAACATGAACACGCCCGGCTATACCAGGCAGTCCCTTCAGACGTCCAGCCTGAATTATAACAGCCCCATTTCCCACTATATGAACAATTCTTCTTTAGTGGCGGGTTTCGGCGTACACATGGATAGCATCACCCAGATCCGGGATCCCTACCTGGATGTACAGTACCGCAACCAGATCCATAAATCCGGCTACAGCGATGCCTTGCAGAAGTCCTTGGACAGCTTGGCGAACATTTTTGACGAATCTCATGTGGAAGGCATGTGGCAGGCGGTTAAAAATATCCAGAGCTCCCTGATCAATATGCAGGACCCGGCCAAAGTCAACGACCCGATTTTTGAATCCGAGCTCCGTTCCCGGATGCAGGCTTTGACCAACCTGCTTAACGACGCGTCCACCCAATTGGATGCCGCGGAAAAAGCGGAATTTTCCAAACTGGACGGAACCGGCACCAGCGAGCAGGGCGCCGTACAGAGGGTAAACGACATCCTCCGCCAGATCGGCGAGCTGAACCGCCATATCAAGCAAAACCAGATTTTTGGCCATGAAAGCCTGGAATTGATGGATGAACGCAACATGCTGCTGGATGAGCTTGCCAGTTATATCCCCATAGAAGTCAGCTATTATAAAGACCTGGACTATGACGGCAAAGACGACGGCGTAGCAGGCCGGTACCATCTGGACGAAAACGGCAACATCATCGGGAAACGGGAATGGCCCGACGACCTTCGGGTAGAAATGCATTATACCGACGCCAATGGGGTTGCCCAAAAAATCACCCTGGTGGAAGGCACTACGGGAAAAGGCAATGAAAACTACGGCCAGGTGGAGATTACCGGCGGCAGCTTAGACGACCCGACCAAGGTAGCCCTTATGTTCCACGGCTTCCAGTCCGGTTCCGGCGGCCAGACGGCTGCAGACATCCCCTTTGAGGCAACCAACACGCCGGCCCAATCCTCTACGGACGCCACTACCGCATTTACTACCGTGGGGAACCGTTTCCCCAACGGGTCCGGCTCCATCCAGGCCAGCCTCGATATGCTGTGGAGGGTCGGCACCACCAAAGACGGGACCGGCAACGAGATCGAAGACGTAAAAGGCTATGAGTTTTACCGGAACCAATTGAACGTCTTCGCAAAAACATTTGCAACGGTTGTAAATACCATCAACAATAAAGGCGGCGACGGCGATTTGCTGTCCACCAAGGACGGCGGGGATTTCCTTGCCTCCAACATCACCATCAACCCGGACTGGAGCAACGGGAACGTCCATGTAGGCACGACCCTGGACAATATTGACGGGAACCAGAACGAAACGGTCTTGAACCTGCTGGAAGCCATGAAAACGACTTTTTCCATGGGTACTACTTCCATTCAGGGCGCCAATACGAAGAACCCCATTACCTTTACGGATTTGAACCTGGAAAACAACTCCTTTGCCGACTTTATGAATCATGTGGCCACTATTTTAGCCAACGATTCTTACAGCAATTCGACTGCTTTTAAAACCCAGATGAGCGTGCTTAACGGTATTCAGGAATCCCGGGATTCCATATCCGGAGTCAGCCTTGATGAAGAAGCATCCAATATGATGATGTATATGTCCGCCTACAACGCGGCATCCCGCCTGATGACCACTTTGGATCAGGCCCTGGACGTCTTAATCAACAATACAGGCACGGTGGGACGTTAATTCAATTTTACCATTTTAAGATCAGGAGGTATCTCACATGCGCGTAGTTAACTCGTCCATGTACCGGAAATTCACCAGCGGCGTCAATAACGCCCATGCCAACTTAATCAAAAGCTACAACAAGGTTTCCAGCGGCGAAGCTTATGAAAAAGCGGCTGAAAACCCCTTGGCCCATTACCGGGGCAAAAAGATCGACGACCAGTTCCAGGAATCCCTTGCCAAGACTACCCTGATTAAAGACGTAAAAAACCGGCTTTACCAGCAGGAACTGGGGGCTTATGACATTCAGACCACCTTGGCTGCCGCAAAAAATCAAGTACAGCGCTGCCGTACAGGAACCACCAGCGACGAGGCCCTTATGACCCTTCGGGACGACCTCCTCCAAAAGATGCACACGGTCGTGAATGATTTAAATGCACAATACGAAAACTTTTACGTATTCGGAGGCAATGATATTTCCACTTCCCCCTTCTCCCTTAGCGCCGACGGGACTACGTTGACTTTCAACCACAAATACCCCGGGGAACAGAACGTGACCACCATCACCATGAAATTAACGGAAAACGCCGACGGTACCTGGACCTATAAGGACGCCGGCATATCCGGGACGACCTATGACAGCAACGGCAACGCGGTCACGTTAAACGCTGCCCAGGCCAAAGAAAAACTACTGACTGCTATGAAGGAACAGGGCCGCATGGATCTTGGCTACGGTTCCATCCACGACCGTTCTACTTTGATGGACACCTACACCGGCGGCTTAAATGTATTGACCGGCCTTAATTCCGACGCTGTTATCGCCGGCGCCGGCGACCCGGCCACAGACCCCAACGGGAAGGATATTTTGGACTACCTGAATGAAAGCGCCGTTGCATTGATTGGCCAGGCAGTGTTGTCCGTGGATTCTTATAAAGCCAGCGGCACCGGCGACAAAACACAGCTCTATGAAGTCCTGGGCAAAACCATTGAACAGATGACCCAAACAGAGCATACCGTCAGCACCGTCTACTCTGACCTGGGCAACAAATATAAAGCCTTGGACGACACGCAAACCAAGATGAAAAAAGTTCAGGATTCTATGCAAGAGCAGTACAATGACCTTTTAGGGGCTGACCCATATATGGCCATTATGGAAATGTTCAACAACCAGTATTCCTATAATGCCGCCCTTCAGGTCGGTTCCAATCTTATGAACACTTCACTCTTTGACTTTATGAGGTAAAAATTTATATACGTCTGATGCAGGCGCATTGTGCCTGCATCCGGCATATAAAAATAGAAGGGAGGCTCTATATGCAACCGCTTATAAAAATCACTTCCGAACCGATACAGATTGTCCGTTTTTCCCAAGGCGCACGCTTAGTGTCCTCTGGTTCGGTAGATATTGAGAGAAGGAAGGCTTTGGCCCGCCACATGTCGTTCCGCCGCAGCAATTCCGGAGGGCAGGGGGCTGTCCCCCTGGATGACTTAAGAAAAATCAACCGTGCTTTTTCTTCGCGCAATGTGGCCTTACAGATTCCCAACGCCCCGCAACAGCAAACGGTTTCCCGCCAGGCCGCCTACAACCCTGCCCCGGTTCCGGCCCCTTCCGGAGGGGATATGGCCGTTGTAAACAATCCGTCGGCTGCCAGTGTGGATACCGCCCCCATTGCCGCTGCTTCCGGTTCTTCCTATTATGCGTCAACTCCGGATATTTCTATAGAAACCAGTTCTTCTTATACTGCCCAAAGGGGAGCTTTTGAAATGCGGGTGGCAAAAGGGGAGCTGACCTATCTTCCGCCCTTGGTGATGACGATCATTACCCAACGTCCCCATGTAAGCGTAGAATACCTTGGCGGCTTTAATTATGTCCCTCCCCGCGTCAGTACCGGAGGGAATATCAATCTATTCACATAGGAGCGTAATTTAAATGACAATTGAAACTGATTATGGTATAGTGGAATATCGGGCGGAAGACCTTCTCATATTTTCTGACGGGCTTTTTGGCTTCCCAAAACTGACGCGCTATCTTTTAATGCGCATCAATGACCAGGAAGATGATGATTCCGTCCTTTTATTACTGTCCGTAGAGGATCCGCAGATCGTATTCGCATTGATCAACCCTTTCTTCCTCTGTCCGGATTATTCCCCGTCGCTGACTCCAGAAGAATTAAGCTGCATAGGAAGCCAGGATAGCGGAGAACTTTCGTATTATACCATTTGCGTCGTGCAAAGTGATTATCAGGAAAACACAGTCAATTTGAAGTGCCCACTGGTCATCAATCCGCATACGCGTCAAGGAATCCAGATCATTTTAGAAAATTCCCCTTATGGGTATCGCCATAAGCTCCGGTCTTTTCCTTCTATATCTGGAAAATAAATGTCCAAAATGGGAGTGACAATCAATGTTAATACTTCGGCGTAAGAAAAACGAAAGTCTCTTAATTGGCGAAAACATCCGCATCACCATTGTTGAGTGTGCGTCAGATGGCGTGCGTTTGGCTATTGATGCGCCAAAACAAATTTCCATTCTCAGGGAAGAGCTTTCTGAGGCCGAACAGGCCAACAAGACCGCCCCAATCTCCGATAAGGATTCTGTATGGATGCTTCAGTCCGTTTTACACCAAAGGAATGGTGTTGATGAAAAATAAGAGCAGCAAAAAACCCTGCCTTCCGCTTTTACAACGGACTGCAGGGTTTCCTTGTCTGGCCTCTTATTTGTTTTGTTTCAAAATATAAAATATGCCATATCGGCTATTTCCGGATCATCCGCAACAAAAGCCTTATGTCCCGCATAATCCAAAACAGCGGCAAAAGGACGGGAAGCTTTTCCAGGGACGGGTAGATGGAAGTCATATAGTGGAAATCCGGAAAGACCCATTTCATCTTTTTTTTAACCTTGTCCATATATTCCTTCAGTTTTTCTTTCTGCCGTTCCCTTGCATCCTCCCTGCCGTCCCGGTCCATTTCTTTTTGAATCTTTCCCTTCAGTTTTATAGCCTGGGGGTCTGTCTCATTATTGATCACACCTTTTGTCAGCAGACGGTTCTCTAAAACATCATATGCCGACATATCTTCCGGAACTTCTTCGAAATAGCTAAGCCCCGGCTTTCCAAACCACATATGGGATATGCGCAGAATCTTCTCCGACAAGCCGTCCACCTGTAGCTTTGCCAGGCTTTTCATAATATCCGCCATATCAATCCGTTCATTCCAGACCTGATAAAACAAAAGCAAATCCATAACTTCACGCAAGGTCAGCTCGTCTATGGTATACCGGTATGCCGCCTCTGCCATGCGGAACAAAAATTCGCTTTCCGGCGGCAGCATAAGGATATTGTTGTATGGCTCTTTCTCACAGGCCGTTTCCATCACTTTTGACAAATGTTTGCGGTATTTTGCCGTCTTAAAAGTCAAATGTTGGTACAACACTACCGAAACGCCGGACAGGCGGCGGAACAATTCCCCCATCCCTTTATATTCCTGATCCGCCTCATATCCCAAGTCGATCAAGTAGCCTTTGGCTAAAAAATAATCTTCGTCGTCCAACAATATTTCAATAGGGCTGTTTGCCGCCACCTCCGGAATCTGGTAATAATCACGAAGGGATTCGGAAGTAAGTATGGTGCAGGAAATATCCCGCATATCCAGCCAAGTCAGTACTTCGTCAATGGAATTTTTACAGTTTTCATTAAAAAGCAAAGACTCCTGGTACCGTTCAAAAAAACGGTCCTTCCATTTCTCCGGAAGCTTATCCCCGTAACCTAAAATACCAAGATGAACCACATTGGCCACATTATGATAATCCGCCAAACGGAATATATTGCCCCAATCCAGGCGGCTGTGCATTATATGTAGGTCATCCTGCCGAATAATCGAAGATACGATCCCTACCAGAGACCGTGCCTCAAACAATAATTGGTTCATAATTCTCTCTTTATATGAAGGATTTCTATAAACAGGCCTCAAATTTTTGCCATTATAGATTTACTATCGCAAAGCATTGGCTTTGCAGTAGTAGGATTTGTCTCCGGTAAGTTTCCGGTTAAGCCTCTCATCCGCCACACGCAGGCTATTGAGGGTTTCCTGAGTCTTTTTCCGGATTTCATAGATTTTTCTCTCCTCCGGACTGGCTCCGGTGGCCTTGGCCGGGTCTGACGTTATCAAAATGCGCAGGTTTTTATTATCTTCCCTTCCGCTCTCCCCCATACGCCAAATTTCTTCCATGCAACGTTCAATCTTTTCCATCTCGTCCGCCCGCATTTGAAGCAGCATGGTAGCAGAGACTTCGTCATTCCGGGCGAAGGCCCCTTCCAACTCCTTAGTCAAATTGGCGATCTCCCGGATAGAACTGTATTTCCTTTGAAGGAGGATCATAATTTTCTTCATGTCAAGCGCCATATGTGCCCTACCCTTTCTCTAAAAGCCCATTGCCGCAAGCGGCTATTTCTGCCGGCTCCAGGCTGCCCACAGCATGTAGTAGCTGTAGGCAGCCTGGCTTTTGTCACACCCCGGCCGGCCCCCTGCATTATACCCGGATCCGGGATTCCTTGACCATATGCGTATCGTTAACTTTCTTGCTCGCTCCATCAAACGCTTCCCTTAGCTCGGAAAGAATATGGCGGATACGCCCAATTTCATCTTGCCTTCGCTCTCTTCCCGCCCTCACTCTGCTGAGATCAAAAATCAAATAATCATAAATCCGCCTTAAATCGTAACTAATCGGATAGTCCATATCCAAAATATCAATCAAATACCGGACAATCCTAGTTACCCGCTGCAGGCAATCTTCAAAATCATCATAATCTTTTTCTTTCAGTGAATATTCCGCCCTCGTAAGCCGTTTAATGGACTCATCGAACAAAAGCAACAGAAGTTCTGCGCTAGACATAGAATATATACTTTTTTCTTTGTATTGGTTATATCCGTTCATTGGAATCCTTTCCTTACCTAACGTTGTGCCGATCAGCAATTTCCTTACTTTTAGGCTGTAATCTGGGACAAATAGCTGGATTGGCTGTTATACTGATTGATCATACTCTCCATAAAGGTAAACTGGGAGATGTAGCGGTCCCTTTCCGTCTCCAGCCTGGATTTCAAAGTATCAATCGTCTCCTGCATCTGTTTTAATTGCTCATAAATCTGGTTATTAATCAGCGTCGTCGGCTTTTTCTCCGACCCGGCGATTTCAATCAGCTGCCCATAAGAACCGTTTCCGCCGTCGCCGGCATTTTTGGAGGAATACCGGGTCGCATAAGGGGTGAAAGTATCGTCGATCACTTCCACCAGGCCCTTCTTCACATCGCCGCCACCGGTAAAAATATTGGATACCATTTCCGGGTCGCTCTCCATAGCGCTACGGAACGCGTTCTCATCAAATACTAAAGTCCCGCCGTCTAAGGGGTCTTCCGAATAAGTAATGCCGATTTTCTTCAAATCATCATAACTGGCGCCGTTGCTCATCAACTTGTTAAAGATCATTTCAATGTCCGAGTGCAACCCCTGCATCGTGGAATCACCGAATAAAAGGCCTTCTTTTGCTTTCTTTTCCCAGTTCTCGATGGATGTCTCATCCATCTCGTCTTTCTGCTCGTCGGTAAGGGGCTCATAGCTATTGTCCGGCATGGTGGCGACTTGCTTATGCACTTCTTTTACCAAGGCGTTAAAGTCTTCAAAGAAGCTCTTTACGGTTTCTGTCACCCCGTCCACATCGGCTTTGGCAGTGAAGGTTACGGCTTCGGACGGTTTTGCTATCCACTCCTTGGAAACCGTACCGTCTGCTTCCGTCTTCTCCACATATTCGCCGCCAAACACGCCGGATACGGTGACGCTTAACCCTTCCAGGTCAAAGATGTTGGAAGAGCGCTCCATGGTAATGGGGGCCCCGTTGCCGTAGCTCACATCAATAATGGCGTTCTTGCCTTCGGTCTGCTTGGAACCGGCGCCTTCAAAGAGGTCTTTGGCCAAATCGGACTCAAAAGTGATCTCCCTTCCCGCCCCGGTCTCGCTGGATACCAGCATAAACTTCCCTTCTGTCTGGCTATAAGTGGCTTTCACACCCACGTCAGCCGTGGAGTTGATCCTTGACAAAATATCTTCAATGGTACTGTCTTCCGTCAAGCCGTGGATCTCTACGCCGTTTATCTTCAGGTCCAACGTCCCGTCGGCCCTGGTATAGGAGGACAAATCCGCATTAAGGCTGTTCTTAAACGCATCCTGGTTCAGCTTGCCGCTTAAGTTTACTTTCGTGGATGAGCCGTATTCCAACCCTAAATTTTTCAGGAGGCTGTTGTCGTTGGCGGTAATGGATACCGTGGAGGTGTCCTTCCCTGCATCAAACTTCAGGCTGCCGTCCACATAGGAAGCGCTGACCGTACCTTTGCCATAAGCGCGGTCTAAACGGGACTGGATATTTTCCGCCAGCTTTTCCATCTGTTCCTGGCCCGACTTGCCGTCCGCCGCCATTTTCTTCAGCTCTTCCGCCTCAGCCTCTGTGATCAGCTCAATGTCCTTTTTGATCCCGTCGTAATTGAAAGTCAGCTTTTTGCCTTTCATAAAATCCAGGGCGCTGGACCGGTCTATGGCCGTATCCGCATAATTCCCCGTCTGCTTACCTGCGACATCGCTAATCTGGATCCCCTTGGCAACCTTTGGATCCTCACTGGCCTTTTCCGTATAGCCCAATTTCTCCAACGCGGTAGAATAATGGGAAATCACCACATCCCCCGCGTCCCCTTTCGAGGTGATTTTCATCTGGCCGCCATCGTATTCAAATTGCATGATATCATGGATCTTTTTCCCGTCGACTTCCAGGTCAGCCTCTTTTAATGCGGCGTTTAAATCTTCTGCCAGCTTCTTGCCTTCTTCCTCTGTGGTGACGTCATAGTTGATGGTTTTGGTCCTGTTTACCTTGGCATCCTCGTCATAATAGGTATAGCTGCTGCCAAAGGTAAAGCTCTTTGTATTGGCATAAGAATAATTGCCATTTTTGTCATAACTGCCTGTACCAAAGGTAAGGATGGTGCCTTCCAGGGAAGAGGAAGTGAACTCCTGCCCCAGGTCCTTCAGGTCAGTCTGTATGCCATCCCCTTTACACTGCTGGGATTGGTGCATGGTGGAAGTGGCCAGCTGGCGGACAGCCGAAAGGGATATATTATCCACAAACTGCGAAACACCCGTAGCCTGGACATACTGCTTGGAATCCTCCTTGCCATGGACCGTAATCTTGCTCCTTGCAAAAGTAGAAGCGTCCAGCAGGCTGCTAGTCGAAGAATAGCTGGCATACTTATCGGCCCAGTCTATGATCTTGTCGCTGATGCTCCGGTATGCCTCCTGCTTCCACTGGAGCTTGGTATAAAGTTTCTGCTGATTTGCTATCTTAGTCTGGGTACTTAAAGTCATAGCCTCGATAATGGAATCCCGGTCAATCCCTGACACCATTCCGCCGAAGCCCCTTAAAGATGTATTTCCCAAGCTGTTCGCACCGGATATGCTTGAGGTACTGGATAAACTTGCCATGTTTTCTATACTCCTTTCTTTCATCCAGGATATACTTCCGAAATAGCCGTGGCCATGAAAACGTATCCATACGGTATCATAGGCCCAGGCACCCTATGCACAATGGCCGAAACCTTCCATTTGCCAGGAAAACGCCGGGCTGCCACGAAAAATTTTAATTTCTATCTATACTTATTTATCGACATGTTATATAATAAAAATAATATCTGCAAAACCATTTTTGCAACTTTTACTTTTTGGAGGTAGGATTTTGTCTATTACGATTACGGTATCGAACCAGAAAGGCGGAGTCGGCAAGACCACCACGTCTGCTGCGCTGGCTTCCGGCCTGGCCCTGGTGGGCAAAAGGGTACTGGGGATTGACCTTGACCCCCAGGGCAACTTGGGCTTCTGCCTGGGGGCCGGCATGGCGAACCCCTATACGGTCCTGGATGTGATGAAGGGATCCGTCCCCATCCAGAAAGCCCTTGTAAAAAGCGAGTACGGGGACCTTCTGGTTTCCGACATCACCCTTAGCAGCAACGGCCTGGATAACATCCACACGAACCGGGAATGCATCCTTAGGAACGCGATCAAACCCATTATGGACCAATACGACTATATTATTATCGACACCCCGCCGGCGCTCAACCTGCTGACGGTCAATGCCTATTCCGTCTCTGACTTTTTAATTATCCCCATGGCTTCCGATATCCTCAGCCTGGTAGGGCTTGCCCAGCTGAAGGAAACCATTGAATCCGTGCGTGACAGCTTTAACCCGGGGCTGAACGTCCTGGGTATTTTGCTGACCAAGTTCAACTCACGCACCCTTTTATCCCGTGACGTGCTGGAGATGGCCCAGCAGCTTGCCGGCCAGATCCATTCACGGGTCTTTGACACGAAAATCCGCTCCGGAGTAGCGATTGCGGAAGCTCCGGCCCACGGCGAGAGCATATTTTCCTATAATCCCCGCTCGGCAGCGGTACAGGATTATCTGGCCTTTCTCAATGAGATTGCGCCGGCGATCCATCTAAAGGAGGTATCATAGAATGGCTAAAAAAACCAACAAAACATCACACGTCATGGATCTGTTGACTAACGGCGCTTCTCCGGAGGCACATGATCCGGCCAGCCTTTCCCCGGACGGATCCGCACAAGGGAAGAACGGCGACGTCCAGTCCCATACGGTCACCCCCACAAAGGTCACTGTGGTGGATGAGGGCAGCAGGAACGACCGCATCTCCCAGGACATCCTCAACAAGCTTTCGGAGGAGCTTCAGGAAGAAATGCGCCAGGAGATTGCTTCCCAGCCCAATCAGGCCCCTTCCCAGGCCAATGCCCCAAGTGCTGCCCCTGTGGCCGATCCCGCCCCATCAAACGCTGCCGGGGCCTCACAGGCACAACAAAGCTTTGGCAATACGCCTTCCTCTTTGGATTCCATCCAGACCGTTATCCCGGAAAGCGAGATTGACAACGGCCTGCGCGACAGCGAGTTCCGTTTCATTAACGTCATGGAACAGCTCCTCCTCGACGAGGACGTTGGCAGCTTTCTGGACCAATATAACACCTGCAAATGCCAACAGTGTATCGCTGACATCTGCGCCCTGACCCTGACCAGGCTTCCGGCTAAATATGTGGTAGCCAGCAAAGGTTCCCTGTCTCCCATCCTCAGCTATTATAAAAACCGTTACAAAATCCTTATGCTGACGGAATTTATGAAAGCCTGCGAAAAAGTCAGCCAGCATCCCCATCATGGGAGGGATTAGCATCCCCCTTACTTAGGTTTGACAAAAAACCGCCTTCCCCACCGTTATAAACCAGTTGAAACGGTTTGTGGAAGGTGGTTTTTTGCCCTTCGAAAACCCGGGGCGCCTTGGCCCCAGTGCCGGATTTTGACCGCCGGCTACTTAGGCTTTGCCCAATGCCATAGGGATGCCGCCCTGAAAAAGCAGATAAGCACAACAAACAACCACAAAACGGTTCCTTGTTGTGCTTATTTTACCGCCACAGGTCCTGCTCTTCCTCTTCTGTGAGGATCCGGTCTACCTGCTCTTTTATGTTCTCTTCCGTGGCCGGCAAATATCCGGTAAGGGGGACGTCCCCCCTTCTTCCCAGGGCCTCAGCCATGTCTGCATCCCAGGTTTCCTTATCTTCCACGCTGCCGTTGACCTGATACTCGGGGCCCCCCCAATCGTCCAGTTCCATGGTAAAG
Organism: uncultured Lachnospiraceae bacterium; assembly: GCA_910584845.1. Taxonomy (GTDB): domain Bacteria; phylum Bacillota; class Clostridia; order Lachnospirales; family Lachnospiraceae; genus Brotaphodocola. The sequence goes on from CAJUDH010000005.1 coordinate 146,375, forward strand.
TTCCATACACTTTCAAACATGGTGGTGGTATACAACATCTGGAAAAGGCTCAGGTCACCTCCCCGCTGTGTGATCTCCAGCCAGACCGCCTCCCCTTCCGGGTCCAGGTACAGGGCCGTATGTTCCCCTTCGTCTGGCGCATCAAATTCTGCAGCAAGCTGGAAAACTTCTTCCTCCGGCTCCCACACGGCAACTTCTACCAGATTTTCATCGGCCCCGGCCTGATGGACCACAACCAGGTCACGGTATCCGTCCAAATTCAAATCTGTCAATAAAAAACGCTGCTCTGTGGGAGGTTCGTCGGAAACTTCCGTGTTTTTTGATTTTGCTTTTTTCTTTTTGGGCGCAGTCTTTTTCAGTTCCGACTTTACTGCCTTGCGGTATGTGTCATAGGCTTTTACCTGGGTCCCGTCCGCCCCTACATAGCGGTCGTTATCAGAAAACACACTATGGCACATAGCCCCGTCAGGGCCCATATAATATTTTTCCCCTTTTTCTTTATCGGTCACCCATCCGGTTTTCATATAGCCTTTGGCGTCCAGGTAATAAATTTTCCCGTCAACTTCCAGCCATTGGTCCTCCACGGGGTTCCCTGGCGAAGTGCAATACATCCAGTGCTTTCCGTCCTCCGACAGCTCCCACTCCCCGGCTGCCGCCGGAAAAACCCCTCCTATCACGAACGTAAGGGCAAACAAAGCCCCGGCTATCTGTCTTTTCACCGATCCAACCTCGCCTCCTTACTTTCTTCCGAATCTTTTTGCACCGGCCCGCCTTTTTAACCTTCTGTCGGATCCATATTGTCCCGTTTTTCATGGAAACGTTCCAAAAGTTTATCAATTACATGTACCAGGTTTCCAATCTCCGGCTTAGTCAGCTGCTCGTCGGCCCCCAAAGTCTCCCCTTTAATCCGCATCTGGTCGTCAATCAGCGACGAGAAAATCACGATGGGGATCATCTTTAGCCTTGGGTCGTCCTTCACCAGCTTGGTCAGGCGGTGCCCGTCCATCTCAGGCATCTCAATATCCGTAATAATCAGGTTCACCTTATTATAAAGGTCCGAATCGTGCCGGATCGACTTCAGATAATCCCATGCTTCCTGGCCATTGTTAAAGTTCTTCACATTTGTAAAGCCAGCCCTTTCCAAAGCGTCGTCAATCATCTTCTGCAGTAAAATAGAATCCTCTGCGATGACCAACGGGTTCTCACAGAGAGGCCGGTCGCCCATCTGGTCGACTTCGGAAAGCTGAATGGTGGTTTCCGGGGCGATCTCAGCCACAATAGCCTCAAAATCAAGGATCGTTACCAGTTCTTTATCGCACTGGGCTATGCCGGTAGCTACGCCTTCCTCCCCATGGGTCAAAGTTTTATCCGGCTTCTGAATGTCTTTCCAGGAAATACGGCTGATCCCCTCAATACTCTGTACCCGGAAGGCAACGGTCATCTTATTGAAACTGGTAACAATAAACAAATCCCTGGGCTTATGCTCCAAATATTCATTGGTCAGGTAATACCCTAAGTCAATAACCGTAATCAACACATCCCTGGGTTTAAAGATCCCTTCCACCGCCGGATGGGCATGGGGCATGGCCTTTACTTTTTCCGCCATCATTATCTCTTTTACCTTGGCCACGTTTATCCCGTAGAATTCGTTCTCAATGGTAAACTTCATAATCTCGATCTCATTGGTACCCGATTCCAGGAGGATTCCTTCCTTCTCTTTCTCCACTTTCTCTTCTCCTTTCTACAGACGTTTTTCCGGCCTGCCCACTGTACGGATCATCACATCGCCATTGGCAACGTTTATCAGCATAGTCCTTGCATAGGCCCCTCCCGTGTCCTCGCCCGAAACGTGCAGCCGTTCTTCCAGAAGGATTTTTTTCACCATCGCCGCATTCCTTTGCCCGATATTTCCAAAATCCGAATTGCCGCTCCCTTTCATCTCGAACATTTTGGCGCCTCCCGCAATCTTTACGACGGTCCTGTTTTTTACCATGCCAAATGCAGTAAGTTTACGGACCGTTTCGCGGATCCCGCTGTCCGCATATTTAAATACCTTCGCATCGTTAGGATCCGTCCTGGCAGGAAGCATAATATGCAGGAGGGCGCCCAGCTTCAAAAACGGGTCATAGAAGGTGATCCCGATGCAGGAGCCAAGGGCATAGGTAATAATCTGCGTGTCCCCCCTGGAAAACTTCATATCGCCAATCCCTACTTTTAATTGCTTTTCCGTCATCATGAAATACCTAATTTCTCTAAGATACTGTTAAGCGACTGGATATCCGGAAGCATTAACAGCCCATCGGACAGTTTCTCTCCATCCATAATAAATTCCGCATTAATATACATTAACTTATCGGTTACGTATCCATACTCAGCAATGGGGACGGTTAAAATCCCCCCCAGCATGTTTACGGTGGAACTAGGCACGGACAAGTCAATCTCCACCCCTACCAGCTGGGTAAAGGCATTGACATAAGAACAGATAATAATGTTGCCGATCTCCTCCAAAGCGGAGTAGTCCATCTCGTCCATATCCTCAAAAGATTCGTAATGCCTCCCAATCAGCTTTCCTAACACGGCATTGGCCAAATCCATTTTGAAAATAAACAGCATCAGGCCGTTGACTTCATTGGACATTTGGACTAACGTGGCAGCCACCAATTCCTCAATCTGCCCGATCCGGTCTACGGTCTCCTCATAACCCAAAATGCTGATCTCGGGGATCGTTATCCGGATCTCCTTCTGGAGCAGCTTGGAAAGGGCCGTGGCGGCATGGCTGGTGCCGATGCTGCTGATTTCCTTCATCACATCCAGATCCTGAAGGTTCATATCTTCATAGCTTTTCAATCTCATGGGCACTATAACCTCACATTCCTTCTGCGGCTATCCCCTTAGGGAGTTAATCGTAGTCTCTATCTCATCCGATGTCATTACCATCTTTAACGCAAAGGTAAACGCACGCTGGCACTCTATCATCCGGACCATTTCCTGGGATAAGTCGGTGGCCGACCCTTCCAAAGCGCCGGTAATCAGCCTGGGGTTCTCTACCAGTTCCGGCTCCATGCCTTCCGGAGGCACATACTCATTGTCCCCCACGCTTATGAGGCGGCTGGGATTGGAAAAAGTGTAAAGGCTGACCCTTGGGGCATCCTCATCCTCGCCATCGTCGTCATTGTCATCCGGCTCGTATCCTTCCTCCATCTCCTCCCGCATACGCTCAATATCCGGCGTATCCGCTAAAAGGGGTTCCCGGTTCTGGTCCAGGACCAGCTTACCGTTGGTGGTCATCAGATAGAAGCCGTCTTCCATCTGCCCCCGGTAAAAATGGCCGCTACGGGTATAAGAAATCTCTCCGCTTACCGGATCCTGCACCATAAAAAACGCATTGTCCTGCATAATGGCGTAATCTTCCTTCTGATCCGTGTTCGTCACTGCCGAAGTCCCATAAGTGGTATAGGTCCTCTGCATCCTTACCCCGTTTCCTGCCATCAGTTCTGTAACCGCATTTTCAGAATCATTTAGGTTAAAATTCAATAAGTCAGAAAAAGCAGCCGTCTTAGGTTTAAACCCATAGTTGTTTACGTTGGCGATATTGTTGGAAATTACACCCATTTTCGCCATACAAGTTCCGGCGCCCAGGGCGCCTGTGTAAAATGACTGGTACATATGTTTCCCCCTTATAATCCGGTAACGGTTCCCGTACCTTCATGGTTGCCTAAAAGGCACATTCCGGCTGTCCTGCTTATAGCCTCCCCACATCCGATGCAGACTTGCTCATAATCTGGTCATACATCTTCAATACCTGGGCGGCGCTCTGCAGCGCCCTTTGGGAAGTCATCATAGATGTCATTTCCTCCACCATATCCACGTTGGACCGCTCCAGGGATTTCCATAGGATAGACGGCGATTCCACTTCCTGCGCTTGCTGCCCGGTGGAAAAAAGGCCGTAATCTTCTTTATGGAGCTGGCCGTAATCCGCAAAATCCACAACCCGCAGCTTGCCCAGCTCGCGGACGGTGGCCTGGGCTTCCCCGTCCTCACCGCCCCCTTCTACTTCCAGGACGCTGATCCGCCCCGTTTTGTCCACGGTAAAGTCTTCGTTGTCGATCTGGATAGGCCCGTCAGTCCCTAATACACGCCCCATGCCGTTAAGGGTAAGATACCCTTCGTCGTCCACATGGAACGATCCGTTTCTGGTATACTGCACGCCCATGGGGGTTTCCACGCAGAAAAACCCGCTGTCCCCCAAAGCAAAATCATAAATGCCTTCCGTCTGGTCATAGGCGCCTTGCTCATAATTCACATAGGTCTGCTGTGCCGTCCGGATTTTGGAAGTAGTGGCCAGGGCTTTTGCATTATCTTTATAATGTTTCCCTGTCCGGTACATCATTTCTTCCTGAAATGTGCTGGAGACCATTTTATCCCGCTTATAACCCGCTGTCTGGATATTCACCATGTTGTTTCCGATCACGTTTAAATTCCTGGTTTGTGTCAACATGCCGGATGTTAGGTTATAAAATCCTTGATACATGCGATTTCCTCCTTTCTGTCTTCCGGCCCCTTGGATAAAACCTTCCATAAGCTTGCCGGTTATTTACAAAAATCTATGTCCTTCATTTTATGAAAAGATTTTTGCCTGCCTTTACATATAAGTAGCCATATATGCCTTCAGCTTCCGGATAGCGGAACTGTGGATCTGGGAAATACGGGGTTCGCTCACGTTTAAAATCCTCGCGATCTGCCCCATGTTCAATTCCTCTACATAATACAGGGAAATTACCATCTTCTCCTTTTCCTTCAGGCTATTCACTGCTTCTGCCAACACCTGGCGGGACTCTACCTTCAAAAAAGCCTTTTCCGGCTGGGAATCCGCATCCCTGTTAGAAAGCTGCAGCGACTGGTGTTCTCCTTCATCGTCCGTAATCATGTCCAGGGAAAGCACGTTCATCATGGTGCTCATCCGCTGGAGCTTCCGGTACTTACGGATATCCATCCCCATGGATTCCGCCACCTCCTCGTCGGCAGGCGGCCGGCCCAGGGAACGGCCCAGGGCAATCTGGGCGTCTTCTATCGTTTTGACCTGTTTGCGGAAATCCCGGGGCATCCAGTCATTTTTCCGCACCAGGTCAATAATCATCCCCCGGATACGCCGGGATATAAATGTCTCAAACTTGTTGTCCCTCTCCGGGTCGTACCGGTCAATGCCCTTCATAATGGCAATTACGCCCTCGTTGACAATATCTTCCATCTGGAGCGTCCCCACATAGATATTCCTCATCTGCGAGGCTATGGTTTTTACAATATAGAGGTAACGGAGCACCAGCGCCTGCTTTACGTCTAACCGGCCCGTAGCGCGGTATAGTTCCAACAATTCTTCATTTGTTTTTTCTTCCAAATTATCTGGATGGGCCATCTTCCGTCACCCCCTTGCCGCCAATCATGCACCTTTCCTCTCTTTGCCTTCAAGGGTCAGGCTACCAATGGACTGTATCTGGACATTATTGGAAATCTCATTAAAAGACAGCACTCGTATATTGGGATAAAACTGGTCTATCAACCGGTAAAAATGGACCCGCATCACCTGTGAGGTCAAAATAACCGGGCTCTGGGAAAAGCTGTTGAATTTCTTTAATTGGGTCGTAATTTGTCCGATCAGGCTTTGGAGCACATCCGGGTTCAAAGCCAGGTAATATCCCCTTTCCCCTTTGGAGAGGCACCCTACCATAGTCCGCTCCAACTCCGAATCCAGGGTGATCACCTTCATGGTCCCATCCTCGCAGTATAAGCGGGTAATGGTACGTTTCAGGGCCGTACGGATATTTTCGATCAGGCCGTCCACATCTTTGACCGGAAAACCGGTTTCCGATATGGTTTCCAATACAGACTCGATAATGGTCACCATATCTTTGATGGGCACCCCTTCTTTCAAAAGGCTGGTCAATATTTTCTGGAACAGGCTGTAAGGGATTAAATTGGGGAACGCCTCCTCCACCAGTTCCGGGGAAGTCTTTCGGATGTTCTCAATCAGATGGATTACCTCTTGCCTGGTAATCAGCTCATGGGCATGCTGTTTTACCACTTCTGATAAATGGGTCACCAATACGGAAAGGGGGTCGATGACCGTATATCCGTAAATTTCCGCCAGCTCCCTGTCTTCCGGCTTAATCCACCGGCTGGGAATGCCATAAGCCGGTTCTATGGTTTCGATCCCGTCGATTTCCTTCTCCGGGTTTTCCGGCTCTAAAGCTAAGTAATAGTCAATCAGGATCTCCCCCTTGGCTACCTCTTCCCCCTTAATCTTAATGCAATACTGGTTGGTATTTAAGCCGGAACTGTCCCGAAGGCGTATGGAAGGGATAACAAACCCCATATCCTGGGCATACTGCCTGCGGAAAATAATAATCCGGTTAATCAGGCGGCCGCCCACCGATTCGTCTACCATGGGGATCAGGCTATAGCCGAATTCCATCTCGATGGCTTCCACCGACAATAATGTATACACATTGTTTACGTCTTTATAATACTCTTCTTCGCTGACCTGCTTGGGGCCTCCTGCCTCGTCGCCCGGCATGGGTTCCATATCCTGGTCAGCCGAAAAATTCCTCAGGCTGGTGCCCCCCGCAGGCCCAAAAGCGCCGGAGGTAGCCAAAGCCGGTTCCGCCTGAAGCCTGCGGGAAAGGAAATATCCCCCGGCAATCAGCCCCACGGAAATAATCAAAAGCTGCAAAACCGGCATGCCGGGGATCACTGCCAGCACAGCCACTACCACGCCGCTGATCATGATGGCCACCGGCTGGGCCATAAACTGCTTGGAAATATCCTCGTTCAAGCTCCCCTCGGACACGGCACGGGTGACGATCATGCCCGTAGCAACGGAAATCAGCAAGGAAGGGATCTGGCCTACCAGGCCGTCGCCTACGGTGGCAATGGAGTAGGTGCTTAAAACATTGCCGATGGTGTCGCCGGACTGGACGATACCGATGATACTGCCCCCGATCAGGTTAATGGCAGTGGTGATCAGGGACATAATGGAATCTCCCTTGACGATCTTGGTGGCACCGTCCATGGAACCGTAAAAATCCGCCTCCCTCTGGATCTTTTCACGCCGGTCCTTGGCCTGCTGCTCGTTAATCAGGCCCGAGTTTAAATCTGCGTCAATGGCCATCTGCTTACCGGGCATGGCGTCCAGGGTAAACCTTGCGGCAACTTCCGACACACGTTCTGCGCCCTTGGTGATGACAATGAACTGCATCAACACAATAATCATGTAAATGATCAAACCAACAACCACATTCCCCCTTAGGACGAAATCGCCAAAGGACTGGATCACCTGGCCGGAAGAACCGGAGTTGGTCAGGATGTTCCTGGTGGTAGATACGTTGATGCCCAGGCGAAAAAGGGTTGTAACCAGCAAAAGGGATGGAAATATGGAAAATTCCAAAGGTTCCCGGATCGTCATGGTAATGATTAAGATCATCATCGAAAGGGACATGTTGATAATGATCGCCACGTCCACCAAGGCCGCCGGAAGCGGTATGATTAATAATAGGATAATTGTCAGTACAAACAGTACGATCGAATAACTCAGTAACTTTCTCATGAAAACTCCATCCGTCCTTTACAATAAGTGACTATGGCCAGTAGATCGGTGTGCCTACTGGAGCATATCCTCTCTGTTGCTGGCCCTGTATATATACACCAGGATCTCTGCCACGGCCCCGTAAAACTCTGCCGGTATCTCCCGGTCCAGCTCACAAGAAGCATAAAGGGCCCTTGCCAGGGGCCGGTCCTCAATGACGAACACGCCATGCTCTTCGCCAACCCGCACAATGCGTAAAGCCAGCTCATCCTGCCCTTTGGCCAATACCACCGGCGCCCCGTCCTGTTCCGGGTTATACTTAAGTGCCACGGCAAAATGGGTCGGGTTCCTGACGATCACGTCCGCCTCCGGCACTTTCTGCATCATCCTGCTCATAGCCATCTGGCGTTGGATCCTACGTATCCTTCCCTTGATCTCCGGATTCCCTTCGGTATTCTTATATTCTTCCTTCACTTCCTGCTTGGTCATCTTCAGGTTACTTTCATAATCCCATCTTTGGTATAAATAATCAAAAAACGCCACAATGGCAAAAGCCAGGCACACCTTCCATACCAGCTCGAACACCAGCTGCATGGTCTCACCGGCCGATGCCAGCAAGTTCATGTCAACCATGTTGGCCACCCGGACCAGGTCTTTCTTGAGCAGGTTGTACAAGAGGGCCAGAAGCAACGATATTTTAATCAGGTTTTTTGCCAAATCCACCAGCTTTTTGATGGAAAACATATTTTTCAACCCGCTGATGGGGTTCATCTTACTGAATTTCGGCCGCAAAGCCTTAAAAGCTATGTTAAAATGGGTCTGGGTGCCATGGGACAAAATCCCGAGCGCCATGGATGCCAGCAAAAGGGGCAGGGAACATTTCAGCACGGCATAGGCCATATATACATAAATATGGGGAGACGAGCTAAAAGGGTCCGCGTCCCTCACTGCAGAAAAATACCGGTGCATACAGTCCTGTAAAGTTTCATACAGCACAGGCACCATAAGCTTAATCATATAAAACACGCCAAACAGCATTATAACCGTAACAGCGTCTTTGCTTTGAAAAACGTTCCCTTCCTGCCTCGCTTCCCTCCGGCGTTTACTGGTTGGTTTCTCTGTCTTTTCCTGCCCGTTGGCTTCTGCCAAATCCACCACTCCCTTCCCTTATAACGGCCCGGATGCCTTCCGTCATCCGTAAACCGCCGCTAACCCATCAAAGCCATAAGCCGTTCCATCTGTAAAAAAACATTTTCAATAATCGTATACATCCGGTCGGCCATGGGGCTAAACAGGTAAACCAGCATCATCAGGCCTACGATGATTTTCAATTGGAAATTCACGGCAAACACATTGATCTGAGGGATCATGCGCATCAGGATCCCCACGGCAGCCTCTGTAACCAGTTCCATAGCTACCAGGGGAAAAGCGAACTGCAGCCCCAAAATGATATTGGCCCGAAAAAGCTCCAACACCATCTGGGAAAGCTCCGGGCGAAAAACCACCTCCCCGAAAGGGATTAACTTGGCCGAGGCAAAAAAAAGGGCAATAATACGGATATGCCCGTCAACAGCCAAAAAAAGCAAAGCCATAAAGGCATAAAACACACCGGAAGTAACCGTCATCTGGGTATTGTACTGCGGGTCATAGACCTGCGCCATGGAAAGCCCCATGGTATAGTCCACCACCGCCGAAGCAAAACGGACTACCATAAAGGAAAGCTCCATGGAAAACCCCATGACAAACCCCAAAAGCAGTTCCATCACCAGCATAACCCCAAACTCTATCATACTGGAGGGCTGATGGGCCAAACTTCCGCCCTGCCCCATATACAGCATCAAAGAAAGCACAAAAATAAGCATCCCTTTAGCTGCGTTGGGCAGGTTTGACCTGCCAAGGATAGGGTTAAACACTACCGCCCCGCTCATCCTCATAAATACCAGCGCAAACAGGATAAACATGAAGCATCAGCCTCCCGCAATCAATGCGGCCATCTGCCGGAAAAAATCTTGCAGCATAGCCAGGATGGAGCTTCCCAGAAAACCAAGGATTGCCAATATAGCGAGAAATTTGGGGACAAAAGTCATCGTTTGCTCGTTGATCTGCGTAGCCGCCTGAAAAATGGCGATCACTATGCCTACCACCATACTGACCAGCAAAAAAGGCATAGTCAACCTTACGGCCATCTGGAATGTCTGATACAAAATATCCAGTACCTGTAAATCGGTCATGGACCCCACTCTCCTCTCTCGCTACCGGAAACCTGCCACAATGTTGGTAAACAAAAGTTCCCAGCCATCCACTGTCACAAAAAGCAACAGTTTAAAAGGAAGGGAGATCATGGCCGGCGGCAACATAACCATACCCATGGACATCAACGTAGTGGAAACAATAATGTCTACCAAAAGAAACGGCAGATAGATCAGGAACCCAGCCGTAAACCCCCGTTTTAGCTCGCTGGTCATAAAGGCCGGAACCACCACGGTCAAAGGATAGTCGGCTACATCCTGTTCAATCTGCGAACCGGACATGCGAACGAAATTATCCAACGTTTTTGCCTCCGTATTCCGCAGCATGAACTCCTTCAATGGGACGATCATCCGCTCCACGGCTTCTTCCTGAGTAATTTCCTCCCGTAAATAAGGCTGGTATGCCTCGTCATTGATCCGGTCAATTACCGGGCTCATAATATATAAAGTCAAAAACATGGCAATGCCTACCAAAACCATGTTCGGCGGCGCTTGCTGAACCCCCATGGCATTCCTGGTAAAGGATAAGATGATGATCGTCCTGGTAAAAGATGTCATCATCACCACAATGGAAGGAAGCAAGGCCGCAAGGGTAAGCATGAACATCAATTCCAAAGTGGGGACGTTCCCGCCATTTAACTGTGTCAGAAGGTCATTCATCGGTTTCCTCCCCCTTTTTTCCGTGGGATGCCTGGCATTTTTCCAGAAATGCCCGGAAAGGAAGCTCCAAAGTGGCAGGGGCAGGCGGCGCAACCGCCTCGAAATCACCCTCCACTTCCGTTAAAAGCCGGATGCCGGCAGGGCTGACCCCCACCAGGTAATTATGCCCCCCTGCCTTTAAGAGAAGTATCTTTTGATTCTGCCCTACCTGGATATGCTCAATCACCTGCATATTGCCGGATCCGGAGGACCTCGCCCACTGCCTCCCCAGCAGGCGGCTGCACCAAAATGCCAGCAGCAATACTCCCAGGACGGTCAATACCGCGCGAAATAACGTCAAACCTTCCATCTTATAAGCTTTCCGGATTTAATTCCTTGGACACGATTTCCGTGATACGGATGCCAAAGTTATCTTCCACAACGACGATATCGCCTCTCGCGATGCATTGCCCGTTAACAAAAAGGTCAACCTGCTCTCCGGCCATCTTATCCAAAACTACCAGGGTGCCCTGGGTAAATTCCAAAATATCCCGTACCAGCCTTTTGGTCCGTCCGATCTCTACAGAAAGCTCCAAAGGCACTTTCATCAGCATTTCCTGGTTCGCCCTATCCTCCTCGCCGTCACCGGCCTGGTCGCTGACCGGGGTAGAAGCCAGGGGACGGATAATCGAACTCCCGGAACCGGACTGGGAAGGCTCCTGGGGTTTGTTTACCGTCTTCATCATCTCCATCATCTGCATCTGCGTCTGCTGCATTTGATTGAGGAGCTGCAGCATCATGGGATCCATCCCCGCAGGCGGATAGGCATAATAAGGAGGCTGGGCCCCCGGCTGCGGCGCAGAAAGCGGCGCACTGGGCTGGGGCATCCCCGCCGCGCTGGGCTGAGGCGTTCCTGCCATCATAGCATTAATCTCCTCTTGGGACATGGTGCCGCCCGAAGACGGCGTAGGTGTAGGCGGTGCACTGGGTGAAGCCCCCCCTCCCAACAAGGCGTTGATCTCTTCCTGGGACATGGTGCCGCCCGAAGACGGCGCCGCAGGTTCCGGAGCGGAGGGTGGTGCGCTGGGCGAAGAACCCCCTCCCAGCAAGGCGTTGATCTCTTCCTGGGACATGGTGCCGCCGGAAGAAGAGGCTGCCGCAGGTTCCGGTGCTACGGGTTGGGGCTCTTTTGAAGGAGCCGGAGCCGGCGCTTCTTTCGAAGGCGCTGCCCCGCCGCTCAAAGAAACCTCGAAAGGCGCCAAAAGGCGCTTCGCCAAATCCGTAGACATAATGTTCATAAATTCACTGTTTAACTTTTCCTCAATTTCCAAGCGGAAACGGACAACTACCATGCCCGATTCTTCCGGAAAATATTTTTCCTTAAAATCTTCCGGTTCCCCGATATCAAACGATTTCGGGGTGGATATATTGACGATAGTCCCTAAAAATTCAGACAATGCAGTGGCCGAAGCCCCCATCATCTGGTTCATCACCTCACAGATGGCGCTGATATGGATTTCATCCAGCTGATCCCCCATATCGGCAGGGTCTTCGCCCATCAAAGTCCCCACGATAACACACACGTCTTCGCGGCGGAACATCATGACATTTCTGCCTTCCAAGCCTTCCACATAGGCAATTTCCACACCGATCGCCGGCTCCAAACGCTTAAATTCAAACTCTTCCCTCGTCTGAACCTTGACTACGGGCGTAGTAATATTCACTTTGGTGCCCAACATTGTGGAAACTGCTGTTGCCGAGGCGCCGAGGCTGATGTTCATGATTTCGCCTATGGCATCTAGTTCCATTTCATTAAAGCTGCTAGCGCCCATTTCCCAATCTCCTTTATCCTAGTTTTGTAGCAGTTCAGATCCCTTCCCTGTTACCTTATTTTTTAATTAGCCGAACATTATTTCCCAATGTCCAATGCTTTCTGCGCCATCAGCTTCATTGCATTTAATGCCGTAACGTTCGCCTCATAAGACCTGGTGGCCGACATACTGTCAACCGTTTCCTTCAACAGGTCCACATTGGGTAATGTCACGAAGCCGTTCTCGTCAGCATCCGGATGTTCCGGATTGTATACCTGTTTCATCTCACGGTCATCCTCGATAATACTGGCAACCCGAACCCCGGCGTTCCTGCTGGTAAAGCCTTTTCCCAAAGAAGCATTGCGGAGGGCCTCCCGGAAAGACCCGGCCCCATAACTTTCAAAAAGGATGTCTTTTCTTCTATATGCACCGCCGCCTTCTGTCCGGGTCGTGTCAATATTAGCGATATTTTCCGCTGCAATATCCATCCGGAGCCGCTGGGCGCTCAAACCGGACGCACTGATGTCAAATGAACTCAAAAAAGCCATTTCCTGTTCCTCCTGCCCGGTATTAGTTCCCCAAAATAGTCTGAACGGTCTGAACGATACGCTCCGCGTTAAATGGTTTCACGATAAAATCTTTGGCGCCGGACTTGATTGCGTCCACAACCATTCCCTCCTGCCCCATGGCGGTACACATAACCACCTTGGCATTGGGATCGTCTTCGCGGATTTTCTTCAAAGCCTGCAGCCCATCCATGTTGGGCATGGTGATGTCCATAATCACCATATCCGGTTTCTCTTCCCCATATTTTTTCACGGCTTCCGCACCGTCCTGAGCCTCAACAAAATTATCATATCCGCTTTTCGTCAAGGCATTTTTCACCATCATCCTCATGAACGCGGCATCGTCAACCAGCATAATCTTAGCCATTTGTTTCTCCCTCTCTTTTCTGATATTAATTAATTAATTAATAATTACCGAATATTATAACATTTTTTTCGGCCAAACGCAACGGTTATTGTCCGTTACCATTTCACACCAGGGATTCTTCCTCTGGCTCAAGCATTATGGCCTCCGGATCCGGGTCTCCCCCTCCCCCGTTTTCCGCTTCTTCCTCTTCCTCGTATAGCCTCCGGTTAATTCGAATTGCCACGTTCTTTTTATATACGCCCATCTTACCGGTAAACCATGCCTGCCTTCCAATAAACAGTTTCACGTCCTTGTCTTTGGCCTTGTTCATGTCAATTATATCGCCCACCTTCAAGTGGTAAATATCACTCAGGTCAACAAACACCGTGCCCAACTGCCCTGTAAGCGGCAGCTGTGACTGGCGGATATTCTCAAGAATGGTTTCACGGTTATCTTCATAGGCATAACCTCTTGCAATGTGTTTGCGGCTGTCAATTACCTGGAACATGGTCTCCAGCAGCGTGCCCGGCATACAGATCCGGATCCGCTCTACGGCAAGACCCGCAACGTCCACATTCAAAAGGATAATTGCCACCACCTCATCAAGCCCCACATCCTGTATCATGCTGGGATTTTCTTCAATTCTCTGGATAGCAAATTCCATGTTTAAATAATTGGCAAACCCATCCTTCAGGGCCTGGACCAGGTATGAGATAATCCTGCGGTACAGCGCGGTTTCCACATCGGAATACCGATAGCCTTCCTTTACTTTTACCACTTCTTCCCCTCCGCCCAGCATGCGCTCGATCAACGTGATCACCAGGCCCGGCGTAGTGTAAATCATAAGAGGGACCAATGCCTTATTGTGGTCCTGAATGGTTGCGTCCACCAAGGTGACCGTATCGTTTTCATTCAGGGAATTCACATACTCATAATAACGCCGCTCCTGGACTTCCATCACCGTAATGTCGGTCATAACCCGGAACACGCCGTTCACCTGCGAAGTAATGATCCGGGCATAGTTTTCAAACACGCTGGTCAGGATCTTCATCTTATCCTTCGTGAACTTTCTGGGGCTGTAAAAGTCGTATTTGCTATATTTGATCTCTTCCGTCTCCGCTTTTTTCTCTACCTTGGCATTGACTTCAGGCTCGGCTGAATTGCCGGGCTGCATAGATTTCAAAAGCGCGTCAATTTGACTCTGGGATAATACGTCTGCCATTTCTAAAGCCACCTTTTCTCAATTGTTATTCCACCGGGTCGGCTGGCGTTTCCGGGACCATACTGGCCTGCCCTTCCATGCTTCCGTCAACCGGCGTAAACCCATCCACGTGCCCCGTGGGATTCCCATCTGTAACCGTCACGGACCCTGCTTCAATATTCTGGTGATACTCGTCATAATAATCGTTGAGGGACTTAATATCCGCCCCCGCGTCTACAATCAAAAACTCTACCCTACGGTTCTTGGCCCTGCCTTCCTGTGTCTCGAAAGTGTCCACCGGACGGAACTGGCCGTAACTGATGCCCACCAGCTTACTTGGGTCTATAATGTCCTTAAGCTGGATATACGCCGCCACCTCCGCGGAACGCAAAGAGGACAGCATCCGGTCCGTCCTTGGATTGTTAGGGCTGTTGGGGTCCGCCTGGGAAGTATGGCCCATAATTTCAATCTGGGATATTCGTTCGACCTGCGGCGCCAACGCGTCACAAAAAACATCCAAAATCCTGGTGGCCTCGGGAGTCAACGTGGAACTGTCCCCATTGAAAAAGGCCTGGTTTTCAAATGCAATAAAAGTGTAGCCTTCCCCCCGGGAAACGGTTGCCCCTTCTATGCCGTTGGTATTCAAGGCATTTACCAGGGACAGCCACAATTCGTCCAGCTCTGCATCCTCAATTTCCTGTTCTGTCTGCAGGTTGCCGGATACGTCGTAAACCCCTTCGGAAATATTTTCATTAATGGCAATTTCTTCCTCTTCATTGGAATTGGGAAAAATGCTTTTGACGAAAATCTGCCATTTTTGCTGGTCTAGGCTGGACATGGAATACAACATAACAAAAAAGCACATCAGAAGGGTAACCATGTCGCCATATGTATCCATCCAGCTTCCACACTCTTCGCCTCCGCCGCCTTTTTTCCTTCTGCTCATCAGCCTTCTCCACCTCCGCCGGCTTTCTCTGCCTTCAACAACAGCTTCTTCTGCTGGGACTGCTTCATACAGGACAAAAGATGCTCACGCAGCATCTTGGGGTTCTCCCCTGCCTGGATCCCCATAAGGCCTTCTACAATCGTCACACAATAAAGCTCTTCTTCCGCCTGGCGCACCCTCAATTTCTTAGCGATGGGCTGCATGAAAATATTCGCAATCCCACTGCCGTAAAAAGTTGTAATCAAGGCCACGGACATATCCTGGCCCAGGGTGCTGGCCCCGCCTCCGCCGCCTAAGTCCATGCCCTTTAACATGTTAATCAGGCCTACCAACGTACCGATCATACCGAACGCCGGGGCATAAGCGGAAGCTTTCTCATACAGCCCGGCAGCTTCGTCATGCCTGGCCATCATATCGTCCATGGTCTTTTCCAAAAGTTCCCTGACTTTGTCCGGGTCGCTGGCATCCACAATCATCAGCACGCTTTGCTTGAAAAAGGGGTCCTTTATTTCCTCCGCCTTTTCTTCCAGGGCCAAAAGGCCGCTTTGCCTGGCAAGCATGGCCAAATCCACCAGCTGGTCAACCAGTTTGGGGATATTGTACTTTCCTCCGCGAAAACACACCATGATATGTTTTGGCACGTCTTTGAGGATGCGAAAGGGATAGCTGGCAATGGTTGCCGCAATGGTGCCGCCCAAAACGATGGCAAGACTTTGAAAATCTATAAAGTTTCCTATTTTTTCAAAGGTAATGCCCCACACGCACAGGCCCAAGGCCAATACGATACCAATTAGTGTTGTCAAATCCATTGTTCTTTCCTCCTACAAAATCCTGCCCTGAATTCGGGGACGCCTACTCCCCCTGTTTTCCAAAGGTGAAGCAGCTGCCGATAAATTCCCGGATCTGGCCTAAGACAGAATCAGCAGGATCCTTCACAAGGACATAGTAACCATTCATCATTTTTATCTTCGTCTCAGGTATCGTCTCCATTGATTCAATCTGAAGCACATTCAAATATATCTCTTCTCCGTTTAGCCGTGTTACCCGGATCATGTTCTTCCCGCCACCTTCCTTCTGACATGACATATTGTCAGGGGAGAGGCCGTATCTTTGACGGCCCCTCTCTCCAGAAATCCTTTCCATGCGTGCCTTTCGGGCCCTGTCAGCAATCTTTTGATTCTGATTATTTTTCCACCAAGCCATAATCTTAACGTTTCATGCTCACCAGGTCAGAAAGCATCTCATCCGCCACCGTAATCATCTTGGAGTTGGCCTGGAAACCTCTGTGTGTGGTGATCATCTCGGAAAACTCCTGGGCCAGGTCTACGTTAGACCCCTCAAGGTAGCCGGTCATCAGGGTGGGCGTAGAGCCTATGCCTGGCTGGGTGGCGGCCGCCTCGCCTGTATTGTCGCCTTCCGTTGCCGTGTAGTAGCTCTCCCCCGCCTTATTCAAACCATTGGGGTTCTGGAAGGAGGCGATGGCTACGCAGCCGATATAAATGGTCTTGCTTTCCGTGGGGTCGTCAGGATTGGAAATCACTGCCGATATTTTACCTGCGGAGTCAATCTGCACCGTATCCAGCTTGATTGCGTCGTCCCCCGGGTTTGTGCTATAGGCAGGGGTTGTATAAGAAGTCTTCTGGGGGGCACGCAAAGCGACCAGCGTCGTTGTGTCCACTGCGCCGGTAGCCGGATCCGTTGCCCGGAACCCATATACGTAATTTCCGTTGCCGTCAACGATAAAGCCTGCGCTGTCCGTGGTAAACTTACCTACCCTGGTATACATAAAATTCCCGTCGGCTACAAAAGAATCCGAGGCAACCCCGTTTGCAACCGAAGTGTTTTTCGTTAAGAAAAATCCATCGCCGCTGATATGGGCATTAAATCCGCCAAAATAAGTAGGCGTGCTTTCCCCCATATTCATTCCAATGGTACCCATCAACGAACCATAACCAAACTGGGCCGCATTGACGCCGCCGGCGCTGCCTTGGGTGCCCCCATTCCCCGTGGACGTAGTCGACGTCTGATACATGGCCTCCTTAAAAGTATAAGTTTGTGACTTGAAGCCAAACGTATTTACATTGGCGATATTATGCCCGACTACATCCATCTTGTTCTGGTGTGCCCGAAGGCCTGCCACTGCTGAATCCATACATCTTAACATATTATTCTCTCCTTTTCTGCTATCCTTTTGCCTGCCCGTCCGGCAGGCAAAAGAGCATCCTCCAACGAGGTCCTGCTACATCAGGACAGCACTGTCAATATTAGTAAATACCCGTTCCCTCATATCATTCTGGGACATAGTGGTAACCACCGTGTTGTTAGGCACGTTTACGATGAACACCCCTTGGGCGCCGATCACTGCAACATCCCGGGCGCCTTTTTTTCTGGCGTCCTCCACGGCCTGTACCAAATTGCTCATCAATTGGTTGTCAACGGCAATTCCCCTCTCGCTCATACGTTTTGCAGCATGTTTGGAAAAATTCAGGCCTGCCTTCGCCTTCTCCTGGAGAAGTTTTCCAAACTCCGCCGGTTTTCCCCCGGTTCCAGGCGTTGTGGCATTCTGGCCGGGGATGGGGGACTGCCTGCTTTCAAAACAGCGCATCTCCTTTACATCCATCACGTTATCCTCTTTTCCAAAAGCCTTTGCCGCGCCCGGACCTATGAGGGCCCTTTCTGCCCGGCATTGGTGCCCATACTGGTTTTCCGTCTACAAGGTAGCGATGCTTCCGATACCGTTGGCCTTATTTTTGGTTGCGTCGCCGGTGCCTTCGGTTTTTCCGTCATCGTCTTTGTCCGTTTCTGTGTCTTCCGGCTTCCCAAAGGGGTTGGGGACCTTGCCCATACCGACCAAGTGGGTCATGGGATAGGTTTTGCTGTCGCCCTCTATTTTAAAAGTAGGGGAACCGCTGGTGAAATCCACCCATTCAACCTTAGCATATTTTACATCTACCGGCTCTTCTTGTCCATAAGAATTTTCTTTGGTAACAGCCACCGTAATTTCCTGCCCTACCAAACTGGCCGCATAGACCTGGGTGGAAATCGCCGTGGAATTTTTAATGGAGTCCGTCATGGAAGTCATGGACTGTACCATAGCCATCTGGGTCATCTGGGCCATGATTTCACTGTTATCCATGGGGTTGGTCATATCCTGATTTTGTAGCTGCGTCGCCAAAAGCTGAAAAAAACCGGTCATGGTAATGGTGTTTTTGTCATTGGCGGTCGCCGAGTATGAAGTCGCTGCATAGGGGTCGTTTGTTCCGCTGACGGTAAGGTTGTTTGCCATAGTTCCTCTTTCTCCCTTTCTCTGATCATCTTTTTCTTTTACACCAGCCCCAGGCGAAGCTGCTGGGCAAAGGATTCCAGGTTTCCGGTTTCCCTGGCCGGATGCCGCTGGCCTTCTTCCCTGCTTTCCTGGCCGCCCTGGCTTTGGCTGCCCCGGCCCTCGTCATATTGCCGGGAACCTTCTTCTGGCTGTTGGGTGTAAATCAAAGTTTCCTGGCCGGTCTTCTCTTTTAAAATATCCGCAATCTCTGCCGCCCGCTGGCTTAACAGCTCCAATGTCTTGGGGTTGGACGCCAGGATGGATACCGCAGCCCGCTGCCCCTCATAGACAAGGCGGATTGTAAGTTTCCCCAGGGAAGCCGGTTCCAGCTCCACGGTCAACGTCCGGTTGTCCGGGGACAATTTCGCCACCAGCGCCTTCCCAAGGTCCCGGGGCAGGTTTTCCGGTGTGGTCTTAAGGGGGATTGGATTGGTCTTATGGCCTGTAGTATGCCCGGCCTCCCGTTGGGATGTGGCCCGAAAACCGTCTGCCTCCTGCACCGTGCCATGGCCTGCTGCCTCCTGGCCGTAAACATCCTGGGCCTTTTTGGCCTCATGGCCTGCTGCAGGGATTTGGCCTTCCGGCGCCTTTGGCCGGCCCTCCGGCCCCTTTCCTTCTTCCGGGTGGGTTTGCGCCTGGATCCGGACCGGCTCCAAAGCTACTTCCTTTTCCGGCTTATCGAAAACCTTTTCCCCGTCGGTAACGGTTCCTGGCCGTAAAGGCATTTCTTCCCTTTTTGCCTGGAAGCCCCCATCTCCTTCCCGGGCCAAAAGCCCTTGCGGAACCTGCCCGGCACTTGCTGCTGCTTCTTCCGGCACAACAGCCGCTACATCCACCGCCTCCAAAAGAGCCGCCCCGCCTTGCTGTTGTGGCATGGCCTCAACGATCTGGGCCGCCATCTGCATCAGTGCCGCCTGCTGTAAAGCCTCCTGGCCGGCCTTTTCCGAAAGGTCTGTCCCTTCTTCCGGCGCTTTAGGCCCCTCGTCCTTTTTTTGCGGTTTATCCAGCCTGTTCTCCTCGGGGTTTTCCGTTATGGCCTTCTCTTCCTCGGGGTTTTGGGCCAGATCCTTTTTTTCTTGCAGAAGTTTCGTAAAATCGCCTTTCGATCCCGAGGCCTTTCCCGGTGCCTGCCGCTGGGAAACAGCCGCTTTCACCGGCAGGGAAGATCCCATCTTTACTGTTGCCTCCACCACATCACTCCTTTCTCTTATTTTTCTTAGGCCGCCGCCACAGTGCCTGTATCCAGGCCGGGGCCAATGCCGCCAGCCCGCAGGCCGTGGGTAGCCATCTATAATCAACAGCCGCAAAGGCTGCGATTATCCGGATTTACTTAGCCCCGATGTTGATGGCGGATCCTTAGGGCCGTATTGGACACAAACTCTTCCACAAATACTTCGTCCGCCTTCATAACTGCCTTTTGGTACTCTTTTAATTTTTTATCCTTGAGCTTTTCGAATTTGGAAGTGTCTACTTTTGCCGTGATCACTTCCTGTTTTTTTTCATCTTCCTGCCTTTTTAAAACTTTCAGGCGCCCTTTTTCCTCGTCTATCATCTCTTCCATGCGCCCGATGCACATATCAAATAGACGGTAGTTCTCGATGCTGGCCCCTTCTTCCTTTGCCTTGTCAAAGTCATCTTCAAACCCGGCCAGCTCTTGGTTCAGCCCCCGGATCTGTTCCTTTTTCCTGTTCACATTTTGAACGATAGCTGCATGTTCAACCTTTAAGTTGTCTAAAACCTGAGTTTTATAAGTCAGCACCGTTTCCAGCCTGTATTGAAACTGCTTCACTGTCTCTTCCTCCGGAATCAGCCTGTTATCTCCCCCATACACCGCAGGGTTTCCTCATAAGTAAACCTTTCATTGATTTCCTGCTGTAAAAACCCGTTTATGTCGTTAATCTTGGAAACCGCCTCGTCCAGGGCGGGGTTGCTGCCCCTTTTATAGGCGCCGATGGAAATCAAATCGGCGTTTTTCTGATACAGCCCAAGAAGGTTCCTCATGCGGGACGCTGTTTTCTGGTGCCCTTCCGGCACGATCTCCACCATAAGCCGGGAAATGCTGGCCCCGATGTCAATAGCCGGGAAATGGTTTTCGTTGGCAAGTTGGCGGCTTAAAACAATATGGCCGTCCAGGATGCCCCGCACGGTATCGGATATCGGCTCATTGGTATCGTCGCCTTCTACTAATACGGTATAAACGCCGGTAATGGAACCTTTCCCGAAATTCCCGCTGCGCTCCAAAAGCTTAGGGAATTCTGCATATATGGAAGGCGTGTAGCCCCTGGCAATGGGGGGCTCCCCGATGGCCAGGCCGATCTCCCTCTGGGCCATGGCATACCGGGTAAGGGAATCCATCATCAAAAGCACATCGTACCCCTGGTCTTTAAAATACTCGGCAATCGTGGTAGCCACCAGCGGGCACTTCATGCGGAGCATGGCCGGCTGGTCTGAGGTGGCAACCACCAGCACCGAACGCCTCATGCCTTCCTCCCCCAGGTCTTTCTGGACGAACTCCAGCACCTCCCGTCCACGTTCCCCCACCAGGGCGATGACGTTAATATCCGTTTTCACGTTTTTGGCTATCATCCCCATCAGTGTGCTCTTACCCACGCCGGAACCAGCAAAAATCCCGATCCTCTGCCCCTTGCCAATGGTATTCAGGCCGTCAATGGCTTTCACCCCGAACTCCAGCCGTTCCCGGATGGGGGGCCGGTTAAGGGGGTTGATGTAAGGGCTGCTGACGGTATAGTACCTGGTAGAATGGAAAGGCTCGCCGCCGTCGATGGGTTCGCCCAGGGCATTGATAATCCGGCCCCTAAGGAAGTCCCCTACCGGCACCTTCAGCCTGCGCCTGGTATTACGCACAAAGCTCCCCGACGCAATGCCGCTGGTGGCCTCATAAGTCATAAGCTGGATCTTGCCGTCTTTAAAGCCCACCACTTCCGCGGGCATCTGCCGGTTTTGCTCCTCGTTATAGATCATTACAATATCCCCGATGCTGGAACGGCCTCCGGACGCCTCCATGGACATCCCCACCACATTTTCGATTTTCCCGATATGGCTGACCGTCTCCGACTTGGCGATCAGCTGAGGTATCTTACTAAACATAGGCGGCCTATACCCTCACATTCTCCAATATATCTTTTATGTTCTCAATCTGCGTATTGACACTGACATCTACGATTTCTTCCGGCATCTCTATAATGCAGTTGCCCCGGTCTTCTTTGTCCATCACAATGAACTTAATATTGTCTGACAAGTGGGAAAGCTCGTCAAGTATGGCGGCGTCTGCCTCCATCATCATATCATAATCGCATTTATCCATGTAAATCTTAACCCAGGCCGTCTTTTTTAATTTTTCCGTAGCAGCTATGATCATCTGTTTGATCACCTCGCCGCTGGACCTAAGGCTGATATGCACCACCTTTTCCCCTATGGCGATAGCGCAGTCTTTTAATTGATCCAAATAATTGCGCATACATTTTTCTTTTGCCACGTCTATGGAGCGGAGGGCTTTTTCCACGTCTTCCCGGAAGGCGGCCAGATTCTCCTGGAACTCCTGGCGGACTTCTGCCTCGGCCCGGATCTTGCCTTCCCGGCTGCCGTTTTCATAGCCCTCCCGGTACCCTAAGAGCCGGGCCTGTTCCAACTCCTCTTTGGCCTGCTCCCTGGCGTCTTCTAAAAGTACCCGCGCCTGCTCCCTGGCGTCCTCTAAGAGGGCCCGCGCCTCTTCCTGCGCTTCTTCCAGGTACTCTTCCCTAAAATGGCTGGCCTCCTGCCTGCGCTGTTCTTCCAAGGCGGCCTCCCTGGCCGGCTGGCCCGTTTCCTCTTTCCGCTTCCCGTCCTTGCCGTAGCGGGGAAAGGAAGCTTTTCTGGCTATGGCCTGCTCGCGGGGGAGCTCATATTGTTCGATTATCAGGTTTTCCTGGCGTTCCGAGCGTTTGATGACCCGTCTTGACTTAGATGATGATGTTATCATCCTCTCCTCCCTTCTTGATAATCACCTCGCCATGCTCTTCCAGGTTCCTGATAATATTAACAATACGCTGCTGGGCTTCTTCCACGTCTTTCAACCTTACGTTGGTCGTAATCTCCAAATCGCCCCGGACCGTATCGGCCATACGTTTGGACATGTTTTTGAAGAAGATCTCCTTCATTTCCTCGGAAGCCGTCTTGAGGGCATATACCACATCCTTGGTATCGCAGTCCCTGACAAAGCGCTGCACGGACCGGTCGTCCATGTCCAGGATGTTCTCGAATACGAACATCTTCTCCCGGATGCTTTGGGACAGTTCCGGATTCCTTTTGTCCAATTCTTCGAATATTTTTTTCTCGCTGCTGCGGTCGATGTTGTTCATCATGTCGGCCACATAGTCCACGCCGCCCAGGCTCATGTTGTCCTCGCTGGTAATAATGGTCGCGAACTTACGTTTCATTTCTTCTTCCACGATGGAAATGGCTTCCGGGGATACCCGGTCCATACGGGCCATGCATTCTACTGTCTGGATGCGTTTTTCCTCTTGGAGCTGCTCCAAAACCTGGGCCGACTGCTGGGGGTCCATATAGGCCATAATCAAAGCAATGACCTGGGGGCGCTCATTCTGCAAAAGGGACAGCAGAGACTTGGGGTCCCCCTTGGTAAAGAAGTTAAACGGCTTTGACTGCAGCGTCTTGGAGACCTTTTCCAAAAGGTTTCTGGCCGTCGATTCGCCAAAGGCTTTTTCCAACACGTTCCTGGCATAATCCAGGCCGCCGTCCGTCATCATTTTGTGGGTAAGGCACAGTTTATAAAACTCATCCAGCGTGGTTTCCACTTGGGTATTGGTGGTCTTGCCCAGTTTCGCCACTTCATATGTAAGTTCCTCAATGTCTTCTTCGCTCAAATATTTATAAATCTGGGAAGCCCGGTCGGCCCCAAGGGATACGACAACCAAGGCCGCCTTGCCCTTTACGTCAGTAATAACGTCCCCTTCCCTGACGGGGCTATTTTCGAGCACCTCTGTGTGCATTTCTGCTGCCACTGCTGTCTCCCTCCTCTCCTCTCAGCCAGCCTTGTATCAATTTGGCTGCAATCTGGGGGTTCTGATCCACAAAATCCCCGATATTCTGCTTCAGGCGCATGCTGCGCTGCATACGGAGATTCAAAATCTCCTCATTCTTGGTAAACTCATCCTCTTCCAGCTCGCCCATGCCAGGCACTCCGCCGGCCTCCATATCTTCCGCCCCAAAGGCGCCAGGCTCAGGCTGGCCGTCTTCGCCAGCAGGCCACGGCCCCGGCTGGATCTGGGCGTCGGCACCCAAAGCATCTGCATTCATCAGCGCCCTCTTCTTCTTCCTGCGGCTCCGGATCAGCAAAAGCAGAAGGATAAGGAGGAACAGCAAAACAATCCCTGCCCCTATCGCGATCAGGATAGGCAACGGCAAAGAAAGCAATTTATTGACCACCCCGGGCTTATCCACATCCGGATCTTGCGGCTGGGTAGTAGCCTGCTGGACAGGTCCCTGATCCCGGATAATGGTCACCTTCTGCTCCACCTCCTCCACGGAGATACCTGCAGAATTTGCCACCAGCCTCATAAGGTCAGCCGTAGGTATATCGGTATTGTCGGTATTAATAACAATGCCGATCGACGCATCTTCCAAAAGGACGCCCGGATCCCGCTGGAGCTGTTCTTTCAGCTCATTGAACAGCCATTCCCGGGAAGCGGTGCCATTGGAATAGCCCTCGGCCACCTGCTCGGTCCCGTTTTCATTAGTATACCTGGGCGTATCCGCGTTGGCATCGGCCCCCACCACCCCGCCTGCGTTCTGGCCGGTGGAAGAGGTATTTTCATTGGTCAGGTCTTCCGTAAATTTCAAGCCTGTCTTGTCTTCGTCGTCAATCTTGTCCGGTGTCGTATATTGCGTGGTCTCCCGGATAATCCGGTCCATGTTCAGCGTCGCTTTGACCGACACCGCCACATTCCCCGACCCGTAAAGCTGCTCCAGGACGCGCCTGACATTAGCACCTATATTGCTCTCTACCATGCTGGTCAGGCTGGTGACATCCGTAAGGCTCCCCGAGGAACCGCTCCCCTCGGCGCCGATTTCCATCATGGTGGCCGAATCAAATACGGCTACGTTGGTAAAACTTAAATTGGGCACCGCATGGGAAACCAGGTTTTTAACCGCCTGGGCTTTGTCCACGGTCAGGACGCTGCCCCCTTGCATGGTTACCATGACGGAAGCGGAGGCCGAAGTACCCGAATCGTCCCCCATGGCATACCGGGATTCCCCACCCATAACGATGGTAACCCTTGCGTCCTGAACCCCGTCGAACACCCGGATGGTAGCCCCCAGCCGGTTCTGCAGGTCATAAACGGAAACCCGCTCTTTGTCCGATTCCGTAGACATCAGGCCGCTGTTATTCAGATATACATCGTAGGCAAAGCCGCTTTTCGGGTACCCTTTGCTTAATAAGTCCACCCTGGTCTGTTCTACCGTGGACGCAGGCACCCGTATCGCCCCGTCACTGGTGTTATACCGGTAATCAATCCCCTCGTCCTGTAAAAGGTTGACCACCTGCTGCGCCTCGTCCTGGCTAAGGCCCGTAAACAAGGTGCTGTAATCTTTGTTTTTCCCTAAATTCAACGCCAATATGGCGGCTATGGCAATTATGGCGGTCCCACCCACTATGGCGGCCATAATGTTGCGGGTTTTACGCGACATGTTCTGCCAGCTTTCTTTTACATTCTGCACGTCCATTATCCAACCTTCTGTCTCATTAATTTTGATTTTGCGCTTCTCATCATTTCATAATTTAGACATTGATCTTTATCAATTCACCGTAAGATTCAAGAGTCTTATTCCGCAACGTAATCAGTACGTCCAAAGCCAGCCCCGCCTTGGCTTCCGCAATAGGAAGGGTATGGGCGTCATCTAATTGTCCCGTCGCCAGAAGGTACTGTTTGTGCTCCACATCGGCCTGGGCCTTTTTTACCTGGTCAATGGTATTTTTAAATACATCCTTAAATAAAGATGCCTCCGCATTGGCCGTCGGCGCATACTGGGTTTCGTTTAAATCCCCAATCCTGGCCCATGGCGCCATGGGCGTAATAAAAGCTGCTCCCTGCATAACTGCCTTCCTTTCCAATTCCCGTTGCGGCTACTGCGCCGCACGGCTTCTCTCCCCTATCAATCCCTTTGCTTTTGGCCCTTGTGCAACTTGTCAGCGGTTAAAAGGCCTTGGCCGCACTCTTCAATCGGGTAATATCGTTGTTAATGGAACTTATCATATATTGATATTCATAAGCAGTACGGACAATCTCCACCTGTTCCTGATCCATATCCACGTTGTTGCCGTCCAGCCTGCTGGATTCGTTCCAAGTGGTATTTAACCATGACTGGGAGGAAGCGACCGCATCCGAAACAGCCCGCTTTGGCGCTTTTTTCGCTTTGTTGGCCGACGTCAGCCGCCGGTCCAGCTCTTCTTCAAACGTTATGTACTGTGCTTTAAACCCAGGGGTGTCCACATTTGCCACATTATTCAAAGACACCGACTGCCTGGCCCACAAAAAATCCAGGACTTTTTCCGTTAGTGCAATGCCATTGCCGTAAATCCCCGACATCCTTTCTCCTCCCTTTTCGTCCCTTGTGACTATTTTCCTTTAAAATTCCATGATTTTCAATAGTAATCTTCTTCCAGATAATAAAATATATAAGCAAACACAAAATAACACAAAAGAAAGACGGGCCCCGAAGGTAAACTTGCAAGATTAAAACAGCGTCGCCAGTTTATTAGCCACCCCCGATTTACCGTCTAACTCCACCCATATATTATGCCTCAATGTTTTTTCTATGTCAACTGTTTTTCTTTTTTTAACGGTTAGTTTACAAATTATTCTTTATAAAAAGGAAAACCCGGACGGTTCAAAAACGGACACCGGTCCGGTTATAGATCCTTTTATCCCATGAAAATGCAGCCACAAGTTCCCAGGCACTGCCCGGTTTTGCTTTATCATGGCGCAAAACGCCGGCGGAGGCAACCCCCGCCGGCGTTTTGCGTTCAAAAACCCTAGATAGGAAACCCGCCACGGCAGGCCCCTACGTGGGTTATACCAGGATATTCAGCATGGATACGGCGTAATAGTTGCTAAGGTTATAAGCGCCGCTCCTGGCAAAATTGGCAAATTGCTTGAAAGAATCCGAAGTGGAGGATGCCTTGCTGGTGCTGGTGCTTGAGCTGGTGCTTCCGGTACCGGTTGTGTTGTTGGCCTTATCGGTGGAATCCGTATTGGAAGATGAGTTCCCTCCCATAATCGAATCCACCGAAGAATCCAGTATGGAAGTAGCCTTGGAGCCCAGCCGCTCTGCCAGGCCAAACTGCCCGCCCAAAAGCTCTTTCACCTGGTCCGGATCTTTCTGCATCGCTTCTTTCAAAGCATCCTCGTCCAGCTTCAGGCTTCCGTCGGTGTCATAGCTTAGCCCTACGGCCTTCAAAGTCTTCTCGGAAGGCAGGGAGCGTTTCAGGGAATCCAGCTGTGCGGATACGCCGGAGCTGATCCCGGAATTGTTTTTTAAGTAGGACATGACGCTGTTTACTTTGCCGGTAAAATCTTTGACCGCAGACACGATGTCATTGAGGGCCGATTCCACCTTGCCGGCCGCCGCAGGGTCGTCCCCTGCCTGGGATGCCGCCTTTACCGCTTCGTCATACTTCTGGAACACGTTGTCCTTGTTAAACAGGCGCAGGTCCGCGGAGGTGCTCTCCAAATCCTCCAGCCTGGTCTGGTAGCCCATCAAAAATCCTGACGCGCTGCTGGCGGTAGTGTTCTTGTTGCTGGTGCTGCTTGATGTGCCGGAAACAGAATCCTTTATCTGGTTCGCCTGATCCGTAGCCTTTTTCTCCCAGCTATTATAGTCAAAATAATTATAACTATAATTTGATACTCCATTCATTGCTGCCATAACATTATCTCCTTTCTGAAATAATCGCGCAACCGCCTGGTTCTCGGCAATTACGGGCAGATCCATAAACGGTTCCCCTCCCTGGGAAGCCGCCCTTTTGGTAGGATCACGGAATACATTATATATATCGGCTTTAACCGCTGGAAAAATAAGGCTTTTTCCGGTTAAATCCCCATAACCGTACCCTACCCTTTCACCAGCATGGCCTCCCTGCCTGCGCCAACCCCGATAAACCGAACCGGGATCCCGATATAGCTTTCGATAAAGGAAATGTATTCCTTCGCCGCTTTCGGGAGCTCGTCAAATCCCCTGCACCCGGCCAGCCCCCCAAATCCCCCTTCAAATTCCTTGTATACCGGTTTGGCATGGTCCAAAAACTCCAGGTTGGTAGAAAAATCCTCTGTGATGCCGTCTTTGCAGCGGTAGGCCACGCACACTTTAATTTTGTCAAATTTGCCCACCGTGTCCAGGTGGTTCACAGACAAGGCGGTGAGCCCGTTGACCCGTTTTGCATACTTTAACGCCACCAAATCCAGCCAGCCGCACCTTCTGGGCCTTCCGGTAGTGGTCCCGTATTCGTGCCCCAGTTCCCGGATCCTGTCCCCGGTCTCGTCCAAAAGCTCCGTTACGTAAGGCCCTTCGCCCACCCTGCTGGAATACGCTTTAATGACGCCGTAAACGTTGCCAATATCCGACGGGCTTAGGCCCGTGCCGGTCAGGATACCGCCAATCGTCGGGTTGGACGAGGTCACAAAGGGATAAGAGCCAAAATCAATATCCAGAAGCGTAGCCTGGGCGCCTTCC
Source organism: uncultured Lachnospiraceae bacterium (assembly GCA_910584845.1). Classification (GTDB taxonomy): domain Bacteria; phylum Bacillota; class Clostridia; order Lachnospirales; family Lachnospiraceae; genus Brotaphodocola. The sequence goes on from CAJUDH010000005.1 coordinate 174,787, forward strand.
ACAATAATTTTCTCGCCCCTTTCCAGGGCTTTGTGCAGATAGGTGACGGTATCGCACACATAGGGCTTCATCTGGCGGGCATAGGTACAATAATTTTGGTACAGGGCCTCAAAATCCAGGGCTTCGTCAATTTCCGCCCCCATTTCCGGCTCATAGAATTTCAATAAGGCCTTCCTTGTATCCACCAGCCATTTCAGTTTATCGCCGAAGGAAGGGGCATAAAGGTCTTCCACCCGCAGCCCCGCCCGCTCGTATTTGTCGCAATAGGCAGGGCCGATCCCTTTGCCCGTGGTGCCGATTTTAGATGTCCTGCCCTTTTCCAGGGCCTGGTCCATCCTCCGGTGGTAAGGGAAAATCAGCTGGGTTTTGTCGCTGATCCGCAAATAACGTTGGACGTCATACCCATGGGACGTCAGGTTGCCGATCTCCTCCATGAGCACTTTGGGGTTTAGCACCATCCCGTTCCCGATTACGCCGACGGTATGCCCAGATAAGATGCCGGACGGAATCAGGCGCATGGCATACTTTACATCCCCCACTTTGATCGTATGCCCTGCATTGTCCCCGCCGGTCGCACGCACGGCAATATCCGCATCCGCCGCAAGGTAATCGATCACCTTCCCTTTCCCCTCGTCACCATAGAAACATCCTATTACCACATCAACCTTTGACATACTTCCCTTCGTCTCCTTCGCCATATTCTGTGGCCCGCAGGCCACGCCTTGTTTTTGCAGGCGGCAAGCCGGCCCCGCGCACCTGCACGTATTTCCGGCCCACGCCGCAAAGGCCAAATGCCCATACGGTGCATTTGGCTCTCCCGATATGTGTCATACGTAAATCTTTGCCGTCATCCCCAGTACGTCCCGGTTAGCCTCCAAGACCGGGCTTACCACCTGGCCTAAAAACTCCTCCACCTGTTGGGGCGCCCGCCCTACATAGCGGGAAGGCTCCATACATTGTTTTAATTCTTCCAGGGAAAGCCCGAAAGCCGGGTCTGCGGCTATCAGCTCCAGCAGGTTATTGTCCAGGCCCTTTTCCTTCACATTCTTCCCGGCCTCCATAGACAGCCGGCGGATCCTCTCGTGGAGCTCCTGCCGGTCGCCCCCAGCCTTTACCGCGTCCATCATGATGTTTTCCGTCGCCATAAAGGGAAGCTCGGCCATAAAATGCTTTTCAATAACCTTAGGGTACACCACCAGGCCGTCCACCACATTGAGGTACAGGTCCAGGATCCCGTCTACGGCCAGAAAACCTTCCGGGATGCTAAGCCGTTTATTGGCCGAATCGTCCAGCGTCCGCTCAAACCATTGGGTTGATGCCACCAGCATCGGGTTGATCACGTCGCTCATCACGTAATTGGACAAAGATGCGATCCGTTCGCTCCGCATGGGGTTACGCTTATATGCCATGGCAGAAGACCCGATCTGGTCTTTCTCAAAAGGCTCCTCCACTTCTTTCAGGTGCTGGAGCAGCCGGATGTCGTTGGAAAACTTATGGGCGCTTTGGGCAATCCCGGCCAGCACATTGACCACCCTGGTGTCCACTTTGCGGGAATAAGTCTGCCCCGACACGGGATAGCATTCGGCAAACCCCATCTTTTCGGCAATCTTTTGGTCTGCCTGCCTGCACTTTTCATGGTCGCCCTCAAACAGCTCCAGAAAACTGGCCTGGGTGCCCGTGGTCCCCTTGGACCCCAAAAGCTTCAAAGAACCCAGCACATGGTCCAAATCCTCCAGGTCCAGGCAAAGGTCCTGGAGCCACAAGGCCGCACGCTTCCCCACGGTAGTGGGCTGGGCCGGTTGAAAATGGGTGAAGGCGAGGGTAGGCAGGCTTTTATGGCATTCTGCAAATTCCGCCAGCTTGGCCATAACGTTGAGCAATTTGCCCCGCACCAGCTTTAAGGCCTCGGCCATCAGGATGATGTCCGTATTGTCTCCCACATAACAGGAAGTGGCCCCCAGGTGGATGATCCCCTTTGCCTTGGGGCACTGCTGCCCATAGGCGTATACATGGGACATCACGTCATGGCGCACTTGCCGTTCCCGCTCTTTTGCCACGTCATAGTTGATTTCCTCCGCGTGGGCCTTCAGTTCGTCAATCTGCTCTTGGGCAATCGGCAGGCCCAGCTCTTTTTCCGTCTCCGCCAACGCAATCCACAGTTTCCTCCAGGTTTTGAATTTCTTGTCCGGCGAAAAAATATATTGCATCTGGCTGCTGGCATACCGCTCCGACAATGGGCTTTGATATTTCTCGTACATAAACATCCTCCTGCTTGATGGGTTGTCATTGGTCCCCCGTTTCCGGCATAGCCGCCATCCCGCGCATAAGCCCCTCCGAAACCGCGGGCTGCCGAAAGCGGCTTTTTTGGTATTCCTCCCCGGCCGCCGGCCCCTCGTACGGCCCGGTTGCCCCGGCTTTACCTTTGCCCCTTAAGCCCGGCCGCCGGGGCAGGGCCACGCGCACTGCCCTACTGGATCCCCAGGCGGCGGAAAACTTCGTTATATGCGTCTTCTACATTTCCCAAATCCCGGCGGAACCGGTCTTTGTCCAATTTTTCATGAGTCTCCTTGTCCCACAGGCGGCAGGTGTCCGGGGATACCTCGTCCGCCAAGATAACCGTACCGTCTTCCAGGCGGCCAAACTCGATCTTAAAATCAATCAGGTCAATGCCCAGGCCTGCAAAATATTCTTTCATCACGTCGTTGACGATAAACGCGTATTTGGTAATGACGTCGATTTCCTCCTGGGTTGCCAGGTTCAACGCCAATGCATAATAGCTGTTGATAAAGGGGTCATGCAAATCATCATTCTTGTAACTGAATTCCAAAGTCGGGCAGGACAGCCGGATACCTTCATCCATCCCCATCTTCTTGGCAAAGCTTCCTGCGGAATAATTGCGGATAATTACCTCCAGCGGGACAATCTCTACCTTTTTCACCACAGTCTCCCGGTCGCTTAGCTCTTCCACCAAATGGGTCGGCACCCCTTTTTTCTCCAAAAGTTTAAAAATATGGTTCGTCATACGGTTGTTGATGGCGCCCTTCCCCACAATGGTCCCTTTCTTCATCCCGTCAAATGCGGTTGCGTCATCTTTGTACGACACGATCAACAGGCCTGGGTCATCGGTTGTAAAAACTTTTTTAGCCTTACCTTCATACAATAATTCTTTTTTCTCCATAATGTGCACCTGTCCTCTTCCATTGATTTGCCATGTTTAAAGTTTCAAATTCCAAAAATTCACAGAGAGATTATAATACAGTGTTTCTCTAATTGCAATATAATCTTCACGGTTTTTCCGGGATTTGCCATGTCCGGCAGTAAAATACCCGGATTCCGGGCAAAAGCGTTTTCTTGATAATGCGTCTGGATTTCCCCTCTGGCCCCCTTTCGTTTCCGGCCCCATAGGGATTATACCATCAACCCCTGGCGTTTTCCACCAGAAGCGGAAAAACGCCGGAAAAGCCACAAAAATACCAGGCCGTCAAGAGCCTGGTATTTACGGCGGAAATCAACCACCTTTTTATTTACTTTCATCGGAAGCCCTGGTGGTGGTGCCGGTCAGGTCTTCTACCCCCTCGTCCACGTCATCCAGCAGGCCTTCAATCACGCCTGTGCTGCCCTCCGTATCTCCGGAACCGTTGCCATTTCCGTTTGCGCCCGCGGTGCCTGCTGTATTTCCGGAAACCCCTTCCCCGCTTGCCCCATTGGAGGCCCCGGATCCGGAAGTGCCTGCCGGGCTTTGGGATGAGGAAGACTGGCTTTGGGAGCCGGTTGTACTTTGTGTAGTATTGTTTTCATTGCTTCCGCAGGCCGTCAGGCACAGGACAGACAGGGAAAGCAGTAAGATCATCGCCAACATGTTGGTTTTTCTCATAATCATGTTCTCCTTTCGCTTTTGTCCTTATTATGTGCACCGGCCTTTTTTTTATTCGTTGACGCCTGGCGCAAAACAATAGATTGGCCCCAAATCTCCCAGATCCTTCCCTTTTGGCGCAAACCGCGCCGCCCATGGCCCGAATTTACGGTTCCTGCCCCACTACATCAGCCATGGTATAAAGCCCCGGCCCTTTCCCGGCCAGAAACCTGGCCGCTTCCAACGCCCCTTTGGCAAAAACGGCTTTCGAATACGCCGAATGGCAAAACGTCACCACCTCATCCTGGCCGGCAAAAATCACGTCATGCTCGCCCACAATGGAGCCGCCCCGCACGGATTGGACCCCGATCTCCCGGGGATCCCTTTTTTCCCGCCTGGCCGTGCGGTCATACTGATAATGGTATCCGTGGCCCATGGCCTCGTTGATGGCGTCGGCCAAAGCCAATGCGGTGCCGCTGGGGGCATCCAGTTTCTGGTTGTGGTGTTTCTCTACAATTTCCATGTCAAAACCGGCCCCGGCCAAAACCCTGGCCGCATCCTGTACCAGTTTCAACAGCAGGTTAATGCCCAAAGACATGTTGGCCGACCGGAGTATGGCTGCTTTTTTTGCCGCCTCCCCCACGCTTTTTTCCTGGTCCCGGGAAAGGCCCGTGGTGCACAACACCAGCGGCAGCCCCCGGCCGGCACAATAAGCCAGCACATGGTCCACTGCCTTTGCCGAAGAAAAGTCCACCACCACATCGGCTTTTATGCCGCACTCTTCCAGGCTGCCAAATACGGGATAGCCACCGGAAGGCAGGGCGTTGATGTCGATGCCGGCCACAATGGCCACGTCCTCCCGGCCCTTGGCCAGGCTGCCCACGGCCTGCCCCATGGCCCCGTTGCACCCATGTATCATAATCCTTACCATATCTCTTCCCCCTTTTGAAAGCCGGGTCACAAAATGCCGTAGCCACGCATGGCCTTTGCCAGGCGTTCCTGGTTTTGGGGCTCCATCTGTGTCAGCGGCATCCGCAGAGGCCCTACCTGTTTACCCATCAGGTTCATGGCCGCCTTGACCGGTATGGGGTTTACTTCGCAAAACAGGGCGTTGATAAGCGGTACCGCCTCCAGCTGCAGCCGGCAGCTCTTCGTTACGTCCCCCCGGAAATAGGACTCACAGATATCATGGGCCTGACGGGGGGCCACATTGGACAGTACGGAAATTACGCCTTTCCCCCCCAGGGAAAGGACCGGGACGATCTGGTCGTCATTGCCGGAATACAAATCCAGGCAGCCGTCCGACAGGTTCATGGCCTCGGCAATGGCAGAGAAATTGCCGCTTGCCTCTTTCACCCCCACAATATTGTCTACCTCCCGGCACAGTTTCACCATGGTCTCCGGCTTCATGGTAACGCCGGTGCGCCCGGGGATATGGTACAGGAGGACCGGGATTTTCACCGAATCCGCAATGGCCTTGTAATGGGCCGCCAAACCATTCTGCGTCGCCTTGTTATAGTACGGGGTCACCACCAGCAGCCCGTCTGCCCCGGCTTCCTGGGCCTGGGTAGAAAGGTATATGGCTTCCCGGGTGCTGTTGGAGCCGGTGCCGGCAATAACCGGGACCCGTTGTTTCACTACGCCGCAAGTAAACCGGACCACGTCCAGGTGCTCCTCATGGCTCATGGTAGAGGACTCCCCAGTCGTGCCGCAGGTAATAATGGCGTCCGTGCCACCGGCAACCTGCTCTTCCAAAAGCTCCTCCAATTTTTCATAATTTACGTCCCCGTTTGGATGAAAAGGGGTAATCAAAGCCACTCCGGCCCCTTCAAAAATTGCCATGTAGTTGTCCTCCTTTATGATATGTATAAATGATAAATTTTATTTCGCAAATACATGTCCCGGCGGATGGAAAAAAATACCGCCCTGCAGGATTTCCCCGCCTGGCTGCCGGGCAACGCTTTTCCAGGAACAAAGGGTCCGGCGAACCGGACCTTTGCGCCGGAGCGCGCCTGCGTCAGCAGACATTTCCCTTAGGCGCGAAGTGCGCATCCCCGGAGGTTTTTGCTTTATAGGGCGCAATTTCTATAAAGTAAAAAAGAATCCTGCTCTGCAGGATTCTCCGCCTGCGGCGGGTCGCTTCAGCGACATAATTCCTTTCCGCCGCAGTGCGATCCCCGCGGAGCGTTTTGTATCATAGGACGCACTTTCCTATGATATAAAAAAGGGCCAATCTGGTTGGCCCCTAAAATAAATTATAATCATCCGCCTATAATTTTTTAAGCAGCCCTCCACCTGAATTTCAAGCTCTCCACCAATCCAGATGACAGTCACAGGGATCTTCTCCCTGTGCCCAGGCCCATGTGCCCAGCGCACACATGGCCTTCGGCGCCCGCCCTTTCTGCTGCCTTCTTCTGTCCCTGGTACATCCGGCAGCCTACTTATGCTTCACGCAACCTCTACTTATTATGTTTCTATCATTTATACCATAGATCCGCTTTTGTTGTCAACCCGTAAATTCCCCGGCAACCCGTAAAAGGGGCCGGCGCCATCCCTCATGCCCGGGAGACCTTTTCGATCTGGTCCGCCATAGACGCCAGGCCCTGGGGAAGGGTCTTCCCCGTCAGGAGTACGTCTGTCCCGGAACGGCTTTCCAATAGCTTTATCAGTTCCTGTTCCAGCAAGATCCCCTGGTCTAAAAGGCCCAACGCCCCGTCCAAAATCAGCATGTCGCACTCCCCCGTGGTCAATACCTTCCTCGCATAGTGGAAGGCATTGAGGATGTTTAACTGTTCTTCCTGCCTGGCCTCCTTCGGCAAATGGGCAAAATCGCAGCTGGATTTTTCAAAGCAGAACACGCTCATCTCCGGTTCCAGGCGCCTGACTACCTCCATCCCCTCGGGCATCTGCCCCCCTTTCAGGAAGCGGATCACCACCACGTCCTTTTGGTTAGCCGCGGCGACCAGCCCTTTCCCTAAAGCCATGGCCGTCTTGCCGCCATCCCCATATATAATCTCTATCCTACCTGTATTCATTCTCTTTGCTCCTCAGTATTCCCTGGCCAAAGGCGCCCTACACCTCGTCGTCCCCGCAATCCAGCTTGCTGATGGACACTTCATAAGCCACCCGCTTTTCACATTCCGTTTCCGAAAGTTTTTTCGTATACTCCCGGCTTTGAACCCTGCCCCAGACCCGCACCCGGGTGCCCACCTGGAAGCCGGAGGCAAAACGGGCATTGCGGCCCCAGGCAATGCAGGGGATATAATCGGATTTCCCATAAGGCCGGTTGACGGCTAAAAGTAAATCGGCGATCTCCCTCCCCAGCGGGGTCTTGCGGTAAATCGGCGCCTTGCAGATGTAGCCATCCAAAAAGATCTGATTTGTCTTGGTATAGTCGGTAAATTCTTCCATAAAATTGATTTCCCGCACAAACACAGACAATACCAGGCGGTTTTTCACCCCTTCATGCCGGTTATAGGAACGGAACTGGCCAATGGCCTCCACCGTACAGCCCCGGTAATCTTCTTGTACGTTGATCAGCCTTTCGGAAATCATAAGAGGAATAATGTCCGCTTGTTCACTTAAACGGCTGACCGCCACGTCTACCACGTAAAACCCTTCCCCAAATACTTCATGACTAAAGCTGAACCCGGAAATGACCTCTCCGATTACGCTTACCTTGTTATTTTCGATTACTTTTTCTGCCATAGTACCTCTCTCCTCTTCCTTTTTCATAATTTCATATCCTATTTGCCCGAAACAGTCATGGCATACCAGCATCTCCATCTGTCTGATAGACCAGCGAACGACCGGCAGGAAACCCCGGCGCCTACACGCAGGTATTAGCCTTCTGCTCTAAAATATGTCTATGAAAAAGAAAACGCAAATATGAGGAATTTCGTTCGCTAAATCCCGACAACAACTGCAAAAGTACCCTAATTTTTAAAGGAAGCCCGTTTGCGCAGCGTGGAATCCAGAATTTTTTTCCGAATCCGCAAACTTTTTGGGGTCACCTCCAGAAGTTCGTCCGTGTCAATAAATTCCAGGCACTGCTCCAGGCTCATCTCCTTTTTAGGGGTCAGCTTTAACGCTTCATCGGCGCTGGACGACCGGGTATTGGTCAGCTTTTTCGTTTTACAGATGTTTACTTCGATATCCTCTGCCTTGGGGTTTTGCCCAATGACCATGCCGGCATAGACTTTCTCCCCCGGCCCCACAAATAACAGCCCCCTTTCCTGGGCGTTAAATAAGCCGTAGGTAATGGCTTCACCGCTTTCATAAGCGATCAGCGAACCGGTTTTTCGGTAGTTTAAATCGCCTTTATAAGGGGCGTAACCGTCAAAAATCGTATTCATAATCCCGTTTCCCTTGGTATCCGTCAAAAATTCCCCCCGGTATCCGATAAGGCCCCGGGAAGGGATGGAAAATTCCAAACGGGTATATCCCCCGTTGGCGGGGCTCATGCCTTGCAGTTCGCCTTTCCGGGAAGTCAGTTTTTGGATCACCGTACCGGTAAACTCCTCCGGCACATCCACATATGCCAGCTCCACAGGCTCCGATTTCTGGTTCCTCTCATCGTATTTATACAGCACTTCCGCTTTGCTGACGGCAAACTCATACCCTTCCCGGCGCATATTTTCAATCAGCACCGATAAATGGAGCTCCCCCCTGCCGGATACCTTAAAGCAGTCCGGGGAACCGGTCTCCTCCACCCGCAGGCTCACGTCTGTGTTCAATTCCCGGAACAGCCGTTCCCGGATATGGCGTGAGGTAACATATTTGCCCTCCTGGCCTGCCAGGGGGCTGTCATTGACAACAAAATTCATGGCGATAGTCGGCTCGGAAATCTTTTGGAAAGGGATGGCCCCGGGATTTTCCGGCGAACAGATGGTATCGCCAATATGCAAGTCCGTAATACCGGACACGGCCACAATATCCCCGACCCCGGCCTCATGCACTTCCACCCGGTTCAGGCCGTCAAACTGGTACAGCTTGCCGATCTTCACCCGGCGCAGTTTGTCCGGGTCATGATGGTTGACTATCACACACTCCTGGTTTACCCGGAGGGCCCCGTTGTCAATTTTTCCGATCCCGATACGCCCCACGTACTCGTTATAGTCAATGGTGCTGATGAGCATCTGGGTATCCGCGTCCGGATCCCCTTTGGGGGCAGGGATATAGTCTACAATCGTCTCAAACAAAGGCTTCATGCCTTCCGGCTCATCTTCCATCCGCTTTTTGGCAAACCCCTGCCGGGCCGAGGCAAATACAAAGGGGCAGTCCAGCTGTTCGTCAGAAGCGTCCAAATCCATAAAAAGCTCCAGCACCTCGTCTATAACCTCGTCCGGCCTGGCCTCCGGGCGGTCAATCTTGTTGATGCACACAATCGCCGGCAAATCCAGTTCCAAGGCTTTCCTTAGCACAAACTTGGTCTGGGGCATAGGTCCCTCGTATGCGTCTACCACCAAAATCACGCCGTTGACCATCTTGAGCACCCGCTCCACCTCCCCGCCAAAATCTGCATGGCCGGGGGTGTCAATAATGTTAATCCTGATATTTTTATAAAAAACAGCGGTGTTTTTGGAAAGGATGGTAATCCCCCTCTCCCTTTCCAGGTCATTGGAATCCATAACCCGTTCCACCACCTCCTGGTTGGCGCGGAAAATGCCGCTGGCCTTCAAAAGCTCGTCCACCAAAGTGGTTTTGCCATGGTCTACATGGGCAATGATCGCTATATTCCTAACGTCTTCTCTTTCCATATTCATGATCAAAGTCTCTTCTTTCCTTTACAAAAAGCTAAGGACGCAACGTCAGTCCTTAGCTTCCCGTGCTGATTTCAATGTACTAATATAACATTTCCAAAGGTAAAATGCAAGCGGTATTTGCTTTCACAGCATTACCACTTCCCCCTCCAAGACCGCATAATAAGCCTTTCCTGCCTCCTCAACGACAGCTTTTCCGTTGGTCCGTTCTGTTATCTGGGCTATCAGCCTGCCGGCCTGCCCTTCCGGGACAATCAAGGTAGTCACCACCTGCTGCCCATACTCGGTCCCCAGCGGCGTAAGGCCCATTTGCCCTGCTACGTATTGGATTTTCCCGATGTCGCTGTAGCCGGCCGAAACCAGAAGTTTCCTGCCTAAAATTTTTTCCGCTACCAGGCTATGGCGCAGCCCTTCCTGCACCGCCCCGGAATAGGCCCGCACCAGCCCCCCGGTGCCCAAAAGCGTCCCGCCAAAATACCGGGTCACGACCACGCAAACATCCCTGACCCCTTCCCCCAAAAGCACGTCCAGCATGGGACGCCCCGCCGTCTGGGCCGGTTCCCCGTCGTCGCTGCAGCGGCAGGTTTCCCCCCGCTCCCCCAAAACATAGGCATAGCAATTATGCCGGGCGTCCCAATATCTTTTTTTCATTTCCTCCACAAACGCCGCCGCCTCTTCCTCGGTCTTTACCGGCCTGGCTGTGGCGATAAAACGGGATTTTTTCTCTACCAGCTCCCCTTGGCCGCCCCGGTATAATATTTTATATTTTTCCACCATGCCGCCTTCTCCTTTACCATTTTTGCCCATTTCCTGCCACAAGTACTATACCAATAATCTCAACATTTTGCAAGCTTATTGAATTGCGCGCCAATTTTTGCTATAATAAAAAAGAATGCTGTCTTGCAGGATTCCCGCGCCGGGGCGCGGTTGCGCCAGCAGCCATTTCCTTTCGCGCGCAATGCGCATCCTCGCGGAATATTTTTATTTCATCGGACAGGCTTTCCGAATGAAGTAAAAAGCGGGTGTTGTCTTTCCACCCCAATTTAAGGAGGAACACTATGAATTACGGAAAAAATGCAACGGAAAAAAGGATAAAAAAGGCCAGTTCCAATGCCGAGAAATATACTTCACGCATTTTCCTGACCATTTTCAAAGCCGGTTTCATCCTCTGCCTATTCACCGTCTTGGTTACGGCAAGTACCTGTTTTGGCATGTTCATGGGCATCATTGACAGCGCCCCGGCCATTGATGTAGAAAGCATCATCCCTATGGGCTATGCCACCACCGTCTATGACAGCGCAGGCAACCTAACCGACACCCTGGTGATGGCCGGGGCCAACCGGGAAGAAGCTTCCTATGACGAGCTTCCCAAAGATTTGATCAATGCATTTGTCGCCATTGAAGACTCCCGTTTCTGGATCCACAACGGGATCGACCTCCGTTCCATTTCCCGTGCCGCCGTAGGCGTGCTCACCGGCGAAAACCGGGGCGGGGGCAGTACCCTGACCCAGCAGCTGATTAAAAACAATGTCTTTAACGGCGGCATGGAACCAAGCTTTGGGGCCAAGCTGGAGCGAAAGCTTCAGGAGCAGTACCTGGCCCTGCAGCTTAGCAAGTCCATGGACAAAACACTGATCCTTACCAATTATTTAAACACCATCAATTTAGGGAACAACGCCCTGGGGGTCAAGGTAGCGGCCCGCCGGTATTTTGACAAGGAAGTATCCGAACTTACCTTGTCGGAATCGGCAGTCCTTGCCGGCATCACCCAAAGCCCTTCCAAGTACGACCCCATCCTCCATCCGGAAAACAACGCGGAACGCAGGGCCATTATCCTGCAATACATGTTCGAGCAGGGCTATATCGAAAAATACCAGCAGGAAGCGGCCCTGGCGGACGACGTGTACGCCCGCATCCAGGATGTGAACTTAGTAGCCCGGGAAAGCGCCACCCCCTACAGCTATTTTACCGACGAGCTGACCCAGCAAGTGAAAGACACCCTGATGGAAAAGCTGGGCTATTCGGAAACACAGGCCCACAACCTGCTTTACGGCGGGGGCCTTCAAATCCATACCACCCAGGATCCGGTGCTGCAGGCCATTGTGGACGAAGAGGTTAACAACCCGGACAACTACACGGTCACCCGCTACTCCATTGAATACCGTCTGTCTGTGACGCACCCGGACGGCACTACGGAACATTTTTCGGAAAAAAACATCCAAAAATGGCACCGGTCCGTACGCCACGACTCTTACGACGGCCTTTACAACTCGGAAGAAGCCGCCCAGGCAGACGTAGACGCCTATAAGGAATACCTGCTCCAGGAAGGGGACACCGTTATCGGCGAGAAGTTGACAAAAATCCTGCAGCCCCAGGTTTCCTTTGTGCTTATGGACCAGCGGACCGGCCAGGTCAAAGCAATCAGCGGGGGCCGGGGCGTCAAAACCAGCAGCCTCACCCTGAACCGGGCCACCAACACCACCCGCCAGCCTGGCTCCGCCTTTAAAGTCATTACCGCTTTCGCCCCTGCCATCGACACCTGTGGGGCTACCTTAGGCACGGTTTATTATGACGAGCCTTATACCGTGGGGAATAAAACGTTTTCCAACTGGTACAGCCAGGGGTATTTGGGGTATTCCAGCATCCGGGACGGCATTATCTATTCCATGAATATCGTGGCCGTCCGGTGCCTGATGGAGACGGTCAGGCCCCAGCTGGGGGTGGAATATGCCAAAAATTTCGGCATCACCTCGCTGACCGACACCGACTTAAACGCCGCTACGGCTTTGGGCGGCATTACCAAAGGCGTTTCCAACCTGGAGCTGACGGCTGCCTACGCCTCCATCGCCAACAACGGCGTTTACACAAAGCCCATATTTTTCACAAAGATACTGGACCACAACGGCAAAATCCTGATTGACAACGAGCCGGAAACCCACCGGGTCCTTAAAGACTCCACGGCCTTCCTGCTCACCGATGCCATGGCGGATTCCATGGAAAGCAACCGCAAATTTTCCCGTTCCGGTGTCAGCGTCAACGCCACCAGCATGGCTGCCAACATCCCCGGCATGTCCAACGCAGGCAAAAGCGGCACCACTACGAAAAATGTGGATATTTGGTTTGTCGGCTACACCCCCTATTATACTGCCGGCGTCTGGGCCGGCTGTGACAACAACCAAAAACTGGGGGGGATTAACGGCAATACTTCTTTCCACAAAGGGATCTGGCGTAAAATCATGACCCGGGTGCACGAAAACCTGCCGGATCCCGGTTTTGAAGTGCCAGACAGCATAGAGACAGCGGAAATCTGCCGCAAATCAGGCAAGTTGGCCATTCCCGGCGTCTGCTCCAGCGACCCCCGGGGCAACGCTTCCTATACGGAATATTTTGCCAAAGGCACTGTCCCCACGGAAATGTGCGACATTCATGTGCGGGTAACCCTGTGCTCCTCTACGGGGCTTTTGCCGGGTACCTGGTGCCCCCGCGCTTCCTTGATCCGCATTGCACTGCCTTCCGAGACTGAAGGGAGCACCGACGACTCCCCCTTCGGAATGCCCGGCCGGTATTGCCCCGGACATGAAGCGGCCATCATCTCCCCCACGGAAGAAAACAATGACCAGCCGCCGGAAAGCGTGGAAAACAATGAGCCCAAGCCCATCGGGCCCGGGTATGTTTCCCCCGGCGCCGGCTATTCCGGCCCCGGCATATCCAACGGGCCCGGGAGGGACTAAAAACCAATACGGTCCGGCAATTGCCGGACCGTATTGGTTTGCCCCTTCTGTCCCCGCCTATTTCTTCATTTTAGGCTTAAAAGCCAGGGAACCCAAATAGCCAAAAATAATAGCGCCGGCTATTCCGGCAGAACTGGCCGTAAGGCCGCCCTTAAATATACCTAAAAACCCTTCTTCACCCAGGCTCTTTGCTACCCCTTTCCACAAAGTATTTCCGAAACCCAGCAACGGCACCGAAGCGCCGGCGCCGGCCCATTGGGAAAAGGGCTCGTAAATCCCCATCCAGCCAAGGATTGCCCCTGTTACCACCAAAAGCACCATCACACGCCCCGGCATTAATTTTGTCTTATTGAGCAGAACCTGTACCAGCGCGCAGATCCCCCCTCCTATTATAAATGCTTTGATCAGTTCCATCCTTTCCTCCGTTCTTTGGCATGTGCCCTCAAACTTGCCTGTACCGTTTTTACAGCAAATCCCGTCAGGCGCTGCCATCTTTCATTGACGTAAACTCCCTAAAACCGTTACCGTTCCAGGATCACCCCGTGGGCTATGCCAGGGATGCTTTGGCCCTCATTGTAGCTGACTGTAGACAGCAGCGCCCCCGTCGGCACAAACAAGACCCGTTTCCATGTGCCGTCCAGCAGGCGGGGCAGGATGCCGGCACACAGCGTCACGGCCGCGCAGCCGCAGCCACTCCCGCCGGAATGGGTGTCCTGGGCCATGTTATCATAAATTTCCAGCCCACAGTCCGTATGTTTTTCCGACAGGTCGTGGCCTTCGTTTTTCATGAAATCCAACAGGATCTTTTTTCCCACTTCCCCCAAGTCCCCGGTTATGATTTTGTCGTACCACCCTTCGTCCACGCCAAAGTCCTGGAAATTCTGCTTAATGGTATCCCAGGCGGCAGGCGCCATGGCTGCCCCCATATTCATGGAATCCTTAGTCCCCAGGTCAACCATCCGTCCGGTGGTAATCCCCGTAACCTTCACCTGGCCTTTTTTCCCTTTTGCCGACAGCACCACCGCCCCACAGCCGGTAACGGTCCAGGTAGCGCTTTTCGGCCTCTGGTTGCCGTAGCCTAAGGGGAAGCGGAACTGTTTCTCCGCCGTGGCATAATGGCTGGAAGCGATGGCCATCACCTTATCCCCATGTTTGGCGTCAATGCACATGGCCCCCAGGCTTAAGGCCTCCCCCATGGTGGAACAGGCGCCGTAAAGGCCGAACAAAGGGATTTCCAGGTCTACCGTGCCAAAAGAGGTGGCGATCAGCTGCCCTAACAGGTCGCCGGCAAATAAATACCGGATCTCCCTGCGGTGAATGTCCCCTTTTTCCAGGGCCAGGTCCGCCGCCTGTTTTTGCATGGCGGACTCTGCCTGTTCCCAGGTCTCCGACCCGAACATGGGGTCTTGTTCCACTACGTCTATGGATTTTCCCAAAGGCCCTTCGCCTTCCTTTTTTCCGGCCACTGAGGCCGTGGACACAATATAGGCCGGATGTTCAAATTGTATACTGGCTTTTCCTTTCTGCATGTGTTAAACTCCTTCCTTGGCAGCCCTATGAAAAGGATATGCTTTTCTGTAATACTGTCTCCATTTTGCCTTATCCTATTCATTGCCTGCGGCCTTTGCAAGCTAAGCATGTTTCAGGAAAATGCCATGTTTGCCGGCGCCGCCTGCATGGTTGCCGCAAACCGGCCGTTTTTCAAAAATACCGTTGAAATTTCCCGTTATTTTGTATATACTGTCCCTAGTTTTTGTTATCCCACAGAAACCGGGCCCGGAGCCCTTTTCAAAAAGAGGGGAAACCGGAAAACTTAAAAAAGGAAAAAGGCAACGTACCCTCAAAGCCCCTTTGTGCCTGGCTTTGTGATATGGTTTTTGCCGGCCGTACATGATGGATGAAGTTTACACGTAAACGTATGCAGATGAAATTTATGGGCATATGGCGGAAAATCAGCCGCAAAGGCAGGCGCAAAAGGGGTTATGGGAGTACACAGCAGAAGAAAGGGGGAAATACCCAAATGACCATCCGGACAGCAACGCTGCAGGACCTTGACCATATTGTAAAAATAGAACAAGAATGTTTTCCAGAAGCCGAAGCCGCCACCCGCCAGTCTTTTGAGCAGAGGCTGATACACTACCCCCGTCATTTCTGGCTATTATCGGACGGCTGCCAAATCATTGGTTTTGTCAATGGGATGGTAACCGACGAGCCGGATTTACGGGACGAAATGTATGGGCAGGCCAGCCTTCACCAGGAACATGGGGCATGGCAGATGATTTTCGGCGTGGACGTTATCCCGGGCTACCGGCGCCGGGGCTGTGCCGGAATGCTGCTTCGCCATGTAGCCGAAGTATCCCGCAGCCAAGGCCGGAAAGGCCTGGTTTTGACATGCAAGGAAAAGCTTTTACATTATTATGCTACATTTGGGTTTGTCAATGAAGGCTTGTCTTCCTCTGCCCACGGGAATGTAAGCTGGTATCAGATGCGCCTTACGTTTTAGCCCGGCCGATTCCTTTCCGCCACGCCTTTCCTGTTAAATCACCTCATGGAAATTGCCTGTGCCCTGTTGCAATTGTCATCCGGTTCGGCTATAATGGCATAAAGCCGTTTTATGGCCAAAACAGAAACAGGAGATGAAGTACTATGTTTGATTTGTTCCAAAAGAAAAAAGACCCCCGGGAACGCCTGGAAAAGTGCCTGGAAAAAAAGGACTGGGACGGATTGGCCAGGGCCTACTATGACCTGGGCGTGGCTGCCATGGACAACGGCGACCTAAACAGCGCCGTCCTGTGGCTGAACCGGGCAGACACCATTTACAGCGCGACCGATGACGTTTATCAGAAAGCAAGCAAAAACCGGCTTTTCCACAAAGAAATTGTCAGTGACTGCTCCGGCCGCATCGGCGCCCTGGAAGACGCCCCTTTGCTTTACAACGATACCCCTTCTGAAATAGACGAAAAAGCGGAAGGGCTGGAAGACCCCCAAATCCGGATATGGGGCCTTTTGTCCATTGCCCGGCTGGTCAAACTGGGGGAACGGCTGGGCAAGCTCCCTGGCTGTGAAGTGCTGGGCAAGCTGGGCTGGGCTTTGGACACGATGCTTAAGTCTTTCCAGGAGCCGGTTACCCAGACGGAGTACGGCCAGCTTATGGATATTTGCAACGCGCTTTATGAACTGGGGGACTCGGAAGCCTTCTATGCCGGAGGCCAGGTTGACGTCCCCGGCGGCGCGCCTTTTCAGGTGTTCGACCTGAACGGTATGATGGGGGTACATCTGGAACTGAACGGTTATTTGGACAACCACCTGCGATTATTAAGCGCCTTAGTCCAAAAACAAGAGCCCCCGGCTGCAGAAAGCAGCATCGTCGGCTGCGCCTTGCTTCCCGACTACTACGTCCGTACCGGTGCCGGTAAGCTGGAAGATGTGCCGCAGATCCGGGCCGAGCAGGAGCGCATCGAGGACGACTTTCAATTTGTCTGCTCCGGCATCACCTGGGCGCAGGTAGCCCAGAGGGTGGAGGAATATAAACTGCTGGATATCCTTCAGGAAAATCCCTGACCGGTCCCAATAGCTTTCTGCGGCGGGTACCTCTATGGCAGGGCTTTTCACTTCCGCCCCCTAAAAACAATGGCATCCGAACGGCTTCCCTGTATCTGCCCCCCACCGGGGCGGCCGCAGGGCGGCCTTTTTTGATCTTCCGGGGCCGGGCTTATGTAATCCTGCCCAATTCCCCTATCATATCCCGGTACATCTCCTCTAGGTTTTTTCTCGGGGCCCATCCCAGCCCCCTTAGCTTCTCACCGGAAAGCCTTAGCCCGGTATCCGGCGCATAGCTGTTTTTATCCGGCCCCCCTGCCTCTATCCTGACCCGGCTTTTGCCCCCTGTCAGCCGCCCGGCTACCAGCTCCGCCATGTTGCGGATCCGCATCGTATTGGCCTCGTGGACCACATTGTAGGCCTCCCCGTCCCCCCCTTTGTATAAAATGGTAAAAATCCCTTCTATGGCATCGTCTATGGCACAATAATTCCCCATGGAATCCCCCGTGGTCTTCAGGACAATATCCTTGCCCTCATAGGCGGCCCGGGCAAACTGCATATATACCCGGCTATCCCCGGGGCGGACGCCTTTACCGAAAGTCTGGGCAAGCCTGGCTACCTTCACCGGGACTTTGTATTCGTGGTGGTAAATATAACAGTAATGTTCTGCCATGCGTTTACCCATGGAATAGCTGCTCCTTGGCGCCTTAAGGTCAAGGGCCCCAAGCTGGTTCTCCTTGACAAGCCCCCCCGTATCCTCCACCCTTCCATAAACCTCCATGGAAGATAGGTACACCATGGATTTTACCTGTTTTTTACGGGCAACCTCCAAAACATTTTTGGTCCCAACCACAATGCTGTCCGCTGTCTCTACCGGATATGCCGCCATATCTGCCGGCTGGGTAACACAGGCACAGTGGACCACATAGTCAATGGGCATAGGGAATTGTTCCGGGCTGATGGTTTCAAGCTGCGTTTCCACAAAATGCAGTTTCCGGCAATCCGGCCCCTCCAAATCCCCATATATTTTTGCTGCTTTGTCCCGGTTGCGGACTGGCAAAATAAAACAGCAGGGCCCTCCCCCCTTAAGGGCCTGCCTCACCACGGAACTGCCAATCAAGCCTGTAGCCCCTGTAACCAGAAATGCCGGCCCTGCCTTTGTCTTCTCTCCTATTTGATGCATACCCTACCCTTTTCTTATAATCTTGGGAAGAAAAAACCGGTCCCTGTCCACATTCAAAGCAACAGCCATATCAAGCCCCGATGGCTTCCGGTCATTGACCAGGATCCGTTCCCCCATTGGCATGTCAAACAAAATATGGTCATACCGTATCCCGGCCTCTTTCAGGAACTTTAAAGTTTCTTCCTTATATTCCGGTTTTCTTGACGTAACAATAACGACCTTGTCTTCTGCGGGAATCCCGTCCAAATATTCTTTTGCCCCTGGAAGCAGAGAATCTCCCCCGCCTGTCTTATAGCCGTTATGCTTTACCGTCGTCCCGTCCAGGTCAAAGATCCACGTTTTGGCTAGCGTAGATAAAATCAGCTCATTTTTGGGCATATCCCCCTCCGTCCTGATAGCGAAACTGGTTTTCCCGGACTACGATATTTTCCCACCCGTCCAGATGAAAAAAATCGGCCACCTTCCACCCGGTATTGCTGTAATAGCAGTCCGGAAACAAGGCTACTTTATGGCAATGTGCATCCTTTATCACATCGCACAATCCACTCCGGATGCCGACAAACGCCCCCGCCCACTCCACTGCTGACCTAAACTGCATCAGGCTGGCCCTCAAAGGGGACGTCCCCGGCAACGGTTCTTCTTCCCCCGAAACATTGGTATACACCTGAAACCCTTTTTTCCGGTAATGGGAAATAGCCTGCTGCCATACATGCCTGCCAATGCCTGCCACGGATTTCGCATAGGGGGCAAAGATCACAGACGTGCCTTTCCCCATAGAACCGCGCCCTGCAAACGCCTGCAAACATGTAGGCTGGGACGAAGCGCAGCTTTTTTCCAGCCCGAATACGCCGCACCGGTACAATAGTTCAAAAGGGACCAGCTTTTTATGTAAGGCGTTTATCAGCAGGTTGCCGTATGGCCTGTCATGGTGTGCAATAAAAGCATCCCTGGCCCTTGTAAAAAGCACTGCCTGTACCAGCTCATCCATATCTTTCTGGTCCAATGTTTCCCGGCTTGTGCACGCGAACATATGGGCGATGTCCGAACATGCCCCGCCCACTGTGACAGCCACATAGTCCTGAATATGGTTTTTTTCCAGGTAGGCGGGCAAATATGCCATAGCATAATAAACGTCCCCTAATGCCGAAAAGGGGCAAATAAGATAGAAACCATGCTTATATTGTTTTCTTATTCTTTCTAATATTTTAAGCCCTCTTGCCAGGCGCTGTGTTTTTCGCCGGATGGTTTCCTCAGTCAGGGAATACTCGGCAAACGTGTTATAATCAACCAGTTTTTCCACGCGCCCCGGATACCCCATCTGGCGCAGCTGCCGCACCATGGCTTCATAGGCCCTGGAGGCGATACAGATGAGCAGGCGTTTGCCAGATTAAATATAGTTGCGAAATTACCCGGTTCGGAAAGGATACGGAATTTATCAGAAAACTCATATGTATAGTACAAGTCTTCCAACTTCTCTGCCTCCTGCCTCGAAATCCGGTGGTAAATCGGGCCTTCCTTCCGATCCGTGCCCTCTTTCACCATACACATAATATCCTTTTTTCCTTCCTTGTGTTTTCCTGCCTTATGGTACTGTTCCCATAAATAAGAAAATTCTTTTTGTTCGTCCAGAACCAAAAAAATAGTATCATATTGTTCCAGGCTTCTTTCCAATTCGGACAACAGGTTTTTATTTTTTCCCCATTCCCATAGATCTGGCCGATCCCCTTTCCTGCCTATGGCCATCCTCCCCCTCCCGTAGCGTGCCAAAACATTTTCAATCTCCCTTCCCCTGATAAATGGAAGGCTGAAACAGGCCGTTTTATATCGCTTTTCAATGGGGCGAAAAGGGATGCCTGCCTTTCATTGTATCAGTTCCCCTATCTTTTTATAGATAGCCGTCCCGTCCCCCTGGCTATCATAGTTTGTTTTTTCTTCCTTTCGGCCCTTACCTTTCACCAATAGTTTTATGAATCGATTTATGCTGCCTTCCTGCTCAACCAAAGTCCCGGACTGCATGGCAAATTCCATATAGTCTTCGTCGGATACCTGGATTTGGCACCGGGACAATCCTTTTGTTTTTGGGTCGTACACTAAAACGGTTTTATCTTTGTTGCAGTAAGTATATAGTTTGCCCTGCCCCCCTTTCTGTAAAAAAAGGTATTTCCCCTTTTCATCCGGTGCGTTTAACCCATGGTAATACTCGTTAAATACGGTTTCTGCCTGTATTGCAGGCGCCCCCCCGTTTTTTTCAATGGAGAGCGCTTTATTGGCCCAGTATGGCATAACATAAATTTTGTTGTTAAAATATTGTTATATTAATATTTTACTTATCTTGTTTTTAACCAACAATTATACTAAAAATACTTCCGGAATACCCCAAACATTATTATATAAAGCCTCCAGACATCCAATGCCCCCCTATGTCCAAAATTCTTTTTACCTCCATTGACCAACTTCTTGACACACGTATACCCTTTTCTCTTTGCTGACGATATATTTCTTCACCGATTTCCCAGAGACGTTTTGTAAAGGACTTTTTAATCAAATTCACAAAAAATTTACATTTCAGGACAAAAAAATAAGGCCGGGAACCTATTTTTAGATTCCCGGCCTATGGTCTTACTATGCTGTCCGTTCTGCCTTCAGTTTTTTCACTTCGTCAAGTGGAAGTCCTGCGTATTCCGCAATTTTTTCAAGTGTCAAAATCCCATCTGCCAACATTCTCTTTGCGGAATTGATTGCTCCCTCTTTCAATGTCTGATTCCTCATATCTTCCATAGCCCGGCACATAATTTCGATTCCCTCCTTGCTCTCTTTGAAAAACCTCACCCTGTCTGCCAGTGTCCCATAATACATATCCGCTGCGTCTGTGCAGGAGAAGTCATGCATTAACTTCCCGATTGGC
>CAJUDH010000006.1:0-50719 GCA_910584845.1 uncultured Lachnospiraceae bacterium
CTTGGCTGGATGGTTTTGGATGGCTTGTTTCAATATGTGGTTTTGAGGGTACATGTGATCCTTAATATAAGCGACAGTGGCTCAGTTGGTGGAGTACGACCTTGCCAAGGTCGGGGTCGCGGGTTCGAGTCCCGTCTGTCGCTCTTTGAATCCCTTGTAAATACAAGGGATTTTTTGTTTGTTGCAAAAATACTGCCCAGAACCATGGATAGGGGCAGCCGTTTTTTGCAAGGCAGAGGGCGCAACGGCAGAAGTTATGTAATTTGGTGATATTTTCCGTTGAATGACAAAGAAAAATGTTTCGTATAAATTCCCCCATTTTACAAATACTACATGTAGTAAAGCATCAGCTACTGATACAGATCATGCAAAATGGAGGAATTTTTCTATGAAAGCTACGGGAATTGTGAGAAGAATAGACGACCTTGGACGTGTTGTAATACCAAAGGAAATAAGGAGAACGCTACGTTTGCGGGAGGGTACGCCGCTGGAGATATTTACTGACAGGGAAGGGGAGATTATTTTAAAGAAATATTCCCCCATGGTAGAACTGACAGCTTTTGCCGTACAGTATGCGGAAGCAATGGCACAATCTACAGGCATGATGGTCTGCATTACTGACCGGGATCAGATTATTGCTGTGGCAGGGGGGCCGAAAAAAGATTTGCTCCAAAAAAACATCAGTAAACAGTTGGAACATTTAATCAATGAGCGGGAGACGGTTGTCGCATCCAAGGACGATAAACAGTTTGTGCCTATTGCTGCTGAAGAAATGGAGGGCGTCACGTATGAGGCGGTGACGCCTATTATTTGCGAAGGTGACGCTATCGGTGCGGTAGTCCTTTTGAGCCGGGATATGAAAGTGAAGTTCGGCGACATGGAATTAAAACTGGTAACAACGGCGGCCGGTTTTTTGGGAAGGCAGATGGAAGGGTAACTTATATGACCCTTGAATTTTCTGGAACGGCCGCAGCCGGGCCGTTTGAAAAAGAAAGGATAAAATTGACATTCATGGCTTCAAAGGTTATACTATAATTAAATTATGAAAGGATTGATTGCACCTTATGAATTTCGTAGGGTGCAACTTTACTTACGTTTATTTTATGATGGAAGGGCTTTACGGTATTTCAGTGTTTCAGCCAATTTTTCATCATTAGATTTGCGAAAAGCATTGGACAGGGACGGGATGAAGCATGAATATTATAAAGGAAATAAAGGAAGAAAACCCTTTCTTTGAAATGGGTTCTAGCGGTATTATTGGAACCAGGGATTATCAGCAGGATTTGGGATATTACTATATGGGGAGCGACTGTGCATTTTCGGCTATCTGCGACGGGATGGGGGGCATGGAAGGCGGAGAACAGGCCAGTAAAGCGGCGGTAGACCAGCTGGTGCAGGATTTCCGTAATGAGCGGGGGATTACAAACGTTCCGGAATTTTTAGTGAAGGAAGTAGGGCGGATGAACCAGGTGGTGGCAGGGCTGAAGAATCATGCCGGCGGCCCGTTGAAATGCGGGACCACTTTGGTGGCCGCTTACTGCCAGGGCAACCAGATGTATTGGGTATCCGTTGGGGACAGCAAGATTTACCTGATCCACAATAACAGCATCCAGCCGGTCAACCGAGAGCATAATTACCGCCTCACATTAAAACTGAACTTAGAAAACGGCTTAATTAACCGGGATACCTATGACCGGGAATCTATGAGCCGCCAGGCAGAGGCACTGGTCAGCTATATTGGGATGGGCCAGCTGGCTATGGTAGACGTAAGCCAAGCCCCTGTCCGTTTGCAGGAAGGGGATGTGGTTATGCTATGCAGCGACGGCATCAGCAAAAGCCTTTCGGATAGCCAGATATTGGCTATGGTGCGGGACAATGACATAGACATGGATATTGCCGCGGACCGGATGACCAGTATGGCTATGCGGTATGGGGTGAGAGGGCAGGACAATACCACAGTGATTTTAATGAAATACCTAGGAAGGTAGGAGGATCAAGGGATGCTTTGCTTAAACTGCATGAAGCCTTTTGAGGCTGCTTATGGCGTATGCCCTTACTGCGGGTATATACCGGGGACGCTTCCGGACGAGGCTTACCACCTGCATCCAGGCACCATTCTGCATGGCCGTTATATTGTAGGCACCACGGTGGGGTTCGGCGGGTTTGGCATTACTTACCGGGCATGGGACCGCACTTTGGAAAAAAAGGTGGCCATTAAAGAATACTATCCCAATGGGATTGTCAACCGGGTTCCGGCCGAAAAGGCCGTTATTATTTATTCCGGAAGCCGTGCCGATGAATTTCAGAACGGCAAGGTCCGGTTTTTGGCAGAAGCAAGGCACATGGCCCGTTTTAACACCCATCCCCATATTGTCAACGTCCATGAATTTTTTGAGGAAAACAATACGGCCTATATTGTCATGGAGTTTTTGGAAGGCATTTCTTATAAACAATATATAGAAGATTGTGGCGGGCGGGTGGACTGTGGGACGGCAGTAGGGGTGGCGGTTTCCGTCCTGGGCGCTTTGCGGGAATTACATAAAGAGAAGATCATCCACCGGGACGTAAGCCCAGACAATATTTTTTTAGTCTTAGACGCGCCGGGGGCCAGCCAGTACCGGGTAAAGCTGATAGACTTTGGGGCTGCCAGGTTTTCTTCCGGCGACGAGGAAAAGACATTGTCTATAATATTAAAGCCGGGCTACGCACCGCCGGAACAGTACCGGAATAAAAGCAAACAAGGGCCGTGGACGGATATTTATGCGGTGGGTGCCGTATTATACTGCGCCATTACCGGGGAAAGGCCGGAAGAATCGGTAAACCGCCTTGTGGAAGACCGCTTGGTGCCGCCAAGCCGCTTTGTAAAGGGATTGCCCCAATACTTGGAAGACAGTATTTTGAGGGCCATGGCCCTTAACCAGGAGCTACGGTTCCAAAATGTGGATCAATTTCAGGAAGCGCTTCAAAACCAAACCAAAGTATTGAGCGTCAAATCAGAGCTGAAAAGGAGGAAACGGATCCGCGGTTTAGGCATAACCGGGGTGTGTTTGGCTATATTAGGGGCGTTTTTTATCTGCGGAGGCGTATATCGGCAAAAACAGCTGGCCCTTTACCGGATCCAGGCACAGTTATCGGTGCAGATACCAGACGTCAACGGGCAGAAAAACGAAGAAATCCGGAATGCCGGTACCATGGGGGGAGAGCTGGAAGAGAGGAACCTTATGGAACGGGAACCTTCCCGGGATATGATGAAGGAAATGCTAAAGGAATATAGGGGCAAATTTGAAAAGGTCAAAGTGTCCATGCTAGTTGCCCAGGATTGGGAAGGGTATCCGGAAGATTTGGCCCGGATGGCGTCAGACGGTACCCTCCCGGAGGTTTTTGAAACCAGTGGCATATCTAAGGAGGACAAAGGCCTTTGGGGTAAGCTGGGGAAACTGGAAATCACCTATGGCACCATAGACAAAAGCGATTATTATTTTCTGGAAGATAAGGAATTTAAATCGCATTTTGCCAAGGAGAAAAAGCAGATCCCCATTGCCTTTCGGGCGCCCGTCCTGTATGTTAACACCCATATGGTCCCGGATACGAAGGAGTTGCCTAATGCCTGCGGGCTGGAAAGGCTCCAGTATGAAGGGGTACCCAGTTATTGTGTCAGCGCGAAGCACCGGGAGATGTACCGGGAGGCGTTTCAGGCCCCGGAAGGGGCAACAGAGTTTCAGAAGGCAGATGTTGGCGAAAAAGGGTATGAGCCTTTTTTAAAAAGGGAGAAAGCTTATTATCTGGGGGATACGGACGATTACGAAATCGTCCAGGCCAGCCTGGGCGGGATTTACGAAATGGTAGTGTTGACAAAATTGCAAGAAGAAGGCAAGGTCAAAGGCCAGTTTACCCATTTCTGGAGCATTAACGGCTCTTTGAAAGGGGAGGAGAAGGCAGCGGCTGACAGTTTGGTATTTTATTTAATGGGGGAAAATGCCCAGGATGTGTTTAATCTTCAAAATGGCAATGGACTGTCCCTCAATAAACGGATGCTGAAGGCTTATGTAGAAAGCAACCGTGAATTTCAGCAGGTTCAAGAACAGCTAGAAAGTTTGAAAATGGAGTACGGAGAGGGATACGGATTATGAGACGTTGTCTGAATTGCATGCAGGAATATCAGGATAATTACAACGATGCCTGCCCCAATTGCGGTTATCGGGGGGAGGCTACGCAGGATGGCGGCGTTTGCCTGGCACCTGGCACGATCCTCCAGGGGCGTTATATCATCGGCACGGTGATCCGGACCAGGGATATTGATATATTTTATAATTGTTGGGACGCGTTGTTTGAGCGGAGGGTGCAAGTCCAGGAATATTTCCCCAGATATTGTGCAACCCGTTCCGGCGGGGCAGAAGTAAGCGTCTATGAAGCGAAAAAGGAGCAATACCTGGAAGGCCTGCGGCTATTTTGCGGCCAAAGCAGGGAATTGATCCGGCTTTATAAAGAAGAGGACGTAGTGACTTACCATGCCCTATTCCAGGATAACCGGACGGCGTATGCGGTTATGGATGCGCCGGAGGCCCCGAGCCTGAAAACATGGCTGGGAGGGAGGATGCCGAGGGAGCAGGAAATCATGGACTTGATGCGCCAAGCAATCCGGGCGGTGGATAAATGCCATAAACTGGGCATTTACCATGGGATTATCGGGCAAGATACCTTTTGGATGGCAGACAAAGGGAACCTGGTATTAAAAGACTTTGGAAGCTGGCGTTATATAAGCGGGAAACCGGGGATTGTAAATTATGGCAGTGTAGACGGAGAGGCCGATGTGTTCGGCCTTGCGAAAACATTCTGCCAGATTGCCACGGGGATGGACACGGAAGATGAAAAGACGCTGATAAAAAGATTAAGTAACGGGACGCCATTAACCAAACAGATGGCTAACGCATTGAAAAAGGCTTTGTCCCACGAGACAAAAATGTTAGATGATTTTTGCAGGGATTTAGAGGGGAAAGGCCACAAAAAGGGAATAGCCCCTCTGCCCAGATGGGCCTATATCGCCGGGGCCGGGGCAGCCATGGTGGCAGTGGTTTCCTTATCCGCCTTTGCTTTTGTCCGGTATGGGGGGATGGAAAAAATAAAAAGTATAAACCTGCCATGGGCGAAAGGGCAGGAGGCCGGGGAAGAAACAGCAATCCCCCCAATCGTAGACTTATCGGTAGAAGAGGGAGAACGCCTGCTGCATGAGGCAGGCTTTGAAAACGTGGCAGTGGAAGAAGAACCAGGGTATGGCCCCCATAACACAATCATAAGGGTTTCGCCGGAAGAAGGGACGGTTTGCAGCTTAGATACGTCAATCATCATTACAGTCTGTATAAATGAACTGGATACACCCCCTGTCGGCGGATGGGGCGACGAAGGGCCCGGCCCGGAAGGACCCGAAGAAGGGGGGGCAGAAGGGAAGGCCACGGTCCCCGGAGTAACCGGCATTAACCAGGACGAGGCAATCCGGCAGTTAGAAAAAGTGGGTTTTGGCGTCAAACTTGTGGAGGCCGACTCGGAAAAACAAATCGGGAATGTTTTGGAGCAAGAGCCAAAGGCCGGGGACGAGCTGGAAAAAGGGATGTTTGTAACGCTTAAAGTCAGCAAGGGCGAAGCGATGGCAGTTATGGAAAATGTCGTGGGGAAGACAGGTGACGAGGCAAAAGCCATTATCCAGCAATTGGGACTTCAGGTCGGTTCAGTTAGCCAGTTGGCCGACAACCGGGCAAAGGGGGTGGTAATCTCCCAAAGCCTTTCCCCGGGCACGAAGGTAAATAAAGGGACAAAGGTTAATTTGGTTGTCAGCAAAGGGAAAGGGCAGCCAGCCGGCAGCCCGATAGCGGATGACGCACAGAGGAAGGCAGACGAAGAGGCAAGGAAACAGTTAGAGGAATCCGAGGCGAAGAGGGAAGCTGAGGAGGCAGCCCGGAAAGCGTCCAGGGAAGCGTACCAGAAGGAGCTGGAAGATGCAGCCCGAAGGGAGTCGGAAGAATTGGCCCGGGAAGAAGCGGAAAAGGAAGCCCGCAACCCGGAAGGGAAAGAAAACATTAGGCCTACCCCCGCGCCGCCACAAAAGAATGAAGGGGAAACATCTCCTTTCGGGCCAGGAGGCTATAGCGAACCGGAAAAAACAGGGCCAGTTGACCGGAATTAAAAACTATACCAGGATATTGGGCCAACGTAAGAGGTTTGGGAGGCAAAATGAGTAAATTATGTATGGGATGCATGAAGGAATATGACGACGGGTTTGACATATGCCCTCACTGTGGGTACATTGACGGGATCCCGGCAA
Source organism: uncultured Lachnospiraceae bacterium (assembly GCA_910584845.1). GTDB lineage: Bacteria > Bacillota > Clostridia > Lachnospirales > Lachnospiraceae > Brotaphodocola. The sequence continues at coordinate 6,317 of CAJUDH010000006.1, forward strand.
AGCAGACCTATCATATAACGCCGGGATATATACTTAATAACCGGTATATTGTAGGCAAGGTGCTGGGCTTTGGCGGTTTCGGGGTCACCTATATCGGATGGGATTACCTGATGGGGTGGAAAGTGGCCATCAAAGAATACCTTCCCAGTGAGTTTGCCACCCGGATGCCCCAGCAAGAGCGGATCACCATTTATTCCGGCTATAAAAAAGACCAGTTTAAAGAAGGGCTGGTAAAGACCTTAGACGAGGCAAGGCGCCTGGCAAAATTCGATTCGGTACCAGGCATTGTGAAAATTTATGACTGTTTTGAAGCCAATGGGACTTCCTATATTATCATGGAATATCTGGAGGGTATGAGCCTTAAGGATTATTTGGATACCCGTGGGAAAATACCGGTGGAACAGGCGTTACCGGTCATTTTCCAGATCGCCCAGGCCATGGAGCAGGTACATAAAACCGGGATCCTCCACAGGGATATTGCCCCTGACAATATTTATGTGTTAAACCCGGAGGAGCCAGACCGGTTAAAAGTAAAGCTTTTGGATTTTGGCGCGGCCCGTTATGCCACGTCGAAGCATAGCAAGAGCCTGTCGGTTATCATTAAGCCAGGTTATGCGCCGGTGGAGCAATACCGGAGCCGGGGGGATCAGGGGACATGGACGGATGTGTATGCGCTGGCGGCGGTCCTTTACAAGATGGTGACCGGCACCACGCCAGAAGAAGCCATGGACCGGAGCGTCCAGGATGAATTGAAACGGCCTTCAAAGCTGGGTGTTAAGCTGCCCAAGCCGGTGGAAAATGCTTTAATGAATGCCCTTAACGTAAAAATCCAGGACAGGACACAGACCATGGTGGACTTTGCCAGGGAGCTGGGGTCAGAAGAGGTCAGCGAACGGGCTATAACCAAGGATAAAAAGGATTTGGGGAAGATACCCAAATGGTTTTTTGGCCTGGCAGGGGTGGGGGTAGCCACAGTGGCTTTGGTGGCGGCATTGATTTTTACCGGGGTAATCCAGGGGCAAATCGGGTCAGAGAGAAGCGAATTAAAGAAAGATATGGTGCGGGTCCCAAACGTGGTCAATGATGAGGCAGACGAAGCGGAGAAAATCCTGAAAGATCATTTCCTGAACATGTCCAGGGAACAGATGACGTATTCGGAAGTGATCCCGGAAAACGTAGTTTGCTTCCAGGGGGTTAATGCGGGCAACCAGGTAAGGAAAAATACCACGTTGATGGTATGTATCAGCAAAGGGAAGGAAAAAGGGGTTATCCCGTCGGTGAAGGGCCTTCAGAAGGAAGAAGCAGAGAAACTTTTGTCAGACGCAGGGTTCCAGCACATCATCATAGAAGAAAGCCAGGAGAAAGGGGTGTACCATTCCGTCCTGGCTATCAGCGAAGAGCCGGGGGAAAACGTTGAGCTAAGCAAGGAGATTATCCTTACGGTCTGTGCGAACCAGGAAGGGCAGGAAGGGGATGCTTCGGTAAAGGTGCAGATCCCCGATGTGGCAGGGAAAGGCAGGGGGGAGGCACAAAAGGAGCTGGAAGATGCAGGTTTTGCCGTCAACTGGGTGGAGGAAGCCAGCGACAAGCCTAAAGGTACCGTTGTGGGGCAGTCGCCGGCAGCAGGTACCGAGGGGAATAAAGGCTCTTATGTTACCGTCCGGGTCAGCAAAGGCGCGGAGAAGATTTACATGAAAAACGTGCTGCTGATGTCGGAACCGGAGGCAAGGAGTACCATCCTGGGATTGGGCCTGGCCGTGGGGGATGTATCCCAGGCATACAGCGATTCCGTGCCTGCCGGGAAGGTTATTTCCCAGAGCATCCCACAGGATGCGGAAGTGAAAAAGGGGGACAAAGTAAAATTAGTAGTCAGCAAAGGGAGGGAGCAAGCAAAGGCCCAGCCGGATGCCGATGACACAAGGCGGCGGGAGGAAGAAGCTTCCCGGCAGGAAGAGGCCAAGAAGCAGTCAGAGGAAATGTCCCGGCAGGCGGAAGAAGCAGCAAGAAAGGCGGCAGAAGAGGAGGCCGCCAGACGGGCATCGGAAGAAGCCGCCAGGCGGGCGTCGGAAGAAGAGGCAGCCAGGCAGGCGTCAGAAGAAGCCGCCAGGCAGGCATCGGAAGAAGCCGCCAGAAAAGCATCCGAGGAAGAAGCCGCCAGGCAAAATGAGACCGAAGGCGGATCCCCGGTTGTGGTAGGTTCGGGGGAGCGGACGGTCTCCAAAAACATAAGCATGATTGACGTGGAGGGGATGCCGGAAGCAGAGGCCAAGGAAGCTATTTTGGATGAGGGGCTTTTGGTTGGGAGCGTGGGCCGGGCCCATAGCGATACCGTACCGGCTGGCTGTGTAATTTCCCAGAAACCGGCTGCAGGCAAGAAAGTGAAGCCAGAGACGAAAATAAACCTGGTTATCAGTGTGGGCCCATAGGGCCGGCTATAAAAAATCCAGATGGAAAAGGTTCCGGGCGTTTGCCGCGCCCGGAACTTTTTCGCTTTTGCCAGTTACCCCATTTCTACAAGAATGCCATCGAATATTGCAGGAATGCAGCCATTATGATATACTGGAAACCATAATGGCTGCAGCCCCAGGGCCCGCCCGGTAAAACATACACAGGCCCTGGAGGTTATGGCCCCTGTTTGGCGGGCGGCGCGTATGCGGTTTAAGGAAGTTAAGGAAGGAGTGTCCCTTTGCAATGGAACATGAAGAAAGGCAGATATTGCGGAAAATGGGCCCTCAAGAGGTTGCGGCGGTTTATGAGGGGCATATGAGGAAAGATTTTCCCGCCAGTGAGCTGAAGCCGCTATCATCCATCCGGCGGATGCAGGCAGAAGGGATCTATGACTGCCTGGGGTTTTACGAAGGGGACATGCTGGTTGGCTATGCTTTTTTTGTGGCTGACAGGGGGCGGGGATATTTGCTGCTGGATTATCTGGCGGTTTGCGGGCCTTACCGGGGAGGCGGTTACGGAAGCCGGTGCCTGGAAAAGATAAAAGGGTTTTACAAAGAAGAGAATGGCATATTATTGGAGTGTGAAAGCCGGAAAAGCGCGAAAGGGGAAGCAGAGCTTACGGAAAGGGAACGGCGGATCCGTTTTTATTTGAGGAACGGATGTGTAGAAACCGGGGTAATGTCACTTCTTTTCGGGGTGGAATTTGAAATTTTGTATCTAGCGAAAAAAAATGATACCAGTCCAACGGCAGAAGGCTTTCGGAAAACGGACGGGGCCGGCCAATCAAACGTAGCCGGGGAACTGGAACGCCTGTACCGGAAAATGTTGCCGGAAAATATATATGAAAAGCAAGTGCGGATTTGGTGAGCGTGGCTGTATGGGGCGTCATACCATGCCTGCAGGAGAATGCATTGGAACCATTAGGAAAAATAAAGAAGGATAAAGGAAGGGGACAAAAATGAAAAATTTTGAGTTTTTTGCACCCACCCGGGTGATTTTCGGTAAGGATACCCATTTGCAGGTAGGAAAGCTGGTGAAAGAATATGGAGGGAAAAAGGTGCTGGTGCACTATGGCGGCGGCAGTGCAAAGAAATCCGGGCTTTTGGACCTGATACAGGAGGCCCTGGAGGCACAGGGCCTCCAGGCAGTGCTTTTGGGCGGCGTCCATGCAAACCCGGCCCTTTCCCTGGCCAGGGAGGGCATTGAGCTGTGTAAACGGGAAAATGTGGACTTTATCCTGGCCGTAGGCGGGGGAAGCGTCATTGACTCGGCTAAATGCATTGCTGACGGCGTTGGGAATCCGGAAGACGACGTATGGGATTATTTTCTGAAAAAAGGGGCGCCAAAAAAGGCCCTGCCGGTAGGGGTGGTTTTGACATTGTCAGCCTCCGGCAGCGAGATGAGCGCATCCTGTGTGATCAGCAATGAAGAAGCCGGGCTGAAGAGGGGATTTAACAGCGTTACCCACCGCCCGCTGTTCGCGGTCTGCAACCCAGAGCTGACATATTCGGTAAACCGTTTCCAGACCGGATGCGGCACGGTAGATATTATGATGCATACCTTGGAGCGTTATTTTACCCAGACAAAGGATACAACCGTTACCGACCGGTTGGCGGAGGGGCTGCTCAAAGCAGTGATCGAAGCCGGCCGTGTGGCGGACCAGAATCCGGCGGACTATGAGGCCCGGGCATCCCTGATGTGGGCGGGAAGCTGGTCCCACAACGATTTGACCGGGGCGGGGCGGGACTTTATGATGCAGGTCCACCAGCTGGAGCATGAGCTTTCCGGAATGTATCCGGCCATTGCCCACGGGGCGGGGCTTTCAGCTTTATGGCCTTCCTGGGCCCGTTTCGTGTGCCCGTCGGATGTGGGGCGGTTTGCCCAATACGCCGTAAATGTATGGAATTTAGACATGGATTTTGAGCATCCGATCCGGACGGCCGTGGCTGGGATCCAGGCGACGGAGGATTACTTTAAAAGCCTGGACATGCCCGTCTCTTTAAGGGAATTGGGGGTGGATCCGGAACGGATCGGCGAACTGGCCGAGAAATGTACCAACATGGGTACCCGCACATTGCCGGGGATCCGGGAATTGGGCAAAAGCGAGATGGTGGAAATATACAGGATGGCCATGGGGAAAACGGAAGGGGAAGGCATGTAGGCGTGACAGGAAAGAGGGGGAAGTATGAAGAAACTGGTTTCAGCCGCCCTAGCCGTGTTGGAGGCCGTGGCATTATTGCTGCCTTTGACCGGATGTGCCAGTTGGGAACCGCCCAGGAAAGAATTTGACTCTCAATATTTTGATTATTTTGACACTTTTACCATTTTTACCGCTTACGCCAGGGATGAGGAGCAATTTCAGGAGTATGCAGAGGCGTTTCAACGGGAATTGGAGGCATATCACCAGATGTTCAACATCTATGAAAGCTATCCAGGGATCAATAATATAAAAACGGTTAACGACAATGCGGGGATCACCCCGGTACAGGTAAACAAGGAAATCCTGGACCTCCTGGAATTTTCCCGGGAGGAATGCCGCAAGACCGGGGGCATGGTCAATGTGGCCATGGGGAGCGTGCTGTCGATCTGGCATGATTATCGGGAGCATGGCCAGGCAGAGCCGGATAGGGCCCAGGTGCCGGATCTACGGATGTTAGAAAAGGCGGCAGCCCATACGGATATGGAAAATTTGGTCATTGACAGGGAAAAGTCCACCGTATATTTGTCGGACCCTTCCATGAAGCTGGACGTGGGGGCGGTGGCAAAAGGGTATGCCGCCCAGCGTATTTGCGAGAAGCTGCGGAAAATGGGGGTCACTTCCGCCCTGGTCAGTATTGGAGGGAATGTTCAGGCGATTGGCGTGAAAGAAGGCGGGAAGCCCTGGCGGGTGGGGATTCAGAACCCGGACGCTTCCAGCCCGCAGGCCTATATATATGCCTTAAACCTGCAGGACCTGGCCCTGGTTACCAGCGGGACCTATCAGCGGTATTATGAGGTAGACGGGGTGCGCTACCATCACATTATAAACCCGGATACGCTGATGCCCGGCCGGGATTATGAATCGGTGACCATCCTTTGCCCGGACGGCGGCCAGGCGGATGCTTTGTCCACAGCGGTTTTCAACATGGCTTTGGAGGAAGGGAAAGCGCTGGTGGAATCCCTGGCAGGGACGGAGGCCTTTTGGATATTGGCGGATGGGCAACAGGTATGCAGTTCTGGATTTAAAGCGTATGTGATGGAGGGATTCCCAGATGAATGAAAAGAGGAAAGCATTACAAAATATTGTTTACGCACTGGCGCTTCTGATTCTCATCCTTATTTTGTTTTACTGGTACACCATACAGAATAGCAGACGTATCGAGAGGCAGAATTTAAATTATGCGGCAGACGCCACGCGCCAAATCGCCGCACATATAACATCTGAATTTGAAAATGCTCAAAATGAAATCAGGATTTATAGCTACTTTTTGGAAAAAAATATGCAGGAACCTTCCGTAACGCCGGATATGCTAAAGGAGATGGAAGAAAGTTCGTCTTTTGACGCAATCCGGTTTGTGAGCACCGACGGGGTAAACATGACTTCGGACGGGGAGGTTTCCAGCGCTACGGACCGTGAATATTTTATTAATAGTATGGCGGGAAAAAGCGGCATGTCTGTCATTTTCAATTCCCGGATTACCAAAGGCACTTTAGTTGGCTTTTATCATCCGGTTTATTTTAACGGTGAGGTAGCCGGTGGCCTTCGGGGGATCTATTGGACAGAGGCATATCTGCATGATATGCTGGATGCTTTTTATTTTGGGGAGGCTTCCGATGCGTTCCTTTGTACATCGGGAGGGGATGTGATTGCCTGCTCTGCCAGTAAAGCATATGAAGGGGACTTGCTGGAACAGTTAAAGGAGGATGGGGTAATCGACCAGGACGCCTTTGACCAGGCAAAAGCGGTATTTGCTAACGGTGGGGAAGGGGCGTTTGCCTGTAGCCCGTCCAGCAAAACAGATAATATTTGTGTGTTTTACCTGCCGGACAGCGACTGTGTCCTTGTACAGACCTTCCCTAAAAATGTCACCCAGAGGATGGTGAAAAATGCAAATACTGCGGGAATTATGCTGGAGTTTATGCTGCTTGGCCTTTTTGCCGTCTATGTAGTCATCCTGATTGTCCGTAACCGGAGGGAAAGGAAGAGGCTGAAAAAGGAAAACCAGGAAATGGCCTATGTGGTCAAAGGGATTAATATTTTGTTTTCCCGTTTTGTTATGGCAGATTTAGAAAACGGCACATACCAATATCTGGCGGGTACCCAGCCGGAAATGGACCATTTTGCATCCAGCGGGGCCTATGAGGATTTTGCTTCCTATCTGTGCTCCTTTTTACGGGAAGAGGCAGACCGTCAGAAATTTCCAAAGCTTTTTGCCCGGCAGTCCATTATCGATGAACTGAAGGAAAAAGGGGAGGATTTATGTTACGAGTATTACATTGAGAAAACGGGCCATGTAGAGTGGGAGCGGCTGGATATTGTCTGCCTGGAGCAAAAAGGGGGGAAGGCGGCGAAGGTGCTGTTCCTTCGGCGCAATACCACAGAAGCCAAGGAAAAGGAACTGCGTATCCAGGCCGAGATTGCATTGGCCAACCGGAAAGAGAGGCAATACCGGGTGGCGATTACATCTGATTCCCTTTGCACTTATGACTTCAACCTGACCCAAGACCGGATTGACCAAGACATTATCCGGATCGTAGATGGGAAGAAGATTTCCTTGCTCCGCCGGGTAGGGCTGGAACCTCCTTGCAAAGCTTCCCATTGGTTCCACTTGTGGGAACAGTTTGTGGCAGAAGAGTCATTGGAGGATTTTTGCGCTACGGTGGGGCTGGACCATTTAAAAAATTCTTTCCAGAAAGGCCGCGCGGAAGTAAACGTGGAATATTGGAGTACCAACATATCAGGGGAGAAAATCTGCGTCCGCCAATCTTTTATCATGACACAGGATGACGTTACCGGAGACATTATCGCCATGGTGGTGACGAAGGATATTACGGAGCAGATCAAAAAGCAGATGGAACAGACCCAGGCTTTGCAGGAGGCCCTTTTGCAGGCCCAGTATGCCAATAATGCCAAAACCACTTTCCTGTCCAACATGTCCCACGATATCCGTACCCCTATGAACGCAATTATCGGTTTTACCACCATAGCCGTTTCCCATATTGATAACAAAGCCCAGGTGAAAGACTGCCTTAACAAGGTCCTTTCTTCCAGCAACCATCTGCTCAGTTTGATTAACGACATTTTAGACATGAGCCGGATTGAGAGCGGGAAGGTGCAGATCAAGGAACAAGAGTGCAATATTTCCGAGCTGATGCATGGGGTGGTAAACATTATCCAGCCGCAGGTGAAAGCAAAACAGCTGGAGCTGTTTATTGACACTTTCGACATAGCGAACGAAGATATTATTGCAGACTCGCTGAAATTAAACCAGGTGTTTGTCAACTTAATCAGCAATGCAGTGAAATACACGCCTGCCGGGGGGGCGGTAGGTTTCCAGATCCGTCAAAAGCCTGCGTTCCGCCGGGGATATGGGACGTATGTCTTTGTGGTTAAAGACAACGGCATCGGTATGTCGCCGGAGTTTGTGGAGCATATCTTTGAACCTTTTGAACGGGAAGCCAGCGCCACAAAAAGCGGGATTCAAGGTACCGGGCTTGGCATGACCATCACAAAAAATATTGTGGACATGATGGGTGGCACCATTTCCGTCAAGAGTGAAAAAGGCAAGGGAAGCGAATTTATCGTGGAACTTAACCTGAAACTACAGGATTCAGAAAAGGTTGACGCAGAGATCAAGGAACTGGTAGGCATGCGGGTACTGGTGGTAGACGATGATTTTGACACCTGTAACAGCGTAAGTAAAATGCTCAAGCATATCGGAATGCGGGCAGAATGGACGACTTCCGGCCGGGAGGCAATATACCGGGCAAAGAGCGCCAAGGAGGAAGGCGATTCCTACCACACTTACATTATTGACTGGCAGATGCCGGAATTAAGCGGCATGGAAACGGCCAGAAGGATTATGGAGGCTGTAGGCAACGAGGTGCCCATCCTGATTTTGACCGCCTATGACTGGTCGGATATTGAAGAAGAGGCGAAAGCCATTGGGGTCACGGCTTTCTGTGCCAAACCATTGTTTATGTCTGATTTAAAATCGGCCCTTTTGACAGCAAACCGTTTGGTGGAACGGGAAGAAGAGGTGCCTTCCTGGACAATGGCCGATTTTGGCGGCAAACGGATCCTGCTGGTGGAGGATAATGAGCTAAACCGGGAAATTGCGGAAGAGATTTTGTCAGAGGCAGGTTTTGTGGTGGAGACAGCCCCAGACGGGACGGATGCGGTGGAGATGGTAAGAAATGCAGAAGAGTACTATTATCAAGGGATCCTGATGGATGTGCAGATGCCGGTCATGGACGGTTATGAAGCCACCAAGGCCATCCGGCTTTTACCCAGGGAGGACGTAAAGGACTTGCCTATTATCGCTATGACGGCCAATGCCATGGACGAGGACAAGGAAATGGCTTTAAAAAGTGGGATGAACGCCCATATTGCTAAACCGATCGACATGGAAATTTTTATGGCAGTGTTAAGGAAATATATGCAGTAAGCAGAAGCAAGAACGGAATCCAGGCTTGTTTGCCGTCGGGCAGGCAAGCCTGTCATGCTTTTAACGGTTACCGCATGTACAGGCAGAAAAAGAAGAAAAATAAAAAAGGCTGTTGCAAGATGGGACCTTTAAACCTTGCAGCAGCCTTTTGCCATGGTTTGCGGGTTTAATTGCACGTTATCCAAGGCCGGAAGGCACAAATTGTGGAATTATTGTTTGGCCAGCTGGGCCATTTTCATTGCCCGGACTTTTAGCGGAAGGCCGAACAAGGTAATGAACCCGTCAGCATCGTGGTGGTCATACAAATCGCCGGTGGTAAAAGAAGCCAGGGATTCGCTGTAGAGGGAATAGGGGGAGGTAGTGCCGGCTTTGATAATGTTGCCTTTATATAATTTGAATTTTACTTCGCCGGTCACATACTCCTGGGTGGAGGCTACAAAAGCCTGCACGGCTTCCCTTAGGGGGGTGAACCATTTTCCTTCATATACGATCTGTGCCATTTTATTGCCCATATCCTTTTTCACTTCCATGGTGGCCCGGTCTAAAACCAGCTCTTCCAATTGCTGGTGGGCTTCCATAAGGATGGTTCCGCCAGGGGTTTCATATACGCCCCGGGACTTCATGCCGACGACCCGGTTTTCCACAATGTCTACAATACCGATGCCGTGTTTGCCCCCTAATTCGTTCAGTTTGCGTATGATGTCGGAAACTTTCATGGATTGGCCGTTGACGCTGGTGGGGACGCCTTTTTCAAAAGCCATGGACACATATTCGCCTTCGTCCGGGGCTTCTTCCGGGGCCACGCCCAATACCAGCAAGTGCTTGTAGTTGGGTTCACTGGCTGGGTCTTCCAGTTCCAGGCCTTCGTGGCTGATGTGCCACAGGTTACGGTCCCGGCTGTAGCTGGAATCGGCAGAGAAAGGAAGGTGGATGCCATGTTGTTTGCAATATTCGATTTCGTCTTCCCGGGACTGCATGGTCCACAGGTCGGTCATACGCCAGGGGGCAATGATTTTCAAGTCAGGGGCCAGGGCTTTAATACCCAATTCAAAACGGATCTGGTCGTTGCCTTTGCCTGTGGCGCCGTGGCAGATGGCGGAGGCGCCTTCTTTGCGGGCAACCTCTACCAGGCGTTTGGCGATGGCCGGCCGGGCCATGGAAGTGCCAAGCAAATATTTATTTTCGTAAACAGCGTTAGCCTGTACACACGGCATGATATAATTGTCGCAGAAATCGTCTACCAAGTCTTCGATGTATAATTTAGAAGCGCCGGAAAGTTTGGCCCGCTCTTCCAAACCGTCCAGTTCGTTGCCTTGGCCGCAGTCGATACAGCAGCAGATGACTTCATAGTCAAAGTGCTCCTTCAGCCACGGAATGATTGCGGTAGTGTCCAGGCCTCCGGAATAGGCTAAAACCACTTTTTCTTTCATAATTATCTTCCTCCTGAAATATCGTTTCGGTATTCTTTAAGGCTTTATGGCGCCTGCATTTATAACGCTCATAAATATACAACATTTTGAAAGGAAATGCAAGAGGGAATTGCATTTTTAGCAATTATAGAAAAAATAAAAAAATGAATTGAATAAAATACATATTTGATGTATAATTATCGACGTGTTTGCAGATACGGCTATTTGAAAAACACAAAAAGGGCTTTTCATATAGGGAGAAAATCATTATAATGGTCAAGTGGCCAGAAAAGAAAGACCGAGAGGGGAAAAAGGATGAAGACAAAGGTTAAAGTAGGGATCATAGGGGCTACCGGATATGCAGGGGCGGAACTGGTGAGGCTTTTGCTGCAAAGGGAAGACGTGGAAATCGTCTGGTATGGCTCCAGGAGCTATGTGGGGGAGGATTTTTCGTCCATTTACCGCAACGTGGCCCATTTGGTGGACGAGCCTTGTAAAGACGACGACATGGCAAAGCTGGCGGAACTGGCAGACGTGGTTTTTACGGCGACGCCCCAGGGTTTTTGCGCGTCTCAAGTGACGGAGGAGGTTTTGTCCAAAACCAAGGTGATCGACTTAAGTGCGGATTTTCGGATCAAAGATGTAAAGGTCTACGAAAAATGGTATAAACTGAACCATCCGGCCCCTCAGCTGATCCAAGAGGCTGTATACGGGCTTCCGGAGTTGAACCGGGATAAAATAAAGGAGGCAAGGCTCATTGCCAATCCGGGGTGCTATCCTACCTGTTCGTTTTTGACTTTATATCCTATGGTGAAGGAAGGGGTGGTCGACACAGGGACCATTATTATTGATGCCAAGTCCGGAACCTCTGGGGCAGGCAGAAGCGCAAAAGTGCCCAGCCTTTATTGTGAGGTCAACGAGAATATAAAGCCTTATGGAGTAGCCAGCCACCGCCATACGCCGGAGATTGAGGAGCAGCTTTCCTATGTGGCGGGAAAGCCTGTATTCATCAGCTTTACCCCTCATCTGGTTCCTATGAACCGGGGGATTTTAGTGACGGCTTATGGTTCGCTGGCCAGGCCGGTGACGACAGAAGAAATAAAGGGTATTTATGAGCATTATTATGGGGGCGAATATTTTGTGAGGCCTTTAAAGCCAGGCATGGTGCCTCAAACCCGGTGGGTAGAAGGGAGCAATTTTGCGGACATTGCTTTCCAGGTTGATGAGCGGACCCACCGCCTGGTGATGATGGGTGCCATTGACAATATGGTAAAAGGGGCTGCAGGGCAAGCAATACAGAATATGAACCTGATGTTTGGATTGCCGGAGGATACAGGCCTGAAGCAGATCGCGGTATTCCCGTAACGGCAATACGCCGTTTTGGCATCAAAGGGGCCATGGAGTGCCGGAACACAGGACAGGGAGGTAAAGCCATGGGTGGAACCATGAGTATCATAATCCGGGAGATGGCCATGGAGGATTATGATAAGGTATATGCATTGTGGACGAGTATCCAAGGTTTTGGGATCCGCAGCATTGACGATTCCCGTGAAGGCGTGGAGCGGTTTTTAAAAAGGAACCCTGCTACCAGCGCGGTGGCAGTGCAAAACGGGCGGGTCGTAGGGGCAATCCTTTGTGGCCATGACGGAAGGCGGGGGTGTTTTTACCATGTGTGCGTGGCCAGGGATTACCGGAAACATGGTGTGGGCCACCGTATGGCCCGGTATTGCATGCATGCTTTGAAAAAAGAAGGGATTAATAAGGTGAATTTAATCGCGTTTAAAGACAATGCAGTGGGGAATGCCTTCTGGCAAGGCGTGGGATGGACCAGGCGGGAAGACCTGAATTATTATGAGTTTGCATTGAATGAGGAAAACATTACCCGGTTTATATCCTAAATAAAAATATATTTGACGGATAACCAACGGCAAAACAAGTGGGAGCGGGATTTGGGGCTTATATTTTAAAAGAAGCGGAGGGTTAGGAAAATGCAATACATTGACGGAGGGGTAACGGCGGCAACGGGGTTTCGGGCGGCGTCCACGGCGGCCGGGATTAAATATAAAGACAGGAAAGACATGGCGTTGATTTATAGTGAGAAGCCATGTAAAGCAGCGGGGACTTTTACCACCAATATCGTCAAAGCGGCGCCGGTCAAATGGGACCAGCAGGTAGTGAAGGAATCGGCTTTTGCCCAGGCTATCGTGGTGAACGCCGGGATCGCCAACGCCTGCACCGGGGCGGAAGGCTACGGCTATTGCCGGGAAACTGCCCAGGCGGCGGCAAAAGCTTTAGCAGTGCCGGAAGACGCGGTTTTGGTGGCTTCCACCGGGGTGATCGGAATGCAGCTGCCGATGGAAAAGCTAAGGGAGGGTATTGCCGCTATGGCGCCGTGCCTTGGCAGCAGCCGGGAAGACGCGGCGGAAGCGGCCAGGGCCATTATGACTACCGACACGAAACCAAAGGAAGTGGCGGTACAATTGGAAATCGGGGGGAAGACCGTAACCGTAGGCGGCATGTGCAAAGGGTCTGGCATGATCCACCCTAATATGTGTACCATGCTCGCTTTTATAACCACAGACCTGGCAATTTCCAGGGGGCTTTTGCAGGAGGCATTAAGCCAGGACATCAAAGATACCTACAATATGATTTCGGTAGACGGAGACACTTCCACCAACGACACGGTGCTTTTGCTGGCCAACGGGATGGCCGGCAATCCGGAAATTACGGAAAAAAATGCTGACTATGACGCTTTTTGCCAAGCCCTCAATGCAGTGGACAAGGTTTTGGCAAAGAAAATGGCAGGCGACGGGGAAGGGTGCACGGCTTTGTTTGAAGTTAAGGTCATTGGGGCAGAGAGCAAGGAACAAGCAGTGGTTTTGTCTAAATCGGTCATCACTTCCAACCTGACCAAAGCGGCTATTTTCGGCCATGACGCCAATTGGGGCAGGATTTTATGCGCCATGGGCTATTCGGGCGCCTGGTTTGACCCGGATAAGGTGGCGCTGTTTTTTGAGAGCCAGGCGGGGAAGATCCCCATTATCCAAGACGGCGTGGCCCTGGACTACAGCGAGGAAGAAGCTGCCAGGATCTTGTCCCAGCCGGAGGTGACGGTTGTAATCGACGTGAAAATGGGTGATGCCACGGCCACTGCCTGGGGATGTGATTTGACTTTTGACTATGTGAAGATTAACGCGGATTACCGTTCATAAGGAATAGGCCCAAAACGGAAAATGCGGTAAGGGAAAAGGACGGGGAACAATATGGAAATGGATAAGAGCATTATGCAAAAGGCAGAGGTGCTAATAGAAGCCCTCCCATATATTCAGCGGTTTAACCGCAAAATTATCGTGGTGAAATATGGCGGCAGCGCCATGGTGGACGAAGAGCTGAAACATCAGGTGATCCAGGACGTGGTGCTTTTAAAGCTGGTCGGCTTTAAACCGATCATTGTCCATGGGGGTGGAAAAGAAATCAGCAGGTGGGTGGGGAAAGTAGGGATGGAACCCCATTTTGTCAACGGGCTGAGGGTTACCGACGGGCCTACCATGGAAATTGCCGAGATGGTGTTAAATAAGGTAAATAAAAGCTTGGTACAGCTGGTGAATGAACTTGGCGTAAAAGCTGTGGGGATCAGTGGAAAGGACGGCATGATGCTGGAATGCAGGAAAAAATGTCCCGGCGGGGTGGATATTGGCTTTGTGGGGGAAATTACAAATGTGGCCCCCAAGGTTATTTATGACCTTCTGGAAAAAGATTTCCTGCCTATTATTTGCCCCATAGGGTTTGACGAGCAGTTTTACAGCTACAATATTAATGCGGATGACGCCGCCTGTGCCATTGCCCAGGCGGTGAAGGCAGAGAAGCTGGCATTTTTGACTGATGTGGAAGGGCTATACCGGGATTTTGAGGACAAGTCTTCTTTGATTTCGGCGATCACCGTGGAGGAAGCACAGCAGTTTATTGACGCAGGAGGCCTTGGGGGCGGGATGCTGCCCAAGCTGCAAAATTGTATTGACGCAATCAATAACGGGGTCAACCGGGTGCATATTTTAGACGGCCGCATCCCCCACTGCCTGTTGTTAGAGATCTTTACCAATAAAGGGATCGGCACGGCTATTTTGCGGGATGGGGACAGGCAGTATTGCCATTCAGAAGAAAACAAAAAGAAAAGGTAAAGGGGCAGTAAACGTATGGGGCAAACAAAAGAAACACAAAGCTATATGGACCGCGCCCAACAGGTGCTGTATCATGTATATAACCGTTTCCCCGTGGTATTTAGCCACGGGCAGGGGGTACACCTATATGATACCGAGGGCAGGGAATACCTGGATTTCGGGGCAGGGATTGCCGTGGCAGGCCTTGGCTATGGATGCCGGGAATTAAACGATGCCGTGAAAGGGCAGGTGGACCAATTATGGCATACATCCAATCTATTTTATAATGGGCCGGCCATCCAGGCAGGGGAAAAGCTGATCCGGGCTTCCGGCATGGATAAGGTGTTTTTTACCAATAGCGGCACGGAAGCGGTGGAAGGCGCTTTGAAAATTGCCAAGCGCTATAGCTATAACAAAGGGATGGCGCCAGATTATGAAATAATTGCTATGAAGCATTCTTTCCATGGAAGGAGCCTTGGGGCCCTATCCGTAACAGGCAACAGCCATTATCAGGATCCTTTCGCCCCGCTGGTCCCGGGGGTCCGGTTTGCGGATTTTAACGATTTGGACAGTGTAAAAGCCCTGTGGAGCGAGAGGACCTGTGGAGTTTTGATGGAAACCATACAGGGGGAAGGGGGGATTTATCCCGCCACCCGGGAATTTTTGGAAGGGGTGCGCCAATTGTGTGACGCCAGCGATGCGTTGTTGATGCTGGACGAGATCCAATGTGGCATGGGGCGCAGCGGCCATATGTTTGCCTGGCAGGAATATGGCGTAAAGCCAGATGTGATGATGGTGGCCAAAGCTTTAGGGAACGGTGTACCGGTCGGTGCGTTTTTGGCAAGCAATAAGGCGGCTACAGCTTTGGTGCCCGGGGATCATGGCACCACTTATGGGGGGAACCCTTTGGTTTGTGCCGTGGCCTCCCGGGTGCTGGATATTTTTGAAGGGCAGGGAATTGTCAGGCATGTGCAGGCGATGGGGGCATATTTGTGGGAAAGCCTGGAAAAATTGGCAGAAAAATATGGCTGCATCAAGGACCACAGGGGCAAAGGGCTGATCCAGGGCCTGGAATTTACTATGCCGGTTGCGCCGGTAGTATCCCATGGGCTTTTGGAAGAAAGGCTGGTGCTGATTAGTGCGGGGAGCAATGTGATCCGTTTTGTCCCTCCGCTGATAATTGAAGAAAAAGACGTCCAGGAGATGGTACAAAGGCTGCAAAGGTCCATTGAGGCAGTATGCTGAACCGGGAAAACAGAAACAAAAAAGAGGCTGTTGTAAAAGGAAAGGCCAACACCATGTAGAAAACTGCTATTTTGCAGGTTTTTACCTTGTATGGCAGGCGCCCGGATTTTGCAGCGCCTTTTTTAACTTTATAGGAAATTGCGCCCTATAAAGCAAAAACCCTCCGGGGGATGCGGCAAAACGGGCTCTTTTTTACCGGAAGAAAGAAACGTATAAAAAAGGTGGTCATTGATGCCCGAAAGTGTGCATTCTGTCAGAAAGCCGGCAAAACAACGAAAACTTATGGTAGAATCTTATTATAAAAATAAAGGGGCATGACCAGGCCTACGGGCCGCTTGACAACCCCCCTTTCCCGAGGATATACTGAATAAGAGAAACCATAAAAATAAGGATTACCGGGATAGGAAGGGAGAAGAAGATGATTGAACAACAGGCTATCGGCCAGTGGATGGAACTTTTGGCATCGAAAGCCCCGGTGCCGGGGGGCGGCGGGGCGTCGGCCCTAGGTGGTGCAATGGGGGCCGCGTTAGGGCAAATGGTTGCCAATTTGACCATAGGGAAAAAACGGTATGCAGATGTGGAAGAAGAGGTACAGCAAGGTTTGTCCGCGCTGTCTTCCCTCCAGGCGGAATTGCTGGCTTTGGCAGACGAGGATGCAAAGGTATTTGCGCCTTTGGCAGCTGCTTACGGCCTGCCGGCCAATACCCAGGAGCAGAAAGAAAAAAAGGCACAGGCCATGGAGGAAAATCTGCTTACGGCCAGCCTGGTCCCCATGGAGATGGCGGAAAAAACCGTAGCCGTATTGGATATTTTGGAAATGATGGAAGAGAAGGGGAGCGCCATAGCGGTTTCTGACGTGGGGGTGGCCGTGCAGTTTGCCAGGGCGGCGTTGAACGGCGCAGTGATGAATATTTATATTAACACCCGTTCCATGAAAAACCGGGAAATCGCAGAAGGGCTGAATGAAAAAGCCAAACAGCTGGTAGGGCAGGGGACCTGCAAGGCTGATGAAATCTATGGGAAGGTGTTGAAAAAGCTGGGGGGTACGGCATGATTACGTTAAAAGGGGCAGAAGTGTCTGCCAAGATAAAAGAACAGGTGCAGGCGGAACTGGAAGGCTGGCGCGGGCCCGTGCCAAAGCTGGCCATTATCCGGGTCGGGGAGAAAGCCGATGACATTTCCTATGAGCGGGGGGCCATTAAAAAAATGGAGAGCTTCGGCCTACAGGCCTGTTCCTATGTCTATCCGGAAAATATCAGCCATGAAGAATTTAAAAAGGAATTCCAGAAAATTAACCAATCTTTAGACGTGGCAGGGATCTTGCTTTTATGCCCGTTGCCCAGGCAGGTCCGGGAAAAAGAAATTAAGGAGATGATTGACCCGGCGAAAGATTTAGACGGCATATCCCCGGTGAATATTGCGAAAGTGTTTGCCGGGGACGATTCCGGGTTCGCCCCCTGCACGGCGGAAGCCGTGGTGGAAATACTGAAAAACAATAATGTCCCGATCGAAGGGAAACGGGTGGCCATTGTGGGCCGCAGTATGCTGGTGGGAAAACCCTTGTCCATGCTGATGCTAAAAGAAAACGCTACCGTAACCGTCTGCCACACCCGCACCCGGAACTTGGAGGAAGTCTGCCAGGAAGCGGAAATCCTGGTGGCGGCGGCAGGAAGGGCAAAACTGCTGGATCAAAGGTTTGTCGCGCCGGGGGCGGTGGTAGTGGACGTAGGGATTCATGTAGGTTCGGACGGGAAACTCTGCGGGGATGTGGATTTCGGCCAAATCCAGGAAAAAGCATCCATGGCAACTCCGGTGCCAGGCGGCGTAGGCGCCGTGACCACAGCCGTCCTGGCGAAACATTTGCTGAAGGCAGCCAAGCAATAATCCTCCATATTTGTATCTTTTGACGAAATATGTTATACTAAGATCGTCCCGTCGGGCAGCTAAGAAGAAGGCAAACCAGCCTGGGCCGTGCCATAGGTATCCTATGGGGCAGCGGCGGCTGGGGCAAGCGCAAATTCGGGAAGAAAAAGGCTGCGGGATTACATTTTAGAAAAGAGGAGGCAGGATTATGAGCAGAGTAATTACCATCAGCCGCGAGTTCGGGAGCGGCGGGCGCGAGGTCGGGTTCCGTCTGGCGGAGCGGTTGGGGATTCCGTTTTATGACAAGGAAATTATCTCCATGGCGGCGGAAAACAGCAACATTGCGGAAGAAGTATTTCACGCCCACGACGAGATGATTGCCCACAAGGAGAGGGCGGATGCCCATCCCTATGTTTCTGCCAACCCTTTTTCGACTTTGTATGAAGTCCCCGTGTCCGACCAGCTCTTTATGATCCAGTCCCAGATTATCCGTAAGTTGGGGCAGGAAGGGCCTTGTGTGATTATCGGCCGCTGCTCGGACATCATTGTGGAAGGCGGTTTCCATGTGTTTATTTGCGCAGGGCTAAAAAAGCGGGTGGAACGGATACAAAGCCTGGAGCCGGACGGCGGCAGTAAAAGGATGGAATCCAGGATCCGGCATATTGACCAGAAACGCCGGGACTATTATCAATATTACAGTGGCAATGAGTGGGGGAACCCCAAGAATTACCATCTTTGCCTAAATAGTGGGAAACTGGGGGTAAAACGGTGTGTAGAAGTGATTGCAGAAGCCCTTCGGGCAGAGGGGGAAAGCTGACAACTACAAGCAATCCGATATATGCCTGACGGTTTGGGGGCAGGGGTTTGAAAGGCTGGGAAGGCGAAATTAACCGTTGCCATAAAAATGAAATTCTGGTACAATCAGTCTGTATGCGAATTTCAAATAATAACGATATTTTACAAAAAATGAGCGGGGGATTTTATGGTTAAATTTTCGATGCTAAGCGATATGGGTTCCCG
Organism: uncultured Lachnospiraceae bacterium; assembly: GCA_910584845.1. GTDB lineage: Bacteria > Bacillota > Clostridia > Lachnospirales > Lachnospiraceae > Brotaphodocola. Next base: position 25,106 of record CAJUDH010000006.1, read on the forward strand.
GTCCAATAATGAAGACAATATCGGGATGTACCAGGATGGAGATTCTTACTGCTTCATCCTGGCCGATGGTTTAGGCGGGCATGGGAAAGGGGAAGTGGCATCACAGCTTGCCGTAGATGCCGTTATTGAGCAGTTTACAAAAGGGGGAAGGCAAGAAGGCTTCCTTGATGTGGTGTTCGCGAAGGCCCAGGAGAAAATTATGGCCCGCCAGGAGGAGGACCGGGCCTGCATGGACATGAAGACCACGTTGGTTGTGCTGGACGTGGAGGAGGACCGGATCCAATGGGGGCATATCGGGGATTCCCGCCTTTATTTTTTGCAAAACGGCAAAATACGTGTCAGGACTTTAGACCACAGCGTCCCTCAAATGCTGGTGGCCGTGGGCGAGATCAAAGAGAAGGAGATCCGCCACCATCCTGACAGGAACCGCCTGCTAAGGGTACTGGGCGTGGAAGTGGAAGAGCTAAAGCATCAGGTATCCGAACCCATTAACAGGGAAGGCCGGCAAGCCTTTTTACTGTGTTCCGACGGCTTTTGGGAGCTGATTGAAGAAAAAAAGATGGAAGCTACTTATAAAAAGGCTTCCACGCCGGAAGAATGGCTGCAGGAGATGCAGAAGATTGTGATGAAAAACGGAAAAAACACCAACATGGATAATTATTCTGCCATAGCAGTCTGGATTGACTGATTTACAGGAGGAGAGTATGGCTATTATCAAATGTAGCAATGGACATTATTATGATTCCGATAAATATCCCCAATGCCCCCATTGCGGAAATTTTTCCTTGGATGAGGACGACCGGACCATGTCAGCCCGGGATTTGCCTACTTTTGACCCGGCAGATGACGACAAAACGGTTTCCCTGGTACAAGGTATGGCAGGGGTGGCATCGGTAGTCCCCAATTATGGGAATTCGTCTTTGCCGGTCAATGGCAGCGCTTTTGCCGGCAGGGACGACGGGGAAAAAACCATCGGTATCTACGAGGCCGAAAAAGGGGCTAAGTATATTGTCGGATGGCTGGTATGCATATCCGGGCCGGAACGGGGGAGGGACTACCGGCTGTACCCGGGCTTCAACCGCATCGGGCGGGACTATGGGCTGAATGTGGCGGTCATGGAGGATCAGGGCATGAGCCGGGAAGCGGCCTGTTCTGTGGTATACGACGAGCGGGGCAACAAATTCTATGCCGTGCAGCAGCAGGCGGCAACGGCTTACCTGAACGGGACGCTGCTGGCCGGCGCGGTGGAACTTAGCAGCGGCGACGTGATTAAAGCCGGCACCAGCGAGTTTGAATTTGTGGCATTCTGCAGAGAGGGAAGGGTATGGTAATGAAGATAAGACGTTTGTTGGCCGGCGTATTGCTGGCTGCCGGAATTTTGGCCTGTGGCATGGTAAGCCCGGCGGATGAGGCCCCGTCCCTGGAACAGGTGTACGTAAACATGCCGGAAGTGATGGCTTATGGGCAGGGGGTAGCAGGGGATGTGGCAGAAGCCAACTTGGGAAAGGAAAAACTGGAATACATAGGGAGCACCCCTTTTTCCCAAACCGGACAGTCCGTTTATTACTATGTGCTGCTGGACGTGTCCAATTCTATGCCGGCAGCCTATTTTAATGCGATTAAGCAGTCTATCGTAAATTTTGAATCAACTTTAAAACCCAACGACCGCATGGCCCTCTATACGTTTGGGGAACAGGTGGAGTTAAAGCTGCCGGAGGAACATACCCCTGCGGATACGCAGCAGGCTATGGAGACCATCCGGAATGCGGACAACCGGACGTTGCTTTTCGAAGCGATCAGCATGGCGGCGGACCGGGCGGAGCAAGTGCAGCCGGATGTGTGTAAAAGGAAGGTCCTGATCGTGATTTCCGACGGCGAGGACTTTACCATCGGGGGGACCGGGGCCCAGGAAGCCCAGGAAAACTTAAAGCGAAAAGGGATTCCCGCCTATGCCTACGCCATTAAAGACACGGCCCGGGCCAACATCAATAACTTCGGCGAGTTTGCCAGGACTTCCGGCGGGCAATTGACTATATTTGACGCGCAGCAGGCGGCAACGCTGTTAGACGGCTTAGTGGCTACCATGGACAGTTTCGAAGTGATGGAGTTCCGGGCCCAGGACAATTTTGCCAGCAACAGTATGGAAACCTTTACCATAAAGACCCATGCCAATCAGACCATTACCCGGGACGTACTGGTATTCCGGCATATACCGGACGAGACGGCGCCTACCATCCTAAGGGCAGACAAAGTGGCGGATGACCAGGTGGAAGTTGAATTTTCAGAGCCCGTGAAAGGCGCTGACGTAGCTGCTTCTTATACGGTGACCAGAAAAGACCTGAAAAAAGATAAAGGCTCCGACGACGAGGATACCGAAGAAACCGAGGAAGAAACGGAAGAAGAAACCGAAGAAGAAACCGAAGAAGAAACCGAGGAAGAAACCGAGGAAGAGGAAGAAGACGAGAAAAACGTAGCGGCGGTGGCTGGCGTCAGCGTAAATACAGAAAACCCCAATGTGGTTGTCCTGACTTTTGCCAACGAACTGAAGCCGGGTGAATATACCATAACCTGCACGAATATTTATGACATATCCATGGAGGGCAACGCGGTTGCCAATACGGCGGTTTTTGAGGTAGAGCAATACCCCTTGTCCAAACGGATCTTAATGGTTGTGCAGCAGTGGTACTGGGTATTCCTGGTATTATTGGCCCTCCTGGTTATTTTAACTATTTTCCTGGTGTACCGGAAAGTGAAAAAGGGCCGGGGCGTAATCTATGTGGACGGCAAGCCGGTTATTGCTTCCGAAGTGGAGGTCCACAAACATGTGGCGATCCAGAAAGCCCAGGAACAAGCCAATGTGCCGGGGGGGAAGACCTTCCATCTACGGGTCAGCGTCAAGGGCGGCCCGCCTCAGGAGATGAACCTGCGGCTGGCTAAAAGCTTTATAGTAGGCCGGTCAAAGATCTGCAATTTATACTTTGACGACAACCGCATGTCCCGACAGCATTTTGCCCTGGAATGGGACGGCATGGAAATGTATGTGAGTGACTTGAACACCACAAACGGGACTATGGTGAACAATGTAAAGATTAATAAAAAACGGAGGCTGCAGCAGGGTGACAAAATCTCTGCCGGCTCTGTAGAAATGACGATCGGGTGGTGATGGAGATGGTAACAGAAGCGTCAGGAATGTGCCCTAATTGCTTTGCTTTCCATTTTGTAGACGGGCGGTGTCCGGACTGCGGATATGCGAATACCGCCGGGAGCGGCAGTTACCAGACGCTTCCGCCGGGGACACTGCTGGGCAACCGGTACATGGTAGGAAGGGTATTGGGGATCGGTGGTTTTGGCATTACATATAAAGCATTTGACACGCTGTATAAAAGAATTTGTGCGATCAAAGAGTTTGCGCCTTCCGGGTTGGCTTACCGTCAATGGGGCGGGTTAACCATGCAGGTCCATAACAGTTCCAACCTGTCTTATTATCAACATGGCATGCAGCGTTTCATGGAAGAAGCCCAAACTTTGAAACGCCTGGAAAATGTTGCGTCGGTTGTCCAGGTGTGGGAGTGTTTCCAGGAAAATAACACCGCTTATTTTGTTATGGAGTTTTTGGACGGGACGGACTTAAAGCATGTGATTAAGGCTATGGGCGCCAGCATTAACAGCCGGGACATTACGGACATTATCATTAAGATCGGCGGCGCCATAGACATCATCCACCGGACGACCAATATCCTCCACAGGGATATTAGCCCGGATAATATCTATATTGTAAAAAACGGCGGGGTGAAACTGCTGGATTTTGGCAGCGCCAGGCAGAAGACCATGGACGAGCGCCAGGAATTTACCGTAGAGTTTAAAAAGGGTTTTGCCCCCTTTGAGCAATATTCCCGGAACGGGAAGCAAGGGCCGTATACCGATGTCTATGCGTTGGCCAGCACTTATTACTATTCCCTTACGGGAGTTATGATACCGGATGCCATGTCCCGCCTGGACGGCCGTGCTTACGTGCCGCTATACCAGATGCGCCAGGATATTACCCAGGAAGTCTCCAAGTCTGTGGATCAGGCTTTAGAGGTGGATTGGCGCAAACGCACCCAAACCATGGCGGAGTTTATCCGGGGCATCAGCCAGGAGGGTGAACCGGATCCGGTGGACGAAGGGAACCATCTGGCGGAGAAAAAGATGACCCCTTATCTGGAAGTGCTGTCTGGCAGCAATGCAGGGGTGCGGTGGAAGCTGCCCAAAGACACTCCGGTGGTCATCGGGCGTTCGGCAAAACAGAGCAATATTATTATTGAGGGGAACCCCAACATCAGCAGATCCCACTGCAATTTAGTGTATGACGGCGAAAGCGGGGAATTTTTACTGAAAGATTTATCCTCAAGCAACGGGGTATTTGTAGAGAACCGCCGCCTGGAGCCGCAAAAGATATACCGCTACCGGGCGGAGGTACAATTCATGCTGGCTGACAGCAAGTGCGTCATCAAAGCGGGGGTATCCTATGAATAACAATATCGAGCAGCGCAAAGCCAGGGCCAAGGGGGGGCAAATAGAAGCCTCGGCTTACAGCATTATCGGCCACCGGGAATACCAGCAGGATTATGCCGGGCTGATCCTTGAGCCTGACAAGCTCCTGGCCGTGGTCTGCGACGGCATGGGGGGGCTTAATGGCGGAGAGGCAGCCAGCCGGGAAGCCGTGCGGCTGCTGCTGTCAGATTATGACGCAAATCCGCCGGAAGGGCAATTTACGGATTTCCTTTGCCGGGAAGCGGCTAAGATGGATCAGGCGGTTTTTGGCCTGAAGGATGAGAACGGCCAGGCGCTGCAGGCAGGAAGCACGGTAGTTTCCGTGATTATCCAAGACGGGAATCTGCACTGGATGTCTGTGGGGGACAGCCGTATTTATGTATTGAGGGACGGCAACATGGTTGCCGCCACCAAGGACCACAATTATCGCCGGGAGCTGGACGAGGCGCTGGCCAGAGGCGACATTACCCAGGAATTTTATGCCAAAGAGGCGGCCACCAAACGGGCAGAGGCATTGACCAATTTTTTGGGGATGGGGGGGATCCGGCGTATGGAACGCAACTCCCAGCCCCTTGCTTTGGCAGATGGGGACTGTATCCTGCTTTGCAGCGACGGGCTGTACAAACGGCTGGACGAACATCAGATCCGGGCTTTGCTCATAGATAACCTGGTGAGCACCCGGGTGGCCGCTAAGCGGCTGGTGGAGATGGCCATGGCTTTGGCTGCCAGGGGGCAGGACAACACTACGGTAATTGTCATCCGGTATCACACGTTACAGGAGGATGCTAGCAATGGCGCGTTGTTATAAATGTATGAGAGAATTTCCGGACGGGTTTGCAATTTGCCCCCATTGCGGATACGAACAGGCAGAAAACACCCAGGACCTTTATTACTTGCCCCCGGGTACATTGCTGGCCAACGGCCGCTATCAGATCGGCACGGCAGTAAACACCGGCGGTTTTGGCATTGTATACCGGGCATGGGATACGGTTTTTGATAAGATGATTGCCGTCAAAGAGTATTATCCCGGAGGGAAGGTTACCCGGATCCCGGGCACGTGCCAGGTGGTGGTTTATTCCGAGAAGGACAAAGGCGAGTACGCCAGGGGAAAACAGGATTTCCTGATTGAAGCCCGGACCGTGGCCCGGTTTAGCAATTTACCTAACGTGGTTGACGTATACGACTATTTTGAAGCCAATAATACGGCTTATATGGTGATGGAATTCATGAACGGCATCCCCTACAGCCAGTATATCCGGCAACATGGGGGGAAGCTGGATTTACAGACGGCCATGGCCGTAACCCATGGGGTCTTGGAAGCTTTGAAAGAAGTGCACAAGGCAAAGGTTATCCACTGTGACATTAAGCCCAACAATATTTTTATTGATACCGCCGGGACGGTGAAGGTAAAGCTGTTTGACTTTGGCGCGGCTTACTTAGCCGGGGTGGAGCGGAAAAACGATACCCTTACCCCTTGCTATGCGCCCCCGGAGCTTTACAATACGAAGGGGAAGCGGGGTCCTTATACCGATATTTATTCCGTGGGCGCCATGATGTATTTTGCTTTGACCAGCATTAAGCCGGAAGAGGCTACAGACCGGCTCCACGAGGATCACCTGATCCCCCTTAACAAAGCGAACCCGTCGGTTTCCGTAGGCGTCAGCAATGCGGTGATGCGCGCTATGGCCTTGAAAGAGGATATCCGTTTCCAGAATGCGGAACAGTTTGCGCAAGCGCTGGTCAAAGGGAACGCGCTGGATGTGGAGGCGGAGATACGGCGCCGGAAAAGGAAGCGGGTCTTGCAGGTAGCCGCTACGCTGACCGTGCTTTTGGGCGCAGGCGCCGCCTGTGTGTTTAATATGAAACGGCAGCGCGACGAAAATACCTTGCGCCCGGCCCGGCTGGAGGTTTGGGTGATGGCAGACGAGAATGACGTCGCCGGGGAAGGGAGCCCTGACCCGATAACGGCGGATCAGCGGTTTTCCAATATGACTAAAAATTTCCAGGAAGAATATGGCATTGACTGCCAGGTGACGGTAATCCAGCAGGGCCAGTATGCAGACAAGATAAACGAGGCGGCCCAAAACGGGGAATTGCCGGACGTGTTTGACAGTACTTACCTGGACGCCCAATATATGGACCAGCTCCAGTCCCTGGATGAAACCTGGCGGTTAATGGGAAGCCCGGACGGATTGCTGTTCCTTAACGCTTATGACGACAAGTTCCCGGAAAAAAAGCAGATGCCCCTTTGCTTTCAGGTTCCGCTGGTGTATGTCCGCCAAGAGGCGGCCCCTGCCCCGGCTGACGGGGAAGAGGCGGAAACCCAGCCACCCGAATCCGGGTTCGGATCCGGCCTGGCGGAAGCCCTGCACAACGTGGAGGAGCTAAAAGATGAGGACGGAGCCTATTCTTATTCGGTAAAGGCTGACGATTACCTGTTGTATGACGATTTGCTGGGGGACGGCTGTGTGGAGAATTTCTACCAGCTGGCAAAAGAAAAGGACCGGGATATGGAAGACGCTTTCGGGATGTTCCGGGACGGGCAAGTGCGATATTACTTGTCGGATACGGCGGATTACCAGTTGATGTATGAGGCGATGCCGGGGCAGTTCCAGGTAGTCCCACTGGGATTTGACCGTTACCAGGCACGGTTTGACCACCTTTGGAGCGTAAACAAGTCGTCAGGGAAGGCGAAGAAAAAAGCTGCCCAGTGGCTGATCTTTTATATGTTGTCTGACCGGGCCCAGAATGCCCTGGGGGTGAAAAGCCTGGAAGGGGTCCCTTTAAGCGAAACTATCCGGAACAACGTGTTTTTTGAAGTATATAACGGGGATCTGCTTCAAATCCAGGGCCATATCCCCAACGTGGAGCCGGGGGGGAGCGATTGGATCCAGAAAAATCTAGAATATAGGGAAAAGTGGGAAAACAGATGATGGGACAAGAAAACGGTAATCGTATGGAGGATATTTTACTGGCGATCACACCTGACGGGAATGTACGGGAGTTCCGCTTGAACCAGATGGGGAAACGCCAGCTGACGGTTGGGAGGAGCCACGATAACGACATAGTGCTGGATAGCAGCATGGTATCCCACAGCCATGGCCAATTGTTCCTGAAAGGGGGCAGGGCATATTACCAGGACATGGGGAGCAGCAACGGCACTTATTTCGATGTGCTGGGGAATAAACGGTATTTGAAAAATTCCACATCCCAGATGGAGCTTCGGGATGGTATGGTGCTCAATATCGGCGGAATGGGCAAGGAAAATGCCGTGTACCTCCTATATTCGGTATGCCTGCCTACCGAAGGCTGGCAGAAAATCGGCATTGGCCGCCGCCGGCTGACTATCGGCCGGGCCGCCGGCAACGATATTGTGTTGACCCACCCTTCTATTTCCCGGAACCAGGCGGTGGTCGAACCGGTGGAAGGCGGCTATGAGCTGATGGATACCAGCGGGAAACACAGCACCATGGTAAACGGAAGGGCCATAGCCCAGAGGGTGCGCTTAAAAGAGTGCGACATTATCCAGGTTTTGGCGTCCCAGTTGATTTTTATGCAGGACTGTATTTTTTACAAGACTACGTCGGAAGGCATCAGCCTGACGGTGCAGCACCTAGGCAAAATGGTGGGCAGCGGCAGTAAGCGCAAGGAGCTGCTCCATGACGTGAATATCCAGATCGAAAGCAATGAATTTGTGGCCATTATCGGCGGGTCCGGCGCCGGAAAGACTACACTGCTCAACGCGATCAGCGGTTTTGACCGGAAAATCACCGGCAAAGTATTTTGTAACGGTATGGATTTGTTCCGCAATTTTAAATCCTTAAAAGCCATTATCGGCTATGTGCCCCAGGAGGATATTATTTATCAGAACCTGACTTTGCGAAGGATGCTGGAATATACGGCAAAGTTAAAGATGCCTGACGACGTGACCAAGCAGGAGAGGGACAGGCAGATCGACAAGGTTTTAGACATGGTGGAGCTAAAGCCCCAGCAAAATACTTTTATCCGCAAGCTGTCCGGAGGCCAGAAGAAAAGGGCCAGCATTGCAGTAGAGCTTTTGGCAGACCCTAGGCTGTTTTTCCTGGATGAACCGTCTTCCGGCCTGGACCCGGGCACAGAACAGAACCTGATGCGGACTTTAAGCCGTATGGCAAAGACCCAGAAAAAGACGATTATTATGGTTACCCATACGATCCAGAACCTGGATTTGTGCGATAAGATTATTTTGATGGGCACCGGCGGCCGCTGCTGCTTCTGTGGCACCACGGAGGAAGCCCGGATGTTCTTTGACACACAAAACCTGGCAGACGCTTATAATACGGTGTCCGCCGATTCGGCCACCTGGGAAAGGGAATTTGCCAAGTTCCAGAAAAAAGATTATGAGATGCAGACTCCTGCAGGGCAGAACCAGGAAGACATCAAAATCCGGGTCCGGAAGCCTATGGCGATCCGGCAGGGGCTGATCCTGACCCAGCGGTACATTGAATTGATGAAAAACGACCTGATGCGTATGGCGATCCTTATCCTCCAGCCTATTATTATCGGCTTGCTGTTATATGTGGTGGCGGACGACAGTGTGTTTGACGTGTATGAGAATACCAAAACCATGATGTTTTCCCTGTGCTGTTCGGGTATTTGGATCGGGCTGTTTAATTCGATTCAGGAAATCTGTAAGGAACGGAACATCCTGCGCAGGGAATACATGACCAATTTAAAGCTCCCGGTCTACATATTCAGTAAATTTTTCGTCCAGGCCATAATCGGGGCGGTTCAGGCTGTGCTGCTGGCCGGCGTGTTTATCCTGGTGGTGGATAAAGATTTGCCGGGCCTGTTCTTAGATACGTTTGTGCCGGAGATTATTTTTACCGTCTGGGCGGTGATTGTCACCTCCGAGGCCACCGGATTGGTGATTTCAGCCAACGCGAAATCAGGCGATAAAGCTATGGTAGTAGCGCCTTTCCTGTTGATCGTACAGCTGCTGTTTTCCGGGATCCTCTTTAAGCTGGAGGGTTTTGGCGAGTGGATTTCTTACGCAACGGCCAGCCGCTGGACCGTGGAAGGTTTAGGCAGCATTGTGAACCTAAACGATATGCCGCTTAAAATGCAGGCAGATTATCCGATGATTACCCATGAGGCAGAAGAATTTTTTGAGGCGACTACGAATCATCTGTTAAGCTGTTGGGGGATTCTGGGGGGGATGACATTGCTGTTTTTGATTGTCAGCGTCATCAGCCTGACCCAGCTTCCGAAAGACACCCGGTAACGGTAAGGATCGGGGGCGGGAACCGGTTTTCCGGTAGGGCAGCGGCCCCGGCCGCAGATATGCCCGCCCCGTAAAAGGGTGTAGTATCCAGGCGTGGGAGGGGCCGCCGCTACAAAGGCAGGTGGCGGCTTGCCGCAAGAAAGGAGACAAGGATCAATGGTGCGTTGCCTGAACTGTATGGGGGAGCACGAAGAGCTTTTGCCTTCCTGCCCTTATTGTGGGTGGAAAGGCATGTGGAGAAAGGGGGACTGGCTGGAGCCAGGGACGATCCTGCAAGGCAGGTACATTTTGGGGACGCTTAGAAGCCGCAACGAGGCCGATATCCTTTATATTGGCTGGGACGCCCTGTTTAACCGCAAGGTATTGCTGACGGAATATTTCCCACAGTCTTGTGTGGACCGGGGGGGCGACGGCTTGCTCCATGGGGAACCGGCTATGCAAAAGGTGTTTTCGGCAGGGATTAAAACCTTTTGCAATACGGGAAAAAGGCTGATAATGTTGGATGACACCAAAGGCCTGCTCAATGTTTACAGCGTTTTTGAAGAAAACGGAACCGCTTATATGGCCATGGAATACCCGGGGGAGCTGACTTTGCGGGAGGCCCTTTTGGAAAGGGGGGCACTTTCCCTGGAAAGCACGGAAGAGCTGGTCCGGTGTATCGCCGTCCCGTTGTCGTCGGCCCACGGTATGCATTTCTGCCATGGGAACTTGTCTTTGGACTGCTGCTATCAAGTGGCGCCCGGCAAGTATAAGGTAGGGGGGTTTAACGAGGCCGCCTACCTGACTGGGGACGTGCCGGACGTCAGGGGGAAGGCAAAGGGCCGTATGGCCCCTGACCCGGGGAGGGACGTTTACCAATTGGCCTGGATTACCGGATGTGCCCTGATGGGAGTGGAGGAATGGGAAGACTGTTCCGTAGAGGAAAACCTGGCGTTGCTGGGGGAGGACCTTCCGGAATATGTGGTGGATGCATTAACCGGCGCTTTGAAGGAGTCCCCGTCAGGGGGGAGGATAACTGTCCGGCGGTTTCTGGACTTATTCGTAGACGAAGCCACGGTTGAGATTTTGCCTCAACCGGAACCGTTGGACAGTGAAATGAAAAAAGGGCCCAAAAACAAAAAAAACAGAGGGTTAATAAATATATTAGGAGGTAATTCGTTATGAATTTGACAAAATGTAAGAACGGGCATTATTATGACGCAGACAAATATTCTTCCTGCCCCCACTGCGGCAAAAACGGAGGCGGCAACGATGATGCTACCATAAGCATGGATAGCCCTTCCATGAGGCCCCCGGAGCCTTCCCCTGCGCCTAATATGCCTAATATGGGCGGCGGCATGGCAAATATGGGCGGTATGCCTAATATGGGCGGCGGCATGGCAAATATGGGCGGCATACAGAACCTGGGGGGGATGGGCCCCGCGCAGGTGGATAAGACGGTCAGTTTATTCGATGCAGTCAATGTAGCCAGCAACCCCGCATCCATGATGCCCAATGTGGCCGGGGACAATGACAAGACCATTAGCTATTACGGCGGTTCATTGGGGAAAGAGCCGGTAGTAGGCTGGCTGGTATGTGTAGAAGGGGAATTGCTGGGCAAGGCATTTGAGCTGAAAAACGGAAAGAATTTCATTGGCCGTTCCCCCAATATGGATATTGTCCTGCAGGGGGATCCGAACGTTTCCCGTGACCGCCATGCCATAGTGACTTATGAGCCAAAAGGGCGGGTGTTTTTTGCGCAGCCCGGGGAGTCCAGCGAGCTATTTTATGTAGACGGGCAGGTGGTGCTGATGAACGTGGAGCTTCAGGACCGTTCTGTCTTAGAAGTGGGGAATACAAAGTTGATGTTTGTCCCCTTCTGTGGACCGAACTTTTCATGGGATGACGTAGCGGCAAAAAGGTAACGGACGGCTTATACCAGGATGGGGCTGCCGGAACGGGAAGCTATTGTAACGGCGCCGGAGGTTTTGCCTGAAACACCGGAAACCCAGCCGCCGGCCAGGGAGGCGCCAACTTCCCCCTAAGCCGGCTTTTGGCGTGGGACAGATGAGGCCGGCCAAACGGGGGGAGGGGAAATCCGATCAGGAAAAAGGGCATGTGGCGGAAAACAAATGTGGGGACGGGCAGGGAACCATGGGGAAGGAGGCAGAATTGAAAGTTAGAAAACGATTAACTGGGATTTCCATAGCGGCAGCCATGGCTATCTTGCCGGTTTTCCATTCGTGGGCCGGGGAATGGAAGCTGGACGGCGGCCGGTATTGGTACCAGAACGACGATGGCAGTTATATTAAATATGATATCCGGGAAATCGACGGGGCTTTCTATGCTTTTGACACCGAGGGATACATGCTGACCGGCTGGCAGAAATTATTTTCCAAGCAATACTATTTTTCACCGGATAGCGGTGCCCAGGTAAGGGGGTGGATGCAGCTGGAGGATAAATGGTATTATCTGGACCCTTATGACGGCCATCTGCATCTGGGGGGGCCGGAAAAGATTGACGGAAAGCTCTACTATTTCCGTTGGGATAATGGTATAATGAGGCAGAATGAAATTTTTTGCGCCTGCGACAGTGACAACGGAAGGAACGAACATGGCAGGCATTTTTACCAGGCTACCAAGGAGGGCCCGTTGGAATGCAACAGGGAGGACCGCAATCCAAACAACCCTTATGAAGTTGTAATATATGACGAAAAGGGGCGGATCAGTGCTTTTAATAAAGAACTCAACCGTTATGACTTGCTTCATTGCGAAAATGACGAACACATTAAAAACAGCAATTATTACAGGGACAAAATAGAACGGGCCGAAAAAGGAAACAACAGTAAAAAGCAATAAAAAAATCTTGATGTAACAATCTGCCCATAGGGCCGGGGTGGACGGCATAACCCAATCCCGGGGAGGGGCAGGACGGAGGATACCATGAAGCAGCTATGTTTGGGGTGTATGCGGGCTTATGATTCGGAGTATGAAGTTTGTCCTTATTGTGGCTATCTGCAGAACACGCCCGCAAAGGAGGTTTACCATATCGCCCCCGGAACCACGATCCACGGACGTTACCTGGTGGGGCGTGTACTGGGGTCAGGCGGCTTTGGCATCACTTATATCGGTTATGACATGACATTGGCAAAGCGGGTGGCCATCAAGGAGTACCTTCCTATTGAATTTGCCACCCGGATGCCCAACCAGACCAACGTAACGGTATACGCCGGGGAAAAATATGAACAGTTTACGGCAGGGATGACGAAATCCCTGGATGAAGCAAAACGCCTGGCCGAGTTCCGCCAGGCCAAGGGCATCACCCAAATCCTGGACTTTTTTGAGGAGAACAATACAGCCTATATTGTTATGGAGCTGTTGGAGGGCGAGACATTAAAAGACCGTCTGAAACGGCAGAGCAAAATGCCAGTGGAAGAAGCGCTGCCGATTATCCTGTCTGTGATTGATGCATTGAAGCTGGTCCATGCCAAGAGCATTATCCACCGGGATATTGCGCCGGATAACATTTACCTGCTTGGCGACGGGTCGGTGAAGCTGTTAGACTTTGGCGCTTCCCGGCAGGTGACTACCACACACAGCAAGTCATTGACAGTCATCTTAAAGCTGGGGTATGCGCCCATTGAGCAATACCAGAGCGGGGGGAACCAGGGGCCCTGGACCGACGTATATGCCCTGGCGGCTACTTTTTACCGGATGATCACCGGCAAAAGGCCGCCGGAGTCCCAGGAGCGGAGGCTGGAAGACACATTAAAAGAGCCTTCCAAACTGGGGGTACAGATTGACAAAAATATGGAAAACGCATTGATGAATGCGCTTAACGTAAAGATTGAAGACCGCACCCAGACAGCAGAAGAGTTTGGCCGCCAGCTGGTGTCTTCCGATGTGAACAGGCAGGATCCTACGCCGAACCCCCCTGACCCGGGCAAGTGGCCCATGTGGTTAAAGGCGGTCTGCGTCGCCGGCGCCGCGGCAGTCCTGGTGGCTTTTGGCGTGGTTGTTACGGGGGTATTGATCCCGCAGCTGGGCAATATGAGGGAAGGGCCGACGTTGGCGGACAATGCGGTGTATGCGCCTAACCTGGTGAATTTATCCCAGAATGACGCCAGGGATTTGGTAGAAAGCAGGGAGCTGGTATTTGAGGTAGGAAAAACCCAGACTTCCGACACGATCCTGAAAGGGTATGTCCTGGGGCAGACCAATGAAAAAGATGAGCGGATCGCCCCGGGCGACGAGTTGGAAAAGGGATCGGTAATCCGGGTAGTCATCAGTTCCGGTACCGGCAAGGTAGCCGTCCCCAACCTGCTGTGGATGCAGGAAGATACTGCCCGGGCAGAATTGGAGAAGCTGGGCCTGATTGCCATAAATACGGTGGAGGACACCGCAACCTGGGCGCCGGAAGGCGTAGTCACAGGGGTGGAAGCCGACGGCAGCGAGCTGGCTGTAAACGGCCAATCCGATGTGGAAGTGGATGAAAATGCAGTGGTTACGCTGAAGGTTTCCACAGGAAGCAGCGCAGGCAGCGGGGCGGTACAAATCCCCGACCTGACAGGGGTTTCGGAAGACGATGCCTACAGCCGTTTGAAGGATGTGGGCCTGTTTTTGGAAAAGCTAGAGGTCAAGTATGACCCTGCTTATGACAGGGGCCAGATTATGTCCCAGCAGCCGGCAGGCGGAACCCAGGCAAACCAGGGGGATTCGGTGAAAGTGGCCGTCAGTTCCGGGGCCAGGATGGTACAGTTGGCAGATTTGGCCGGTATGCCGCAGGCCGAGGCTACTTCGCACATAGAAGGGATCGGTTTGGTACTGGGGGAGGTAACCCAGGCCTATGACGCAAATATAGAAGCGGGAAGGGTTATTTCCCAGAGCGTGGCTTCGGGCATGGTAAAAGAAGGGACGGCGGTTGACCTGGTAATCAGCTTAGGGCCGCAGCCGCAACAGACTACGGCGCCGGTGACTACATCCAGGTCGAACCCGAATCCGAATCCGAACCCCAATCCGAACCCCAACCCGCCGCAGCAGACAACGACAGCGGCACCGCCGCCGGAGACAACTACGGCAGCGCCACCGCCGCCGGAAACAACCACGGCGGCACCCGATAACGGGAACCCGTTCTGGGATTGGCGGGGATAAGATTGAGAGTCCAAAGAAAAAAATTATAATGATCAGAAAGAGAGGCAGTAAAAATGAAAAAGAGATTAGCAGGTATCTTAGTAATGGTGGCTTTGTCCGCGGCTTTTACTTCAACCGTATGGGCCGACTGGAAAAAAGAAGACTCTAATTGGTACTATTATAGCGATGAGACCGGGGAGAAGATGACGGGATGGCAGCAGGTGGAAGGCCTATGGTACTATTTGGATCCGGAAAACAATGGCATCATGCATACCGGCTGGCTAACTTTAAACAATAAGAAGTATTTCTGTGACTGGAATACGGGGGCAATGAAACAGAACCAGGTTTTCTGCACTTGCAACGCCCCGGTTTACGGGGACGGTTTCCTGTATCAGGCCCTTCCGGACGGGGAGTTAAGAAGGAGCGGGGAAGACGTCAACCCTCAGGATCCGGAAGAAAGGGTAATCTATTGTGACGACGGAAAATTGAAGCTAAAGGATTCTATTTCTGTAGGCCGGGGAGTAGCCACCGGGGACAGCTATTATCAATATGTACTTTGCGACCATTATAAAGAAATCCAGTACGATGGCTTTGAAGAGGATATCCGCAACGGCATTATTGAATATACGGAACGGTATAACGACCAGTATATCAATAAAGTAAAGACGGCTTCCGCCCGTACCCGCCAGGAAAGGCTGGAAAAATGGAAAGAGTCCGTGGCCAGGAAACTGCGTCAGCTCCGGGTGGAAGACGAGTGGATCCAGAAGTATTATAATGACGTTTTTACCGGCAAATTTGAGAATGGCGACGAGTGGGTAGATTACATGGAGAGGAAAATCAACGGCGACTGGACCGGCGATTATGAAGACGACGAGGATTGGGATGACTAATTCCTTGTGGCCATGAACTTTCGGTTTCTCCAATAAGAGGTAAGGATTTCAAGGATGAAACCGTTTTGGATGGGTAACAAACGTCGGAAGATGTCTGTTACCCATTCTATGGAAACGCCATATATTTTCCCCTTGTGATGTTGCCCGGGACGGTTTGGGAAGCATGTGGTGCCAGGCCGCCCCGGAATGGATGAACCCATACTGCCAGGATGTGGAAAGGGTGAATTACGAATGGCGAAGAGTAGATGAAGAAAGCACGGCAAGAATCATAGAAGTTATGACAAAAACAAGCGGAAAGATTGGTGAACGATTATGGACGAATTAAAGGATTTCATAAGCGATAACCCTTGGATTATCCTGGTGGTAGCGGCGGTTTTGCTGGTGGTTATATTTATAGCAGTGGTTATTATACTGTTGACGAAGAAAAAAGGCAAGGGGAGCCCGGCATCTTCTTTTGAAGTGCTGGACGATATTACAATTGATCCCCATACGCCTCCACAAGCACCCATAAGGACGGCTCCGGTCCCGCCGGTTTTTGATGATGAGGACCGTACCCGAAAGCTGTTTGACTACTATCCGGATACGGGCCTTAAGAGCTACCAGCTGGAACTTTATGACTTGTCTATGCAGGGGCAGGTGTACCGGGTCAATGTGATGGATACCATTACCATTGGCCGGAGCCCGGACTGCATGATCTGTATAAGCAACCCGACCATGTCCGGCCGGCACTGTGAGATCATACTTCGGAACGGCAAATTGTACATACGGGATTTGAATTCTACAAATGGAACGTTCCTGAACGGCGTGCCTAACCGGGTGACAGAGGCAGAGCTGGATTCCGGAAGCGTAGTTGAGATGGGATCGGCCAAATTCCAGGTACAGATTTCCTTAATATCAGGATAATTTGCCAGGGGGGAGCCAGATGATACAATATTTGAAGGACAAATGGTACTTGATTTTAGCGGCGGTTATTTTGGTGGCAGTGTTTATCGTCGTTCAAAATATTATGAAGAAACGGAAGATAAAGAGGGAGCAGTATGAACAACGGCTGAAAGACCAGGTGCTTAGCGAGGCCCTGAAAAACAGCCGCACCAGCAAAAATGTATTTGTCACAGGCACCCAGGCGGCCCCGCTGGACATAGAAAACGTTCCGGGAAGGACGGAAGGGGCCAGAGGCGGTAAAATCGTAGTACAGTTGGCAGTCTCCGGAGAAAAGACGGAACTCTATGTGGTCAAGCCGGAAGAGCACGTATTACTGGGGAGTGCCCCCGGAATGAATAAAATTGTGCTGCCGGCCACCAATGTGGCGCAGCAGCAATGTGACGTGTTTTTGCACCATGAGTATGTATATGTAAAAAACTTAAACCTTAATTTCCCCATGGCCTTAAGGCGAAAAAAGCAGCAGGCGCCGGTAGGGGAGAAAGGGATCCGGATCGTGACCGGGGATGTGATGCTGATTGGGCCATACCAGGTACAGGTCACCCTTATGGATTACGAAGGAAACATCGTGTAACGGTTCCCGGAGGAACGGTTACAACATTGTGTGAGAAGGAGTCGGAGCATGAGCACGGTAATATCGGTCTATACCAATAATGTATACAAGGAATTCCAGCTGCCGGCAGTTCCCAATGCGGATTACAATATCGGCATTTCCAGCCAATTTTTCCATCTGAAGGAAGATTTGACCCTCCGTATGGAATCGGTCAACGGGAACTGGCGTTTACGGCACAGCAAAGCTTACGAATTGAGGAAGGAAGGCGGGGACCCTTATGGTTACCTGCAGTCCAACGACATTGTCCAGATTACCACCTGGTTGGAAGAGAAGATGACCTTGGTGGTAACCATGAGGGAAAATACTTTTGAGGTATTAAATAAGTATGACATCTCCATGCTGAACCAGATTACCATCGGTTCCGCGCCGGAAAGCGACATCTGCTACCATTTCCTGAACCTGATTTCCCGGAAGCACGCGGTGCTGACCAAGACGGGAAAACAATGGACCATTGAGGATGTCAGCGCCAACGGCATATTTTTGAATGAGAAAAAAATGGCGAACAAGGTAGTCCTCCAATTAGGGGATTGCATCAGTATCTATGGCCTGAAGATTATTTATCTGGACGGGAAGCTGGCCATAACTTCGGTAAACCGCCAATTGACGTTAAACCGTCAGATCCTTCCCCTCCATTATGTGCAAGATGCATCGGAGGCAATGAAGGACGCGGGGAAGAAGATCCGGGAAAAGAGCTATTTCCACCGGTCTCCCCGGAATGTAGCCCCATTGGAGACTGACCCCATTGAAATCGAAGCGCCCCCGGCCCCCCAAAAGAATAAAGAAAGGCCGGTGCTCCTGGTCGCGGGCCCTGCCTTCACGATGGCGATCCCCATGGTTTTAGGCACTTTGCTGGCAGTTTACGGTTCCCAGTCCAGCGGGGTATCTTCCGGGCTGTATATGCTGACCGGCTTGATTACGGCAGTAGGTTCGGCAGTGTTGGGCGTTTTCTGGGCCGTGGTGAATGTGAAATACGACAAGAAAATCTCGGTGGAAGAAGAAAAGAAGCGTTTTGAGGCTTACAGCGCCTATTTGATCCAGCGGGTAGAGTTGATTAAAGAAAAGTACGAAAAAACCCGGCAAACGTTGCTGGCGTTATATCCGGACGCACAGGCCTGCCTTCAATACGACCGTTTTAATCCGGCTTTATGGAGCAGGAACCGGGGGCATGAGGACTTCCTTTCCCACCGCCTTGGGGTAGGAAACCAGCCGTTCCAGATTAAGATTGACGTGCCCAAAGAAAAGTTTACCATGACGGACGACAACCTGAAGGAAAAACCGGCATTGATCAAAAAAGAATATGAAACCCTCTATGACGTACCGGTCCGGGTAAACCTGACGGATTACCATATGATCGGTTTGATCGGCGGCGCCGGTAAACAAGGGGCCATCGACATTATGCACATCCTTTCCACCCAGATCGCGGCCACTAACTCTTATACGGACGTGAAGCTGATTTATATCTATGACGGGAAAAATAAGGGGGAGCAGTGGGAATTTGCCAAATGGCTGCCCCACGTGTGGTCGGAGGATAAAAAGGCGCGCTATGTAGCTTCTGACCGGGACGAGGCCAGCGACGTATTTTATGAACTGGTAAAAATATTCCGTATGCGTTCCGAAGGGGAACAAAACAACCGGAAAGATGAGCTGCCAAAGCCCTATTATATTATGTTTGTATCCGATGCTTCCGTGCTGGAAGGCGAGCTGATCACCAAGTATGTGTATGAGGGGCAGAAGGCCGTGGGCCTGACTACCTTTATTATGACGGAAAGTTATGAGCAGCTGCCTAACCTTTGCCAGTTTATCATCCAGAAGGACGACAATTTCCAGGGATTCTACCACTTATCGGATGCCAAGCGCAGCCCGGTCCAGTTTGACCAGGTAGCGGTCCCGGATATGGAACACATGGCCCGGTCCTTGTCCGGCATCGAAGTGCGGGAAGTGGAAAAGGGTGGGGACATCCCCGGCTCCTTGACTTTCTTTGACATGTTCCAGGTAAACAGGCCCGATGACCTGATGGCAGAAGAGCGCTGGAGGAAAAACCGGAACTATGAGAATATGAAGGCCGAAGTAGGTGTAAAGGCCGGCGGCGATTTATGTTATCTGGACGTCCATGAGAAATACCATGGCCCCCACGGCCTGGTGGCCGGCACTACAGGTTCCGGCAAGTCTGAGACACTCCAGACTTATATGCTGTCATTGGCCCTGAATTTCAGCCCGGATGATATTAGCTTTTTTATCATCGACTATAAAGGCGGCGGTATGGCCAACCTGTTTGACGGGCTGCCCCATTTGATCGGCCAGATTTCCAACCTGTCCGGCAACCAGGTGAACCGGGCCATGGTGTCCATTAAAAGTGAGAACAAACGCCGCCAGCGGGTGTTTAACGAGCACAACGTAAACAATATCAACCTCTACACCAAGCTGTATAAGAACGGCGAAGCGGCCATGCCGGTTCCCCATTTATTTATAATCATCGATGAATTTGCCGAGTTGAAGCGTGAAGAGCCGGAATTCATGCAGGAGCTTATCAGCGTGGCCCAGGTAGGGCGAAGCCTTGGCGTCCATTTGATTCTGGCAACCCAGAAGCCTAGCGGCACGGTAGACGACAACATTTGGAGCAACTCCAAGTTCCGCCTGTGTTTGCGGGTGCAGGACCGTCAGGACAGTAATGATATGCTGCATAAGCCAGACGCGGCTTATATCACCCAGGCCGGCCGCTGCTACTTGCAGGTAGGCAACGACGAGCTGTATGAACTGTTCCAGTCCGGTTACAGCGGGGCGGTATATGACGAGAATGCCGGGTCGTTCCAGTCGGGGATCGCTTCCATGATTTCCATGACCGGAAAGGAAGCGCTGATCGGAAGCAACTTAAAGAGAAAACAGCAGTCCGAGATGCGCTATACCTGGATTTACAACTTGATCCAGATTATGCAGCAGGCAGCCGCGGATCAGGGGATAACCCTGGAAGAATTTGCCGAGGATACGGATTACATAGAGGCAATCTATGATAAGCTGAAGTTTTTTGAAATCGACTACCCGGAAAGCGACTACAACAGCAGGCGGCTGGAAGAGCTTTTGCAGGCTTATCTGGCTATTTCCCACCTGGTCAGCCACGACAGCCAGCAGGAGCTGGAAGAAGAGGTGCGGGAGCTGCTAAAGTATGTGGACGAAAACAATGTGAAGCTGCCTGAGCAGAAAATGAAGACCCAGTTGGATGCCATGGTAGAATATTTGGCAAAAACGGCGAAAGAGTATGGCTACAACCATCAATTCCAGCTGTGGATGCCTCTTCTGCCCACGTCGTTTGCCCTGGAAAAGCTGGCCGGCTACAAAGACCACTTGTTCGACGGCGGACAGTGGCCGGAAGCCCCGGAAGAATGGACGCTGGAAGTGCCTTTGGGATTGTGCGACGACCCGGTGAGCCAGGCCCAGATGCCCCTTACGGTCAGCTTTTCCGAAAACGGCCATCATGCGTTCTGCGGCATGATCGTCAGCGGCAAGAGTACCTTGCTCCAGACGATGTTCTTTGCGTTGACGCAGAAATACACGCCGGATTATGTGCATTTGTATGCCATTGACTTTAGCAGCCATATGTTGTCTGCTTTTGAACAGGCCCCCCATGTGGGCGACATTATTTATGAGGATGACCCGGAGAAGCTGGGTAAATTCTTCCATATGATGGAAGAAATGATGGAAAGCAGGAAGAAGCTGTTTAAGGGCGGCAATTACAGCCAGTATGTACGTGCCAACGGCGTGACCGTGCCGGCAGTGGTCATTGCTATCGACAATTACGCCGGGCTCCGGGAAAAGACGGACGACCGCTATGAGGAAGTGCTCATGCATCTGGCCCACGACGGCGTGGGGTATGGGATATTCCTTGCCATTACCGCCAGCGGCTTTGGTTCCGGCGAGATCCAGAGCAAAGTCGGGGAGAATATCCAGTCCGTGATCTGCCTGCAGATGAATGACCGGTACCAATATGCGGACGCCATGCGCCTTAGCCGGGTGGAAACCGTGCCGGAAACCAACATCAAGGGGCGCGGCCTGGCCATGGTAGGCGAACGGCCTTTGGAGTTCCAGACAGCGTTATCGGTAGAGGCCGAGGACGATTACCAAAGGATAGAAAAGCTGAGCGCACAAATGCAGGAGATGGCGCAAGCATGGAAGGGAAGGCGTGCAAAACCGGTTCCTGTGATTCCGGAGAAACCGGTTTGGTCCGAGTTCGAGGCGCTGCAGGATGCGGAAGCCATGTTCGGGGACGATATGCGGCTGCCCATCGGATACGATATGGAAAGCGCTTCCGTATATGGCATTGATTTAAGCCGTACTTACTGCTATGCCGTTTCCGGACGGGCAAGGACCGGAAAGACCAATGCCCTGAAGGCGTTGATCCGTTCTGCCCAGAGGAAGGGCGGAAAGATTGCCGTTATTGAACATGGCACAGATGACCTTAAGACCGTGGCCGGCAAGGTAGGCGGGACTTACATTGACAACCAGACGGACCAGGCAACTTATTTTGCCGATATGCTGGAAATGATCCGGGAACGGAATGCCCTTAAGAAAGCTATGGTAGAAGAGGGGCGGGACGACGAAGTCTATGAGGCCATGAAAGGCAAAGAGCGGTATTTCATCTTTATTGCCGATGTCGTACCTTTTGTGGAAAGCCTGTATAAGCCGGAGGAAGGCGTGATAACCATTGACGCTTTTATGGAAAACCTTACGGAGAGGGGGAAACAGTTGAACCTGTTCTTCTTCTATGGGGTAAACCCGGATACTTTATCCAGCATTTTAGGGTTGCGGGTTTATGAAAACATGGCAGGGTATCAGACCGGCATCCATTTTGGCGGCAACGTATCCAACCTGCGTTATATGGACTTTGACTACCTTAGCTATGGGGAACAGGCAAAGGCAACGAAAGCAGGTATCGGAATGCTTCCGGCAGATAACGAAGAAGACGTGACGAAAGTCGTGGTACCATTAGTAAAAGGATAAGGAAAATGGAAAGATGGTTTCCATGATGGTATATGCTCCTCGGCCAGAGGAACTCGGACTAATGAAAGAATTGATACTGCAGGCGGCTGCAGTGCTGACAGAAGAAAAGTGGCAGGTGGATACTTTTGCCAGAAGGGAACAGGTAGCGGCCTTCCTGCGGGAAGGGCCGCTGCTGGACCTGATTTGCTATGACGTGGCGCCCAAGGGGAGCATTGACGATTTGGAGCGTATCCGTAAACAGTACCAGAATACGTTGCTTTTGCTGATTGCCGACCCGGCCATGTCGCCTATGGAGTATATCAGGCCTACCATCCTGGCGTCTTCCCTGCTATTGCGCCCCATATCCCGCCAACAGGCCAGGGAGCAGATTAAGGAGCTGGTGGAACAGTTCCAGGGGCAGTCATCCGGGAGCCAGGAAGAAAGCCTGGTGATTGAGAATCAGGAAGGGAAGACTTACATCCCCTTTTCACAGATTTATTATTTTGAGACAAGGGGAAAGAAAATTTATGCGCGTTTGAAAAAACAGGAGCTGCCCTTTTACGAAACGCTGGAGCATTTGGCAGAGCGCCTTCCTGAGCAGTTTGTCCGCTGTCACCGCAGCTTTATCGTCAGCCGGCAGCGTATCCGGAAAGTAATGTTTTCAAAAAACGTGATTGAGCTGGAACAGGGGATGCAGCTTCCCCTTTCCCGCAGCTATAAATCGGCGTTTAAGGAGCTGGGATGATCGATATTTTTGACTTGTTAGAGTTTCAGGTGCTGGCGGCGGCCCGTGGGATAGAGGATTACTACGGGTTTACTACCGGTGAGGAAGCGGCCAGCGAAGATGTATATTATACGGTTTACCAAATGACCCGATCCGGGATTTTGAAGCAGGAGGGGGAGGCGCTGGTGATCCAGCCCCCGGCTTCCTGCCTTATGGACGAGATCGCTGCTGCCGCTTACGTCCTGGTGATCGACCAGGGGCAATACGAGTTGCCCAGGCAGTGTATTTACCATAGCAGGGGCCCTTATGTATGCTTGGAAAGCTGTAGTACGGATCCGTCAAAAATCAGCCTTTATGGGATGGATTGGGAGTCGTTTATCCTTCAGCTCAAGGATTTATACCAACTTCCTCCGCCATATCTGACGGAGGAAGTCGGGGATTATGATTTTGCCGGGTACTGGGAGGACCATATACCAAAAGGCTTGAAAAGGCTGCTTGAGGCGGGGTGCCAGGCAGAGATAGAGGATTTTCTGGACTGCCCCCAGATCTACAGTGTTTTTACCTTGCGGGATAAGATAAACGGAAAAATATTTAAGAGGATGGTTCTTCTTGACCTGGCATTGGAATTTTGTATGGCGCTGCAGGAGGATGGGGCCGTATCGTTGGAGCGGTATACCCCTGAAAGGGCGGAAAAGGTTTTGGAAGCGTGGTGGAGGGATGAAGGATGATATTAGTGGATATTTATGTGCCAGGTGCAAACCAGACCTATGATTTCAACCTGGACGAAAATGCAAAGATTGAACTTCTTTTGGAGGAGATTGCCGGCATGATCTGCCAGAAGGAGCAGAGCACGCTGGAGGGAAGCGTAAAGGAACTGCTGCTGGTTAGCCAGAACCGGAAGATGATTTTAAATTCCGGCCTTACCTTATCCCACTATAATATTATCCCCGGTGACCGGCTGATGTTGGTCTAAGGAGGGGAGGATGCAAGAAAGACAGGTTAGAATGAGGATTTCCGTAGGGAGGGCAGGCTGCCAGGGCCACAAACTGGTTGTTCATACCAAAAACTGCGCCATTTATCAGGAATTCTACAAAAACACAAAAAAATGTGGTAGACTTTAACCATCAGAAAGGAGAAGATAATGTTCACGGTAGCGATACGAGCGTTGGCAGAGTCCTCACAGGAGCTACAGCAGATGGTTCGGAAACTGAACCAGCAGATTCAGGAAGTGGAAGGCATTGTCTCTTCGATCCGACGGTTATCATCTTATGATGACGTGGTACGCAGCCTGCGGGGACACATTAAAAAAATGAATACAGAGAAACGCAGACTAATGGAAATGATGGCGGCTTTAAACCAGATACAAAAGATATACCTGCAAAGCGAGCGCCGCATCACAGATTATGGGGATCAGGTCCGAAAGGCCAACCATTACCGGAGTATGGATGTGGTGAACCTGAGAGGCATTCGGAATAATATCCGTGCTTATCAAATCAGGTAGGAGGGGGAACATGGCGGATATCATTGAAATCAACATAAAGACATTGGCAAATGATATTAAGGAGCTGGAGGCGGAAGTAGCCAAGCTCCGCGGTGAGATGGCTAAAGCTTATGTTTCTGTCGCTGAGCTGGATACCATGTGGAAAGGCCCCGCAAATGAGGAATTCCGCAAGGCATTCCAGTCAGACCGGGAGGCCATGGAAGAAATGTGTAAAATCATCGACGGCCTGATTGCTTACATGGAAAACGCCAAGGGCGAATACCGCAGGTGTGAGGCTGCCGTGTCATCGGAGATTGATGCAATAAGGATATAGGAAGGTGGTCCAGGGATGGCGATTCAAGGAGGCATAGAACTTCTGGTAACCCCGGAAAGGCTTAACCAGAAAGCGGGAGAAGTGGAAAAACATGTGGCGAATATGCGCCAGAGGTTTGCGGCCATGAATGTCCTGGTGCAGAAAAGTAAGGGATATTGGATTGGGGATGCAGGAAATATGCACCGCCAGAATTACAGCGAGCAGCAGGACAATATTGAGCAGGTATTAAGGCGCCTGGGCGAACATCCGGGGGATTTAAGGGCCATTGCCCAGACATATACTGCCACGGAATTGAAGATAGAAGAAGAGATCGTCCATTCGCTTCCGGGAAATATATTGTAGCAGGAAGGGGGCATGGGCAATGGCAAGTGCACACAAGATTCGGATGGATTTTGAGCTGGCCAAAAGGCAGGCACAGAGGCTGGAAGAGGTAGCAGGCAAGATGGACCGGATTGCGGACGGCCAGATGGCAGACGCCATGGAGCGGCTGGCGGCAGGCTGGACAGGGGAAAATTCCGTAAAGTTCATAAAAAAAGAAAGCCGGCTACAGTCGGAAATGGGCTCCACCGCAGACTCCCTGCGCAGGGTGGCGGATACGATCCGGGAGATCGCCCAAAACGTATATGAAGCGGAGATGGAGGCATACGAGATTGCCCGTGACCGGAGATCCAAGTAGCAATAAAAAAATTAATATAAACATATTATAAGGAGGAATTATCATGGCAGCATTTGAGGTTGACACAAGGCTGGTACAGCAA
>CAJUDH010000006.1:50819-177570 GCA_910584845.1 uncultured Lachnospiraceae bacterium
CAGACGACCTGCGCAATATTGCAGACATCTACGACGGGGCAGAGAACCGCAATGCGGATGCCAGCACACGCTTGACCACAGATTTCTAAAAAGGGAAACGGGTTCATGGATCCAAAAGCGCCACATATACCATGTGGCGCTTTTTGATATGCCGGTTTTGTATGCCTGGGGGCGGACAAAATGGCAATACCGGCTGAAAAACGGCTGGAATGTTCAAAACTGGTCAACCATACCCAAAATCAAGCCGTTTGTCGGGAAATAAACAAAAACAGAAAGAAGTGTGGTAAAGTATAACCATCACAGGGAAATAAAATAAACCAACAAAACATAAGGAGGAATTATCATGGCAGCATTTGAGGTTGACACAAGGCTGGTACAGCAAACGGCAAGTGAGTTGAGGCAGATGAACAGCAAGTTCCAAAAGCAGGTAAATGACCTGGAAGCCTCCAAGAGGTCCTTAGATTCCAAGTGGGACGGCGAGGCCAACGAGGCGTTTAACCGGGCGTTTATGGAAGACAAGGGCTATATGACCCAATTCTTTAACGTGATCCAGCAGTATTGCCAGGCATTAGAAACCATTGTAAGGGAGTACAATGACGCCGAGAGGAGGACTTCCCAGATCGCAAGGGAGAGGACGGCCAGAAAGTAAGCGGGGCAAAAGGCAAAAAAGGCTACGGCTTGTATCCGAATATAGTTTGAAACAGGATTAGAAAATGAGAAAAGGAGAAAAATATCATGGCACAAGTAAAGGTTGATTCGTCGGATCTTAGGAGGGCAGCGCAAAAGTTTCAGAGTGACCGGGCTACGGTGGAGCGCTTAATGAATGAGATGATGCAGCTGGTTACCAGCAGGACTACCCGGTTTTGGAAGGGCCAGGCATCTGACCGGTATAGGAACCAGTTCCGCAAGCTGGAAGACGAGATGCGGTTTATCAAGAATAAGATTCAGGAACATGCAGACGACCTGCGCAATATTGCAGACATCTACGACGGGGCAGAGAACCGCAATGCAGATGCCAGCACACGCTTGACCACAGATTTCTAAAAAAAGGGACAGAAAGTTATCCCAAGGAATATGCGCCACATTTTTATGTGGCGTATGTTTTTTATTCTGTAGGAAATCTGGCCCGATCGGGCAAAAATCCCTACGGGCAGGGCCACACTGGGCAAACGGGTTTGAAAACAGGATTTCATCAGAAATATGTCGTTGATACCTAAAAATACGCTGTTTGTCAGAAAATGGGCAAAAAAGGGGCCACATATGATAGAGTATTATCACAGGGAAAAAGAAATTTGTAGTTGACTGGCATATCGCCAAAGATGTACAATAGTGGCGGCGAAAGTATTGTATGGCTGCAAAAATAGGATGGCCACATAGGACAAAAGGACAGAAAGGGGTACATATTATGTATTGTAGAAATTGCGGTTATCTGCTTCCCAACGGGGCAGGGGCATGTGCGAGATGTGGGACAAGGGCAGGGATGGGGACGAATTTTTGCTCTAGCTGCGGTTCCCGGATAGCCCCGGGCGTGGCTTTTTGTAATGCCTGTGGTATGAGGCTGTCCTCCCCCAACAATCTTGGCGGCGGATACCCGGCGGTTCCGGGCCAGCCGGTTAATTATAGCAATTACAATATGGGAGGCTCAGCCGGCGGCTATCCAGGCGGAGGCTACAACTTCCCAGGGGGCGGCAATAATAACATGCCCAGGAAATCAAGGGTGGTGGCAGGCCTTTTGGGTATATTTTTAGGGCAGTTAGGGATACATGACTTTTATCTGGGGTTTATGGGCCGGGCAATCATGCTGCTTACCTTATCTCTGATCGGCTGGCTCCTTTCTTGCTGTACAGGCGGCTTATCTTTAATCTTGGTGATTTTTACTTTTTTCTTTGGTTTGGTAGAAGGCATTATGATCTTATGTGGTACGATAAAAGTGGATGGGTATGGTAACCCATTGGATGATTAATATATCCGCTTTATAGATATTACAGAAAATTTTGTGAAGGCGGAAGGGCTTCCCGGAGGTTTATGTAAATCGGGGAGGAGAGAGGAACGAGGTGAGCATATGTTTTGTACGGATTGCGGAAAGCAATTGGAAGACGGGACGAAATTCTGCATTTATTGCGGGGCTGTCCAGGACGGGGCGGGCAATGCCGGGGCAGTACCGGCGATGGATCAGGATCCATTAGCATCCAGGATGGAACAGCCGCTTCCGGACCCTATGGGCGGGGATTTTGGCGGCCAGGCGGGCCCGCCTTTGGCACAGCAGGATCAACCGGCTACCACGGGGGGCTTGGCTATGTTTATTATGTCAGTCGTGCTGGGCGGGCTGTCAATCGGGACGGTGTTTTTGGATTGGATTGCCGTGGAGACCCCATCCTTTTTTGGCATATCTTTTGAAAAACAATGTAGTTTATGGGAACTGGTCAGCATGATGACGACGCTTCATGAGGACAATCCAGATGACGGGTTTATTGTTTTGGCTGTGATTATAGCAATCCCGTTGCTGATTATGGCGGCAGGGGCTTTGCTTTGGCTGGTGGGGGGGATTGCGTGGCTGATTACAAAAACAGCCAGAAAGGCCTGGGGGTGGTTCCTTGCGTCTTCCTTTATCCTTGCATTGTCAAATATTGTATTTTTGATTATGCTTTATGCCACCCGGATGTTGATTGACGCTGCGGTGGATGAGGCGGCGGAAGGTAATTTTGGCATCCATTTTAAAACCAGTGATGTTTTGGAATTGAAGCCGGCAGTTTGGCCTTGGATCATGTTGGTTATGGTTATAGCCATGCTTATCCTGTTGGTTTGTTCCAAAAAAGGGTTGGGGAAGAAGGCAAAACAGGGAGGGTACCCTGCGGCGGCGCCTATACCGGTTTCTCCTTACATACCAGAACAGCCGAACCATTATGGGCCTGCGCAGCCAGATCCCTTTGCCCCTTCCGGTATGCCGATCCCGCCGATGAACCCTATAAATCCCGTAGAAGGGATGGCCATGGGGGAAGACGATGGCCTGACGCAGATGTTGGGGGATGATGCGGATACCGTGTTTGTGGGCGGCGGCTTATATTCTGCCCCCGGGCTGGTGATGTTCCAGGATAAATTTGACAGTTCCCAGATATATGGCTGCAGCCTAGAGGCCCCGGTGGTTATGGGGCGGGATCCGGAAGGCTGCAATATTGTCATTAGCAGCGATAAGTCCATATCCAGGAAGCATTGCCGCCTGTACAGGAATAACAATATCTGCTATGTAGAGGATCTGAATTCTTTTAACCATACTTACATTAATGACAGGATGCTCACTTCCCCGTCGCCCTTGCAAAGGGGGGATACGTTGAAGCTGGGCACGGTAGAATTGCTGGTAACAGAGTGTGACATGAATAAGGGTTAATAATTAAGAAATGGGGAATTCATATATGGGGGTTAAGAAAATTTCTGCTTTGGCAGTATCTGCAGTGTTGGCTGTAGCATTATTTTGCACGACAGAGGTTTTTGCAGACACGGATTTTCGCTATACAGACCGGCAATTAATGGTGGCGACCCAGATTGCTTACTATGATTTTACCCAAGAACAGTTGGAACAGCATGGGGGTAGCGCCACGATCCGGCAATTACTCAACGAAAGCCAGGTATACCGGAATTTGGAAGACGGCTGGTACCGTGCCGAAACCAACCTGGAAAAACGTATCGCCCAGAAAAATTTGGAATTATATGAAGAAATCGTGGAAGAAGGTTCCCTTTACGGCGATTGGAAGGTCGTTGAGGTGAAAGACGAGAATTGGGAAAACGGATTTTATGGCATTTTGTTGGAGACAGACCCGGATCATGCCATTATCGCTTTCCGGGGTTCGGAATCGGATGACGAGACCCAGATTATCAATGACTGGATTAATGCAGACTTTGGCCTGTTGATGGATAAGGACACGGTGCAGCAGGACATAGCGGCGCAGTTTATGGCAGAAATCCAGCAGAATTACCAATATGGGCAATATGCAGCCACAGGGCATTCCCTGGGGGGGAACTTGGCCGAACATGCGGCCATTACGGCGCCGGACGGGATGCGGGAAAGGCTGGTGCAGGCCTATAATTTTGACGGTCCGGGATATTCCCGGGAATATATAAAACGCCATGAGGCCCTGATTGCCAAAGTGGTCCACCCGGTGGTCCACTACCGGTGGTCCCTGGTGGGGGCCCTGCTCAGCCAGCCGGATTGCGTGCAGGCACGGATCATTCAAGTAACCGATGACATTCATTCTGCCGTGACGGCAGACGCCAATTATATGAGGCACGCCACGCCTTTTATTCTATTTGAGGAGGACATGGTGAAAGACGGGGAGGAAGATTTGCTTTCCTTGTCTATGGGGGAGTGGTCCAGAAAAGCGGACGAGAAGGTGTCTAAGCTGCGCCAAGAACAAAAGAGTAAAGGGCCGGGGGAAAACCCGGTACAAAAAGCACCGTAGCTGAAAAAGCACCGAAGTTATTTCTGTGTCCGGATGCTGGAGAAAAGTTCCAAAGTGTAAAACAGCCCAAACAGGAAGCGCTGTATGTGCCGTTTCCTGTTCGGGCTGTTTCTTATCATCTGTTTCTTTTGAGGGGGGCGTGTTGCATATCCGGGAGGACACGTTCCCAAATTTCCCTCGGATGGCTGATAATGTATGAGGGGTGGAAAGCTTCCAATTCTTCCCGTCCACGAAAACCCCAGGTTACGCCTACGGTAACCAGGCCGGCGCCCAGGCCGGTTTGCATGTCGGTATTGGTGTCGCCAAAATATAAACATTCTTCCGGTTGGACATGCAAGGTGTTTAATATTAGGCGCACCCCTGCCGGATCCGGCTTTTTGGGGATACCTGGCTGTTCACCGCCGATATAGTCAAAATACCCTTTTCCGAAAACCGTTTCAATATTCTCCAAGGTGCGGGCATGGGGCTTGTTGGACAATACGGCGATCAAAATGCCCCGGGCCTTGAGGCAGGCCAGTAGCTGAGGGATCCCGTCATAGGGGGCCACCTGATACAGGCAATGTTTTGCAAACAGTTCCTGATATAAAGGGAGGATTTCCTCAAGATGCTCCAATTTTTCGTCTCCTGCGTAGCGCAAGGCGCGCTCCATCTGCTTTTTGTAACCGTCGCCGACAAACTGTTTGATATGCCCTTCGTCTACCGGACGGCAGCCCAATTCCGCCAAGGCTAGGTTGGTTGTATAGGTTAAAGCTTTCAGCGTGTTTAAAAGGGTTCCGTCCAAATCAAAAATGCAGCATCGAATCATAATATACCCATATGCAAAATTGCAATTTCCTTTCTTTGATGAACCGGCCGATTTTAACTAAATTGTGTTTTGACAACGCCATAAGTATAATATATACTGTAGTTTAAGTCAACAAAAACGTAGCCTATACACGTAGAATGGAGGGAACCATGTTAACCATCGGATGCCATCTGTCTTCTTCCAAAGGGTACCTTGCCATGGGGAAGGAAGCACTGAAAATTGATGCCAATACATTTCAGTTTTTTACCAGGAACCCCAGGGGAGGCAATGCGAAACCCCTTGACCTGGAGGATGTCAGCTCTTTTCTGGATTATGCCAGGGAAAACGGGATTAACCGGATACTGGCCCATGCCCCATACACCCTTAACCCATGTTCCGGTGACGAAAAGTTGAGGGATTTTGCACGGCGCACGATGGAGGATGATTTGCAGCGCCTGGAGCACACGCCGGGCAATTATTATAATTTCCATCCGGGAAGCCATGTCAAGCAGGAGGTAGAACAGGGGATTGCCTATATTGCCGATGCGCTGAACCAGGTTTTAAAACCGGAACAGAAGACCATAGTACTGTTAGAAACTATGGCAGGGAAAGGCAGCGAGGTGGGGCGGAATTTTGAAGAATTGAGGGAAATCCTGGACAGGGTTGAACAGCCTGGCCTAATGGGTGTGTGCCTGGATACTTGCCATGTATGGGACGGGGGCTATGACATCGTGGAGCATTTGGATGAGGTCGTCGGGGAGTTTGACCGGGTTATCGGGCTGGGCCGGCTAAAAGCCATCCACCTCAATGACAGCAAGAACCCTTTAGGCGCCCACAAAGACCGCCATGCGAAAATCGGCGAAGGGTATATCGGTAAGGACGCATTGATCCGAATTGTAAACCATCCGGCATTGAAGGGCCTCCCCTTTTATTTGGAAACCCCCAATGAACTGGACGGGTATAAGGCGGAGATTGCCCTGTTGAGGGAAAACTATGCCGGGTAAAAGGCGCCGGCTCCCGGCATAGGGACAATATGAAAAAACTATAAATAGGGTATAAGGAAACGAAAAAGGAGGAATTTGTATGGATCAAAGGACAAAACCTATGGAAAAACGTTTTGACAAGTTGGGTCCCCAGGTGGTGGAAGCGTTGAAACGCCGCCATTTTGACGCTTATTATTGCCCTACCGGGGCGGAAGCGGTGGAGAAAGTGCTGTCTCTGATCCCCGCGGGGGATGTGGTGGCCTGGGGGGGATCGGAGACTTTGGCCTGTCTGGGGATCATAGAGAAGGTTAAAGAAACCCATCCGGTTATTGACCGGGACAATGTGCTCTCACGGGAAGAACGGAATGAGCGGATGAGGAAATCGCTGCTTGCCGATACTTATCTCATGAGCAGCAATGCCATCAGCGAAGACGGGCAGCTTTTCAATATTGACGGTAATGGTAACCGGGTGGCAGCTTTGGCTTTCGGCCCGAAAAGCGTTATCGTGGTGGCGGGGATGAACAAGGTTGCCAAGACGGTTGCCGATGCCGAGGCGCGCGCCCGCAATTGGGCGGCCCCGATCAACGCCCAGCGGTTTTCGGTGGAGACCCCTTGCAACGCCACAGGTTCTTGCGCCGATTGCTTGAGTAAAACCAGTATCTGCGCTTCCATGCTCCGGACCCGGTTTTGCCGGCCGGAGGGGAAAATCAAGGTGGTGCTGGTAGGGGAAGAATTAGGTTTTTAAAGCTGGCCCGACAGGGGCAGGGCAAAACAGGCAAAACCTGCCATAGGCGGCAGGTTTTGCCTGTTTTTTGCGCGGATGATAAAACCGGAAGGATAAATTCAAGACCAATATCCCAAGTAAATCAACAGGTTTTTTACTGCCCAATTCCCTAACACCAACACGGCAGCCAGGTAAAAATGGACGGGCCGCAGTTTTAGCTGGAAAGGCATTTTCCGGTGAAATACATACGGCAGCGTGGAAGTGGACAGGAATCCGGCAAACATGAAAAACGCATATAACACAAAAGGATGGTAGCAAAAGCTGGTGGCCAGATCCCCGCGGAACAAAGCCCGGACTGCGCGGGTTCCGCCGCAGCCGGGGCAATAATATCCGGTTAAATGATACATGCTACATACGGGGAATATGTTTTCCGGTTTTATATCCGCAATCTGGAAAAATGCCAATAGGGCTGCCCCCAGGCATACGGCAGCTAATGCAGAGAAATACAAATCCTTTTGTAATTGGTCAGGGAAAGGGGTAAACATTAGTCCGCAAGCGGCCGCCCCTGGCCATCCCGGTCAATTTTTCCAACCAAAATCATAATGCCTTCCACCAGTGCCCAAATCCCTATACCCATAGTAATAAACCCAGTGAGGCCCCCTGTACAGCAAATCAGAAGGAGGGAAACGACAGTGATCGATACCTGGATCACCGCTTTGGTGGTATAGCCAAGATAAAAATTATGTACGCCGAAGGAGCCCAGGAAAATGGCCAGCAGGCCGGCTACCATCTTTGACTTCAAAGGTGTGGAAGAAGCGGAAGAGGCGGATGGCGACGGAGACAGAAGGATGGTGCCGCAGTTATTGCAACTGGTATCTCCGGACGCGGTTGGGCCTCCGCAATTGGGGCAGTATTTGTTTCCGTTCCCTTTGATGGTGCCGCAATTGGGACACACTTCCGAGGCATTTGACGGAAGCTGGGAACCACAATTTCTACAAAACATATGAATCTCCTTTCTCGATGTAGACACATTAAAATATGTACCAAAACCATATTCTATCATTGAATAACGGTATCAGTATAATATATGGCACAAATTAAGTCAACAAAAAACGACGGCGTTCATTGCGGGCCGGTTCGCAGGCCGTCATATTGCTATTGCCTTTTTCTGCATTTTTATGCATTTCCACTTGATAAATCTTGAAAAGTATGTATAATGGATTAAGTCACAAGGTTTTATTCTATTTATATGTAATATTGAGGAGGATATCATTATGAAAAAGAAAATGTTTGCTGTAATGTTGGCGGCCTGTATGGCTGCGTCGCTGGCCGCCTGTGGAGGCGGCGCTGCCGATACTACTACGGCGGCTACCGAGGCGGCTACTACCACAGCAGTCCAGGAAGAAGGGGATACGCAGGCCGATGCCACTGAGGCAACGGAAGCGGAAAGCGGTGCAGAAGAGGAAAAAGCCGCCGGCGGTTCCCTGGTCATGGCTACCAATGCGGAGTTCCCGCCCTATGAATACCATGACGGCGACCAGATCGTGGGCATTGACGTTGAAATTGCCCAGGCCATTGCCGCCGAGATGGGTATGGAATTGGAAATTGAAGATATTGCTTTTGATTCGGTAATCCCGGCCGTGACTTCCGGAAAAGCGGACTTTGGTGCGGCAGGCATGACGGTTACCCCGGAGCGCCAGCAGAATGTGGACTTTTCCAAGACCTATGCCACAGCGGCCCAGGTTATTATTGTGAAAAACGACAGCGCGATCGCCGGCCCTGCCGATTTGGAAGGCAAAACCATCGGCGTACAGCTGGGAACCACCGGAGACCTTTTCGTTTCCGATGAGGAAAACGTTGCCGGCGCCACGGTAGAACGTTATAATAAAGGCTTCGAGGCAATCCAGGCTTTGAACCAGAACAAAGTGGACGCGGTTGTCATTGACGGCGAGCCGGCAAAAGTATTTGTGTCCCAAAACGACGGGATTAAGATTTTGGACGAGGCGCTGACCAGCGAGGAATATGCGATCTGTGTGAAAAAAGGCAATACAGACCTGCTGGACAATATAAATACGGCGATTACCAACCTGGAAGAATCCGGGAAATTGGAAGAAATCATTTTGAAATACATTCCGGCAGAATAAAAGACGGGCGTAAAAGGATTAATAAGGGTTTATAAAGTACGGGAATGGGGTGGCAGATAACCATGTGGGAAAGTTTGAAGGCCAGGTTTATTGCAAACTTCCTCTATAAGAACCAGTGGAAGTACATAGCAGACGGCCTGGGTATTACGTTAAAAGTAACGTTGTTTGCCGGGCTTTTGGGGGTTGCGATCGGATTTTTGGTTGCCATGGTCCGTTCCACCCATGACAAGACCGGAAAATTGCGGATTCTCAACTGGGTCTGCAACCTGTACCTGACGATTATCCGGGGGACGCCGGTGGTGGTACAGCTTTTGATTATTTATTTTGTGGTGTTCGGTTCCGTGAAGATAGACAAGGTATTGGTAGCCATTATGGCTTTCGGCATCAATTCCGGGGCCTATGTGGCGGAAATCTTCCGAAGCGGGATTATGTCCATTGACCCGGGGCAATTTGAGGCCGGGAGAAGCCTGGGGTTCAATTATTCCCAGACCATGTGGTATATCATTATGCCCCAGGCATTGAAAAATGTGCTGCCGGCGCTGTGCAATGAATTTATCGCCCTGCTGAAGGAGACGTCTGTGGGTGGGTATATTGCCTTGCAGGATTTGACCAAAGGCGGCGATATTATCCGGAGCCTGACCTATGACGCATTTATGCCGCTGATGGCGGTTGCCTTAATTTATCTGACTTTGGTAGTGATCTTCACCGAGCTGGTAAAGCTGCTGGAAAGGAGGTTGAGGCGAAGTGAACGGTAACCGGACACAACCTTTGATCCAGGTGAAAAATTTAGGGAAAAATTTCGGGGACATGAAAGTGCTCAAAAGGATCAACGTGGACATCCATCAAGGGGACGTGGTGTTTGTGGTAGGCCCTTCCGGTTCCGGTAAGAGTACCTTTCTGCGGTGCTTAAACCTTCTGGAAGAACCCACGGAGGGGACGATCACGTTTGAAGGTACGGACATTACCAACCCTAAAACCGATATTGACAAGCACCGTCAAAAGATGGGCATGGTATTCCAGCAATTTAACCTGTTCCCCCATATGACGATCATGAAAAACCTGACCATTGCCCCCATAAAGCTCCAGGGAAAGAAGCCGGAGGAAGCAAGGCGCACCGCCATGGGGCTGTTAAAGCGGGTGGGGCTTGCCGACCGGGCCGACGCATATCCGAGCCAGCTTTCCGGAGGGCAGAAGCAACGCATTGCCATTGTCCGCGCTTTGTGCATGAAACCGGACGTGATGCTTTTTGACGAGCCTACTTCCGCTTTGGATCCGGAGATGGTAGGGGAAGTGCTGGAGGTTATGCGTGAATTGGCCCGGGAAAAGATGACTATGGTGGTAGTAACCCACGAGATGGGGTTTGCCAAAGAAGTGGCTACCCGGGTAATGTTTATGGATGATGGCTATTTTATGGAAGAAAATAATCCCGCGGATTTTTTTGGACATCCGCAGAACGAGAGGCTGAAAAGCTTTTTAAGCAAAGTGCTTTCCTAAGGAAACCGGTGATTTCACAATCTTTTCACAGAGGCGAGGGTTTAAAATCCCTCGCTTTTGTTGTATACTATAAAGAATATCGCAAAATTTGGCTGATTTGGGTGTTATGGATCAGAAAATAAGCAGATCGATATTTTAACTAAGGCAAATTTTTGGATAACGGCTGTAAAAAGGAGGTACCAGGATGGGTATAAAAGATGAAGAACCAAAGAAACCGTCGAGAAAAAGCTGGCTTTATTATTATTTTGTTGTTTTAATAATCACCATGTTGTTGAACACATTCGTGTTTCCGTTTTTCTTTGGGCGGCAAGTCCATGAGGTTACGTACGACGAGTTCCTGACCATGGTGGATCAGGGCCAAGTGGAATGGGTGGTCATGGGGGATCATCAAATTAATTTTGGAGGGCAGGACGAAAAAGGGCGGGAAGGGCTGTATAAGACAGGCCTTTGGCCGGATGACGGGCTGACCGGGCGGCTGAAAGGGGCAGGAGTGGCTTTCCGGCAGGAAATCCCGACCCAGGCTTCGCCGATTTTAAGCATTTTTACCTCTTGGATTATGCCCATCCTGATGTTTGTAGTGATCGGGCAATTGTTAAGCCGGATGATGATGAAGCGGATGGGGGGCATGGGCAATGCCATGACTTTTGGGAAATCCAATGCGAAGATCTATGCGGAGACAGAGACCGGAAAAACTTTTGCCGACGTGGCTGGGCAGGAGGAGGCCAAGGAGGCTTTAAAAGAGATTGTGGATTTTTTGCACAATCCCCAGAAATATGCGGATATTGGTGCCAGCCTGCCGAAAGGCGCGTTGCTGGTAGGCCCTCCCGGTACGGGTAAGACATTGCTGGCCAAGGCGGTGGCCGGGGAGGCTAAAGTGCCATTTTTTTCTATTTCCGGTTCGGAGTTTGTAGAAATGTTCGTGGGCATGGGAGCGGCCAAAGTCCGCGACCTGTTTAAACAGGCCGGCGATAAAGCCCCTTGCATTGTGTTTATTGACGAGATTGACACCATCGGGAAAAAGAGGGACGGAGGGGGCCTGGGAGGCAACGACGAACGGGAACAGACCCTAAACCAGCTATTGACAGAAATGGACGGCTTTGACGGCAAAAAGGGCGTGGTAATCCTGGCTGCTACAAACCGCCCGGAATCTTTGGACAAGGCGCTGCTAAGGCCGGGGCGTTTTGACAGGCGGGTTCCCGTGGAGCTTCCGGACCTGAAAGGCCGGGTGGCCATTTTGAAAGTCCACGGCAAAAACGTAAAATTAGGGGATAACGTGAATTTTGACGCTATCGGCAGGGCTACTTCAGGCGCCAGCGGGGCAGACCTGGCCAACATTGTTAACGAGGCTGCTTTACGTGCGGTGCGCCAAGGGCGTGGCATGGTGTCCCAGGAAGACTTGGAAGAAAGTGTAGAAGTGGTTATTGCGGGATACCAGCGGAAAGGTGCCGCCGTGTCCGAAAAAGAGAGGCGGATAATAGCCTGCCACGAAGTGGGGCATGCCTTGGTGGCTGCCTGCCAGAACCACAGCGCCCCGGTTCACAAAATTACCATAATCCCCCGCACTTCCGGAGCGTTGGGCTATACGATGCAGGTAGAAGAAGGGGAACGGTTCCTCATGAGCAAGGAAGAGGTACTGAATAAAATAGCCACATTTACCGGAGGCCGGGCGGCAGAAGAATTTATGTTCCATTCCATTACCACCGGGGCGGCCAACGATATTGAACAGGCTACGAAACTGGCCCGGGCCATGGTGACCCGGTATGGCATGAGCGGCCAGTTTGGCATGGTTGCCCTGGAGACGGTGAATAACCAGTACCTCGGCGGGGATACTTCCATGGTGTGCTCTTCGGAGACAGCCAAGCTGGTAGATGAGGAAGTGGTCCGTATCGTAAAAGAGCAATATGACAGGGCGATGGAAATTTTAAAAAGGCATGCCGGCAAACTCAATGAGATTTCCGCTTATTTGCTGGAGAAAGAAACCATTACCGGGGAGGAATTTATGGAGATTTTGGAGCGGTAACAGAAAATCGAACAAGCGTTTGCAAAAAAGCGGGGGATGTGGTATACTTTCCAGGAAGGCGCCCTTATTAAGAGGGGGTAAGGAGATCTGTTAAAATATGATAGGGAAAGGTTTGAAACCATGGCAAGGCAGTATATAAAAATACGGGGGGCCAACGAACATAACTTAAAGGACGTCAGCCTCGACATCCCCCGCAATGAACTTGTGGTGTTGACTGGGCTAAGCGGTTCGGGAAAGTCTTCCCTGGCTTTTGATACGATTTATGCAGAGGGGCAGAGGCGGTATATGGAGTCTTTGTCTTCTTACGCCAGGCAATTTTTAGGGCAGATGGAGAAGCCGGATGTGGAAAGCATCGAGGGGCTGTCTCCGGCTATTTCCATCGACCAGAAGTCCACCAACCGCAATCCGCGTTCCACAGTGGGGACGGTTACGGAGATTTATGACTATATGCGCCTTTTGTACGCCCGGATTGGGATCCCCCATTGCCCCAAGTGCGGCAGGGAGATCCAGAAACAGACCATAGACCAGATGGTGGACCAGGTCATGGCCCTGCCTGAGCGGACGAAGATCCAGCTTTTGGCGCCGGTGGTGCGGGGGCGTAAAGGGGAACATGTGAAGCTTTTGGAGCAGGCGCGGCGCAGTGGTTATGTGCGGGCCCGGATTGACGGCAGTTTGTATGAGCTGTCTGAGGAGATCAAGCTGGAAAAGAACGTCAAGCACAATATTGAAATTGTGGTGGACCGCCTGGTGGTGAAGGGGGGCATCGAGAAGCGTTTGACGGATTCCATTGAGACGGTCATGGGGCTGTCGGACGGCTTGATGGTCGTGGACGTGGCGGACAGGGAGCCTATGAATTTCAGCATGAGCTTTGCCTGCCCGGACTGCGGCATTAATATTGAGGAAGTGCAGCCCAGAAGTTTTTCTTTCAACAACCCTTTTGGCGCCTGCCCGGACTGTTTCGGGTTAGGGTACAAAATGGAATTTGATGAAGACCTGATGATCCCGGATAAATCTTTGAGTATTTCCCAGGGCGCTATTGCGGTAATGGGATGGCAGTCCTGTACGGACAAGGGGAGTTTTACCCATGCCATATTAAAAGCGTTGTCGGAGGCATATGGCTTCAGCCTGGATACGCCTTTTGAGGACTACCCCCAAAAAGTCCATGACGTGCTGGTTCACGGCACGGACGGCCAGGAGGTAAAAGTCCAGTATAAAGGGCAGCGGGGGGAAGGGGTTTATGACGTAGCCTTTGAGGGGCTGATCCGCAACGTGGAGCGCCGCTACCGGGAAACTTATTCCGAAGCCTCGAAAGCAGAGTATGAGACCTATATGCGCATTACGCCCTGTAAGGCATGCAAAGGGCAGCGGTTAAAGCAGAGCTCCCTGGCGGTGACCGTGGGGGACAAGAACATTTACCAGGCCACGGAGCTGTCGATTACGGCTTTGCGGGAGTATCTGGAACATTTGCGTCTGACCCCCATGCAGGAATCCATCGGGGCCCAGATTTTAAAGGAAATCAAAGCGCGTTTGGATTTTTTGCTGAACGTAGGACTGGAATACCTGTCTTTGTCCCGCGCTACCGGGACCCTATCCGGCGGGGAAGCCCAGAGGATCCGCCTGGCAACACAAATCGGATCCGGGCTGGTGGGGGTGGCCTATATTTTAGACGAGCCCAGCATCGGCCTGCACCAAAGGGACAATGACAAATTGCTGGCAACTTTGACCCATTTAAGGGATCTGGGCAATACGGTGCTGGTGGTGGAACATGACGAAGATACCATGAGGGCGGCAGATTTTATTGTGGATATAGGGCCGGGTGCCGGCGAACATGGGGGGGAAGTGGTGGCAGCCGGCACCGTTGATGATATTATCCAATGCCCCAGGTCGGTTACCGGGGCTTATTTGGGGGGCAGGATTTGCATACCGGTGCCAAAGGAGAGGAGGAAGCCTACCGGATATTTGACCGTGTTCGGGGCAAAAGAGAATAACCTGAAGGACGTCGACGTATCGTTTCCCCTGGGGGTTATGACCTGTGTCACCGGGGTGTCCGGTTCGGGAAAGAGTTCATTGGTCAACGAAATTTTATATAAATCTCTGGCGCGGAAGCTGAACCGGGCCAGGACTATCCCGGGCAAATGCAGGCGGTTAGAGGGCGTGGACAAGCTGGATAAGGTGATTGCCATCGACCAGTCCCCCATCGGGCGCACCCCCCGTTCCAACCCGGCCACTTACACGGGTGTTTTTGATATGATCCGGGATCTGTTTGCGTCCACGGCAGACGCAAAGGCAAAGGGGTACAGCAAGGGGAGGTTTAGCTTCAACGTAAAAGGCGGCCGTTGCGAGGCCTGCAGCGGCGATGGGATAATTAAGATCGAAATGCATTTTTTGCCGGATGTGTATGTCCCCTGTGAGGTTTGCGGCGGAAAAAGGTACAACCGGGAAACTTTGGAGGTAAAATATAAGGGGAAAAGCATTTACGACGTACTGAATATGACTGTGGAAGAGGCTATGCACTTTTTTGAGAACATCC
The DNA here is from genome assembly GCA_910584845.1 of uncultured Lachnospiraceae bacterium. Taxonomy (GTDB): domain Bacteria; phylum Bacillota; class Clostridia; order Lachnospirales; family Lachnospiraceae; genus Brotaphodocola. The sequence continues at coordinate 65,953 of CAJUDH010000006.1, forward strand.
CTTCCATCCACCGGAAGATTTCTACCCTCAATGACGTGGGGCTGTCTTATATCCGGCTGGGGCAGCCCTCCACCGAGTTGTCGGGGGGGGAAGCCCAGAGGATCAAACTGGCCACAGAACTAAGCCGCCGGGGAACGGGCAAAACCATTTATATTTTGGACGAACCCACTACGGGGCTGCACTTTGCCGATGTCCACAAACTGGTGGAAATCCTGCGCCGCCTATCGGATAACGGAAATACGGTGATTGTCATTGAACACAATCTGGATGTGATTAAATCGGCTGACCATATCGTAGATATGGGGCCGGAAGGCGGAGACCGGGGCGGCACGGTGATCACCCAGGGCACGCCGGAGGAAGTAGCGGAAAATCCGGCTTCCTATACCGGCAACTATATTAAAAAAATGTTGTGATGGCCCATGCCGCCCAAAAGCGGCAAGCAGAAAGGGTTTTTCGTTTGCAGAAAGTATGGCGGGCCAACCGCAAAGGGGATATTCTGCCGAAAAGAATGTAAAGCTTTCTATTGGGATATAGGCTTTACATTCTTTTTAAAATATGGGGTAAAGCCTTTTCGCGGCTGTTTTGCCGCAAATGAAATCAAGGGAGGAAAATGCAGGAAGTGGATTACGGAGAGGAAAACCTGGATGATTTACTGGAACGATATAAAAGGAAATATGAACAAGCTTTAATTTGTGCAGGAGATCCCCCCTTGTTTGGCCCGAATGCATTTCCTTTACAGGTGGCATATTTATTAAGATGTTTTTTGAAAAAAATACGGCTAAAGGCGGGGCGCAAGCATTTTTTACCCATACTTTTTTGGGGAAACCGAAGATCATGTATTATGAAATAGCGTCCAAAAGCGAGTTAAATCCGCCCTATAAAACTTTCTTCCATGAATTTGGCCATGCAATTGACAACCTGTCAAAAAAGGGGGGCCGGCCTTTTGGCATCGAGGCAAAAGAGCTATACGAAGATATTTGCACGGAACTGAACGGCCATTGCTTAGCGGCCGCTTCGGGCACCCCGGTATTGCCCAAAGACCTGTTTGGAGGAATTACGAATAATCAGGTAGGGGGAGGGCACCGGAACGAGTACTGGTTTAACAAACGGGGGAAACGGATAAACAAGATATCAAGGGAAGCGTTTGCCGGATATTTTGAGTACCGGCTGACCATGCCAGACCTTGTAGCCAGACAGGCCGTAATCAATCCTTACTCTTGTTTTACCTATACAAGCCAGGCATTGGAGAAGATGTTTTGTGATTTAATGGGTTGACCGATTACGTGGGTGTTTTTATGGAGGCCTAAAATAACCGATTCATTCCTTGAATTTTATTTGAATTTATTATACAATAATAGCGTAAAAAATGGATGTAACTTACAAACGCTAAACTTGCAGAGGCGTTACATCAAATCTATAAATGATGGAGGAGCAAGTGGTGGATATTAAGAACCAGATTAACAAAATTGTAGAAGAGGTTTCCAAGAACCCTAATATGAAAGAACAATTTGAAAAGGAGCCGGTGAAGGTAATCGAAAAGATAATCGGCGTTGACCTTCCGGACGATATGGTGCTGAAAATTATTGACGGTGTGAAAGCGAATCTAACGATTAACAACGTATCTAAAGTTACGGATGTTTTAAAAGGGGTGTTTAAGTAATAGAGGGGTCTGCTGATTTAAGGAAACGCTTCGGTTTTAGCAGGATATAAGGCCGTGAAAATAGCGGATTCCAGGTTGACATGATGATGGCAAAACGCCAGTATGAATAAAAGGGATGCCGGGAAATAGGCCGCCCTGACAGGGGCAGGCGTGACTCGCATGAGCCACACCTGGCCCTTAAATCTTTTTAAAAGCAGAAAGGCGGCTAACGGCTACGGTGGATGTTCGGACATAGCCAATGTTTTTATTGAAACAGCAAAAAATGCGTCTGAGAGGAATCGAACCTCCGCACGCGGCTCCGGAGGCCACTGCTCTATCCACTGAGCTACAGACGCATTACACTTATAATACTACAATTTTTACAGAATTGCAAGAGGGATTTATTGATTTTTTGCCAACGGTTTGTTATTATTTACTGTGGAAGTATTGCCATACAGCCATGGGAAGGGCATGGCCTTTTGTGCCGGGCCATGGATATGGGGCAACCGCGGGTATGGGTAAGTAGGCCGCCAGGCCGGAATGCGGATACAGGCGCCCTGTGGGCGCCGAAAACGTTGTGCGGGCACCAAAGGCGCGGGACAATGGGCTATAACAGGGCAACAGGAAAAAGGGAGCCTCGGGAAAAGGAAGAGAGTAACCGTTTGGGAGGAAAAAGGATGATATACAAGCCGAAAAAGAACCAGAGGGGCCGGCTGGGCAAGGAACAGAAAAAAATGCTGCATATTCTGGTATTCCCGTTTATCGTAGTCATCTTGACCGTGGTTATTTTAATTGCAGACCATGGGAAAGAAGGGCAAGGCGAAAGCGAGGCATTTACGGAAACGGAATCTGTGCCGGAATCTCCCACAGAAACGATGGGGCTTTGGGATTCGGGAGAACGCCTGCCAGAAGAACCGGGGGATGAGCCGGACGAGACGGAACCGCCAGAGGCGGAAAGCGAGGAAGAGCCACAGGTACAGGACCCCTTTGCTACCGAAGATTTTCAACGGGATCCGGTGCCGGAGATTTTAGAGTTGATGAACCAGTACCTGCAGGCCAGGGCCATGGCGGATGCGGAGGCCATGAACCAGGTTTACGGGATAGGGGAGGTGCCTGCCAAGGAACTGGAGGAGCAAAAAAAACGGATGTCCAATTATTCGAAATACGTGCAAGATTTTGAAAATGTGGCCACTTATGTCATGGAGGGGCCCAAGGAAAATACTTGGCTGGTATATACGGCTGCGGATATTAATTTTTACAGTGCGAAAACCAGGGCGCCTTTGAGCCTGTGGTGTTTTGTCCAAAAAGACGGGGAGGGCCGATATACCATTATGGACAGCCGCCAGTATACCCAGGAGCAGATGTGGTTTGCAGAGGTGGCCAACCATTCCCAAGAAGTCCGGCGGCTGGCGGCGGATATAAACGCCAGGCTGACCGAGGCTTTGGCATCCGACGAAAGGCTGAAGGCAGTGTACGGCGTGCTGCAAGCAGGGTCGCCTGTATGGGAAGGGACTGCCGAGACGGAGCCGGAAGTGGAGATTTTGGGGGAAGGCGGTGAGGATTTTGGCCAGGAGTAGCCGAAAAACAGGAAAGGCCCAAGAGATGGCTATGGCCGGAAAAGGCCAGGGAAAGGGGATGATCCGTTTAGATGGAAGTAAAAGATTTTTATTATAATTTGCCGCCGGAACTGATTGCCCAGGATCCGTTAGAGGACCGGTCGTCTTCCCGGCTTCTGGTAATGGATATCCATACCGGCCAGATCCGGCACAGGGTTTTTCGGGATATTGTGGAATATCTCAAGCCCGGGGATTGCCTGGTGGTCAATGACACCCGGGTGATCCCGGCCAGGCTCTACGGTGTGAAGGAAGGCACCGGCGCAAAGGTTGAGGTGCTGCTTTTAAAACGCCGGGAGGGCGACGTCTGGGAGGTTTTGGTAAAACCGGGTAAAAAATGCAGGCCGGGCGCCGTGGTTACTTTTGGGGAAGGGGTGCTGAAAGGGACGGTTTTGGAAGTGGCCGAAGACGGGAACCGGCTGATCCGGTTTTCCTATGAAGGCATTTTTGAGGAGATACTGGACCAGCTGGGCCAAATGCCTTTACCTCCTTATATTACCCATCCATTAAAAGATAAGAACCGCTATCAAACCATATATGCCCAAAATGACGGTTCGGCGGCGGCCCCTACGGCGGGGCTGCATTTTACGGAAGGCCTCCTAAACCAGATCCGGGGCATGGGGGTGGAAGTAGCCCATGTGACGCTGCATGTGGGGCTTGGCACTTTTCGGCCGGTAAAAGTGGACAATGTGCAAGACCATCATATGCATTCGGAATTTTATCAGGTAGAGGAAGGGGAGGCAAAAAAGATCAACCAGGCCAAAGCGGCCGGGGGGCGCGTGATCTGTGTAGGCACCACCAGCTGCCGTACCCTGGAATCGGCGGCAGGCCAGGACGGGGTTTTAAAAGCAGGATGCGGTTGGACGGATATTTTTATTTATCCGGGATACCAGTTTAAAATGTTGGATTGCCTGATTACCAATTTTCATCTGCCGGAATCCACTTTGGTGATGCTGGTATCGGCGTTGGCGGGAAGGGAACAAGTGCTTCATGCTTATGAGGAAGCCATACGGGAGAAATACCGGTTTTTTAGTTTTGGGGACGCCTGCTTTTTTGTATCATAAGGGCCGCCCGGGGGACGGATGCACGCCCCAGGCGCCGCCTTTTGGCAGCCGGCGGGGCCAGGCCAACAGGCGCAGTCCCCGTAGGTTTTATCCCGTTTACCTGCCGGCCACCGGAATCCGGCATTTGGGGCCTCGCCCTACAGACGGGGATTGGCTGACGGGATGTAGTTTGGAAAGGAAAGGGAAAGAAAATGGAATCAATCCGCCTGAATAAATATTTAAGCCAAAAAGGGGTTTGTTCCCGGCGGGAAGCGGACCGGCTTATCAGCGGGGGAAAAGTGACAATAGACGGGCGGCAAGCCCGGACGGGGGATAAGGTTACCGGGCAGGAAACGGTCCTTTGCAACGGGGTTGCCGTGGGGCCTGCAGCCGGGGGCCAGAAGGCCAAGCCGGTACTGCTGGTGGTAAATAAGCCCAGGGGCGTGGTATGCACGACTTCCCATAAGGACAGGGCCCCCAATATAGTGGATATGCTTCAATACCCCTGCCGGATTTATCCGGTGGGGCGTTTGGATAAAGATTCCGAAGGCCTTTTGCTGATGACGAACCAGGGGGAGTTGGCTAACCAGATTATGCATGGGGGGAGCATGCACGAAAAAGAGTATCTGGTCACCGTAGACCGCCCCCTGAATCCGGCGTTCCTCAAAAAAATGGGGGAGGGTGTGGAATTAAAGGAACTGGGGGTGGCTACCCGCCCCTGCCGGGTGTCCATGGAGGGGAAGAAAATTTTCCGGATTGTGTTGACACAAGGGCTGAACCGGCAGATCCGGAGGATGTGCCAGGCATTGGGGTACCGGGTTGTGGCGCTCAAAAGGGTCCGTATTATGAATATCCATTTGGGGAAACTGAATGTAGGTGGATTTCGCAAGGCAACCCCACGGGAGTGGGAAGAAATAATGGCAAGGGCACAGGAGAGCAAGAATGTCTGAAAACAGAGAAACGGCAATAAGGCAAATGAAGGAAATAAGCGCCCGGCTGCTGCAGGCATCCAGGGCTTATTATCAAGATGACCGGGAAATCATGAGCAATTTTGAATATGACCGGTTATACGACCGGCTTTTAAGCCTGGAAAAGGAAACCGGCGTAGTGCTGGCAGGAAGCCCCAGCCAAAAAGTGGGGTATGAGGTGTTGGATGAACTGCCCAAAGAGCGCCACGAGTCCCCGATGCTTTCCTTGGACAAGACTAAGGAGGTAGAAGCGCTGCAGGAATGGCTGGGAAACCAAAAAGGGCTGCTTTCCTGGAAAATGGACGGGCTTACGATTGTATTGACCTATGAAGGGGGCCAACTGGCTAAGGCGGTGACCCGGGGGAACGGGGAGATCGGGGAGGTAATTACCAACAACGCCAAAGCCTTTGCTAACCTTCCGTTGCGGATCGCTTACCAGGGCCAGCTGATTTTGCGTGGGGAGGCCGTCATCCGATATTCGGAATTTCATCGGATTAACCAAGGCATCGAGGATGTGGAGGCCAGATACAAAAACCCCCGGAATTTGTGCAGCGGTTCGGTACGCCAGCTGAACAACCAGATTACGGCGGAGCGCAATGTAAATTTCCAGGCGTTTTTTTTGGTGAAGGCAGACGGGGTGGATTTCCAAAATTCCCGGAAAGAACAGTTGTTATGGCTCCGGCAGCAGGGGTTTGACGTGGTGGATTTTCAGGAGGTGGTCCGCGAAACGCTGCCGGGGGCCGTTAATGCTTTTGCAGAAGCCATCGGGGATTATGACATCCCGTCTGACGGGCTGGTATTGTTGATGGACGATATTGCCTATGGGGAGTCTCTGGGGCGGACGGCAAAATTCCCCCGCAATTCCATAGCCTTTAAATGGGCGGACGAGCGGAAGGAGACGTTTTTAAGGGAGATTGAATGGAGCGCTTCCCGGACGGGGCTGATTAACCCGGTAGCTATTTTTGACCCGGTGGAGCTGGAAGGCACTACGGTTAGCCGGGCCAGCGTCCACAACCTTAGTATTATGGAAGCGTTGGAGCTGGGCGAGGGCGATGCCATTACGGTATATAAGGCCAATATGATCATCCCCCAAATCGCAGAAAACCTGACCCGCAGCGGAAAAGTGCAGGTTCCGGACCACTGCCCGGTCTGCGGGGGGGCGACGGAGATCCGCCAGATGAATGACGTCCGTTCCCTGTATTGCACCAATCCGGACTGCCAGGCCAAAAGGCTGAAGAGTTTTGCCTTATTGGCAAGCAGGGATGCGCTAAATATTGAGGGCTTGTCAGAGGCAACTTTGGAAAAGTTTATCGCTGCCGGATTTATCCATGAATATGCGGATATTTTTCATTTGGAACGCCACCGGGAAGCTATCGTAGATATGGAAGGCTTTGGACAAAAATCTTATGACAACCTGACAGAGGCAGTTGAAGCCGCCTCTCATACCACGCTGCCCCGGGTGGTTTACGGCTTGGGCATTACGGGGATCGGGCAGGCCAATGCAAAGATGCTGTGCCGGGCCTTCCAGTCGGATTTTGCCGCCATGCGCAGGGCCGGGAAGGAAGAGCTGACGGAAGTAGACGGTATCGGGGAAGTGCTGGCGGACGGTTGGATCGCTTATTTTTCCCAGGAGAAGAATAACCGGCAGGTGGACGGCCTGCTGGCGGAGCTGGATATACGCCGGGAGGAAGAAAGCCAAGAGGAGGCGGTTTTTGCAGGGATGACTTTTGTCATCACCGGGTCGGTAGAACATTTTGCCAACCGGAAGGCATTACAGGCGGTTATTGAAAGCCGGGGCGGAAAGGCCACAGGTTCCGTGACGGCAAAAACCACCTACCTGATTAACAATGACACGGCTTCCAATTCTTCGAAAAACAAAAAGGCCAAGGAACTGGGAATCCCGATCCTTTCGGAACAAGATTTCCTGAAACTGCTGGAGGAGGGGCAAAATGCCGATTAAAGTACAAAACGATTTGCCGGCAAGGGCAATTTTAGAGTCAGAGAATATATTTGTCATGGATGAAAAGCGGGCGTTAAGCCAGGATATCCGGCCTTTGCAGATTTTGATTTTGAACCTGATGCCAGTCAAAGAAGAGACTGAGCTGCAGCTGTTGCGCGCCCTGTCCAATACCCCTTTGCAGGTAGACTGCACCTTTTTGATGCTCAGCACCCATACTTCAAAAAACACTTCTGCCAGCCACTTAAATAAGTTTTATGTGGCTTTCGCAGATGTCCGTAAGCATAAGTTTGACGGTATGATCATCACGGGGGCGCCGGTGGAGAACCTGGAATATGAGGAGGTTAATTACTGGGAAGAACTGGTAGAAATTATGGAATGGACGAAGACCAACGTCCATTCGACCTTGCACCTTTGCTGGGGGGCCCAGGCAGCCCTTTATTGCCATTATGGCATCCCGAAATACAGGCGGGAAAAAAAGCTGTCCGGTATTTACCGGCACAAAGTGCTTCATCACAGGATCCCCCTGGTACGCGGTATGGACGATTATGTTATGGCGCCCCATTCCCGGTACACGGAAGTCAGGCGGGAAGACATTGAAAAGCATCCGGGCTTGAATGTTTTGGCGGAATCGCCGGAGGCCGGGGTATTCCTTGCAATGAAAGAGGACGGGAGCCAAATCTTTATCCAGGGCCACCCGGAGTATGACCGTATGACATTGAATAACGAGTACCTCAGGGACGTGAACAAAGGGCTACTGCCGGACATCCCCAGCAACTATTATAAAAATGACGACCCTTTGGACCAGCCGGTCTTAAGCTGGAGGACCACATGTAACATGCTTTATGCCAATTGGCTGAATTATTATGTCTACCAGCAGACACCATATGAATGGGCTTAAACCATTGAAAGATATAGGTTTTATGCGGTTTTCCAATGACTTTAAAATTTTAAATTTTACGTAATTTCACGTGGTTTAATAGAAAAATGGTGTAGTAAAATTTGAAAAGGGCCTTGATAATATTTAAATAATAAAATTTAATTGGTACAAAACTATCGCTTCTTAATAAGCCGCCACAACTTAATGCCTATAGGGCTACGGATTTGGTTACAAAGGTAAATTATACCATGGGGCAATTGCCCGAATCGGATGTTGTCAAAACTAGCTCAAGTATTCAGATGGGCATAAACGCCACAGTGTATGCAAGAGAAAGTGAAATTTGGCAGCAAAATAGGCTTCTTCAAGAGTAAAATGAACTAATAAGGGCGAATTACGGAAAACCTACACTTTCTGACGATGATATTTTTAATTCAACCAGGAGAGGACAGCGCAAATACCAGAGCCGAACGTGGAAAACTGGGTGGGCTGGGGTAGATTAATTGAAGATATAAGGAGGAAGCTTGCATAGAGGCAGAAGAGATGTAAGATAAGGCGATTGCGCTGGAATAAGGTAAAACGGAGGAAAATAAAACTTGATAAAATGACAAAATCCTCTTTTTGTGGTACAATGAATAATCATATTGCAAGAGGAGGAAGTGTTTATGAAAAAACGAGCAATGTCAATAGTTTCGGCTGCATTGATTATTTCATTGTTGGCAACGCCAATATCATCAATAGCTGAAATACAAGACGATTTAGGATCAACATTTGAAAGCAAAGAAAATATCGCTACAGAATCAAATGCAAAAGAAGAGACGGAAATACCAGAGACAGGAAAAGCACCAGAAACATCAGAATTGCAAGAAAAATCGGAATTCAATTCTGAATCGGATGAGCTAATCGACGAACCACAAAAAATAGAGATATCCGAAATTAATCTTGATGTGAAAAGCGACATTCCTCTGAGAGAAGAGAACATTAAGGTAAGCTTAGAAACAGAGAATTGCTCTGTTTCTCGATTTCATGTTAGTCACTATAATGAGATTTATTTGACTATAATACCAGATTCGGGATATAAATTTTCGATTGATAACAAAGAGTCTATAAAGCTGAATTGCGATAACGGAGGGGAAATTGGCAGATTTTATGGAACTTCCTCAAGGATAGGTATTACAATCATGTTTGATATTTCCGCAGAGGTAAATCCGGATGATAATATTGACGCAGAATTTGAAAAAACCATTGAAAGATTTCAATATACGATGGATGAAATTGAGTCCCTTGGTGTGAAAATGAAGGATGTAAACACAAAGGAGTCGATATATAATCTTCTTATTGGCAGATTTCAAAATGCGTCAAGCGAAAATATTGAGTTTGAATTGGAAATTGTTGAGCATGGGCAAAACGGAATAAGTCTATTCCATCCCGCGATAGCTGGAACAAAAAACAATAAGAATGGAGTAGATGGCAGATTTTACCTTGATGCTCAATTGTGGCCAAAAGGAGATCAATCGAGAAAGGAGAGTATAACGGCATTTGTAAAAATTCATGCAACGGTATATAATGGGGAAAAAGAAAAAGATAACGTTAGCATGATACAATATGATAATGTCAAAGAAGACACAATATCATTTTTCAAAAACGGAGCAATTAAGACGGTGCCATGTAAGATTCATTACAATAACAAAAGGATCGGAACATATACAATCGTAAAATATGACTCGATGGCAATAGAGGAGTTTAACGGAAAAAGCCCGAATTTAATTATTAATCAAACGATTTTGGAGAATGGGGGATATGCACGAACATATATAACGATTTATGTATACGTAAATGGTGGGAAAAAGCAAACATTGGGAGGGCCAAACGGAGGTGTATATGTGAACTTTAATGAAGAAAAGACCTTGGTTCCAATTCCATCTTATTTATTTAACGAAGGAGATAGCGTTGATATTTATGTTGATGGATATTCATCCGGAACAGGGACAAGTTCTGGGGGAAGTGGCGGTTCGGGAGGCTCTGGTGGAGGAGGCGGTGGCTCGTCCTCGTCAAAAGGGACTTCTTCTGCGTTATCTATAGGAATGAGCATTTCAAGTCCAACCATAACTAACGGAGAATGGGAAAACACAAATGAAAAATGGAAACTGAAATTAGACAATGGTTCATACGCAAGCTCCCAGTGGGCAAACCTCGATGGAAAATGGTATTTGATTGACGAAAATGGAATTATGGTAACCGGATGGAAGAAAGCCAACGGGAAGTGGTATCTTCTATCGCAAAGCGGAGAAATGGTAACCGGATGGCAGTTTGTTGATGGAAAATGGTATTGGCTAGAGCCATCTGGCGAGATGGTAACTGGATGGAAGTGGGTAGGGAAAAAGTGCTATTACTTGGATTCCTCTGGTGCAATGCTTTCCAATACAACTACGCCCGATGGATATACGGTCAATGAGAATGGAGAGTGGATACAATAAAATATTTTATAATAAAAAGATGCAATATTGTTTCTAAACAATAATTATATATAAAATAAATCAATGAATGGCAGGAAGAAATTCCTGCCTATTTTTGCAATCTAAAATAATAGTTGTTGCGGCGCATATAGATACCGTCATTCTACCTGAGACCTGCAATCCAGATTTCCGGGCAGGCCCGATTTTACGGCAAATATTTCAGGCAAGGGCGCCTTCTCCCATATTGCGGATGCCATGGGGACCGGAAGGGGGATGCCGGCCCTCCAGGGTTTTTGCGTATTTTCCCGGCGGCGGCCCATACCCATTGATAAATTCCTTTCCCGATAGTATAATAAAAAAATATGGCAGGCATTGCCACAAAGGAGGCTTGAAAGCCTGGCGATGGTACATCATAACGGAAAAGGAGAAAAGAGGATGAATTATTACGAAGAAGCGTTAAAACTCCATGAAGCGCATAGGGGGAAAATCCAGGTAGCCAGTAAAGTGAAGCTGGAAAACAGGGATGATTTAAGCATTGCTTATACGCCGGGGGTGGCAGAGCCTTGCAAGAAGATTGCAGAGGATAAAAAGGACGTGTATCAGTATACGTCTAAGGGCAACCTGGTAGGGGTGGTGTCCGACGGCACGGCGGTGCTTGGCCTGGGGGACATCGGGGCAGAGGCAGCGATCCCGGTGATGGAAGGCAAGGCAATTTTGTTTAAGCAATTTGCGGGGGTAGATGCGTTCCCCATTTGCCTGGATACCAAAGATACGGAAGAGATCATTAAGGCGGTAAAACAGATTGCGCCGGTATTTGGCGGGATTAACCTGGAGGACATTGCATCGCCAAAATGTTTTGAAATCGAACGCAGGCTGGAAGAAGAGCTTGACATCCCCGTATTCCATGACGACCAGCACGGCACGGCCATTGTGGTGACGGCGGCTTTGATGAATGCCCTGAAGGTAGTGGGGAAGAATATGGAGGACATCAAAGTTGTGCTCAACGGGCCGGGGTCTGCAGGCACGGCCATCATTAAAATGCTTTTGGAGGCAGGGGTGAAAAACGTGGTTGCCTGTGATGAAAACGGTATCCTTTACAAAGGCCGGGGGGTCGGCATAGCGGACCATAAAGAAATGCTGTGTGGCATTACCAACCGGGAAGGCCAAAAAGGGGACCTGGCAGATGCATTGGCAGGGGCCGACGTATTTATCGGGGTTTCCGTGGGCGGGGCGCTGAAGCCGGAAATGATCCGGGCCATGAACCACAGCCCCATCGTGTTTGCCATGGCGAACCCGGTGCCGGAGATCTTATATGACGAGGCTATGGCGGCAGGCGTAAAGGTCATGGGGACCGGCCGGTCGGATTTCCCCAATCAGATTAATAATGTGTTGGCGTTCCCGGGCATTTTCCGGGGTGCTTTGGATGTGGGGGCCAGAGACATTAATTATGATATGAAGTTGGCGGCGGCCCAGGCCATTGCTGAGCTGGTGGAACCGGAAAAGCTGTGCGCAAGCTACATTATCCCCTCTGCCCTGGACCCCAGGGTAGCAAAGCATGTGGCGGAAAAAGTGGGGGAAGCGGCGAAGAGGTCAGGCGCAATCCGAAAGTAGGCCCCATCGCAAGGCAGCCGTTAAAAGGCTATAGCGGCGCCTGCCATAGCCGTGGGCAGGAAAGGGGCGGCAGAACAGGCATCTTGTGGATCCAGGCAAAATGTGTTATGATAAAGAACAATCATCAGACAAGGGCTGGCTGTGTGGATTCCGGGGAAAGTCAAAAAGCGGGGAAAATTCCATGGCTGCCAGGGAGGGAAGGGCCATGACCAGAAGAGAAATGCGGGAACATTGCTTTAAAATGCTGTTCGGGATAGGGTTTTATCCCGCAGAGGAGGCAGCAGGGCAGGCAGGGCGGTATTTCGATTCGCCGGTGGAGGACGATACCGGGGAAGACGGGAAGGTGGAGGTAATCCACCAGGTAGAAGTAAAGGAAGAAGACCAGGCATTCTTGATAGCCAGAGTAGAAAACATCGCGGAAAAAGTCCCGGAGCTGGATACTAGGATTAACCAGGTAGCCCAGGGATGGAAGACCAAGAGGATGGGAAAAGTAGAGCTGACAATCTTAAGGCAGGCCTTGTATGAAATGCTTTATGACAGCCAGGTACCGGAAAAGGTAGCGATTAATGAAGCTGTGGATTTGGCAAAAAAGTATGGGGGCAAGGACGCCCCGGCTTTTATCAACGGCATTTTAGCAAAATTAGTGACGGCGGAGTAATATGGCGGGTATTTATTCGGTTTCACAGGTGAATTCTTATATTAAAAATATGTTTGCCCAGGATTTTGCCCTTAGCCGGATTGCGGTGCGGGGGGAAGTGTCCAACTGCAAATACCATACTTCCGGGCATATTTATTTTACGTTGAAGGACAAAGGGGGGGTTTTGCAGGCGGTAATGTTTGCTGGCCAGCGTAAAGGGGGGCTCCGGTTCCAAATGCAGGAAGGGCAGCAGGTGGTGGTGGCCGGATCCGTGGACGTTTACGAGAGGGATGGCCGTTACCAGCTTTACGCAAGGAAAATCGAGCTGGACGGGCAAGGCGATTTGTTCGAGAAGTTCCAACGTTTGCGGGACCGGCTGGATGAGATGGGCATGTTTTCCCCGGAGCGAAAACAGCCGATCCCCAAGTATGCCACCAGCATAGGGGTGGTAACGGCCCCTACCGGCGCCGCTATCCGGGATATAATGAATATTTCGGCACGGCGCAACCCCTATGTACAGCTGATCCTCTACCCGGCGCTGGTGCAAGGCGACGGGGCGGCTGCCAGCATTGCGGAAGGGGTCCGTACGCTGGACCGGATGGGGCTGGATGTGTTGATTGTAGGGCGGGGCGGCGGCTCCATGGAAGACTTGTGGGCATTTAATGAGGAAGAGGTGGCCAGGGCTATTTTTGACTGCTTCACGCCGGTTATTTCGGCAGTGGGCCACGAAACGGATGTGACCATTTCCGATTATGTGGCGGATATGCGGGCGCCGACCCCCTCGGCCGCAGCAGAATTGGCTGTATTTGACTACCGGCAGTTTGAAGGGCAGCGGCTTGCCTGCCAGGCGGCCATTACCCGGGCCATGGGGCGGAAAGTGGAGCGGCGGCGTTTTCAGATGGAGCAATACCGGCTAAGGCTTGGATACCATGACCCTGTGCGCCAGATCAACGAAAAACGGCAGCGGCTTGTTTCTTGTGAAGAGCGGATGCGGATGGCTTTGGGGCAGAAGCTCCAACAGGCACGCCACAGGCTGGCCCTGGTTAGCGGGCGGCTCCACGGCCTGTCCCCCCTGGAAAAGATCAGCAATGGCTTCGGGTTTTTGACAGACAGCCACGGCAAAAGGCTGGAGACGGTAACGGGCGTGCAGGTGGGGGACAGCCTCACAGTCCGGATTTCCGACGGAAGCTTTAAGGCCCAGGTGTCGGAGGGGCCTGTATACAAAGCTTTAATTGAAAAATGACAGGAGAATGACATGGACAAGTCAATTGAAGAAACCTTTGAAGAACTGGATCGGATCATGGAAAAACTGGAGTCCAACGATACCACCCTGGAAGAGTCCTTTGCCTGCTATGAAGCCGGCATGAAGCTGGTTAAGGCATGTGGGGAAAAGATTGACAGGGTGGAGAAACAAATGATCGTATTGCAGGGAGGCACAGAGGAAGATGGAGATGCATGAAAAGCTGGCCAGGCGGGTCCGGGAAGTGGAGGAGGTTATTGTCCGGTACCTGCCAAAGGAGGAAGGCCATCAAAAGACAGTGATTGAGGCGATGAATTACAGCGTGCGCGCAGGCGGCAAACGGTTGAGGCCAATGCTGATGCAGGAGACATACCGGCTGTTCGGAGGCCACGGGCAGGAGGTCGAACCTTTTATGGCAGCCATCGAGATGATCCATACGTCGTCCTTGATCCATGACGACCTTCCCTGTATGGACAACGACGAACTGCGCCGGGGCCTGCCGACTACCTGGGTAAAATACGGATACGACATAGCAGTGCTGGCCGGGGACGCTTTTCTTATCTATGCCATGGAAACGGCGGCGAAAGCCTGTTTTTTGGTGAAGGACACAGGCCTGGTAGCCCGGGCTATGGGGCTTTTGGCACATAAGACCGGCATTTATGGCATGATTGGCGGCCAGGTGGTGGATGTGGAATTGACCAATCAGCCCCTTTCCCGGGAAAAACTGGATTTCATTTACCGGCTAAAGACCAGCGCGTTATTGGAAGCTTCCATGATGATCGGGGCGTTGCTGGGCGGCGCGGACGACAAGTGCCTGGAAGCCGTGGAACAAATGGCCTCGGCGGTAGGCCTGGCTTTCCAGATTCAAGATGATATTTTGGACGTGACTGCGACCACGGAACAATTGGGCAAACCGGCGCTTAGCGACGAGAAGAACCAGAAGACTACCTATGTAACTTTGGAGGGCATTGACAAAGCCCAGGCGGACGTGGCAAAGATTTCGGCCCAAGCCATCGAACGATTGCATTGTTTACCTGGGGAGAACCCGTTTTTGGAGGAGCTGATCCAAATGCTGATTACCAGGAAAAAGTAGGCAAAGGTGCAAAAACTGTGAGAAAACCCGTTGTGGCACGGGGTGGGACCGTTAAAGAAACAGAGGGGCGATAGGTTTATGCTGTTGGAACAGATAAAAGATCCACAGGATATTAAAAATTTAAAGGGTGAAGAGTTAGATATGCTGGCCGGGGAGATCCGCCAGTTCCTGATAGACAAGATCAGCGTGACCGGGGGGCATTTGGCGTCTAACCTGGGCGTGGTAGAGTTGACCATTGCCTTGTACCGGGCTTTTGACCTGCCTAGGGACAAGGTGATTTGGGACGTAGGCCATCAGTCTTACACCCACAAGATCCTAAGCGGCCGCCGGAATATGTTTGACGAGCTGCGCCAGTATGGGGGGTTAAGCGGTTTTCCGAAACGCAAGGAAAGCCCTTATGACGCTTTTGACACAGGCCATAGCTCTACTTCGGTTTCTGCGGGGTTGGGCATGGCCCAGGGCCGGGACCTGATGGGGGACGATTATGCCGTGGTATCGGTTATCGGCGACGGGGCGCTGACCGGCGGCATGGCTTATGAAGCATTGAACAATGCGGCAAGGATAAAGAAAAATTTTATCATAATCTTAAATGACAATAACATGTCCATTTCGGAAAACGTAGGGGGCATGTCCCGTTATTTAAGCAATATCCGCGCCGATGCCGGCTACAACCGTCTAAAAAAGGCCGTGTCCGGCGTCCTGAACCGGATACCGTTTATCGGGGAGGGCCTGGTAGATAAAATCAGCCGGACTAAAGACAGCATCAAACAGCTGGTGATCCCGGGGATGTTGTTTGAAAATATGGGCATCACCTATTTGGGGCCGGTAGACGGCCATGACGTAAAGGCTATGGTAAAAATCTTTAAAGAAGCCAGAAAAATGGACCATGCGGTCTTGGTCCATGTAAATACCCAAAAGGGGAAAGGGTACGGCCCTGCAGAGAAGAACCCTTCCCGGTTCCACGGCGTGGAGCCTTTCGACCCGGGTACGGGCAAGCCAAGGGAAAAAAAGATATACCCCGGCTATACGGACGTATTTTCCAAAGAACTGTGCCGCCTGGCGGGTCAAAACCCCCATCTGGTAGCCCTTACTGCCGCCATGCCGGACGGCACGGGGCTGAAAGCTTTCGCCAAGCGTTACCCTGACCGGTTTTTTGACGTGGGGATTGCGGAACAACATGCCGTGACTTCGGCCGCAGGTATGGCGGCGGCCGGTTTGAGGCCGGTTGTGGCGGTTTATTCCTCTTTTTTGCAGCGGGGTTACGACCAAGTGCTCCATGATGTCTGCATTCAGGACTTGCCGGTGATTTTTGTTTTGGACCGGGCAGGCCTGGTGGGAAGCGACGGGGAGACCCATCAGGGGATCTTCGACTTGTCATACTTAACGTCCATCCCCAATATGAGCGTCCTGGCGCCTAAAAACCTGTGGGAGCTGCGCCAGGATTTAGAGTTTGCCGTGAACCGGTTCAGCCATCCCATAGCGATCCGCTATCCCCGGGGGCAGGCTTACCGGGGGCTCAAAGAATTTGCCGCCCCGGTGGAATATGGCAAGGGGGAAATGCTCTATGAGGGGAAGGAAGTTGCTTTGCTGGCAGTAGGGAGCATGGTCAGCACTGCGGAGCATGTGCGGGAAAAGATGAAAAGGGAAGGGTATGACTGTACCTTAGCCAACGGCCGTTTTATCAAACCGGTGGATTTGGAATTGGCGGCCCGCCTGGCCAGCACCCACCGCCTGATCGTCACCCTGGAAGAGAATGTACTCCAGGGAGGCTTTGGGCTGCAGGTCACGGCTTATGTCCATGAACATTATCCCCAGGTGAAAGTGCTCAATATTGCGCTGCCGGATACGTATGTGGAGCAGGGGAACATTTCCCTTTTAAGGGAGAATTTAAAGATCGACAGCGACTCAGTGGTACGGACGATAAAAACGTTTTATAGGGGGGATGCCCGATGAAGGAGCAAAAACAGCGTCTGGACCTGATTTTGGCGGAGCGTGGCCTGGCCCCTTCCCGGGAGAAGGCCAAGGCGTTCATTATGTCTGGTATTGTTTATGTGGACGGGCAGAAGGAGGATAAACCAGGTTCCCTTTTCCCGGGGGCCGCCGTGGTGGAAGTCCGGGGCGCGGCCCTTCGCTATGTGAGCCGGGGCGGGCTGAAATTGGAGAAGGCCATATGCCGCTTTGGCATATCGCTGAAGGATAAAACCTGTATGGATGTGGGGGCCTCCACAGGGGGCTTCACCGATTGTATGCTGCAAAACGGCGCCCGGAAGGTCTACGCCGTGGACGTGGGCCACGGGCAGCTGGACTGGAAATTGCGCAATGACAGCCGGGTAGTTTGTATGGAAAAAACGAACATCCGCTATGTGGTTTCCCGGCAGATACCAGAGCCGATACAGTTTTCTTCCGTGGATGTTTCTTTTATCTCTTTGACCAAAGTATTGGATCCCGTGAAACAACTGCTGGCTGGGGACGGCCAAATGGTGGTCTTGATTAAACCTCAATTTGAGGCGGGCCGGGGGCAGGTAGGGAAAAAGGGGGTCGTCCGCGACAAAGGGGTACACCGGGAAGTGGTCGAGAAGATAATGGAATACGCAAAAGGCTTGGGTTTCCAGGCCTTGAACCTGGACTTTTCCCCGATCAAAGGGCCGGAGGGGAACATTGAATACCTGCTGCATTTGCAAAATGCCCAAGGCCCTGCAATGGCGCAAGGGCAGGATTTCCCCGGATGCCCGGAGGCGGAATCCGTGGTTGAGGAGGCCCATAAGAGCCTGTAGCCGGGAAAGCCGGGGCATGCAACGCAAAGGGCACATAGGACGGAGGAAGGAATGGAGCATTTTTATTTGATTGCGAACCCGTCAAAAAGCGGGGCGGAGCAAGTGGCAGGGCAGGTAGCCGGCTATCTGCGGGCCCATGGGGCCACTTGCCAGGGGAGTATCCAGGAAAAAAGGGGGGAAGGGGCCGCATACGGATATACCGACGAGAAACAGGTTCCTCCAAAGACCCAATGCGTCATTACGCTGGGGGGGGACGGCACGCTGATCCAGGCGGCCAGGGACTTGGTAAAGCTGCAGCTTCCCATGATCGGGATTAACATGGGGAACTTGGGCTACCTGACTCAGATTGCCAGGGAAGAGGCCATTGGCCCTATGCTGGATGCCTTGCTGGCGGATAACTTCCGGCTGGAAAAACGGATGATGTTGTCGGGGCGGGTGGCGCCGTGGGGCAAGGGGTTTGAGGGGGCGGAAAAAGGATGCCCCGGGCCGGGGGCCAAAGAAGGGATTGCCCTCAACGATATTATCCTGACGCGCAAAGACGTGATGCAGGTGTTGAAGTTTCAGGTATATGTCAATGGGGAGCTGCTGAACGAGTACATGGCCGATGGTATGATCGTGGCTACGCCAACCGGTTCTACGGCATATAACCTGTCTGCCGGCGGCCCGATTGTGACACCGGAGGCAAAGCTGATCATCCTGACCCCTATCTGTGCCCACTCCCTGAATTCCAGGAGTATTGTGCTGTCCCATAAAGACCGTATCGGTATACGGGTGCTGGAGAATGTGGGGCAAAAACAGATGGCGGTGTTTGACGGGGATCAGGCTGTTGACCTGGGCGGGTGCGAAATGCTGGAGATCCGGGAGTCATGCCGTTATACGACATTGATCAAATTAAACGACATTCCGTTTTTGGAGAATTTGAGGAATAAACTGGCCCGTGTTTAGATTGCCTGCGGGGCCGGGCGGCGATAAAAATGCGGACAAGTTTACGACAGAAGGGAACTTGGAGGATGAAACTGGAACGACACAGTAAGATAGTGGAATTGATAGGAAAATATGAGGTTGAGACACAAGACGAGCTGGCGGAGCGCTTAAAGGACGCAGGCTTCCAGGTGACGCAGGCTACAATTTCCCGGGATATACGGGAACTGAGGCTGACTAAGGTACAGGCGGGGAATGGCCGGCAGCGCTATATGGTGATGCAGGATCCGGGATCTTTAAACGACAAATATATCCGAGTTTTGCGCGACGGCTACCTGTCTATGGATATGGCGCAAAACATCTTGGTAGTAAAAACCGTTTCCGGTATGGCGATGGCAGTGGCGGCGGCTTTGGATGCCATGGGGTTTTATGAGATTGTCGGCTGTATTGCCGGGGACGACACCATTATGTGTGCCGTCAGGAGCGTAGACGACACGATTGTGGTAATGGACAAGATCCGCAAACTGATTTCCCAATAGGGCAAGGGGAGGAAAGCCACTTGAGTGTTTCAGGTTACGGAAAATAAGGAGGGGCATATGCTGTTAGAGTTACATGTAAAGAACCTGGCTCTCATTGAACGGGTGGATGTAGAGCTAGGAGAGGGCCTGAATATCCTGACCGGCGAGACCGGTGCCGGAAAATCTATTTTGATTGGTTCGGTGAATTTGGCCTTGGGCCAGAAAGCGCCAAAGGACATTATCCGCAACGGGGCAGAATATGCGTATGTGGAGCTGGTTTTTTCCGTCAGCCAGGAAAAACAAAAGGAGCTGGAGGCTTTGGACGTGTTTCCCGATGATAACGGGCTTTTGATCATTACCCGGAAAATCATGCCTACCCGCAGCGTGAGTAAAATAAATGACGAAACTGTGACCGCCGCCAAGCTGCGGCAGGTAACAGGCCTTCTGATTGACATTCATGGCCAGCACGAGCATCAGTCTCTGCTCCACGCTTCTAAACATCTGGAAATTCTGGACACCTTTGCAAAATCCCGTACCCGTTTATTAAAAGACCAGGTCGTGGACGCATACAGGCAGTACAAGGCATTAAAAGCGGAATTGGAAGAAACAGCCATAGACCTGGAGGGCCGGGGGCGGGAAATGGATTTTTTGCGGTTTGAAATAGATGAAATTGAGGCGGCCCAATTGAAAGACGGTGAGAAGGAAAGCCTGACGGAACAATACCGCAGGCAGGCCAACGGCCGTAAAATTTTAGAAAGCCTGTCCCTGGCTTATCAGGCTGTGGAAATGGACGGGATTGGGCAGGCGCTGCGTCAGGTAAATGAAGTGGCGGCCTACGATAGCCAGCTGAAAGGGATTTTAGACCAGCTTTATGACGCGGAATCCATCTTGAACGATATTCGCCATGCCATAGGCGTTTATCAGGAGGAGATGGCTTTTGACGAAGAAGAACTGTTACAGGCAGAGCAGCGCCTGGATTTGATCCACCATATGGAATCCAAGTATGGCGGCACCACGGAGCAGGTCTATAAGACCCTGGAAGAGAAAAAGCAAAGGCTGGAACAATTGGAGCACTATGACGAGTACCGGGGCAAGCAGGAGGAGCGGTACAAACAGGCGTCCAAACGGTTGGAGGAATTGAGCGGGAAACTGTCGAAGGAGCGCCAGAAAGCGGCGGCAGATTTGACAGGGCAGATAAGAAAAGGGCTCACGGATTTGAATTTTCTGGATGTGTCTTTTTCCATGGAGTTCCGGCGCCTGGACCATTACACGGCGCAAGGGTTTGACGAAGCGGAATTTATGATTTCCACCAATCCGGGGGAGCCAGGGCGCTCCCTGGGCATGGTGGCTTCCGGCGGTGAACTGTCCCGGGTCATGCTGGCCATAAAGGCGGCCCTGGCGGACAGCGATGCGGTCCCTACGTTGATTTTTGACGAAATTGACACGGGGATCAGCGGCAGGACAGCCCAGAAAGTGTCAGAAAAGCTGGCAATTATTTCCCATAGCCACCAGGTTATCTGCATCACCCATTTGCCGCAGATTGCAGCCATGGCTGACTCCCACTATGAGATCGTCAAGTCGTCAAAGGGCAAGTCTACTACAACGAGGATACACCTGCTAGACGGGGAAACCATGGTGGATGAGTTGGCCCGGCTGTTGGGGGGCGCCGAGATTACGGACGCGGTAAGGCAGAACGCCCGGGAAATGAAAAAGCTGGCGGAAAAAGTAAAACATGGCTGACGCCGATCCGGTTTGCTACTTGTAAAACAGGTGCTTTTCTGCTATACTATGTGAATTGATGCTGTTTATACCAGTCAAAAAAGCACGATTTCCATTTTTATCGTGTTAAAAATACTTAAAGGAGCTGTGCTTTTATGGGATACTATCAGAATTCTTCTTACCACCCCAGCGGAAGGTACCGCAAAAAGCCTTCCGATGGTTTGCCACATGTATTTCTCTACTATATCTTGCCGTTTTTGGCCTTTAACGCCATTTTGTTTTTTTGTGTTACCTCCAGGCCGAAGATTACGTTAGAGGTGGAAGACACCAAAGACTACGTAGCGACCCAGGCTACCATGACCATTGAATCCTGGTTTCCCACAAAGTCCGTCGCCTTGAATATGGACGGGGAGATATTAGAAGCAGTCAAAGGGAAAAAGCGCACGTATGCCGTAAACATAACCAGAAACGGGGTTTTGGAAGCTACCGTGGTCAATTTAAACGGTATGTCCACGACCATTTTCCACCATGTAAATATTTTGGATGACAATCCGCCCACCTTTGAAAACGCTACGTTAGAAGACGGCGTATTGAATTTGCGCGTTTCTGACAGCCAGTCCATGATTAACCCGGAGAGCATTTATGCTTTGGATTCCAACAATCAGATGCAGCATCCGGCATCCGTAAACCGCATGGAAAATGCGGCGGACAACGGTGCCATTTATGAAGTGGCTTTTTCCATGGATAATCAAGGCCTCTATGTCTATATTCAGGACAAGGCCGGGAACGAGGCCCGGAAATCTTTTACAACCCATAAAGAAGGGAACCTTGACGTTTTGGAAGTTGGGGCTGATCAAGAAGAAGGGGCAGAAACCGGCGGGGGTACGGATCCTGCAGCCATGGGGGGCATTCCCGCGGATCAAGGTTCGGCAGGGGAAGCCGGTCCGGCGCCTTCTGATGGTGAAAGCCCTCCGGAAACGGAAGGCGGTATGCCCCAGATTGTGATTGAATAGAGGAAATCAACGGAATGTAACGATACAGGCCAGGATGCCGCTTGCAGTACTTTCGCAAGCGGCATCCTGGCCTTGCTTTTAAAGGGTTTCTTCTTCGTGCCTGCCACGCCCATACCAATGGGCCATCATGCGGCACTTTTTTATTAAATCATCGGTTAAATCGTCGGATTTCATCCGCCATTTCCAGTTTTTCCCTAAAGTGGAAGGCTCATTGATGCGGGCCCAGCTTCCCAGCCCCAAATAATCCTGGACCGGGATGACGGCCAGCTTGGCTACACTCCTTAGCGCCAGGCGGATAAAATCCCAATGGACCTCCCCCTGGGGCGTCCGGTGGCTACCCAGGTAGTCCAGCGCAAACTGCCGCAAAGGCTTGTCCAATTTGGCGTACCAGCCTTGCAAAGTGTCATTGTCATGGGTGCCTGTATAGACAACGGAGTTCTCTGTATATTTATGGGTCAGATAATCGCTGTCTTGTGTATCGTCAAAGGCAAATTCCAGCACTTTCATGCCGGGATAGCCCGTATCTTTGACCAGTTTCTTTACAGACGGCGTTAGGAACCCTAAATCTTCGGCTATGATTTCCGGGTCGCCGAAGTGCTTTTTCAGTTCCAGGAAAAATCCCAGGCCGGGCCCCTTTTTCCAGCTGCCGTATTTTGCGGTCTTATGGCCGGCAGGGATGGACCAATATTCGTCGAAGCCCCGGAAGTGGTCTACCCGTACCACGTCATAAAGCCGGAAACAGTATTCCATCCGTTTCATCCACCACGCATACCCGGTTTCCCTGTGGTAATCCCACCGGTACAGGGGGTTCCCCCACAACTGGCCGGTGGCGGAGAACGCGTCCGGCGGGCAGCCGGCCACGGCGATGGGGTGGCGGTCTTCGTCAAACTGGAACAATTCCGGATGGGCCCAGCTGTCGGCGCTGTCAAAGGCAACGTAAATGGGGATATCCCCGATTATGCGGACCCCTTTTTTGTTGGCGTAAGCCTTTAGCCGTTTCCATTGCCCCTCAAACAGATATTGCTGGAATCCGTAAAAACAGATTTCTTCCTCCAGGCGTTTTTCATATTGCTTTAATGCCAATTCATCCCGCAAGCGGATATCCTCGTCCCACTTTTCCCAGCTTTTTCCGGCAAAATCATTTTTAATTGCCATATAAAAACAATAATCGTACGTTTCCGGCGCCAATGCATTTTTCAGAAAAAGGCGGATCCCGTCTTTGCCTAAGCGGCTGTTTTTATTTTGCCAACGTTGGAAAGCGGTTTTTAACAGGGGGAAGCGGTTTTGATATATTTTTTCGTAATGGATGTTCCGCTCGTCATCCCCGAAATCCACCTCGTCGCATTCCTTTTTTGTCAATAGCCCTTTTTCGATTAATTGTTCCAAGTCAATATAATAGGGGTTGCCGGCAAATGCACTGAAGGACTGGTAAGGGGAATCCCCGTAACCTGTAGGCCCTAAGGGCAGGATCTGCCAGTATTGCTGGCCTGCTTTTGCCAGCTTGTCCACAAATTCATAAGCTTCCCTGGAAAATGCGCCGATTCCGTATTTGGACGGAAGGCTGGCCACAGGAAGAAGCATTCCACATTCCCGTTTCATGAAATAATCCCCTTTCTTTACGCAGGCACGAAACCCCACCGGTTTTGCTCTTTTATGTAATCTATTTTATCAATATCTGCAGGGGCTTGCAATATTTTCTTTAGAATTTTTTGCATATGCCCGCATCTTTTCCGGCATGGCAGCTTTCCTATACAGGCCAAAGGCGGTAGGGGGCGGGGCCTGTTATATTTGCTGTGCCCGGGCAGCAAACCCCCGAAAGCGGGCTGTGAACACCACGGCCCGGAAAGTCCAGTCGATAAACATGCCATACCAGATACCTGCAACACCCAGATGCCAGGCTTTGACAAACAAATAGGCAAATCCAAAGCGGAAGGCCCACATGGAGAACACGGAAACTACCATGGTGAATTTGGCATCCAGGCCTGCCCTTAAAGTATTGGGGAGGGGGAAAGCCAAAGGCCATACTGCCATTGCAAGGGAATGGATGAGGATCATCCGCCGGGCAAGCCGGGAGGCCTCCTGGGAAAGGTGGTACATGCCTAAGATTCGGTGGCTGGCCAGGGCCATGGATACGCAAATCAGGAACACCAGGGCGTAGTCGACCAAAATCAATTTTTTCGTATATTGTTTTGCCTGCTCAAATTCCCCTGCGCCGACGCACCGGCCTACAATGGTAATTAAGGCCAACCCCACGGCGTTACCGGGGAGATAGTGGAGGGTGACCAGGTTAGAGGCAACAGCGAAGCTGGCGATTGCCGCCGTACCCAATGTGGAAACCAGGCTTTGGAGGGCGATTTTGCCAAATTGGAACATGCCGTTTTCCAGGCCGCTGGGCACGCCCACACCCAAAATTTTTTTAATCGTGCCCCCATGGGGGATCAGGTCATGGATACCAGATACATGGATGGGGTTGTCCGGATCCCGTACCAGTGCCATCATTAAAATAGCGGCGATGACCCGGGAGGCCAAAGTCGGTATGGCTACCCCTTCCACCCCCATATGCAGGCCATAGATGCAGATGGCATTGCCGGCCACGTTGACCCCGTTCATTACCAGGGAAACCGCCATGGATACGCGGGAGTTGCCCATGGAGCGGAACAGGGCGGCCCCGGAATTGTACAGGGCCAAAAACAGGTAGGAGAGGGCTGTGATCCGGAAATAGGAAGCCCCGTTGTCCAGGACGGCGGCTTCTGCCCGGCCGAATATTAATTTTAATAAATGCCGCCCCCCTAACAAGGCGACGGATGCAAACAAAAGGGCAAAGGCCGCGGTGATCAAGATTAACTGCCCGGCGGCGTGGCAGGCGGATCGGGACTGTTTTTTCCCCATATACTGGGAACATACCACAGCGCCTCCCGTTGCCAGGGCCGACAAAAGCTGTATGATCAAAATACTGATGGAATCGACCAGCGCCACTCCGGAAACCGCCGCTTCCCCTACTGCCGCTACCATTACCACATCTACCATGCCTACCAACACGGCCAGGATCTGTTCCACGATCAAAGGGCCCAATAACTGGATTAAATCTTTTCTTGAAAACAACATTTTTCTTACCTCGTTCATTTGATGGGAACCTATGGTTGAAATTTCCGGGGATACGGAAAACTTATCCTATCATACCTACTTTAAGGCGATTTTTCAAGAAGAAATTTTTATGGAAGATTGCCGGATTGAAACTGCCTTGGCAATATGCTATACTTTTTTTATCTTAACAGAGAGAGGGGATATTTATGAAGTACATGGTTTTTGACGTGGGAGGGACCGATATTAAGTATTCGGTTATGGATGAAGGGCTGAACCGGTATGCGGAAGGCACGGTGCCTACGCCCATGGAAAGCCGCCAGGCCTTCCTGCATGTTTTGCAGGAGATTTACCTTCCCCATAAAGATGAGGTGGAGGCCATTGCGGTAAGCCTGCCAGGCTTTATAGACAGCGGAAAGGGCAGGTGCAACGGTGGGGGCGCTTTGGTGTATAACCATCAGCAGGACGTGGGGCCGGAGCTGGAAAAGATATGCGGCTGCCCGGTCCATCTGGACAATGACGGTAAGTGTGCGGCTATGGCGGAATTGTGGAAAGGTTCCCTAAAAGGATGCCAAAATGCCTGCGTGTTTTTGATCGGGACCGGGGTGGGCGGAGGCCTGGTAATCGACGGAAAGCTGGTGAAAGGCACCCATTTTACTGCCGGGGAGTTCAGTTTCCTTATGGTCAACGCCAACCAGTGGGAGGATTTTGATTCTACTATGGCAGGCCAATGTAGCACCACCGCCCTATTGTCCCTTTACCGCAACTACAAAGGGCTGCCAAAAGGGGAAGCAGTAAACGGAAAGCAGCTTTTTGAGCGTTTCCACGAAGGGGAGGAAGAGGCCAGGAAGGCCCTGGACACGTTTTGCCATAACATAGCCATCCAGGTTTACAACCTGACTACCCTTTTGGACCTGGAAAAAGTAGCAATTGGGGGAGGGGTCAGCCGGCAGCCGGTATTGATTGAAAAGATCAGCCAATGCGTAGAGGAGATCTATGAAAATTCCCCGTGCCGGGATATGGGGGTAACCCTAAACCGTGCCCAGGTCGTCCCTTGCCATTTCAGCAGCGAGGCTAACCAGGTTGGCGCATTGTACAGCTACATGGCGGCAAAGGGGCTGGTAAACGGTTAAAAGCTGTAGCGGCGGGGGGGCCATGGGTTAATGGCGCATCATGTCTTCTACAAAGATACCGTACCCCCGGGTGGAATCTTGTACAAATACGTGGGTTACGGCCCCTACCAGTTTTCCGTTTTGGATAATGGGGGAGCCGCTCATCCCCTGCACGATCCCGCCCGTGAGGTGGAGCAAATCCTTGTCTACCACGCGGATTACCAGGCTTTTGTTTTCCTGGATGGGATTGTAGTCCACCCGCTGGATTTCTATTTCATAGTCCCGCAGTTCCCCGGACACATTGCTGCGGATCCAGGCAGGCCCTTTGGCCACGTCCTGGCGGTATCCGATTTCCAACGGTTCCCCGGCCAGGGCCCCTTGCAGCTTATCATTGACTTGCCCGAAAATCCCTACTTTTGTGTTGGTGGCAATGGTGCCAAGCCGGGACCCCGGCCCATAATAGATGACCCCCGCCATAACCCCGGGGTTCCCCACGGTGCCCTTCTCAATTCCTAAAATTTCCGTTTCGTACAAAGCGCCGTCTTCAATCTCCACAACTTCCCCCGTGTCGCTGTCGCTAATCCCGTGGCCCAGGGCACCGAAATTCCCATTGGTGTCCACATAGGTCAGCGTGCCGATACCTTGGGTATCGTCCCGAACCCAGGCCCCAAGTTTATAATTTCCGTCGTCGGCTTCCACGGGGGTCATGTGGATTTCCAATTCTTTCCCTTCCCGGCGTACCAATAAAACGGCTTCCCGGCTGCCGTTGTAGTTTAAGCTATGGATCAAGGCTTCTTTGTCCCGCAGCGGTTCTCCGTTGATGGCTTCAATGTAATCCCCAGATTCCAGCACCCCGTAAGCCGGTTCCACTTCCTGGCCGTTTTGGCAACGGATGCGGCCCGTGCCGATTACCATTACCCCTTGGGACTTTAGGTAGATTCCCACGGGTACGCCACAGGGGATTGCATAATGGGTATCTACCACGTCCAGCTGGATTTCTTTGAAAGGAAACCGGCCAAACAGTTTCAGGCCCAGCCGGTAGCTCCCTAAATTTTTGGCATACAGGGAAAAGGCTTCGTCTCCCTTCAGGCGGATTTCCCCGGAAGGGATATGGGATTCATTTCCCAGAAGCACCTCCTCACTGTCGCTTAAAAGCGTCACGTCAAAAGGAAGGGCAAAGGCAAAGTGTTCTTCCTCGTCTACTACCACGCTCAAGCGGCTGGGGATTTTCCGTTCTACGTAATACCAGGTGAAGCCAATGGTAAAAATCAGGCTAAGCCAAAATACCCAGATGAGGCACAGGCGGAATCCGCCGTGCCGGGTCCGTTTTCCCATCATCACATATACCTCCTCTTCTTAAACCATTTCCGGCAAATATTAAATTATTCATCAAAATTGTTTTTCTCTATCCTTGCCTGCCCGGGGTATCCGTAGCAAAGGCGGATTTTTGGATCTGGGACGTTATTCTTTTTAAACATCCTCTAGTATGCGAGAAAACGGAAAATTCACTCTGTAATTTTTTTGTTTTTATGGTATAGCCCGACTAATGCATTGGCATATTTACATTTGGCGGAAAGGAAGGCGCTGGTTTCAGGCACCGGTTCCTGTGATAATAAGAAAACCGCCATCCGGAAGATGGCGGCCAGAAAATTTATCGGCATTTTTGTTCGATATACATGGATTGTTTCAGATAACCTAAGTTTTCCTTGAAAAAGCGGAGGAAACCATATCCGCCTGCCTCGTATACCTGGTGGAACGCGGCCCATACCGACAATGCGGTTATTTCCATAAGTAAAATCCGGCACAGGCGGCTAAGGCGGCAGGCCGGGAATTGGCCTAAGGTATAGGACTGGAAAATAATATGGGGAAGTTCGTCATGAAGCATTTGGCGGCAGATGCTTTTGAGGGCAGGCGAGGCCGTACATTTGGATAATGCGTCATAATAGGTTAATGCAACCATTTCGGCGGTTACCAGGACCGTTACTTCACATTTCAGCCCTGCCAATTGCCTAAGCCTTCGGAAGGTCCGGTCAAGAAAGGGGTTTTTTGCCCCTTCTACATGATAAAAATCCATAAACTGCTTTAGATAGCCGGAGTGCAGGTTTTCTTCTTTGACAAACCACCCAATGGCTTCCTCATATCCGGTATGGCCGTTTTTGGCAGCCCAATTTTTTGCGGTTTTTAACAGGTGCCTGCCGTCGGAGCCCTCGCCTTTTTGGAAGGCCCGTATGGACGGGGAAATTAAGGCTTTTTCTTTTTCCGAAAGCCCCATTTCTTGAGAAAAGCCTATGGACAGCTTTTGCTTGTTGTTGTATTTAAAATACGCAGCCCAGTTTTGGTAGTTGAAATGGTTCTTTGCAGACTTGGTTATGTTAATCATGGTTGTCCTCCTTTGCGGTAAGCGGGTTGTTGGCCGGGCCATTTTGTGTGCGGGACACCCTTAATCATACCATAGGAAACGGAAAATGGCAATAAAAGGAAAGGATGCACCGGGGCCGGCATTTTTGTAAAACGGGAAGATCGGAATTTGCTCTTTTCAGAAGCCGGCATATATGGTATGATAGAAGGCGAGAACCGAAATGACGGACATGTATAGGCTTGGAAAAGCAGAGGGAATCATTATGATACGAAAGGCAGCGGAGTTTGCTACGAAGGCGCATGAGGGGGCACTGCGGAAAGGGGGCAAGCTTCCCTATATTTATCATCCGATGGAGGTGGCCCAGCTGGTGGCGTTGATGACAGAGGATGAAGAAGTAATTGCTGCGGCATATCTGCACGACGTGCTGGAGGATACGAAGGTGACGGCCCAGGAGCTGGGGCATGTGTTCGGAAGCCGGATCCTGGCCCTGGTGCAGGCGGAAACAGAGGACAAGTCCCTGACTTGGCAGGAAAGGAAGGCACATACCATATATCATCTGAAACATGCGCCCCAAGAGGTGAAGATTTTAACCTTGGCGGATAAGCTTAGCAATATGAGGGCTACGGCCAGAGATTACCTGTACATGGGCGACCAGGTTTGGGAAAGGTTTAACGAAAAAAGGAAATCTTGCCACCAATGGTACGCCAAAGGGATTATGGAGAGCTTATGGGATATGGAGGGGTACCCAGAATACCAGGAATATAAAAAACTGTATAAATTTATTTTTGGGGCTTGAAATTTCAAGCCTCTTTTTATATAATATCCAAGACTGCCTTGCTAAATCTTGGCAAGGTTCTATCGGCCGGCCGGTACCATGGAAACGGGTGGGCTTATCCCCCGGCGGTTCTGTGGATTTGACGGATTTCTGGCTATTTTCCCGGAAAAATTGATGATTGCCATTTATTGTTGCGTTTTGCTTTCCGTGAAGGGGGGTATTTGTTTGTTAAATAAGAAAAAAAGGCGGCGGGCAGTGGAGGCCTTGCCGGCACTTATTTGGGTTGGGGTCATTTTATTCCAAATGCTGGTCCTGGCTAAACTAAAGGTGCAGGAAACGGGCTGGGACAGGGGGCCGGCAGCGTCCCTGGCCCAGGAGGTATGGCAGCCGTTGCCATAGGGGCTTTTTGTTTTTTGGTTTTTTTGCGGGTGTGGTTTGTGCCTATTCCCGGGCTTCCCGCAAGGTTTTTGCTGCCTGGATGACGGCTGTGGGGATGAAAGCGAAGGCCAGGACAGTCAGCATTTGCTGCAGGCTTAGGTCTGCCACGGCAAACAGTACTTGCAGGCCGGGCAGGAATATTACGGCAGCCAGCAACAGTACGCCGGCTTCAAAGGCCATGACGCTCCACAAGTTGCTGAAAAGCCCCAAACGGAGGATGGAGTGGCGGCTGCGGCAATTAAAACCGTGGAATAGCCGGGCCAGGGTTAGGGTGGCAAAAGCCATGGTACTGGCAGTCCCTGCGCCTCCGGTTTCCAGGCCTAAGTGGAAGGCAGCCATAGTGCAGACGGCGATCAGCCCGCCTTGAAGGAAAATGCCGGTAAGGAAACGGCGGGTCAAAATCCCTTCTTTCGGATCCCTTGGCGGATGGTTGAGCAAACCGTCTTCCTGGGGTTCCATACCAATGGCGATGGCAGGCAAAGAGTCGGTCAATAAGTTAATAAACAGCAGATGAACCGGTGCAAAGGGCATGGGAAGCGCCAGAAGCGAGGTATAAAGCACGCTGAATATTCCGGCCATATTGCCGGATAGCAGGAATTGGATGGCATGGCGGATATTCCGGTATACGTTCCGGCCGTTGGCTACCGCTTTGATGATGGTAGCGAAGTTATCGTCGGTTAAGACCATGGAGGAAGCTTCTTTGGCCACTTCCGTTCCGGAGATCCCCATGGCAACGCCAATGTCCGCTTTTTTCAGGGCAGGCGCGTCATTGACGCCGTCCCCGGTCATGGCTACAATATGCCCCTGTGCCTGCCACGCCTCTACGATGCGGATTTTGTGCTCCGGGGATACCCGGGCGTAGACGGAGATGCGGTGCAGGTTTTCCTGAAGGCCCCGGTCGTCCAAGGAGTCCAGTTCGGCCCCGGTAACAGCCAGGTCCCCTGGTTCAAACAGGCCGATTTTCTTTGCCACAGCCGTGGCCGTGGCTTTATGGTCGCCGGTAATCATCACCGGGCGCATACCGGCGCGGCGGGCGTGGACGACTGCCGTACGGGATTCGACCCGGGGAGGGTCCATCATGGCGGCCATACCCAAGAACAGGTATTGCCCTTGGTCCGGCTCCAGGCCGGTTTGGGGATCCGGGATTTCTTTACATGCCATGGCCAATACGCGTAACCCCTGGCATGACCATTGGTGGTTTTGCTGCAGTATTTGTTGCTTCCATGCCCCTGTCATAGGGCGGGCGCCAAAAGAGGTGAGCATGGAACCGGACTGTTCCAGCAATATATCAGGCGCCCCCTTGGTAAACAAGATGGTTTTTCCGTCTATTTCATGTAAGGTGCTCATAAGTTTCCTGCCGGAATCAAAAGGGATTTCCCCCAGGCGGGGAAAACTTTGGCGCAGCTGGGCAATCGGGATGCCGCACAACCGCCCTATTTCCAGCAAAGCCGTTTCCGTAGGGTCGCCGATTGGGGGGGCGCCCGGCTGCGGGGTGGCATCGTTTGCCAACAAGGCGGCATATAGCAACGCTTTATGCACCAGATGGCAAGGGTTTACCTCATAAGGCGGCACCACTTCCCTGTCGGCATAAAGTTCGGTTACACTCATTTTGTTCTGGGTGAGGGTGCCGGTTTTGTCAGAGCAGATTACGGAAACGCAGCCTAGGCTTTCCACAGCTTTTAAGTCTTTGATAATGGCATGTTCCTTTGCCATGCGCTGGGTTCCCATAGCCTGGACGATGGTTACGATGGAGCCTAAAGCTTCCGGTATGGCGGCTACCGCCAAGGCTACGGCAAACATCAGGGAATCTAACAACGGTACCTGGCGGTATAAGCTGAGGGCGAAAACCAAGGCGCAAATCAGGATAATCATGGCGGCAAGGTGGCTGCCAAACTGGTCCAAACTGATTTGGAGGGGTGTTTTTTTTTCTTCTGTGGAGTTCATCAGGGAGGCGATTTTTCCGATTTCCGTGTCCATGCCAGTAGCGGTTACCACGGCTTTGCCCCGCCCTCCGGTGATCAGGGATCCGGAAAATACCATATTGCGCTGGTCGGCCAGGGGGATTTGGGCCCCGGTCAAGGCTTCTGCCTGTTTTACAACGACGTCGGATTCTCCCGTGAGGGAGCTTTCGTTGACCGAAAGGCTATGGCATTCCAACAGGCGCCCGTCGGCTACGGCCAGGTCCCCGGCTTCCAGGAGCAGTATGTCTCCAGGCACAACCAAAGGCGAAGGGATTTTTGTGGGGCGGCCGTCCCGGAGCACTTTGGCGGTGGGGGTGGACAAGGACTTAAGGCTTTCTAAAGATTTTTGTGCTTTTTCATGTTGTATGGTCCCAAGGATGGAGTTTAAGATAATGACGGCGAAAATCACGACGGTGCTTTCCATGTTATCGGAGGCCATGGAAATGATGGCGGCCAGAATTAAGATCATTACCAGCAGGTCCTGAAACTGTTCCAGAAAAACTTGCCATGGCTTTTTGCGTTTTTGCCCTTTTAGCACGTTTGCCCCGGCCTGTTCCAGCATTGTTTTCGCTGCCTGGCTGGACAGGCCATCCGGGGAGGCTTGCATCTGCTTCAACACGGCTTCCTTTGAAATCCCATACCATTCGCTCATGCTGCGGCTCCTCTTCTCCAAATGAGGTGTTGATTAATTATAACCATAATATGAGAAATGCCCCCATGCCATGACACCAATGGCATAGGGGCATACACAACAGGTGCCCTCGGGGAAACTGCAGGGGCGGCCTTCCAACCGTTTAGCGTACCCTTTCCGGGAAACCGATTTTCTTTTGCACTTTCCGCAAGGTCTTGTTGGACACATATTGGGCTTTCTGGGCGTTGTTTTTGATAACGCTGTCGATATAATCTTTGTTTTTGCTTAAGTCGGCAAAACGGTCCTGTAAAGGCTTCAGCACGTTTACTACCGCTTCGCCGACAGCGGACTTAAAATCGCCGTATCCCCGGCCGTCGAATTCCTTTTCTGTTTCCTCGGGCGTTTTACCGGTACATGCACAATAAATATCAATTAAATTGTGGATTCCGGGCTGCTCCCCGCAATAGCGGACACAGGCTTCGGAATCGGTGACTGCCCGTTTGAATTTGCGCATAATGGTGTCGGGGCTATCCATAAGGTAAATGCTGGCGTTGGGGTTTTCATCGGATTTGGACATTTTTTTTGCCGGATCCTGCAGGCTCATGATTTTGGCCCCCACCTTGCCAAGGTAAACTTCCGGGACGGTAAATACGTCGCCATAGATGGCATTGAAGCGTTGGGCAATGTCGCGGGTGATCTCCAGGTGCTGCATCTGGTCAATCCCTACAGGGACTACATCGGCCTGGTATAACAAAATATCGGCCGCCATCAATACCGGATAGGTAAATAGGCCGGCGTTGATATTGTCCGCGTGTTTGGCGGCTTTGTCTTTGAATTGGGTCATCCGGTTGAGTTCGCCCATATAAGTAAAGCAGTTAAGGATCCAAGCCAGCTCTGCATGGCCGCTTACATGGGATTGGTAATAAATGCAGTTCTTTTCCGGATCCAGGCCGGCGGCGATATAGAGGGTCAGCAAAGTGCGTGCCCTTTTGCGCAATTCGGCGGGATCCTGGCGGATGGTGATCGAATGCATGTCCACGACGCCATAAAAAGTCTCGTATTCGTCAGAAATGCTTACCCAATTTTTCAGCGCCCCCAGGTAATTGCCAAGGGTAAGGTTCCCGGTGGCCTGCATGCCGCTGAATAATATTTTTTTTCCGTCTAACATAATTGTCCGTTCTCCTTTTCCAATAAACTGAACAGGCAAAAATCCTGTAGCCGAAACGGGTTTGCCGGATTTCTGCCTGTGGCCATGATGGCGTCAAGTCGTTATTTCAGTTTATCACTGCTGTGGGGAATTGTCAATTAGCGGACGCCAGGGCGTATTTTAAAAAAATACGGTTCCGCTTTCCGGCGGAACCGCGTTTTTTAAAAGGTAAGTACTCCAAGGGCCAGGCCGGCGGCCAGGCATAAGATGCTTACGCCCCAAATCCAGAAGAAGGAACTTTTAATGTGGTCTTTGATTTCCACACCTGCCAGCCCCACACCCAGGAAAGTAGCCGGCACCACCGGGCTGATAAAGGTGGCGCAGTTGCGGCAGACTACCATGGTAATCGCCGTGTGGGCAGGGTCTACGCCGAATTGGTTCCCTACGCCGATCAGTACCGGAAGCAGGCCGTAGAAATAAGAATCGGTACAGAAAAGCAAGGTCAGGGGTACGGACATTACACCGATGATCAACGGCAGGAAACGGCCCATGGACGGCGGGATAAAGGAGGCCAGGACAGTAGCCATATGGTTCATGATTTCACTGTCCTCCAGCACGCCCAGGAAAACTCCGGCGGCCAGGATGGTGGAAGCCATCGTTAAGGCCGGGCCGGAATGGGACTTGATAATTTTCCCTTGCAGTTTTGCCCCGGGGTAATTTACCAGTAGCGCCACCACACAGCCAATCATAAAAGTATAATAGGATGGCACGTCTAAAAATACCAGGGCAACGATGATGGTTAAGGTCCAGATTACATTGAAGGCAAACAATTTGGGGCGGGCCAGGCCGTTTGAGGCTGTTGCCTCTTCCAGCCCTTCTGGCCGTTCACCGTTTTTGGCATCAAGGGCCTCCCCTTCGCCTGCGCCACGCTTTTTCTCTACCATACCCCAGAAAACCGCAGTAAACAAAGCGATAGCAATCCCTACAACCTGCATGGGGAGGAGCCTCATCCACAGTTGGTTGGCATCCATCTCCAGGACAGAGGCGGAACGCATGGTGGGGCCGCCCCAGGGAAGCAGGTTCATGACGCCCATGGCGGTGACGCAGATCAACAGCAGGGTAGTGGGGCGCATGTTTAACCTTTTATAGACAGGGAGCATAGCCGGAATGGTAATCAGGAAGGTGGAGGCGCCTCCGCCGTCCAAATGCCCGATCATGGCGATGATACAAGTCATTAATGCGACGCCGGTCACGTTGTTGCCTACTTTTTTCATCAAAGCGTTGATAATCCGGTCAAACATGCCTACATCGGACATAATACCGAAAAACAAAACAGAGAAAATAAACAATGAAGCGGTGGAGTGGACGCCTTTGACCCCGGCTGCGATAAAGCCCCCCATTTCCTCCACGGAAAAAGTCCCGGTTACGATCAGGATAAAAGCGGTAACTGTGGATACCCCGATAAAGGCAATGGCCGGCACAGTTACATTGCGCAACAGTAAAACGATGATCAAAATGATCGTGGCAAACCCCAAAAATGCTAACATCATTTCATTCATGGCTGCATCCTCCTCTTAACGTTTGAAAAATTTAACTTGAGAAGAGTATACTTGCCGGCCCTTACAGCAGCCATGGCCTACCCTTAATTTTTATTTAGCTTTCCCTTACAGATTGTTAAGGCAATTTCACAATCCCGTCTTTACAGCCTGCCTTCAAAGGAACGGCTTTAAGGCCTCTAAGATGGAGGATAGGGAAACCGGCTTGTCGATATAGGCGTTAAAAATCCCCCGTTGCCTGGCTTCCACCAGTTCCCGGGCCACACGGTCTGCCATGATAATTTTAATAAGGTCCGGATATTGCCCTTGAATGGACATGTAAAAATCTATGGCGCTGTGCCCGGATATCTCCTGTTCGGATATGGCCGCGTCAAAAGGCCGGCTTCCCTCCTGGCTTGCTAAGGCCTTAAGCGCCTCCTGGAAATCCATATGGCAATGGAGCTCTATGGGCAGCTTTGCCCCGTCTTTTTCCAGCAGCCGCAGCACTTTCGGGTTGTCGTCCACGATAAGCAGTTTCCATAGGTTTTCCCGGCTTGGGGCGGATTTTTTAAAATGGCGGCCTTCCTGCCCATCCGGGCCGGCCGTACCGGGTATCCTGCCATCCGCCCCGTAAGGGCTTTGTTCGTTTACCGGCAGGTAAACGCAAAATGTGCTGCCTTTTTCCGGTTCGCTTTCCACATAAACCCCTCCTTTATGGGAGCTGATGATCTGTTCCACCAGGGCCAGGCCAAGCCCGGTCCCTTTCCCTCCTTTTTTTGTGGTAAAAAAAGGGTCGAAAATCTGGTTAAGGGTTTCCTGGCCCATGCCACAGCCGTTGTCCTGGATGTCAATGCAAACGTAATGGTTCCAGCTGCCCGGCACAACGGACAGGTTAAACCGGGCCGTGCTTGCCCGCCCTATGGCAGGGGCCGGCTGAAGCCGGTTGAGTTCTTCCCTGGCCACAACAGATGCCTTGACCAAGATCCTCCCTTCGCCCTGGCCGATGGCATGGATGGCATTGACACATATATTGAGGATTGACTGGTATATTTGGGTTTCATTGCACAAAATATGTTTGTGTTCCAGACAGATCTGTTCTTCGAGGCGGATGTTGGGCGGGCATATGGAGCGGACCATTTTCAAAGCCCGCGTCAGCGCCCTGGCGGCATCGGTGTTTTTATATGCGGTTTCCATATTTTTCCGGCTAAGGGAAGAGATCTGCTGGATCATTTCTTTCGCTTTTTCAGCAGCTTCACAGATTTCCAGGGCATGGCCATAAAGCTCGGAGCTTTCCGGCAATTCTAACATCAACAGCTCTGCGTAACCCATGATAGGGGTCAACATGTTATTAAATTCATGGGCGATGCCACCCGTCATGGTCCCCATGATCTGCAGGCGCTGCTGATGGGCGATGTTTTCTTCGCTGCGGTGCATTTCTTCCAGCAAACGGTTTAGCTCGGTCAGATAGGCGATCTGTTCCATGTCTTTTTGCTTTTGCATCATCATGCGCACCATATATGCCGCCATAAGGATAATGGCGAGGGAAAAGGCCAGGAACAAAAGGATAAATTTAAACACACCTTCTGCTATGGGGACATAGATTTCATTATAATCCATAACAGCACTAAGGATAAGGAAATCTTCGCCAATGGGTACCGGAACATAAGCGCTGACTTTGCGCACCCGGGGATTGCCGGATTCCAGCCACCAATAAGAATAATATTCCTCCACCCCGGTCTGGCCCTGCATCTGGTTGGAGATCATGGCTTTTAAGCTTTCTAAATCCAGATTGGGATACATGCCCATGCGCCCCTGGATGATTTCAATGCCCCATTGGGCTTTCTCTGGATGCATCAGGATAATCCCTTTGCTGTCCTTTAATACCATATAGCCGTTGGAGCCCACCCGCAGTTCCTGGATTAAGGTTTCATAATACCGCTCCAGGTCAATCATGAGGAAAATGGCGCCGCCGCCGGGGGTATCCATTTGCAGGGCCAGGTACATTTCCCCGTTTTCCAGGCTGGCCAGAAGCAGGCTTGTGCGGCTGTCGATTTGATTGGCAGAATAAATATTTTGGATACGGAAACCCTTGGTGCTTTCCAGGATGTCCCCGTGGCTATCTGCAAGGACTACGTCATAGACAAATTGGCTATGGGAATCCACATATTTTTTCAGTTCGCCCTGGCCTGCATGGACTGGGCTTAGCCCGTCCAAATCGGCCACATATTCTTGGATAAATACCCCCATGCTTCTGCCCAGGCTTTGCACGGTCAGCAACAGGTGGTGCTTTTGGGCCTGGATGAGGGAGTCCCGGTACCCTGTCCAGATTTTGGCGCCTATGGCTGTTGAGGCGGTTAAAACAATAAACAGTATGGCGGCGAAAACCGATGCCGTATTCCTTTTTTTCTTTTTTGGATCATGGGAGGGGGCCATAGGGGGATTTTCCTTTCTCTACTTATACGGACGGTACCAGCCTTGGCAAATCAAAGCCTGCGGACGCTAAAGGGCGTGGGCCAATAATGGCTATTGACTTAGAGATTGCCTTAATATTATAATAGTTAAAAATAAAGCGGCAGCTGATTTTTCATATGCCTGTGGAGGGGTGCCATGGCAGATAAAATATTAATTGTGGATGACGACCCGGCAATTTGCAAATTGCTGGAAAAAGTTATGCAAAGCAACGAGATGGAAACTATGGTGGCGGACAGCGGCGCCGCCGCTTTGAGGCTGTTGGACAAAGGCGCCTATGACCTGATCCTTTTGGATGTAATGTTGGGGGACATGGAAGGCTTTGAGGTAATCAAACGCCTGCGGGCGCGGGGGGTTAAGACGCCTGTCATGATCGTCAGTGGGCGGAGCGAAGATTATGATTCCCTTTACGGGCTGTCTGTGGGCGCAGATGATTATATCACCAAGCCTTTCCGCCCGGTGGTGTTGGGGGCGAAGGTAAAGGCGCTGATCCGCCGCAACCGGGATATGGTCCTGGAAAAACCAGAAGTGTTAAAATGTGGGCCTTTTTCTTATGACTATTCTTCCATGCGGTTTTACAAAGGGGAAGTAGAGCTGGCGTTATCCACCCGGGAGGCGGCCCTTATGCTTTTATTCCTGCTACATCCCGGGCAGGTCTACACCAAGGATATGATATACGAACAGGTGTGGGGAACCGGCGTGGCCGTAGACGACAATGCCATTATGGTTTATATTAACCGTTTAAGGGGCAAGGTAGAGGACGACCGGCAAAAGCCGGCCCATATCCTTACCGTCCGTGGCCTGGGGTACCGTTTTGTACCTTGAAAGCCAGTGGCCGGCACCTTTGGCTACATAAGCCCCAAACGCAAAAATTCATGGTAAATGCCATCGTGGTCCACACTTTCGCAGATATTGTCAGCCATGTCTTTAAGCTCCTGGCAGGCGTTCCCCATGGCGACGCTGGTTCCGGCGGCTTTCATCATCTCATAATCGTTCATACTGTCGCCGAACGCGATGGAATCCTGCCGGGTAGCGCCATAATGATGGCATACAATATCCATACCGTGGCCTTTGCCCAGGTCTTTGCGGATGATCTCCCCGTTGTAGCAGGAAGATGAGGTGAAGAACGGGTGGACCACAAAATGGAAGCGGTCGCCTAAGCGGGCCTTTGCCTGGCTTATGGCTTCCAGGGTAGCGCTGGAAAAGCAGATTTTGTAAGCGCCTTTGCGGGGATATTCGTCATAGGGGCGGATATCCAGGCCGGATTCCAATTCTTTTTGCATGCGGACCAGTTCGGAATTGGAGGGGTCCGGCGTTGTATTGCGCAGCAGGCTTTGCATCTGTGTGTCCATGTAAATGCCGTCCGCCGTTTCAATGCGGCAGAAAATTTCATTGGAGTGGAAGGCCTGGAGGCATTCCTGTATGGTTTCTTCCGGAAGGGGGCAGTCAAACAGTACCTGTCCGTCTATTTCTACATGGGAGCCGGCGCTGGCGATAATGCCGTCAAAACCTACTTCCAGAATGTCCTGGCCGATGATAGGCATGTTCCTTCCGGTACACAAAAATACTTTATGCCCGTTGGACCGGGCGGCCCGTATGGCTTTTTTCACGGAAGGGGAAGGGGATGAGAACCTTGCGGTTAAAGTCCCGTCAATATCTAAAAAAATCAGTTTTCTTTTCATGGGTTCCTCCATATCAGTGTATGTCCCACGGGTTTGCATGCCCCGTTTTACCAGGTACAAACCGGTAGGAGCGGAATGTTTTTTATGCTCTCCTGGATCCTGTTTCCGTTATGATTGGGAAGCTGTGTTTTTTATTGCTTTTTTCACGTCTTTTTTTAACTGTTTCCAGGCATCTTCGTGGTCTACAAAATATTTGGGGCAATCTTTGCCATTGATGTCATAGTGCCGGATCAGGCTGTCGGGGGACAGTTCCAGCTCCTGGCACAGCCAGGCAGACAGCTTTACCAGGGAGCTGTAAGTTGCCGGGTTGAATTGGCCGGTTTCATCCGGGTGGCATACTTCGATGGAAACCGTGTCAAAATTGCGGGGCGCGTTGGCATAGGCCACCTCGTTAAGGGGGATACATTGGAGGATTTCCCCTTCCAGCCCCACGATGAAATGGCTGCTGCGGGATTCGCCGGGTTCCTGGGGGTTTTGGTCAGCCAGGCCGTCAAAGTAGCCGCGGTTATTTTTGGCCGAGGTATTTGGATTGGCCAAATAGTGGATTACAATGTTGTTTACTTGCTTGAGGGTCACGTCAGGCCTGGAAAAAATGTTTTTCCGGATAAAATCCTGCTCCACCCAGGCCGGGGCCTGGATTGCCTTAAGGTCTACTTCGTAGGTTTTTTCTTTGCCCCAGTGCCAGTAGCCCCACCCTGCCCCCGTTAAAATCCCCAGGGCCAGGGCCAGAAAAAGGGCCGCGGCCTGACGCATAAGGGGGGCCAGCCATGGGCGGTGTTTTTTCCCGCTTTCTGCCACATGCCTGCTTTTGGGGCGGGAAGGCAAAGGCGGTTTAAGAGGGGATGAGCCGGGGCGGGGCTGGATTTGCCGGATTTTGTCATAATCTTTTTGGAAGATGTCATCTTTGGGTGGCTTGGTTTTCATTATGTACTCCTTATTTTTGTATAGGGTAAGTATAAAAAACGGGCTTTTGACTTCAACATCATAACATTAACTGTAAGAAAAAACAATCCTTATCTTGTGGGGATGCGGCATAAAGCCAACCGCAAAAGCAGATGTAAAAGAGATTAGGGGAGTGTGCTTTCAGGAAAGGCAGGGAGTATGGAAAAAAACATAGAGGGTAAGACCCTGGCCGACTTAGCGGCAGAAAAATTAATGGATTTAATCCGGGAAAGGGAGTATCTGCCCGGGGATAAACTGCCTACAGAGGCAGAACTCTCCGAATGGCTGAAGGTAGGGCGCAATACGGTCCGGGAGGCTGTGCGGATACTGGTTTCCCGGAATATTGTCACGGTCCGTCAAGGGTCCGGTACGTTTATTTCGGAAAAGCAGGGGGTAATCGACGACCCTTTCGGGTTTTCTTTTATGGGGGACAGGGGGAAGCTGACCCGCGACTTGATTCAGGTCCGGATCATGCTGGAGCCACCAATTGCGGCACTGGCGGCACAGAATGCCACCGAAGAGGACTTGGAGGAACTGGAGAAAATCCTGCTGGAGATCGAAAGCCTCATCGAAAAAAAAGAGGACTATTCCCAGAAAGATATTCAATTCCATGAACAGATTGCCAACTGTACCCACAATAGCGTCATGTCCAATTTAATACCAGTAATCGGGAAAGGGGTTGCCGTTTTCGCCAGTGAAGTGCAGCAGCAGGAATATGAACAGACGCTGATTTCCCACAGGATTATTTTTCAGGCTATCAAGGAGGGCAGGGGGGTGGAAGCCCAGCAGGCTATGCATTTTCACTTGCTGTATAATGAAAACCGCTATCTGGAAGAGCAGGAAGGGGCCGTTTTGCAGGAAACAGAAGAAAACCCGTAATGCCCCCTTTTTGCAACGCCTCAAAGGGGCTGGTGCAAAAACGGGAGATTCTACAGGATATGGCACTAATTTGCCCAATGGCAACGCCATATTTTGCAGAAACCCCTTATTTTGCAACAGCCCCTTATGCAGAACAGCCGCTTATTGTTCCACGGCCATAATCCATCCCAAATCGGCGCAGAACGGGTGGAACATGCCGCAGGTATCGGAGGTGGGGAGCACTTCATCTTTGACTGTTATCCCCAAAACCTGCCGCATAAATTGTTGCCGTTTGACCATCCGCGCATAGGAGTCCGGGGCCAGGCGCCGGATTTCTTCCCGTGCCGCTTGGTCTGCCAAGACCACGCCGTCTTCCATGTGCACGCCGAGGCCGCCACAGCCGGCCGGCCGGGCAGTGAAGTCACACTGGAGCAGCATTCCGGATTTCAGGGTGGTGGTTGAGCCTTCCGAAAACGGGCTGTTAATCCACTCTTCGCTGTGGATGATATGGCCGGGGTTCAAAGCAATGCCAAATTCTTCATAACTGCCGACCACGTCTTTGACCTGTTTCCATACTTCGTGCCCGGTGGCCCCGATGCCCAAGGATTCAAACCAGACGGCTGCCGCCCGGAAATAGGTTTCGCATAGTTTTTTTACGGGTTTTTGGTATTGGGGTTCCAGGTCTTTAAAATCCCGGATGTAAAAACTTACCCGGTGGATTTGCGCATACCGGTATCCCATGCCGTAGCCGATGGGCTGGCCCAGGGCCAGGGTGCGGTGGTAATCGGGGCTAAGGATCCCTTTCCCGTAAAAGCAGATGTTCGGATAAGTAGGGCAGGGTTCGCCGTCAATATTAAACAGCTGGGAAGCTTCGATTTCCGTCATCCCTTCTTTTAACCCCCTGACGAAATCCCAAGTTTTCCGGCTTGCTTTGGTAGAGGCAATTTCTGCCAAGACCATGGTTTTCGGGTCCTGGATGATGCGGAGGCCGCAGTCGTTGTCCATCATGAGCCAGTTGGCGTTTTCCCGGTTTTCTGTAAGGCTTTCCACTGCCTTTACGATGTAGTAAGGCACTTCGAATGTGTGTTTCCAATCTTCAAACTCTTTTTCGCTAAAAGACTTCCACCCTAAAACACCTACGTTGGACTGGGGGCCAATGCCGTATCCGGACAAGATTTCCACCAGGCTTTTACATTTCCCCCTGGATTGGCCCATGGGGCTTAAAGATTGGAATAAAACCTTATCATGGCTGACGGTGATACATTGGGACTGGCCCATGCCTTCGTTCCCTACAATAAGGAGGGGCAGGCCCCCCCGTTTCAAAAGTAGGATGCATTCTTCGTAACGGGGGTCATAGCCCGTCAGGTATTCCAGGTTGGAAAAGTGTTCTTTGTCTGCATAAATCAGAAGATGGGAATAGGGGGAAGCCACATCAAGCAGCTTCTGGATCCGGGATTCATAATCTTCTTTGGTGATTACCGGCGCCTCGGCATGGGATAAAGCCATGTCCTCATTCATAATGCCCTGATGGCGGATGTAAGTAATATTTTTTTTCATAATGCCTCCGATTATTCTCCCTTGGCTTCCCTTTCGGCAATCTCAGGGCCGGCGTAAACTTTTACTTCTTCCCTGTGTTCCCATTTGCCGGGATTATGGTCGTTCCTCTCCTCAATATGGATGGCAAAGCCGGCCAAAAATTCTTTCAGGTAGATGACATACATTTTTCCCTGGTAAGGCTTCA
The DNA here is from genome assembly GCA_910584845.1 of uncultured Lachnospiraceae bacterium. Taxonomy (GTDB): domain Bacteria; phylum Bacillota; class Clostridia; order Lachnospirales; family Lachnospiraceae; genus Brotaphodocola. The sequence goes on from CAJUDH010000006.1 coordinate 108,763, forward strand.
CGCTGTCATAATTAAACTCAATGCCTTTCTTTTCCAGATAGAAAATCGCGCGTTCCAGGTTGTCGGTGAAATATCCCAGGTGGCCATGGGGCCCCCTTACTTTGAAAGGCTGTTTTGTGATCTCTACTTCGTGCCCTACATAGGAGGAGCTTCTGGTGTTGCCCAGGATTAAGTCAAAGGTATCTGCCAGCCGGAAAATGTTTTCGTAGCCTTCCCGGCAGGTGTCACAGTTGATCCCCACATGGGCAAAGCTAAAATTCAATACGGAGAACACGGCATCCCGGGCCAGTTTGCGGATTTCGTCATATTCTCCGGCGTTCAACAGGCCGGAAGGAACGATCCAGGTGCCGCCGCAGGCAATGACATGGGGGTTCAAAAGGTAATCCCGGATATTGCCTGGCTTTACCCCGCCGGTGGGCATGAACTTTACGCCCTTAAACACAGACGCCATGGAATTGATGTAGGCTACCCCTCCGGCGGCCTCTGCCGGGAAAAATTTTACTGCTTTCAGCCCGTGGGCCACAGCTATCTGGACTTCCGTAGGGGTGGCGCAGCCTGGCATAACACAAATATCATGGTCGACACAGTAAGATACCACTTCTTCTACATAGCAGGGGGATACGATAAAATCGGCACCGGCATCCACAGCCTCTTTGGCCTGCTGTACGCTGGTCACTGTGCCCGCGCCCAGCAGCATGTCCGGATAAGCCTTACGGATGGATGCAATGGCCTCTGCGGCGCAATCGGTGCGGAAGGTGATCTCGGCAGCTTCCAATTCACCGTCACACAGGGCTTTTGCCAAGGGGAGGGCCTGTTCTGCCTTCTCGATTTTTACAACGGGGATCACACCATAATTTTCAATCCTTTTTAAAACGTCCATTTCTATTTCTCCTTTATTGGTTTTATTTTTGGGCAGGGGTACCTGCCGGTTTTTCTGCGTTTTTCTAAAAACAGAGCTTGTTATGCCGGCGCCCCGCTTAACCATCCTGGTTTTTGCGGGTGGTTTATTTTGCCTCGGCTATTGTTTTCGCTGCTTTTTTGGCGGCGTTTTTTTCTATGGCAAAGAGGATCAGCAGCCCGCTTACGCCAATAACATCCGTAATTACTTCCGGAACGATTAAAAGCATGGCGATGGCGAACAGCAAGGCCCGTTTCCATGGCGGCAGGGGACGGAACATAAAACCGGATATGGTTGCCGCCAGGGCGTATACGCCCACAAACAAGGTGGCGCCGGAAACGATTGTGTCTACCAGGGAACCCATCAGGAGCAGGGCCGGCTGGTAGGTGAAAGCATAGGGCACCAAAAAGGCTACCAGGGCATAAGTAAAGGCAGTCCATCCCGTTTTCCAGGAATCCGCACCGGCTATACCTGCGGCGGTAAATGAGGCAAGGCATACGGGAGGGGTAATCTGGGCCATAACCCCGAAGTAGAAGCAGAACATGTGGGCTACCAGGGCAGGGACGCCCAGCTTCAACATGACGGGGATAAAAAGCACTACGGCAATCAGGTAGGCGGCGACCGTAGGCAGCGCCATACCCAGCAGCATGCAGCCAATCATAGTGATAAGGAGGGCCAGGAACAAATGGCTTCCCCCTACGGCGGCCACTACGTTGGAAAACTTGGTGGCCAGGCCAGACTGGACTACGGCGGCGATAATTATGCCGCAGGCAGCTGTGGGGAGGGCAATATTGGCAGCCTGTTTGATTCCGTCTTTAAATGCCTCTACCAGGGCTTTAAAGCCCACCCGGTTGGCCGGTACCAAGTTGATGGCCAGAACGGCCAGGGTGCTGACCATGGCGGAACGCCTCATAGACTGGCCTGACATGACCATGTAAACCAGCAAGGCGGCAGGGAGCAGCAGGTACAGCCGGGGAGCGATGGGGGTTACTTTAAATTCCAGGTCCTTGGCATTGATTTTCCGGTTTGGGTTTAAATAGGTGGCCCTTCTGGCAATTAAGTCTACCAAGATGAAAACGGAGCCAAAGTAAGCAATAGCCGGAATCAGTGCGGACAAGGCGATCTTGCCGTAGCTGATGCCTAACAGTTCTGCCATGATAAAGGCGCCCACGCCCATGATAGGGGGCATGATCTGGCCGCCGGTGGAAGCTACGGACTCTACAGCCCCGGCCTGGTGGGGTTCATAGCCGGCTTTTTTCATCATGGGTATGGTCATAACGCCGGTGGTGGTTACATTGGCTACGGCGCTGCCGCTGACCATACCCATAAGGCCGGAAGACAAAACCGCTGCCTTGGCCGGGCCGCCGGAATTGGGGTTGCTGAACTTCATGCCGATGTCAATCAGTACTTGCCCCCCTCCGCAGGCGGCGAAGAATGCACCAAACATCATAAACCAGTAAATAAAGCTGGCGGTACTGGATAAGGGGGTCCCATAAATGCCGTCGGTAGTCATGGTCATGATTTCGGCAAATTGTTTAAAAGAAAAGCTGTTGAACCGGGTAAAGCCAGGAAAATATTTGCCGAAGAAACAATAAACAATGAAAACCATCACGAAAGCCAGCAAATTCCACCCGATAGTCCGGCGTACGGCTTCCAAGAGGAAGATCACCAGGAACAATGTAACTAACTGATCCTGGAACAGTACAGGGGAAACATGGGGGATCCGGGTGACGATCCTTTGCTGGTTAGAAAAATAGAAATAGGCTATCCAGCATAAGATGCCAATCATTACAAAGTCTAAAACCCGCAGCGCCTTCACTTTGCTGCTAAAAGGGAAGGGCTTATGAATAAACACAATGGCCAGGGCGAAAGACAGGAAAATCGGTGATAAGGCCATGGGATGGATGGGCTTGATCAGGCTGAAATATAGCTGGCTTAGCAGCCATATGGTCCCCACGCCCAGAAGAAGCATACCCCGATAATCTTTTTCTTTGTTAGTATCCATGCTACATCCTCCTCGTGCGGATAAAATAAGATTTTATTGTGCATTTATTGAATTTTTCTATATTCATTCTAACACGTTTTGTTAAAATTAGCAATATCTAAAATCTAATTTTATATTATTTTAGATTTTATTTTACAATAACAAAATCTTATATTGACTTGTATTCTGGTAAATTGCATGATATAATCAATCCATAGATGAATCTGCACCAGAACACGAAAAGGAGGGGTTTTTATGATTCAGCAATCTTGGCAAGAAGTTTTACAAACCAGGCCACCGTTCGATTTTATCCCACAGCTTACCAACAACTGGATGCTGGTGACTGCCGGCGGCCCCGGCGGCCTGGGGACCATGACCGTAAGCTGGGGAGGGCAATGTTTTATTTGGGGCAAGGACGTAGTCCTTCTGGTAATCCGGGATTCCCGTAATACCTTAAAATATTTAAAGAAACATTCCTCTTTCAGCCTTACCCTATTTGAGGAATCCTACCGTGACAAATTGACTTACTGCGGCCGACACACAGGGCGGGAAGTGGACAAAGTTTCCCAGTGCCAATTTACCCCCTGCTTCTATGGCCCGGAACAGGTCCCTTATTTTGACCAGGCCCATACCGCGCTGATTTGCCGCCAGGTCTACCGTAGCCTGATGGCAGAAAATGATTTCTTAGAGAGGGAAGATTCCGAATTATGGCAGGCTTGGTATAATACCGGCGCCCATACCGGGGACCGCCACCACCTGATCCTTGCGTCTGTAGAAAAAATCCTCACGAAAGGAGAAGCAGCCAATGCCGAAAAATGATTCCCTGCACGAATCACTGGTAGATAAGGCTTATGAAAAAATACGCAACGATTTGGCCCGGGGGGAGCTAAAGCCCGGGCAGAAGATTACCTTTCAAGAATTGGTGAAAAAATATGAAATCAGCGAGACTCCGATCAAACAAGCCCTTAACCGGATGGTAGTGGAAAACCTGGTAGAGTCGATTCCCCGAAAAGGGATGCGGATCAAGCCTATTTCTATCGAGGATTTTAACGAAATCCTGGACATCCGCCTCATGCTGGAGCAGAATTTCGCCCCCAAAATTATGGAGGCGGTGTCTTTCCACCCAGAGTACCTGGAAGAATTGGAGGCAAACATAAAAAAGCAATACCGGGCCATTGAGATTGGGATAAGCCAGCCCAATGACTTTTTGGAGATCTATACCATAGACCATCAGTTTCATTATCTTTTCCTAAAATACGCCAACCATCAGCGCGCACTCCAAATTTATGAAATGTCGGGGGCCCATGCCTTCTCTTATTATTTATATAATAAAAAGCCTAAAAGTAAGATTTTGGACGGGGTGAAAGAGCATGAAGTGATTTTAAACGCTTTAAAAGTCCAGAATATGCCTGCATTGATGAAGGCGATTGAGGGCCACATAATGGGGGCCAGGGTCAGCATCCGGTACTCTTTACTATAAAATCCCCGGGCGGCAATGGATTGCCGCCCTTAAACGGTTCCGGAAGGTAAAAGGCGCAAAACTTTAGATAAAAGTTTTGCGCCTTTTAGTAAAGGGATGTATTATATGGCAAAGAAAATAGCTTTATTTCAAGTTCAATTTTGGCAGCACGTCTTTATTCACCAGGTTCGGCACTTTGCCATGCTCAAAATAGTCTATGATATTCCGGCCGGCCGCCGCCACCATGTCTGCTTTGTCCTCAATGGTGCCGGTACCCATATGGGCGGTAACCACTACGTTGCGCATGTCTAAAAGTTCCTGCGGGATATTGGGCTCATGCTCAAACACATCCAAACCGACGCCGGCCAGCTTGCCGGCCTGCAGATGGCGGATCAGGGCCTGCTCGTCAATGATTTGGCCCCTGCCCTGGTTGAACAGGTAGGCATCGTCTTTCATCATATTCAAAGTTTCTTCATTGATCAGATGGAAGGTGCCGTCGTTAAGGGGGGCGTTGATAAATACGGCGTCGGAAGTCCTTAACAGCTCTTCCAGCTCAACCCTTTTCGCCCCGCCTAAAAAGCCTTCCAGTTCCTCGCCTACGCTGTGGCGGTTAAAATAAATGATCTTCATGCCGAATGCCAGCATTCGTTTGGCCACGCCGCGGCCGATCCTGCCCATACCGATGATACCCAGGGTTTTGCCTCTTAAAGAATGGCCCAGGTTAGCCACCGGCCCCCAGGGGAGGCCTGGTATGGTGTGGAGGTTATGGTTGGTCTGGACAATGTTCCTCATGGTGGAGGCAATGAGGGCCGCGCCAAATTCCGCAGTTACTTCGTCAACCGCATGCATGTTGGCAACCACAATGCCTTTTTCCGTGGCATAATCCAGGTCAACGTTATCATAGCCTTTACCAAAGGTGCAGATAATCTTCAGTTCCGGCATAGCGTCGATGACTTCTTTGTCTACTTTAAATACGGGGCAGACGATGGCTTCATAATCTTTGGCAATGGCGATGATCTCCTGGCGGGGCAGCTTCTCCTTCGGGCAAAAAATTTCATAGCCTAATTCCTGCATTTCTTTCAGGCCGCTTTCGATCATGGGATGGGTATACAAAACTCTTCTTGCCATTTTCTTTCTCCTCTCTGTTTGGGGCAATTTGATTCGTGCCTGTTTTGGGCCGGCGCCGGCGTCCTTAAATGGGCCGGCCAAAACGGGCATTTGCTTTGGTGTTTATGGTTTGGGTTTTTCGTGGCCCTGTGGAATCTGCTTTATGCCAGGTTCCGGCAGGGGTTAGTGCTCCAGGCCGGCTTCTTCGTAGTATTTGATTGCGCCGGGATGAAGGGGGAGGCCGTTGCGGGAAGCCTCACCGGAGGTTTCCGGCATGTATTGTTCCATGACCGGAAGCTGGGCGACCAGTTCATCTTTGTGTTCCACAATCGCTTTGGTCATTGCATAGACCAGGTCATCCGGCAGGCTGTTGCTTACGGTGATGTTGGCGGAGTTGGTAGCCGTTTTGATCACAAAATCTTGCCCGCCCCAGCTGTTTTCCGGCATATCCTTGATTACGTAGCCCAGGTCAGCCAGGCCGGCCAAAGTCTCGTCGGATAGTTGGGGGAAGAACATGGTCTTGGTCAAAGTCAGCTCGCTCATGGCAGCCTGGCCCAGTCCTACAATGTCGATGGAGACGTCGGCCCGGTTTTCTTTCAGCATATCGCCCATTTCGTTGGGGTCTACATGGTAGACTTCGCCGCCCCAGGAAGTGATGTCGTCATAAGAAACGCCCAAAATATCCAGCAGCTGGGAAGCGCCTAATTCACCGGCGGATCCACTGGCTTTGGTAACCAGCTTAAAGGGGATTTTCTGGGAAACCAGGTCCTCCAAAGTAGTGACGTTGTTCTTTTTCTGGAATTCGTCGGTAAACATAATCAGGTAATATGCGTAATCGGTGCCTCCTAGGATGGAGGAAACGTTTTCCACCGGCGGGATGTCTTTCTGGTAAGTCCCCTCGACCAAAAGTTTGTTGGAAATGTTGATGCCTTCGCCCATATCACAGGTTCCGCCTTCCACCAGCAAAGTCCCTGCCGGGCCTCCGGTAGAAATGGGCTGGGTTTCTACGGACCAACCTTCGGGGAGATACTTATTCATAACTGCGGCCAAGGCGGCAGTCCTGGCATATGCGGTGGAGCCGACAGACTGGCTGGCAAAGCTTAGTACCCTGGGGGTTTGGCCGTCGGCCGGTGCAGCTTTTGTTTCCCCCGCCTCTGCCGCTGTAGTTTCTCCGGCTGCCGGGGCCTGGGACTGTGCCGCTGTGGTAGTGGTGCTGTCAGAAGAGCCGCATCCGGCCAAGGCGCCGGACATCATCATTGCTGCCATTGCTGTTGCGATTACTTTCTTCAACTTCATAATACTGCTTCCTCCTTTAGGTATTGGTATTTAAATAAAAAGGTTGCTTTCCATGGATTGGCTTTTGTCAAGCAGTACCGCTGATTTGATGGCGGATAGCGTCGACTCCCAGCAGGTAACAATGGATCCCGAACCCGCAGATTACCCCGGTGCAGCTTTGGCCCGGCACGGTGGGCTCCCCGGTTTTTAAGATGTTTACAAGATGGACTTCCACCGTGGGGATGTCCACGGTGCCCAGGGTTACCCGGATGGCGTGGCTGTATTGGGTAAAAGGCCCCGGGTTAATGATAATCCCGTCATAAACGCCCTCTGCCTCCTGGATTTTATCTACAATCTCACCTTCGTGGTTACTCTGGAAATGGTCCAGCTGAATCCCCAAAGATTGGGCATAGGACTGTACTTTGTCTACAATATAATCCAACCCCTTGCCCCCATATAAATCCGGGTTGCGTTTGCCGATGCGGTTTAGGTTTGCGCCATTAATCAATAATATTTTGCTCATTTCTTTAACCTTCCTGTCCTTTCCCGGGATACTTCCCAATTGAGTATTTGAAAATGGCCCCTGCTATATACATGGGCCCGTTGCCGGGTGTCCAGCCTTTCTTTCGTTAAGGCAGCCCCTGCAGGGCTATAAATGTTGCTACCTCCCCAGATACCCGCCGTCCACCGTGATGATGGCGCCGTTTAAATAGTCGGACGCGGCAGAAGAGAGGAAGACAACCGGCCCTTTCATATCGTCCGGCGTGCCCCACCGGCCTGCAGGGATCCTTTTAAGGATTTCGTCGTTGCGGTTTTCGTCGTTCATGATGGCGGTATTCATCACTGTGGCCATATAGCCAGGGGCCAGGGCATTAATGTTAATATTCTTGCCGGCCCATTCGTTGGCGAAAGCTTTGGTGATCTGGGCGACCCCGCCTTTGCTGGCCGCATAAGCCGGGACGGTGTAACCGCCAAAATAGCTAAGCATAGAGGCAATGTTGATGATTTTGCCGCCGCCGTGGGCCAGGTAATGGCGGGCTGCCAGCTGGCAAAGGCGGAATACGGAAGTCAGGTTGATATTCAAAACGAAATCCCAGTCTTCCATGGGGAACTCCTCGCTTTTATGGCGTTTTTGTACGCCTGCGGCGTTCACTAGGATATCCAGCCCGCCCATGAGCCGGACACTTTCGGCAAAGGCTTCTTCTAAGGCCTGCCGGTCGCCTAAATTGGCTATGATGCCATGGCAGCGGAAGCCGCGGGCGGCAAACTCCTGCGCAACTTCCGGGGTTTTGGGGGAGATGTCGATAATGGCAACTTCCGCCCCGCTTTCCATCAGCCCTTCTGCCATACCATAGGCCAGCCCTTGGGCAGCCCCGGTGACGATAGCTTTTTTTCCGGTAATGTCAAATAAATTCATTGTTTTCTCCTTTTAATTTAAATTCCCTTCCCTGTATTTGCCAAGGGTAATATTGGTTTGTCAGGCCCACATCTGCCTTTCCGGTTTAGGTATTTTCATAGGCCGGGTCGATAACCGCCAAGTCATACCGGCGGCTTGCGTGGGAATGGGCGGCTAAAATCCAGAAGTAAGTGTTCTGGGTACCAGGTGAAGCCACGGTGGGATGATACCCCACAGGGGCCAGGACCATGCTGCCGCTGCGGACGGTATGGGCCACAATGTCTTCCACTTCACCGCTTTTTAAATAGCTGACATGGAAACCGAATTTAGGCGGATCCATATCAAAATAGCAATAGGCCTCTTCCAGGTCTTTCTCATGCTGGTGGGGCGGCCAGCTGGTCCATGCGCCATTCCCGCCCCAGGTCAGGCCGCACAACAGCCGGGAAGCTTCCGTACCCGGGTCCAACGTGAAAAAGACTTCTCTCTGCCCGGCCCCGTGCCCGTGGATCTGGTGGATTTCGCCTAACGGGAGGTCTTTGTCAAATTTTCGCAGGAAGGGTTTTCCGTATCCTTCGCAGGTTGCCCCGCCGATATAAAAGACACAGTCTTCCAGGGCCTGGATTTCAACTTCCATGCCTCCCGGCAAATAGAAGGAATCTAACTTTTGGATTTCTTCGTCAAAAGCGCCACAGGAAACCTTTGCACGGCCTTTGAGCAAGACCGGGTTCATCTCCAGCTTTCCGGATTGCAGCAGATGCCCTTTCCCCTGGCTTAAATTCAGGCGGAAAACAGACACGGAGCGGCAATCCTGGACGCCTGGCTGGATACACAGATGTAACCCTTCCGTTTCCGGAGAAACCATGTCCCATGCTTCCATACGTTTCTTGTTTACCACGTTTCTGATCATGTGTTCACTCCTTATGGCATATTTGGTATTTCTCTATAGCTTTATTCAATTTTGACAATCAGTGCTTATTTTTTTGCCAATTTCTTGTTGACTTCACTATATCACAAAAACCTATTTTATTCAATATAAAATTTTATTTTTGTTAAATAATATTTTTAAAGGGGCGGCAAAGGCTTTTTTGGTATTCCCAAAAGCCCTCGCCGCCCCTTTCATTTTGGGTGGATTTATAAATATTTTTGAATCCCGGATGTTTTATTATGGAGTGGCAAGGATGTTAATCCCTTGTCCGCCAGAGCCCCAAAGCCGGGGCTTTTACCACATAGATTTCTTCTCCGTCCGGCATGGTGCAGTATCCGTCCGGCAGGTTTTTGATGTCATAGCGTGCGGCAGCCTCGTCATAGTCCATATGGCAATATCCTACGCCTTCCACTTCTTCCTTTGATACCTTTTTAGGGTCAGTGGCATAAGTGATGGTAAAACGCCCTTCTGACGAGCTGTGGATAATGTGGGCAGCTACCATATCTGCCTGGTCAAATTTGCCTTCTTCCCGCAGCTTTAGCACATAAGGGGTCCCCCGGTAGCCGTATTGGCGGATCAGGGCATCTACCTCGTCGTTTTCCCCAAAATGCAGCAGGCCGGGGGCGAGCACCAGCAATTGGCCGCCGTCTTCAATCATCATGCGGGTCCGGTATACGGACTTGTTGCCTACCCAGGTGGAAGTGAATTCTTCTGGTTCCAGGTAAGCCACCACTTTGTGTACCCGTTTAGGAAGGTAGGTAATATTCCAATCCATGGCCAGGCGGGAAGCCTGTTCAAATGGCTTGCGGGAAGCGCCGGCATAAATTCCGTGGATGGCAGCCTGATGGTTTTCCTGGGTCGTTACCGTCAGCAGGTAAAGCAGTGGTACGTCAGCCAAATATTTTTCTTCTGCATAGTCAAACAAAAGGCGGACCGGCGTGTCCATATTGCCCATAATTTTTTCCAAATCGCAGATGGCGCCAATCATATGGCTGGTATTGATCATATGGCGGCCGCCTAGGCCTACCAGGATATTTTTGCTGTAATTGGCCATCCCCACGATTTCATGGGGCACTACCTGGCCTACGGAAATCACCAGGTCAAAGCTCTTGTCTACCAGGCAGCGGTTGACTTCCACATCTACATCCACATCACAGGCCCCGTTGGTCACTTCCCGGATATAAGAAGCAGGGACAGTCCCCAGTTTGACTGTATCCTTGCGCCAGTCATGGTATAAATATGCGGATTCCGGGATGTCTTCGCCAATAAAGCTGATCTGCTCTTCCCGGGTCATCATCCGGTGGGTGCCTAAGGCGGGCATGATTTTTACATCCGCGCCGGCAGACAATTTACGGTAACAGTAGCCGGTAATGACGCCGGCATAAGAATAGCACCGGGTTATGTCCGGCGGGACCAGGAGCACCCGGCGGACATCTTTGACCTGGGCTAAGGTTTGGTCGATAACCCGGAAAACTTCCTGGTCGCTGATAGTGCCGTCATGAGATTCGGCATAATATTCCTGTATTTGTTTTAACATAACCTTCCCCTTTACTGTAATAGCAACTTTCCACGCGGTTTATTTTTGCGGCAACGGGCCGGCCGCCATGGCGGTATAGGCATATGCCGCGGGCCGGCGCCTAGGTTTGGCGCCGGCCGGGCATATGACACAATATCTTCCCGGATGCCTTGCCAAAGGCTGATTAGGCGGCCATTGGCAAGGATATGGCTTGGCGGGCCCCGGGAACGGCGGGATTACGATTTTACGCCGACTGCCTTGGTCACGACTACATTGCTGTCATACCCTAAAATATTTTCAATCAACACGGTTCCGGCCTGCACCGGGGCGTCTACAGAAAGCTTACGGATTTCTGCCATGGCGGCAAAGACCTGGCCTTTGGGGATCGGCTTGGTCAGGCGCACGCTTGCCAGGGGCAGCTCCCCGCCTTTTACCAGCACGGAAGTGGCAATGTTGCGTTGCGGGTCGGTTAGCTCTTGCTGCACATAGGCTTCTCCCTTTGGGCACAAATTGCCGTTTAAGGAAATGATTTTTCCGTCTTGAAGCTCTGCTTCGATCTCACACCCATTGGGGCAGATGATGCAAGTGAATTCTCTTAACATTCTACACTCACCTCCAGATCACCGGTTGATGTTATTTTGTCTGCTTTTACTAAAATCTGAATCATTTCAGCCGGAAGGGCCTTTTTCATTTTTTTGACGGCGATTTCCTGGCCGTTCTGGCGGACCACAATACGGCAGTTTTTGATTAATTTGCGTACCCGCATAGACAGGTTCACGTCCTTTTTGCCGCTGATTTTCTGGGGGATGGTGTGGCCGATATTACCGTCGGCTACCACCTGTACGGGGCATGGGGGCAGGGGCCCGCCGGTGACATAGGAGGCGGCTGAGTCTGCCAATGCCTCCGCTTCCATTGACACGAAGTCTACCAGGTCATGGACGTGGAGTACGTTCCCGGCGGCGAAAACCCCTTCTACATTAGTCTGGAAATGCTCATCTACCACGGCGCCGCGGGTGCGGTTGTCCAGCTGTACCCCTGCGTCGATGGACAATTCGTTTTCTGGGATCAGGCCCACGGAGAGGATTAAGGTATCGCAGGTATAATCTTTTTCCGTACCGGGGATGGGCTTGAAATGTTCGTCCACCTGTGCTACGGTAACCCCGGTCAGCCGGGAATTTCCATGGATGCTGGTGACCGTATGGCTTAAGTACAGGGGGATGCCATAATCATTCAGGCACTGCTCAATGTTTCTGGGGAGGCCGCTGGGGATAGGTTGGATCTCAAAAACAGCCTGCACATGAGCCCCTTCTAAAGTCAGGCGCCTGGCCATAATCATACCGATGTCGCCGGAGCCAAGGATCACGACTTCCTTGGCGGGCATGCGGTTGTACAAGTTCATATAAGCCTGGGCTACGCCTGCGGTAAACACGCCGGCAGGCCGTTCTCCAGGGATGCCCAGGGCGCCCCGGGTCCTTTCCCGGCAGCCCATAGTCAAGATAACGGCTTGGGCCTGAAACTGCACCAGCCCGTTTTGGGAGGCGGCAGTCACCACCTTGTCTTCGGAAATTTCCAAGACGGTGGTATTGGCCATATACGGAATTTCTTTTTGTATGACTTCGTCAATAAACCTTTGGGCGTATTCCGGGCCGCTTAACGTGGTCTTAAAACGGGTAAGCCCAAATCCGTCGTGGATACACTGGCGGAGGATTCCGCCCAAATGTTTTTCCCGTTCCAGGATCAAAATGTCCCGAACCCCTTTTTTATGTAATTCCACGGCGGCAGCAAGGCCAGCAGGGCCTCCGCCTACGATAATGACTGCTTTTTTTTCCATAATTAATCCTCCTCCCGAACTTTTCCGAAGATCACCTGGGAACCCTGCCGCGCATATAAGATTTCGGTTTCCTTACGGCCCAGTTCTTCTTCGATCATCTGTTCCAAACGCATCTGGCAATAGCCGCCCTGGCACCGCCCCATCATAGAGCGGGTACGATATTTGATTCCGGCCATGGTGCTGACGCCCAAGGGGTTATGGATGGCTTGGAGGATTTCCGCCCGGGTCACTTTTTCGCAGCGGCAGACCACTTCGCCATAGTCCGGATCCTCTTGGATCAAACGGGCTTTTTCTTCGGTGGAAAGGTTCTCGAAACGGACAATGCCTTTGCGGCGGGGGTTGAAGTCTGGTTTTTCTTTCAATTCTTCCCGCTCTTTCATCAGGCTGACGGCGTAACGGGCAATGGGGACTGCAGCAGTCAGGCCCGGGGACTCAATGCCTACCAGGTTGATCGCCTGGGGTGCCAGGTCGTCCCGGATTTCAATTTTGAAATCCTGGATTACGCCGTTATCGTCCACCCATTTGGGGAGGATGCCGGAATAGTTGCGGATGTAGTCTGCTTTGTTGATATGGGGCCATAAATCAGAGGCGCTTTTGGCCAGATAATCCATGTTTTCCTGGGGGACCCCGTAATATTCAAAATTGCTGACCAGGTCGGCGTTGGGGCCGATGGTCACGTTGCCGTCAATGGTGTTGGTCACATGGATGCCCATGTAAGTATTGCTGGGCACCGGGTATACAGGCATGGGGAGGAGGGGGCCGGTCCTTTTGTCCAAAATGATGTAATCACCTTTGGAGCCAATAATCTTATAGCCCTTGATCCCCAGCATATCGGAAACCTTGCCGCAGCCCAAACCTGCAGCGTTTACAACCCAGCGGGTGGAAAAGTCGCCCTGGGTGGTGGTAATTACATAACCGGAACCTTCCCTGCGGATAGCCGTCACTTCATGGTCAAAGAAATATTCCGCCCCGTTTTCGTGGGCGTTTTCCGCCAAAGCAATGGTGTAATGGAACGGTTCCAAAATCCCGCTGTTGGGCGAAAACATGGCGAATTTGCCTACCACTGCCGGAACCAGCTGGTGAAGCCGTTCCTCATCAATAATTTCCAGGCCCTGGGATCCGTTCTGTTCCCCTTGCTTTAAAGTGCGTTTCAGTGTTTCCATGTCCTCGTCGGTATTTCCCACCAGGACTTTGCCGCAACGCTGGAAGGGGAAATCCAGTTCCTGGGACAGCTGGTCCATCATCCGGTTCCCTTCCACGCAGAACCTTGCTTTTAACGACCCGGTGTCATAAGCGAAACCGCCATGGACCACGGCAGAGTTCCTTCCGCTGGTTTCATAGCAGACATCCAGGTTTTTTTCCAAAACGCCGATTCGCAGGTCGTATCGGGCCATTTCCCTGGCGATGGCACTGCCGATCATGCCTCCGCCAATAATTAATACATCATACTGTTTACTCATCCAATACTTATCCTCCTGATTGATAATTCATCCTATAAGTTAATTTATTTTTACCATATTTTACGAGGAAAGTCAAGAAAATTCCTGGTTTTTCGCAAAATTCATAGGATGAATAACGCCGATTTTTATAAACTGCCCCTTTGGTCGCGCCGACCGGATAAGAGGGCGGAAGAAAAACGGCTTTACCCTGACACAAAGCCGCACGGATAGCAGGGATTCGGAATTATTAACAAATTTGTCACGGAAATTTGTGCCCACCGTTATTATATTTGTCGAAACTTGGCGACGGAATATCATTGCGTGCAGACAAAGGTTGAGACTATAATACATTTTACAACAAGACTGAACAGGAGGGAATGAAAAATGACGGAGTTTCAGGTTGCAATCGCGGAAGATAACCCACAAATGCTCAACCTTTTAGGAAACATGCTGGAGAAAGAAAACGGTTTCCGGGTAGTCGGGAAAGCGGCAGACGGGTCAGCGGCTTACGAGATGATCGTGAAAACAAAGCCAGACCTGGTGCTGATGGATGTAATTATGCCCAACATGGACGGGATCGCCGTGATGGAAAAGTTCAAAAGAGAGCAGGCCGGAATGAAAACGCCGTTATTTATCATGGTGACCGCCGCAAGCAATGACCAGATGACTTTGGATTCGTTTCGTCTGGGGGCCAGTTATTTTATTATAAAGCCGTTTGAAAAAGATATACTGATGGACAAGATCCGGAGGGTGTGCAGCGGAAAAACAGGCAGGCCGGGGCAAATGGAAAAAAGTAAGCTGAACCCATATATTGACCGGGCGGAATACATGCACCAGAACTTGGAAAACGACGTGACCCGGCTCCTCCACGAAATCGGGATCCCGGCCCATATCAAAGGGTACCAGTATTTGCGGGATGCCATTGAGATTTCGGTAGAAGAGGAGGAGATCCTGATCTCAGTGACCAAGGTTTTATACCCAAGCATAGCCAAACGGCATAATACCACGTCAAGCCGCGTGGAGAGGGCCATCCGCCACGCGATTGAAGTGGCCTGGACCAGGGGCCGGCTGGATACGATCCATGAGCTGTTTGGATATACGATCAGCAACGGGAAAGGGAAGCCTACAAATTCCGAGTTTATTGCGTTGGTTTCGGATAAGATCCGGCTGGATTACAAAAGGCTGTAACGTATTGGCAAAAGGGTGGAAAAACAGAACAAAAAAACCATTATTTTTTGAGATTTCACTTCCTAAATCCGTCCAAATATTGTATACTGTAATTTAAAGTTAGTAGTTTAGCGATCGCCTGCTTGGGGCAGGTGAGAAATTTAGGAGGTTATTTCGATGAAGAAAATTTTGTTTGTAGCATCCGAAGCCGTACCGTTTATCAAAACCGGCGGATTAGCCGATGTGGTGGGTTCCCTCCCCAAATGTTTTGATAAAGAGTACTTTGACGTGCGCGTGATGATCCCCAAATATTTATGCATCAAGGAATCCTGGCGCAATGAGATGACCTATGTTGACCATTTCTATATGGGGTACCTGGGGCAGGACCGTTACGTGGGTATTTTGCAGTATGTCCTGGACGGCATTACTTTCTATTTTATTGACAATGAGTCCTATTTCAACGGGGATAAGCCTTATGGGGACTGGTTTTATGATTTGGAGAAATTTTCTTTCTTCTGCCAGGCGGCTTTGTCTGCCTTGCCGGTGATCGGTTTCCAGCCGGACGTGGTCCACTGCCATGACTGGCAGACCGGCCTGATACCGGTTTACCTAAAGGACCGTTTCCGTGGCGGCGAATTTTTCCGCAACATGAAGACCGTTATGACCATCCACAACCTGAAGTTCCAGGGCGTATGGGATGTAAAGACAATCCAGCGGTTTTCCGGTTTGCCGGACTATTATTTCGCCCCGGACAAGCTGGAGGCTTACAAAGACGGCAACATGCTCAAAGGGGGCATTGTATTTGCCGACGCTATTACCACCGTAAGCCAGACTTATGCGGAGGAGATTAAGATGCCGTTTTACGGCGAGGGCCTGGACGGTTTGATGCGGGCAAGGGCAAACAGCCTGCGGGGCATTGTCAACGGTATTGACTATGACGATTTCAACCCGGAAACGGACCGGTATATTGCCCAGCCATACAACGCGAAAAACTTCCGAAAGGAAAAGGCCAAGAACAAATGCCAGCTGCAGGAACAGCTGGGGCTGCCGGTAGACGACAAGAAGTTTATGGTGGGCATTGTTTCCCGCCTGACGGACCAGAAGGGCCTGGATTTGATCCAGGGGGTTATGGACGAGCTGTGTTCCGATGATATGCAGCTGGTGGTGCTTGGTACCGGCGACGAGCGGTATGAGAACATGTTCCGCCATTATGACTGGAAGTACCATGACCGGGTTTCCGCGCAGATTTATTATTCTGAGGAATTGTCCCACAAGATCTACGCAGGCTGCGATGCATTTTTGATGCCCTCCCTGTTTGAGCCCTGTGGCTTAAGCCAGCTGATGGCCCTGCGGTATGGTACTGTGCCTATCGTGCGGGAAACCGGCGGGCTGAAAGACACGGTGCAGCCATACAACGAATATGAAAGTACCGGCACGGGCTTTTCTTTTGCCAATTACAACGCCCATGAGATGTTGGATTCCATCCGTTATGCCAAGTATGTGTACTATGATAAGAAACGGGAATGGAATAAGATTATTGACCGCGCTATGGCCCAGGACTTTTCCTGGCATACTTCTGCCATGAAGTACCAGGAATTGTATGACTGGCTAATCGGATAATATGCCGTTTTGGGGAAGGGTTTTTAGCAACGAAGTGCTGATGAGCGCGGCATCCGGCTGGTGGGTGGCACAACTGCTGAAAACGCTGGTCGACTTTGCCTTAAACAGGAACTTTAGCATGGAGAGGCTGGTGGGGGCGGGCGGAATGCCCAGCTCCCATTCGGCCACGGTATGCGCCTTGACTGCCAGCGCAGGGATCCGTTACGGTGTAGAATCTTTTAATTTTGCCATATGCTTTGTGCTGGCCTCAGTGGTAATGTATGACGCCATGGGCGTGCGCCAGGAGACCGGGAAGCAGGCAAAACTGCTAAACCTGATTATGGAACAGGATTTTTTCCCTTTGGACAACGAACATTTTCAACAACGTTTAAAGGAATTTGTGGGCCATACCCCGCTACAGGTACTTGCCGGCGCAGCCCTTGGGGTCGGGATGGCTTTTCTCGTGCATATGGCGTATTAGGACGTGCCTGAAAGCTGTTTTCAGGCACGTTTTTGCTATCCGGCAATGGATGGAATGTGCTAAGGGCAACGATATGGTTAGCCCCCGAAAGCATATCCGGCCGATGCGATGCCTTTACCCGCGAAGGGGGTATACGGATGGGGCGGGATCGAATTCCTAAAGCCGGTCCCTTTTCCGGAACCATATGTCAGTACCGTAAGCCAAGGCCAAGGGCGGTCAGCACAGGACAGGGGGGCGGGAAAGGCTAGGGATGGTTACAAAAAACCGGGAAAAGGGGTTTTAACGGGCGAATAGCAGGAAAAATATCAGTTGCAACTAGGCAAATAGCAGGAAAAATATCAGTTGCAACGAATAGTTGCCATAAGTTCCCTATAGTTGGTAGAGTGCAACCGGATAAATTGGTATATTATTGTTATTAAAATCAGGCCGAGGTTCACAATATGAATGAAAATCAATTAGCAGAAAATCTTATGTACTATCGTAAAAAGAAAGGGTGGTCACAGGAAAAAGTTTCTGAATATTTGGAGGTCAGCCGCCAAGCTGTATCCAAATGGGAAGCCAATGCTTCCAGGCCAAGCTCTGACAATCTAATCAAGTTAGCGCAATTATTTGAAGTTGATGTTGATACATTGCTAGGGAATGGGGACAGGGAAAAACCATCAACCCAAGGGGAAATATCAATAGGAAAAACGCCATGGGTTTTTATAGGAATATCGGTTTTATGTATATTGGCATATACCATCCACAGTGCATTCACGGATATTTTTAGTATTGGGATATTTATCTGTATGTTTATCCTATGTATCCCAATACAACTATTCCTGCATATTTATTTTTCCAATGCCATAAAAAACAATTCTTTTAATGGGATTGCGGGGTTTGACGACAGGATTGAGTATAATATTTGCGAAGTGAAGAAACTACTGGCACAGATTGATTTGCATATTGGAATCTTGTCTACGGTATATATTTTTCTGCTTTGTGTGATAAATGGAATAAATCTGAAAATGCAATGGTTCAATGGCATTTTGATAGTTGTATATATACTGAATTTTATCACAAGCATAGAAATGAGCAACTACAAAATGATAGATAGAATCTATCGTAGGGAAGATGACCAGAAACGTGCCAAACGCAGCATTCCAGTAACTGCAATATACACCTTAACATTATGTGCGGGAATAGGAATAACAGGTATCGTATTGGAAGCAAAAGGGATTGAGAATAATACACTGCCTGCAATGAAAATATGTGGATTGCTGATTTTGGGCATAATGATTGCAACTGTAGGTTTTTTATTTGCACATAGCAAAATAAAAAAATGGAATCCTGCCAATACAAACGATAATAACAAATAAAGCAAGCACAAGCAGTTAATTTAACGGAAACTGGGTGTGGTTGTGGCATTTTATTTGCGGTACAAATCGGGGGTATGTGAAGTTTTTGTAACTAGTGTTTTGAAAGGCCTTCTATGATAAAATAAAAAATGATAGGATGCCTTGAAAGGCCTTCTGGGCGGGACAATCAAAGAAATGATGGAGGCTGAAATGGACGGCCATCCCCCCGATTTTCAAATTTTCTGCGTCTGTCAGGAAGGTCATATACATGGCCAATGCGGTTGGACCGCTGAATCCCCCATACCGGAAGCTGAAGCGCCAGAGAAGCGTATTTCCAAGCGATACACCCCCATCTCATACCTGCCACCGCCGCCCTGTTTTTGCGTTTCAATAGCCCGGAAAATGGGAAGTTTTCAATCTGCTTTTATAGGAAGGGTTCCATATGATTTTGAGTGTGAGTAGAAGGACGGATATTCCCAATTATTATTCAGATTGGTTTATTGCCAGGATTAAGGAAGGGTTTTTATACGTACGAAACCCTATGGATGCACATCAAATAAGTAGAATAGACCTCTCGCCCAAAGTGGTAGATTGCATTGTGTTTTGGACAAAGAATCCCGCAAATATGATTGAAAAGTTAGAGGATTTACAAAAATATATGTATTATTTTCAATTTACTCTAACAGGGTATGGTAAGGATGTTGAACCAAACCTTCCGAATAAAAGAAAAGAGGTTATTCCGACATTTAAGCGGTTGTCTGAAAAGATAGGAAAAGAAAGGGTAATATGGAGATATGATCCTATTTTAATCAATAAGCGGTATACAATGGATTACCACCGAAAGGCTTTCGAGGAAATAGCAAGTAACCTTGAGGATGATACGGAAAAGGTAGTTATCAGCTTTGTTGATTTCTATTCCAAAACACAACGGAACACAAGGGGGCTGGATATTAGGCAGATAACAAATGAGGAAAGGGTTGAGTTGGCAGGGGAAATGGCCCGGATTGCTTCAAAGTATCATTTAATAATTGAAACTTGTGCAGAACAAATCAATCTTAACGAAGTCGGTATTTTGCATGGAAGCTGTATTGATAAAAAACGAATTGAAAGGTTATTAGGCTGTAAGTTGATTGTTGAAAAGGATAAAAACCAGAGGGGAGCGTGTGGATGTTTTGAAAGCGTAGAGGTTGGGGCATATAATACTTGCCTTAACGGGTGTAAATATTGTTATGCGAATTTTAATAATAGCAAAGTAGAAGAAAATGTAAAATTATATAATCGGGATTCCGCCCTATTATGTGGAAAGATTTCTTCTGATGATCGGATTACTGAAAGAAAAGTGAAATCCATGAAAGATAATCAACTTAGTTTCTTGGAGTAGCTTTTCTTATTTGCTTGAAAATGCCGTTAAAATACGGGCAATATTGTCGAATCTTGTCAGGGCGCCGCCTTCCCCGGCGGATACGGAAAGGCTACAAAGCCTGAAAACTCGTTTTGGCATTACATTGTATTAAGGTGTACATTCTTTCTGTGCGCTTTTAAGGGCATTTTTACATTAGTTAGGGTGCGGGCGGCTGTTGGGGGCTTTTGCTTGATTGTTTACACTCGTAGGTAAAATTTGGATATTGCCACGGGAACTTGGATACAAATACGGAAACTGCTGTACGAACAAGCAAAACCCTCATACAAACACGGAAACTGCCTGTGGGGTTTGGTGATAATATAGGGGTTTTTGTGATTGCAGAAACAGTTTTGATGACCGTATATAAAAATTCCGGTAAAAAACAGTCGGTTTAACGTACCTTTCCAGAAATCAAATTTTATCATTTAGCGAAAAGTTCTATCAATACAATCTCCGGGCGGTTATGGAAGCGGATAAGTTTTAAACAGTTCCGGGCGGTGGGAGAGCAGGACGGTATAGCCTCTTTCGCCGTCAAGCAGGTTTTCTAATTTTGTACCGGCCATAGAAGGTACTTCCCCAAACTTATCACCCTTAACTGTAAAATCGGGATCAGAAAGCCTGATAAGCATAATCTTTTCACCATCCTGTTCCAGCCAAACGGCTTTATCTTCAAGCACAGTCACGCCAGCCGTTTCAAGGCCGTTTCTGAGCTGGCTATATTCTGGCAGGTGGGCTTCGTGGTTGCCTGCCACATAGTAAACGGGGGCAATCTGGACGGCCTCTTTTGCAAAAGAAAGGGCAGTGCCAATGTCTGTATGCGAGGAATCCACAAAATCCCCTGTTATCACGATAATGTCCGGCTTATTTTCGGACAGCATCCGCAGCAGTGTGGAGTTATCCTTTCCAAACTCAGCATTATGAAGGTCAGATACCTGCGCAATACGGAATCCAGAAAACGCGGGCGGGATCCGGTTAGCGGAAATGATAAAGGTACTCACTGTCAAAGCCATGTTTCCCCATACCGTCCATAGGGGCAAAATCAATAATAGCACGGATACCGTGTAGAATGCGGCTGATTGTTTTGAAGAAAATCTCTTTTTCATTTCTTTTTCCCCGTTTTCACTGTTATGCCCCTAAACAGGCGGAGCTTTCTGGCATCACATTAAATCCGGGCCACTCCATTTCTCGCGCAGGATGTTCTGCACCCTGACCATAGCCACATATTGTAGCAGCGGTGCTTTCATATTGCTCATGCGCGTCCCTCCTTTTGGCAGCATTATACTATATCTGCCCTTTTATTTCAATGTACTATGCTTTTTGATACCGGTATTATTTTGCGCAGGATAAACGAAAAAAGACCATACTTTTCTTTTTCGTGCCAGTTGCTATAATGGGTGTTACCCCCTATCGTAGGGATAATACAGCTTTCTGGCAGGCGGCGGCACGTCAAGAACTAGTGTACTGACTCGTTTACTTTCAGCTAAATGACACCGAATGAATTTTCAGCCTGCAAGGCGGCGGAGGGAGGCGATGCGGTGGCATCGTTGACCGACAACAACGCAGCAGATGGAAATTCAGGCAAGTCATTTGGCGAAATGTAAATGAGTCAGTACACTAGTTATGGAGTTTTTAAAGAATCCCCCGGAGCGGGGGAATGGCCAGCCTGTGGCCTGCTCCACCTACGGTATGGGAAAAGAACCTTTACAAGTGGATGTAAAAGAGGACATAAAAGAAGGGGGATAAGTACTGCCAAAAGATGCGGGCAGATGAAAGGTTGACACTTGAAAAATTGCAGAGTATGCCGGATTTCCCTTTGACAGAATGAAAAAATAGAAAGAAGAAAAGGCAGCAAAAAACAAAACCGTAGGCCGGGAATCTAAAACAGGCCCCGGGCCTTATTTTTTGCCTGGAAAAATAAAATTTTTGTGAATTTGATTAAAAAAACTTTACAAATTATTTCCGGCGCCATGGATGGGCGGAAAAACCGTCTGCTTTTGTCGTATTTTGTCACATTGATTTTTAGCTTGCGTTAATGTTTATGTGCCCATAGGAAGAGGATATGGGTATAATATAAATATAGGATCGGTATAAGAATGGGCCAGGGAAGCGAAAAAAATTATGTGTGGGTTTTCAAAGGGGAAAGGATTATTTTAAAGGGAAAAGATATTTGCTATGTGCACACGGAACAACGAAAAATTTTTGTCCACACGTATCAGAAAACGTACCGGGTGGGCGGCAGCCTAAAGGAAGAGGAGGAAAAGCTGAAGGATCTGCCCATGGTAAAGACCCATAACGCCTATCTTGTACATCTGGATTATCTGGAATCAATAAGTATCAGGGGAGCAGTCCTGAAAAATGGAGTATGTATCCCCGTAAGCGAAAACCGTTGGAAAAAAGTGCGGGAAACCGTAGAAAAATATTATTATGACAAGCTCCGCAGCAGGCACAAAATACAAGAAAACGACGCAAAATTACAAAAACAAACAGATTTTAGTCAATGAGCCTTGCGTGTGCGGGGAAATTGTGATAATTTTGGTACACAACAAAATTCGACAGCGTTCTTGCTGTCAGCCACACATGTCTGCAGAAAGTCTTCTGTGGTGGCGGTAAAAGGTTGCTGTCCACGGCCATGTGCCGTGTATGGCAGCGGCCGTGGGGCTTAAGCCTGCCGGTTTGCCAGGGGCCGTGGGCTGGCGGCATATAATTAAGGAGGGTATCCGTATGGTTACGGGGGGGGGCAGGCCGTGGAACCGTTGCCAGAAAAAACCGATTGACAGCCAAAATGGTCTATGGTATGATTAACCGGCATGAATAGACACCGGGAGCTCAGTCCTTAGGAGGACTCCGGCCAGGGGCCTGGTTTCCGGTAAGTATAAAAAAGGAGGAAATCATATGATTTCAAAGGAAAAAAAAGCAGCGATTATTGAACAGTATGGCAGAAAGCCTGGCGATACCGGTTCACCGGAAGTTCAGATTGCTATTTTGACTGCCAGGATCGCAGAACTGACGGAACATTTGCAGAAGAACAAGAAGGACCATCATTCCCGCCGGGGCTTGCTTAAGATGGTAGGCCAGAGGCGTGGGCTGCTGGATTATCTGAAAAGGACGGATTTGGACGGATACCGTGCTTTGATTGAGAAGCTGGGTATTCGTAAATAAGGAAGGCAGCAAGGGTGGAGAAGTCTCTCCACCCTATATTTGCATATGGGAATCCGCCGGATTTTCCTGTGTGTACAAGGTTCCCTTTTTCAGAAGACATGCCCGAGACGACTGCTGTGTGCATAAATTTTATTCTTTATGCGCAGAGCAGTAGTTTCGGAGTCTTCTGGAAAAAGTAGTATATAAACAGAAAAGGAGATGACGACATGTACAAAAGTTTTAGTATGGAATTAGCCGGAAGGACGCTGACGGTGGACATAGGTAGGGTGGCCAAGCAAGCCAACGGCGCAGCGTTTATGCACTATGGGGATACTACGGTTTTGTCTACTGCCACTGCGTCAAGCAAGCCTAGGGAAGGGATTGACTTTTTCCCGTTGAGCGTGGAGTTTGAAGAAAAGTTATATTCTGTTGGGAAAATCCCGGGGGGCTTTAACCGGAGGGAAGGGAAAGCATCGGAAAACGCCGTCCTTACGGCCCGCGTTATCGACCGGCCCATGCGGCCCCTGTTCCCGAAAGATTACCGCAACGACGTGACCTTAGACAATGTGGTTATGTCTGTGGATCCGGATTGCAGCCCGGAATATACCGCAATGCTCGGATCGGCTATCGCCACCTGCATTTCGGACATCCCTTTTGACGGGCCCTGCGCCACCACGCAAATCGGGCTAATTGACGGCGAATTTATCGTGAACCCCACCAGCGACCAAAAAAGGGAATCGGATATGGCATTGACGGTGGCTTCCACCAGGGAAAAAGTCATTATGATTGAGGCCGGGGCCAAGGAAGTGCCGGAGCAGGTTATGCTGGATGCCATTTACAAAGCCCATGAGGTGAACCAGGAGATTATCCGGTTTATTGACACGATTGTGGCTGAGTGCGGCAAACCAAAGCATTCCTATGAGAGCTGTGCCGTTCCGGAAGAACTGTTTGAGGCTATGAAAGAAATCGTGCCCCCCCAGGATATGGAATCGGCCGTGTTTACGGATGACAAACAGACACGGGAGGAAAATATCCGCCAGGTCACGGCAAAACTGGAAGAAGCTTTTGCCGGCCGTGAGGAATGGCTGGCCGTGTTAGGGGAGGCCGTTTACCAATATCAGAAGAAAACGGTCCGAAAAATGATCCTGAAAGACCACAAACGGCCGGACGGCCGCAGCCTGACCCAGATCCGGCCCTTGGCGGCGGAGGTTGATATTTTGCCCAGGGTCCATGGTTCCGGTATGTTTACCCGCGGCCAAACCCAGATTTTAAATGTCTGCACCCTGGCGCCTTTGTCGGAAGCACAAAGGCTGGACGGGCTGGACGAGATGGAAACTTCCAAACGCTATATGCACCATTATAATTTCCCGTCCTTTTCTGTGGGGGAAACCAAGCCGTCCAGGGGGCCGGGCCGCCGGGAGATCGGCCATGGGGCACTGGCAGAGCGGGCATTGGTTCCGGTGCTGCCAAGCGAGGATCAGTTCCCTTATGCGATCCGTACCGTATCCGAAACCATGGAGTCCAACGGCTCCACTTCCCAGGCCAGTATCTGTGCGTCTACGCTGTCGCTGATGGCGGCGGGCGTACCTATAAAGGCTATGGTGGCCGGCATTTCCTGTGGCCTGGTAACCGGGGAATCGGATGACGATTATGTGGTGCTGACGGATATACAAGGTTTGGAAGATTTCTTTGGGGATATGGATTTTAAAGTGGGGGGCACCCACAAGGGGATAACCGCCATTCAGATGGATATTAAAATCCACGGCCTGACCCGCCCGATCGTGGAAGAGGCCATTGCCCGGACCCGGGAGGCCAGGATGTATATTTTGGACGAAGTTATGGCCCCGGTGATTTCCGAACCCAGGAAAGAAGTTGGCAAATATGCGCCGAAGATTGACCAGATTACCATTGACCCCCAGAAAATCGGGGATGTGGTGGGCAAACAAGGCTGCGTGATCAATAAAATCATTGAGGATACCGGAGTAAAGATTGATATTTCCGAAGAAGGCCGCGTGGATATTTGCGGTACAGACAAGGAAATGATCGAGAAAGCGAAAAAGATCATCCGGGATATTGTAACGGATGTGGAACCAGGCCAGATCCTTACAGGCAAAGTGGTAAGGATCATGCCATTTGGCGCCTTCGTGGAGCTGAAACCCAAAAAGGACGGCATGGTGCATATTTCACGGCTGTCTGACCGGCGGGTGGAAAAAGTGGAAGACGTAGTAAACATTGGCGACAGGGTGACCGTAAAAGTGCTGGATATTGACAAGATGGGAAAAATCAGCCTGAGCATGAAGCCAGGGGATTTAGGCAAATAAAACAAATGAGGGATGTTTATGAAAAGTAAATTTCTGATAGCGGGGATGATGGCAGGGGTTATGGCGGCGGCCATGCCGGTGACGGCTTTTGCTTCCACCCTGGTGCCAAGCCTGGAACTGCCGGAAAAAGGGGCAGATGAAGCCGTGGCGGAAGCGCCGGACCTGCCGGATGCGGGAGGGACGGTGGTGGAGGGTGCCCTGCCTGTGCCGGAAGAGGGCAGTAAGCCGGACGCCTCCCACACAGGCGGGGAGGGCACCATAACCGCGCCCCCCACGGTCCAGGAAGGCAGCGGTACGGACCATGCACCCGAGGCGCCCCCCACGGTCCAGGAAGGCGGCGGTGCGGGCCATGCACCCGAGGCGCCCCCCGCGGTCCAGGAAGGCGGCGGTATGGATCATGCACCCGAGGCGCCCCCCACGGTCCAGGAAGGCGGCGGTTTGCCCCCATCCCCTTCTACAGGGACGGAAAACAGTGGTTCCCAAGTGGTTGAATCCGGCAGGGGCCGCTCCCAGGTGGTTGGCCCGGGGACGGGTCCGGGGCTGTCTTACCCTGCTGCAAACAGAGACCCTTCGGAGCTGCCTGGCATCCCTGCATTAAACCCTTCTTCCATAGTGCCGGGAAGGCTGGACTATTTTTCGGAACCGGTTTCCAACCCTGTGGTGGAAGTGGTAGAAAAATATACTTATGACATGATGGTTCAGGATTTAAACGATATGCAGTCCCGTTATGGCCAACGGCTTCGCGTGAATGTGATCGGAACTTCCCTGGACGGACGGAATTTATATGAAGTGGTTTTAGGCAACCCCAATGCAAAAAAGCATGTGCTTATCCAAGCCGGTATCCACGCCAGGGAATATATGACCCCTTTGGTGGCAATGAAGCAGATCGAATACGGGCTGGAATTTTATGACCACGGCAGCTATGAGGGGCGTTTCATATCGGATATCCTCCAGGAAGTGGCAGTGCATTTTGTGCCCATGGCAAATCCGGATGGTATCCTTATTAGCCAGTTTGGCGTGGATGCCCTCCAATCGGAAGAGTGGAAACAGGCAGTACGGCAGTGTTATGCTGACGACCTGGCAGAAGGCCGCACGTCATCGGCTTTTGAACGGTATCTGGTCTATTGGAAGGCCAATGCCCGGGGCGTGAACCTAAATGGGAATTTTCCTGCCAATTGGGATTTGGTGGGGAGCCCGCCGAAGCCTTCCTATGCTTCCTATAAAGGGGAGGCGCCCCTTTCCGAACCGGAAACAAAAGCCCTGGCCGACCTGGCGGCCTCCAGGGATTGGGTGGCTACGGCCAGCTACCACAGTATGGGGAATATCATATATTGGGATTATGACGGCAACCGGGTGAGGGAGGAATCGGCCAGCCTGGTGGAACTGGTTGCCGCGTCTACCGGCTATCGGCCTGCGGGAAGCAGCGGCCATGGCGGATTTAAAGACTGGATGCAGATAAAAGACAATCCGGCGCCCGGTGTGACCATTGAGATGGGGGGAGTGTCGTGCCCGTTGCCCCTGTCTGAATACACGGATGTCTGGGAGAGGAATAAAATGGTTTGGATCTTGCTGGCCAAATACGCTATGGAACACTAAGATGCCCCTGGCGGGAAGCGGTTTAATTGTAGTGCCGTTTTCCCGCCAGTTTTTTATATTACGGGATGCTTAATTGGGGATTCGGATTATATTTGTTTATGCATAAAGCACACGGAATGGAGGAGAAAATGATTTCTGACACACATGTACACACCAGTTTTTCCAAAGACAGCACGGCGGCGCCGCCGGCCCAGGTAGAACGGTGCCTCGCTTTGGGGATGAAAGAAGTATGTATTACAGACCATCATGATTATCAGGCAAATGCCGGAGAAAATGATTTCGTGTTGGATTTTTCGGACTATCTGCCTTATATGGAAAGGCTCCGTCAAAGGTATGCGGGCCGTATCCGGGTGAATGTGGGCGTGGAGCTGGGGCTGCAGCTTCGTGTCCGGCCGGAGCTGGAGGCCCTTGCCAATTCCCTGAAAGTGGATTACCTGATTGGCTCCAGCCATTTTGTCGACGGGAAAGACCCTTATTTTCCTGAATTTTTTGAGGGGAAAAGCGAGAAAGAGGCTTATGGCCGCTATTTCCAGGTGACCCTTGAGCGGATCCGGGCCATGGATTGTTTTGACGCCTTCGGCCATTTGGATTATATTGTCCGTTATGGCCCCAATACCAACCGGCATAATACCTACCAGGCCTACCGGGAGTGGATCGGGCCTATTTTGGAAACCTTGATTGAAAAGGGGAAAGCCCTAGAGTGTAACACAGCCGGCTTCCGCTATGGGCTGGGCCAGCCGAACCCGTCCGAAGATATACTAAGGCATTACCGGTCCCTGGGGGGCGAACTGATTACCGTCGGTTCCGATGCCCATGAGCCGGGCCACGTGGCATATGGTTTTGACCGGCTGCCTGGCCTGCTAAAATCCTGCGGTTTCCGTTATTATACCGTATACCATAGCCGTATCCCGGAATTTATCCCCCTGTAATTTTCCGGAATTTCCATCTGCCGCGTTACCGCGGCCCGGTGATGGTTTCGGCCCTGCCCCAGCAGGGCGGAAGTATCGTTGGCGCCTTTTGCGGGGGCAGGCAGGGCGGAAGTATCTTTGCATGAAAAAAAGTAGAGGGGATTTCGAAGGAAATTTTAAAATTCATTGAAAAAGGAAAGCCATTTATGGTATAATTAACACGATTTTGCATTTTTTGTCAAAAAAAGGACAGGGCATTGTGGGCAAGGGAAGTTTGATCAGGAAAAAATAGGGAGGATACGATGTCGATCAGCGATATTTCCAATGTCTTTGGTTTTCTGGGTGGTTTAGGGATGTTTTTGTACGGGATGAACATAATGGCAGACGGCATGCAAAAGACGGCAGGCAGCAGGATGAGCAGCTTTTTAGGCATGCTGACCAACAACCGGCTGCTGGCGGTGGCGCTGGGGGCGGTGATCACAGCCATTATTCAGAGCAGCGGCGCCACTACGGTTATGGTAGTCGGTTTTGTCAGTGCAGGGGTGCTGGATTTGTCCCAGGCGGTAGGGGTGATCATGGGGGCCAACATTGGCACCACGATAACAGCCTGGATTGTGTCTTTGAGCCAGCTGGGGGATTCTTTTGAGGTGATGAAGCCCAGCTTTTATGCGCCCTTGATCATTGGAATAGGCGCGCTCCTTTTGGTTTTTGCCAAAACCCAGAGGAGAAAAACAATAGGGGAGATTATGATCGGTTTGGGCCTTCTGTTTATGGGCCTGGATTTTATGTCCGGATCCATCAACCCTTATACGGACGCCCCGATTTTTGCCAGGGCATTTGCGCTGCTGGGGGGGAACCCCTTACTGGGGATGTTGATCGGCGCCCTGGTAACGGCTGTGCTTCAAAGCTCGTCGGCGTCGGTAGGTATTTTGCAGACATTGGCAATGAACGGGATCGTAACTACCAACGCCGCGATTTACATTACTTTGGGGCAGAATATCGGTTCCTGCGTTACGGCCATGTTGTCCAGTATAGGCGGAAACCGGACGGCAAAACGGGCGGCTGTAATCCACCTGGCCTTTAATGTTATCGGGGCGGCTGTGTTTGGCGTTTTGAGCTTTGTGGTGTTTACCATAAGCCCTGCCGTCGCCGGCTCCCATATCAACGCCGTTGAGATTTCGGTTTTCCATACGGTGTTTAACGTGGCCATGGCTACCTTGCTGTTCCCCTTTGCCAATTATCTGGTAAAGATGTCCGGGCTGATTGTAAAAGAACGCGCCGAGGCAAACCCCGAAGAGGACGAGGAGTCGGCGGCGACCCTCCGGCACCTGGATGAACGTATTTTTGAGTCTCCGGCTTTTGCGGTGGATACGGCGGCCCTGGAAGTGGTGCATATGGGCCAGCTTACCATGGGGAACGTAAAGAAGTCCCTTGACGCTATTTTGACGGGAAACCTAGAAGAGATCGAAGATGTGTATAAAATAGAAAAAACCATTAATAATATGGAAAAGATGCTGACGGAGTATCTGATCAAGGTAGACAATTTATCTTTGACAGAGAGGCAGAAAAAAGTGGTCAACAATTTGTTTTACAGCGTCAGCGATATTGAGCGGATTGGCGACCATGCGGAGAATCTGGCAGAACAGGCGCAATACATGGTAAAAAACAGCCTGGACTTTACGGAAACCGGCATGCAGGATTTGGAGGCTATCAGCGGCAGCGTAATTAAATCGTTCCAATACGCCATTGCCGCCCGCCAGACGGGGAACATGGATTTAGTCCGGAAAGTCAGCCAGTATGAGGACGACGTGGACAGCCAAGAGGAAGAACTGCGGGAAAAACATATCGAACGGCTGTCCTCCGGCCAGTGCCAGCCTTCTGCCGGGGTAGTCTTTTTGGACATTATCAGCAACCTGGAACGGATATCGGACCATGCGTACAATTTAGCCGGATATGTGAAAGATGAAATGTAAATAAAGAATAAAAAATTGATTAATACGGCTGAATTAACAAATTGCCTCTTGCTATTTTGCCCATAATTGGTTAAAATAGGGAACAGGTTGATTGGATTTTAACAATCATAAAAACTAACAATGTAGGAGGAGAATTATCATGGCAGTAAAAGTAGCAATCAATGGTTTTGGACGTATCGGCCGTCTGGCATTCAGGCAGATGTTCGGAGCAGAGGGTTACGAAGTTGTGGCGATCAACGACCTGACCGACCCGAAGATGCTGGCACACCTGTTGAAATATGATACGGCCCAGGGCGGATATGCCGGCCATATTGGTGAGAACAGCCATACTGTTGAAGCCGGGGAGGATTCCATTACCGTAGATGGCAAGACCATCAAGATTTATGCCGAGAAGAACGCAGCAGACCTTCCCTGGGGCGAAGTAGGTGTGGACGTAGTCCTGGAGTGTACCGGATTCTATACCTCCAAGGCAAAAGCACAGGCCCACATTGACGCAGGCGCGAAGAAGGTTGTTATTTCCGCACCGGCTGGAAATGACCTGCCCACCATCGTGTTCAGCGTAAACGAGAAGACCCTGACCAAAGACGACACCATTATTTCTGCAGCTTCCTGCACCACCAACTGCCTGGCCCCCATGGCAAAGGCGTTGAATGATTATGCACCGATCCAGTCCGGCATCATGAGCACCATCCATGCCTATACCGGCGACCAGATGATCCTGGACGGCCCCCACAGGAAAGGCGATTTGAGGAGGGCAAGGGCCGGCGCTGCCAATATTGTCCCCAATTCCACCGGCGCTGCCAAGGCAATCGGCCTGGTTATCCCGGAATTGAACGGCAAGCTGATCGGTTCTGCACAGCGTGTTCCGGTAACAACCGGTTCCACCACCATCCTGACCGCAGTGGTCAAGGGCGCTGACGTAACCAAGGAAGGCATTAACGCCGCTATGAAGGCAGCCGCTTCCGCTTCCTATGGCTACAACGAAGACCCCATCGTATCTTCCGATGTTGTCGGGATGCGGTTCGGTTCCCTGTTCGACGCTACCCAGACCATGGTTGCCAAGATTGCGGACGACCTGTACGAGGTTCAGGTAGTTTCTTGGTATGATAACGAAAATTCCTATACCAGCCAGATGGTAAGGACCATTAAGTACTTTGCAGAACTGTAATTAAAACAGGTAAAGACTCAAACAGGGGTCCGGCCTTTATAGGACCGGGCCCTTTTATTATCGTAGGGGCGCCCCGCCCCTTTATGGCGCACAGGCGGCCATGAAGCAGACGGAGCGTTTTCAAGTTGTGAAAGGGGTAGAGAGGCATGCTGAATAAAAAGACCGTAGATGATTTAAAAGATTTAAAAGGAAAAAGGGTACTGGTGCGCTGTGATTTTAACGTGCCGTTGAAAAATGGGGCGATAACGGATGAGACCCGTATCGTAGCAGCGCTTCCCACCATCCAGAAATTAGTGGGTGAAGGGGCCAAAGTGATCCTTTGCTCCCATCTGGGGAAAGTGAAAAACGGCCCCAACGAGGGCGAGTCCTTAGCACCGGTTGCTGCCAGGCTTACGGAAAAGCTGGGGAAAGAAGTTGTCTTTGTCCCGGATTATAACGTAACCGGCGAGGCGGCTGATAAAGCTGTCGCGGCTATGGGCGACGGCGATGTGGTGCTGCTGCAAAATACCCGTTTCCGCGGAAAAGAAGAGACCAAGAACGGCGAAGAGTTCAGCAAGGAGCTGGCTGCTTTGGCTGATGATTATGTATGCGACGCTTTCGGTTCTTCCCACCGTGCCCATGCTTCTGTGGAAGGCGTGACCAAGTTTATCGCCGCCAAAGGCGGGGCCAACGCGGTAGGATACCTGATGCAAAAAGAGATCGACTTTTTGGGCAACGCCGTCGAGAACCCGGTAAGGCCTTTCGTAGCGATCTTAGGCGGTGCCAAGGTTGCCGACAAGCTTAACGTGATTTCCAATTTGCTGGAAAAATGCGATACCCTGATAATCGGCGGCGGCATGGCCTTTACCTTCCTGAAGGCCCAGGGCAAAGGCGTAGGGGATTCCCTGGTGGATGACAGCAAGCTGGATTATTGCAAAGAGATGATGGACAAGGCGGCGAAGCTGGGCAAAAAGCTGCTGCTTCCGGTGGATACCACCATTGCTGCGGCATTCCCGGATCCCATTGACGGCCCCATTGAGGTACAGGTAGTGTCTTCGGATGCGATCCCGGCGAACATGCAAGGGCTGGATATTGGGCCTAAGACGGCTGAACTTTATGGGGAAGCCGTGAAGTCCGCAAAGACCGTGGTTTGGAACGGCCCCATGGGCGTGTTTGAGAACCCTGTCTTGGCGAAAGGGACCATCGCCGTAGCAACAGCTTTGGCTGAGACCGAGGCGACTACGATTATCGGCGGCGGCGATTCTGCGGCAGCCATGAACCAGCTGGGCTTTGCCGATAAGGTAAGCCACATTTCTACCGGCGGCGGCGCTTCCCTGGAATTCCTGGAAGGCAAAGTGCTTCCGGGCGTAGCGGCGGCTGACGACAAATAAGGCGGCGGCAAAGCCGGCAAGGCATTGGGCTGATTGCTGGCAGAAATAAAGAGAGTGAGGGAGGACAGGAAAATGTCCAGGAAGAAAATTATAGCAGGAAACTGGAAGATGAACATGACGCCTACGGAGGCAGTGGAGCTGGTTAATACGTTAAAGCCACTGGTGGCCAACGACGAGGTGGACGTGGTTTTCTGTGTGCCGGCCATAGATATTATCCCGGCCATGGAAGCGGCAAAAGGGACTAACATCAACATTGGCGCAGAGAACATGTATTTTGAGGACAAGGGCGCTTATACCGGGGAGATTTCCGCCAAAATGCTCACCGACGCAGGCGTAAAATATGTAATTATTGGCCACTCGGAGAGAAGGGAATATTTTGCGGAGACCGATGAGACCGTCAACAAGAAAGTCCTGAAAGCTTTCGCCAACGGCCTGACCCCTATTATCTGCTGCGGCGAATCCCTGACCCAAAGGGAGCAGGGCATTACCATTGATTGGATCCGCCAGCAGATTAAAATAGCTTTCCTGAATGTGACAGCGGACCAGGCTAAAGCCGCGGTAATCGCTTATGAGCCCATCTGGGCCATTGGCACCGGCAAAGTGGCTACCACAGAGCAGGCCCAGGAAGTATGCGCAGCGATCCGGGTATGCATTGGCGAGATTTATGACGATGCCACGGCGCAGGCCATCCGTATCCAGTATGGCGGTTCCGTATCTGCGTCCAGCGCCCCTGAACTGTTTGCCCAGCCGGATATTGACGGGGGCTTGGTAGGCGGCGCTTCCCTGAAGCCGGATTTTGGCTCTATTGTAAACTATAATAAATAGTGTGGTAACTGCAAAAGCATCTGTGCTGCCCCAGAAGCAAAAAGGGGCCGGCCAGGTGCGCAGGCGCAGGCCGGCGGTGGATAACGGGCAGGAAGCAAAGGTTTCCTGCCTGTTTTATTGTAAGGGTGGCCAATACCCGCGGCGTGGACGTATGGGGCTGGACATACCTGCCGGCGGCTGATTTTAAGGCGTGTTCCGGAAAGGCGAAAAGGAATAGGAATGGAAAAGGAAGTTTTGACGAAAAATATCTTGGTAACCGGAGGGGGGCTTATTGCGTCAACCTTGATGGCCATAGCCTTTTCCCATTTCAGCTTAAATTCCACCAGTGTTGCGGTTATTTATGTGCTGGCGGTTATGCTGATTGCCCGCTATACGACGGGATATGTTCCGGGGATTGTGGCATCCATTATCGGCGTCTTCTGCGTCAATTATGTATTTACTTATCCATATATGCATTTAAATTTCACCATTGACGGCTATCCGGTGACTTTTGTTGGAATGGCTGTTATTTCCGGCATTACCAGTACCCTGACTACTAAGTTTAAAAAACAAAGCCAGCTTTTAAACGAGCGGGAAAAATTGCTGATGGAAGCAGAGAAGGAGACCATGCGGGCCAACCTGCTCCGGGCGGTGTCCCACGACCTGCGCACACCGCTCACCGGCATCATCGGCATGGCGGATACCATCCTTGCCGATAAGGAACAGTTGACAGAAACAGAAAAATCTTATATGGTAAAGAGTATAAGTGAAGATGCCAACTGGCTTTTGAATATGGTGGAAAACCTGCTGTCGGTGACCCGGATCCGGGTGGGGGAAACCCAGGTGGTTACCAGCCAGGAGCCTTTGGAAGAAGTGGTGTCGGAGGCTGTGCGCAAATTAAGGAAACGGCTGCCCAAGGCCAAGTTCCAGGTGCGTGTGCCGGAGGAATTCCTCATGGTCCCCATGGACGCCATTTTGATTGAACAAGTAATTATCAACCTTCTGGAAAATGCGGTATACCATTCGGGGACAGAGGAGCCTATTGATTTTTATGTGGAAAAGCAAGAAGAAGCGGTCGTGTTCCATATCCGCGATTATGGCCAAGGGATCCCCACGGACAGGTTAGGGCGCATGTTCGACGGGGTAGGCAGGGAGGCCAACCAGAGCGGGGATTCTTATCGGGGGATGGGTATCGGCCTGACCATCTGTAAAACCATTATCACCGCCCACAAAGGGTCGATCGGCGCCAAGAACCGGGAACAAGGTGCGGAATTCTTTTTTACTTTACCACTGGGAGAGGATAAACGTGACAAGAAATAGATGGACGGTCCTTATCATTGAGGATGAAAAAACGATTGGAAATTATATTGAGGCTATTTTGGCCAATAAGGATTACAGGACGTTGCGGGCCGCGGACGGGGTAACGGGGCTGTCTTTGTATGCTTCCCACCATCCGGAAGTGGTTTTGCTGGATTTAGGCCTCCCGGACATGGACGGTATGGAGGTGCTAAAAAAGATCCGGGAATTTTCTTCCGTGCCGGTCATTGTTATATCGGCCAGGATTCAGGAGCGGGAAAAAGTGGATGCTTTGGACGGGGGGGCGGATGATTACATTACCAAGCCGTTTGGGGCGGAAGAGCTGTTGGCCCGGATCCGCACTGCCTTGCGCCACCGCCTGCATATGGGGCAATCCGGGGTGCAAGAGCCCATGTACTCGCGGGACGGCCTGGTGATTGATTTTTCCAAAAGGAT
Source organism: uncultured Lachnospiraceae bacterium (assembly GCA_910584845.1). Lineage (GTDB taxonomy): Bacteria > Bacillota > Clostridia > Lachnospirales > Lachnospiraceae > Brotaphodocola. The sequence continues at coordinate 143,609 of CAJUDH010000006.1, forward strand.
GGTTACCCTGCGTGGCAAGGCCGTCCACCTTACCCAAATTGAATACAAGCTGGTTTCCCTGCTGGCCCGGAACGCGGGGAAAGTGCTGACCTATGATTATATCCTAAAGGAGATCTGGGGCCCGTATGCGGACACCGACAACCAAATCCTGCGGGTGAATATGGCCAATATCCGCAGAAAGCTGGAGTCTAACCCGGCGGAACCCCATTATATGTTTACGGAAATCGGGGTGGGGTACCGGATGTTGGAGTAGGGCCGGGCCTGCATCTGTTTTTATGGAAAAACATTGAAAAACCCCTTGCATTTCCGTGGTAATTATGGTAGTATGTTAGGGCTGTGACATGATAGCAAAGAAGCGTGAGGTTGCTGCCCGCCGTGGCAGGTTTTCCGTGGAGCGAATGTCAAGTTAGGAAACTGACGACAAGTCACTGTACCAATTGAACAGCTGTAGGATAAATATGCAGTAACGCAGTGTGGGCCGCATACGACACACACGGAGAAGTGTACAGTCACCGCTTGTCGTGCTTAAGCAAAAAGTGCGAAAAGGAGGCGACTTTTTTTATGGCAAGTCAAGTAATGAGGATCACGTTGAAGGCTTATGACCACCAGCTGGTTGACCAGTCTGCCGGAAAGATTATCGAAACCGTAAAGAAGACCGGGGCACAGGTGAGCGGGCCGGTGCCGCTGCCTACCAAGAAGGAAGTGGTTACTATCCTTCGGGCAGTGCATAAGTACAAAGATTCCCGTGAGCAGTTTGAACAGAGGACCCATAAAAGGCTGATCGACATTATTACCCCAAGCCAGAAGACGGTGGACGCACTGGTCAAGCTGGAAATGCCGGCCGGTGTTTATGTCGATATTAAAATGAAGCAGAAATAAACTTTAGTATGATTGCCATGGCAATCCGCTGTAAGGAGGAAAAAAATGAAGAAGGCTATTTTAGCGACTAAGGTCGGAATGACTCAAATCTTCAACGACGACGGCGTTCTGGTTCCCGTAACGGTTCTTCAGGCCGGCCCCTGTGTGGTGACCCAGGTGAAAACCCTGGAGAACGACGGATATAAGGCCGTGCAGGTCGGTTTTGTGGACAAGAGGGAAAAGCTGGTCAACAAGCCGGTAAAAGGGCACTTTGACAAAGCTGGCGCCACATACAAGAGGTATGTGAGGGAGTTCCGTTTTGATAATGCGGAAGAATATTCCGTGAAAGACGAAATCAAAGCCGATATTTTTGCGGCAGGCGACAAGGTGGACGCTACCGCGGTTTCCAAGGGGAAAGGCTTTCAGGGCGCGATCAAGAGGCATGGCCAGCATAGGGGCCCCATGACCCACGGTTCCAAGTTCCATCGCCATCAAGGTTCCAACGGTTCAGCCACTACCCCGGGCCGTGTGTTCAAGGGGAAAGGGATGCCCGGGCATATGGGCAGTAAACAGGTGACCGTCCAGAATCTGGAAATTGTCCGTGTGGATGCGGAAAACAACCTGCTTCTGGTAAAAGGCGCCGTGCCAGGGCCCAGGAAATCACTGGTAACACTGAAAGAGACCGTTAAGGCCGCCAAATAAGCTTGAACCGAGAAAGGAGGAACACAGAAATGGCGAACGTATCTGTTTACAATATGGAAGGCAAAGAAGTAGGCAAGATGGATTTGAACGACGCCGTGTTCGGCGTGAAAATCAATGAGCACCTGGTACACATGGCCGTGGTAGCGCATCTTGCCAATAGGCGCCAGGGCACGCAGAAGGCAAAAACCCGCGCCGAGGTATCCGGCGGCGGAAAGAAGCCCTGGAGGCAAAAAGGGACCGGCCATGCGAGGCAGGGTTCAACCAGGGCCCCCCAGTGGACGGGCGGCGGCGTGGTGTTTGCCCCTGCCCCAAGGGAGTACACCATCCGGCTGAACAAGAAAGAAAAACGGGCGGCGTTAAAGTCGGCTTTGACCAGCCGGGTACAGGACAATAAGTTTATTGTGGTGGATGAGTTGAAACTGGATGAGGTTAAGACCAAGAAATTTAAGGCCGTGATGGACAACTTAAAGGTTTCCAAGGCGCTGGTAGTCGTTGGCCAGGACAGTGACAATGTGGCGTTGTCCGCAAGGAACATCCCCACGGTAAAAACCGCTTATGTCAATACCATAAATGTATATGATATTTTAAAATACAACACAGTGGTAGCTACCAGGGCTGCCGTCGCGAACATTGAGGAGGTGTACGCATAATGGCAAACATTCAATACTATGACGTTATCCTCAAACCGGTAGTCACCGAGAAGAGCATGAACGTAATGAGCGAGAAAGAATACACGTTCCTGGTCCATCCGGAGTCCAATAAGACCATGATCAAGGAAGCGGTGGAAAAAATGTTCCCGGGGACGAAGGTGGAAAGAGTCAACACCATGAATTATGATGGCAAGAAAAAAAGAAGGGGCATGAAATTCGGCAGGACGGCCAAGACCAAGAAGGCCATTATCAAACTGACCGAGGACAGCAAGGAGATCGAGATCTTTTCCGGGCTGTAAAAAAGTCCGGTAACGGTTTGGCGCCTTTGCTGCCCATCGGAAAAGGCAAAGGCTTGAACGGTTACCCCCCCTTCGTTTGGGATAGAGGAAAAGGACACACACGGCGGCGTTGCAGTAGAGGCGGGTGTGTCCAGGATGCCCTGGAAAACGGGCGTTAATAAGGAAACACCGCAAGGGTGTACCAGGATGCCCTGGAAAACGGGCGTTAATAAGGAAACACCGCAGGGGTGTACCAGGATGCCCTGAGGAACGGGCATTAATAAGGAAACACCGCAGGGGTGTACCAGGATGCCCTGAGGAACGGGCATTAATAAGGAAAGGAGAACGCAAGTCATGGGAATTAAAACATTTAACCCATATACACCGTCCAGAAGGCATATGACCGGATCGGATTTTAGCGAAATCACAAAATCCACTCCGGAAAAGTCATTGCTTGTCCCGTTAAAAAAGAACGCTGGCCGGAACAACCAAGGCAAGATTACCGTTAGGCACCGCGGAGGCGGCACCAAGAGGAAATACAGGATCATTGATTTCAAGAGGAACAGCAAGGATGGGATTCCGGCAACGGTTATCGGTATCGAGTATGACCCCAACCGGAGCGCCAACATCGCTTTGATCTGCTATAAGGACGGGGAGAAAGCCTATATCCTTGCCCCCGCCGGGTTGACCGACGGCATGAAGGTTATGAGCGGTGAGGCCGCAGAGGCGAAAACAGGCAACTGCCTGCCCCTGGCCAACATCCCCATCGGTGCGCAGATCCATAATATTGAGCTGCATCCGGGTAAAGGCGGCCAGCTGGTCCGTTCCGCCGGCAATTCAGCCCAGCTTATGGCGAAGGAAGGCAAATATGCGACTTTAAGGCTCCCCTCCGGCGAGATGAGGATGGTCCCCATCGTTTGCCGCGCCACCATTGGCGTTGTAGGCAACGGCGAGCACAACCTGATCAATTATGGTAAAGCCGGCAGAAAGCGCCACATGGGCATCCGCCCCACGGTCCGCGGTTCGGTTATGAACCCCAACGACCATCCCCATGGCGGCGGTGAAGGTAAGACCGGTATTGGCCGTCCGGGTCCGAGCACTCCTTGGGGCAAACCTGCACTGGGCCTTAAGACCAGAAAGAAGAACAAACAGTCCAATAAGCTCATCATCAGAAGTCGTGATGGCAAGACGATTAAATAATTGAAGGAGGAACAAACCTTATGGGACGTTCATTAAAAAAAGGACCATTTGCAGATGCCCATCTGTTGAAAAAGATCGATGCGATGAACGCGGCAGGGCAGCATCAGGTAATTAAGACCTGGTCCCGCCGTTCCACCATCTTCCCACAGATGGTTGGACACACCATTGCCGTCCATGACGGCAGGAAACATGTGCCGGTATATGTGACCGAGGATATGGTCGGCCACAAATTAGGCGAGTTCGTGAGCACCAGGACTTATAGGGGCCACGGAAAAGACGAGAAAAAGAGCAAACGGTAATCATCGCATTCGGAAGGAGGTTATTAGCAATGGCTAAAGGACATAGAAGCCAGATTAAGAGAGAGAGGAATGCCAAGAAAGACACCAGGCCGTCAGCCAAGTTATCCTACGCCCGGGTATCCGTCCAGAAGGCATGCTTCGTATTGGACGCCATTCGGGGCAAGGATGTGCAGACCGCTATTGGTATTGTGACTTACAATCCCAGATATGCTTCCGCTTTGATTAAGAAATTGCTGGAATCAGCGGTTGCCAATGCCGAAAACAACAATAACATGGACCGGAACAACCTGTATGTGGAGGAGTGCTATGCCAACAAAGGGCCGACCATGAAGAGAATAAAACCGAGGGCACAGGGCCGGGCTTACCGGATTGAGAAGAGGATGAGCCACATTACCGTTGTGCTGAATGAGAGATAGGAGGCAAATATGGGTCAGAAAGTTAATCCGCACGGCTTAAGGGTCGGTGTTATTAAGGACTGGGATTCCAAATGGTATGCAGAAGGCGATTTTGCCGACTGCCTGGTAGAAGATTATAACATCCGCAAATTTCTGAAGAAAAAACTGTACAGCTCAGGAATTTCCAAAATTGAAATCGAAAGGGCTTCCGACAGGATGAAGGTCATCATCTATACGGCGAAACCGGGCGTAGTCATCGGCAGAGGCGGGGCGGAGATCGAAAAGCTGAAAGGCGAAGTCCAGAAGATGACGGACAGGAAATTGTTTATCGACATAAAGGAAATCAAGAGGCCGGAGCGGGACGCCCAGCTGGTAGCCGAGAGCATTGCCCAACAGTTGGAAAACCGTGTGTCTTTCCGGCGTGCCATGAAGTCTACCATGGGCCGTTCCATAAAGGCCGGCGTCAAAGGGATCAAGGCTGCGGTTGGCGGCCGCTTGGGCGGGGCCGATATTGCCCGTACCGAGTTTTACAGCGAAGGGACGATTCCGCTGCAGACACTGAGAGCCGATATTGAGTATGGTTTCGCCGAGGCCGATACCACCTACGGGAAGCTGGGGGTAAAGGTTTGGATTTATAAGGGCGAAATACTTCCTGCTAAGGGAAACAAGGAAGGGAGCGATAAATAATGTTAATGCCGAAGAGAGTGAAGCGCCGCAAACAGTTCCGAGGGAGCATGGCCGGCAAAGCTACCAGAGGAAATACCATTACCTATGGCGAGTATGGCCTGGTTGCCACCGAGCCTTGCTGGATTAAATCCAATCAGATTGAGGCTGCCCGTATTGCCATGACCCGTTACATTAAGCGTGGAGGTAAGGTTTGGATCAAGATTTTTCCGGACAAACCCGTTACGGCAAAACCAGCTGAGACCCGTATGGGATCTGGTAAAGGTACCCTGGAGTATTGGGTTGCGGTGGTAAAGCCGGGCAGAGTGATGTTTGAGATCGCAGGAGTTCCGGAAGAAGTTGCCCGTGAAGCGCTGCGCCTTGCTATGCATAAGTTACCCTGCAAATGTAAGATTACTGCTAAGGCAGATTTAGAAGGCGGTGATAACAGTGAAAACAACTAAATTTGTAGAAAGCTTGAAAGCGAAAACGGTTGCGGAGCTGCAGGAAGAATTGGTAGCGGCGAAGAAGGAACTGTTCAACTTAAGATTCCAGAATGCGACTAACCAATTGGACAATACCAGCAGGATTAAAGAAGTCCGTAAGAACATCGCCAGGATTCAGACTGTTATTACTGAGAAATCAAAACTGGCCTGACCGGAGCTTAAGTGGGAATTTGGATAGATGGCGGCAGGGAAGGGACCACAACTGCCGTGTGACAAGTAAATGATTGAGAGGAGATTGGCACCGTGGAGAGAAATCTGAGAAAAACCCGTGTCGGTAAAGTCGTCAGCGACAAGATGGATAAGACCATTGTGGTTGCGATCGAGGACCGCGTAAAGCATCCGCTATACGGCAAAATCGAAAAAAGAACCGTAAAGCTGAAAGCCCATGACGAAGAAAACCAGTGCGGCATCGGGGATACCGTGAAAGTGATGGAAACCAGGCCTTTGTCCAAAGACAAAAGGTGGAGACTGGTGGAAATTATCGAGAAGGCGAAATAAAGGCGGCTATGGGGGAGTTTGCATGCCCCGTATAACCGTAGGATAGCAATATAACCGAAAGGAGCAGCAGGCATGATTCAGCAGGAAAGCAGACTGAGGGTCGCTGACAATACCGGGGCTAAGGAACTTTTATGCATCCGTGTTATGGGCGGTTCCACGAGAAGATATGCGCATATTGGAGATATAATTGTCGCTACCGTTAAAGATGCAACGCCAGGCGGCGTTGTAAAGAAAGGCGACGTAGTCAAAGCGGTCGTGGTGCGCACGGTTCACAGCACCCGCCGGAAAGACGGTTCGTATATCCGCTTTGACGAAAATGCAGCAGTGATTATCAAAGATGACAAAACCCCAAGAGGAACCCGTATCTTTGGGCCGGTTGCCAGAGAGTTGCGTGAGAAACAGTTTATGAAGATTGTTTCCCTGGCTCCGGAAGTACTGTAAGGAGGTATCGGCTGTGCATAAAATCAAAAAAGGTGACCTGGTAAAAGTGATCACAGGTAAAGATAAAGATAAGACGGGCAAAGTACTGCATGTGAAAGACGGCAGGGTTGTGGTTGAAGGATGCAATATGGTGACCAAACATTACAAGCCCAATTCCAACGCACATAACCCTCAGGGCGGCATTGTTCGCCAGGAGGCATCCATGGACGTTTCTAACGTGATGCTGATGGTAGACGGAAAACCCACCCGGGTTGGTTTCCAGATCAAAGACGGCAAAAAGGTCCGCTTTGCCAAGGCCACCGGCAAAGTAATTGACTAATGGCAGAAAGGAGGAGTTGAAAATTGGCTAGATTAAAAGAGCAATATAAAAATGAAATGGTTGACGCTTTAATGAAAAAATTCGGCTACAAAAACGTAATGCAAGTCCCGAAGCTGGATAAGATCGTAGTAAATATGGGCGTCGGCGAGGCAAAAGAGAATGCCAAGATCCTGGATTCTGCAGTTAGGGATTTAGAGATTATCACTGGCCAGAAACCGGTTACGACCAAGGCAAAGAAATCCGTCGCCAACTTCAAGATCAGAGAGGGCATGGCTATTGGCTGTAAAGTTACGCTGCGTGGGGAGAAGATGTACGAGTTCGCAGACCGCCTGATCAACCTGGCCCTCCCCCGTGTCCGTGACTTCCGTGGCGTGAACCCCAATGCATTTGACGGCCGGGGCAATTATGCTCTGGGCATCAAAGAGCAGTTGATTTTCCCGGAGATTGAATATGATAAAGTAGATAAGGTGATGGGTATGGATGTAGTGTTTGTCACTACAGCAAAGACCGACGAAGAGGCCCGTGAGCTTTTGACTTTATTCAATATGCCATTTGCAAAATAACAGGAGGAATGATCCATGGCGAAAACTTCAATGAAGATCAAGCAGCAGCGTCCGGCGAAATTCTCTACCAGGGAATATAACCGCTGCAGAATTTGCGGGCGTCCGCATGCATATTTGAGGAAATATGGGGTTTGCCGTATATGCTTTAGGGAATTAGCATACAAAGGCCAGATTCCGGGTGTAAAAAAGGCAAGCTGGTAAGCGAAAGCAGTTGAGCGAATCCGGGCCGAGGGCAAAGGATGAGCTTAGGCGTAAATCAGCATATTAAACAAGGAGGAAACTATCTACCATGACAATGAGCGATCCTATCGCAGATATGCTTACGAGAATCCGTAACGCAAATACTGCAAAGCATGATACAGTAGACGTGCCTTCGTCCAAGATGAAGCTGGCCATTGCGGATATCCTGGTGAAGGAGGGCTACGTCCGTAAATATGACATCGTAGAAGACGGGGCATTCAAAACCATCCGCATCACCTTGAAATATGGTGCAGACAAAAATGAAAAGATTATTACGGGCATTAAGAGAATCTCCAAACCGGGCCTGCGGGTATATGCCAACAAAGAGGACCTGCCGAAGGTACTGGGAGGCTTGGGGACAGCCATTATTTCGACCAACCAGGGCGTTGTGACCGATAAGGAAGCCCGCCGTTTAGGCGTGGGTGGGGAAGTCCTGGCATTTGTGTGGTAACATGCCGCAGCCAGGAAACAGACAGGGCAACAAAAAACTGAAAACAGAAAGGGCGTTTTAAGCCCCTTTCCGAAAATTTAAGTAGGAGGTAACAGGCATGTCACGAATCGGAAGGATGCCAATCGCAATACCCGCAGGTGTGACCGTAACCATTGCGGAAAACAATAAAGTGACGGTAAAGGGCCCCAACGGCACTCTGGAGAGAGAGCTGCCCGTAGAGATGGCCATAAAGGAAGAAGACGGGCATATTGTCGTAACCAGGCCCAATGACTTGAAAAAGATGAAATCCCTCCATGGCTTGACCAGGACATTGATTAATAATATGGTGGTAGGCGTTACCCAGGGGTATACCAAGGTCCTTGAGGTAAACGGCGTCGGTTACCGTGCTGCCAAGCAAGGGAAAAAGCTTACCTTGAACCTGGGCTATTCCCATCCGGTGGAGATGACGGACCCGGAAGGTGTGGAGACCATACTGGAAGGCCAGAACAAGATCACGGTAAAAGGGATCGACAAGGAGAAAGTGGGCCAGTACGCCGCCGAAATCAGGGATAAGAGAAGGCCTGAGCCGTATAAAGGCAAAGGGATTAAATATGCGGATGAGACAATCAGACGCAAAGTTGGTAAGACTGGTAAGAAATAGCGTAACAGTTCGGTTAGGCCTGCTGGGCTGAACGGTTACAGGAATATAAGGAGAGTGCGAAAATGGTTAGCAAGAAATCAAGAAGCGAAGTCCGCGTTAAAAAACATACCAGATTACGTAACCGCTTTGCAGGGACTGCAGAGAGACCGCGTCTGGCTGTTTATAGAAGCAATAAGCATATTTATGCCCAGATTGTTGACGATTCCGTCGGCAATACGCTGGCAGCTGCATCTACGGTGGAGAAGGCGGCAATGGAAGAGCTGGAATATACGGATAACGTAGCTGCCGCCAGCTATGTGGGAACTCTGATCGCTAAAAGGGCGCTGGAAAAAGGGATCCAAGAGGTCGTATTTGACCGGGGAGGTTTTATTTACCATGGTAAAGTCCAGGCACTTGCAGATGCGGCCCGCGAGGCCGGCCTGAAATTCTAGTAGAGAGGAGAGCAGCATGAAGCGTACAATTATCGACGCAAGTCAATTAGAATTAAATGACAATGTAGTGGCAATCAAGCGTGTATCGAAGACGGTAAAAGGCGGCCGTACCATGAGATTTTCTGCTCTGGTAGTGGTGGGCGACGGCAATGGCCACGTAGGTGCAGGCTTGGGGAAAGCAGGCGAGGTTCCGGAGGCGATCCGCAAAGGGAAAGAGGCTGCTATGAAAAACCTGGTGAAAGTCCCGGTGGATGAGAGCCAGAGTATCCCCCATGACATGCTTGTGGGATTTGGCAGCGCCAGCGTGTTGATGAAACGGGCCCCCGAAGGTACAGGTATCATTGCCGGCGGTCCGGCGCGTGCCGTGCTGGAGCTGGCGGGGATTAAGAACGTCCGTGCCAAGTCCCTGGGTTCCAACAATAAAACCAATGTGGTCCTTGCCGTGATTAAAGGACTTACCCAGCTTAAGACTCCGGAGGAGTATGCGAGGTTGCGCGGCAAATCCGTGGACGAGATTTTGGGCTAAGGAGGAGAAGGAAATGGCAGAAAAGTTGAAAATAACATTAGTCAAATCCCCGATCGGGGCCATTCCGAAGCAGCGGGCCACGGTTAAGGCCCTAGGCTTGAGAAAGCTTAATAAGACGGTTGAAATGCCGGATAACGCAGCCATAAGGGGTATGATTTGGCATGTGAGGCACCTGGTGAAAGTAGAAGAGGTCTAAATTACCGAAGTAAGGAGGGCAATGTAATGGATTTATCGAATTTACAGCCGGCTGCTGGTTCCAAGCACAGCAACAATTTCAGAAGGGGGCGTGGCCATGGCTCAGGCAATGGCAAGACTGCGGGCAAAGGCCACAAGGGCCAGAAAGCCCGTTCCGGAGCCCCAAGGCTTGGCTTTGAAGGCGGTCAGATGCCATTGTACCGGCGTATACCTAAGAGAGGCTTTACCAACCGCAATACCAAGGAGATCGTGTCCATCAACGTAAGTGCCTTGGAGCGTTTTGACAATGACGCGGTCGTTACCGTAGAGTCTCTGATGGAGTGCGGCATTATTAAAAATCCTAGAGACGGTGTTAAGATTCTGGGTGATGGAGAATTAACCAAAAAGCTGACCGTCAAGGTAGATGCATTCAGCGAGGGTGCAAAAGCAAAGATCGAGGCTTTAGGTGGAACCTGCGAGGTGATCTAATATGTTTAAGACGCTCCAAAATGCATGGAAAGTGAAAGAGATCCGGAAAAAGATCCTTTACACCTTCATGATGTTGGTGGTGATTCGCTTCGGGTCGGAGTTGCCGATCCCCGGAGTGAACACCTCCTATTTTGCGGATTTTTTCGCGAAGCAGAGTGGAGACGCATTTAATTTTTTTGATGCTATGACCGGCGGTTCCTTTACTTCCATGTCCGTATTGGCCTTAAGCATTACTCCCTATATTACATCCTCGATTATTATGCAGCTTTTGACCATTGCCATCCCGAAGCTGGAAGAGATGCAGCGGGAAGGCGAAGACGGCAGGAGGAAAATTGCGGAGTATACCCGTTATCTGACGGTAGCTTTGGCATTGATTGAATCCACTGCAATGGCGGTAGGGTTTGGCGGCCAGGGGCTTTTGATCAATTACCATGACCAGAACTTCCTTGGAAAGGCAGCCATGGTTATTATGGCAGTGTCTACCATGACGGCAGGAAGTGCGTTTTTGATGTGGATTGGCGAGAGGATCACGGAAAAAGGCATAGGAAACGGCATTTCCATCGTCTTGCTGTTTAATATTGTGTCCTCCCTGCCAGAGGATGTAAGCACGTTGTACAAAACCTTCATGGATGGTAAGATTATTGCCGTGCAGGCGGTGACGCTGTTGATCATGTTGGCGTTGGCGGTTGCCATGGTTGTATTTGTTGTGTTTTTGCAGGATGGTGAGCGGAGGATCCCCGTGCAGTATTCGAAAAAGATGGTAGGCAGAAGGATGGTGGGGGGGAAATCCACCCATATTCCGCTGAAAGTCAATACTGCAGGCGTTATCCCGGTGATTTTTGCTTCGTCCATTATGTCCTTCCCTGTAGTGATCGCCCAGTTTTTTAATCCGGATTACAGCACGGTTCCCGGGAAGATCCTGATGATGCTCAATTCCGCATCCTGGTTCCGCCCGGAGATGCCCTGGTATTCCGTGGGGCTTCTGATTTATATTGTGCTGATTGTACTGTTTGCTTATTTCTACACGTCCATCACTTTCAACCCATTGGAAGTGGCCAATGATATGAAGAAATCCGGCGGGTTTATCCCTGGCATCCGCCCGGGCAAACCTACTTCCGATTATCTAAATAAGATTCTAAGCTATATTATCTTTATTGGGGCCATGGGCCTGATTGTCATCAGCGTGATCCCGATTATGATTTCCGGCCTGTTTGGCGTGAGCCGCCTGGGCTTTATGGGGACATCCATGATCATTATCGTCAGCGTTATCCTGGAGACGGTCAAGGCCATCGAGTCGCAGGTGATTGTACGGAATTACAAAGGATTTTTAAACGATTAAGATAGGCGAGAGAGCTGCTGCACAAAAGGAGGGTGGCAGCTTTTTCTGCTACCGTCCGCCCGCAAGCCGGTCCGGGCATAAGGAAAGAGGAAAAGGAGGTAAGAGTAATGAAGATTATTATGTTAGGGGCGCCAGGAGCTGGAAAAGGGACCCAAGCCAAGAAAATCGCAGAGAAATATGGTATTCCCCATGTTTCCACAGGGGACATTTTCCGCGCGAATATCAAAGGCGGCACGGAGCTGGGAAAGAAGGCGAAGTCATATATGGACCAAGGCCAGCTGGTGCCGGACGATGTTACCATTGGGATGCTGCTGGACCGCATCAGCCAGGCAGACTGCGAAAACGGTTATGTGCTTGACGGATTCCCCAGGACCATACCCCAGGCAAAAAGCCTCACGGACGCGTTGAACGCACGGGGGGAAAAGATGGATTACGCAGTGGATGTGGATGTCCCGGACGAGGCCATTGTTACCAGGATGGGCGGCAGAAGGGCCTGTGTAAAGTGCGGCGCCACTTACCATGTGGCTTTCAACCCGCCAAAGGCAGAGGGGGTATGCGATGCCTGCGGCGATACGCTGGTGCTGAGGGATGACGATAAGCCGGAAACCGTCCAAAAACGTTTGACGGTTTACCATGACCAGACCCAGCCCTTGATTGATTATTATAGGAACGAAGGGATTTTGGTGGCCGTGGACGGGACCAAAGAGCTGAACCAGGTGTTTACGGACATTATAGCGGTTCTGGGGGCTTAACCTATGTCAGTGTCCATTAAATCGTCAAGGGAAATTGAATTAATGCGTGAGGCCGGAAGGATTCTGGCTATGGTACACGAGGAATTGGGCAGGGCATTAAAGCCCGGCATGTCTACTTTGGATATTGACCGGCTGGGAGAGCGGCTGATCCGCAGCTATGGCTGCAGCGCTTCTTTTAAAAATTATAACGGCTATCCGGCTTCCATCTGCGTGTCCGTGAACGACGAGGTGGTGCATGGAATACCCAACAAGCACAGGATCCTGCAAGAAGGGGACATTGTCAGCCTGGATGCAGGCGTTATCTACAACGGTTACCATTCAGATGCCGCCCGCACCTATGCCATTGGGAAAATCAGCCCGGAGGCGGAACAGCTGATCCGGGTGACAAGGCAATGTTTTTATGAAGGGATCAAGTACGCAAAGGCGGGGAACCATCTCAACGACATTTCTTCTGCCATTCAAAAGTATGCGGAAAGTTTTGGGTACGGAGTGGTCCGTGACCTGGTGGGGCATGGGATCGGCGACCATCTCCATGAGGATCCGGAAGTGCCTAATTTTTCCCAGAACCGCAGAGGGATCCGCCTGCGGCCGGGGATGACCTTGGCCATTGAACCGATGATCAACATGGGGCGGGCGGACGTGGTTTGGATGGATGACGACTGGACAGTGGTGACGGATGACGGCTCCCTGTCCGCCCATTATGAAAACACGATTCTGATAACGCAAGGGGAACCGGAGATTTTGTCGTTGTTATGAGGACGGTGAACAGTATGGATTATCAGCCTGGTTGTCCGGCCAAATCCTTGGCCGGGCATGATAAAGGGCAGTATTATGTCATTTTGTCCCTGGACGGGGAGACGGTTGCCCTGGTAGACGGGGAGCGCCGGACACAGGGCAACCCCAAGCGGAAGAACAGGAAACATGTCCAGGTGGACGGGCGCCGGCTGTTCCCGGATTTCCCTGTGCCGGACGGGCAGATACGCGCCCGGTTGAAAGATTATGTGAAGCGCCGCAGCATGGAGTGAGAGCCGGGTATTCAGGCAAACGGCCCTAAAAAGGGGATCGTTATGATTCAGGAGGTATGAGTACATGTCGAAAGCAGACGTGATAGAAATTGAAGGGACGGTAGTGGAGAAGCTGCCGAATGCCATGTTTCAAGTGGAATTGGAGAATGGACATCAAGTGCTGGCCCATATTAGTGGGAAGCTGAGGATGAATTACATCCGGATCCTTCCTGGTGACCGAGTCACCATTGAATTGTCACCTTATGATTTGACAAAGGGCAGGATTATTTGGCGGGATAAATAAAAGAAGGTTTGGTTTACGGGCTGTACCGGGGGAGGGGAGGGCCTCCTCCGGGGCGGCTTTGAAGCCGGCGCGGCACTACGGCGCCTTCCCTTTGGCCCAATCCCCGGATCCCGCTTTGGCTGGGATGGTTTCACATACCAGAATGGCAAGATTTTCAGGGAAAAAAGGGGAAAAAGCTTGCAATAAAGAAAATGTGGTGATATAATGTTATGGCGACTTTGTTGATATGGCGGGCGAAGTTTGCCCAAAACCGGTCCTGCTTCTAGTGGGGCGCATACCAGATGCCCATAAAGGCTGGGCAGTGTCGAGGAAAGGAGAGTTTGCTGTGAAGGTAAGATCGTCAGTGAAACCGATTTGCGAAAAATGCAAAGTCATCAAGCGTAAGGGGAGCATCAGGATCATCTGTGAAAACCCTAAGCACAAACAGAGACAAGGTTAATTTTCAGGAAAAACAGGAGGTGTAGGGCAGAGATGGCTCGTATTGCAGGAGTGGATTTACCAAGGGACAAGCGCATTGAGATTGGCCTGACCTATATTTACGGGATCGGAAGAACCAGTTCAAACCGTATTTTGGCAGAGGCCGGCGTAAATCCGGATACCAGGGTCAAAGATTTGACCGATGATGAGGTAAGGAAAATTGCATCCGTGATTGCGGAAACCCAGGTGGTAGAGGGTGACCTGCGCAGGGAAGTGGCAATGAACATCAAGCGGCTGCAGGAAATCGGCTGCTATCGCGGAATCCGCCACAGGAGAAGCCTGCCGGTCCGCGGACAGAAAACAAAGACCAATGCAAGAACCCGCAAGGGACCGCGCAAAACCGTGGCAAACAAGAAAAAATAAGCGTGGGTGAGAATGTAGTATTTCTCCCGGTGACGCAGTCGAATCAAGTTGTATGTTTTAAAAACAGGAACAAGATTCCGGTCATTACATTTCCAGGTGGTTTGCGCCGGGAAATCATAGTGAATCAAGACGAAAGGAAAGTAGGTTAGTTTAAAATGGCTAAAAAAATGTCCTCTGCAAAAAAGGTGACAAAAAAGCGCGTAAAGAAAAACGTTGAACGCGGACAGGCACATATCCAGTCATCCTTCAATAATACCATAGTGACGTTGACGGATACCCAAGGGAATGCCTTGTCTTGGGCAAGTGCCGGTGGTCTGGGATTTAGAGGTTCAAGGAAATCTACTCCGTATGCAGCCCAGATGGCTGCAGAGACTGCTGCCAAGGCAGCTATCGTACATGGCTTGAAGTCTGTCGACGTTATGGTAAAAGGTCCCGGTTCGGGCCGCGAAGCAGCAATCCGTGCGCTTTCTGCATGTGGTATTGAAGTAACCAGTATTAAGGACGTAACCCCGGTTCCCCATAACGGTTGCCGTCCGCCAAAACGTAGAAGAGTCTGATAGGAGGTACGAAAAGTGGCAGTAGATAGAGTTCCTGTTCTTAAAAGATGCAGATCCCTTGGTTTGGATCCGATCTATTTGGGAATTGACAAAAAATCAACCAGAGAGTTAAAACGGGCAAATAGGAAAATCAGCGAGTATGGAATGCAGCTGCGGGAGAAGCAGAAAGCAAAATTCATTTATGGAGTGCTGGAAAAGCCTTTCCGCAATTATTACGCAAAGGCGGAAAAGATGGAAGGCCAGGCCGGCGAGAACTTGATGATCTTGCTGGAGAGGCGGCTGGACAACGTAGTGTTCCGTATGGGGTTTGGGCGTACCAGGAGGGAGACCCGCCAGATCGTAGGCCACAGGCATATCCTGGTAAACGGCAAATGCGTGAATATCCCGTCTTACCTGGTTAAGGCCGGGGACGTGGTCGAGGTGATGGAGAAAGCCAAATCTTCCCAGAGGTATAAAGACGTTCTGGAAGTGACCAGCGGCCGTATGGTTCCGGCCTGGCTGGACGTAGACCAGGAAAATCTGCGGGGCACGGTAAAGGAACTGCCCACTAGGGAAGAAATTGATGTTCCGGTAAATGAGATGCTGATCGTTGAGTTGTACTCTAAGTAAGCGTAATTGATGCATAGAATGAGTTTTCCCTCGATTAATGAACCCAGAAGGAGGGGCTAGAATCGTGTTCGATTTTGAGAAACCAAACATTGAGATTGTTGAAATTTCGGATGATAAGAAATATGGCAAGTTTGTCGTGGAACCGCTTGAGAGGGGCTATGGCACCACGCTGGGGAATTCCCTGAGAAGAATTATGCTTTCTTCCCTTCCGGGTGCGGCGGTCAGCCAGGTGAAAATCGAAGGCGTTTTGCATGAGTTCAGTTCCGTCCCCGGCGTCAAAGAGGACGTAACAGAAATCATCATGAACATCAAGAACTTATCTATTAAGAATAACAGCGACAGCAATGACGTGAAGACCGCTTACATTGAGTTTGAAGGCGAGGGAGTGATCACCGCCGCGGACATCCAGGCAGACCCGGATATTGAAATTATGAATCCGGATCAGGTGATTGCCACCCTTAGCGGGGGCACTGACAGCAAGTTTTACATGGAGCTGACGATTACCAAAGGCCGGGGATATGTAAGTGCGGACAAGAATAAAAATGAAGACCTGCCTATTGGCGTGATTGCGGTAGATTCCATCTATACGCCGGTAGAGCGGGTGAACATGACCATTGAGAATAGCCGTGTGGGGCAGATTATCGACTATGATAAGCTGACTTTGGACGTGTTTACCAACGGCACCCTAGCCCCGGACGAGGCGGTAAGCTTGGCGGCGAAGGTGTTAAGTGAGCATTTGAACTTATTCATTGACCTTTCGGAGAATGCCCGGACGGCAGAGATCATGGTGGAAAAGGAAGACAATGAAAAAGAGAAAGTCCTGGAGATGAATATTGATGAGCTGGAACTTTCCGTCCGTTCCTACAATTGCCTGAAACGGGCCGGCATTAACACGGTGGAGGAGCTGTGCAACCGCACTCCGGAAGACATGATGAAAGTCCGCAACTTGGGCAGGAAATCCCTGGAAGAAGTGCTCGCTAAGCTGAAAGAATTGGGGCTGCAGTTAAACCCAAGCGAGGAATGACTCCTTTGAAGGCGTTAAAAGCCTGACAGCAATATGAATTGTTGTGTTACAGTTATTTCGATGCCAGGCATATAAGGCCGATGTGCGATGCCGGGTATTGGGCATGCCGCCTGTTAAGCCTATATGGCGGGTAGCCGCTTCCCGGCGGTTTACCCAGGGACAGGCAGACCGGCGGTTGCCGGAAAAAATGGACGATGTGGTTTGGTAAGGCCGATTGGCGCAGGCCGCACTCCGGATAATATGGAGGAAAATAAAATGGCAGGTTATAGAAAACTGGGGAGGACTTCTGACCAGAGGAAGGCCATGCTCCGCAGCCAGGTTACCGCTTTGCTGTATCATGGAAAGATTCGGACTACGGAAACCAGGGCGAAGGAAACCCGTAAAATTGCAGAAGGCCTGATTGCTATGGCAATCCGGGAAAAAGATAATTATGATATGGTTACCGTTACTGCAAAGGTTCCCCGCAAGGACAAAGATGGCAAGAGGGTCAAAGAGGAAAAGAACGGCAGGCGGGTAACCGTTTATGACGAGGTTCAAAAGGAAATCAAGAAGGATCGGCCGTCCAGGCTCCACGCAAGGCGCCAGATGCTGAAGGTCCTGTATGGGGTGACGGAAATCCCCGCTACCCCAGCCGGCAAAAAGAAGAATACCAAAGAGGTTGACCTTCCTGCAAAATTATTTGACGAGATTGCCCCCAAATATGTTTCCCGTAACGGCGGATATACCCGCATTGTTAAGATTGGACAGCGCAAAGGTGACGCTGCCATGGAAGTATTGCTGGAGCTGGTATAGGCCAATTTAAAGCGGCTGCTTTAGGCAGCCGCTTTTTTGCCCTTTTTATAGAACCTTGTTTTTCATAAAGTCACTGGGTTTTTCACCAAATTCCCGTTTAAATGCTTTGAGGAAATTCGAGTAGTCATTAAACCCACATTCCGAAAAGGCCTCTGTCACAGACTTCCCCCCGATCAGCATATTGCGGGCAATGGTCAACCTTTTTTTCATGATAAATTGGTACAGGGAGAGGCCGGTAAATTTTTTAAACTGGTGGCTTAAATAGTATTTGCTCAGGAAAAACTGTTCTGCCAAATGGTCAAGGCTTAAGTCTTCCTTTAGATGGTGGTTGATGTATGCGACAATTTGATTGACTTGTTCGCTTTCAGTCACCCCTTGTTGGGCAGAGTCTGATATTTCGTAGTAGGCCCGGCTAAGCAGCACTAAAATTTCCATAATAGACGAGTAGGCCATGACCCGGCTGCCCAGTTTGTTGCTGCCCCGTTCCAGTTCAATGGCCTGGCAGGCCGATTGGATTTTGGGCATTTGGGATTCATTGGGGCGGAAAAGGCGGTAATTGCGGTTGGAGGCGTCTTGGAAACAGGCGGTTAAATCCTCGCCGATATCCCGCAGGCCATTGAAAAAGGCGTGGTCCAGCCATATGACGATCCGCTCATAGGGCTGTTGGGAAGGGAGGATCTCCGGGCGGTGGATATCGCGGTTGTTGGTAAGCAAAATGTCGCCTGGCCGCAACTGGTAATTGCGGCCTTCAATTATGTAATTCACATTGCCGGAAATGAAGATATAGATTTCATAGAACGCATGTTGATGGAAGTCTACGTTGATGGGTTTGTCATTGTAGTAATGGTGGTATTCATAAAAACGTTCGGCCATGATCTGCCGGTGAGTAAATTCTTCTATATACATCTTTAATAAAAATCCCCTCATTTTTTGTTTATATTTTAATTATACAGCAATATTTACCACATTTCAAGACAGATATACCTGGCAAAAATGCTGAAATAGTGTTATAATACATCTACAGAATCATGTAATATTTACAATTAAATTTGCCATGAATGAAGAAAGGAGCGATGAACGTATGAGAGGGATTTACAGGGCGTTGTCTCTTTCCCTGGGAACAATACTCGTAGCATCAGCCCTCGCCGGCTGTGGGGGCAGTGGTGGCGCCGGTGGCAAGAGGATTGTCCGGATTGGCCATAACCAGGCCACAGACCATCCGACTCATGTAGCGTTGCTGGAATTTGAGGGCTACGTGGAGGGCAGACTGGGGGACCGGTATGAAGTGGAAGTTTATCCCAG
Organism: uncultured Lachnospiraceae bacterium; assembly: GCA_910584845.1. Lineage (GTDB taxonomy): Bacteria > Bacillota > Clostridia > Lachnospirales > Lachnospiraceae > Brotaphodocola. The sequence continues at coordinate 162,455 of CAJUDH010000006.1, forward strand.
TGAACTTCTCGGATCCCAGACAGACATGGTGCAGTTGACCCAGACAGGGGCGATTGACTTTTGTGTGGCCAGCAATTCTATTTTAGAGACGTTTTCAGACAATTACACGTTGTTTAATATGCCTTACCTGTTCGGGTCTGCCGAAGCCTACCATGCTTCCATGGATGACCAGGATATTACCGGGCCCATCTTTGATTCGACGAAAAAGGCAGGTTTTGAGGCCGTGACCTGGATTGATGCAGGAACCAGGAATTTTTATACCGTTTCCACGCCGATAGAGTCCCCGGCAGACCTGAAAGGGCTGAAAATCCGGGTGCAGCAGTCTCCAACCAATGTGGAAATGATGCGGCTGCTGGGCGGTTCTGCGACCCCTATGGGGTTTGGCGAAGTATACACGGCTTTGCAATCCAAAATCATAGACGGGGCGGAAAACAATGAGATGGCGTTGACTTCCAACGGGCATGGGGACGTGTGCAAGTTTTACTCTTATGACATGCATCAGATGATACCGGATATATTGATCGGGAACTGCGCGTTTTTAGACGGCCTTCCACCAGAAGAAAGGGCTGTTTTTGAGGAAGGGTTCCAGGTGGTAAATGAAGTGGAGCGCAGGGAATGGACAAAGGCAGTGGAAGCGGCAAAGGAAAGGGCAGCCAATGACCAGGGCGTCCAGTTCCTATACCCGGACACGGCGCCGTTTCAGGAGATTTGCCTTCCCATGCACCAGTCAATTTTGGGGCAATACCCGGATTTGAAGCCGTTTTATGACGCGATTCAGGCACACAACAAGGCTTATGCACCGGAGGGGACGGAAGGGGGGCAGGGCAATGAATAAACTTCGCGGTATTTTGACGCAGCTGCTAAATGTGCTGGCCGGAGGGAGTTTCCTTGTGATGGTGGTGCTTACCTGCTGGCAGGTATTGACCCGCTATGTTTTGAACAACCCTTCGTCCTGGTCGGAAGAACTGGTATCTTATATGTTTGCCTGGATGAGCCTTCTGGGCGCTTCGCTGGTCACGGCAGAGCGGGGGCATATGAATATCCCGATTTTAGTGGAAAAATGCAGCCCGGCGTTGCAGAAGTTTTTCCTTTGCCTGGCTGAAGTCATTGCATTTTTATTCTCTGCCATTATCCTGGCTTATGGTGGGTATAAGATTGCCAACTTGGCTATGGGCCAGATGACTTCGTCCTTGGGGGTCCCCATCGGCGTTTTCTATGTGGTACTTCCCCTGGCCGGCGTCCTTAACATGGTTTATACGTTATTGAACATGGCAGATATCTTGAAAAAGAAGGAGGGGGCAGCATAAATGGCAATTCAATCTTTATTCCTGATTTTATTGGTACTGTTAGTGTTGCTGGTGTTGGGGGTCCCTATTTCTTATTCCATCGGGATTTCGTCCCTGGTGGTCATCCTCCAGACAGTCCCTTTGGATGTGTCCGTAGTGACGGCTGCCCAGAGGACATTTGTGGGCATGAGCAAATTTAGCCTGACTGCCATCCCTTTTTTTATCCTCGCCGGCAACCTTATGAACCAGGGCGGCATTGCCAAACGGCTGGTGGATTTCGTTATGGCGATTTTGGGGAAGCTTCCGGGAGCCCTTTTAGTGACCAATGCCGGGGCCAACGCCTTATTTGGCGCCATATCCGGCTCGGCTTCCGCAGCTGCGGCAGCGGTCGGAAGTATGGTGAAAGAGGGGGAAGAGCAGCAGGGGTATGATACCGGGCTGTGTGCGGCTACTAACGGCGCTTCCGCGCCTTCCGGGCTGCTGATCCCCCCTTCCAACGCTTTGATTACCTATTCCCTGGCTTCCGGGGGTACATCGGTAGCCGCCTTATTCCTGGCCGGCTACGTACCCGGCATCCTGTGGGCAGTGTGCTGTATGGCAGTCGGCGTTATTTTGGCCAGGCGTAAAGGCTATGCAGGTGAAAAAGGCAAGTACGATTGGAAGAACCTTTGGGTATGTACCCTTCGGGCGCTTCCGGCCCTCTCCCTGATTGTGGTGGTTATCGGCGGTATCGTGGGCGGTATCTTTACGGCTACGGAAGGGTCGGCCATTGCCGTGGTTTATGCCCTGGCACTGGGGATTTTTTACCGGAATATTACGGTTAAATCCTTTTGGAAGATCGTGGTGGACAGTGCAAAGATGAGCGGCATGGTAGTATTCCTCATTGGCGTATCGAATATTTTGGGGTGGGTTATGGCCTTTTTGCAGATCCCCCAGGCAGTGTCTGCAGCGTTGCTGGGCCTGACCAATAATTACGTTATTATTTTGTTGATCATGAACGTAATTTTGCTCATTGCAGGTACATTTATGGACGTGACCCCGGCGATTTTGATTTTTACCCCTTTGTTCCTTCCCATTGTGAAAAGTTTTGGCATGAACCCTATCCACTTTGGACTGATTTTGGTGTATAATCTATGTATCGGCAATATCACGCCGCCGGTAGGCAACACGCTGTTCGTGGCGATCAAGGTAGGGGACAGCACACTGGCAAAAACCATACCGTATATGCTTTGGTATTATGCGGCCATTTTGCTGGGCCTGATGCTGGTAACTTACGTGCCGTTCTTGAGTATGGGGCTTCCCATGATTGCCGGATTGGCGTAGATAAACAAAATAATTGGGTACCCTTGTTAGGAGGGCATTCAATAATTATAAGAAATGAAAGGAGAAAATGGCTATGCAAATGACGTTTCGTTGGTATGGCGAAGGCAATGACAGCATTACCCCCCAGCAGATCAAGCAGATTCCGGGGGTAACCGGGCTGGTATGGGCTCTGCACCATAAGCAGGCAGGCGAGGTCTGGACAGTGGAAGAAATCGAGGAGGTCCGCAAACAGATTGAAGGGGCGGGCTTCAACATGGATGTGGTGGAAAGTGTAAATGTCCATGACGATATTAAGATTGGCCTCCCAACCAGGGACCAGTATATTGAGAATTACAAAGAAACGTTGAGGAATTTGGCCAAATTCGGCGTGAAGGTGGTCACTTACAACTTTATGCCGGTCTTCGACTGGACACGTACCGACCTGTTCCACCCCATGGAGGATGGGTCCACAGCGTTGTTTTATGAGAAGGCAAAAATCCAGGACGATTACAAGGAGATGGCAAAATACATCCTGGACAACCTCCATGGAATGACTTTTCCCGGATGGGAACCGGAGCGTATGGCCCAGTTGGATGACCTTTTTGAAAAATACCGGCCGGTTACCAAGGAAAAATTGTGGGAGAACCTGAAATATTTCCTGGAAGCAATTATGCCTACTTGCCACGAGACCGGAATTAAAATGGCCATCCATCAGGACGACCCGCCGTGGGATATTTTTGGCCTCCCCCGGCTTCTGGTAGATAAAGAAGCCATCGGGCATTTCCTGTCCCTGGTAGATGACGACCACAATTGCCTGTGCTTGTGTTCCGGGTCTTTGGGGGCCAATCCCAAAAACGATATTCCGGACATTATCCGGACTTATTGCGATAGGGTTGCTTTTGCCCATATCCGCAACGTAAAACACTTCCCCAACGGCGATTTTACCGAGGCTTCCCATCGGGATTGCGACGGGGATGTCGGTATAGTGGAAATTATGAGGGCTTACCATGACTGTGGCTACAAAGGCTATGCCCGCCCCGACCACGGAAGGCATATTTGGGACGAGAAGTGCCGCCCCGGCTACGGGCTTTACGACCGCGCGTTAGGGATTATGTATATGTGGGGCTGCTGGGATATGCTGGAGAAACTGGAAAATAAAGGATGAAGATGAAAAAACGTTAAAGGATCCGGGCACAGCCCTCAAAAGCCGGGTGGCAAAGGGATAATCAACCTTTGCCATCCGGCTTTTTCTTTTTCTTTCCCTGCCTTCGATGGACAATATCCCAAAATAGTAATTATTTTGTGTTTTTGGTAAGAATATCGTAAGTTGACCATGGGATTCTGCTCGTTTATAATAAAATTACACAACGGTTATGGATAACGGTTTGCCCCCTTCTCCATAAAAGGAGTATGGCTGGCATAGGGAAAGTAGTTTATTTTTGGAAGAAAGAGGGATGACGATGGGAAAGAGGAATTGGCTTTGGGCAACAGGGTTGGCAGTGGTTTTGGCGCTTGCCCCAGGGATGACGGCAGCGGCGGCGGAACATGTGGTTTCCGGAGTGGCCATACGGGTCAGTTCTAAACTGGAGCCCGGGTCTTCATTGCCGGATATTAGTTTGGAGTCCGGGACGGTGGGCGAGGGGGACATAGGGGTTTCCTGCTCCACAGATAAATATACCATTGAAAAGGCAGAGTGGGTGACTTCCACTTCCCGCACCATAGCGGTGGGGGACCGCCCTGAGATGAAGGTTTGGCTGCGGGCCGGATCCGATTATTATTTCAAAGGCAGTTACCGCTCCAGCAATGTGACGGTAAAGTCCGGGGATTTTGTCAGTGCCAAGAGGGAGGACGAGGACACGCTGGTGGTGCGGCTCAAGGTTTCAGCCGTTAAGGGGGATTTTGCAGCCCCGGAGGAAGCCTACTGGAAGAACAACGCCAAAGGCACCGCCCAATGGAAAAAACCGGAAGAAGGCGGCACTGGCAAGTATGAAGTAGTCTTGCGTAGGGGTTCTTCCAAGGTGCATACGGTTGAAACCACTTCCACATCTTACAATTTTTACCCGTATATGACCATGGAAGGCACGTATTCCTTCCGGGTCAGGAGTATAGCCAAGACCAGCAAAGATGAAGACTACGGCAAGAACAGCGAGTGGCTGGATTCGGATGAAATTTACATTGCCAAAGAGGATGTGTCCGACGGTTCAGGCAGGTCGGACGTAGCCGGCGCCCCTCCTACGGGGAATACCCGGGTAGGGTGGCAATACCTGGATAATTATTGGTATTATTACTACCCGGACGGAACTTGCCAGAAAGACTCCTGGCTGAAAGTCCAGGATAAGTGGTATTTATTCCAGGGGGATGGGAAGATGCTCCGGGGATGGCAGAAAAAAGGGGACCATACCTATTTCCTTTCTGAAAACGGGGATATGCAGATCGGATGGGTTCAGAAAGACGGGCGCTGGCGTTACTTAAACCCTACGCCTGATGCTTATGAAGGGGCTATGTTCCAGAACCAGTGGGCTGATATTAACGGCAAGGCTTATTATTTTAACGGGGACGGGGTTATGATGGAAGGATGGAACCAGGTGGGGGGAAACTGGTACTATTTTTACCCGGGAGAAGGGTATAAGGCAGTAAATACCTGGATTGACACATTTTATGTAGACGAGAACGGGGTTTGGAAAAGGTAGTAAAAGGATATGCCGCGCAAGGCCGGATAAAAGGCCGCGCGGCATATTTTTTGCTGCCCCGGGGATGGGGATTAAGGCAGGCGCCATGCCTGCAAAGGCCACAGGCAGGCTAATATGATGAAAAAGGCCATCAGTACTTGACGGTAATGGCATTATGGCTTAAAATTGAAAAACATATGAAAAGGTAAAACAGTGAGCGCACAGGAAAGGTCAGGAGGAAGCAGGGATGCCCATGGGAATCATAAAAGCGTCCAAACTGGTGTTTGATTATATCCGCAGAGACGAAGAAAACCACGTGGAAGAGGTAAACCGGGCCATTGACGGGTTAGACCTGGAAATAGGCAAAGGGGATTTCGTGGCCATCCTGGGGCATAACGGTTCCGGAAAGTCTACATTTGCCAAACAGGTGAACGGGATTTTGCTGCCGACAGAGGGGGCCGTGTGGGTCTCGGGGATGGATACCAGGGACGACAGCCATATTTGGGATATACGGAAAACGGCGGGGATGGTTTTCCAAAACCCGGATAATCAAATTATTGGCAATGTGGTGGAGGAAGACGTGGGTTTTGGCCCGGAGAACTTAGGGGTACCCACAGACGAGATCTGGCGCCGGGTGGACGAGAGCCTCCGTGCCGTGGGGATGGCGGCTTACCGGCTGAAGTCCCCCAACAAGCTGTCCGGGGGGCAGAAACAGAGGGTGGCCATTGCCGGGGTCATGGCTATGAAGCCCCAATGTATTATCCTCGACGAGCCTACGGCCATGCTGGACCCTGACGGGCGCAAGGAGGTCATCCGGACCATACATGAGCTGAACCGGAAAGAAGGGATTACCGTGCTTCTAATAACCCATTACATGGAAGAGGCCATTGAGGCGGACCGGGTAATCGTGATGGACGACGGGCACGTGGTTATGGACGGTGTCCCCAGGGAGATTTTTTCCCGGGTTAAGGAATTGAAACATTACCGGTTAGATGTACCCCAGGTGACTGAGCTGGCCTATGAACTGAAACAGGAAGGGCTGGACATGCCGGACGGGGTTTTGACGATGGAAGAATTGCTGGACGCTTTGACAAAAGTGTTTGTTTCTAAAACAGGAGGCGATGTGCCGCCCACATAAAGGGAAGCCCGGCTATGGCAGGGCGAGGCAGGCCCCTTTGGAGGCCAGACAGGCAGGAGGATGAAGATACCATGTCCATTAAGGCAGAACATGTCAACTATCTGTATGGGGAAGGAACGGCTTTTGAGCAATATGCTTTAAAAGATGTGAGCTTTGAGATCGGGGACGGGCAGTTTGTGGGGCTCATTGGCCATACAGGGTCAGGAAAGTCTACACTGATCCAGCATTTGAACGGGCTGCTACGGGCCAGCAGCGGCAAGGTTTATTATAACGGGGAAGACATTTATGCGGATCACTATGACAGAAAAAGCCTGCGCAGCAAAGTAGGGCTTGTTTTTCAGTATCCGGAACACCAATTGTTTGAGGTAGACGTGTTTTCAGACGTATGTTTCGGGCCAAAGAATTTGGGGCTTTCCAAGGAAGAAATTAACATCCGGGCAAGGGAAGCTTTAATCCAGGTGGGGCTGGAAGAGCGGTTTTGGGGGCAGTCGCCTTTTGAACTGTCCGGCGGCCAGAAACGGCGGGTGGCTATTGCCGGGGTGCTGGCCATGAGGCCGGAGGTGCTGATTTTGGATGAGCCTACGGCAGGGCTTGACCCCCGGGGGCGGGATGAGATTTTGGACGAGATTTTAGCGCTGCACCAGGAAAAGGGCATGACCATTATCCTGGTATCCCACAGTATGGAAGACATTGCCCGGTATGCGGGCCGGATCCTGGTGATGGACCATGGGGAAAAGATTTTTGACGGGCCGCCCAAGGAGGTGTTTTGCCACTACCGGGAATTGGAAAAGGTGGGGTTGGCCGCCCCGCAAATCACTTATGTGGCACAGGGTTTGCGGGAACGGGGGATCCCTATAAGGGAGGATGTAACGACGGTAGAAGAGGCCAAGGCGGCAATATTGGAGCTGCTGGGAAACGGAGGCGGCGGAAAGGCGGGCGGCGTATGATACGGGAAATCACGTTGGGGCAATACTATCCGGTGGATTCTGTCCTGCACCGGATGGATCCCAGGACTAAGCTGTTTGGGACCTTGGTATTTATTGTCTCCCTGTTTTTGGCAGACAGCCTGGTGGCTTACGGGGTTATCACCCTGTTTTTGGTTTCGGCAGTGCGCCTGTCCAGAGTCCCGTTCCGTTTTATGGTGAAGGGGCTTAAAGCCATGCTGTTTTTATTATTGGCCAGCGTCAGCTTTAACCTGTTTTTGACGCCGGGTACGGAGATATTCCGTATCGGTTTTCTGCGGATGACCTGGGAAGGCGTGCGCCTGGCAGGATTTATGGCGCTTCGGCTGGTTTATCTGGTAATCGGTTCTTCGGTCATGACTTTGACCACTACGCCGAACCAGCTGACCGACGGCCTGGAAAAGGGGTTGGGCGTATTAAAAAAAGTAGGGGTGCCGGTACACGAAGTATCCATGATGATGTCCATTGCGCTGCGGTTTATCCCCATATTGGTAGAAGAGACGGATAAGATTATGAAGGCCCAGATGGCAAGGGGGGCGGATTTCGAGGCCGGAAACCTGTTCCAGAAGGCCAGAAGCATGGTGCCCCTTTTGGTGCCGTTGTTTATTTCCGCCTTCCGCCGGGCAGCAGACCTGGCTATGGCCATGGAAGCACGGTGCTATCATGGGGGGGAGGGGCGGACAAAGATGAAGCCCCTTCATTATCAACGGCGTGACCGGATCGCTTACCTGGCCTATTTGGTGTATCTGGGGGCGGTGGCCGGTTTGCGCTATGTGGACGTGGCCTGGATTCCGCGGGTACTGTGATGCTATAATCGGGAGGGGCCGGATGAAAAAACGGATTAAGCTGATTGTGTCCTATGACGGGACGAATTATTGTGGCTGGCAGCTGCAAAACAACGGCGTGACCATAGAGGAAGTGCTCAACCGGGAATTATCCCGGCTATTAAAGGAGCCTGTGGCAGTGATCGGGGCCAGCAGGACGGATTCGGGGGTGCACGCTTTGGGGAATGTGGCGGTGTTCGACACGGAGAACCCCATGGCGGCAGATAAAATCTGCCTGGCCTTAAACCAGGGCCTGCCAGAAGACATCCGGATCCAAAGTTCAGAACAGGTGGAAGGAAACTGGCATCCGAGGAAGGCGAATTGCATAAAAACCTATGAATACCGTATTTTGAACCGCAGGATAGCCTTACCGACACAGCGCCTATATTCTTATTTTTGCTATTTTCCCCTGGATGTGGAGAAAATGCGCCTTGCGGCGTCTTTCCTGGTGGGGGAACACGATTTTAAAAGCTTCTGCACGGCCAGGAGCCACGTAAAGGATACGGTGCGCACCTTGTACCGGCTGACCATTGAAAAATCAGGGGATTTGCTTATTTTCCGGTTTTGTGGAAGCGGTTTCCTTTATAACATGGTGAGGATTATGGTGGGGACATTAATGAAGGTAGGTATGGGAGTTTACCCACCGGAATACGTAGCCGAAATCCTGGCCGCCAGGGACCGCCGCAAGGCGGGGCAGACGGCCCCGGCCAAAGGCCTGACGCTGGTGGGGATGGAATATGAACAGGAGCTTCCCCAGTGGCATTTTTGCGACAATTCCGATTGGCGCTACCATATCCTCCAGTCCCACATTAAAACAGGGGAAACGGCGTTTTTTTTCATTGGCCGGTGTAAGGAGGAAGACTGGCACAGGCTTGTCCTGCGAAACATACACCATAGCTTTCAAAACGGGGCCAGCAAGGTGGTATTGGCGGATTTGGAAAAAGGGCGGTTCCATGAAGGGGACGAGTATGGCTATTACCGCATAAAGGCCATAACGCCGGAGGAAGAAGAAAAGGCCATGGGGCTCCTTAGCCAGGAGGAAAAGGAAGAGGTTTTAAAAATTTTCCCCTCTCCAAAAATGCGGCCAGGTTTTACGGTTTCCTGGTATTTGGCTGTGGACATGGGGAAGGGTACATTATAGAAAAGTATATTGCGCATCCACATTTACAGGACGGGGCAACATTTTACCCATACCGGATTTGCTGGAAAACTTGCGCAGAATGGAGGAAAAAATGAATCATTGGGAGGTTTTGGGGATTAGCCAGACCGAGGATGAGAACGCGGTCCGGGAAGCGTATTTGTCCCAATTGCCATTGCACCATCCGGAGGATGACCCCGAAGGCTTTAAACGGTTAAGGGAGGCCTTGGAAGAGGCCTTAAAGGAAGCAAGGGAACAAAAATGCCAGCGGGAAGGTTTACAGCAGGGCGCCCAGATGATAGGCAGCCAGGAAATCCAGGGCTTTTTGAAAGAAGCAGAGGCGGTTTACCAGGATTACAGCCGCCGCATCCGGACGGAAGAATGGGAAAAGGTTTTGTCCCTGCCCATATGCCAGGACCTGGAAAGCCAGAAGGAGGCAGGGTGGGCGCTTTTAAGCTTCTTGATGGACCACCACCATCTGCCCCATGAGGGGTTTCAGGCTTTTGACAAGGTATTTGGGTGGACAGACGACGAAGAGGAAGTATACTGCCATTTTCCGGAGGGCTTTGTCCGCTATTTGATGGAGCGGATCCGGCATGAAGATGCCGAAAGTTTCCGTTACGGATGTTTTGAAATCCGGGAAGATTTTGATTATGACCAATTTTGCGAATTATTTTTTGATTTAAAAAAGGCGTTGAGGGACAAGGAGAGGGAGGCGGCGGAAAGTGCCATCAAGGCTTTGGATGGTATGGGCATGGAACATCCGGATTTTACCATACAAAAAATCCGCCACGAATCGTTCCAGAAAGGCCATGAGCGGCAGGCCTGGGAATTGGCAAGGGATTTGCTTACGCGGGACGGGGAAAACCTGTCAACGAAATTTTGGTATGTACGTACAGCCATGGATTATAAAGATGCCCAGGCAGACCCGGAAAAAATCGAAGGGCTGTTAAAAAGCATGTTGGACGAAAATCCGGAAAACCCGGCCTATTGGCAGCTGTTAGGTTCCCACATGCGCAAGGCAGGCGATCTGGAAAGGGCTTTGTCGGCCAACCTAAGGGCCAGGAGATACCTGAACGAGAGGTGGGATTATTTAGAGGAAGAGATTGTCCAGGTCGCGGAGGAACTGTCACGGCAACAAGAAGAGGATCCGGATAACGACGACTGGTGGGACATGGCCAACGTTTGCTGGCTGGGGCACCGTTATAGCCGGACAAGGATGCTTCTGGAGGGCAAAGAGCCGGAAGAAGACAACCGCAGGTCTTGGCTGTTTTTGATGGCAGGGAGCTGCCATGAGCTGGGGGATTACCAAGCGGCTGTCCGTTACCGCCAGGAGATCTGGGACATTACGGATCCCGAGGAACGCCCATTGAACCTGTTCCTGGATTTGGCGGAGGACTACAAAGGGGCCGGGGACACGAAACGGGCGTTGGCTATTTATGAGGAGGCCCAGGAATGCTTTCCGGAAAGCCCGGAAGCCTATTATCAGAAAGGCCGCCTGCTTTTTGACCTGGACCGCTGCAGGGAGGCCCTGGAACAATGTGACAAAGGGTTAAAGGGCGGCTTCCATTTAGATTCCTTTTATCTGAGGCTGGAGCTTTTGCTGGAGATGGAGCGGTATGAAGAGGCAAAAGAGGACGCAAAACGGGTGATCGGGCAAGGGCTAAGGAGCGCGCAGGTTTTGTTTGACTATGTCAGGGCCCTTAGGAAGCTGGAAGAAAATGAGGAAGCGGAGTCTGTGCTAAAAGAGCTGGTGGAACGTGTGGGGGAAACCGGGACAATCTGCCAGGAATATGCCAGCCTGTGTTCCGATACGGACCGCCCCCAGGAGGCTTTGGAGTGGATTGAAAAAGCCATACGGGATAAAGATAGCCTGATGCGCCAACTGATGAAAAGCGGCTACCTCTATGAGCTGAAGCGGTATAAGGAGGCGGCGGCTTCTTATCAGGCCCTGGTGGGGAAAGGGATGGACGATTCCTATATCTATAACCGTATAGGGCGGGCCATGGAATCCATGAGGGAATTCCCGGAAGCGGAAGGGTATTACCGAAAGGCCGTGGAGGCCAGCCCCCAATATGGGGTTGCCTGGGATAACCTGGGGGATGTGCTCCAAGACCAGGGGAAATGGGACGAGGCCATAGAGGCCTATAAAAAAGGCTGGGGATGTGGAAACCAGCAGGCAATCCGGGATTTGTGCCGCCTGCTGAAACGTACCCACGCCGATGAAGAAGCCATGGAATACCTAAGGCAGGGGCTGGAACGGTTTCCGGACGACGGGAGTTTGCTGTGGATCCAGGCCCTGATGCTAAAACGCCTGGAACAATACGATGAGGCGGTCCGGTGCCTGAACCGCTATATAGAGCTGAAGCCTTCCCAGGCCCCCTCGGGCTACCGGGAGATTGCGTCTTGCTGGGAGGACAGGGAAGATTATACAAAGGCAGAAGAATATTATCAAAAAGCCATTGACCATAACCCGAAAGAGGCGAAAAGCTGGCGCCTGTTCGGAAAGTATTATGCCAATAAGAGGAAGATGCAGGAAAAAGCCCTGCCGTATCTGGAAAAGGCCGTAGAGCTGGATCCGGAAAGCCTATATGGCTGGATGAAACTGGGGGAGGTATACGAGGCCCTGGGCCGGCAGGAGGAAGCCATATCTTGTTATGAAACCAGTTTGAAAAATTATAAGAAGGAGATCGAAAAGGACCCCTATGACTGCTGCAATTATGAGGGGGCGGCAGATGTGCTGGCCCATCTGGGGCGGCTGGACGAAGCGGAAGAAATGGCCCACCATGCCCTCTCCCTGCAAAATGAGGTGTTCTATTGCAGCTGCCCGTTTTGCTATGAAGGGCTGGAGGACCTGGCCAAGGTGGAAGAAAAGAGGGGCAACCTGAAAAAGGCCCTGGAGTGGATGCAGCTGGCAGGGCGGCTGGGGAGGACCGACTATTATCCCAAAGAAATCCAGCGGCTCCAGAAAGCGCTGGAGGGGCAATAAAGGAAAAAAATAGAAAGGGCAGGTACGGGCAATGGCAAACATTTATAAGGGGGCCTTGGGCTTGATTGGCAATACCCCTTTGGTGGAAGTATCGAACGTGGAAAAGGCTTTGGGGCTGGAGGCCACGGTTTTGGTGAAGCTGGAATATTGTAACCCGGCAGGCAGCGTCAAGGACAGGGTTGCCAAAGCCATGATTGAGGATGCGGAGCAGAAAGGCATTTTGAAAGCGGGTTCGGTGATCATTGAGCCGACTTCCGGCAACACAGGCATTGGCCTGGCATCCATTGCGGCAGCCAAAGGATACCGTATTATTTTGACCATGCCGGAAACCATGAGTATGGAGCGGAGGAATATTTTAAAGGCTTATGGGGCAGAACTGGTGCTGACAGAAGGATCCCAAGGGATGAAAGGCGCCATTGCCAAGGCCGAAGAGCTGCAAAAGGAGATTCCGGGCGGATTTATACCGGGGCAGTTTGTAAACCCGGCCAACCCGGCTGCCCATAAAGCTACTACTGGCCCGGAGATCTGGGAAGATACAGAAGGGGCGGTAGACATTTTTGTGGCAGGTGTGGGCACCGGGGGCACGCTGACCGGAGTGGGTGAGTTTTTGAAAGGGAAAAAGCCGGAAGTAAAGATTGTAGCCGTGGAACCGGCGGAGTCCCCGGTCCTGTCGCAGGGGAAAGGCGGCCCCCACAATATCCAAGGGATCGGGGCCGGTTTTGTGCCGGAGGTGCTAAACACATCGGTTTACGACGAGGTGATCCCGGTCCGGGGGGAGGATGCTTTTGCCGCCAGTAAGCTGCTGGCCAAGCAGGAAGGCGTACTGGTGGGGATTTCCTCGGGGGCGGCGCTGCATGCGGCGGTTTTGCTGGCCAAAAGGCCGGAAAACAAAGGGAAGGCCATTGTGGCGCTGCTGCCGGACAGCGGGGATCGATACTACTCCACGCCGTTGTTTGAGGAGTAGGCATAATGCATTAGGCCCATTGGAGGCCTTTTGGCCACGGCCAAAAGGCCGCATTTACGGCATATGCCTTTTTCCCGCAAGGGAAGCATTTACCGTTGTAAAATGAGAAAAAATGGTTGACACTTATCCTTTCATATAATATAATTAATAACTGCGATGTTGAAGAAAATGCTGAAGCCACAGCCCCGGAAGAGGCATTTTGCTATCAAATGTCAAATGAGATGAAACGATATTCATGTTAGCTGCAAAATCAGGCAGGTAATTTTCAGGAGGATGACCAATGAAAAGTTTTATGGCTAGTCCGGCGACGATTGATAGGAAATGGTATGTAGTGGATGCCGCCGGTTGTACGTTAGGACGTCTGGCTTCAGAAGTAGCGAAAGTGCTGAGGGGGAAAAACAAGCCGATTTTCACACCCCACATGGACTGTGGCGATTATGTGATCGTGGTAAATGCAGATAAAGTAAAAGTGACCGGCAAAAAGTTGGATCAGAAGATTTATTATCACCATTCCCAGTATGTAGGGGGGATGAAAGAAACCACCCTGCGGGAAATGATGGCGAAAAAGCCGGAACAGGCTGTGAAGCTGGCCGTGAAGGGCATGCTTCCAAAAGGACCTTTGGGTAGAAGCATGATTACCAAACTTCATGTATATGCTGGCCCGGATCATGAGCAGGCCGCACAGAAACCGGAAGTTTTGGAATTCAAATTTTAATCGAAAGGTACGGAAAGGAGGAAGTTATCATGGCAGATAAATATTATGGAACAGGCAGAAGAAAAAAATCCATTGCAAGAGTGTACCTGATTCCGGGTACCGGCAAGATTACCATTAATAAAAGGGACATTGACGACTATTTGGGCATGGAGACGTTGAAAGTGATTGTCCGCCAGCCTTTAGTTGCCACAGAGACCACCGGCAAATATGATGTAAAGGTCAACGTGTGCGGCGGCGGGTTTAGCGGGCAGGCAGGCGCTATCCGCCACGGGATTTCCCGGGCTTTGCTTCAGGTGGATGCCGAATACCGCCCGATTCTGAAAAAAGCAGGATTTTTGACCAGGGATCCGCGTATGAAAGAAAGGAAGAAGTACGGCCTCAAGGCGGCTCGTCGCGCTCCGCAGTTCAGTAAGCGATAATTTTACGACAATTACAAAAAGCCTTAAAAACTCCCGAAAGTCTAGTATTTTCGGGGGTTTTCTTTATTTTCTAAGTGTTCAATAATTTTCAAAAAATGCCACAAATTTTACCATATAGCACCATTACAACACCAGTACAGCACCATTTATGTTTAGTTTCTGTGTTGTGTCTTGCGTAAGACTTTGCTAAAATGCTTAAAAGCCAGTAAACAAGGGAATTTGCAGTTAAATCTGTTTTGATATGTTTCTTATTATGCAGGTTCTCAAAAAAATCATAGATAGCAAAGGGGCGAAGCTATGACACGAACATCATATAAAAATCAGCATATTAAAGAGCATTATGACAGAATAAATTTTGTTATTCCCAAAGGCGAAAAGGACAGGATAAAGAAAATATGTTCTGAAATAGGGGCAAGTGTCAATGAATATCTTTATATGCTTGTGTGTAATGACCTTGCGGACGGTACAAGCAGAATGGAAGAGAAAAAGCAGGGCTTTCATGCAGAACAGGAACGGATGCTTGAAAAGTGGCAAGTGCCAAGAAAATATTATGAAATGATAGAAGATTTGTCCTATACTAAAGACGAGGGCTATTTTATCTATCTGAAAAAGGGCTATGTAAATGACGTGACAGGCAGCAGGAATATACATTGTATGAAAACGAGGGTGTCCAAAAGACGCCGCGAAAGGCACTGGATAACACTAATACC
>CAJUDH010000007.1:0-4640 GCA_910584845.1 uncultured Lachnospiraceae bacterium
AGATTCTTCTCTGTATTCAAAGATAAACCACTTTTCATTCATATAAACCTCTATTGTATCGTCTGCCCCATACTGATAGCCAAATCCACTTCCAAAATTAGATTGATCATCTTCTGTTGGAATTTCAGTTCCATCGACAGTTGACGTTATTTCTCCATCCATGGTACCACAGCGTGCATCCATGATGCTTTCTCTCCCTGTATCATAATATAATTTACCATTCACTCTTACCATAGGAATTCTGTCATACATTGCATCAGCGCCTGCTTGTTCTATTACCGTAATTTTATAGACCTCACCTAATTGTGCAGGATAAGATTCCATTATTTCTCCGTTATAACTAATTTCTACTAAATCACCAATTTGTAATTCAAGGTTATCTTTGTTTGACAGGTGAAACTTATCTGCTGAATCAAGTTCCAAAGAACCATCTACTGGTTTTACTATTATTGAATCTTTATTTTTTTCAATTACTGATGCCTGAAATGTTATCGCCAACGGTGTATTGTCTGCTGAAGAAAGCATCTCCATTATACAATTACCTAAAGCAGGTGCCGGTTTATAAATTCCCTGATATGGCTGTTCTACATATTCAATTCCTTTATCTACGTAGTAAAAAAGAGTAGTTCCTGCCACTCCATCGCAATTTATATTGATTGTAATAGAATCTTTGTTGACTGGCACATCATTGATTGATTCCTTATTGGTTGTTTCCATGTCCATCAGCATAGATAAAAATTCATCAATAAACTCTGTAGCTTCCGTTTCTGTGTTAGGTGACATAGCATATTTATCACCATTAGAAACACCGATAGATACAATATCTTCTCTGGCTGGTAATCTAATGGGATTCCCCTGTTCTTTCTTTCCACATGCACACAACATAATTGAAACAAGGCTACATAAACAAATAATACTGCATAATTTCTTTTTCATGGTTATCCTCCTCAAAAAATATATTTTATATCGTACTATATTTTACTGCATATTTCAATGCATGAGAAATAGTCAGAACGCATTTTTGTTTATTAAAATTGCATATTTATAGGCTCGTTTTTAGTGGGTACACAATTCCGAAAAGGGACATTGAAAAACCTTTCTCTCCAAGTGTATCGATGGCCAGGGTAAAAGCGAACCTGGCACAATATGAACGGATTTCGGGAACGAAAAAAGCGCCTTTGGAAATCACTCTGGGGATGATTCAGCTGAATATGGGGACACACCGGGTATTTGTGGGTGAACAGGAGATTTCCCTGAAAAATAAAGATCTTGAAAAAATTTTTAAAGGAAATTTCTAAACCAGATGGCGAAATTGCCATGAAAATGTACGGAATAGTAAGAAGGGCATTTCCGGCAGGAAAAGCCGGGGGTGAGGCAGCAGGGCACAGGCTCTGAACCACCTCAAGGAGTTGCTAATATCTGCTCTGCCCTCTGCGGCGCCTTGACAATTTTATACACATTGCTATGGGTACTTCATTCTGTGTTCCGAGCGATCCACATTTCCACCGATCTGGCTGTGGCAGGCCGGACGCGATGACGGCGCAGATCATAATGGTACTTTCTCACGACCCCTCACAGACTGGAAGGGGAGTCCTGCGGTGTTTGCTTGCTCTGGCAAAGCGGCGGCACAGGCAGGGCTATGATGAGGTGAAGCCGGCTGCAGCCTGTAGCAATCCCTTCCTAATATAAATGTGTATGGGATCTGCCGGGGAGCGTGGCAAATACGGCGGACAGAATCGAGATCAGATACAATGGGCCGGGCCTGTGACTGTATGAGCGCAGGCCCGACTTATTCATGTGGCCTTGATAAAGACATTGAGAATGGGAAGGAGGTTTTTCTTTGGAGAGTAAAAGGGCAGACAGGAATCCTGTCATGCGGTTACATATCAACAGTTCGGCGGTCACGATCATGTTTTATTACGGCTGTTTATGTACAGCGTAATAGAAGAGTAAAAAGTATAAAAAGAATTTCAAAAACATCAATTTCCCTCTTGCCAAATGAGGGAAGTTATGTTAATATACTATTCGTCAGGTCATCAGCCAGATGGTAGCCAGACAAGTTGAAAAAACCCTCGATTGTAATTTGGGCATAACACTCTATCAAAGAGATTTTACGGTATGTAACCGTATCAATGGTAGGGCACGCGGTTGTTGACCGCGCTGTCGTAGGTTCAGTCCTACTCGGGGGGGCTGGGTTCATGGTGACCGGTTTAATACTGGCCCCATGGTCAAGCGGTTAAGACATCGCCCTTTCACGGCGGTAACACGAGTTCGAATCTCGTTGGGGTCATTGGCAGCAAAGTTTCGGACCTTTAGCTCAGTTGGTTAGAGCAACCGGCTCATAACCGGTCGGTCCTGGGTTCGAGTCCCCGAAGGTCCATTTGATCGCTGTTTTTAAGTGGTTAGTTTTGTATTACAATGTTTTGGCCCGGTGGCTCAGTTGGTTAGAGCGCCGCCCTGTCACGGCGGAGGCCGTGGGTTCGAGTCCCATCCGGGTCGCTGTTTTAGGAATCCAATACGTACATGGCAGTAAACTGCCATGTATAATGTGTGTCTTGTCGGATTTGGCAGAATGTTTTCCGATAGCCGGATCCCCAAGAGATTCCATTTGCGGGTATGGTGGAATAGGCAGACACAAGAGACTTAAAATCTCTCGGGAGCAATCCCGTGCCGGTTCAAGTCCGGCTACCCGCATCCTTTGTAAATGGCTTTGGGAGAAAACTTCCGAAGCTTTTTCGGTTAGAAAAAAGATACGAAAAGATACGGTGAGCAAGAGGTTTCCTTTGTAACTGTTCCATAAACTTCGAGAAAGGAGCGGAAAAGTGAATAAGTTTAAAGTGAAATTTAAAGACCCCGAAGAGGTGGTGGATTTTGTGAACCGGGTAGAGAGGTACCCGTTTGCCATGGATTTAAGCCGTGGGAGCGTGGTGGTGGATGCCAAGTCCCTGTTAGGGATTATGGTTTTGGGGTTGAATCAGGTAGTAAGTTTAAGTATTTATGCAGATGAGTGTACCCAATTATGCCAGGACATTGAAAAGTTTATCGCGATATGAAAAAAGTATGCCCCTATTGGAAATAAGATGGGATTTTTCGTCTTTTTCAATAGGGATTTTTTATTTTATAGAAAAGTATGCCCTATAGGACAAAAAGCCCTCCGGGCAGAACCGCACTACGGCGGAGAGGAATCCTGCCGCTAAAGCGGCCCGCCGCAGGCGGAGGATCCTGGGTGGCAGGATTTTTTTATTTCATTAGGAGGTGGAAAAAGATGTACAAAATCGTTTCCCGGCTTCTCATTTATGGGGATATGCCAAAAGATGCCATATTGATGCAGCTTGCCGACATTATCAGAAAAATGGACGAAAAGGGCCAGACAAAGGAAGAGCTGGTGACGCGGGTGTATACCCAGATGAAGCATTTGCTTCAGGTGGCTACAGATTATGGGTTTGACAGGAATTTATGGCACAATTACCTGACTTTTTTGCTGATTACCAGTGAGAACCCTTTTAGCATAACCTGTGAAAAAGTAGGGGCCAGTGAAGGCAGTGTCAATGATTTCGCCAAAGGGGATTTCCGGGCGTTCAAAGAATTGTTTGACTATGATTTCGGCCATTTGGAAAGGTACCTGGGGATTGATTGCTTTAGCCGGATTTCCCATTATCAGGCAATCGGGAAAAAGGAACGGATGTATAACAAAAACGTCAGTGAAAAAGTACAGGCTTTAAGCCTCCAATTGGAAGCAGCCAGGGGAGAGGAAGATTTTTTTGCCTGTGTCACCGGATTTTACCGGGATTACGGTGTAGGGATGTTTGGGCTTAATAAAGCTTTCCGGATCCTGCCCCGGCCGGACGGAAGCGTGGCTTTCCATGCGATCAACAATATGGACGCGGTAATGCTAGACGACCTGGTAGGGTATGAGGTCCAGAAAAAGAAATTGATTGACAATACCAGCGCTTTTGTCCGGGGAAAAAAGGCAAACAACGTATTGCTGTTTGGCGACAGCGGTACGGGCAAGTCTACCAGCGTCAAAGCCATCGTCAACGAATTTTATCCCCAAGGCCTGCGTATGATTGAAATTTACAAACATCAGTTTAAAGACTTGTCGACGGTGATCGCCCGGATTAAGAACCGCAATTATAAATTTATTATTTATATGGACGACCTTTCCTTTGAAGATTTTGAGGTGGAATATAAGTTTTTGAAAGCCGTGATCGAAGGGGGCGTGGAAACCAGGCCGGATAATATCCTGATCTATGCCACTTCCAACCGGCGCCATCTGATTAAAGAAAATTGGAGCGACCGCAGCGACATGGAGCATGATAACGGCATGCACCGGTCGGACACCATGGAAGAGAAGCTGTCATTGGTAAACCGGTTCGGCGTGACGATCAATTATTCCAAACCTTCACAAAAAGAATATTTCCACATTGTAACAGAGTTGGCCAGGAAGGCAGGCATCCTTTTACCGGAAAAAGAATTATGCGCAGAGGCCAACAAGTGGGAATTAAGCCATGGGGGCATTTCCGGAAGGACGGCCCAGCAATTTGTCAATTACCTGCTGGGGCAGGAGGCATAACGTCCTGCCCGCCGGTCCGTGCGCCGCTGCCACATTTGCCTGCTGCCTGCCGTGTCTGGAGGCGTAA
>CAJUDH010000007.1:4740-165450 GCA_910584845.1 uncultured Lachnospiraceae bacterium
CCTGCCGTGTCTGGAGGCGTAACGTCCTGCCCGCCGCCGGTCCGTGCGCCGCTGCTACATTTGCCAATTATCTGCCAGGGCGGGAAGCGTAACGGTAAAGCAGCTTCCGCCCCCGGGGTTGTCTGTTACGGAAATGGTTCCCTGGTGGAGGCAGGCCAGTTCTTTGGCAATGCTTAACCCCAGGCCGAAATGGGCCTTTTTGCTGCGCGCCTGGTCTGCCCGGTAGAAGCGGTCAAAAACACGCGGCTTGGCCGGGTCAGGGATGCCGCATCCCTGATCTTTGACTTGCAAAGTTAAATAACCGGGACGGCGGGGGGGATAGGCAGGGGCCTTAGCGCAGATTTGGATTTCCCCGTGGGCCGGGCTATAGGCAAGGGCATTGTCCAAAAGGATGGAGAGTATCTGGCGGATCCGCTGGGGGTCTGACAGGATGGCAGGCAGAGGGGTTTGGGGAAGTTTTAGATGCAAAGACACCTGTTTTTCCCGGCATAGGGGAAGGAAAGATTCATATGTTTCGATTAAAAGGGTGTCCATATCGGTCTTTTCCCGATGGATTTCCCAAGTCCCCGAGTCTGCAGAGGCCAGAAGGAGAAGGTCGTCGATCAGCCGGGACATGCGGGAACATTCGGAATCCATGGTTTGAAGCAGGGATTCTGCTTCCTGCGGGGCCGCAAGGGCGGCGGCGGCACCGGAGCGGAGGACAGCCAAGGGGGAGCGCAGTTCATGGGATGCCGCGGCGATAAACTCCGCCTGCCTTTTCCGGCTTTCTTCTACCGGCCGAAGGGACCAGCCAACAAAATGCCAGCTGATGGCGGACAGGCACAGGATGCCTGCCAGATCCAGGCCACATAGGGCCAGGATGGTTTTCCGAAGGGATTTGAGGACAGGGGTGCGGTAGTAGATAACGCACAGGCTTTGCATCCCCTTTGGTTTGGCAATGGTTTGGAACATGGCATAATATTGTTCCCCCTGGTCTCCCCTTACGGACATCCGGCTGGTGGAGGCGAAGGAAGAGGAAACTGGCGCGGAACAGGTAGAGACGCCTTGCCCTTCTGCCTGTTTTTTAGCGCGTCCGATGAGGGTTTGCCGGCTGGTAGGAGGGGTCCAGGAGCCGGGGTACAGAAGGGGGGCGCCATTTTCCTCTATGTGGATTATAAGATGGTTTTCGGCTTCTGCCCGGGCCAGGAAGCTATGGGTAACCATGGTTTCTGACTGCAGGCGGTAACTTATGGCGTTCCAGGCCGATTGGAAGCTGTCAGCCTGTGCCTGGCGCGTTTCTTCAATGCGGAGCATGAAAAAGCCCGCCAAGGCGAAAGTCAGTATGATGCTGGCGGTAGCGGCATAAAGGCAGGCCATGCGGCGGCGGAGTAGTTTCATGTCAGGATCCTTTCCGAAACGTATTTGTGTAAGCTTTATAAGGGCCCTTTGGAACCATTATGTGCCCCTTCGTCCTCCAGACGGTAGCCGATGCCATGGACCGTAACCAATTTAACCGGGGCCCCGGCAGCTTTTAAGCGACGCCGTAGAAAATAGATATAATTGTCTAAGTTCCCATCCTCCACTTCGCTGTGGGATCCCCACACATAGGAGAGGATCCGGCTCCGGGGCAAAGTACAACGGGGATTGCGCAGGAAAAATTCCAGCAAGGCAGATTCCCTTTTTGACAGGGCCAGGGAGACGTTGCCATATTCCAGCAGGCGTTGTTCCGGATCCAGGGACAGGCCGCTTAGGCTTAGCCGGGGGGATGCCTGAAGCCGGTGGGGCCGCCGGGTGACGGCGCGGATCCTTGCCATCAGTTCTTCCGGTGCAAAAGGCTTTACCAGGTAATCGTCAGCCCCGGCATCCAGGCCGCAGACCCGCTCGTTTAGCCCGTCCAGGGCAGTGGCCAGGATGACCGGGGTAGGGATGTTTTGGCGGCGCAGAGATTCCAGTACGGTTAAACCGTCGATTTCCGGCAGCATCCGGTCCAGGATTATGGCATCGTAAGCCTGGCTTTTAGCCAGAAAAAGCCCGTCGCTTCCGGTATGGCAGCATTCGGTTTCATAGCCGGACTGCTTCAGGGCCAAAACGATGTTACGGCATAAGTCTTTATCATCTTCAATCATTAAAATTCGCATGGTTTTCTCCAGAGGAACCCATAGGGCATGTTCCTGTTTACTGTAAAAATAGTAAAGTATCGAAATAGGGATGTGCGCTGGCCGCACGGCCCATATTTTTATGGATCAGAAAAGGGGGCAGGCCCCTTTTCTCTAGTGTATCATAGAATCCTCTAAAAAATCTTTAAAATTCCCCATAAAATTTCCAGTTCTTTTAGAGCATAAAGCGGTATGATAGATAACAGGTACAAGAATCCAGGAAAGGAAGGAACGGTGGAAGATGGATCTATTTAAGGGGAAAAAGGGGAAATGCCGGCGTGCCTGGAAAAAACTGGCTGTGCTGGGGTTAGTGGCAAGCGTGGCTATAGGAGGGATGGCAGGCTGCAAAGGCAACCGGGAAGGGGGCGGCGCTTTGCCGCCGGCCGCCTTGCCTGGGCAGGAAGGGCCGGTAGCGGCCGGGGAGGGCCAGGCAGTAGCCAGGGGCAGGTACGTGGAAAATGAGGTTGCCCTGCCTCCAGGGACAGAAAATGACCGGTTTATTTCCCTTTTTTGGGGAGAAGGGCATCAACTGGAACTTTACACAGCCAAGGTAGACGATGCGGGAAACACTGCCGGACGCCGTTTCTTGTGGGACGGGGGCAGCTGGCAGGAGGATGCAGGATGGTGGGACCGGGTGAGGCCACAAGATACGCCCCTAAACATCCGCCGGGTGTTTTACGGGCTGGACGGGAACTACTATTTTAGTGGGATGACAGTGGAAGGCTATTTCTACCACCTGTACCGCATCGGGGGGGACGGCCAGGCTGAAGACTTGTTGCCGCAGCTTTTTTTCCCGGAAGAGGGCAGGGATTACGGGTGGATCCCGACCAAAGCGGAGGTCGGAAAAGACGGGGGGATCCTGCTTCACGGGTTTGAGGATGCCGTATATTACCAGCCTGACGGGAAAAAAATGTTTTCTATGGAAAAATCCTGGGGCGCTTCCTCGGAATCCAGCATCGGATACCTGACAGAAAAGGAATTTGTGGCGAAGGTTGACGGAGGGATAACCCGCTACAGCCTGACAGACGGCCAAGCCATCGAGATGATCCCTTATGATTGGGGCTCCAATGAAGCTACAAACGGGTCTATTGTGATTTTTGGCGACAGGGACGGCGGTATTTATGCCGCAAATGAGAGGGGGCTGGCCCATGTGGGCCAGGGAGGAGGTTTGTGGGAACTATTAATTGACGGGGCCATGAATACCATGGGGATGCGCAGCATGTACCTGGAAGAATTTTTGGCGGGGGAAGATAACGATTTTTATGGTATCTATGTGTCAGAAGGGGGCAGGGGGATGTTGATGTGCCATTATACTTATGACCCGGATGCTATAGCCGTTTTGCCCAAGGCCCTTACCGTCTATGGCCTGACAGACAATTCTACCATCCGGCAGGCGGCGGCCCTGTTCCAGAAATCCCACCCGGATGTGCGGGTAGAAGTGCTGACAGGTGCAAATCCGGAGGGGGGCGTATCCGAGGAAACCATCCGGGCACTGAATACTGAGCTGTTAAACGGAAAAGGCGCGGATGTGCTGGTACTGGACGGCCTGCCGGCAGAATCCTATGAAAAAAAAGGGGTCCTGATGGATTTGAAGGAGGTTTTTGCCGACATTCAGAAGGAAAGCCCTATTATGGGGCAGGTGGTGAAAAATTTTACAAAAGAGGACGGCAGCATTTATCAAATGCCGGCGCGCATCCAGCTGCCTGTGGCAGTCGGTGATCCGCAGGCAGCCACGGCCTTTGCCAGTTTGGAGGGTATGGCCGGGTACCAGGGGGAAAAACCGTTGCTGCGGCCCAACCTTTACGAGAACCTGCTGCGCCTGACCGCCAACCTCCAGTATGAAGAATTGTTTGGCAATGGGGACGGTGTGCCTACACAAGGATTACTGGAGAAATATCTGGAAACCGTCAAGGCCCTTGGTGAGGACAACGGTTCCCGCACCATGTTTACCCAGGAAGAGATGGAACGGCTATGGGTGAGCAACCATGTAATGCCTGACGGGATCACGGGCAGTTCCACGGAATATGACCGGGGAAGCTGCGCCTGCGGCGTGGAAAACCTGAAAGGGATGTTTGATGCAGTCATACCTGTGGCAGTACTGGAGAAACATCCAGAAGCTACCATGTCAACCATCAACGGGGTTTATTTGCCCCAGGTGCGTACCGGGGTAAACCAAGGGACGTCCCAGCCCCAACTGGCAAAAGAGTTTATCCGGTGCCTGTTTTCCCCGGAGGTGCAAAAAGAGGAGTTCTTTGACGGGTTTCCGGTGTCTTTAGCGGCCCAGCAGGAGAATTGCCGCCAGTCGGGTAAAGAAGAGTATTCGATGGGGAGCGGCTATGGGGATTACCACATTTCCGGGCAGTGGCCGGATCCGGAAAAGAGAGAAGAAATCTATAAGATGCTGGAAGAGGCTATGGTTCCGGCTATGGTGGATGAAACGGTTATGGGTATGATTGTGGCTGGTTCCAGGGACTATTTTGACGGAAAGGCGACGGTCCGCCAGGCGGCAGAGGCAATTTTACGGCAGGTTGCCATTTACCAGGCGGAACAAGGATGAATACCAATAAGCGCCAAAGGCGGCAATACAGGCTGGCATGGCTGTTCCTTTTTCCCAGTGTTTCCGGGATGGGGGTATTTTATGGGCTGCCGTTTATGGACGTGGTGCGCCGTTCTTTTTTAGACGCCATGGGCCAATCTTTCACAGGGCTGGACAATTATAGGGCCGTCTGGAACAATCAGGCATTCCGCCTGGCATTCGGCAATACGTTCCGTTTTTTGGCGGTTGCCATCCCTTTGCTTTTTATAGTATCGCTGGTTTTGGCCCTGCTGGTTTACAGGGCCGGCCTTTGCCGCCAATGGTTTAAGGCCGGCCTGATGTTGCCGATGGCGGTCCCTGCCGCCGCCATAGCCTTGGCTTGGAAGATCCTTCTTTGCCCGGATGGCTGTTTAAACCAGTTTCTTACTTTCCTTACGGGGGAAGGCTGGGGCAGGGACTGGGTAAATGGCGATACGGCTTTCCCTATATTGGTAGGAACATACCTTTGGAAAAATATCGGATATGATATGCTTTTGTGGCTGGCCGGGTTAAGCGCCGTCCCGGAGGGCCTTTATGACGCTGCAAAAGTGGACGGTGCCGGTGTTTTCGCCCGGATCCGCCATATTTCCCTCCCTAACCTGGGAGGCGCCATGGCGATGGTATTGGTCCTTTCCCTTGTAAATTCATTCCGGGTTTACCGGGAGGCCTACCTTTTGGCGGGGGCTTATCCGGATCCTTCTATTTATCTGATCCCCCATCTGTTTGGGCATTGGTTTTTAAACCTGGATGTGCAGAAAATGTGTACAGGGGCCATGTTTTTGCTTTTGGCTTTTTTGCCGTGCTTCGGGGCAGCCAAGGCTGCAGCTGCCCGGCAGCGCAAAGCATAGGCCGGGGGATGCCAGCCAGAAGGCAAGCCAAAACCAGGTTTACAAATGTGGCAATAAGGAAAGCCATAGGCCGGGGAGTGCCGGCCAGAAGGCAAGCAAAAACAGGTTTACAAATGTGGCAATAGGCACAAGGCATAGGCCGGGGGATACTTGCCAAAAGGCCGCCGCGGCATATCTTTATCTATAGGGAAGTATGGGTTATGGGCCAGCCCTCCGGGCAGGACCGAAAGGCGAAGTGGGCTTGCCTAAAAAGTCCATTGTATATGGCGAAGTGGGCCGCCGCCTGCGGCGCAAAGGGGGTTATGCCGCGTAGACCGGCCCACCGCAGGCAAAGAAAGGGGGATCTATGGGCAATATGGCACAAACTGCGAAAGGCCGCATCCAGTTCTTTATCTTGGCAGCGGCTTCTTTTTTAACGTGTTTTCCGGTTTTGCTTATGGCAGGGGCTTCTTTTATGCCGGAAGACGAACTGGCATGGCGGTATTTGTCTCCCTTAGGTATGGGGAAGGCGCCGGTCCGCGCCTCGATGTTGCCAGCTTATCCGTCTTTGGAAGCCTTGATTGAACTACTGCTACGGTCCCCTGGCTTTTTTGTGATGTTTTGGAATTCCTGCATACAAGTGTTTCCCATGCTTTTCGGACAGTTTCTGATAGGGGCCCCGGCGGCGTGGGCGCTGGCACGTTTTTCTTTTCCGGGGAAAAGGGTGCTGTCTTGCCTGTACCTTTTGCTGTTGGTCCTTCCTTTCCAGGTGGTTCAGGTTTCTAATTATCTGGTATTAGGGCGCATGGGGCTGCTGGACACCCATCTTGCCATGATCCTGCCGGGGGCCTGGTCTACGTTTCCGGTTTATATCATGGCCCGTTCGTTTGAGGCGGTTCCCCGTTCGCTTTTGGAAGCGGCATACCTGGACGGGGCAGGGGAGGCGGAAACTTTTTTCTTCATTGGTTTACCGATCGGCTATCCGGGCATGGTAACGGCTTTGGTTTTCGGGTTTATGGATGGATGGAATGCCCTGGAACAGCCCATGGCATATCTAAGGGACTTACGCTTGTGGCCTTTGTCTTTGTATTTGCCGGACATCGTACAGGACAAAGCGGCGGTGGCTTTTGCGGCGGGGCTGATTATGATGGCGCCTCCGGTGCTCTTGTACCTGGCCGGTCAAGGGAAGATGGAACAGGGCGTGGCGGCCTATGGGATTAAGGAGTAGGGGGAAGCTATGGGAGAGCGCAAAAAAGGCATAGATACGGCACGGGTATCCCAAAGGTGCCTGGCCGGTTTTTTCGTGGCAATGTTTTTTTGCACCATTGCCTCACGTATATATGATAGCGTTACGGTGCCCAAAGTGGCCTGCCAGCGGATGCGCCAAAAGGCGGTGGAAACGGTGGCGGCGGGAACCGGAACGGTAAAGCAGGAGGAATTGTATTTTTGCCAGGTTGACCCTGGTTTACGGGTTGCTTCGGTAGCGGTTTCGCCGGGAAGCCAGGTGGAGGAAGGGGACGTGCTGTTTTGTTTTGACTTGGATTCCATGGAGGAAAAGAAGGCGGCCTGGGAGGTGAAGTTGAAAAAGCAAAAGCTGCAGTGGGAGAAAGAAAGGGTGGCCGGAGAGGTTTACCCCCAGGTAACGGAAACGGAACTGGCAGAATGGGAGTTGGCACTGGCACAACGGGAGCTGGAAGAAGGGCAGGATGAGTATGAGAAAAAGGCCATGGAATATGAGGAAGGGCAGCAAAGGTTAAAAGAGGATTACGAGAAAAAACGGGTTTTGGCCGGGGATGAGCTGTGGATTTTGCAGGATCAAGAGGAAGAGGCAGCGTGGCAGCAATTAAATTCGGCGAAAAACTCCCGAAACGCCGAAGTCCGGGCCGCCAAAAGGAAAGTGGCGGACCTGGAAGATGAGTTAGGGGAAATGGAGGAGGAAGGGAGGGGGGAAAAAGAATTGGCAAAAAAGAGGAGGGAACTGGAACGGGCCAGGGAAGACCTGGAGGATACCGAAGAACGGTGGGAGGACCAGGTTGACGGGGCAGAATCCCGCATGGACCAGATCGGCAATCAAAACCGGAGGATCCTTTCCGGGGAGACCAGTTCCCAGCAAGCTTTGCGGGAGGCTTACGAAGAAGAGGCCAAGCGGCGGGAGTCGGAGTGGCAGGAAGAGGGGAAAAAGCTTAAATCTCTTCAAAAAGCCGTTCGTAGGGCCCAATGGGAGCTGGAACAAGCTGCTAAGAGGGATCAATACGCTAAGCTGGGGGAAGAACAAAAAAGAAGGCTGTCTTTGCTGGCACAAAAAGAGCTGGAACTGGATATCCGGGAAACCGAAAAAGGGCTGGAAAAGATTTCTTTACTTATAGCGCGGCAAGGGCAAGTGGCAGCAGGGCGGGGCGGAACCGTGGTAGACCAGGAGGTGGAGGCAGGGAAGGCCAGCACAGGGGAAGAACGGCTGTCCATTGCCTTAGGGGATTTTTGTTTTGAAGGCAAATTTGAAAAAGAAGGGCAAAAGATAGCCGTGGGGGATGTCCTGGCTGTCACCGTTCCCGGGTCCAATCAAAAAAGGGAGGCCGTGATCCGGGAAATCAGCCTTCTGGGGGAAGAAGGCGTCTTTTGGGCCGAATTTTCCGGCAGCGGCCTCCCTTTGGGGACGGTGGCCGGCTATGAGTGCAGGAGGCAGTCAGAAACATATAGGCAGGTGATCCCTATAGAAGGGCTGCGCAAGGACGTAAAAGGGTATTATTGCCTGGTAGCCAGGCCCAGAAAGGCGATTTTGGGGGAGGAACTCCGGGCGGAAAGGGTAGACGTGAGGGTGGTTTGCCAGGGGGATACCGAGGTGGCCGTGGAAGGCGGGCTCCAGGATTCGGACCCGATTATCACAGGCAGCAACCAGGTGATAGGGGAAGGCGCCCGCGTCCGCCAGGTAGAGGGATAGGCAGATGGAGCGCAAAAACGGCAGGATAAAAAAACTGAGGAAAGCGGCAAGGGCTTTAGCCTGGCTTTTTCTTTTGGCCGGCGTATCCCGGACGGTTTCTGGCAGGGTGTGGAGCTGCCTGTTTTTGGCCCCATACCGCCTGGAAGCAGATTGTGCCGGGGGCGGGGTAGACGTAGGGCAGATCCGGCAGTGGGAAGAATGGGCCAAAAGAGGGGCCCAGGGGGTCACGGATATAGCCGGATGGCGCATCGAAGGGGAAAGGGATGTTGCCTCAGACAGCACGGGGCGGAAACGGAAGGCCCGGATCTTGGGGGTATACGGGAATATGGACCTGGTTTTCCCTGTGGAAACCCTCTCCGGAAGTTATGGCCTGACGGGCCGGGAGGGAAGCTGTGTCCTTAGCGAGGGCCTGGCTGACGCATTGTTTGGCAGTGTAGACGTGGTGGGGGAAAGGGTCTGCTATCAGGGGGCGAATCAGGAAAATGGAGGGTGGGAGAGGGGGCTAATTGTGGCAGGGGTAATAAAAAAGGAAGGGGAATATCTGCTGATCCACGTAGAGGAAGGGGGGATAGATGCCTTGGCAGTGGAATTTTCCATGGGGTTCCAGGCCAGGGAGAAGATGGAAAGCTATTTTCCCTGTTTTGGAGAACCTTCGCACTGACCGGTATGGAAGAGGAATTTTCAAACTCTCTTGACGATGGCGGCTGGAATGCTTATAATGAAACATGCCAGTATATAATTTCGTAGAAGGCGGAACAAAAGTATTGGAAAGATGAGGGAGAGAAATTGACATGGAAGAATGGTTTTGCAGGAAAAAAAGTGCAATATGCCAGAAGAAAAATTTGATTATCCTCTCTTTGCTAAGTGTCGTCGTTTTGCTGGCGCTGATTTTTTCTACCGGATGGTTTATGAATTCCTCTCAAAAAGCGACAGAGGCATCCGTACATAACATTAGTGAATTCTATTTGGAAGAACTTTCTACCCAGACCGGGCGTCAAATGCAGGACGGCTTGGACCATCAGATCCGGAACCTGGAGATAGCCATGCAAATGGCCCGGGAGGAGGATTTGAAAAATGAGGCGTCCCTGTGCCATTACATTTCCCGTATGGCAGATATTTATGGGTTTGATTTCTTTGCTTTGGTAGATGAATACGGGACCGTATATGCCAAGGACGGTACATTTTCCGGAGCTTCCAAATTTTCTTTTTTATCAAAGTCTGATTTTCGGGAGCCGGAAATATCCATTAACCAAACCATGGGTACGGAAAACATGGTGCTCATTGCGGCGGCTGCCCCAAAGCTTGTCTTTGGCGGGAGGCCATTGAAGGGCGGCGTTATGGGCATCCGTGCCAGTGCGGTGTCCCGTAAGCTTTCCCTTAAAAACGACGAAGACCAGATTTTTTCTAATGTAATTTTGAAGGACGGCTCCTATGTCGTCAAAACCCCCCATAGCCATTTAAAAGACAATGACAATGTTTTTTCCGCCCTGGAATCTGCTGCCTCTTTTCTGGACGGGGATTCGGTAAAGAAAATGCAAGAAGACATTATGGCGGGCAGGAGCGGCATTTCGACTTACTACCTTCAGGGGTTTTTGCATTATACTTATTACGCACCGGTCGAAGGGACAGGCTGGTTTTTGACCACGACCATCCATTACGACACGGTCAGCGCCAATGTGGAGGCTGTCCGCGCTACCCTTACCAGGAACGGGATGATTCAGCTTTTGTTGGTAATGTTTGTGGTATTGGCCGTATTTTTGGTGTATTTATGGCAACGTCAGAAAAACGAGGTTTTGCGTTGGGAGAAAATGCAGGCAGAAGAGGGCAGCAAGGCGAAAAGTATCTTCCTTTCCAACATGTCCCATGACATCCGCACGCCGATGAATGCGATCATTGGGTTTACCGATTTGGCAATCCGGTGCGAGCCGGAAGGGGATGTGGGGCGCATGCATGATTACCTGATAAAAATCCGCATGGCCAGCAGCCATTTGCTCAGCCTGATTAACGATGTGCTGGATATGAGCCGCATCGAGAGCGGGAAAATGCATTTGGACGTCTCCCCCTGCAACCTTTCGGATATTCTGCATGGCATAAATACCATTGTACAAGGCCAGATGCAGGAAAAGCGGCAGACATTGGCAGTCGAGGCCGCGGGCATAAAAAATGAAAATATCCTTTGCGACCGTTTGCGTTTGAACCAGGTTTTGCTCAACCTTCTGGGGAATGCCGTTAAATTTACGCCGGAAGGAGGGGTTATCTCCGTTAGCGTGTCCCAACGGGACAGCTTACGGGAAGGGTATGGTTCTTTTGAGTTCCGGGTAAAAGACACCGGGATCGGCATGACGCCGGAATTTGCCAGGAAAGTATTCGAGCCTTTTGAGCGCGAGCGGACTTCCACGGTCAGCGGGATCCAAGGCACCGGCCTTGGCATGGCCATTACCAAGAGCATTGTGGATTTAATGGGAGGTTCCATCCGCGTGGAAACGGCGTTGAACCAGGGCACGGAGTTTATTATCCATGTGGACTTTGCGCTTTTGGAAAGCGCCGGCAGCGCCCAATGCCAGGCAGGGCAAAATAAAAAGGCCATAGATTTGGATTTCCGGGGGAAAAAGGTCCTTTTGGTGGAGGATAATGAACTGAACCGGGAAATTGCCACTGAGATTTTGCAGCAATACGGTTTTGAGATTCAGCGGGCCCAAGACGGCGCGGAGGCGGTGGAAATCATCCGGAATGCGCAGCCGGGCCAATATGACCTGATTTTGATGGATGTGCAGATGCCCGTTATGGACGGATACACGGCTACCCGGCATATCCGGGGGCTGACAGGGTCGGTTTACTCCCATATCCCTATTATCGCCATGACGGCAAATGCTTTTGAGGAAGACAAGAAAGCAGCTCTGCAAAGCGGTATGGACGGGCATATTGCAAAGCCGGTCGATATAGGGGAGCTGACCCGGATTTTATGTGATATTTTAAAATAAGGCATAGGGCTCCCTTGGGAGGCGAGGCCTGTATTTTTCTAAAAAATTTACTGGACTAATTGATTATTTTGTGAGAAAATATTAACAGTATGATGTGATCCATTTAACGATCCTGATATTTCCGGTTGCCAACCTTGCGGGGTCGAGGCAAAGGTTGGCTGTTTATGCAGCAGGATGTGCCTGAAAATGGTTTTCCGGCAGATGTGCGCCACAATCCGGACCGAACGGGCAGAAGGGTGGGCCGCCCAAAGGAAGGCGGCGCAGCGGGGTTGCGTTAACGGAATTTGGGTAAATCCACTACAAAGCGGGCGTGCAGGCAGTGGGGCGGATTTTCAGGCATGCCGGTGCTATCGGGGATTTTTGGGATGGTTAGGCCGCGTACTTCAGGAAATTACATAGTTGAAAGGAGTTTTAACATGATTTATTCACATGAAGTTGAGAAGATGTGCACAGTTGCACAGGGCGTTCATCATGGTGCCGCTCCCATCCCGGAGGAAGCAAAGTGGGTGAAATCCAAACAGGTTGCCGACATTTCCGGCTTGACTCACGGCATTGGCTGGTGTGCCCCTCAGCAGGGGGCTTGTAAGCTCACGCTGAACGTAAAGGAAGGTATTATCCAGGAGGCTTTGGTGGAGACCATCGGCTGCTCTGGCATGACCCATTCCGCAGCCATGGCGGCAGAGATCCTTCCGGGCTTGACGGTATTGGAAGCATTGAATACTGACCTGGTATGCGATGCGATCAACACAGCCATGAGGGAGCTGTTCCTGCAGATCGCTTACGGCAGGACCCAGAGCGCGTTTTCCGAGGAAGGGCTGGCTATCGGCGCCGGACTGGAGGATTTGGGCAAAGGGCTTCGTTCCCAGGTGGGAACCATGTATGGCACCTTGGTAAAAGGACCTCGTTACCTGGAGATGGCAGAAGGCTATGTGACGGGCATTGCCCTGGATGCGGACAACCAGATCATTGGTTATCAGTTTGTAAGCCTTGGCAAGATGACTGATTTCATTAAGAAAGGCGATGACCCCAATACGGCTTGGGAAAAAGCCAAAGGCCAATACGGCCGCGTCGCCGATGCCGTAAAAGTCATCGACCCAAGACAAGAATAAAGGACATATTTACGCAAAGCGTAAATATGTCCGCAACGCAAACGGAGCAAAGCGGAGTTTGCGTTACCCGATAAGTCAAATACAGGTAATTGAAGGAGGAATTAGAAGTCATGGCATTATTTGAATCCTATGAGAGGCGTATCAAACAAATTGATGCGGTACTGAACAGCTATGGTATTGCTTCGATTGAAGAAGCGGAGAAGATCACCAAGGACGCAGGTCTTGATGTATATAAAATGGTAGAGGGCATCCAGCCCATCTGCTTTGAGAATGCCAAATGGGCATATACGGTAGGTGCGGCGATTGCGATTAAGAAGGGTTGCCGCAAGGCAGCCGATGCCGCGGCCGCTATCGGCGAGGGCCTTCAGGCTTTCTGCATCCCGGGTTCGGTTGCCGACCAGCGTAAAGTAGGCTTAGGCCACGGAAACCTGGGCAAGATGCTTTTGGAAGAAGATACCGACTGCTTTGCTTTCCTGGCAGGCCATGAGTCTTTTGCGGCAGCAGAAGGCGCTATCGGCATTGCGGAGAAGGCCAACAAAGTCCGCAAAAAACCTCTGCGCGTGATTTTGAACGGCTTGGGCAAAGATGCGGCACAGATCATTTCCAGGATTAACGGTTTTACATATGTGGAAACCGAGATGGATTATTATACCGGTGAAGTAAAGGAAGTGTACCGGAAATCTTATTCGGAGGGCCTGCGTGCCAAAGTAAACTGCTATGGCGCCAATGATGTACGCGAGGGCGTTGCGATTATGTGGAAAGAAGGCGTGGACGTTTCCATCACCGGCAACTCTACCAACCCGACCCGCTTCCAGCATCCGGTAGCAGGCACCTACAAGAAAGAGTGCCAGGAAAAAGGCAAGAAATACTTCTCCGTGGCTTCCGGCGGCGGCACAGGGCGTACCCTGCATCCAGATAACATGGCAGCAGGCCCGGCTTCCTATGGTATGACGGATACTTTGGGGCGTATGCATTCCGATGCCCAGTTTGCTGGTTCTTCTTCTGTTCCGGCACATGTGGAGATGATGGGCCTGATTGGCGCCGGCAACAACCCCATGGTTGGCATGACGGTGGCAGTGGCCGTCTCAATCGAGGAAGCTGCTAAGGAAGGTAAATTCTAAAAAACAGCGTATTTTTAAGGGCTTCCGTTGATGTGGATTGTCAGCGGAAGCCCTGAATTTTGCCACGTAGCACACAAGTAACACACAGGTAGCACACATGAGGTAGCACACAAATTTTTAGGATAAAGAAAAGGGCATCTGCACTTTGCAGACACCCTCTAATACGGTTTTATGTAACGGTTATTGCTTATGCTTATAATATTGTGCCAGACAGTAAAGAATAATCCTTTAAATGCTCTAAAATGATATTCTGAACATATTCAAGAAGGGCAGCAGTATCATAAGAGAAATTATGTTCGTCCAGTGCATCATTATTCAATAAATCTTCGGCTATTGCTTTTGTTATGTCGTTTCTATTCATCAGCGGCACCACCTTTCTTTACTGACAACATACCCATGATAAAGCTGTATATGCTTTCGATAGTATCAAGGCTTTCAATATCGTATACCATTCTTGCGATATTGCAGCGGTATTCTCTGGCTTGCTTTTCTTCTGCGGTCTGTTCCGGCTCCGGCTCTGCTTCCTTTGATTTTCTGTCCTCACGTTCTGCCCGGATTTCAAGCATAGGTTTTGTTACTCTGTTTGGCATAAGATAAAAACAATCTTCCGGCAACAGATAGGACATCATGCAATAGAAATACTCTGCTCTGTACCCAAAAGGCAGATAATAGACAAGTTCCAAAAGGCGGCGGTGCATATCATCCTTTACACGCTTATTAACCTTTGCTTTCTGTTCGGCTTCTGCTTGCTTATACCCTGCCATAAAGCCATAATTGAAAAGGTCATAAATCAAATCAATAATGCTTTCTCTGTCTGCTAGTCTGAAAAGTTCTTTGTAATTTCCGATCTGTGTGGAATTAAAATCAAAATCATCATGCCGGGGATGCTTTACTTCCCATTTGGTAAAGGCTTCCTTTGCTTCGGCGGCGGTCATATTCTTAATCTTCTTCATTGTAAAATCTTCCTTTCTTTTGGTCGGGAAGTATGCTACAATGAACATACTCCCTTTAATTGTTTTAGTAGATGGTTACAGGGTGTCGGCTCTATGGTATTTGCGGTACTGTAGAGCCTTTTTGATTGTTACAATCAATCTGCATCAACTCCTTTCTATTTTGTGATTTTCTCCATTTCGGATTTTAGTTGCTCCATTGTTCTATGGGTATATACCTTTTCGGTAATATCCTCTATGGCGTGTCCTACAATCAGCTTTAAGATATATTCATCAACACCACATGCTTTTGCCTTTGTGATGAATGTATGTCGGGTTTCGTGTGGGCGGTGCTTCATTTTTAACCTATCCATGATCTTTTGAAATCTCTTGCGGTATTTGTCATAGGTCATATATGTACCTTGCTGCCCGTTTACATCATTAAAGAGATATTCAGATTGCAGAGTGCCAGCTTCTTTCATACGGTTTTCAATTAACGGCTTTATTATTGGATGGATAGGAACAATTCTATTTTTACCGGCATCCGTTTTCAAGCCGCCTTTCATGATCCCTGCTTCAAGGTCAATATCTGCAATTTGCAGTATAGATAATTCTTGCGGCCGCCATCCACTGTATATTCCTATCAGTACCATATCGGCAAAAGGTATCAAGTCTTTGTTATTCCATAACTGCTGCACTTCTTCACCCGTAAACGGTATGGGTTCTTTTGTGCGTTCTCTCTTGATAGGATTACCGTTTGCAAACATAACAGAAGCATAATCTTTATCTACAATATCATGCGCTACAGCGTACTTATACATCATATTAAACAGGCTTTTAATTCTGCCCTTTGTACTGTCTCCGACATCTGCATTTAAGATAGTACCCTCTAAATGTGATACCCTTATATCTTTCATACGCATATTATAAAGACCGTTACAATAAGCGTATGCCGCTGTGATAGTCCTGATACTGGACGGATTGGAGAGCGTAGGGAAATACCCCTCATTCCATTTTTTATATACTTCTGAAAATGTAATGCTATCCGCTTTAATGTCATACGGATTTTCGTTGTATTCAGCAAGAGCAATCATAGCTTCTTCACGAGTGGCATAGTAGCCGATAGTAAAGCGTATCTGTTTGCTTTTGCCTGTAGCGGCATCCAGTACCCATTTATCAGTTTTGACAGCCCTAAATGGTTTTGAACGTTTTCCAGGCAGTTTGTAGATTGTTCCGTATCCATTGGGTAATTTTGTTGGTTTACCATTTCTGATACGTGGTTTTGTACTGGTAGGACTACTTATAGGATAACCACAGTGAGGACAGGCGGCGGCTTTATCTGATACATCATGTTTGCACTCTGGACACTTTAGTAACGCCATTAAATCACTTCCTTTCTAAAAATCTAACATATCTTTTAATAAATTTATATCAGCATCACTATATTGTGGATATTTAGTTTTAAATTCTTTAAAGTCAATATCATTGATATTATCACAGTCATATAAGTAAACTAATCTTTTTTTGTTTTCGTTAAAACGGCGATCCATTCTTGATAGATTATCAATATCAAAATTGAATCCGTCAAGATTATTTCTGATTTCCTCCATACGAATCAAATCGAATAACATATCATCAAGAATCTCGAAAATACTTGGAGTTTTTCGGAGTTGTTTAGTTGATATACTATTTTTTAATTTTGATAATAATTCGTTAATAGAAAGTAAAAATATATTTGCCATTTTATCAACGGGAACAAGTCCAAGAGCCGTTCCGTATTCGTCACGCAATGCTATATTCTTATTTTCCATACGTGGAACACCACATTCATCAAATGATTTTATATTTTGACTAGATAAAATATATTGAGGTATTAAACGGAGTAATTCTAGCTTATCATTAATGTGACTATCTTTTTCCAGCAGAAAATTTATTGTGCTTACTGCATAAGGAACGTAAGAGTTATTGCTTTCTATTAATATGTCTATAGCATCTTCTGCAAGCCCGGTTAAATCCTTGCATATCTGTTTCTGGTGGGTTGTGCATTCAATATTTCCAAATAAATAGTCTGTGGAACAATGGAAAAAAGTACTATATGCTTTTGCGTATTCTCCTTGCAGCTTGCTGGTATCATCTGAATTTAAATGAGTTTGTATTTTCTTTTCTATAGAACCTATTGCAGCATCGGCTTTGCTGCGCTCATAAGGGTATTCAGTAGTATCTCTGTGCTTAACGATGACAAGTTTTTCTTTATAGAGTTTTTTGGCAAGACCTTTTGCTGTAAAAACGCCGCTATTCTCCATTAATTTCCATAATCTATTCTTGAACAAAGACATATCCTCATGGTTTTCTGACTTAAATGCCAATAATTACACCTCCTATCAATAAAAGATAAAATTATCTTTTTATTGCGGAAAAATATTATAAAACAGACATATAAAAAGATATATTTTTCTTGTTGTATTCACTATACTACAATTACAGCCGGTTGTAAATAACAAATTGTTGCATTTGTAAAGAGAGGTATGAAATATGGATTTGAGAACAGAGATAAAGAAGTATGCAAAATCAAAAGGAGTTCCATTATGGAAAGCAGCAAAAGAATATGGGCTGTCAGATAGTAATTTCAGTAGAATGCTTCGCTACGATGACAAGGTTAGTATAGAAGAGAGAAAAATAATATATGAAATTATTGATCGACTAGCAGCGGAGCGGTAAGGCGGTGATGATATGAGTGAACCTATTTTTGAATGTGCAAATATCCCTGTTGCAGTCGCTTCTAAAGCCTTAAAAGTAGATTGTCAGACGGTAAGGCTGTTGCTTCAAAGTGGTGCGGTAAACTGGGGAATTGCATACCACAGGACACCAAAGAGCCGACAATATTCTTATTTGATTTATCCTAAGAAATTCTATGAGGAAACGGGTTTCCTTTATAAAGGGGGTACATCAGAATGAATATTTTGAAAAGATACCGACTGAAAAAACAGCAAAAAGAGTTAGTGCGTAGATATGCGATATTGGAACAGTTGCAGACAGAACACAGTGGAGATGAATATTTTTACAGGTATGCGCAGAAAGAAATGGATGCCATCGACGAGGAAGCAGAGCAGATACGCCATGTGTTAGAAATGGGGTGCTGTGAATGAGAATGACAGGGCAAGAAGAATTTACCGCATTAGAGCAATACATAAGGTCACGCAGTAGTAAGGTAAAAAGGAGTGGTAACGGTATTATTTTTAACTGTTTCTATCACAATGATAATTTACCAAGTGCCTCTATGAAAATTGGAAGAAATGGGATGCCTATGTGTTATTGCTCTGTGTGTGGAAGTATTTATCATCAACTAAAGAAAGATGCTGGATTGTGGCAGGATAAATCCGATAGCGGAGGGTTTACACCATTTGAAAAGTTTCTTTATTACAATACAGAAGATGAATATAAAATGTACGATTTTGTGACAGAAAAATATTTATGTTCACATTTTCGCATGAAAGACAAAGAAAAACAGGGTTTTCCAAGAGGTATAAGAGACGGCGAACACGTTACAAAGGGAACAGATGGAGTTGATACAACTTATGCGGTTTTCTGTAACGGACATTTAAAGGAAGTGAAGAACGCCATTGAGAAGAAAAGTCTTGTTTGCTATACAGAGGGAGAAAAAGACACTAAATGTTTATGGAATAATGGTTGTATCAGTTTCACTTGCGGAGGTACAAACACTTTTAAAAAAGAGTTATTACCATATTTAAAGGGTGGTAGATTTGCAGTATTTGGCGATAACGACAAAGCCGGAATTGCGGATGCGGAGCGTATTACAGCATTACTAAATACGGTAGGAATTGCAACCATGATTATACCGCCAGAAGTGCCAGAAAAGGGCGATATTAGTGATTATATGAAGAACCACACAAAGGAAGATTTGCAAACATTGATTGAAAATGCACTCAATAAGAGTACCGTTAAAGAATCCGTAAGGCATGTAGAGAACCGAAAAATTAATCTCGTGGACAAGCTGATTGAACTGGATGCTGCTAAAAACTATGCAACAAATGACAAAGGGAGCGCAGAACTGTTTTCCACTGTATTTAAAGATGTAAGCCGGTATAATCCAACGCAGAAGGATTGGATGTACTACAACGGTATTAAATGGGTATCAGATACCGAGGGAATGAGGGCGAAAAGGAATGCTAAAGAATTAGCAGATGCTCTGTTATCTTATGCGGTCAGTAATCCCGAATTAGATGAAAAACAGAGAGAAAGCTATCTGAAATATGCATCACGCTTAATGAATTATCGTGATAGAAATACAATGATAAATGACGCAAAGGACTTGAATTATTTTGAAAATGAGGAACTCGACAAAGAAGATTTTCTCTTAAATTGCAAGAATTGTGTCTTAGATTTATCGGGAGATAAGCCAACGATATTAAAGCATAATGCTGATTTATTATTGTCAAAGGTTTGTAATACTAGTTATGAGCCTGCTGCCCAATGTCCACTATGGAAAAAGACTATTTCTGAAATCATGGAGGACGATAGTGGAAAAATAAAGTATCTGCAAAAAGTTTTTGGCGTATCCCTAACAGGATGTACAGCAGAGGAAGAATTATATTTCTTTTTTGGCGGTTCTACGAGAAATGGGAAAAGTACAGTTTGTGAATCGGCTTTATTTATATTGGCGGACTATGGAGCGACAATATCCCCAGAAACTTTAGCAGTCAAACAAAATAAGGACAGCCGGACGGCGTCACCGGATATCGCAAAATTGGCAGGGGCAAGGCTTGTTATTGCATCGGAGCCGCCAAAGAGAATGATATTTGATACTTCGCTTGTAAAAACACTGACAGGACGAGACCGGGTAACAGCTAGATTTCTGCATCAGAATGAATTTAGTTTTACACCTAAGTTTAAGTTGATTTTGAATACAAATTATTTGCCGACAATCACAGATAATACCATTTTCAAAAGTGGACGTGTACGAGTGGTTAGTTTTAATAAACATTTTGAAGAGAGTGAGCAAAATAAGAAGTTAAAGGATGATTTGAAAGCAGAATCAGCAGGAATTTTGAACTGGATGATTGAGGGGTTATATTTATATCGCCGGGAGGGATTAACGCCGCCTGCTGCCGTACAAGGTTCTACAGAAGAATACGAAAATGATTCTGATAAGATTGGGCGGTTTATCTCTGAATGTTTGGTGAAGTCCGACAAGAATGTATCTGCGAAGACAGTCTATGAAACTTATTCAAAATGGTGTTCGGCTTCTGGATGTGGAATAGAAAACAAAGGAAATTTTTTTACAGAATTAAAGGTAAAGGGCATATTTGCGACAAGTGGAACTGTTAATGGAAGAACTGTAAGAAATGTTGTCAAAGGATATGAACTAGCAGAAGATGATTTTGTTGCAGTAGATGATGATACCCTACTTCCATTTGACTGACGAAGGGATAAATGTGCAAGCTGTGTATTCTGTACGTAAGGGTATATAGAGTTGATTTTTAGAGCCTTACATATGAAATACACAGAATGCACAAATCCAGTAAAATCAACGGTTTCAAGCACTTTAGTGAATTGAAGTGTGCAAAATGAATGTAAGCAATTTTACGGTTTTTGTAACGGAATTTCAGAAAGAGAGGAAAACATATTATGGGTATTATTCAGTTGGCAGATGTTCCAAAGTGTAGTTGTGAAGTGGCGATGTTTTATCACAGATACAGAGAGCCAATTTCAAGAATCAGGACGATAGAGCAGAGAAATCATATGCTTTCTGTCATGCAGGAAGATTTTGAAAGACACATCAGAGCATATCCGCAGGAACGGAACGAATATTCAGAAACGTATCAACTATTGAAAAGAAAATGCATGGAGGTTTTGTGATGGTGAGTGATGAAGAATTAAGACGTATTTATAACTTATTTACGGATTGCTGGCGTTACTTTAAGAAATATGTGGATGTGAGTGACGAGGATATTTATTGGGAAAATGTCGTTGGTGAATCCGGCGAACTATCAAAGAAATATAACAATGATAAGTTTGCGATTGCTTTGATTTTGGCAGTTGTTAATGAATTTGAGCGGAAAGCAAAGGAGTTGAGGAAAAATGCGGAAACACAGTAAGGAATATAGCAGCTACATGAAGTCGGACGCATGGTCGGCAAAGAGGGAAGAACGCCTACAGCTTGACGGTAACCGTTGTGTCATGTGCGGTAGGCCAAACGGATTGCAGAAAGACGGTGTAACGCCTGTTTTGCAGGTTCACCATATCTGTTATTCCAATCTTGGAAACGAACCTATGAGTGATCTCGTTTCACTCTGTCCCGGATGTCACAAAAAAATCCATAAATATTATCGGAGACTTCGTTCATGGGAGGATAAAGAAGTAGTTGCAAGGGCGTAAAAATTCAAGTACATCACATGTGTACAAATTATAAAAAGGTAAAT
Source organism: uncultured Lachnospiraceae bacterium (assembly GCA_910584845.1). Classification (GTDB taxonomy): domain Bacteria; phylum Bacillota; class Clostridia; order Lachnospirales; family Lachnospiraceae; genus Brotaphodocola. The sequence goes on from CAJUDH010000007.1 coordinate 25,796, forward strand.
ATGTAGAAAGTAGGGATAGTATGAGTGATATTGAAGAAAAGAAGCGTTTTATGGTGCGGCAATGGGAAGATTTGAAGAAATCTGGCGGTGTGACATTCAGCTTAAACCAGATGGAGCAGATTTTACAGGGAGGTGATGGAACTGTGTTGACGCGAGAAGAAGTAATGAGAAAGGTTATAGACTATTTTAATAGCTGTGTAAAAGTGGTTCTTGATGAAGATACGCAGGAAAAGGTTACTACATGGGTGCGTAATCCTACAAAATCCGGCCTTGCATTATGTTTGGGAATTGATAAACAGACATTGCTTGATTATGTTAAGGGCGTTAATTCAGATGGGAAAGCCTATAGCCGAACAAATCCAGATTATAAACGGATTGTTGCTACAGAGGATTTTGATATTTTACAAAGGGCTTACAGTCTGATAGAAACATTTTATGAAGAAAAACTTGGTGAAAACAGAAATAATGCCGGAACCATCTACTGGCTTAACAATGCTAATAATACAAAATGGAGCAATGAGCAGGAATTTAAGTTCGGAACGATAGACCAGCCGGAACGCAGGGTATTAACTGCTGCCGAACTGCCAAAACTGGGAGAACCTGCAACTCTACAGAGCGAGGATTTACCAAAATTGGGAATGAAACTGGATTATGGGGAGGGAGAAGATGAGTTTTAAAGTATATGTTGAAGAAATCCTGCGAAATGAGGTTTTAAGCGTGGTTAGGCAGCAGGGATATGTTCTTGAAACTGAAATCTGCACTATGGTATGTGAAAAATACAATCTCCACTTATACATAGTGCGTGCAACGCTTAGAAGAATTTATCCCGAAATGTCATTATTGAAAAGGCGTATGTCAGACGATTTGAAGCGGTTTTACGGATTGGAAGCGAAAGGCTATCCGATTGCATATCTGCCGGATAAGTGATTTTAAGGTAACAATAAAAATTATCATAAAGAAAGAATGAGGTATCAATATGAACGCACGAATAGCAAGGCTGCACAGCAAAGTATTTAGCACGCCGCAAGGAAGCCGAGAACGGGAACAAGCCATAAATTCATTAAGCGATTCAGAAAGGACGGCGGTATTCAATCTTGAAAAAGATTATATGCTCGGACGAATCACAAGACAGGATATTATGGATATGGAACGGGTGGAAAGCGGAACTATGACCTATTCACAATACAAGAAAATAATGAACAATGATTGCAAAGGACAGCTTCAGGAGTTGTCGCAATTTGCTAAAGAGAACCGGGAATTGTACAGGCAGTATAGAGATAGATATAGAAAAGAAAGAGAAGCAGAACGAAAATCACGATTTACTGAAAACACATTCAAAAATAAACCATATAGCTTTAGGTAGGAGGGAAAATTTATATGAATCAAGCAGAATATGAGCGCATGGTAAAAATATACAATTATGTGTATTCCGCACCGCCAAACACGAAAGAAAGGGAGAAGCGGCTTGCAGAAATAGGGGAAGAAACTTCAAGTAAGCTATGGGATTTTTATTGTGGAATTTGTTCTGGACGAATAAAACAGCCTGAACACACAAACAGCGAGGTAGATACAATGGGCGAAAAGAAGATTACAAGCTATGAGGATTTTATAAAAGCGTTAAGATGTGGGGAAAATAGTAAACTTTTTAAATTCAGGCGAAACAATCCTGAAAGATATGCCTATTATGCTGAACAGATGGGAGCGGGTTTTGGACGTAAAAATCCAGCGAAAAAGCAAGATATTAAGCGGTTAGAAGAAGAAAAGAAAAAACGCAGTGAAATTTTGGCAATTCCAGACATAAGGGCAAGGCATAAGGCGATAGCTGAAAATATGGCCCTGTTTGGACGATAAAGAGAAAACGAGGTAGATCACATTATGGATAAGGACACACTTATAAATAATCTGCTTGCGAATTACGGCAAATATGGCGTTACCAGAGCAGAATTAGAGCCGATTATAGATGATGGCATACAGAACTATGATTTGTCATTAGAAGCTATCTACAGCGGTTTGAGGATGAGCCTTGCATCCGCATTTAATGAGCATGAGTATTTCTCTTTAGATGATGTGATGGCGATAACCGGTGAGAGCCGGGAAGAACTTTTACAGCGGATAGAGCAATGCAGAAAGGAATTGATAGAAGCCGGAGAAAACCCGGACGAGTATTTCAAGTCTGTAGAGCCACAGAGGGCAGCAGTTTATTACTTCCCTAACGGTTTGCATTAACGGAATTTTTTCTTGAATTTATCCGGGGAGTATGCTATATTATAGATACAAAAGAGGAAACAACCGCCCACAAAGTGGTTGACCTCCAGATGACTATATAAGCCTACCTGTACCGCCAAGTAACAAGGTAGGCTTATTTATTTTCGCTTGTTCCTCTTATCGAGAAAGGCAAGCAACGCTATAACAAAACTACCAAAGGCAATCAGCAGAGCCAATATACCTATGAAAATCGAAATGATTTCAAAAGCTGTCATTTGCGCCACCTCCCCTCTTATGTACTCCGGCAAACCGGGTGTGAAGTTTAGGGAGGTTACCACCTTGCAACACGATTGTTCCTCTCTGATATTCTATCATATTCTTTCTTTTATGACAATTCCCAGATTCCCCACATGTATTATTTTTCTTTTTTGAATAGTCTAAAAATATTATTAATTAAATTATACCATTTTCTGTTGACAATAACAGCAACAACAAGTATAATTTTAGTATAAATTTATTTATAATTATTTTTGAACTGTTTTAGGGAATGAGAGGGAACGGCTTATGTGTAAAATATACGGTTATGTAAGAGTTTCTACAATCCAACAGAAAGTAGAAAGGCAGATAAACAATATTATAGGATTCAATGGGGATGCAATCATTATATCCGAAAAGCAATCTGGCAAAGACATAGATAACAGGGCAGAGTTTAAAAAGCTGCTGAATAAGGTAAAGCCGGGAGATACAATAATATTTGATGAAGTCAGTAGAATGTCAAGAAATGCTGATGAAGGCTTTTCTCTGTATATGGAACTTTTAAGCAAGGGTATTTCCCTTGTGTTTCTGAAAGAGCGGCATATAGATACAGACGAATATAAACGCCGGACACAAAAGCATATAGAGAAAGTATCATCCAGTAATAAGAAAATGGATAATCTCATAAACGGAATACTGGAACTTGTGGCAGAGTTTGAGCAGGAGAACTTGAAAGACAATATCCGGCTTGCATTTGAACAGGCAGAGCATGAGAGACAGTTTCTTATTAAACGAGTGACAGAGGGTAAGGCTACTTCAAGTAAGAGGCAGGGCAGGCCAGAGGGAAGTTGCAATATAAAGACAGATAAAGCAGATCATATAAAGCAAACTATAAGGGATTTATCAAAGGATTTTGACGGTAAATATTCCGATGCTAAGATATTGAGGGAATATTTGCATAACACATCAAAAGGAACATACTACAAATACAAGAAAGAATTGAAAGAAGAAATAGCATAATAACACATAAACCTATTGAGGGTATCGGCTACATAGATACCCTTTTGTTTTGCATAAAATATCATGCGGTGGGGGTTTATAGGGAAACGCCGCATAGGGGTAGTTAGTGCCTTTTTCTGCCGGACATTTTCAAAAAGGCTTAGTCCTGTTGCCATTCAAAATATTTTTAAAATATGCAAAAAGGCGGTTTTGTGATAAAATAAAAGAGAAGTCGTTGCTTTTGTGGGCTGACTTCTCTTTATATCCTGCATCTACTCAAATTATAGCAAAGGGGTAGGTGCGTTGCAATGACGAATGAGCAAATTGTTTCTGAAATTAGGAACGGTTATTCTGTAACGGATTATATGCAATTACTGTATGAAAGCAATCTGCCATTGATTAAGAAATTCATAAAACCATATGCCGCCTATGAGCCTATGGAGGACTTAGTGCAGGAATCCTATTTTGGATTGTGGGAAGCGGTACAGCATTATGAAACGTCTGCAAATGTGCGGTTTATGACTTATGCGGAATACTGGATAAGGCAGTCAGTACAGCGGTATCTTGAAAAATGCGGCTCTACGGTGCGAATACCGAGCCACACAAGGCAGAAAATAGCACGTTACAAGAAAACCGTACAGGAGTTAGAACAGGAATCAGGCAGAGCGCCGACAGACAATGAAATAGCTGATAAAATGCGTGTACCTGTAGGACTGCTGCAGGAATTGAAAATACAGATGCAGGGGGTAGCCAGTTTAGACATCCCTTTAGCAGATGATAATAATTTGACACTTGCCGATACCATACAAGCCGATTTTAGCCTTGAAGATGAAACAATAGATAAAATGTATGCCGAACACTCTAAAAGCCAACTATGGTGCATTGTGGAGCGTTATACAAGCGACAGAGAGAACAGCATAATAAAAGAGATATTCATAAATAATCGGACAATGGCAGCGGTAGCCAGAGAGCAGGGTATAACCATAGAGCGAGTAAGGCAGACAAAGGAAAAAGGACTGCGGCGGTTACGGATAGGCAAGGCAAAGCGTGAATTATTAGAAAAATTTGATATTGTGGAAGCCGGGGCATATAGAAACAGTATGAATAAATTCAATGAGCATGGGTTTACTTCTACGGTGGAGTATATTGCTTTACGCAGGGCAGAATTACAGGCAGAGTATGAAAAGCATAAAAGACAGGTAGAAATTATGCTTGAGCAGAGAAAAAGGAAGTGTCTGTAAGTGTTCAAAAATAGATAAAAATTTAGGTGCGTTACACACAAGTAGCACACAAATAGTCCTTAAAACCCTATAAAATCAAGGCTGACAGTTTCAATCGAGGAAGCTGCCAACGCGGGCAAGTTCTAACGAGATATTTTTAAAAGAAAATGCTGGAAGGCTTTCAATGTACCATGGCCTCCAAAGTTTGTGGTGGCAAGGAAGTAATTTCGGATTAGGCGGTATAGCCCGATATAAGGGCTGTACCGCCTTTTTTTCAATGCGCCTTGCCGTTTTGGCTGCATGGCAGAAAGAGAGTGGGATTCCCCAACAAATATATTCAGTTTTTATATAAAACAGAACCCTACATTATAACACCAGGCTTTTCGGCTATGGTATATTAGGGGAGGATGAAAGCGGCATTTCTTGGGTTGCTGATGGAACATGTGCTACTTCCGGTTATGGCCATCATAACAATCATTTGTTTCGCTATCTCCGTAAAGTGTTTCAAATGGGGATAAACGGGAGCAGGCAACCCATAGGCAACCCGGGAGCAGGCAACCGGCAGGCAACCCATAGGCAATATGGTACAGGCAACCAAAAGGGCCTTCCCCTTTGTGTTCCTTATATTCGGTATTTGCCGGCCCCAATCCTGTGGTTTCTGGCCACGCCAACGGGAAGCTTCTTATTGGGCTGATTCATCGGGCCATTGGCATTATGCCAATCTATAAGGTCGGACCGGCAATCCATCCGGGCCTTGTATTTGCCCGGAATACAAAAATAATATCGTATATATAAGTGTAGTAAAGGTTTTTTGTTGAATGTTGTTAAGGCATATGGTACAATTTTGTATTATTATAGCAGGAAGGTGGAGTTTATGTTTTGTAAGAAATGCGGCAAACCATTGGAAGGAAATGAGACGTTTTGTACATATTGTGGAGACAAGGTTGAAACGGATGATTTAGCTCCTGGCGCTGAAGAAGAGGGAAAGGACAGCAGGCAAGCAGCAGAGGGCTTAGGAAGTCATCCGCCTTATATAGGCCCTCCAAAGGCGGCTCCGGCGCCTGGCGGCGGGCCGCAAAAGAAAGGGTTTAACTACCTTAAAGCTATGTGGATAGCCCTTGTTCCTATTGTTTCGGCTGTTGTGATTGCCGGGGCCGTATTTGTATCCATTGGTATCCGGAACCATAAAAACAATGCGAAGCCACCTCAAGGATATACAAAGGAGGCCGGGGGTGCGCAGGGGGCCCAGGAGGAAGCCAGGGGTGCGCAGGGGGCCCAGGAGGCGGCAACAAAAGCTTTGCCTGGCCCTTTAGCGGAAGTTCCTGACCCGGCCGGGGAGCCAGACCCAGACCTGTCTGCTGTTTTGGCAGCTTACCAGCAGTATGCAGACGGCCTGAAAGGGCATGAACCTTTACAGTACACGATGTTTTATTTAAATGACGACAAGGTACCTGAGTGCTTTATTTGGGATGATTATGATTGCCATATTTTAAGCTATGTCAATAATGCTGTGATTTCCTTTGTACCCCACGAAGAAACGACAGCAACAGGGCCTACACAACGTTTTTACTATACCCCACGTTCCGGCCGCCTTATGGAGAACCATGGCAGTGGCGCTTCGGGCGAAGCCTGGTATCTTTTGACGTTGGACCGCTCCTTTACAGAGACGGCTTATGCGGAAATATTTGGCTGGAACGATATGGAACGAAAGCAACGAATGGTATCTTATACCATTAATAACAAGGAGGTTACTTATGAGGAGCTGGCAGAGGCCACAGACGAGTCGGCATATGAAGTTGTTTTAGAGAGGGGCGCAAGTAAGGATATTTATGACTCAATTTTAAAAGCCTACAATGCTTTAACCTCCCCGGGGCAGCCGGCCGGCCAGGAAGTTTCCGAGTTTATTTTACCGGAAAGCAACATCCGGTATATGACCTACCATGATTTAAAGGGGCTGGACGCTGCAAATCTGCGTATTGCAAAAAATGAGATTTACGCAAGGCATGGACGCACGTTCCAGTCAGAAGATTTAAACCAGTATTTCAATTCGAAATCCTGGTATAGCGGCACCATATCTCCGGATCATTTTACGGAAGGTGTTTTTAATGATTTTGAGTCTGGCAATATCGGTATCCTACAATATTTTCAGGACGGCACCCCCGACGGGCACTACTATGCCTATTCGTTCCAGTATCAGTATTTTAAGACGGATTCGGGAGTACTTACCGTTGTTGCCGAGCCAACAAAATGGAGCGGGGGGCAAGAAGGGTATGCCCTTAGCCTACCTATATCGGATCATTGCAGCTGGTGGCTGGAACTTGACCAAAAACCCTATACAGGCGGGGAAGCCGGGCTATTGCGTACCATATCAGACGAGCGTGCCTGGTACCTGGAATCCCCAGACAACTTCCAAAGCCCCACAGGTATTTCCGTTGAAGTGCAAGGCGGGGTGGTTGTAATGATAAAGGTGTATATTTCTTGACCGGCTGCAGGTATCCGGCCCCGGTATGGGCGCCCATAAACAGGTAATGTACATCCGGGCAGAAGGGGATTTTACACAATGGTATCCAAACAGCCGGGGAGGTTTGAGGTTTTATAGGACAAGAGGTTGGCCCTTTTGGCTGCCAGGAGACAACATGCGTGTCCGCAGACATCTGGGTAGCTTGTGGCACCAGAGGGGTCAGGATTGGCTGCCGAGACAACATGCGTGTCCGCAGACATCTGGGTAGCTTGTGGCACCAGAGGGGTCAGGATTGGCTGCCGAGACAACATGCGTGTCCGCAAACATCCGGGGCGTGTTTGACGGGCCGGTTTTGGAATGTGGCAAAAATGGGCGAATGGGCTACGGGTAATTGTCAAATAATGCCTCCCATGCTATAATACATTACAGGAAACGTAAGCGCTACAAGGTGTAAACCTCCCGGGCTTGCAAGGGGGGGATGGGTAACGGCTGCACAGGAAGGGGCAGGCCGGTTGCTTTGAGGCGGCAATCTTCAGCTGCACTGCTTGCCTGTATTGATAGGGCAGCAAGCGGGAATCAGGAAGCCTACCTTGTACTTGACCGTACAGGTAGGCTTATTTATGTTTGGATCCCGTTACCTTCAGTGGAAGGGGGCACACGCCCAAGTGCCGCCTTTTGGCGGCTGGCGGCGTTACCGCCAATGGGCGTATGTCCAGTACGCCCCATTTTGCCGCCTTGCCAGCCGTCAAAAATAAAATTACCGTTAGAACCCGGTATAAAAGATTTTGCGGGGTATATTTTTTCCATAAGGAGGCCAGGCCATGATGAAGAAGTTTGTATTCGGCAACCCGATCGAAACGGATGCCATTGTTTGCAGGGAAGGTATCGTTGAAAGCCAGGAAAAGGTTCCATATTTTTCGCGGGTTGACGACAGGCAGGGGGAGGGGTGCCTCTTTGCCTATGAAATGGGTGGGCATGATATTATTTATGGTTTGGGGGAAAGCATAAGGGGGATAAACAAGAGGGGGTGGATTTATGAGTCCAACTGTACGGATGACCCCATCCACACAGAAAATAAGCGCTCTTTATATGCCGCCCACAATTTTTTCCTGGTAGACGGGAAGGGGCGTTTTGGCGTTTTTGTGGATGCCCCCCAGAAGGTAACATTTGATTTTGGGTATTATGAGCGGGACCGGTTGACAATAACGGTAGATCCGGGCGGGTTTATACTTTATATTTTGGAAGGGGAAAGCCTGCGCCAAATCGTCAGGGAATTCCGCCATGCCATTGGCAGAAGCTATATCCCACCCAAATGGGGGATGGGCTATGGACAAAGCCGGTGGGGATACCAAAATGCCCAAGACATACGCCAGGTAGTCCGGCAGCACCGGGAGGCCGGCGTTCCGCTGGACAGTGTGTATATGGATATTGACTATATGGAACGGTATAAGGATTTTACGGTGGATAAAGGCAAGTTCCCTGATTTTCCGGAATTTGTCAAGGAGATGAAGGGGCAGAATATCCATTTAGTCCCTATCATTGACGCAGGGGTGAAGATTGAGGAAGGCTATCCGGCCTATGAGGAAGGGATAGAGAACGGATACTTCTGCAAAAAAGAAGACGGTACGGAGTTTGTGGGCGGAGTCTGGCCAGGGCGCGTCCATTTCCCCGACATGCTCAAAGAAGAGGCAAGATCCTGGTTCGGACAGAAATATAAATTCCTCATAGACCAGGGGATCGACGGTTTTTGGAATGACATGAACGAGCCGGCTTTGTTTTATGGGGAAGACCACCTGAAAGATATTTTCCGGGAGCTGGGGGAATACCAAAAAAAGGAACTGGACATTGAGACGTTTTTCGGTATGAAGGATATGGTGCTGGGGCTATCCAACCACCCGAAAGACTACCAGGCCTTCTACCATGAATACAAAGGGGAGGTTATCCGCCATGACAAAGTGCATAACCTGTATGGGTATTACATGACCAGGGCGGCCGGGGAAGCATTTGAGAAAATCGAGCCGGACAAAAGGCTTTTGATGTTTTCCCGGGCCTCCTATATCGGGATGCACCGGTACGGCGGCGTGTGGATGGGGGACAATTGTTCCTGGTGGTCCCATCTGCTTTTGAACCTGCAGATGCTTCCGGGGCTTAACATGTGCGGATTCCTTTATACTGGGGCGGATCTAGGCGGGTTTGGCTCGGATGTTACGGAAGATTTGCTTTTAAGGTGGCTGGAACTGGGGATTTTTACGCCCCTTATGCGCAACCATTCTGCCCAGGGGACCAGGCTTCAGGAGTTTTACCGTTTTGGCCACGTTGAATCTTTCCGTAACATCATCGGCCTTCGGTACGCCTTGCTCCCTTATTTGTACAGCGAGTACGTAAAAGCGGCCATGACGGATGACATGATGTTCCTGCCACTGCCGTTTGCCTATCCGGACGACCCGGCGGCGGCCGGGGTGGAGGATCAGCTGATGGTGGGCGAGGGGATGATGATTGCCCCGGTTTACAGGCAGAATGCCAGGGGAAGGTATGTGTACCTTCCGGAAGAAATGAAGCTGTACCGGATGCGGAGTGAAGAATCCATGGAGGTGCAAGTCCTTCCGGCAGGCCACCATTATGTAGAGGCAGAGCTGGACCAAGTACTTATATTTATCCGCCCGGACCATGTAGCCCCCTTGGCAAAAGGCGGATGCCATGTGGAGGAAGTGGATGTTTCCTGCCTCCGCCTGCTGCATTTTATAAAAACAGAGGCGGTTTATGAACTGTACGACGACGACGGGTACCGTAAAATCACAGACTGGGAACAGGGCGTGACGAAGATTACGGTTGCGGTAAACGGGGAAGTTACGGCCTCCGGTTCCAAAACCGGAACCTATGTGTTGATTTAAAAATTATCCGTATGCGGCGTATTGCCAAAAATTCCGCCGCGCAAATCATGTAGAAAGGGAAGGCGTAAGGAGAGGCAATGGGAAAGAAGGGGATTTGCCTGTGGATAGTGGCGGCAGCCACATGGGCATTTTTAACCGGCTGCCATAAAACGGGACCGGAAGAGGTGAAGGAGGCCCCTACCGGGCCGGAGCAGGTGAACTTGACTGTCTGGGGGGCGGCTGAGGACGAAGAGCTGCTGCAGCAGATTTTCAACGGTTTTCAAGCCCGGTATGGGGGGCAGGCGGACTTCCATATTACTTATGGGGCGCAAAGTGAAAGCTCCTGTACCGACGCGTTGATGGCAGATTTGGAGAACGGGGCGGATGTATTTGCTTTTGCGGATGACCAGCTGAACACTTTGGTAGCGGCAGGGGCCCTGGAGCCCATTGAAAATCCAGACGTGGTCCAGGCGTCCAACCTGCCGGAATCCGTCTTGGCCGCTTCGGTGGGCAATACTTTATATGCCAGGCCGCTGACGGCCGACAATGGATATTTTTTATACTACCATAAAGGGTATTTTTCCAAACAGGATGTGGCTTCCTTGGAGCAGGTCTTAGCGGTTGCCGCCGAGAACGGGAAATATTTTACGATGGACTGGTCTTCCGGGTGGTATGTTTATTCGCTGTTTGGCAATACCGGGCTTACGGTAGGGCTCAATGACGACGGGATTACTAATTTTTGCACTTGGAACGGGACGGATGGGGCTATTAAAGGGACAGACGTGGCAAGGGCCATGCTTCGTATCGCAGAAAACCCGGGGTTCCGGACAGCGGACGATGCCGGGTTCGTCAAAGGGGTTAAGGATGGATCCGTCATTGCGGGCGTCAACGGCGTGTGGAATGCCATGGCGGTTAAGGAGGCATGGGGGGATGATTTTGCGGCCGCCAAGCTGCCGTATTATACTTGTGCCGGGCAGAAGGTGCAGATGGCCTCTTTCGCCGGATATAAATTAATCGGGGTAAATGCCTACACGGAGCATCGTCAATGGGCAGAAAAGCTGGCGGAGTGGATTGCCAATGAAGAGAACCAAAAACTCCGTTTCCGTTTGCGCGGGCAGGGGCCTTCCAACAAAAATGCCGCCGCTTCAAAGGAAGTGCAGGATTCCCCCGCTATAGCCGCATTGCTGGAGCAGTCCGAATTTTCCTGCCTACAGCGGATCGGGGGCAATTTCTGGGAGCCTGTGACCGAATTTTCCGCAAATATGCTGGCGGGGAACCCTTCGGGGGAAGGGTTGCAGGAACAGTTGGACGTTATGGTGGAAGGGGTCACCGCCCCGTGAATGGCATGTGCTATTCCTCCGGTTTTACCCTATGGGTACAAACTGTGACGCGCATTTGCGGGAAAGCAATTTAGTAATTTTAGGAGGATAAACCAGGATAATGAGAAATATCAGCATTAAACACCGTTTGATGATCCCCATTGCCCTTCTTGGCATAGTGGCGCTCCTATCTAATGTTTTGGCAGTGGTGAACATTCATAATGTGAACGCCAATGCCACCAATATCGCTGACAAATACATGGACGGAAAAAACAAGTTAGCGGAAATCCGGCAATCTGCCATGGAGGTCCATAAAATGGCGCTGAGCCATATCGTTGCCACGGACTATGACACCATGATTTTTTTGGTGCAGCAGATAAAAGATGAGGAAGCCCTTCTGGGCAGCAAACTGGAGGGCTATAAAGATTATGTGCTGCCAAAGGATTTGGCAAACTACGAAAAGCTTTTGTCCGATTACGATTCGTTTCGGCATTCCTTGATCCATCTGTTGTGTTCCAGCGCAAGCCACAAGACTCAGGACGCCTATGCCTTTGCCAACGGGGATGTGGCTTCGTTTGCCGGGGCTATGGAGGAAGACCTGGATTTGCTGAACGAGTCGATCAGCCAACAGACTTTACAGGCGAGGAAACGCCTCTCGGCCGCTTATATCCTGTCTTTAATCGTGGGCATTGCCGCGGTTGCCATATGTATGCTGCTGGTATTTGCCGCAGTCCGGCTGATTATGAACTATGTGGTAATCCCCATTACCAATATCCTTGACACGATCCGGGAAAGCTCCGGCCGCATCAACAACATGGCAGGGGAAGTGCTAAAAAGGACGAAAACATCCAGAAAAAGTGCCGCAGACCTCCATTCCCTCACGGAGAATTTGTCTACTACCATTAAGGAAGTGGCAAATAACGTTTCCGTGATCCATAACAATGCCGAAGACGTCAAGGAAGACGTCAACAACATGACAGAGGAATGCAATGCCATTACGGCTTATTCCGTAGATATGAATAGCCGGGCGGATGCTATGCAGCGCTCCGCCCAAAACAACGTGGATATAACCAGCGCAAAGGCAGCCGAGATATTAGAATCCCTCAATGAGGCCATTGAAAAAAGTAAAAGCGTGGACCAGGTCAATGCCCTTACCGGCGAGATCCTGGGGATTTCCCAGCAAACCAGGCTCATTGCCTTTAACGCTTCCGTGGAGGCGGCGAATGCGGGGGAGGCCGGAAAAGGTTTTGCCATAGTCGCCCGGGAGGTGAGGGAACTTGCCAGTTCCAGCCAGGAGGCAGCCAACCGGATACAGGAGATCAACCATGTGGTCACGGCCGCGGTACATAACCTGTCAGAAAATGCGCAAAATGTGGTCAATTATATGAATGAGTCCATCTTAACGGAGTTTCAGGAGTTTGTGGAATCCGGCAGCCAGTATAAAGAGGACGCCGCCTATATCCGGCAGGCCATGGACCAATTCAATGCCCGGACGGAAAGCCTGCGCAATTCTATGTTTGGGATCGCCGAATCCATCGGGACCATAACGAAAGCCATAGATGAAGGGGCGAATGGGGTTACCGGCGTTTCCAGCAGTACGAAAAGCCTGGCCGACGACATGGAAGACATTACCAAACGCATGGGCGTCAACCAGGAAGTAGTAGGGGAACTGGAAAAAGAAACAGCGGTGTTTGATAACTTATAGGTTTTTCTGTGACGCCGATATGGCCTTTTGTATGGCTTCTCCCATTACTTCTGCCGCCAGTGCCCCGGCCATGTTGACGTCAGCTTCCACGTCCCCTATAGAGGCGGCATAAATGGTATCCCCGTCGGCCAGCGTCCCTACCGGGTTGATGCAGCGGGCGTATGCGTTCCGGGTCATGGAAGCCAGTTTCCCCATCTCTGCTTTGGAGAATTTTCCGTTGGTTACGATTGCGCCAATGGTGGTGTTTTCCGTAAACCGGTTTTTCTTCTGGGCGATTTGGTAAAGTTCCTGGCAACTGTCGGAAAAGCCTTGGCCGTCGGGGCCGCGAAGCCCTGCCAGCTTTTTTCCGCTATGGGGGTCAAATACATCCCCAAGGGCATTGACGATAACAACAGCTGCCATCTGCAACGGTCCGGCCTGTACGGCATAAAGGCCAAGGCCGGATTTCATTGCCCGCCCCATGCCATACAACTTGCCCACCGTTGCCCCGGTGCCCCCTCCGATATTTCCGCAGGCGGGGCGGTTATCCTGTGCATCCACGCAGGCCGCATAGCCCATGGCCGCGTCCGGGCGGACCTGGGATTTTCCGATGCCCAAGTCGTAGATGCAGGACTGGCATACCAGGGGGACTTTGGCAAACCCGGTTGGAAAACCGATACCATGTTCTTCCAGATATTTCATTACCCCGTCGGATGCCGCCAGGCCGAAGGCTGACCCTCCGGAGAGTACGATGGCGTGGACCGGGTTGTCGGCAGTCAGGGGGGAAGCCAGCAAGGTTTCCCGGGAAGCAGGGCCGCCGCCGCTTACGTCAACGCCGATGGTTGCGCCATGGTCAAACAACAGGACCGTAACGCCGGTCATGGCCTCTTCATTTTGTGCATTGCCGATTTTCAAGCCTTTCATTTCTGTGGTTGCTATTTCTTTTAAAAATCCCATGTAGTAGTTACCCCTTCCTTTTTTTGTTATGCGGACGGCCAGCGTGCCATGTTCTGGTATATGGGCATAGGGCCGGCGCGGACGGCCAGCAAGCCGTGACCTATGGATAGGCCGCTTTTGTCCTGCCTGCCAGACGGGGCCCTTGCGCCAGCCGCCGTTACATGGCTGAAGATCCGCCTTGCCCATAAACCCATATCCTGCGCGGTTTTGCCGGATATAAATGTAGTATATCACAAAAACAAGAAAGGATCTGCTGAATAAATTGAAAAATCCGGTGGATTATTGTATGATAGGGGTGATGTTTTATGAAAATCCGGTTAGGATGGTTTTGGGTATGGTTGTAGGCTGGTTTCAGAATCGGTTTGGGGATGTGCCTGAAGAGGCCGGAAGGTGAAGGGGTGATGTGATGTTGACCTGCCGGGAAGCAGAAAAGATGGTAATGCCTTATATTGACGAGCAGCTAAGCGAAAAGGGCCTGGATGAATTTCTGGCCCATATTCAGGCTTGTGATTCTTGCAAAGAAGAGCTGGAAATATATTACACCGTGTATGTAGGGCTACGGCAGCTGGATTTAGGCACCGGCGTTTACGATATTGCGGGGGCGCTGGAAGACAGCCTGGACCTGGCCTGGCTCAAAGTGCGGGCGGCCAGGCTGCGTAAAGTGGCCCTTTATGCAGTGGAAGCCCTTTGCGCCACGGGGGTGTTTACTACGTTGATTTTACAGGTCCGGATATGGCTGCAGGCCGGGTGGCTAAGATGATGAGGGCCAATGGGCCAAGCAAAGGAGGGCGTTATGGAAAAATTGGTGCTGATTGACGGGCACAGTATTTTACACCGGGCTTTTTACGGCGTGCCGGAATTAACCAATTCCGAGGGGGTCCATACCAACGCGGTGTTTGGGTTCCTGAATATTATGTTCCGGATTTTGGACGAGGAAAAAGCAAACCACTTGGCTGTGGCCTTTGATTTGCATGAACCTACGTTCCGCCATAAGATGTTTGCGCAATACAAGGGGACCCGCAAGCCCATGCCGGAGGAGCTAAGAGAGCAGGTGCCCCTGGTGAAAGAAGTTTTGGCTGCCATGGGCGTGCCCATTATGGTTTTGGCCGGCTATGAGGCAGATGACATTTTGGGCACATTGGCAAAACGGAGTGCGGCGGAAGGGGTGGAGGTGGTAGTGGTCTCCGGGGACCGGGACCTGCTGCAGCTGGCAGACGTCCATATAAAAATCCGTATGCCGAAAACCAGCCGGAACGGCACAGAGGTAAAGGACTATTATCCGGAGGACGTAAAGAGGGAGTACCAGGTTACACCCAAGGAGTATATTGATGTAAAAGCGTTAATGGGCGACCCTTCGGACAACATCCCCGGGGTGCCGTCCATTGGCGAGAAGACGGCTACCAGCCTGATCTTGGCATATGGCAGCATTGAGAATGCCTATGCCCATGTGGAGGAAGTCAAGCCGCCCCGGGCCCGGAAGAACCTGGCAGAATATTACAGC
The DNA here is from genome assembly GCA_910584845.1 of uncultured Lachnospiraceae bacterium. Taxonomy (GTDB): domain Bacteria; phylum Bacillota; class Clostridia; order Lachnospirales; family Lachnospiraceae; genus Brotaphodocola. The sequence goes on from CAJUDH010000007.1 coordinate 41,267, forward strand.
CAGGCAGTGTTAAGCAAAGATTTGGCAACCATCCGCCTGGATTGCCCCATTGAGTTTTCTTATGAAGATGCAAAAATCGGGGATTTGTTTACGCCAGAGGCATACGAGTGCATCAAACGCCTGGAGTTTAAATCTTTGCTGAGCCGGTTTGACGCAGGCAAAAGCCAGGGATTTTCAGTGGAAGAGCATTTTTGGACTGTGGAAGAGTATGGGGGCGTAGAACAGATTTTCGAGAAAGCGTCCCAGGCAGAACAAGTGGGGTTCCAGCTGGTTTTGGGAATGGACGGGATTGGCGGGATAGGCATTTGCTTTGGGGAAGAAGACTGCTATGCCGTGCCGGTATCGGGGCTTGTCACAGGGGCTTACCTCTGCGGCAAGGTCCGGGGGCTGCTGGCAGAAAGGAAACTGGAGGCGAAAAAAGGGGGGGAGGCCCCGGTGGCCGTGCTGGATTTAAAATCCCAGTTAAACTACCTGCAACTGGATTATGGAAGCCCGGTCCTGGACGCCGGAGTTGCCGGCTATTTGCTGAACCCATTGAAAGACACCTATGCCTATGACGACCTTGCCAGGGATTACCTGGGGATGGTGGTGCCTTCCCAGGCCGATTTGCTGGGGAAGGAGCCTTTGGCCGGGGCTTTGGCCCGGGGGGAAGAAAAAGCCGCTACCTGTGCCTGCTATATGGGGTATATTGCATGGAAAGCCATGCCGGTGCTGGAACAAAAACTGGAAGGGCAGGGGATGCTGGGCCTGTTCCGGGACCTGGAAATGCCTTTGATTTACAGCCTGCACCATATGGAGGCTGCGGGCATCCGGGTGGACAAAGAACAGCTAAAAGCATACGGGGAAGACCTAAAGGGAAAAATCGACAAGCTGGAACAGGAGATCTATAGCCTGGCCGGAGAACGGTTCAACATCAATTCCCCAAAACAGCTGGGGGAAGTTTTGTTTGGCCATATGGGGCTGCCACATGGAAAGAAGACGAAATCCGGCTATTCCACGGCAGCAGACGTGCTGGAAAAACTGGCGCCGGACTATCCGGTGGTACGGATGATCCTGGATTACCGGCAGCTGGCCAAGTTAAATTCCACTTATGCGGAAGGGCTGGCCGTGTATATTGGGGAAGACGGACGGATCCACGGCAAATTTAACCAGACCATCACGGCTACCGGCCGGATCAGCAGTACAGAACCTAATTTGCAGAACATCCCGGTGCGCATGGAGTTAGGCCGCGCCATCCGGAAAGTTTTCGTGCCGGAGGAAGGGTGTGTGTTCCTGGATGCAGACTATTCCCAGATTGAACTAAGGATCCTGGCCCACATGTCGGGGGACGAACGGCTTATCGCCGCTTACGGCGAGGCGCAGGATATCCATGCGATCACGGCGTCGGAAGTATTTGGCACCCCATTGGCAGAAGTGACCCCGGCCCAGCGCCGCAATGCCAAGGCGGTAAATTTCGGTATTGTCTATGGGATCAGCGCTTTCGGGCTGAGCGAAGGTTTAAGCATCACCAGAAAAGAAGCGGAAGAATATATCAACAAATATTTTGAGACTTATCCGGACGTGAAAGCTTTTTTGGACAAGCAGGTGGCGGACGGAAAAGAAAAGGGATTTGTCACTACTTTGTATGGCAGGAGGAGGCCTGTGCCGGAACTGAAATCTTCCAATTTTATGCAGCGGTCTTTCGGGGAGCGGGTGGCAATGAATTCCCCGATCCAGGGGACGGCGGCAGACATTATGAAAATCGCCATGATTTCCGCAGATAAGGAACTGCGGGCCCGGGGGCTTAAGGCCCGTATCGTCCTGCAGGTCCATGACGAACTTTTGGTAGAGGCGCCGGCAGGCGAAGTAAAGGAGGCGGCAGAAGTCCTGGAAGATAAGATGAAACATGCGGCCGGCTTAAAGGTGGCTTTGGAAGTGTCGGCCCTGACAGGCAGCAGCTGGTTTGACGCTAAATAAGGGGTACCGGGGCGTCCATGGCCAGAAAATCCGGTTTGGCCACACAGTCATATGCCAGCACCTTTACGCCATGGGCGGCGGCATGGGCCAGGGCCTGGGCAAATTCCGGATGGGCCGCCTTATTGGCTTCAAAGGCATGTACGCCTTTCATGGCGATGACAAACAGGATATAGGAAAGGTAGCCGTCTGCCGCTGCCTGTTCCAGTTCCATAAGGTGCTTTACCCCGCGCTCTGTAGGGGCGTCAGGGAAACGGGCGATACCGCCTTCTTCCAGGGTCACCCCTTTGACTTCCATATAGGCAGGGATGCCGTTTTGCAAAAAGGCCAAGTCAAACCGGGAAGAGCCGTAGGGGACTTCCCGGCGCAGGTTACGCACTTTTCCGGCAAGGAGCCATTCCCAGGCCACCTGGTTGGGGGCCTGGGAATCCATGTTGACCAGTTTAAAGCCCAAGGCGGTTTTTTTATAGGCGCCAATCAGGGAGTACTCCGTTTTCCGCCCTTTTTCAAGGGCTTGGGGGTGGTACTGAAGGACTACCGGCGTTTCGGGAACCAGCAATTCTTTACAGCGCCCGGTATTTTTTACATGGCAGGTTAGCTGCCTGCCATTGGCTTTTACATAGGCGATAAAGCGGTTGGGGCGGCTTATAAAAGTGGCATGCAGGATGTTAGGGTAAATCATGGCGGCCCCTTTCTACATATTGGATATGCCAGGTTATTTGTAATGTAAATCTTGCCAGTTTTTAAGGGATTTGTCAAGGGCTTTACGGTTATCCCAAGGCCCGGGCCAGATAGAAAGCCTTTTGCCCCTATCTGCCTGTGCCATGGGACGTGTACCCTTGCCTGCTTTGGCAAGGAATGGAGGGAAAAATGTCAGGATCGTTTATCATCCGGAAAGCAACGCCACAGGATGTCAACGGGATTGCTTTTGTCATGGAGCAGGCAAAAAAGGCCATGCCCAATCCCCAGTGGTTTGTGGCTGACGGCCGCCCATGGATTGAGGAACATATAACGGGGCATGGTTTTACTATGGTGGCTACTGCCCCGGTGGGCGGGGCGGAGGAAACCATAGCCTTTTTTATGGTTGCTTTCCCAAAATCGCCGGAAACCAACTTGGGTTTCGGGTTTCTCGAGGAGGACCGGCTGGGGATGGTGGCCCATATGGATTCGGCGGCCGTCCTGCCTGCTTACCGGGGCCACCATTTACAGGGGAGGCTTCTGGAAGAGGCAGAAAAAGAGCTGGCCCGATATCCGCAAAAATATTTGTTTTGCACGGTCCATCCGGATAACCAGGCCAGCCTGCATACCATGCAGCGGCATGGATATGTGGTTGTGGGGACAAAAACGAAATATGGCGGATTGCTGCGCCATGTGCTTTTTAAGGAAAAAGAGGCAGGGGAGGGGGCGCCCAGGCCCAATATCCTGGTCAGCGCCTGCCTTTTGGGCGTGCATTGCCGCTATAACGGAAAAGGGGTCCTGGAGGGGTGGATTAAGGACTGGATAGGGAAAGTCAACTGGATCCCGGCCTGCCCGGAAACCCTTGGGGGCCTGGCTACGCCCCGGGACCCGGCAGAGCGCCAAGGGGAAAGGGTGGTGACTGCCACCGGCACCGATGTGACCTGCCAGTACCAAAAAGGGGCCAGGGAGGCCTTGGCGCTGGCCAGGGTTTTTGGATGCCGCTGCGCGGTTTTAAAGGAGAGGAGCCCGTCTTGTGGCCATGGCGTAATCTATGACGGTACCCATACGAAAGCTTTGGCCCATGGGGACGGCGTAACCGCGGAATGGCTAAAAGCCCATGGCATAGCTGTGTTTGGCGAGAGCGAAGAAAAGAAATTGAAAGATTTTATGGATGGCAGAGTGGATTTGTGGTAAAATCGTTAAAGCCTATGGCCGACAAAGCAGGATTTACGGCGGGCGCCAGGATGCGGGAACCGGCAAGGCGGCGAATGGAACGGAAACATTTTGGAAAAACTATGGCAAAAGACGCCATGAGAAAGAAAGGGGCAAATCAATGAACAACCAGCCGATAGAAGAAATCAAAAACCCACAATTAATAGAGGCCATGAAAGACATGCTTCGGCATAACAACGATAAAACCCGGGGAAAGCTGGCAGAAGCTTTGATGGATGCCCGCCTGTTGTCGCCGATCCTGCGGCAGACCGTGCTGACAGAAAAGGACGGGCCTTCTACCCGGATTAAATTCGAAGATATCCAGGATACAAAAGGGGATAAATATTACCTTGCCTTTACAGACATGGACGAATATGCCAAATGGAATACCGACGAAACCCACGACCAGGCTTTGATTATGACGATGGAAGATTTTGGCAATATCCTGATCCGCAATATCAACGACTTAAAAGGCTTCGTTATTAACCCTTTCGGGGAAAATGTCAGTATTTCCAAGGGCCTGCTGCTTTCCCTGCTCAAGCAAAGGGAAGCCAGGCAACATGCCCCAAAGGGGAATTAAGCCAATATGGAAGGGAGTAAGGCAGAGGCGGGGCATCCTGGCCTGGATACAAAGGCGCCCAGGGTCATTGGGCTAACCGGGGGCATCGGGTCCGGGAAAAGCCGGATCCTTGCCATTTTGGAACAGGAGCACAAAGCCTGGGCCATCCTGGCAGACCAGGTGGCCGCCAAGTTAGAGGAGCCTGGCGGCCCGGCGCTTGAAAAGCTGGTAGGACGGTTTGGGTCCGGGATATTGGATGAGGGCAAGGGGCTGGACCGCGAGGCTTTTGCGCAGCGGATTTTTCAAGACCGGAAGGCCCTGGAGGAAGTCAACGCCATAGTCCATCCTTTGGTATGGAAGGAGATCTGGCGTATGGTACGGCAAAGCAGCCACCCCCTGGTGGTGGTGGAATCGGCTTTGTTTGATGAAGAAAGCCGAAAAATCTGCGATGAGCTTTGGTTTGTCGATGCAACAAAAGAAAACCGGGCCGCCCGCCTTATGGCAGGCCGTGGATATACCCGGGAAAAATGTTACGCCATTATGGAAAACCAGCCGGGCCGGGAATATTTTTTGGATTTGGCCGACGCGGTAATTGACAACAATGGGTCCATGGAGGAAACCAGCCGGCAGGTGGGCCGGCTTTTGGCATGGTTAAAGCAGAGGTGAACGGACAGGCATACGTTTGGCTGCAAAAGGAATTTGGGATGGAAAGATGAGGAAAAGGCCATGAGATTAATGAGTATTGCCAGCGGAAGCAGCGGCAATTGTACCTACATAGGGTCAAGCCAAACCCATATCCTGGTAGACGCAGGGATCAGCAACAAACGGATCGAACAAGGATTAAACGAAGCCGGGGTAAAAGGGGGCGAGCTAAACGGCATCGTGATTACCCATGAGCATTCAGACCACATCCGGGGGTTGGGGGTGTTGGCCAGGAAATATGGCATCCCCATTTATGGCACAAAAGAAACTTTAGAAGAAATTAAGGCTAAAAAAGGCTTGGGGGAATATTCCCGGGGGCTGCTGGAAGAGGTAAGGCCGGACGTGCCTTTTGCCATCGGGGACCTGAAGCTTTTGCCCTTTTCCATTGACCATGACGCCGCCAACCCGGTGGCGTACCGGATCCAGCACGGGCGCAGTTCGGTGGCGGTGGCCACGGATATGGGGCATTACGACCAGTACGTCATTGAACATCTCCAAGGGCTGGACGCACTGCTGCTGGAATCCAACCATGACGTGAATATGCTGCAGGCCGGGCCTTACCCTTATTACCTAAAACGGCGGATTTTAAGCGACCATGGCCATCTGTCCAACGAAAATGCCGGCCGCCTGCTCAACCACCTGCTCCATGACCGGATGAAACATATTTTGTTAGGGCATTTAAGCAAAGAAAATAACTATGAAGCCCTGGCCTATGAGACGGTAAAATTAGAGATTGACCAGGGGGATACGGTATACAAAGCATCGGATTTCCCTATTGCCGTGGCCAGGCGCGACCAGATGTCGCAGATCCTATATGTATAGGCATAATCCGTGTGCCCCAGGGGTCACTTTACAGGCCGGGCGGAAGGGGCATCTTACCGGTACCGGTTTGTACCCGATAAACGGTCATACCATGCTGTGGGGCAGCCATGGGCTGGGGAAGGTGAAAGGCCTTTACAAAGCTTCCCCCTGTTTACGCCTTGGAAAGGAAGGGAGAAAATATGAATAAAGTTATTATTACCGTGGTGGGAAAAGACACCGTAGGGATCATTGCAAAAGTGTGCACCTACCTGTCAGAAAACAATGTAAATGTGCTGGACATTTCCCAGACGATTGTACAGGAATATTTTAATATGATGATGATCGCCGATATTGACAAAGCTTCGGCGCCTTATGAGGAGATCTACACCCAACTGGAAAAGATCGGGGAGGAGATTGGCGTAAAAATCAAATGCCAGAGGGAAGAGATTTTTACAAAAATGCACCGGATATAACCGAAGGGAGGGAAAAACCAGAGGAAAAGGAGGGAAAGCAAAATGCTGAATATGTTTGAAGTGATCGAAACCAACAACATGATCGAGCATGAGCGGCTGGATGTGCGCACGATCACCATGGGCATCAGCCTGTTGGACTGCTGTGATGACGATTTGGCCGTGGTAAACGAAAAAATTTATCATAAAATCGTCTCCTACGCCAAAGGCCTGGTATCTACCGGGGAGGCGATCGCCAGGGACTTTGGCGTCCCTATCGTGAATAAGAGGATTTCGGTGACGCCGGTGGCGCTGGTGGGCGGCTGCGCCTGCAAAACGCCGGAAGATTTTGTCACCATTGCCCGGACGTTAGACCGGGCGGCCCATGAGGTGGGCGTAAATTTTATCGGCGGATATTCCGCGCTGGTGTCCAAAGGCATGACCCAGGCAGACGAGAATTTGATCCGCTCCATCCCCCAGGCGCTGTCCTGCACAAAGCGGGTGTGCAGCTCCATCAACGTAGGGTCTACCAGGACTGGCCTTAACATGGATGCCATAAAGCTTATGGGGCAGGTAATCCTGGACACGGCCCAGGCTACCAAGGACCAGGATTCCTTGGGCTGCGCCAAACTGGTGGTATTTTGCAATGCCCCGGACGATAACCCGTTTATGGCCGGCGCTTTCCATGGGGTGACAGAGGCCGATGCCATCATCAACGTAGGGGTCAGCGGCCCGGGGGTGGTAAAAGTGGCTTTGGAAAAGGCCCGGGGTGAAAATTTTGAAGTGCTTTGCGAGACGATCAAAAAGACGGCTTTCAAAATCACCCGGGTGGGCCAGCTGGTAGCCCAGGAGGCGTCCCGGCGCTTAAACGTCCCCTTTGGGATTATTGATTTGTCCCTGGCCCCCACGCCGGCAGTGGGGGACAGCGTGGCGGAAATCCTGGAAGAGATCGGGCTGGAGTGCGTAGGGGCGCCAGGGACCACGGCAGCTTTGGCTATGCTTAACGACCAGGTGAAAAAAGGGGGGGTTATGGCTTCCTCCTATGTAGGCGGGCTTAGCGGGGCATTTATACCGGTCAGCGAGGACCAGGGCATGATTGACGCGGTGGCCAAAGGGGCCCTTACTTTGGAAAAGCTGGAGGCCATGACCTGTGTGTGTTCCGTGGGCCTGGACATGATTGCCGTCCCCGGCGACATCCCCGCCTCCACCATTTCCGGGATTATCGCCGACGAGGCGGCCATCGGCATGGTCAACCAAAAGACCACTGCGGTCCGGGTGATTCCGGTGATGGGAAAAACCGTAGGGGACACGGTAGAGTTTGGCGGCCTTTTGGGCTATGCGCCGGTGATGCCGGTAAACCGGTATTCCTGCGAAAAATTTATTAACCGGGGCGGAAGGATTCCCGCACCCATCCATAGTTTTAAGAATTAATGAAGCACGGCCACGGGGCAGCTGTATTCATTGGGCACCCGCCGGAGGCTTTTGGCAAATATAAGGGATTGGTACAGGTGGGAAGCATAAAATTCCGTCTGCAGCATGGCAAGGCCGTCATCGCCTAAGATTTTGCGGGCGTTGGCGGTCTTCGTGACGAGGGGGAGGGAAGTGTTGCGTTTGATATGGCTAAGCAGGGGCCCGGCATGGCGGGAAAAGCCCAGGATCCGGGCATAGGCCACATAATCCAGGCTTTTAAAGCAGGCAGCCTGTTCTGCCGTGATATTCAGCAATACATGGAGCAAGGCGCGGCTGACCCGGGTATAGGTGTAGCCCCGGGTTTTCAGTTGGGAAACCCGCCCGGAAAAGGTGTCAAAATACAGGATGTTCTTTTCCAAACGGGCCGCCAGTTCCGGGGACATATCCAGGAAACGGGCCAAAAGGCCGGCATGTGGCAGTTCCAGAAGCCGATGGTTCAAAAGCGGGGTCAAATCATCCGGGAAGATGGGGGTTGGCTTTGCCCACGGCTTGCTTCCGGGCCATACGGGCAGGGCCCCTTGCATAAGGGCCGCTGTTTTTAGGGGGACTTGGCTGTATGCCCAGGGAAGGCATCCCTCCTTTATGGCTTTCCGTATGGCGGAAGCAGAAGCGTATGAGGAGGCGTCCGGCATCCCTTCGTCATGGTAGGCCTGGCCAAAGCGCCGGATTGCCAGGGGGGCAATGAGGCTGCCCCTTTTTTTTAAGGCCCTTAAATATTCCACAGCCAGAATATTGTTGGGGGAGGACAGCATTTCCCCCCAATCCGGGCCAAAGGGGCTTGGGGAAGACGGACCTGGGGAAAAATAGTGGAGGAGCGCCAGGCTTCTGGCTTTCGGAAAGGACATGCCTTGGCGCAGCCGCTTTTGTAGCTCATCCACATACTCTGCCGGTTCTTGCCCCAAAACAAGGGCAAGCTGGGAGAGCTGGCATAAATCCCCGGATTCGGTGCCAAAGCACAGGGTGCCCACGACCCCCAGACGGTCTAAAAGGGCGACTCCGCAGGAGGCAAAATCGTTTGCGCTGCCTGTGGCAAAACAGACCGGCAGTTCCAGCACCAGGTCCACGCCGGCATGGAGGGCCATTAAAGCGCGCGTATGTTTGTCATAAATGGCAGGCTCGCCCCTCTGGACAAAATCCCCACTCATTACTACAACGATATAATCCGCCCCGGTCCGGGAGCGGAGTTCTTTTATCTGATAAGCATGGCCCTTGTGGAAAGGGTTATATTCTGCAATGATAGCGGCAACTTTCAAGCCGGTCCCTCTCTTTCCTGAAAATATTTTTGAATTTACGGGGAATATGATACCCATCATACAACAAATCTACCTATCTGAAAAGGTTTTTATATAAGGGATGGATAAGAAGGCAGGCGGCAGCAGCCTGGTATTTTTTATGAGAAATTAAAGATTATATATTGTCATAATACATTATATTATGATATACTGGATTTATCAAATGCAAAGGAGCATCCGCTATGAAAATGATCCATCGGGGGCAACTGGCCGGTATGAATATCCATTACCGCTATTTTTCCCTGGAATATTTCCTGGAGGCCCAGATGAGGGCCGGTTTTGAGTCCATTGAACTGTGGGCAGGCTCGCCCCATTTTTTCTTGAGCAACCTGGAGTATGGCGACTGTGCCCAGGTAAAGCGCATGGTGCGGGAGAGGGGGCTTACGGTCAAGGTGATTACGCCGGAAAACTGCACCGTGCCGTACCAGTTTGCGGCGGCAGACCCAGAGCTTTACCGCAGGAGCTTTGACTACTTTAAAAAAGGCCTGGACGCAGGGGAGGAATTAGGCTGTGGGATTATGGCAGTCCATTCCGGAAGGGGCAACCTAAACGAAGACCGGGAGGAGGCCTGGAAGCGGGGCAGGGATATGCTGGCAAGGCTGTCCGACTACGCCCAGCCCAAAGGCATTACACTGGCCATGGAGTCATTGCGGCCCGAGGAAACCAACTTGGGGGTGACCCTGCAAGACGTGAAACGGATGTTTGACGAAATCCGCCACCCCCATTTTAAGGCCATGGTCGACACCTGCGCCATGGGGGTGTCCGGCGAAAGCCTGGAACAGTGGTTTCAAACCTTGGGGGATGAGAACATTGTACATATGCATTTTGTGGACGGCACGCCTTACGGGCACTTGATCTGGGGGGACGGGAAACATGACCTGCAAAACTGGCTGGAAACGCTTTACCGCCACAACTATAAAGGCCTCCTAAGCCAGGAGATCACTGCGCAGGAATACCTTTTTAAACCGGCAGAGGCAGATATGCGTAATTATCAAAAGTTTGTACCATACATGGAGTGACGGGTGGGGTACGGAAAGGGGCGGCGATGATTCAAGCAGTAGTATTTGATATGGACGGCCTGATGTTTGACACGGAACGGCTGGCCAGCGACGCGTGGCTTAAGATTGGGAAACTTCATGGGCTGCCGATCACGGAATCGGTCATGAACCGTATGAAAGGCCTCCGCCTGGAAGCCTGCATAAGCATATTTCAAGAAGAATTGGGGGAAGATTTTGATTATTGGGCGCTGCGCAAAGAGCGGACAGAATATGTCAACCGTTGGATCCAGGAACATGGGGTGCCGGTAAAGCCGGGGCTGAGGGAATTGCTGGCCTGGCTGAAAGGCCATGGCTATAAAATCGCCCTGGCGACTTCCACCTACCGTAAGACGGCCAGCCGTTATCTGGAACTGGCCCAGGTCAGCGGTTATTTCCCCTACCAGGTTTTCGGCGACATGGTGGAAAACGGCAAGCCGGAGCCGGATATTTTCCTACGGGCGGCCAGAGAGGTGGAAACCCCGCCCGGGCAATGCCTGGTGCTGGAAGATTCTTATGCGGGCGTGGAAGCCGGGTGGCGGGCCGGATGCCCGGTGATTATGGTTCCGGATGTTCTTTTGCCTACGGAGCGGGAAAAAGGGCGCACGGTTGCCTGTGTCAAGACGCTCCATGAGGTAATCCCATGGCTTGCCGAAGGGCAGAAAAAGGAAAGGGAAGATGGTTTTGGGCTACAAATAGGATAGAAGAAAATCCATATTGACAATTGGTTATATAATGTTATATATTGTATTGAATTAAAAATAACAAATGGGCCCGCAGGGAAGGAACTGCATGGGCCGGCTTGGGAGGTTACGCCATGAAAGAAGCAAAAATTATCGCTATCGGAGACAATGTGGTGGATAAATATTTATCCAGAGGGAAAATGTATCCTGGGGGGCAGTGCATGAATACCTGCGTCTATTCCAAGATGAACGGGGGGGTGCCTGCCTATCTGGGAAAGTTTGGCGATGATGCGGTAGCAGAATATAATTGTATGATCCTGGATAAATTGGGGATTGATTACAGCCATTCCCGCCATTTCCACGGGGAGAACGGTGCAGCCAGGGTGACCCTGTACAATGGTGACCGGGTTTTCTTGGGTTCCAACCGGGGAGGCGTGGCTAAGGAACACCGTTATAGCTTTACCGGGGAGGATATGGATTATATCAGCGGCTTTGATATTATTTATTCCAATACCAACAGCTATATCCTGCAAGACCTTCCTCTTTTACACAGCACGGGGGTGCCCATTGCTTTTGACCTGTCTACGGAGTGGGATAAAGGGCTTTTGGACCAGGTGTGCCCTTATATCCAGATAGCCCTGCTGTCCTGTGCCCACCTGCGCGACGTGGACCGGGAGAGGGAAATGAGGCGTGTGGCTGATTACGGGGTCAGGCTGGTCATCGGCACCGTTGGGGAGGCAGGGTCCTATGCCTTATATGAAGACGAGATCCTGTTTATGGAATCCTGCCATGCAGATAAGGTATTGGACACGATGGGGGCCGGGGATTCCTATTTTGCGACGTTATTGACGGCCCTTTTGCAAGATGAGGCGCCGCTTTTTGAGGCAAACCACGCAAAAATGAGGATACGCCTTCTCCACGCCATGAAACTAGGGGCCGAATTTGCAGCAAAAGTATGTGGGATGGAAGGCGCTTTCGGATATGGGACGGCAATTGTGGAATAAATAAATTGACAGAATTTTTTCGATTTTGCCATAGAATCCTTGCATAATTTTAGTTTTAATGGTATTATTATGTTATAAGACTATCCAATACGATTCAGTTATTGAGATTGTGAGGTAATTCATGGTTAAAAATTCCATAGTTCCTTTATACCGGCAGTTATCGGATGAGATCAAGGCCCAGATTGACGAAGGAAAGTTAAGGTCTGGAGACCGCTTGATGACAGAGGCAGAGTTCAGCCAGCAACATGGGGTGAGCCGGATCACCGTGCGCAAAGCCATTGAACTTTTGGTGGATGAGGGGTTCGTGATCCGAAAACAAGGCATCGGCACATTTGTGGCGGAAAAGAAGATGCACCGGGTTATGGATTCCGACAACTGGGTGCGCAGCTTTTCCGAAGCCAGCCGCCTAAGCGGGCAGGAGCCTTCTACCGAACTGGTTTCCGTAGAGTGGGTCATGCCGGAGGCTTCGATTTTGTACCATCTCCATGTGGGGGAAGACGAGAAGGTTTTGAAAATCTCCCGCCTGCGCAAAATTGACGGGGTCCCGGTCATGATGGAAACCAATTACTATCCGCAAAAAATGGATTTTCTTTTACAGGCAAATTTAACCGGGTCTACTTATGAGGTGTTCCGGGAACATGGGCTGATCCCGTCCCACGGGGTAAAGACGGTACAAATCTGCTATGCCACGCCGGAAGAGGCCCAGCGGCTGGAAGTAAAAGAAAATCAGGCTTTACTTTTGCAGTCAGAGGAAGTAAGCGACCAGAACCGGGAAATCCTGCACTACAGCAAGATCGTAGTAAATTCCCAGAGGTATTGCCTGACCATTGTCACCTGATATGCCGCACGGGAAAGGGCTTGGCAAAAGCCCGGCCGCCGGATGGAGGTGCCAGGACGGATAAACGGAATGAGTATACGCCCGTTCCGCTTATCCGTCTTTTTTTGTTCCATAGAACGTTTGCCTGATCGGGCAAAATGCCCTATGGGAAGGGCCGCTCTGCGGCATAAGGGGGCCTGGGCGCGGCAGGGCCCTTTTTTATATCATAGGAAAGTGCGACCTATGATACAAAACGCTCCGCGGGGATCGCACTGCGGCGGAAAGGAATTATGTCGCTGAAGCGACCCGCCGCAGGCGGAGAATCCTGCAGAGCAGGATTCTTTTTTACTTTATAGGAAATTGCGCCCGATAAAGCAAAAACCCTCCGGGGGATGCGCACTTCGCGCCTAAGGGAAATGTCTGCTGACGCAGACGCGCTCCGGCGCAAGGGTCCGGTTCATCGGACCCTTTGTTGCTTTATTAGGAAAGTGTTCCTGTGATATAAAAAACGCCCATGTGGGCCGTGCTGCATTCAATATAATATGGAAAAAATGTAAACGTTTGGCTAATTTCACAAAAAAATGAAAAAAAACTGTTGCAATACATATAACATTATGATACAATATGTAACAAGATGTTATAAGTTGTATACATACAACTAAGACAGCGAAACCAATCAAGAGTTGAAAGGAGAAAGGTTATTATGAAAAAGAACCTCAAAAAGACACTGAGCGCGGGCTTGGCTGCCATGATGGCATTGAGCTTGGCTGCATGCGGCGGCGGTTCCTCTGACGCGCCGGCAACGACGGCGGCCGGCAAAGACGGGGCAGGGGAGGCAAAGCAGGAAGAGGCAGCCGGCGGGGACGTGAAGACCATCAAGCTGTTCCACCGTTTCCCGGACGACCCGTGCAACGCTTTCATCGAGAAAAAGATTGCAGAGTATGAGGCGGCCCATCCAGGCATTAAGTTTGAGGTAACCAGCGCACAGAACCAGCCTTACAAAGAAAAAATCAAAGTTGTGGTAGGCTCTGACGAATGCCCGGATATTTTCTTTAGCTTTTGCGGCGAGTTTTCCGAACGTTTTATCCGTGAAGGCCTGCTGATGGATTTGACCCCTTACCTGGAGGCAGACCCAGAGTGGAAGGCTAGCCTGATGGAGACCCAGATGGCAGAGTACACCACGGCAGACGGCATGGTCTATGGCATCCCGTTCCGCCTGGATGCCAAAGAGTTTTTCTATAATGTAGATATGTTTAACGACTTGGGGCTGGAAGTACCCGAGACGTGGGATGACTTTATTAAGGTCCTGGATGCCATCCAGGCTTCCGGCGTAGTGCCGATCGCGGAAGGCAACCAGGACAAATGGCCGGGCGCCCATTACCTGGGTGCGCTCAATGAGCAGTGTGTGCCGGACGACGTAAGGGCCAAGGACTACGACCCCAAGACCGGCGAGTTTACCCACCCGGGCTATGTAGAGGCTTTTGAATATTATCAGCAGCTGGTACCATACATGAATATGGGCGTCAACGGCATGACCCATGATATGGCCCGCTTGGGCTTTACCAACGGCCAGAACGCCATCCTGTTTGCAGAGCTGGTGGAGATCACCAACATTAAGCAGGAAAACCCGGATATGAACTGGGGGATGTTCAAGTTCCCGGTAATTGAAGGCGCCAAGGGGAACCCGGACTTGGTATCCGGCGCTCCGGAAGGCTTTGCCATTTCCTCTAAGACCGCTTATCCCGATGAATGCGTAGAGTTCTTAAAGTGGTTTTTGGGCGCTGAGACCGGCGCGCAGCAGGCGGCGGAAGTTGGCTGGTTCAATGCGTCCCTGGGTGTGGATGAAGGCCTGACAGACCCGTCTTTGATCAGTGCTTATGAAGTGATTGCCAATGCCAAAAAAATGGATATTTGGTTTGACAATGCCCTGTATTCTACCGTGTGCGACGAATATCTGACCCAGATTTCTGACATTACCAACGGTGACGTAAGCCCGGCAGACGCTATGGCCAAGATTCAGAAAGTAGCGGCAGAGGCACAGAACCTGGCGCAGTAAGGCGTTGTTTCAAACAGGTGCCGTCATGAAACCTATCTGTTTTGGAGATAGGGCCAAAGGCTGTTTCAAGGCAGGCACATAAACATGGAAACCATGGCAGGGAGCAGGACACTGCTCCCTGTCTTTAGAAAAAGCCGCCGGATCCGGCATCCAGGCGGTCCACATTAAAAAGGTGGGTGTCAACATGAAAAAGAAAACAAATTTATCGCCATATCTTTATATCATACCGGGCCTGGCAATGGTACTTGGATTGGTCTATATCCCCGTTATCGTAAATTTGGTATATAGTTTTTTCCATCTGTCGTCCTATTCTTCTTCTATGAAGTTTGTCGCGTTTGACAACTACCGCAGGCTATTTACCAGCGATACTTTCCCTATTATGATGCGGAATAACATTTATTATTGTGTGATTTCCCTGATTGTGCAAGTGGGGTTTGGCACGTTTTTGGCTTTGCTGTTAGAGAGTAAGCTGGCAGGGGAGAGGTTTAAGACCATCTGCCGTAACATATATTTTATTCCGTCCCTGGTCTCCCTGACTGCGGTAGGGCTGATGTTTAATTTTATCTACAACCCCCAATTGGGCATGCTGAATACTTTATTGAAAAATATCGGTATGGCCAGTATGCAGCAGACCTGGCTTGGGGATAAAAACCTGGCGATTTTTTGTATTATCGCCATGAGCCAGTGGCAATTTACCGGCTACATTACCTTGCTGATGGTGGTGGCGTTCCAGAACGTGCCCAATGATTATGTGGAGGCTGCCATTATAGACGGTGCGGGCCCGGTGAGGCGGGCGTTGAGCATTATCCTCCCCCTCGCCAAGGAGCAGCTTCTGGTTTGTACCATTATTACCGTTATCGGGGCGTTTAAGCTATTTACGGAAGTATATTCCACCACGGTAGGCGGCCCGGGGAATTCTTCCCAGGTTTTGGGCCTGTTCTTATACCAAAACGCATTTTTGCATGATGACATGGGCATGGCTGCGGCAACCGGCGTTCTGATCTTTATTATTACCGTGACGGCATCGGTGTTCCAGCTGAAGGTTAGCCGTTCCGGCGAAGTATAAGGAGGGATAGAGATGAGTACTGAACAATATGTGCTGAGGGCCCGGATTTTAAAAATCGCGCTTCACATTTTCCTATTGATCCTGGTGGGGATCATCCTTTTCCCGGTATGCTGGCTGGTATTAAACTCTTTAAAAACAAACCAGGAGATGTTTTTAGACTCCTTAGCCATGCCAAAACAGTGGATGTTTGTCAACTATGCGACGGCATGGGGCAAAGGCCTGGTGTCCTACTTTGCCAATTCCATCATTGTGGGCGTGCTTTCGATCGGGTTGATTTTGGCCCTCAGTTCCATGCTGGCTTATGGCCTTACAAGGTTTAACCTGCCAGGCAGCGGGTTTATCTTTATCCTGGTCCTGGGGGGCATGGCTTTGTCGGAGCAGGTGGCACTGGTCCCCTTATATAAGATTTTGCAGGCAGTGAAGCTTTATAATACCCGTGCGGCTTTGGTGCTCCCTTATGTGGCATTCCGGATCCCATTTACCATGTTCCTTATGCGGTCTTATTTTATCTCGATCCCCAAGGAGCTGGAAGAGGCGGCTATTGTGGACGGGTGCAAAAGCTGGCAGCGTTTTACAAAGATTATTTTGCCCATCAGCAAACCGGTCCTGGCTTCTTGCGCCATTGTAAACCTGAACCATGTGTGGAATGAATTCCTGTTTGCCAATGTGTTCCTGGAGAACAAAAAGCTGATGACCATCCCCCTTGGCCTTATGACGTTCCAGGGCGACTTAAAGTCGGATTACGTGGTCATGCTGGCCGGGATTTTGATTTGTTCTTTGCCTATGGTGCTGTTGTTTTTGTGCATGTCCAGGCAGTTTGTACGTGGCTTAACTTCCGGGGCGGTAAAGGGCTGACATATATGTATCCCTGTTTTGCGCTATATTTTCACCCAGAGGAAATTATGGGTATGGGGCAGGCCGAAAGGCCTGCCTTTTGTTGTAAAATCATATTCGCCATCATAAGAATTTGCAAATATACATCAAAGCGGCCTGCAATAACCGTCCATTGGCCCGGGCCATAAAGGCCGACCGGGGCTTGCCCCTTTTCCCTTTTGCCGGGGGGCGGAGCCAAGAAAGGGCTGGGATGCCCCGGCTTGCATACAGCCGGAGAACAAAAAGCAGGCACAATCTGCCCATGTCATCACAAACGCCCTCATCTACCATAAGGCCGTCCGATTTATGAAGCCATTTAAGCCATTTGAAACGGGCACACAATTCGCTAAAGGGAGGAAAGGAAAAACAGCCGGCAGGCAAAAGAAGGGAAAAGCCATGCTTACGCATGGCCTTTCAAAAGGTGGATTTATCAGAAATAAGATAGGGTGTTTAAGGTGGATCATTAATACTCCAGCTTCCACATATATCTTCTCATGGTCAGGGGATGCTCGCGTTTGATGGCGATTTCTTCGCCTAACAGCCGGGTCAGGCCGCCGATCATCAGCGGGTTGAAATATTCTACCACGGTACTCTTAATCTGGGAGCTAAGGCCATAATCCTTGGCGTCGATCAGGGTGTATTTGGAGTGCATGCGCTGGATAAAGGTCAATGCCCTGGCATCCATAGGCCGGGTGGGGCCGTCGTTCATCATCAGTACATAGTGGGCGTTTTCATCAGCCATCTCAAAGGGGCCGTGGAAGAATTCGCCGGTATGGAAAGTGCTGGACTCCAACCACTGCATTTCCATCATCAGGAACATGGAGAAGCCGTAGGCGGTGTACTGGGTGGCGCCGGAACTCATCACGTACAAAATCGGCGCGTTGTAATTTTCTTCGGCAAATTTTTTGGCAATGGGGCGGAACAGCGGCGCGGACGTATTGATCAGGTCAAAAATCTTGCCCAGCCCGTCATGGAGGTCGTCATAATGCTCATACCCTTCATATTCGTTCAGGATTTCGCAGGCAAGCTCCAAAGCCCTGGCCGGTTTTTCCATCTTGGCGCCATAACTTTCATAGAAGCCATGGATAATCTGATACTGGGAATTTTTGGCTAATCCGGATTCCGGGTTAATGGTGATGGAAACTACATGAGCGCCTTTTTCGACAGCCAGCTTGGTAGCTTCTACCGTCTCCGGCGTATTGCCGCTCAAAGAACAGGTAATCACAATGGAGGTATTGTCCACGGCGGCAGGAGTGGAATAATTGAAATTGTTTGCGGTGTAGATGCTGGCACGCAGCTTTTTGGCATTGTTTTCCAGGAAATACTTGGCCGGGAACAAATCAGACATGGAAGCGCCGCAGCCTACAAAATACACGGTTTTGATTTCCGGTTGCTTTGCCTTGATGGTTGCAACGATTTCTTTGATAGTCATAGCTTAAATCCTCCTAAAATGTTATATATGTTTGAATACATTATATAACGTTATATAACGTCTGTCAACAGGGAATCTTCAAAAATATAGAAAAACTTGCAGAAAATCCATGTTTTTGTTATAATGAGAGCCAAAGCGGCAGGATGGGGTAAAAACAGGGCAAAACAAAGCGCCTGGCTTTTACGGCACGTCTGGCGCGGAGCCTTCCATATGGATTACGGTTAACGGATACGATAACAGAGAAAGAAGGGATTGGCAGATGGGAAAAAGATGGCAGGCAGGCAAAAAGAAGACGGCCATAACGGCCGCTGCGGGGACTTTTGCCCTGGCGGTGGTATTGGCTTCCCTTGTAGGCGTAAGCCCTGCATCGGCGGCGGACGTGGTAGTGGTGGGGCGCAGCCCTTCCGAAGGCAAGGCCGACGGCGGGCCGGGGGTGAAGGGGGAGCCTTTTTCCGTAAACCGTTTCGTGCTGCCTGACGAGGCCAAGGTCCTGGTAGTGGTGGAAGGGACTGAAGGCAGCAATTGTAACGTGTATGCTTACGAGAAAACCGGCCAGGGCTGGGCCAAGAGGCTGGAGACGGCTGGCATATTAGGCAAAAACGGCATGAGCAACCACCGGACGGCAGGGGATTTGACTACCCCCATCGGCGTATTCCAGATGAATACGCCTTTTGGGCAAAGCGAAGCGAAAGAAGGGTTCCCGCCCCATTACGTCCAGGTAACGGAAGAATATGTATGGACGGATGATACCAACCGCCTGGTGGAAGACAGCACCCAGGAAGGGGAACATGTGGGGACGGCCATGTATGTGGGGTATTATGACTATGTGCTGGACTCCGGCTACAACAGGCAGGGCATTTACCAAAAGGGTTCGGCCCTGTTCCTCCATTGCCAGGCCCCGGGGGCTACCAGTTCGGGAGGCTGTGTGGCCATCCCGAAAGAGCAGATGGAAGAAGTTATGCGGCTGTACGGCACCTATGGCGACGGTGCATGCTACATTGCCCAGGCGCCCCAAGGGACCTTCCACCAGATCTACCATACTTATGGGGTAAATAACGGATTGTCCCCGGAAGGGGATTTTGGGGTGTAGGCGGAAGAAAAATTTGTTGACAAAACAAATTTACCTAGGTATAATATTTGAGGTGCGTATTAGGAGAACCATATGCTTATTCATTTATCTGAGCTGTTCCCTGTTGAGGGGAAAGAGAAGACTTACGCCGTAGATTTGGAGATGGATGCCTTTTCGGCGCCGGATGGCGTTTATAAGGTAGTTTCCAAGGGCCCGGTGGCTTTGCGGATTCAAAATCTGGGCGGAAAGAGGCTTTTGATGGAAGGGGAGGCAAGGCTTGTACTGGCCATACCCTGCAGCAGATGCCTGGATCCGGTTGACAGCCTTTTTGAGCTGCATATTTGCCAGGAACTGGATTTGAGCAACGGGGAGGAAGGGTGTAAGGAGTATCTTGATGAACAGCCCTATGTGATTGGTTTTCATCTGGATGTAGACCAGTTAATCGGCAATGAACTGTTGCTGAACCTGCCCATGAAAGTCGTGTGCAGGGAGGACTGCAAAGGGATTTGCAACCGGTGCGGCACAAATTTGAATTACCATAACTGTTCTTGTAGCCGCAACGTGCCTGACCCCAGGATGTCGGCAATCCAGGATCTATTTCAACAGTTTAAGGAGGTGTAAACCATGTCGATTTGCCCAAAGAACAAGTCTTCTAAATCCAGAAGGGATAAACGCAGAGCAAACTGGAAGATGAGTCCCATGAATCTGGTGAAGTGCAGCAAATGCGGGGCTTTGATGCTGTCCCATAGGGTATGCAAAGCTTGTGGCTGTTATAACAAGAGAGAGATCGTTAAGGTAGAAGATTAAGATTTAAAAAAGTATCAAAATTAAAAAAGTTGGAATGCAAGGGCTTCTGAGGCTTCCCCTCAGAAGCCTTTGTTTACATAATAGGGATTTCCGGAAAGTTTTTCAGGTTTTCCGGAGGCTTTTTGAAAGCATGTCCTGTGCTTTTGGGGTTCGCCTGGAGGCGGGGCCAAGTAAGGCGGGCTTAGGGCCTGAGCCCCGGGCTACCCGTTTTACGGGTGGCGGCGGCTTGTTTTTTCGGAAAATATGTCTTGTGGGATAAAAAGCTTTCCAGGCAGGAGCCCACGGAGAAAAAGGAAGATACTGCCCAAAACAGCCTTCCGCAGGCAAAGGGGCCAGGGTGCTACATGGCAGAGGATGTTTTTTGCCAGGAGATTTTGCCACGGTTACGGATGTTGTCGGTAATATAAACAAAAAACGGCCGGCTTTTTTGTGAACTAAATGGATAGAGGGGGGGGAGAAAATGTGATATAGTATAGTTGTTGATAAAGAATACGTATTCTAAGGTGTGGTTTATGATTACAATGACAGAAATTGCAAAACTAGCTAAGGTTTCTCAGCCAACGGTTTCCCGGGTGCTCAACGGAAATATGAACGTAGCGCCAGAAATCAGGGAACGCGTCCTGGCCTATGCCAAAGAATACGACTACCAGCCGAATGTTCTGGCAAAAGGCCTGCAAGGCCGTAAGACCCATTTACTGGGGGTGCTTTTGACTGACATTTCCAACAGTTTTTTTGCGGATGTTGCAAAGGCGGTGGAAGTGGAAGCGCGAAAAAATGGCTACAGTATTATCTTATTCAACAGCAATTACAATACGGACAGCGAGCGGGAATATTTGGATGTTGTGCGCCGCTACCGGGTTGACGGCGTGCTTGCCGTCCCCATGCGTGAAACCAGTGAAATATGGCAGGGGTATGTAGAAAAACTGGATGTGCCTGTTGTAGCCGTGACACGTCAGACCAACGGTTTGGATTCCGTATATGTAGACCACGCAGAAGCGGGGGAACGGGTGGCCAGGCATCTGGCCCATCAGGGGTATGGCCGGTTTTTGTTTATCGGAAAAGACTATGACCTTAAATATGTGGGCTTTCGCCAGGGGCTGTGGAAATGGGGGCAAGCGCAATCGATTGCCAATGTTGTGTACCAAGATGACGCGCAGATGAAAAAGGCGCTGGAGCTTTACCTGTCCGGCCCCCAATGCCGTCTGGGCATTTTTGCCGGTAACGATATTTATGCCCTGCGGGTCCTTGGCCTTCTGCGGGAATTGCAGGTTGAGGTTCCCAGGCAGGCAGGTGTGGTAGGTTTCGACGATACAATGATGGGCCGGTACTTAAACCCTAGCCTTAGCAGTGTTTCTCAGCCCATTAGCCGGATGGCGCAAGAGGCGGTTTCGCGGCTGTTGTACCGTATCGGGCATCCAGGCAAACATCCGCTTTGGAGTTGTCCCCTCTATGCTTCACTGATTCCAAGGCAGAGTTCTTAAAAAAAGGGCCACAATGAGGTTCTTTTTTAAGGATTATAATGAATACGTATTCTTAAAGGGAAGTTATTTTTTTCCAGGTGTGAATACGTATTCAAACCAAAAGCCCCTGATTGCCAAAAGAGAGCAACATATATCAACATAGAAAGGATAAGAGATTATGGATTATGTGAAAACAGCTCAGCAAATTTATGAAAGGGTAGGGAAAAAAGAAAACCTTATTTCCGCCGCCCATTGCGCCACACGCTTACGGCTGGTATTGGCAGACAATGCCAAATGTGATGCCAAAGCCGTGGAGGATATTGACGGCGTAAAAGGTGTGTTCAGCGCCTCCGGCCAGCTGCAGATTATTTTGGGGACTGGCGTAGTGAATAAGGTATATGACGAGTTTATCGCCATTTCCGGCCTTACTGCCGCATCAAAGGAAGAGGCCAAGGCGGCCGCGGCTGCCAAGCAGAATCTATTTAAACGGGCAATCAAGACCTTAGGTGATGTTTTTGTCCCTATTATCCCGGCTATCGTAGCCAGCGGTTTCCTTATGGGTATCATGGAGGCATTGATCTTCATGGTCAATAACGGCTTTCTAAACATCGACACCTCGGGGTCTATCTATGTTTTTGCAAACTTGTTTGCCAACACGGCATATACTTTCCTGCCTATCCTAATCGCTTTCAGTGCCGCCAGGGCTTTTGGCGGGAACCCCTTCCTTGGCGCGGTCATTGGCATGATTATGATCCATCCCAACTTACAGAATGCATGGACGGTAGCGACTCAAGGCGTGCTTCAGACACAGCGGGTGTGGTTTGGCCTCTACCATGTGGATATGGTGGGTTATCAAGGCCATGTTATCCCGGTAATCATTGCTGTGTGGGTGTTATGCTTTATTGAAAAGCGTCTGCACAAGGTTGTCCCTGCCATGTTGGACCTGTTTGTGACCCCGCTGGTAAGCGTGTTCGTTACCGGCTACTTGACACTATCTATTATCGGGCCTATCTTTGTTGCCATCGAAAACAGTATTATTAACGGGATTTTGACGTTGCTTACCCTTCCCTTCGGCTTAGGCAGCCTGGTGATGGGTGGGTTTTATTCCCTTACTGTAGTAGGGGGTATCCACCATATGTATACGGTAATCGACGTAGGGCAAATTGCCCGGTACGGGTTTACCTATTGGCTGCCCCTGGCTTCTGCCGCCAACCTTGCCCAAGGCGCCGCGACGTTGGCCGTAGCACTGAAAACCAAAAACACCAAAATAAAATCGGTTGCGCTTCCGTCTTCCCTTTCTTGTTTTATGGGAATTACGGAACCGGCTATTTTCGGCGTGAATTTGCGTCATGTTAAGCCCTTTGTTTGTGGCGCCGTCGGCGGTGCGGCAGGTGCCATGTATGCTTCCCTGGTGGGCTTGGGAGCCAGCGGCACCGGCGTGACCGGCGTCTTTGGCCTGCTGCTGTGCCTGCATGACTCGGTTCATTACATAATTATGATGGCGGTATCCGTGGGGGTATCCTTTGCCCTGACCTGGTTTTTTGGCTTTAAGGATCCTAAGCCGGCGGCAAAGGAGCCTTCCACGCAACAGGCCCCTTCTTTAACGGAATGCCGGCCCGGCGTGGTTTATGCCCCTGTTTCCGGCAATGTTATCCCCTCTGAAGAAATCCCCGACGCGACCTTTGCTGCCGGTGTTTTGGGGCGCGGCGTCGGGATCCAGCCTACAGAAGGGGTGGTGGTGGCACCTTTTAACGGGGTGATTTCTTTTGTTACCGATACCAAACATGCAGTAGGGGTTAGCTCTCCTGACGGTATGGAACTGCTGATCCATGTGGGGGTGGATACCGTAGCCATGGCAGGGGACGGCTTTGAGTGCTTTGTCCGGATCGGTCAGGAGGTAAAGGCTGGAGAAACGCTTATTACTTTCGACAGGGAAAAGATTCAACAAGCCGGGCATCCCGATTGTGTCGCCGTGCTGCTTTCCAATTCTGCAAACTATCCTGATTTTTCGGTTCAGCCCGGTGTTTGCCATGCCCTGGACAAAGTGATCCAGGTCTGATAGAATCCATATATCCCAGAATGAAGCTTTCATTTGCTGCCCCTACGAGGATTGGAAGCCTGCATGGATATATTTAAAGAAAAGAGAGGTGTTTTTTATGAAGATATTATATATGGGAACGGCTGCGGCAGAGGGCTGGCCGGGGCTGTTTTGTTCCTGCCCGGTGTGTACCCACGCCCGAAAAGCAGGCGGGCGAAATCTGCGGACCCGGACCCAGGCTGTATTGGACGGCAGCCTGCTGATTGATTTCCCTCCGGATACCTATTGCCATGCGCTGCAATATGGGTTAAATCTGGGCTCGGTACACACGCTGCTGGTCACCCACAGCCATATGGACCATTGGTTCCCTACCGATTTAATCCACCGGCATGAACATTTTGGGCATGGGGCAGAAGGGGTACTGGACATTTATGGGAATGAAGCTGTGGAGAAGGCCTTTTATGAGCACATCTTAATTGACCGTTTTAAGCCCCATCCCATTGACGATGCCGTCCATTTCCATGTGGTCCATAGCGGCGACCGGATCCGGTCCAATGGCTGGGAGGTCATAGCGGTACCCGCCGACCATGACAAGAGGGAGGAGTGTTTGGTCTATATCTGCAAAAAAGACGGTAAAACCGTATTTTACGGCCATGATACGGGATGTAATTTGTCTCCGGAGGCCTGGAAGCTGGTGGCAAGGGAAAAATATGACCTGGTCAGCCTGGATGCTACTATGGGGGCCAAATCGGCCAAGGAGTACCACATGGGGCTGCCGGACGCAAAAGGCATGTTTGAAAAGCTGTCCGGCCTGGGCTGTATCGGAAGCCAGACCGTAAAAGTGGTCAATCATTTTAGCCATAACGGGGAAATGACCCATAGCCAGCTGGCTGCCTGGGGAGAGGAGTGGGGCATACGGGCGGCCTATGACGGGATGGAAATCGAGTTTTGATGATCCGTGCAGCCGGGGGCAACGGCACGGCATGATGGCAAGGGGCAGCCAGGAAGGGGCGGGGAAAGAAGCAGGAACAAAACATTTGGCCGGAACCCGTTTATTATGGCGGAAAAATGCGCAAACTGTCCCATAGGGATTTTTTTGATAAACTATTTTATGTGAAAAGGGAAATTTCTATGGACATTTTCGACGGATTGACATTAATAGGGGGATTAAGCCTGTTCCTTTTTGGCATGAGCGTTATGGGGCAGGCGCTGGAACGGCGGGCAGGGGGGGGACTGCGCCTGCTCCTTAGTAAATTTACTTCCAATAAAACGGTGGGGATCCTGGCAGGGCTGGGCATCACGGCAGTGATCCAGAGTTCTTCGGCCACAACGGTTATGGTTGTGGGCTTTGTAAACTCCGGCCTTATGACATTAAAACAGGCGATCCATGTTATTATGGGGGCCAATATCGGGACTACCATTACCGCATGGGTGCTTAGCCTTGCCGGTATAGACGGGAGCAACCTATGGATCCGGCTTTTAAAGCCCTCTTCTTTTACGCCGGTTTTGTCCATGGTGGGGATTGTTTTTTACCTGTTTAGCAAAAAGGACAAGAAAAAGGATACCGGCATGGCCTTGCTGGGGTTTGCGACGCTGATGTTTGGCATGGAGGCCATGTCCGGGGCGGTTTCCGGCCTGCGGGACGTCCCTGGGTTCCAACGTTTATTCCTCTTGTTTCAAAACCCGTTCCTCGGCGTGCTGGCCGGGGCGGTTTTGACTGCCATGATCCAGTCCAGTTCGGCTTCCGTCGGCATTTTGCAGGCGTTGGCCGTTACGGGCCAGATCCCTTACGGGGCGGCCATCCCCATTATTATGGGGCAAAATATCGGCACCTGCGCAACGGCTATGATTTCTTCCGTAGGGGCAAATAAAAACGCAAAACAGGCGGCAACCGTCCACTTGCTATTCAATGTGATCGGGACAACGGTCTGGCTTGTGGTTTTTTGCCTTATTAAGGCTGTTTTCCATCCGCCTGTTTTGGAGGCGCCGATTTCCCTTTTGGGGATCGCCACGGCCCATTCGGTTTTTAATGTCTTAAGCACGTTACTGATGGTCCCTTTGTCGGATTTTTTGGAAAAATTGGTCAAACGGCTTGTCCCTGGCACCAGGCAGCCGGAAATACATCCGGAATTGGACGACCGCTTCCTCAATACCCCTCCGGTTGCCTTGGAACGTTGCCATGAGGTGGCGTCCCATATGGCAAAGGCGTCGGTGGAGGCATTGAAAGAAGCCATGGCCTCCTTGGGGGGCTATTCTCCCGGCCTGGCGGATTCCATCCGCAAAAAGGAGGAAAGGACAGACCATTATGAAGATATTTTGGGGACGTACCTGGTAAGGCTGAGCGCAAAAAATATCAGTGGGGAAGACAGCGCAGAAGCGGCAAAGCTTTTAAAAATCATAGGGGATTTCGAGAGGATTTCCGACCATGCGGTAAATTTACTGGAGTCTGCCGAAGAGATGCAAGGAAACGGGGCGGCTTTTACCGATTGCGCGGCGTCAGAGCTGGAAGTCCTTTGTTCGGCCGTAAGTGAAATCCTGGATTTATCTTTAACCGCGTTTTTGGAAGGCGATTTGCGCCTGGCTTACCAGGTGGAACCGCTGGAACAGGTCATTGGCCAGCTGAAAGAACAAATGCGGTTGCGCCATATCCTCCGTATGCAGCAGCGCCAATGTTCCATTGACGTGGGGTTTATATGGTCTGACCTGCTGACCAGTTTAGAGCGTACGGCAGACCACTGTTCCAATATTGCCGGATGCGTCATAGACATGGCGGACCACAATCTGAACCTTCATGAGTCGCTTCATAATTTCCGGAATGACAGCGAGGAATTTCGCCAGGGATTTCAAAATTATGCTAAAAAATATACTTTGGCATAATGATTTCCCTTATCACAATTAAAATATTGTGGATGAAACAAATAAAATATTGTGAAAAGCATTGACAATTTCTTTGGTTGCCTTTATAATTGCCATAACCTGAATGCCCCTTCCATACATTACGGTATTTTATGGAAGGGGCAGAACGATTTATGGGAATGGCAGGACGGCTTTTTTCATGGACGGGAATCGGGGGTGGCAGCTAATATCAAATGTGCCCTTGGGCGATAATGGTTTAAGGGTGCATCCAGAAGGCAAGGAGGATTTTCTATGAAAGAGAAAAAAAGCGGCGGAGCCCTACTTGGAGCAGCGTTTTTGATGGCCACATCGGCGATTGGACCTGGTTTCCTGACACAGACGGCCCAGTTTACGGGCACCCACAAAGGGAGTTTTGGGTTTGTTATTTTGGTGTCCATTATCTTGGCGGCTATCGCCCAGATAAATATCTGGAGGGTTTTATGCGTTTCCGGCCTCCGCGGGCAGGACGTAGCCAATCGGGTACTGCCGGGGCTGGGGTATTTCGTTGCTTTTATGGTAGCTTTGGGCGGCCTGGCTTTTAATATCGGCAACGTAGGCGGGGGGGCTTTGGGCTTTAATACATTGCTTGGCATCCCCAACCAGGCCGGCTGTGCGCTGGCCGGTGCCATCGCCATTGCCGTGTTTTTGGTAAAAAACGCAAAATCAGCCATGGATACCCTGGCCAAAGTGCTGGGGGGCATAATGATTGTGGTTATTTTTGGCATTATCATCGTGGTGAAGCCGCCGGTTGGGGACGCATTAAAAAATACGTTTGCCCCGTCGGCAGGCGTCTCTAACCTGGTACCGGCCATTATTACCCTGATCGGCGGCACGGTGGGAGGGTATATTACCTTTTCCGGCGCCCACCGCTTGATAGACGGGGGCATTACCGGCACGGAAAACCTGAAAGAGATCAACAAAAGCTCCCTTATGGGGATGGGCATTGCCACGATTGTCCGCATATTCCTGTTTTTGGCGGTTTTGGGCGTGGTGTCCAGGCTGGCAGAGGGGGCGGCCTTAGACAGTTCCAACCCGGCGGCGGATGCATTCCGTTTGGGGGCAGGGGAGCTGGGGTACCGTTTTGCGGGGCTGGTGCTTTTATGTGCGGCTATTACTTCTATTATCGGTGCGGCCTATACTTCCGTATCTTTTTTGAAGACCTTCCATCCGGCTATTGATAAAAATGAAAACTGGGTGATTATCGGGTTTATCGCCGTGTCCACCATTATCATGATCCTTTTGGGGCAGCCGGCGAAGCTGCTGGTGCTGGCAGGGGCGCTCAACGGCCTGATCCTGCCGATCACCTTGGGGATCTGCCTGGTGGCGGCAAAGAAGAAGTCTATTGTAGGGGAGGATTATTCCCATTCGAACATACTGTTGCTGTTAGGGGCCATTGTAGTGGTTATTTCCGCTTATCTGGGCATTACTACTTTTATGTCCAACATGGGTAAGCTGATATAAGGCGGAAAACCCAAGAGGCGGCCAGGGCATGTTTACTGGCCGCCGGCGCCGGCGGCTACACAGGGAAGCTGCCAAAGGGAAAGTAGGGGAACTGTAAGAATTTAAAAACGCCGGATGATACGGCAAATCCTACAAAGGCGTAATCGGGACCAGGATTGCGCCTTTTTGGGTATCATCTGGGAGAAAGGGGATTAACGGGAAAGGGATATGCAGAATATTAGGATTTTGACGGCAGGGGACTCTTCCTTGCTGATCGAGTTTGGAAAGGAGATCAGCCCGGAGGTCAACCAAAGGATCGCCGCCACCGTGCAGCTGATGAAGGAACAGCATATCGAAGGGGTGGTGGACGTGATCCCTGCTTTTTGTTCCTTGCTGGTGAATTATGACCCCCGGGTGGCCCGGTATGAGAAGATGCGAAAACGGCTGGAAGGCCTGGTGCGCATGGATATTAAAGTGGGGGAGAGGAAACGCAAGGTTTTTGAGGTCCCGGTAGCTTACGGCGGGGAATACGGCCCTGACCTTGGGGCGATTGCGCAGCATGCAGGTTTGAGCGAAGAACAGGTGATAGCCATCCACAGCTCCAGGGACTACCTGATCTATATGTTGGGGTTTTTGCCGGGATTTTGTTATCTGGGCGGGTTAGACGAGCGGATCCACACACCCAGGCTTTCCAACCCCCGGTTAAAGATCCGCGCCGGAAGCGTGGGGATCGGGGGTTCCCAGACAGGGATTTACCCGCTGGACTCCCCGGGGGGCTGGCAGCTTATGGGGATGACGCCGGTGAAGACCTATGACCCGGGGCGGGAGACGCCGATTTTGGTAGAGGCAGGCAATTATATCCGTTTCGTGCCGGTGGACGAGGCAGAATATCAGCGGATTCAGGCGCTGGTGGAAAACGGCAGCTACCAGTGCGTGGTTCACGAGGAGGTGTAGTATGGGGATTCGCATATTAAAAGCCGGTATGATGACAACGGTGCAGGATTTGGGGCGCACCGGCTACCAGAGCCAGGGGTTTTCCGTGGCGGGGGTCATGGACGTGCGTTCCTTTAAAATAGCCAACCTGCTTTTGGACAATCCGGAAAATGAAGCGGTGCTGGAATTTTCCCTGATCGGGCCCACGCTGGAATTTACCTCAGGTACTTTGATCTCCATTACCGGAGGGGATTTCCAGCCTACCATCAACGGGGAGCCTGCGCCGATGTATACGGCCATTGACATCCACAAAGGGGACGTGCTGAAATTTGGAAGCGCCCGGACGGGCAGCCGGGGGTACATCGCCTTTTCCGGCTATCTGAAGGTTCCGGTAGTAATGGGCAGCCGCTGTACCAATATGAAGAGTTCCATCGGTGGGTTTAAGGGGAGGCGGCTTTTAGACGGGGATTATATTGGCTTCCGCATCAAGCGGAGGTATTTGCCCTTCTTTCTTTCCAGGACCCTGGAGCTGGACGAATTTAACCAGGAAGACGTGGCTTTGCGGGTGGTAATGGGGCCTCAGGACGACCGGTTTAGCAGACAGGGGATTGAGACGTTCCTAAACAGTGAATATACGGTCACCAGCGATTTTGACCGTATGGGCTGCCGCCTGGAAGGGCCGTATATCGCCCGGAAGGAGACTTCGGATATGATTTCCGACGGGATTGCTTTTGGGTCTGTGCAGGTGCCGTCCCACGGGAAGCCTATTATACTTTTGGCAGACCGGCAGACCACCGGAGGCTACCCCAAAATTGCGACGGTAGCCTCTGTGGACCTGCCTTGGCTGGTCCAGCGGAAAACCGACCATAAAGTCCGGTTTAAAGCGGTCAGCGTCCAGGAGGCCCAGCGGCTGTACCTGGAAGAATTGGAGGAATTGAACCGGATGAGGAAGAAGATCCACCAGCCATGTAAAGAAGTGCTGGAGTGCCGCCAGGTGGCCAGGAGGGTCCGGAGGCTGTTCCCGTAAAAGCGGCCGGCTCCGTTTCGGCGGGGATGGGGTTGGAACAATGACAGGAAAGGAAGAGGATATATGGATTTAGAAAAAATTGCAGGTTTGGTAAAGATAATAGAAGATTCTTCCCTGAAAGAATTTACGTATAAAGAAGGCGAAATGAAAATTACCATGAGCAAGCGGGAACATCCGCCTGTTGTGGCGGCAGGTTTGCCGGCTATGCCGGGGGTAGGCCTCCCCCATATGGCGGCGCCTGTGCCCGGGGATGGGGAAGGCGATGAGGACGAATCGCTGTTTATTACCTCGCCCATTGTGGGGACGTTCTATTCGGCGGCGGCCCCGGACGTGCCGGCCTTTGTGCGGGTCGGGGACCGGGTGAAGGAAGGGCAGACCGTGTGTATCCTGGAAGCCATGAAACTGATGAATGAAATCCAGTGCGAATATGACTGTGAGATTGAGGCAGTGCTGGTGAGTAACGAGCAGAAGGTAGAATATGGGCAGCCGCTGTTCCGAGTGAAAAAAATCTAAATGCTGGGAGGTTGGGTTGATGATAAAAAAGGTTTTGATTGCCAACCGGGGCGAGATTGCCGTGCGTATTATCCGTGCCTGCCGGAACATGGGGATCCTAAGTGTGGCCATATATTCAAAAGAGGACGAAAACAGCCTGCATACCCAGCTGGCAGACCAGAGGGTTTGTGTGGGGGAGGGCCCTGCCAAGGACAGCTACCTGAATATGGACCGCATTATCAGCGCGGCGCTGAATGTGGACGCGGATGCCATCCATCCGGGGTTCGGCTTCCTCTCGGAAAACAGCGCCTTTGTCCGGAAATGTAAAGAAAACGGCCTGGCCTTTATCGGGCCGGATGCGGATGTAATCGACCAGATGGGGAATAAATCCCAGGCAAGGCAGACCATGATGGACGCGGGCGTGCCGGTTGTCCCGGGGACAAGGGATCCGGTATATGACGCGGAAACCGGGAAGAAAATGGCGCAGGAAGTCGGGTATCCGGTGATAATCAAGGCTTCTTCCGGCGGAGGGGGCAAAGGGATGCGGGTGGCCGGCAGCGAGGAAGAGTTTGAGTTCCAGTTCAACTTGGCCCAGAGGGAGTCGGCCAATGCATTTGGGGACGATACCATGTACCTGGAACGTTATATCCAAAATCCCCGCCATGTGGAGATCCAGATCATGGCAGACTCCAAGGGGAATGTGGTGGCCCTGGGGGAACGGGACTGTTCCGTTCAGCGAAACCATCAAAAGCTTATCGAGGAATCCCCGTCCCCGGCCATTGACGACAGCATCCGGCAGAAAATGAATGAATATGCGGTATTGGCGGCCAAAGCGGTGGGATATACCAACGCCGGCACCATCGAATATATCGTAAGCCCGGAAGGGGAATTTTATTTTATGGAAATGAATACCCGGATTCAGGTGGAACATGGGGTTACGGAGATGGTGACCGGCCGGGACTTAATTATGGAACAGATCCGGGTGGCCATGGGAGAGCCTTTGAGCTTTTCCCAGGAGGAAGTAAAGCTTTGCGGCCATGCCATCGAGTGCCGGATCAATGCGGAAGTGCCGGGGCTTAATTTCATGCCCAGCCCCGGGGTGGTGCAGAATGTCCACCTCCCGGCAGGGAACGGGGTCCGGGTGGACACGGCCTTGTATGCCGGCTACCGGATCCCGGCAGAATACGACTCCATGATTGCCAAGGTGATTGTCCATGCCCCGGACCGGCCGGCGGCGATCCGTAAGATGCTGACGGCTTTGGACGAGATGGTAGTTATCGGTGTGGACACAAACCTGGATTTTCAATTTCAGATTATACGGAGCAAAACCTTTGGGGAGGGGAAGGTGGACACAGGGTTTGTAGAGAAGTTTATGAAACTGAAGCAGCCGCTCCCCGATGTGCCCGAGGTGTAGGGCACGGGGCTTTTGGCCCCCGGCCGTATGCCTACGGGGTTTTGACGGCTAAGGCGCAAAACAGCCGGGTTTACTGGCGGCGGATGCAACGCCAACAGCCGGGCTGCACAAAAAGAGGAGTGGAGGAGAACCATGTACCGTATTGATTTAAACAGTGATTTGGGGGAAGGGTTTGGAAGGTATGCTTTGGGGGCGGATGACAAGGTGATCCCCCTGATTACCTCTGCCAATGTGGCTTGCGGCTACCATGCTTCCGACCCGGTTGTTATGGAAAAGACGGTTGCTATGGCCAGGGAAGCGGGCATCCAGGTGGGGGCCCACCCGGGGTTCCCGGATTTAATGGGGTTTGGAAGAAGGGAAATGGCAATCACGCCCCAGGAGGCCAAGGCTTATGTCTTATATCAGTTGGGGGCGTTGGACGGTTTTTTACGGGCCGCGGGGATGAAAATGCAGCATGTAAAGCCCCATGGGGCGTTGTATAATATGGCGGCCAGGGATTATGAGCTGGCTTGCGGCATTTGCCAGGCGGTTCAAGAGTTTGATAACGGGTTGGCCGTATTGGCCTTAAGCGGTGGGCAGCTGGTCCGGGCTGCCAAAGATATGGGGCTTGCGGTGGCCCAGGAAGTATTTGCAGACCGGGCTTACGAAGAGGATGGAACCCTGGTGGGCCGCAGGAAGCCGGGGGCTATGATCACAGACGAAGGGCAGGCCATAAAGCGGATAGTCCGCATGGTGAAGGAACAGTCGGTGACAGCCATTACGGGAAAAGACATCCCCATCCAAGCCGATTCCGTGTGCGTCCATGGGGATGGGGAAAAGGCCCTTGCCTTTGTACAGAAAATCCGGGAGGCCTTAAAGCAGGAGGGGATCCAGGTTTGCCCCTTAAAAGAGATGGTAGGATAAGGGTTATATGGTTTTGGAATAACGGAAACAGGGATATGGGCATATCGGGCGGAAACGTCCCATGTGCCCATTTGTATTGTGAAAGCGCGGCCCGGCAGCCGTGGACAGGCATGTGCAGGCATGCACCGGGCCAAAGATACGCGGACATAAGCCAAAAGGCGCAGACAAAGGGCTTCCACAAAGCGGGACAACGTTAAAAACAGGTAGGAAAAGGGCCGTATTTATGTTATGATGAAAAGGATAGGCCCCGGCAATAAAAAGGCGGGAATACTTTGGAACAAGCCATCCGCCAAGGGCAGCAGGGGCCGTTTGCAGGAAAGCACAAGGGGGTGGCATATCATGGGGCGCAAAGGCAGGGCGGCAATCCCCTTCCAAAAGTTATGGGAGGCAGCAGGGGTATTGGCGGCAACATCGGCCGTCATCTTATCTGCCAGCTATTTCCTTCTTTTCAAAAACAACCCGGCCAGCGAAACCGATTATGGCTCTTACCAGTACCATATTGCCATTATATCGGATGAAACGGATACTTCTTTCTGGGAAGACGTTTACCGTGGCGCCGTGGAAGCAGGCGCCGGTTACGGCGCATATGTGGAGCAGGTGGGGGACGGGCTGGTGGACCCTTTTTCGATGGAAGACGCCATTAACATAGCGATTTATGAACATGTGGACGGGATCCTTTTAAGGGCCGCCGAAGGGGAAAAAACCCGCAGGATGGTCGACAAGGCATGTTCGCATAAAATCCCGGTAATCACGATGCAAAAGGATATACCCGATTCGAAACGTCAAGGGTTTGTGGGGATCAATGACTATTTCCTGGGCCAGGAGTACGGGAAGCGGGTGCTTAAAATTGCAGGGGACGACGCCCGCCTGGTGACGGTATTGTTTCCGGGGGCCAGTTTTAACGAGATTAGCCAAAACTGGTTCCGCCTTGGGCTTAGCAATACGGTGAGCCAGGAAAAGATCCGGTTTGATTTCCGGATCATCCGGGACGACAAAGGGCTGAATAATGCGGAGGACGTGATCCATGGCATGGCGGAGGGGGATGTGGAACAGCCGGACGTCATGATCTGCCTGGACGAGGTCATCACCCGGTCTACATACCAGCTGCTTCGGGACTTGGGGCTGTCCGAAGATATCCAGGTGATCGGCAGCTATGTTTCGGACGACATTTTAGAAGGGATCCAACAGGGCTACTTGGATTCTACCATTACCATAGACCCGGAGGCTATGGGGAGGATGGGGGTGGACGCCCTGATGACTTATAAACGCTACCATATGGTAAGCTATTATACAGAAGTAGGCGTTATGCTGGTAGACAGGGATTCGGTGGCGCAGTACCGAAAGGAGGGCAAAGATGGAAACGGGCTGGGGGAAGAAAACTAAGCGTTTTTTTAACCGTTCCCTCCGCACCAAGCTGATCCTGCCGGTTATGGTTACCATGGCGGTTTCCCTGGGGGTGAATTTGTTTTTGTTTGGCAGGATCAACAATACGGTAGAAAACATGGATCAAGTGTATGCCACGAATATCCGCCTGGGGGAACTGGAACGGCTTTTGACGGAGATGGAAAGCGACGTGTACCAGTATTTGAATATCCAGAGCCAGGATGCACTGGAACGTTTCCTCCAAAACCGGGAAAAGTTCGCCGTGATGATCGGGGAAATTGACGATACCATTACCGGGCACCCGGCCCGGCGGATGGAGCGTAATATCCGCCACCTTGCGGTTTCTTACCTGGAACTGGCAGACGGGGCCATCAAGGCGAAACAGGCCCATGACGTAGTTTCTTACAAAGAAAGCTTTGAGGAGCTACAGGACATTTATACTTACCTTTTAGCTTATACCAGAGGATTGGATACGTTGCGGTTTAAAGCCAATTCGGAAAATTATAACGTGCTGTATCAATACTTGCGTTATCTGGAAATTTTCGTGACCGTGGTGCTGGCCAGCGTAACCGGTTGCCTGATGGCGCTGCTCTATGTAATAATCGGGGGTTTTACCCGGCCTTTGGAAAAATTGGCCCGAAAGGCGGAAGAAGTGGGGAAGGGGAATTTCGGCATTTCCCTGGAAGCCCCGAAAAGCGAGGACGAGGTGGGGACGGTGACCGCGGCCTTTAACCAGATGATCGTAAGCATCAATGACTCTATCCGGAAAACCAGGGAAGGCATGGAACTGGAAATCAAAATGAAAGAGCGGGAACTGGCTATGGAAAACCTGCTCAAAGAAGCCCAGCTGAAATATTACCAGGCCCAGATCAACCCCCATTTCCTGTTCAATACGTTAAATGCCGGGCTGCAACTGGCCATGATGGAAGACGCGGAGCGGACCTATACGTTTATTGAGAATATGTCCTCCTTTTTCCGGTACCGGTTGAGGAAAAACGGGGAAGAGTCCACTTTAGGGGAAGAAGTGGCGGTGATTGACAGTTATATGCATATTATGAATGTGAGGTATTCCAACGAGATCCATTTGGAAAAGGAGATCGACCCACGGCTTTTGGACATGTTATTCCCGGGCATGGTATTGCAGCCTGTAATTGAAAACGCCCTGCGCCATGGGCTGGGGGAGGTAGAATGGGAAAAACGGGTCTGGTTTTCGGTGGCACAGGACCACGGGGAGGCAACCATAAGCATCCGGGACAACGGCGTGGGCATTTCCGGGGAGGCCTTGGAAGCGTTAAAGGAGGGGGAGCCCCTGCTAACAAAAAACCAAGAGGATATGGGCAACGGCGTGGGGCTGGTCAACGTCAGGGAACGGCTGCGCCTGTTTTTTGACCGGGCTGACGTGATGGATATAGAAAGCGGCGGGGAAGGGCAAGGGACTTAGGTTACCATCCGGGTGCCGATTCAAAGGGGGAACGCATGTACAAAATTTTAATTGCGGACGACGAAGGCATTGTCACAGATTCACTGCAGTTTATTGTCGAAAAAAATTTCGGGGGTGAATGCCAGGTGGCCGTCGCCAAAAACGGGAGGCAGGCCATTGAGCAGGCTGAGGCATTTCAACCGGACATCGCCCTTTTGGATATTCACATGCCTGGAATCAACGGCCTGAAAGCCATGGAAGAAATCCGCACCCAAAACCCCAAGGTTAGGGCTTTGATCCTGACGGCTTACGACAATTTTGACTATGCCAAAGAGGCCCTTCGCCTGGGGGCGGTGGATTACCTGATGAAGCCTGTGAATAAAAAGGTTATCGTAGAGCGCATGACAGGCATTATGCATGGGATCGACCAGGAGAGGCGAAAGCGCAAAGCCGATTTGATGGTAAAAGAAAAAATGGAGGCGGTGGTCCCGATCATAGAGAACGGGTTTGTGATCAGCCTCATTATCCAGAATGAATATGAGGGCAGCGGGGGGCAATACCGGAACCTGCTGGACGTTAAGGAAGAGTACGGGATTATTATGGTTTTGGAATGGGGGAGGAGGGGAAAGGGGGCGCCATGGGCAACCCTGTGGGCTCCAGCGTCCGGGCCCAAAAGCATTACGTTAAAATGGCTGAGCTGGTGAAAGTGTGCTTCCACGCGTTTGTCAGCAATATTATGGGCAATAAGGTCGTCTGTGTAATCCCTACTAAGGAGGGGAAGCTGGATTATACGGGCCGGCTTTCCATGATTGAAAAGGCAAGGAACCTTACCCGGTCCTTGAAAAATGTGGTGGGTATTGATTTTAAGGCAGGCATCGGGTCGCCCAGAAAATGGGGGGCTATGTTTGATTCCTACCAGGAGGCCTTAAATGCGTTACGCCATGGAAAGAGGAGGGTGACCCATATTGACGACCTTATTGTGAAAGATACCTGGGAAAAACAGCAGCAGGCCATGGAACATATGGTTTTAAAAGCCGTTTCGGGGGGCATGGAATATGACGTCCGCCAGGAGGCAATGGTATTTGCCGGATGGGTGCAAAAGAACAAAGCCCTTACGTTGGATGGTAAAAAGCTAAGGCTGACAGAGCTGTTCCTTTTAGCCAGGCGCATGGTGCAGGAACAGGGGGACGGATGCATGATTGGGCAAGGGCCCATGGGGGGCCTGCTTGCCGCCAAAAGCGAGGAAGAGCTGTGCCAGAAGTTTGTGGCCTCTATGGTAGGACTGGCCCGGACGGTGGTAATCAAGCACCAGGAGCCGGACGGGATTGTTACGAAAGCCCAGGAGTACATCCGGCAGAATTTCCAGAAAGATGTGGCCTTAGAGGAAGTGGCCCAGGCGGTAGGCGTCAGCCCTTATTATTTCAGCAAGCTGTTCAAAGAGGAGGCCGGGGTGAATTTTACGGAATATTTGACCGGCCTTCGGATAGAGAAGGCCAAAAGCCTGTTAAAAAACCGGGAAATGAGCATTAAACAGGTATGCCTGGACTCGGGATATGCCAACCCCAATTATTTTAGCAGGATTTTTAAAAAGTGGACGGGGATTACCCCTACGGAATTCCGCGATATGGGTTGAAGGGCCTTTTGCCGGAAGGCAATAGCACAAATTTGCAGCAAGAAAATGCTAATCATTTTGACGAGGTGGAAAATCAAAATGAAAATGTGTAGCATTTTGCAAAATTGTGCTATTTTTTTTGTGGTATAATTGTGCATATAAACAAAAGCGGCGGACTTAGGAGATGAGGAGTGTGCTCATGAGCATGTTTTTGCAGGCTTGTGTCAACGGGCTTTTGATGGGGGGGTTTTACTCCCTGATGGGCATGGGGCAAAACATTATCTTTGGCGTGATGAAGATTGTAAATTTCTGCCATGGCGAGATGTTGATGGTAGGCATGTACCTGACGTTTATCCTTTATACTTTTTTTGGCATTGACCCTTATTTGGCGGTGCCGGTGGTGGCGGCGGCCATGTTCTGCCTTGGCGCCGTGATCCAGCATACCTTGATTACCCCTTCCCTTGGGACGAAAAGTTTCACCAACCTTTTGTTTTTAACCGTGGGGCTGGGCCTTTTACTGTCTAATGGCGCGCTGGTCCTTTTCGGTTCCGAATACCGTTCCATCCGCACGGCTTATTCCCAGACTTATATCCAGCTGGGGCCGGTTACGATGGCGCTCCCCAGGCTTATTAGTTTTGGCGTGCTGGTTGTAGTTACCATCGCTTTGTTCGCGTTTTTGAAATATACCACCTTAGGCAAGCAGATCCGTGCGGTATCCCAGAACCCTGTAGGCGCGCAAGTGGTAGGCATCAACGTTAAGAAAGTCTACATTTTGACTTATGGGCTGGGGGTTGCCCTGGCAGGCACCGCAGGCGCCCTGCTGACCCAGTTTTATACGATTTTCCCCACGGCAGGGGCCAGCTTTGGTTTCCGCGCCCTGATTGTGGTGGTGGTAGGCGGATTGGGGTCTATCCCGGGGGCTTTCCTGGCCGGGATTTTCCTGGGCCTGTTAGAGACCATGAGCGCTTTGTTTATCAGCCCGTCCTATAGTGACCTGATTGTGTTCATGACATTTATTGTAATATTGGTCGTCCGCCAGACCGTGATAGCGAGGAGGAAATAATATGGACAGTCGGAAAGCGGTACATATATATCATCGGAACCTTGCCATGGTGGTAGGCCTGATCCTGTTGATGTTTCTCCTGATCCCTGCCATGGTAAAATCGCCTTATATTTTAAATATTTTTGTTAAAGAGATCAACGAGGAATTTAAGGCCGAGTACGGCGTGGATATGAACGGCCATTCGGCAGAGTCCTATACGGTAGTGTGGCTGTTCAAGGCAGCCATCGAAGCTGCCGGCAGCACGGACGGGGCGGCGGTAAAAGATGCCCTGGCCAATTTGGAAATCAATGGCGAGTTCCCCGGGGGACGCAAGATTGTCCTGCCTTATGACAAGATCAAATTCGAAAATTATGATTTGGCGGGAGAAGCCCATTACCGGGACAACACTTCTGCGTCCGTGGCCATTGCCCAGATCCAGGACGGCCAGTGGAAGACGGTGTGGCCCTTTGATTTCTCCGACACCAAGATCGCTTATCCGGCTCCGCTGCAGTAAGGGGAAGGCCGATACGCAACCTTTGGCTTTTAGGTTTTAGTTAGATGGATTTACAGACGAAAGAAATAAGCAGTTGGACAGGACCAGCCTGCTGTGTCATGCGGCAGGCTGGTTTTTGTTTGGATTGTAGGCCCCAAAAGATACGCACGGCGCGCAAGGGAAAGTGGCTGCCGCCGCAGTGCGCCCGTTCCTTTCTGTTATGGGCGGCCCGGCAATATGCGCCCTGGCAGGTTTTGCCGGATTAAAAATGAATCATGTTATATTTCCGGATGTTGCCCGTTATAATATGTAGAAAGTAGGTGAATATATGGATGCATTGCGAAAAGAAAAGGAATATACGGTTGAGGATATTTACGCCTTACCAGACGGAGAACGCGCAGAGCTGATTGACGGAAGGATCTATTATATGGCGCCTCCAAGTACAAACCATCAAAGGTTAGTGCATTTTTTTGACAGGGAGATCGGGAACTATATTCAGGCCCAAAACGGTGAATGCGAAGTGTTCCCGGCGCCTTTTGCCGTATTTTTAAATGAAAACGGGAAAAATTACGTAGAACCGGATATAAGCGTTATCTGCGACAAGAATAAACTTACCGAAAAAGGGTGCAACGGCGCGCCGGACTGGGTAGTAGAGGTGGTATCCCCAGGAAGTAAAGCCATGGACTACTACCATAAGCTGCTGAAATACCGGGCGGCAGGGGTCAGGGAATACTGGGTAGCGGATTCGGAAAGGAAAGTGGTTACCGTATATAATTTTGAAAGGGATATGATGGAAGAGTATGCGTTTACCCAACAGATCCCGGTAGGGATCTATAAAGGGTTTTTTATAAGGGTTGAAAAGGGGTAAAAGAAAAGGGGAAACCAGCCTGCCACATCATGCGGCAGGCTGGTTTTCCGTTAGCAGAAACCAACTTCCCATAAGGGGAATTATAACAAGTAAATTGGTTAACCTGTATTATGGTTACCATAAGTATATCTCATTTTTTATAAAATTCCAAGCATTTCTTGACATTTTCCGGATAAAAATTATTTTTAATCAGAGGGTTAAGGCAAAACTGGGTTTTTAGGACGGGAACCGGCTGTAAAAGTTTAAATAGGCCAAGAAAAACTTATTATAATTCCCCTTATATGATGTATGGGTAAAAAGTGGGGAAAGCTTCCTGTAGTGAAGGGCGTAACAGTAAGGAAAGTGGGGCAAAGGATTCAAAAAAATTTAAAAGCATAGCCATGATGGCCAATACCATAGCCCTGACGGGCATCAGGCGGATGAAAGGGGGGTGTGGCCTATGATTATGTCAATGCTTTTGGCGAAAAAAATGTATCTCAACATCAAAAGCTGTCGGGGAGCGGGTGGGGCTATAACAGTACGGACGACGTTTTAACATGAAATGGATTTTATGGGCATTGGATGGATTTGCTCAAGTGCTTCTTTCAGCAGCCATAAGAGGCGGTTCATTTTACCGGGGATTAAAGGGGAAGCCCATTATAGTACCGGTAAGGGTATGAAATAGAAAAACCATTGGTTTGTCAAATAGATCAAAGGCAAAGGAGGAAACATGCGTTGGTCAGATAGTCAAATTAGCGCTTTAGACAAGGAAGGGCAGATTCTTGCATTAAACTATGCCCAAAATTGTATCAGCCTGATTGAGCAGCAACAACAAATAGTCGCGAATATAAACCAAAATATAGAGGAGCTAAATAAAAAAACGGCAAAAATGAGGACGGGGGTCTTTGTGTACTTTTTGCCTCTCATTTTAGTGTTCTTTATGTTTGGCGGTTTGATTTTAGTAGGGTCAAAAGTGACTTTTTTCCTGATGTTCCTAGTTATTGCCGGATATGGGACGGTGGATACCATTATGTGTTTTCCTATCCGGAACCAAAAGGCAGAACTGTATTTCAAAACGAATTATCCCCCGTTGGCTATGGCAAAAACGTCTGCCGAGGCAAATTATATGTCCCTTTGCAATTCTGACGAATTTTATAATACACAGTTGCTTCTTCCGGACTCGTACCTGTCCCCACATAAAATACAAGCTTTGATTGACTTGTTAAGGCAAAGGAGGGCGCACACCATTTCTGATGCCATGGTTGCGTACGAAGCTATGGAGCATCAACGGAGGATCGAAACTATTGAATTGGAAAAACTAAGGGCGGCCCAGGAGGCGGCAAACGCACAAAAGAGGGCCGCCAGGGCTGCCGAAAGCACGGCGAAAGCGACCCGCAAAATGGCCGAGGAACAAAAACGGCAAAACGGAAAAATGATTGCCGCCCTCCGGGAGTCCCAGCGTCAGGAAGTGGTGCAGCAAAAACAATCAAGCCGCAGGCGTTCCGGGAACGTCTGCTATAAATGTAAGATGGAGATCCCCGCGAAGGCCAAGGTGTGCCCCTATTGCCGTTCGGGTTTGGAGAGGAGCCCCATGGAAACCCTTTTTGGCTGGGACGAGGGTACTTCGCCTTTCTTATAAGGATGAGGTGGAAGGAAAGGCGCTGCCATACTTGCTTATTCCCGGCGATGGGGCGTGCAATGCCTAAACGGTGCAAAAGGCGGGTGGAAAAATAGGGGTACGGGAGCGGTTGATAAAAAGGGCGGCAACACGGGCCCAAATGATACAGGCCGGTTGAACCGGAAATAGGGCCGGGCCAGGCTTGGCGAAACGGAATTTGCTGCAAAATACGGTTGCTATTTTCCGGAAATTTGATTATACTATATACATAACAATTGCCTTTGGCTGATCGCAAGCGCATTTTGATCTCTAACAGAGGCGGTTATGGGGATTTGACAGTGGGGCGGGGTTCCGCCCCATTTTTTAAAGCGGCAGGGAAGGATAGGGGGCGTAACCAGAAATGATGAAAACCGTTCGGGAACTATTTGTAATGACAGGAGCCACGCTGATCATTGCGGCAGCAGTCTTTTTTTTCCTGATACCAAGCCATGCGGCGGTGAGTTCCGTGTCCGGCCTGGCCATCGTGCTGTCAAATTTTGTGCCGTTGTCCATATCGGCAGTCACGATGGTTTTAAACCTTATTTTGCTGGTAGCCGGCTTTTTGCTATGTGGGCATGAATTTGGGTTTAAAACCGTATATACCTCCGTCCTTTTGCCGGTATTTATCGGCCTGTTTGAGTTCCTTTTCCCCCAGAACCAATCCATTTCCGGGGATGCCATGCTGGATGTGGCCTGTTATATTTTTGTGGTAAGTATCGGGCTTAGCATCCTGTTTAACCGGAATGCCTCTTCCGGGGGCCTGGACATTGTGGCAAAAATACTGAACCGGTATCTACATATGGACCTTGGCAAAGCCATGGGCCTAAGCGGCATGGCGGTAGCGCTTAGTTCCGCATTGGTGTACGATAAGAAGACCGTGGTTTTAAGCATCCTGGGCACGTATCTGAACGGTATGGTGCTGGACCACTTTATTTTCGGGCAGAACATCAAAAGGAGGGTGTGTATTATTTCCAAGGATAAAGAAGCCCAAATCCGCGACTGGATTTTGTATACGTTAAAAAGCGGGGCCACCATATACCAGGCAAAAGGGGCGTATGACGGTATGGTCCGAAATGAGATTATTACCATTGTCGACAAAAGCGAATATCAGAAATTAATGCAGTATATCATCCGGGAAGACCCGGGAGCTTTTATTACCGTTTATAATGTAAGCGATATGCGGTATATCCCCAAGGGGTGAACCGGCAAGGGGACTTTCCTATGAAAGGGGTCCTACGGGCTATCCTTAGGGGCCTATTGCAAATCAGGGGGCAACGTGGTAAGATCTTTTACAGGGGCATTTGGCGGGGTGGCGCTTGCTGACGCAGGTGCCCCTTCTTTGCGTGAAGGGGAAGGATGGTTTTGGGGCAGGCCCGTAGCCTTTCGCCACCGCTTAAGCCCAAAACCCATATTAGAAAAGGGGGGGCAGGATTGAAAAAATTACAGGTTATGATTCTTTGCGCTATGGCTGTAAGCTTAGGGGCAGGCTGTACCTTTAGCAGGCAAGGGCAAAAGGCGGGCCCGGCAGCGGCGCAGGCGCAATGGGGGGAGGGCGATGGCCGCGTTTCCGGGATTTTGGGGATAGGCGGGGCGGCAGGCGGCGGTAGGGCCGGGCTGGACGCAGACCCTATCCGGATCGGCGCCATATATGCTTTAAGCGGCAACAACGCAGCCATCGGAACCAATATTTTGCGGGGGATTGATTTTGCGGCGGAAGAAATCAACCAGGCAGGGGGCGTGGACGGCCGCCCCTAGGAAATTGTCCGGGGGGATACCCAGGGGGATGAGAAAGTGGCCCGCCAGGTGGCACAACGCCTCATTACCCAGGAACAGGTGCACGCGGTTTTAGGCTGCCATCAGAGTACGCTGACCGAGGCGGTCTCCCAGGTCTGCCTGGAATACCAGATCCCTATGATTACAGCCATTTCCACCGTGGACAGCATTACCACCCACCGCAATGAATATTTTTTCCGCCTTTGCCCCATGAATTCCCTGTACCTGGAAACTATGTTTATGTACCTGCGGGACCAGGAGGAAAAAACAGGGGATCCAATCAAAACCGTCGCCGTGTTTGCCGATGACAGCATGGTTGGCCAGGAGGCCATCCGCTGCGCCCAGCTCTATGCCCCCCAATACGGCATGGAGATTATAAAAGAAGTCCGTTATAGCCAGGGGGCGGCAAACCTCAACGAGGAGATCCAGGCGCTTAAAGAGGCCGGTGCGGACGCAGTCCTGGCAGAAAGCTATATTTCCGATGCCATTTTGCTGATGAAAACCATGCAGGAACAAGGGTATCAGCCGCCGGTTTTGATCGCCAAGGCAAACGGTTTTGCGAACCCCAGCTTCATCCCGGCGACCAAAGGGATTTCCAATGGTTTGACGTCTGTTGTCGAGTGGAACCCGGATTTGACCAAAGGGGCGGATGTGAACAAAAGGTTTCGGGAGATCTTCGGCGTGGACATGAACGGGCATTCTGCCGAATCCTATACGGCCATCTGGACTTTTAAAACCGCTTTTGAACAGGCAGGGACGCAGGAAGGCCCGGCGGTGAAAGATGCCCTTGCCGCCATGGACATCCGGGGCTCTTTCCCTGACGGCCCGGAAATCATCCTCCCCTATGGCCGGATCAAATTCGAAAGCCTGGAATTGGACGGGACATGGCACTATAATAATAATACGTATGCCTCGGTGGCCATCGCCCAGATTCAAAACGGCGAGTATAAGACGGTGTGGCCGTTTGAATATTCCAATCAGGAAATCGCATATCCGGCAAGCTACCGGTAGCGGGCAGGGGAAGGCCGGATTTTTCCATGGCCGTTGAACGGTAACAAATTTTACAAATTTTTCTGACTTTCGTATTGATTTATAAAACATTATTTAGTATAGTAGGGAAAGAATAGAACGCTGGCAGGCGCAGGAGAGGAGAATGGTATGATTAAAGTGGCTGTGGACGCAATGGGCGGGGACCATGCGCCGGGTGAGGTTGTCAAAGGTGCAATAGACGCCGTGTCCCAAAGGGCGGATATACAGGTTTTGCTGGTAGGGAAGGCAGATTTAGTGAAAAAAGAGCTGGCAAAACAGGGTTATCCGAAGAAACAGGTTCAGGTCATACCTGCATCCG
Organism: uncultured Lachnospiraceae bacterium; assembly: GCA_910584845.1. Lineage (GTDB taxonomy): Bacteria > Bacillota > Clostridia > Lachnospirales > Lachnospiraceae > Brotaphodocola. The sequence continues at coordinate 85,401 of CAJUDH010000007.1, forward strand.
AAGTGATTGAGACGGAAGAGCCGCCGGTCAACGCCATACGGCGGAAAAAGGATTCCTCCATTGTGGTAGGGATGAACCTGGTGAAAGCCGGGGAAGCCGACGCTTTTGTTTCTGCCGGGAGTTCCGGCGCCATGCTGGTGGGCGGGCAGGTCATTGTAGGCCGCCTAAAAGGCGTGGAACGGCCTCCTTTCGGGGCTTTGATCCCCACGGAGAAAGGGGTGTCCCTTTTGTTGGACAGCGGGGCCAACGTGGATGCCCGCCCGTCCCATCTGGTTCAATTTGCCCGCATGGGTTCTATTTACATGGAGCACGTTATCGGCATTAGCAGGCCGAGGGTAGGGATTGTCAATATTGGCGCCGAGGAAGAAAAGGGGAATGCCCTGGTGAAGGATACCTTCCCTTTGCTGAAGGCATGCAGGGACATCCATTTTACCGGCAGCATAGAAGCCAGGGAGATCCCCCATGGGGGCGCCGATGTAATTGTCTGCGAGGCCTTTACGGGCAATGTGATTTTAAAACTTTATGAGGGAACGGGCGCAACGCTGATTTCCATGGTCAAGAAAGGCATGATGGGCAGCTTGCGGAGTAAGGTAGGGGCTTTTTTGGTTAAGCCTGCATTGAAGGAAACTTTACGGGCTTTTGACGCTTCCCGGTATGGCGGCGCGCCGCTTTTGGGGCTGAAAGGGCTCGTGGTAAAAACTCACGGCAACGCCGGAGCCAGGGAGGTGAGCAATTCCATTATCCAATGCGTAACCTTTAAAGAACAGGAAATCAATGAGAAAATAAGGGAAAGCCTGGATGCCAGAGAACAGGCCGCAGAAAATTAAAAGTTAGGAGAGGAAACGATGGAATTTGAGAAATTGCAGGGAATAATTTCCGAAGTATTGAACGTGGAAACTGGGGATATTACCATGGAGACCACATTTGTGGAAGATTTGGGGGCCGATTCATTAGATATTTTTCAGATTGTTATGGGAATTGAGGAGGCTTTTGATATTGAGATCCCTACGGAAGCGGCAGAGCAGATCGTTACCGTCGGAGACGCTGTGGAGCAGATTAAGAATGCATTGAATTGAGGGGATAGGGGCGCGTTGCAGGTAAGCCTGTGCGGCCCCTTTCCATCTGTAGGCGGCCGGGCGCCTGCCATAAGGCAGGGAAAGGAAACGTTGCGGGTATAACTACTATGAAAGGAAGGATGACGATATGAACCGAGATTTAAGGGAACTTCAAGACAAGATCGGATACCAGTTCCAGGAGTGGAAATTATTCCGCCGGGCCATGACCCATAGCTCTTTTGCCAATGAACACCATATGGACAAGCTGGATTGCAACGAACGGCTGGAGTTTTTAGGGGACGCGGTGCTGGAGCTGGTGTCCAGTGATTTCCTTTACAGGGAATATTCGGAAAGGCTGGAGGGGGAACTGACCAAGATCCGGGCCAGTGTAGTATGTGAACCTACTTTGGCTTACTGCGCTTCCGAAATTGGCCTGGGCGACTATTTGCTGCTGGGGCGGGGGGAGGAAGCCACCGGGGGGCGGCACAGGGATTCAGTAGTGTCCGATGCTATGGAGGCGCTGATCGGGGCCATCTATCTGGATGGTGGTTTTGCTAGTGCAAAAGAGTTCGTTCGTCGCTTTGTGCTGAACGATATGGAAAATAAGCAGCTCTTTTATGATAGCAAGACTATCCTGCAGGAGATCGTGCAGGCAGATATGCCGGAGCAGGCCCTGGCGTACGAGACCATCAAGGAGTGGGGGCCTGACCATAACAAGACTTTCGAGGTGCGCGCCCTTTTGGGGGGCGAGGAAATCGGAAGGGGGAGCGGCAGGACAAAAAAGGCGGCCGAGCAAGTGGCGGCCTACCGGGGAATATTGAGGCTGAAGGAGCGTATATGTATTTAAAGACCATTGAAATACAAGGGTTCAAGTCCTTTGCCAACAAGATTTTATTTGAGTTCCATAACGGCATTACCGGGATTGTGGGGCCCAATGGCAGCGGAAAAAGCAACGTGGCGGATGCCGTCCGGTGGGTGCTGGGGGAGCAGCGGATCAAGCAGCTTAGGGGGGCCAGCATGCAGGACGTGATTTTTGCCGGTACAGAACTACGAAAACCCCAGGGGTTTGCCTATGTGGCCATTACCCTGGACAATTCGGACCACCAGCTGGCTATTGATTACGACGAAGTGACCGTGTCCCGCAGGCTGTACCGGTCCGGGGAAAGCGAATACCGGATCAATGGCAGTAATTGCCGGCTGAAAGACATAAACGAATTGTTTTATGACACCGGCATCGGGAAAGAGGGCTACTCGATCATCGGCCAGGGCCAGATTGACAAGATATTAAGCGGAAAGCCGGAGGACCGGCGGGAACTTTTTGACGAGGCTGCGGGTATTGTTAAATTCAAGCGCAGGAAACTGATCGCCCAGAAAAAGCTGGAGGATGAAAAGCAAAACCTGGTCCGGGTCGGCGACATCCTTACCGAGCTGGAAAAACAAGTAGGCCCTTTAGCCAAACAGTCGGAGGCGGCGAAAAAATACCTGAATTTAAAAGAACAGCTAAAAACTTATGACGCAAACCTATTTTTAATGGAATCGGAAGCCCTCCGCAGGCAGTTAGGGGAAGTGGAGAAAAACGAGGCTATTGTATCTGGCGACATGGAAGAAGCCTCCCGCCAATCAGAGGAAGAGAAAGAAGCATATGGCCGGCTGGAACAGGCCCTGGCAGGGCTGGAGGCGGAGATTGCGGAAAAACGGAACCGGTTAAACCAGGCAGAGATGGAAAAGGGCGGCCTGGAAGGGCAGATCAACGTCTTAAACGAACAGATTAACACGGAACAGATGAACGCAGACCATATCAGCGCCCGGATCCGTGCCATCACCACGGAATGCGAGGAAAAGAAAGGCCAGATGGCTTCTTATGAGGGCGACGGGGAAGGCATACGCAAAGAAGCCCGGGAAAGCGGCGTAAGGCTTACGGAGGCTGAAGAAAGCCTGCGGCGGGACGACGAGCATGTGATGCTGCTGGACCACCGGATTGAAGAGGCCAAAGGAAAAGTGATTGCCGGCCTCAACGAAAAAGCATCCCTGGGGGCCAAAGAACAGCGGTATGAGGCCATGCTGGAGCAAATCCAGGTCCGGCGGTCGGAAGTGTGCCAGAAACTGCTGAAATTGAAAAGCAGCCAGTCCTTCCAGGAAGAACTGATCCAGGGGGAGAAAGAAAAACTGGCCCGGGCAGATCAAAAGCTGGAGGAACTAGAGGGCAGGCAGGCAGAGTGCCAGGCCGGCCTAGAAAGCTGTGAGGGGCAGGTACGCCGTTTAACCCGCAATTTGAACCAGCAACAGCAGGAATACCAGGCCGTTTCTACCCGGCTGGAGTCATTGCAGAACCTGGCCGAGCGCTATGAGGGGTATGGCAACAGCATCCGCCGGGTTATGGAAACAAGAGGGCGGGTGCAGGGGATTTTGGGCGTGGTGGCCGACCTTATCACCACGGAGAAGCAGTATGAGACGGCCATAGAGACGGCTTTGGGGGGGAGCATCCAGAATGTGGTGACGGATTCGGAAAAGACAGCCAAGGCCCTGATCGAATACTTGAAAAAGAACCGGTATGGCCGGGTGACTTTTTTGCCTTTGACCAGCATTGGGCAGGGGGCAGGCTTTTCCCGGCCGGAGGCTTTACAAGAACCCGGGGTGGTCGGCCTGGCCAGCGACCTGGTCCATGTCGGGCCGGAGTACCAGGTGCTTGCAAAGTACCTGCTGGGGCGGGTGGTGGTGGCGGACACGATCGACCATGCCCTGGCCCTGGCCAAAAAGTACCGGTATTCTTTAAGGATTGTGACGCTGGAGGGGGAGCTGCTTAGCGCGGGCGGCTCTATGACCGGCGGCGCTTTTAAAAATTCCAGCAACCTGCTGGGGAGGAAGCGGGAGATCGAAGAACTGGAGGCGGCCTGCAAAAAAGCCTTGGCCGTGACGGGGCAGGTGCAGCAGGAACTGGCTGCGCAGGAAGGGCTTCTGGCCCGGAAAAAAGAAGAGCTGGAACAGATAAAAGTATGGCAGCATGAGGCATCCCTCCTTCAAAATACATTGCGGCTCAACGTAAACCAGCTGGAAGAAAAGCGGGATGAAATCCAGGACTCGTCCCAGGATTTGGAGCTGGAAAACCGTCAGCTGGAAAGCCAGATCCAGGATATTGAGGAAAACCGCGCCCGCATTGCCCGGGATACCAAAGAATTGCTGGCGCAAAACCAGCAAATAAGCCTGGATGTGGAGGAAATGTCGGCCCGGCTGGAGGAAGCGAAGGCTGTGAGGGAAGTTTCGGCCCGCCAGCTGGAGGAAATCCGCCTGGAGGCCGCCGCGCTTAAGCAAAAGGTGGACTTTGTGGAAGAGAATATCCGGCGGGTGGAACAGGAGATCCGGAGGCTGGAAAGGGAACGGGCCCAATTGGAGGCAGGGACCGGCGATTCCGGGCGGGTAATCGACGCAAAAAGGCAGGAAATCCAGCGCCTAAGGCAGCAGATCCAAGAAGCCGTGGAGCGAAGGGAAAGCCTGGGGCAAGAGGCGGAAGGGCTGGAAAAGCGCAAAGGCCAGATGGCTATGGAGCAAAAAGGCCTATTCCAGAGGCGCGAGGAACTGGCCGGGCGCATCAGCCGCCTGGACAAGGAACTGTTCCGGCTCCAGAGCCAGAAGGAGAAGCTGGACGAGAAGCTGGATAGCCTGGTCAATTACATGTGGAATGAATATGAGATGACCTTTACCACGGCAGAGCCTTTGCGCGATCCAGGGCTAACCGCGGTTTCAGAAATACGCAAGGAAATCGAAGGGCTGAAAAACGAAATCCGGGCCCTGGGCAATGTCAACGTGAACGCCATTGAGGATTACAAAGAGGTTTCCCAGCGGTATGAGTTTATGAAAACACAGCATGGCGACCTGGTAGAGGCAGAGCAGACGCTTTTGCAGATTATCGACGAGCTGGACAAGGGCATGCGCCGGCAGTTTGAGGAAAAATTCCGGGAAATCAGCAGTGAGTTTGACCGGGCTTTCAAGGAATTGTTTGGGGGCGGGCACGGCACGTTGGAACTGGTGGAGGGGGAAGATGTGCTTGAATCCGGGATCCAGATCATTGCCCAGCCGCCGGGGAAAAAGCTGCAAAATATGATGCAGCTGTCCGGCGGGGAGAAAGCTTTGACGGCCATATCCCTGCTGTTTGCCATCCAAAACTTAAAACCGTCGCCTTTTTGCCTTCTGGACGAGATCGAGGCGGCCCTGGATGATTCCAACGTGGACCGGTTTGCCCGGTATTTGCACAAATTAATTAAAAATACCCAGTTTATTGTGATTACCCATAGAAGGGGGACAATGGTGGCGTCAGACCGGCTTTATGGGATTACCATGCAGGAAAAAGGCGTGTCTACCATGGTTTCCGTAAATTTGATTGAGGGTCAGCTGGATGCTTGACAAGAAGGAGAGGGATGCATATGGAGGAGAAGAAAAAAGGTTTTTTCGGGCGCCTGGTGGAAGGGCTTGCGAAGACCAGGGACAACATCGTTTCGGGTATGGATTCGATTTTCAGCGGTTTTTCCGCCATTGACGAGGATTTTTATGAAGAGCTGGAGGAAACGCTTATTATGGGGGATTTGGGGATAAAGACGACTGCCTCCATCATGGAAGGGCTGCGGGCGAAAGTAAAGGAAAAGCATGTGAAAGACCCGGCAGAATGCCGCCAACTGCTGATTGATTCCATCCGGGAACAGATGAACTTAGGGGAAAACGCCTATGAATTTGAAAAACGCACTTCCGTAGTGTTGATGATCGGGGTAAACGGTGTAGGGAAAACCACTTCCGTGGGCAAACTGGCCGGGCAGCTCAAGGATAAGGGCAAAAGGGTAATTGTGGCGGCGGCGGACACCTTCCGGGCGGCAGCTATCGAACAGTTGACCGAATGGGCCAACCGGGCCGGGGTGGAAGTCATTGCCCAGCAGGAAGGATCAGACCCGGCGGCGGTAATCTTCGATGCGGTGGCCGCCGCCAAGTCCCGCCATGCGGACGTCCTGATCTGCGACACGGCGGGCCGCCTCCACAATAAAAAGAATTTGATGGAAGAGCTGAAAAAGATTAACCGGATCATTGACAAGGAATATCCGGACGCCTACCGGGAGACTTTGGTGGTGTTGGACGGGACCACAGGCCAGAACGCTTTGTCCCAGGCCAGGCAATTTATGGAGGTGGCGGATATAACAGGCATCGTCCTGACCAAGCTGGACGGTACGGCCAAAGGCGGGATTGCCGTGGCGATCCAGTCGGAGCTGGGGATCCCGGTAAAGTATGTGGGTGTGGGGGAACATATGGATGACCTGCAGAAATTCCGTTCGGAAGATTTTGTCAATGCGCTGTTTCAGACGGCGCGGTAGCGCTTCGCTGCATCAATGTGGAAATTAATGGAAAAGGGGAAAAATCTATGGAACAGTTGACGCTGGAAACTTTTGAGGAGGCATCGGAGGAAGTAAAAAAAGTCACCCTGGAAACAAAACTGGTGTACAGCGAATATTTTTCGGCCCAAACCGGGAACCGGGTGTATTTTAAGCCGGAAAACATGCAATATACCGGCGCTTACAAAGTAAGGGGGGCATTTTACAAAATCAGCACCTTGAGCCGAGAAGAGCGGGAGCGGGGGCTAATCACGGCGTCTGCCGGCAACCATGCCCAGGGGGTGGCTTATGCCGCCAGGCTGTCCGGCATCCGGTCCGTGATTGTCATGCCCACCACTACGCCTTTAATCAAAGTAAACCGCACCCGGAATTACGGGGCGGAGGTGGTGCTATACGGCAATGATTTCGACGAGGCCTGTGAACATGCCTATAAGCTGGCAGAGGAACACGGCTATACTTTCGTCCATCCTTTTGACGATTTGGCTGTGGCCACCGGACAGGGGAGCATCGCCATGGAAATTATCAAAGAATTGCCTACGGTGGATTATATCCTGGTGCCAGTGGGCGGGGGCGGCCTTTGCGCCGGCGTGTCCACCTTGGCCAAATGGCTGAACCCGAAGATCCAGGTGATCGGCGTGGAGCCGGCTGGCGCCAATTGCCTGCAGGCTTCCCTGCAGGCAGGAAAAGTGGTGGTCCTGCCTTCGGCCAGCACCATTGCCGACGGCACCGCAGTGCGCAAGCCGGGGGAAAAGCTGTTCCCTTACCTGCAGGAAAATGTGGACCAGGTTATAACCATTGAGGATTCGGAATTGATCGTGGCGTTTTTGGATATGGTGGAAAACCACAAAATGGTCGTGGAAAATTCCGGGCTACTGACTGTGGCGGCCCTAAAACATTTGGATGTGCAAAAGAAAAAGATCGTTTCAATCTTGAGCGGCGGGAACATGGACGTGATCACCATGTCGTCGGTGGTCCAACACGGTTTGATCCAAAGGGACCGGATTTTTACGGTTTCCGTGCTGCTGCCGGACAAGCCGGGGGAACTGGCCAAAGTATCCGCCCTGATTGCCGGCCAGCGGGGCAACGTGATTAAACTGGAGCATAACCAGTTTATCAGCATCAACCGGAATGCGGCGGTGGAGCTGCGGATCACCATGGAGGCAGAAGGGACTGTCCACAAAAACCAGATAGTCCAGGCCCTTAACGATGAAGGGTACCGGCCTAAGCTGGTGAAATCCAAAGGGAATTAGGGGCGGCGCCTGGCAGGGGCATGTTTCCTTGTTCAGGCAGTTGCCGGAAAAACGGAGGAAACGGTTATGGATAAGCACGAAAGCATTGCCCCATTATTAGAAAACATCCGTTATTTTGTTAAATGGACGGTGATTTCTTTAGCCATGGGCGGAATTGTCGGTTTGATTGGCTCCGTGTTTGGGAGGGGGGTGGCATTTGCCACCCGTTTATGGCAGGATTACCATGGCACGGTATTTTTCATGCCGGTAGCCGGTTTGCTGATCGTCTGGCTTTATCGGGTTTTCCATGAGGAAAAAAGTAAAGGGATCAACCAGGTACTGGAATCCATCTCGGCCCATGAGGACATTTCCCTGGCTACGGCTTTTTTGATTTTTGTGTCAACCATCCTCAGCCAGTCGGTCAGCGCTTCCGTGGGCCGGGAAGGGGCGGCGCTGCAGCTGGGGGGGAGCTTGGGGAATTTTTTCGGGAAACTGCTGCGTTTTGACGAAAAGGAGAAAAAGATTGTCATTATGTGCGGTATGAGCGCCTGTTTTTCCGCATTGTTTGGCACCCCCCTGACCGCCGCCGTGTTTTCCCTGGAAGTCATCGGCATCGGGACTATGTATTATGCGGCGCTGGTGCCATGCCTGTTTTCCTCTTTTATCGGCGGGGCCATAGCCAGGAACATGGGCCTGCCGCCGGAACATTACCCGGTTGGCCCCATACCGGAATTCCATATGAAAGGGGCGGCTTTTGTAGTGTTAATGGGGATTTTGTGCGCCCTGGTAGGGATATTGCTGTGCCAAGCCCTGCATAAAAGCGAAAGCCTCTATCAAAAATACCTGCCCAACCTCTATCTGCGGGTTTTGGCCGGCAGCGGGGTTTACATATTGTTATCCCTGATTTTTTCTTCCCGGGATTATAACGGCGGCGGCCTGCACTTAATTGAACGGTGCTTTGAAGGTGGGGCTGTCCCTTACTATGCGTTTCTGATGAAAATCGTGTTTACGGCGGTAGTGCTGGGGGCCGGGTTTAAAGGCGGCGAAATCGTGCCTACTTTGTGCGTGGGGGCCACCTTTGGCTATACGGCGGCTTCTGTTTTTGCCGCGCCGCCAGGGCTAAGCTGCGCCGTCGGGATGGCCTGCCTTTTTGTCAGCGTTACCAACTGCCCTATTTCCACCCTCCTTATGGCTTTCGAGCTGTTCGGATATGAAGCCATGCCCTATTTTGCTTTGGCGATTGCCGTCAGCTTTACTTTGTCAGGGTATTACGGGCTGTACCGCAGCCAGAAATTTATCTGTTCCAAAATCCGGCTGGAGCCATATGAGGCAGGGGAAAGCCATACGGACGTATAATTATTGGAACGGGGCCAGAGAAAATTGGGTAAAAATAACGTTGACAAACGATTGGAATTGTGATAGAGTTAATACCTGTTATATGAGGGGATTCGGGGTTGTCCTGGAACCTCTCATTTTTTGCATAAATGAAAGCCATAGGACAAAGGCAGGAAAAGGGTGTTCTCAACGGACCGGCAAATCAATGCGGGAAGGGCTTCCGGGAACGCTCGAAAATAGATAAGGGAAAGTTGAGGGCAAAAAATGGAGACGACAAGATTTGAAGAGATGGGCCTTGAAGACCGGATCCTCCGCGCAGTGATGGATATGGGGTTTGAGGAGACAACGCCGATTCAGGCAAAGGCCATACCGCTGCAGATGGAGGGCCTGGACATTATCGGGCAGGCCCAGACCGGCACCGGGAAGACGGCTGCCTTCGGGATCCCGCTGCTGCAGAAAGTGAACCCCAAGAACAAGAAATTACAGGCAGTGGCGCTGTGCCCCACCCGGGAACTGGCGATCCAGGTGGCGGAGGAGCTGCGCAACCTGGCTAAATACATGCATGGGATTAAAGTCTTGCCGATTTACGGCGGACAGGATATTGCGCGCCAGATCCGTTCCCTGAAAGACGGGGCGCAGGTGATCATCGGCACCCCGGGCAGGGTTATGGACCATATGCGCCGGAAGACGGTAAAGTTTGACGATGTCCACACCGTGGTTATGGACGAGGCCGACGAGATGCTTAACATGGGATTTTTGGAGGATATGGAGACGATTTTGAGCCAGCTGCCCGAGGAGAGGCAGACCGTCATGTTTTCGGCTACCATGCCGGAAGCAATTATGAAAATCGCCCGCAACTTCCAAAAAGGGCCCCAGATTGTCAAAGTGGTGAAAAAGGAACTGACCGTACCAAAGGTGACCCAATATTATTATGAGGTGAAGCCTAAGACCAAAGTGGAGGTTATGTGCCGTTTGCTGGACATGTATGCCCCCAAGCTGTCCGTGGCCTTTTGCAATACGAAGCGGCAGGTGGATGTGCTGGTGGATGAACTGCAGGGGAGGGGGTATTTCGCGGAAGGCCTCCACGGCGATTTAAAGCAGGTGCAGCGGGACCGGGTAATGAACAGCTTCCGTAACGGCCGCACGGAGATTTTGGTGGCAACGGATGTGGCGGCCCGGGGGATTGACGTGGAAGACGTGGAAGCGGTGTTTAATTTCGACATCCCCCAAGACGACGAATATTATGTGCACCGTATCGGCCGTACTGGGCGGGCGGGCCGGGAAGGGATCGCCTTCAGCCTGGTAGTGGGCCGGGAAGTTTATAAGCTGCGGGACATCCAGCGGTATTGCAAGACCAAGATCATCCCCCAGGCCGTCCCTTCTTTGGACGACATTACGGACATCAAAGCGGAAAAAATCCTGGAACAGGCCAAAGAGATGATTGACGACGGGGATTTGAGCCGCATGGTGCATATTTTGGAAAAAAGGCTGATGGCAGAAGATTATACTTCCCTGGATTTGGCGGCCGCGCTGCTGCGGATGAGCATGGGAGGGGAGAACCAGGACATTATCGACGATTACCGGGAAGCCCGTTCCCTAGACAAACTGGACCGTTACGGCCGCGGAGGAAAAAATACAGGGGGGAAGGGCAGCCGTGGCTACGGCGGAAGGGAATCCGGGCGTGATTACGGCCGTGGAGGCCGTGGCGTCCGCAGGAGCCGCAGCAACGGCATGGCGACTTTGTTTTTGAATATCGGCAAAGACCAGAAAGTGAAATCCGGGGACATCTTAGGGGCCGTTGCAGGGGAAAGCGGCATTCCCGGGCGTATGATCGGAAGCATTGATATGTATGATAAATATACATTCGTCGAAGTACCTGAGGACTGCGTGGACGAAGTGTTGACATGTATGCAAAAGGTGAAGATCCGCGGAAAAAATGTCCATGTGGAAAAAGCCAACAACCATTAAAAACACCCCCACAGGCAAGGGCCCGTACCTTGCCTGTGGGGGTGTTTTGCCGCCTGTGGAAGCGTTGCATGGCATATGGGCGCCCAGCAAAGGCAGTTGTTTTTAAGGTACGGGAAATAAGGAAAAAACAGAAAAAACTATGGAAATAAATCAATATTTGTGGTAAAGTTTTTATGGGCTATCCAAGGTACTTTTAACGTTTCCTTGCGCCCGGTCATGCAGGGGTGGCATAGGTACATAAATCGAAGCCATGTGCACCGTATCCATCTATGCCCATCTGGCAAAAACCACCTCGCAAAACCAGGCGCAAAGGGGATCCAAAAGTACATTAACATGACAAAAGGAGGAACAATAAGCCATGATTGAAATGATGGCGGAAGCCGTGGGGGTAACCCCCAAGGCAATGGTAATCGGCCTTATTTGCTTTGCCATTGCCTTTGTTATAATTTTTATCAAACTGAAGCTGGATGAGAAGAAAGGTATCAACAGCCAGGAAAAAGAGGATATCCGGAAACTGGTCAACAACCTGGTTCCGGACGGTTCCCGGTATACGGCGGCGTACGCCCACAGCACAGAATCCCTTGTGGGGAAGGAAGTTTACCATTACTATGCGGTAGGGTTTTGCCCAGAAGAGGCAGACCATTTATGGGTGATCCCCATTGGAGTGGAGTCCGGGAAGATTGTCTATACTGAATCCATAAAAATGAGCGCGGAAAACCTTGCCTATGTGGGGGGGAACGCCCATCGCCTGGAACTGCATTTTCCGGGGACGAGGGACAAAGTTATCCTTTCCGTGGATGAGAGCAACACCAAGATGGGGAAAGAATGCCAGGTGAATATCCAGCAGCCAGAAGAGGCGAAAGCCTTTGTGGCTTTTGGGGAGGGTTTCCAAAGCAGGGTCAACAAAGTCCTAGGGGTGGATAAAAAGGGCCGCCAGCTGAAATAATGCCTGTTTGGCAACGGCCGGGCCGCGGAGGAGGCCGAAAGGCGGCCGGTGCGGCATCGTTTACATGGGGATTTATGATAAAACAAAATGAACGGGAAAAGCAAGAGGGAAGGTCTCATGGATATTAAGAAACTGATTCATTGTATCAGGAAAGATGTTTTGATTCTTCTGGCAGCCGGCGGGATCGTGTTATACCAGACGGCGCCGGATATTGTAGCCTGCATCAGGCCGGCCATCAGTTTCCAGGATATGCTGGATGGGGAAGAAGTAAAGCCGGGGAGCCGGATCGCCGGGAACGTGGTGTATTCTTTTGACTCGTTTGCAACAGAAAGCACCTATACAAGGTACAGTGACGGTTCCCGCAGCGGAAGCCGCAAGTCAGGCAAATACTACCTGCTTCCTATGGCAGACGGGTTTATCGGCCTGAAATGCCGTCAGGTGGATGTTGCGGCTATGGACCAGCTGACGGACGAAACGTATGAAATCCTAATGTCTTCGGATTCCGGGGCCAAGGCCACCACGGAAATCTATACGCAGGGGATCGTCCGGGAAATGGATAAGGAAATTGCGGGGCTTTATCAGAGGTATTGGGAAGATAACGGGTTTACCCAAGAGGACATCGAAGCATTGGGGACACCCCTGCTCATCGAGTACCTCAGCTTTAACGCCGTAAGGATCGGCTTTGCCATTGGCGTCCTTATGGTTCTTATTGCGGTATTCATTGTTTTTGTAAGGTACCGGAAGGCCTATGAAGGGTCAGGGCTTAGGAGGGCCGAGGACCTTCCGTAGGGCCGGCCCTGGGCCGGCCGCGCCCTTTCCGGTACCGCCCGGGCCGGCGGGCGCAGGGGCGGCTTGGCTAAAGGGCATGGCGGCCACCAGGCAAGATTCATTTAAGAAATTCTCCAGGAACTTGTAAAGGAAAAGCGGATAAGGAGGAAATGGAATGGGCGTAAGACGGGTATACGTGGAAAAAAAGCCGCAGTTTGCCGTAAAGGCGAAAGAGCTGCGGGAAGAGATTGTCAGCTACCTGGGGATCGGTACGGTCACGGACGTGAGGGTGTTGATCCGTTATGACGTGGAGGATTTGTCGGAAGGGACTTACCAGCAGGCGCTGGCAACCATCTTTTCCGAACCGCCGGTGGATTTTGTGTATGAAGAAACGTTTCCTTTGAACCATGGCGACATGGTGTTTTCCGTCGAATATCTGCCGGGGCAATTTGACCAGCGGGCAGATTCGGCCCAGCAGTGCGTAAAGCTTTTAAATGAAGACGAGGAACCGGTGGTCCGCACGGCGGTTACTTATGTGCTGTCAGGCCCTTTGACCGAAAGCCAGCAAAGTATGATCCGGTCTTTTTGCATTAACCCGGTAGATTCCCGGCAGGCGGGGGAGGAAAAGCCAAAGACTTTAGCTGCCCTGTTTGAAACGCCGGCGGACGTAGCTGTGCTGGAAGGGTTTTGCGGGCTTGGGGAGCAGGGGCTAAAAGGATTCTATGATTCCCTGGGGCTGGCCATGACTTTCCGGGATTTCCAGCACATTCAAAACTATTACTGCCAACAGGAGCATCGGGAGCCGACGGTGACAGAGGTCCGGGTTTTGGACACCTATTGGTCAGACCATTGCCGCCACACCACGTTTTCTACCGAACTGAAAAATGTGGCTATTACGGACGGGGACTACAAGGAACCCATCGAGGCGGCTTATGGGCAGTACCTGTCGGACCGGGAGGCCGTATATCATGGGAGGGAAGATAAATTTGTCTGCCTTATGGATTTGGCCCTAATAGCCATGAAGAAGCTGCGCCAGGAGGGGAAGCTGCAGGATTTGGAGGAATCCGAGGAGATCAATGCCTGCAGCATCGTGGTGCCGGTAGCCATTGACGGGCAGGAGGAAGAATGGCTGGTGAATTTTAAAAACGAAACCCACAACCACCCCACGGAGATCGAACCTTTCGGCGGCGCGGCCACCTGCCTGGGCGGGGCGATCCGGGACCCTTTGTCCGGGCGGACTTATGTGTACCAGGCTATGCGCATTACTGGCGCCGCCGACCCTACCAGGCCTTTGGATGAAACCCTGAAGGGCAAGCTGCCCCAGAGGAAGCTGGTCACCGGAGCCGCCAGCGGCTATAGCTCCTATGGCAACCAGGTGGGTTTGGCAACCGGGTACGTAAAAGAAATCTACCATCCCGACTATGTTGCCAAGCGCATGGAGATCGGGGCGGTTATGGGCGCGGCCCCCAGAAAAGACGTGAAGCGGCTTACCTCGGACCCCGGGGATATCATCGTGCTGTTAGGGGGGCGGACCGGCCGTGACGGCATCGGCGGCGCCACCGGTTCCTCCAAAGCCCATACGGAAGCTTCCATAGAAGTGTGCGGCGCCGAGGTGCAGAAGGGCAACGCGCCCACAGAGAGGAAAATCCAGCGGCTTTTTCGTAGGCCCGAGGTCAGCGGCATAATCAAAAAGTGCAATGATTTTGGGGCCGGCGGCGTGTCCGTGGCCATTGGCGAGCTGGCGGCAGGCCTGGAGGTTGATTTGGACAAGGTGCCAAAAAAATATGCGGGCCTGGACGGCACGGAAATCGCCATTTCCGAGTCCCAGGAGCGGATGGCAGTGGTGCTGGACCCGGGGGACGTAAGCCGGTTTTTGGCTTATGCGTCGGAGGAGAACCTGGAAGCCGTCCCAGTGGCAACGGTAACAAAAGCCCCAAGGCTGGTGATGAAGTGGCGGGGGAAGGTTATCGTAGATATTAGCCGGGCTTTCCTGGACACCAACGGGGCCCATCAGGAAGCGGACGTAGTGTTGGAAACCCCGTCCAGGGAAAACAGCCCCTTTGCCCGGAAAGAAGCAGGGGATGTGAAGCTTGCCTGGCTGAAGGTTTTGGCTGATTTAAACGTGTGTTCCCAAAAAGGGCTGGTGGAAATGTTCGACAGTTCCATCGGCGCCGGTTCCGTGTTCATGCCTTATGGGGGCAAATACCAGCTGACGGAGGTTCAGGCCATGGTGGCAAAACTTCCGGTGCAAAAGGGGTCCACTGATGTGGTGACTATGATGAGCTATGGCTTTGACCCTTACCTGTCCAACTGGAGCCCATACCATGGGGCCGTTTATGCGGTGGTTTCTTCTGTGGCCAAAATTGTGGCGGCCGGCGGCGATTTCAGGAAGATCCGTTTTACGTTCCAGGAATACTTTAAACGGATGACAGGGGACGCCGCCCGCTGGGGCGCGCCTTTTGCGGCGCTGCTTGGCGCCTATCAGGCCCAAATGGGCCTGGGGCTGCCGTCCATTGGGGGCAAGGACAGCATGTCGGGGACCTTTAACGACGAGCTCCACGGCGAAATCAACGTGCCGTCCACATTGGTTTCTTTTGCAGTGGATGTGGCAAGCCATAAAGATATTATTACGCCGGAGCTTAAAAGGCCCGGAAGCAAGCTGGTTGTGCTCCGGATCGAAAAAGACCGCTATGACCTGCCGGTATACCGCTCGGCCATGGACCATTACGGCAAACTGCGGGAGGATATCCGGGCCGGAAGGGTCATATCTGCCTATGCGGTAGAAAGGCATGGCATAGCGGAGGCCGTGTCCAAAATGGCATTTGGCAATAAGCTGGGGGTGCGCATCGAGCACAACCTGGACCCACGGGACTTTTTTGCCCCGGGATGGGGGGATATTGTATGCGAAGTGCCCGACGGTATGGTAGGGCAGCTGGCTATTCCCTATACGGTGATCGGCCAGGTTACGGGCCAGGCTGCTTTTGAGTATGGCCCTGTGGCCATTGCCATGGAGGAGGCCCTGGCCAGCTGGACAGGCACATTGGAAGGGGTTTTCCCCACCCGGTCAGGCGCGGCTTCCCAAGAGGCGCCAGACCAGGTTTATAAAGGCGGGCAGATCGTGGTGTGCGGCCACAAGCTGGCCAGGCCTACCGTATTTATCCCCGTGCTGCCAGGAACCAACTGCGAATATGACAGCGTCAGGGCTTTTGAACGGGCCGGTGCAAAAGTGGTGTCCCGGGTATTTAAAAACATTACGCCGGAAGATATCCGCCAATCGGCACAAGCCTATGCCGGTGAAATTGCCAAAGCCCAGATTGTCATGTTCCCAGGCGGTTTTTCTGCCGGGGACGAGCCGGAAGGCAGCGCTAAATTTTTTGCCGCCGTGTTCCGCAATGCCGCCATAAAAGAAGAGGTCGAAAAGCTGTTAAATGAACGGGACGGCCTGATGCTCGGGATCTGCAACGGTTTCCAGGCGCTGGTTAAGCTGGGGCTGCTGCCTGACGGCCAGATCCTTGAGCGGCAGCGGGAAGATTCCCCCACCCTGGCCATGAATACCCTGGGCCGCCATGTGTCAAAGATGGTTTATGTCAAAGTGGCGACGGACAAATCCCCCTGGCTTATGGGGGCTGAGCCGGGGGGCGTGTACTGCAATCCGGCTTCTCACGGCGAAGGGCGGTTTGTAGCCGATGAAAGCTGCTTAAAGAGGCTGTGGGAAAACGGCCAGGTAGCCACCCAATATGTAGATAGCCAAGGCAGGCCCACAATGGACGAATCCTGGAACCCCAACGGCTCTTATCAGGCCATTGAAGGCATTATCAGCCCGGACGGCAGGATCCTGGGCAAGATGGCCCATTCCGAGCGCCGGGGCGAGGCGGTTGCCGTAAACATTTATGGGGAGCAGGATATGAAGATATTCGAATCCGGCGTGAAATATTTCCAATAAACCGGTTGCCGGGGAAGGCGGGGTAAGGTGCTTATCCTGCCTTCCCCATTTTAGTTAACAGAATCTTGACAGAAGCTGATATTTACAGTATTATGACCTTAAACGGCTTGTTTGGGGGCCGTAAACCCTTTGGACGAGGAGAAAAAACATGAGGAAGGTTGTGAAATTTGGCGGAAGTTCCCTTGCCAGTACGAAGCAGTTTAAGAAGGCCGGCGAGATTATCCGCTCCGACAAGAGCAGGCGTTACGTGGTTCCGTCCGCGCCGGGTAAAAGGAATGACAAGGACGAAAAAGTGACAGATATGCTGTATGAATGTTATGATGCGGCCAGTGCCGGCGTCGCCTATAAAAAGCTTCTAAACCGGATCAAAGACCGTTTCCTTGAAATTGTGGATGGCCTGAACCTGGATTTGAACCTGGATCATGAATTTGAAAAGATAGAAGAGAATTTTGTCAAAGGCATCGGCCGGGACTACGCGGCATCCCGGGGAGAATACCTTAACGGCCTGGTGATGGCCAAGTATTTGGGCTATGAATTTATTGATGCGGCCGAGGTGATTTTTTTTGACGACCAGGGCAACTTCCAGGCGGACCTAACGAACCGGGAGCTGTCCGAACGCCTGGAACATGTGGAGCGGGCGGTGATCCCCGGCTTTTACGGCGCCAAGCATGACGGCACCGTCAAAACGTTTTCCCGGGGAGGGTCGGATGTGACCGGCTCCATCGTGGCCAAGGCTATCCAGGCGGACCTTTATGAGAACTGGACGGATGTGTCCGGTTTTTTGGTGGCGGATCCCCGGATCGTGGAAAACCCGAAGGTGATCGAGACCATTACTTATAAAGAACTGCGGGAGCTGTCCTATATGGGGGCCAGCGTCCTTCATGAGGATGCGATTTTTCCGGTGAGGAAAGAGGGGATCCCCATCAATATCCGAAATACCAACAAGCCGGAAGATAAAGGCACCCTCATCGTGGAAAGCACCTGCCGCAAGCCCCGTTACACCATTACGGGCATTGCCGGAAAGAAGGGCTTTTGTGCTGTTAATATTGAGAAAGCCATGATGAACGCGGAAGTGGGGTTCGGAAGAAAGGTGCTTCAAGTGTTTGAAAAATACAACATTTCTTTTGAACATGTCCCTTCGGGGATCGACACCATGACCGTTATGCTCCACCAGGACGAGTTTGAGGAATACGAGCAGTCCGTCATTGCCGGCATCCACCGCGCCGTAAGCCCGGACAGCGTGGACCTGGAATCCGACCTGGCCCTGGTGGCTGTGGTAGGGCGGGGGATGAAGGCTACCAGAGGCACTGCGGGAAGGATTTTTTCCGCCCTGGCCCATGCCAGGATCAACGTAAAAATGATTGACCAGGGGTCCAGTGAGCTTAACATTATCATCGGCGTGAAGAACGGGGACTTTGAGGCAGCCATCAAAGCCATCTATGATATTTTTGTTACGTCGGAGATATAAATTGCCGCAATCCCGGAATCAATGTAAATAAGTACCGAGTGGCTTTTGGGCCACGCTAGGAGAGGCCTATGGATATTTCCTGTCATTCCATGCGGACAATGGCCCTGGCTGTGGCTTTGTCTGCCAGCTTTTTGGCGGGCGGCTGTGCCGGCCCGTCTACCCGGGTCCTGCCCCGGGAAACCACGGCGCGCCGGGAACCGCCGGAGGAAGCCGCCGTGCTGGAAGAAGGGAACCCTTTTTATCTGCAGGAAGAATTGGAGATTTTGGCCGCCTCCCCCCGTGCCGCCGGCAGCGAAAACGAGCAAAAAGCCATTTTGTATATCCGGCAGCTTTTGGAAGGTTATGGCTATCATGTAACGACGCAGGATTTTACATTCCAAAAGGATGCGGGGGGCGAAGAGGGCCGGGGGACCAACGTAGCCGCCGTAAGGAAGGCCCCTGACAAAGAGGCGGACGTCCTGATCGTAGCGGCACACCATGATACGGCCCCCCAAAGCCCCGGCGCCAACGAAAGCGCTTCCGGCGTTGCGGCTTTGCTGGAAACGGCGCGGCTCCTTTCCCATATCCCCACGGATACGGAGCTTCGGTTTGTCAGCTTTTCCGGCCATGAGGCGGGGAAGGCCGGTGCGAGGCATTATGTTAATTCCCTGCCGGAAAAAGACCGCCAGCGGGTGATCGGGGCTATTTGGCTGGACGCTTTGGGGTATGTGCTGGAAGATGAGGTCTGCCTGGGGACTACGGACGGAAAGCCTACTTTGCTGGGGGACGTTTTGGGAGAAGCCGGCCAGGAGCTTTTGCAGGAGGAATGGCTTTACGAACTGCGGGAAGAGGGTACCCATAGCCTGTTTGCCAGGGGCCGGATCCCTTCGGTTTCCGTGGGGCAGAAAAGGGAGCCCTACGAAAAGGGTTCCCGTTTCGACCGCCCTGAGATAGTGGATATGGAAAGGGTATGCCAGGTGGTCAACGTAGTCAGCAGGGGGATTTGCACCATTATGAGCCCGGATACCCCTTCCATGTTGGCCAAATCCCGATATTACAACGATTTGCGGGACGAGGCCTATGTACAGCAAAAGGATATGCCGGTCCGTTTCGGCCAGGATGTGTTTCAAACGGAGTGCCAAATGGGCACAAAGGGGGTATTGGTGGCTGAGAACACGGATCCGCAAGGAAACCCTTTCCGGGCCTACCGGTACATGGTAAAATGGTTTGGGGTAGACCAGACTTTGCTGTCAGACTACTACTTTACCACCGCTGGCCTTACTTCGGTGGTGGTGGACGGGGACGGTGCCGGCGTAGCGTTGGAAGAGATGCGGGGGCGCCTGGTTTCGGTATACGGGCAGCCGGCCAAGGAAGATGAAGGCCCTTATGGGGCGGAGTGGACCTGGAACGTCCCCAGGCACCGCACGCAAGTCTCCCTTATGCCGGAAAGCGAAGGGTATTTGCTGGAACTGAAAGGGTTTCCCGCAGACATAGAGGAACTGGACGCCTACCAAGTCCTTTCTTCTCCGGAAGGCCAGCAGCTTCGCTTAAACCGCGGGAGCACAAAAGAACCTGACCTTAGGGTGCAGCAGCTGGCAGGGATGGCCAGCCGTTTCCTGCCCCTAAAAGGCATGGCTGAGGTGGAAAGCGTCCGGATTTATACGGACGGCATCGGGGGGACGCAGACTTATCTGGAGGCTTTGCCCAGGGAAGCCGAAGGGGAGGAAGAAGCAGGCGGTATGGCTTTTATTTGGGGCGTGGATTTGGAAGACGCCATAACTTTGGAAGGGGGCTGGCGCAACGAGGCTGAGGCTGTCCGCCAGATGCTTTTATTGTATGCGCAGATGCTGGAGCAGGCAGACCAGGGGCGTTACCTGGCAGCTTTTTCCGCAGCCTTTTCCGGCAGCGGGCAGGAAACCGGGCAAGATAACCTTTCCGCCCCGGAAGGCGCAGACCTTATCCACCAGGCCCAGCCCGGGGTAAGGCCCGGAACTTACCTGGAGCCGCCGCCGGATTTTGCCCACAGTTTTTTGTGGTTCGTGCTGACCGGCCGCCCCGGAAGCGGGGACGGGGAGTGGGGACGCCGCATTGGCTTTTTTTACCAATTCGAAGAATTGGCTGCATACCGGGCACAAATACGGAACAACCTGAATATGGGCCCGTGATCCGGGAAGGGAGAAAGGAGAAAAGGGATGTTGGAGAAAATCGATTTGTCAAGGACGGTAGAAAAGGAAGAGTTTAAAAAGGTGCAGGAGGAGGAAGGGGCCAAGCTGGGGCGGCTCCAGCGGAAGCTGAAAGAAGCCGGTATCCCGGTGCTCATTTTATTTGAAGGCATGGAAGCCGCCGGCAAGGGCGTGCAGATCAACCGCCTGATCCAGGCGTTGGACCCCAGGGGGTTTGACGTGTATGCCAGCAGCAAGCCTACGGATGACGAGACTATGAGGCCTTTCTTATGGAAATATTGGACGGTGACCCCGGAAAACGGGCGGATTGCCATTTATGACTGCAGCTGGTACCAGAAGGTGCTCACAGGCTGTTTTGAAAAGTCCATGAAGAAAAAGGACCTTCCAGGCGCTTTTGGCGATATTTGCTCTTTCGAAAAACAGCTGACGGACAGCGGGGCCGTGATTATCAAGCTGTTCTTGCATATTTCCCAGGAAGAACAGAAAAAACGGTTTAAAAAACTGGAGAAATCCATTGAGACCCAGTGGCGTGTGACGGAAAAAGATTGGGAGAAAAACCGCAAGTATGACGAATACCTCCAGGTCAACGAACGGATGCTGGAGCGGACGGATACGGAATTTGCGCCTTGGACCATTATCGAGGCAACGGACCGCAACTATGCAGCCATGAAGATTTTAAAGACCATAACCGGGCGCCTGGAAAGGACCCTGGAAGAGCAGGCGGTGCTCAGGTCCATAAAGAAGGTGGATTCGGGTATTTCGGCCAATTCCGGCAGCCGCTACCAAAACGGCGTGCTGTCCGGCGTAGACCTTTCCAAATCCCTCACCAGGGAAGAGTATAAAGAAAAAGTCGGCAAGCTTCAGAAGAGGCTAGAGATCCTCCACAGCGAGATTTACCGGTTGAGGATCCCGGTGGTGCTGGGGTTTGAAGGCTGGGACGCCGGGGGGAAAGGCGGCGCCATCAAACGGCTCACCAGCCATTTGGACCCCCGGGGATACCAGGTATGCCCGACGGCTTCCCCTAACGATATTGAGAGGAAACACCATTACTTGTGGCGTTTCTGGAACAAAGTGCCAAAGGCCGGCCATATTGCCATATTTGACCGGACCTGGTATGGCCGGGTTATGGTGGAGCGTATCGAAGGTTTTTGCACGGAGGACGAGTGGAAGCGGGCCTATCAGGAGATCAACGAAATGGAGGCCCATATGGCGAATGCAGGCGCGGTAGTGCTGAAATTCTGGCTCCACATTGACAAAGACGAACAGGAACGGCGTTTTAAGGAAAGGATGGCCATACCGGAGAAACAATGGAAGATCACCGACGAAGACTGGCGTAACCGGGAGAAGTGGGATCAGTATGAGATTGCGGTCAACGAGATGCTCGTACGCACTTCCACAACTTACGCGCCATGGATTGTGGTGGCGGGCAACAGTAAATATTATGCCCGCGTGAAAGTCCTGCAGACGGTAGTGGATGCTTTGGAGGCAAAGATCCGCCAGGTGAAAGGGGAGAAAAAATAACCTTTCCTTTCCGGTATAGCCATGGGCAAATAAGCCAGATGGGGCAAATCAAATGAATGATGTAGTGATTATCGGCGGCGGCGCGGCTGGCATGATGGCCGCCGCTGCCGTTTTACAGGCCGGGGGCCAGGTCCGGCTATATGAGAAAAACGAAAAGCTGGGGAAAAAACTTTATATTACCGGTAAAGGGCGGTGCAACCTGACCAACGCCTGCGGCACGGAGGAGCTGTTCGACAAAGTGGTGCGAAACCCTAAATTCCTTTACAGCGGCTTTTACGGCTTCACGAATTTTCAGGTTATGGCTTTTATGGAGGAGAATGGCTGTCCGGTGAAAGTAGAGCGGGGGAACCGGGTTTTCCCTGTGTCGGACAAATCTTCGGACGTGATCCGGGCTTTGTCGGGATACTTGTCAAAGGGGGGCGCCCAGGTTTATTTGGAGGAAGAAGTACTGGAGCTGGTATCACAGGAGGGGCGGATAACCGGGGTTGTGTTGAAAAAAGGCCGGCGTTTTATCCCTGCCCGTGCGGTGGTTGTGGCAACAGGCGGCTTATCCTACCCTTCTACCGGTTCCACAGGCGACGGCTACCGTTTTGCCGGGGACCTAGGGCATAAGGTGACGGAACTTACCCCTGCCCTGGTCCCTTTTTCGATCCGGGAAGCCGAGGTGGCGCAGGCTTTGCAGGGCCTTTCCCTGCGCAATGTAAACATCCGGGTTTTAAACGGGGGCAAGGTTTTGTTTGAGGGGTTTGGCGAGATGCTGTTTACCCATTACGGCGTCAGCGGACCGCTCCTCCTTTCCGCCAGCAGTTTCGCGGCCAAGGCCATACAAAAAGGCCCCTTGGCTTTGTCCATAGATTTAAAGCCCGCTTTGCCGGAAGAACAGTTGGACGCCAGGATTGTAAGGGATTTTCAGGAGCGGAAGAATAAGCGGTATAAAAATGCCCTGGACCAGCTTCTCCCCGCCCGGCTGATCCCTGTGGTGGTGGAGGCGAGCGGGGTTTCGCCGGAAAAGCAGGTAAACGAAATCACACAAGGGGAACGGCGGCAGATTGTGAAGGCGTTGAAAGATTTCCGTTTAACCCTGACAAAACTGCGGGGGTACCAGGAAGCCGTCATCACCCAGGGCGGCGTTTCCGTGAAGGACGTCAACCCTTCTACCATGGAGTCCAAAAAGGTCCGCGGGCTTTATTTTGCGGGGGAGGTTCTGGACCTTGACGCGGTGACGGGCGGCTTTAACCTGCAGATTGCCTGGTCTACCGGGTATTTGGCCGGGAAATCCGCGGCAGGCGGGGATGATTTTTTATAATAAAAGGAGTGTAATGTATGGAGCCACAGGTTTTCAGGATTGCCATTGACGGGCCGGCCGGGGCGGGGAAAAGTACCATTGCCCGGAGGGTGGCGAAAGGTTTAGGGTTCGTTTATGTGGATACGGGGGCTATGTACCGCGCTATGGCGCTGCTTTGCCTGCGGAAGGGGATAAGGCCGGAGGATGCCCAGGCGGTTTCCCAGGCGGCCGGGGCGGCGCAAATTACCATTTCCTATATTGCCGGGGAACAGCGGGTACTGCTGGACGGGGAAGACGTCTCCGGCCAGATCCGGACGGAAGAAGTGGGGAATATGGCTTCGGCAATCAGCGCCTACCCGGCGGTCCGCGCCCATCTTTTGGGGCTGCAGCGCAGCCTTGCGGCCAGGAGCAGCGTGATTATGGACGGCAGGGACATCGGGACTTGCGTATTGCCGGATGCGGAGGCAAAGGTATTTTTAACTGCCAGCCCACAGGTCCGTGCCATGCGGCGTTTTAAGGAACTGAAAGAAAAGGGAGAAATGTGTAATTTGCAGGAAATTGAGCAAGATATTATAGAAAGGGACCAAAGGGACATGAACCGCGCGGCGTCACCGCTGAAACAGGCGGAGGACGCGGTGCTGGTAGACGGCTCCCACATGGGTATTGACCAGGTGGTGGCGGCTGTCATCGACGTGGCGGTTTCCCGCGGGCTAAAGGTCGATTCAGGCGTATGGAAGTAATCGTAGCAAAGACGGCAGGCTTCTGTTTCGGCGTGAAGCGGGCCGTAAAACAAGTGTATGAACAGATTGAAAAAGCAAAGGAGCCCGTCTATACGTATGGTCCCATTATCCACAACCGGGAGGTGGTGCGGGATTTAGAGGAAAAGGGCGTCAAGGTGCTGGATACGGAAGAAGAATTGGGCCGGCTTTCCAGCGGGACCGTCATTATCCGCTCCCATGGCGTGGGCAGGCGGGTATACCAGATATTGGAGGGGAGCGGGGCCGAAATTGTGGACGCCACCTGCCCATTTGTGAAAAAAATCCACCGGATCGTGCAGGAACAGGAGGCCCAAGGCCGCCGCGTCATTATTATCGGCGACCCCGGGCATCCGGAAGTCCAGGGGATCCGGGGCTGGGCCGGCGAGGGCACTTTAGTGGTCAAAGACATTTCCCAGGTGGACGATTTGCCTATAAAACAAGGGGAACCCTTGTCTTTAGTGGCCCAAACGACATTTAATTACAAGAAATTTCAAGATATGGTTGAAAAATTTGAGAAAAAGGGTTATGATATAATTGTTTTAAATACGATTTGCAGTGCAACTCAGGAAAGACAAGTGGAAGCTAGCCATATCGCCTCTATGGTCGACGTGATGATTGTGATAGGCGACAGGAAGAGTTCTAATTCGCAGAAGCTATATGAGATATGCCATGAGAAATGTAAGAATACTTATTTTATTCAAACAGTAGGCGATTTCAATCCTGAATGTGTGAATTCTGTACGCAACGTAGGTATTACAGCCGGGGCGTCCACCCCGGAACAAATTATCGAGGAGGTTCATGCAAATGCCGGAATTAAACGAGTTTGAACAAATGTTGGAGGAGTCTATTAAGACAATTCGTACAGGAGAGGTCGTCACTGGTAAAGTCATTGATGTCAAAGATGATGAGATCGTCTTGAATATAGGCTATAAATCGGATGGGATCATTCCCAGGAATGAATATACCAATGCGGCCAACGCCAATTTGCGCGACTTGGTCCAGGTAGGCGACGAGATGGAGGCCAAGGTGGTGAAAGTCAATGACGGCGAGGGCCAGGTTGCCCTTTCTTATAAGAGGCTTGCCATCGACAAAGGCAACAAGCGCCTGGAAGAGGCCTTTAACAACCAGGAAGTGATGACCGCAAAAGTAAGCCAGGTACTGGACGGTGGCCTGAGTGTGGAAGTGGAAGGGACCAGGGTCTTCATCCCGGCGAGCCTGGTATCCGATACCTATGAGAGGGACCTGGCCAAATACGCAGGCCAGGATATTGATTTCCTGATTACGGAGTTCAACCCCCGCAGGCGCCGTATCATTGGCGACCGCAAACAATTGATGATTGCCAGGAAGGCGGAAATGCAGAAGGCGTTGTTTGAACGGATCCAGGTAGGCGATACCGTGGAAGGAACCGTGAAGAATGTGACGGATTTCGGTGCGTTTATCGACTTGGGCGGCGCAGACGGCCTGCTCCATATTTCCGAAATGTCCTGGGGCCGGGTAGAAAACCCGAAAAAAGTCTTTAAGACCGGTGACCAGCTGAAAGTGCTGATTAAGGACATTAACGGGGAGAAGATTGCCCTGAGTTTAAAGTTCCCGGATCAGAACCCGTGGGTCCGCGCCAGCGAGAATTATGCCATTGGAAACGTGGTGTCGGGCCGGGTAGCCCGGATGACCGATTTTGGCGCTTTTATTGAACTGGAACCGGGGGTGGATGCCCTGCTCCATGTATCCCAGATCTCCCGTGACCATGTGGATAAGCCCTCAGACGTGCTCCGGATCGGCCAGCAGATCGAGGCCAAGGTCGTGGATTTCAACGGAGAGGACAGGAAGATTAGCCTTAGCATCAAGGCGTTGAACAGCGCCCCGGCCGCAGAGGAGAATCCTGATGTGGCAGATGTGGATATTGACGCAGTTGCGGCCGCCCAGGAAGAGTAAACAAAAAACATAAAAACCAGGGATCGAAAGAAATTTTGATTCCTGGTTTTTTTGCGGTTAAACGGATCCGGCCCTTGTCCCCGGGCTTGTTGCTTTTTGCCGGCAATCTTTCATGCCCCTTTTCTGAATAAAACTTTGTTTTATGTACATATTACATTATCATGATCCATCACCCATCTGCGCCTGGCAGCTGTTTGGGCTGCCGGGGCATTGCGGGGCAATGGCCGAAGATGGGGGAATTAGGAACGGGAAGTATGGGAAAGGATGGCCGGTATGAGAAAAGACGGTAAGGAAACATGGGGCAAGGCAGGGGAAGGCGTCCCGATAGGTGGGGCTGCCGGGGCAAACCAGGCAGGCCAGGCCAGTGAGGCTAAGAGGGACGAAAAGGACATGGAGCAGAAGGAAAACGAGAAGCTGGAAGAGTATGGGCAAATGACCTTGGACCATAATCAGGGCAAACGGAAAATCCATCTCCTTTCGATTATCGGAGAGGTGGAGGGGCACGAAAACCTATCGGGAAATGCAAAGGCTACCAAATACGACCATGTGCTCCCCCAGCTTGCGTCCTTGGAAGACGACGATAGCGTGGACGGGCTTTTGGTGCTTTTAAATACCTCCGGAGGGGACGTGGATGCCGGCTTGGCTATTGCAGAGATGATTGCTTCCTTAAGCATGCCTACGGTATCTTTGGTGCTGGGCGGGAGCCATTCCATCGGGGTGCCTTTGGCCGTGTCAACGGATTATTCCTTTATTGTCCCTACGGGGACTATGATGATCCATCCGGTGCGTATGACCGGCATGGTAATCGGGGCATCCCAGACTTATGAATATTTCAATATGATCCAGGACAGGATCTTAAGTTTTACCAGCGCCCATTCCAAAATGCCTTATGACCAGGTCAAACGTTTGATGCACAATACGAAGATGCTTACCCGGGACTTGGGGACTGTCCTTGTGGGGGGGCAGGCTGTGGAAGAAGGGCTGATTGACGAGGTGGGGGGGATCCGGGAAGCCCTCCATAAACTTTACAGGCTTATTGACAGGCAGGCAGGCGCCCATAGCTAACATGCCGCCGGCGGCCAAAACGCATTATCAGGGAGAACTACGGTTTTCCCTCTTTATTTTACCGGGAAATTGTGGTAAGATGGATTTGCCATCTTTTGGCCAGGTATGAAAGCCAAGGGGGGCGGTTTCCCATAATACAATGAAACATAATACAATGAAAATATGGCTGTCCAGCCGTAAACTATTTTAGGAAAGGGAAAAGGCGATATGAATTTGATTAACAGGGAAGTAGAAGATTTTTGTGTACAAGCCTACCAAAACGGAAAATTTATGGAGGTTGACAAGGAGTCCTTATTGGGCCACTGGTCTGTCTTCTTTTTTTATCCGGCAGATTTTACCTTTGTCTGCCCCACGGAGCTGGGGGATTTGATGGATTTTTATGAGGAATTTAAAAAGATTGGCTGTGAGGTCTATTCCATATCTGAGGACACGCATTTTGTCCATAAGGCATGGGCAGATGCTTCGGACACCATTGCAAAGGTCCGCTATCCCATGCTGGGGGATCCGGCAGGCGTGTTGGCCCGCCAGTTTGGTGTGCTAGTGGAAGAAGAGGGGCAGGCGCTTCGGGGGACATTTGTCATCAACCCGGAAGGGAAGGTCAAAGTTTATGAGGTCCATGACATGGGGATCGGCCGGAACGCACAGGAACTTCTAAGGAAGGTCCAGGCGGCCCAGTTTGTGGAGGCCCATGGCGACCAGGTGTGCCCGGCCAAGTGGAAGCCGGGGGAGGAAACTTTAACCCCCAGCCTGGACCTGGTAGGCCTTTTATAAGGAAGGGGAAGGCATTATGGTTGATAACGCATCCGTGCCGTCTCAATCCCCTTTGCTGGATGAGGCGCTTCAAGGGCAGTTAAAGCAGATATTGGCTAAGATAAAGGAGCCAGTGGATATTCGGGCTGTAGTGGATATGGAGGACAAAAACAGCCAGGAAATGGCGGCATTCCTGCGGGCATTCTGTAGCTTGTCCGGCTATTTACGCCTGGAACTCTACGGCGTGGAGGAAGCATCACAAGTGCCGGAGCTGGACACTACATGGCTTCCCGTGACCGGGCTGTATCAGGGGGGCGCTTACCAACGGGTGGCATTTCACGGGATCCCCGGAGGGAAGGAAATCAATTCTTTTGTGGCGGCGGTTGCCAACCTGGGAGGGGCCGGCAAAGGGGTAAACTTTTTGCTGAAAAAGAAGATCGACAAACTGCAGAAAGAGGCAAATTTAAAAATATGCGTGTCCCTTTCCTGCCACCATTGCCCTGGCGTAGTTGCCGCCTGCCAGAAATTGGCATTGCTAAACCCTAAGATAGAAGCACAGATGATAGATGCCCGGCTGTATCCGGACCTGGTGGAACGCTACCAGATTGAAAGGGTCCCGTTCCTGATTGTGAATGGGCAGGACACTTATATGGGGAATAAAACCATAGAAGATATTGTCGAATTGTTAAATAATTAACAGAAATTTGCCGTAATTAGTAGAAAAATTGTTGATTTTATCCAAAAAATGGCAGAACTATTTTTGGAAAAAATAGTAAAATATTATGAAAAAATATTTTACCCTTGCATCTATGTGTGCAATATGCTATAATTTAACCAATTAAAGAACAGTGCTGAGACGATGAGAGCATAGTAGTACAACAGAAATGTTGTTGTATATCTATGCTCTTTGTTTTTTATGAAGTGCCAGAATTTATGAATGATAACTGCCGCATTGTTTGGGAAAGGGATTTAAGAGACTGATGATGAGAGGGAGTTTTGTTGTTGGAACAGAAATTTTTTGACCTAATTGAGGCCAATCCGGTGATAGCGGCGATAAAGGATGACAGGGGATTGGCAGACTGCTGCTCTTGTGAAGACATCCGGGTCGTGTTCATTTTATACGGGGATATTTGCAACATCAACCGGATTGTGGAACAGGTGAAAGCGGCAAATAAGATCGCCATGGTCCATGTGGACCTGGTAAGTGGTTTGAGCGGGAAGGAGGTTGCAGTGGATTTCATCCGGTACAATACGTGCGCGGACGGGATAATTTCCACAAAGCCGCCCCTGATTAAGAGGGGGAAGGAGCTGCGGCTTTATACTACCTTGCGGATATTCATTTTGGATTCCATGGCTTTTGAAAATGTGCAAAAGCAGATGAGCATAGCCAGGCCGGACATGATTGAGATCCTCCCAGGATTAATGCCGAAGATTATTAACCGCATAAGCCGCCTGGTAAAGGTACCGGTGATCGCGGGCGGGCTGATTTCGGAGAAGGAAGATGTGGTGGCGGCTTTGTCCGCGGGGGCCATTTCCGTTTCGTCTACCAATCCCCATGTGTGGGAGATGTAAGGGACTTAAATGGTATCATCAAAGATGGTATTATTTAATATATAAAAATGGCATGCAGGGCGTGCCGTAAAAATAAGGAGGATGTATATGGCAAAGTATGTAATGGCATTGGATGCGGGGACAACCAGCAACAGGTGTATCCTGTTCAACGAAAAAGGGGAAATGTGCAGCGTGGCCCAAAAGGAATTCACCCAGTATTTCCCGAAGCCCGGCTGGGTAGAGCATGATGCGGACGAGATTTGGTCCACCCAGCTGGAAGTGGCCCAGAAGGCTATGGCGAATGTAGCGGCCACTGCCGCGGATATTGCGGCCATCGGCATTACCAACCAGCGTGAGACGGCCATTGTGTGGGACAAGAATACAGGGGCCCCGGTTTTCCACGCTATCGTGTGGCAGTGCCGCCGGACTTCCGAGTATTGCGATTCTTTGAAGGCCAAGGGGTTGACGGACGCTTACCGGGAGAAGACGGGCCTGGTGATCGACGCTTATTTTTCCGCG
Source organism: uncultured Lachnospiraceae bacterium (assembly GCA_910584845.1). Lineage (GTDB taxonomy): Bacteria > Bacillota > Clostridia > Lachnospirales > Lachnospiraceae > Brotaphodocola. Next base: position 115,025 of record CAJUDH010000007.1, read on the forward strand.
ACAAAGATCAAATGGATCCTGGATAACGTAGAAGGCGCAAGGGAACGGGCAGAGAAAGGGGAACTGCTGTTCGGGACCGTGGAGACATGGCTGATCTGGAAACTGACCAAGGGCAAAGTGCATGTGACGGATTATTCCAATGCGTCCCGTACCATGCTGTTCAATATCCAGACCCTGCAGTGGGATGACGACATCTTGGCAGAGTTAGGGATCCCCAAATGTATGCTTCCGGAAGCCAAGCCTTCCAGCTGCGTATACGGCGAGGCAGACCCCCAGTTCTTTGGCGGCCCCATCCCCATTGGCGGCGCAGCCGGAGACCAGCAGGCCGCGTTGTTTGGACAGACTTGCTTTAAGGCCGGCGAGGCGAAGAATACATATGGCACAGGCTGCTTCCTGCTGATGAACACCGGCGAAAAGCCCGTATTTTCCAAGAACGGCCTGGTTACCACCATTGCATGGGGCCTGGACGGAAAAGTGAATTATGCCCTGGAAGGTTCCATTTTCGTGGCAGGGGCCGCCGTACAGTGGCTGCGCGACGAGATGCGCCTGGTGGATTCTTCGCCGGATTCCGAATATATGGCCCAGAAAGTGGATGATACCAACGGCTGCTACGTGGTTCCGGCATTTACCGGGCTGGGCGCCCCCCATTGGGACCAGTATGCAAGGGGCACGATTGTAGGCATTACCCGCGGCGTGAACAAATACCACATTATCCGGGCTACTTTGGAATCCCTGTGCTACCAGGTGAACGACGTGCTTCAGGCAATGAAGGCAGATTCCGGCATTGACCTGGCTGCCTTGAAAGTGGACGGCGGCGCAAGCGCCAACAACTTCCTGATGCAGACCCAGGCCGATTTAAGCAACGCACCGGTCAACCGCCCCAAGTGTGTAGAAACCACGGCTATGGGCGCCGCTTACCTGGCAGGCTTGGCAGTGGGCTATTGGGCCAGCAAAGAAGATGTGGTCAAAAACTGGGATATTGACCGGGTATTTGAGCCGGCGATTTCCGAGCAGGAGAGGGAAGGCCGTGTGAAAGGCTGGAATAAGGCAGTGAAATGTGCCTACGGATGGGCTAAGGAAGACTAAAGGTTAGCCGTCCCCAAAGGCAGGGCAAGCCCAAAGCAGACCGTTCGCATCCCCCGTAAGACATGGGATAACGTTCGTGTAAGGTTACGGAAAAGGAAAATTATCGGAAAAGCAAGCAGACAAAAAAGTATAAGGGGGTTTCAATATGTTGCCATATATTGCTGAATTTATAGGAACCATGATGCTCATATTATTAGGTGACGGTGTGGTGGCGAACGTAACTTTGAATAAGTCAGGCATGAAGGGGGCCGGTTCCATACAGATTACCATTGCCTGGGGCCTTGCGGTCATGGTGCCCGCCTTTATCTTCGGGGCGGCATCCGGAGCCCATTTTAACCCGGCTCTGACCATTGCCCTGGCGGTAGACGGAAGCCTTGGGTGGAATATGGTTCCGGGATACCTGATTGCCCAGTTTGCCGGCGCGTTTTTTGGGGCATGCCTGGTATATATCCTGTTCAAAGAACAGTTTGACGCCACGGATGCTGCCGGAACCAAGCTTGGCGTCTTCTCGACCGGGCCTTCCGTCCCCAATATGCCTTTGAATATCCTGAGTGAAGCGGTTGCCACTTTTGTGCTGGTGTTTGCTATTAAAGGGATTGGGCAAGTGGTCGGCTGCGCCCCTGGCGTAGATAAGTTCCTGGTATTTGGTATCATCGTTTCCATCGGTATGTCCCTGGGTGGCCTTACGGGCTATGCATTGAACCCGGCCCGTGACCTAGGGCCCCGCCTGGCCCATGCAGTCCTTCCCATTAAGGGCAAAGGGGATTCCAACTGGGGCTATGCGCCGGTTGTTATCGTCGGGCCGGTCATTGGCGCTATTGTGGCCGCGCTTCTGTACGGCGCGATCCCGTGGGCATAAGAAGGGGATTGAAAAAGGGTTCTTGTTAGGCCATACATTCTGATTTCACCGCTTAAGTAGCTGAAAAGTTTGGAATATGGCATTAAGGGTAGGGCAGTATGTGAGGGCACATGGCTTCATGCGCCCTGCCCTGTATTTTAGGCGTAGGAAAGGAAAAAAGACCATGTATGATGTAATTATAATCGGGGCAGGCGTGGCAGGAAGCTGTTCGGCACGGGAGTTATCCCGGTATCAGGTCCGTGCTTGCGTGCTGGAAAAAGAGGAGGATGTGTGCTGTGGCACTTCCAAAGCCAACAGCGCCATTGTCCATGCGGGCTATGACGCTGCAGAAGGTTCCCTGATGGCCAAGCTGAACGTCCAGGGGAATGAGATGATGGGGGAGCTGTCGAAGGAATTGGATTTTCCTTTTAACCGTTGCGGCTCTTTGGTGGTGTGCCTGGATGAGGAAAGCCTTCCGGGGCTTCAGGCCCTTTATGACCGGGGCGTGAAAAACGGCGTAAAGGATATGCAGGTGATTTTGGACAAGGATGCGATCCACCGTTTAGAACCGAATTTGTCCGATGAAGTGGCCGGCGTTTTATATGCGCCCACCGCAGGGATCGTCTGCCCCTTTAACCTTAATATTGCCATGGCGGAGAACGCCAATGAAAACGGGGTGGAGTTCAAATTCAATACAGAAGTACAAGGGCTAAAAAAGATTCCGGGCGGTTGGGAGGTTTCCACCAACAACGGCGTATTCCAGGCCCGTTACGTAGTAAACGCAGCCGGCGTTTATGCGGATAAGTTCCACAACATGGTAAGCGAAAAGAAGATCCATATCACACCCAGGCGGGGGGATTATTGCCTTTTGGACAAAAAGGCGGGTAGCCATGTGAAGCACACGGTATTTGCGTTGCCGGGCAAATATGGCAAAGGCGTTTTGGTCTCCCCCACAGTCCATGGAAACCTTTTGGTAGGCCCTACAGCCATTGACATTGAAGATAAGGAGTCCACGGCTACCACCAGGGAAGGGCTGGACGAGTTGATTGGCAAGGCTGGCTTGAACGTAAAGGATCTGCCCATGCGCCAGGTAATCACGTCTTTTGCCGGGCTGAGGGCCCATGAGGACGGCCATGAGTTTATTATCGGCGAGGTGGAAGGGGCGGATGGCTTTATTGACTGTGCCGGAATTGAATCCCCAGGGCTGACCAGCGCGCCGGCCATAGGGAAGATGGTAGCTGATATTTTGCGGGAAAAGATGGATTTGCAGCCGGATCCGGATTTTATCGGGACGAGGAAGGGCATCTTGAACCCCGAGGATTTGACCTTGGAAGAACGCAATGCACTTATCAAAGAAAAACCCGCATATGGAAACATCATCTGCCGCTGTGAGATGGTGACAGAAGGGGAAATCCTGGACGCCATCCACCGTCCCCTGGGGGCAAGGTCTTTGGACGGCGTAAAGCGTAGGACCCGTGCCGGAATGGGCCGCTGCCAGGCTGGTTTTTGTTCCCCTAGGACGATGGAGATCCTTGCTCGGGAATGTGGCATGAGCATGTTTGACATTACTAAATCCGGTGGGGATTCCAAATTGGTAGTCGGAACCAACAAGGACCGGATTTAAAGGAGGGCGCAGATGAAGTCATATGATATTGTAATAATCGGCGGCGGCCCTGCGGGCCTTGCCGCTGCGGTTTCTGCCAGAAAGGAAGGCATTGGCAGCATCCTGATCCTGGAAAGGGATAAAGAGCTTGGGGGTATTTTAAACCAATGCATCCATAATGGTTTTGGCCTGCATACATTTAAGGAAGAACTGACCGGCCCGGAATATGCGGGGCGTTTTATCGACCAGGTGCTGGAGCTTGGCATTGAATATAAACTAAATACGATGGTAATGGACATTGGCGCGGACAAGCTGGTGACCGCCATGAACCGGGAGGAAGGCATGTTCCAGATCCGGGCAGGCGCGGTTATCCTGGCCATGGGGTGCCGGGAGCGTTCCCGGGGCGCGTTGAATATTCCAGGCTACCGCCCGGCAGGCATTTATTCCGCCGGTACGGCCCAGCGCCTGGTCAACATGGAAGGCTTTATGCCCGGCAGGGAAGTGGTTATCCTGGGCTCCGGGGACATCGGGCTTATTATGGCCAGGAGGATGACCCTGGAAGGGGCAAAAGTTAAGGTGGTTGCCGAGCTTATGCCTTATTCCGGCGGCTTAAAGAGGAATATCGTACAATGCCTGGACGACTATGGCATCCCCTTAAAACTGAGCCATACGGTGGTAAACATCAAAGGCAAAGAACGGCTGGAGGGGATTACCCTTGCCCAGGTGGACCAAAAAGGCAAACCGGTTCCGGGGACGGAAGAAGAGTACAGCTGCGACACTTTACTCCTTTCTGTGGGGCTGATCCCGGAAAATGAGCTTTCGGACGGGATGGGGATACAAATGAATCCGGTAACTTCCGGACCTAAGGTCAACGAGCGCATGGAAACCAGCATCGAAGGCGTGTTTGCCTGCGGCAATGTGCTCCATGTCCATGATTTGGTAGATTTTGTATCCGAGGAAGCCGCGGCTGCCGGAAGGAATGCCGCCCGTTACGTAAAAGGCCAAGAGGCAAAAGGCAACGGCCACATCGTTTCTTTGAACCCGGTCCAGGGCGTGCGCTACACAGTCCCCTGCACCATTGACCCGGATAAGATGGATGACGTCCAGATTGTCCGTTTCCGGGTGGGCAATGTGTATAAAAAATGTACCATCGGGGTATATTTTGATGACGAGCAGGTAATGAGCAGGAAGCGCCCGGTGGTGGCGCCGGGGGAGATGGAAGAGGTGAAGCTGGAAAAGGCGAAATTGCTGCAGTATCCAGACCTTAAAACCATTACCATTAAAATCGAGGAGGCATAGGCCATGGAGAAAAGAGAATTAATTTGTATCGGATGTCCAATGGGCTGCCCTCTGACCGTGGAGCTGGAAGGCAGCGAGGTAAAAAGCGTGTCCGGACATACCTGTAAACGGGGGGACGTGTATGCCCGTAAAGAAGTGACCAACCCCACCAGGATCGTTACTTCCACGGTAAAAGTGACAGGCGGAAGCGCTGACATGGTTTCGGTAAAGACCAGGGAAGACATTCCCAAAGATAAGATTTTTGCGTGCGTCCAGGCATTGAAGGACGTGGTTGTAGAGGCGCCGGTCCACATTGGCGATGTTATCCTTTCCAATGTAGCCGGCACCGGCGTGGATATTGTGGCAACGAAGCATGTATTATAAAGCTGGACTGGGAAAGGATTCCGAAGGCCTTCGGAGCAGATTTCAGGCTTGCCGGCGGAAAGGACAAGCGATATGGAAAAGAAACAGGAATTGGGCATCACTAACATGAACGGCGTGAAGGACGACGAAGACACTACCTGCGGGCTGAACGACATGAACTGCCTGGGGGAAGAGGATGATAAAACCTGTGGATTGAACGACATGAACTGCGTGGAAGAGGAAGACGATAAAACCTGTGGATTGAACGATATGAACTGCCTCGGGGAATAGGGAAAAGCGGGAGGTGTTTTCGGATGAAGAAGTTTATTAATGACGTATCAAAAGTAGAAGAACAGATGGTCCTGGGCATGGTGAAAGCTTACCCCAATTATCTGAAGAAACTGGATTGCGGCAACGTGGTGGTGCGCAGCAACAAGAAAGAAGGCAAGGTAGCCTTAATCAGCGGCGGCGGCAGCGGCCATGAGCCGGCGCACGGCGGGTTTGTAGGGGAAGGCATGCTGGATGCGGCAGTGGCCGGGGCCGTGTTTACTTCCCCCACCCCAGACCAGATCCTGGAAGGGATACGGGCCATTGCTACAGATGCCGGGGTGCTGATGGTAGTTAAGAATTATACCGGTGACGTGATGAATTTTGAAATGGCGGCAGATATGGCCGAGCTGGAAGGCATACCGGTAAAACATGTAGTTACCAATGACGATGTGGCAGTCAAGGACAGCCTTTATACCATAGGCCGCAGAGGCGTGGCAGGAACGGTTTTCGTACATAAAATCGCCGGGGCCAAGGCAGAACAAGGAGCCTCTTTGGACGAGGTGCAGGCAGTAGCCCAGAAGGTTATTGATAATGTGCGCACCATGGGCGCAGCCATAACCCCGTGTACCGTGCCGGCGGCAGGCAAGCCGGGATTCGAGCTGGGGGAAGACGAAATGGAAGTAGGGATCGGCATCCATGGCGAGCCGGGGACCCACAGGGAGAAAGTCCGCCCCGCCGACGAGGTGACCGGCCATTTGCTGGACCAGATCCTTGGGGACATTGACTATGTAGGGCATGAGGTCGCCGTGATGGTCAACGGTTCCGGGGCAACGCCTTTGATGGAGCTGTTTATCATCAATAACCATGTGGCAGATGTACTGGCTGAAAAAGGGGTTAAGGTTTACAAGACTTTTGTAGGCGAATATATGACTTCCATTGAGATGCAGGGCTTTTCTATTTCCCTGCTGCGCCTGGACGACGAGATGAAGCAGCTTCTGGATGCCCCGGCCAATACCCCGGCGTGGAAAGAAGTTTGAAGTTTTGGCAGCCACAGTGGCTTTTGAGGAGAAAAGAGGTGATACATCATGGTAGACAGCAAAAAAGTAGTGGAAATCCTTTTGGCTATTGCAGATAAAATAGAACAGCAGAAGGACTACCTGACAGAATTGGACCAGCCCATCGGAGACAGCGACCACGGCATCAACCTGGCCCGGGGGTTTGAGGCGGTTAGGCAAAAAGCGGCCGTTATGGAAGGGCAGGACGTGGGGGCTATCCTGAAAACCGCCGGTATGGCATTGGTTTCTACCGTGGGCGGCGCCTCCGGCCCATTGTACGGGTCTGCCTTTATGAAAGCCGGCGTGGCTTTGGCAGGAAAAACCCAGATCGACGGGGAAGGGTTCCTTAACATGATGGACGCGGCTATCGAAGCGGTTAAGCAGCGGGGGAAGGCGCAGGAAGGGGAAGCCACCATGCTGGATGCCATGTGCCCTTCCCTGCGCGCCATGAGGGAAGCCATGGAGTCAGGCAAGCCCATGGCGGAAGTGCTGTCGGAGGGGGTCAAAGCCTCCTGGGAAGGGGCCAGGCATACGAAAGGCCTGGTGGCTACCAAAGGGCGGGCCAGCTATGTGGGCGAACGGGGCCTTGGGCATCAGGACCCCGGGGCGACCTCTTATTCATTCATGTTGGAGGCAGTGTCCCAATCCATGGAAGGCGGCCAATAAATTTGCCGTTTACGGCAGCCCTTTAACGGGCGTGCATATTTTAGCAAAGCAGGCCCGGTCTATACAGGGCGATAACCGGTGAGGGGAACCTTATAAGGGCAAGGCACGCCTTAAGGCAAAGGGAGGATGAGAAATACATGGTAGGAATTGTAATCGTGTCGCATAGTGCACCTTTGGCCGACAGTGTGGCAGAAATGGCCGCCGTTATGGCTAAAGACGTGCCTATGGCAGCGGCAGGCGGCCTGGATGACGGCAGTTTTGGCACCAGTTTCGAAAAAATTTCCGCAGCTATTGAATCGGTATATTCGGACGACGGGGTGCTGGTCCTGATGGATCTAGGAAGTGCCGTGATGACGACGGAGATGGTTTTGGAAATGATGCCAGAGCGTAAAGTGGAAATGGTGGATTGCCCATTGGTAGAAGGGGCCATCGTGGCTGCCATCCATTCTGCCGGAGGGGAAGGCTTTGAAGCCATCAAAGAAAACCTGGCAAAGGTTGCTTCTACAAAAAAGTTTCCGTAAACCGTAATGGAAATGCAGCTTTGAACGGATTTTCAGTGGTACAGACGAGGGAAAGGGCCCTGGCAGGCCGGCGTTACTGGATTGCCAGGGCCCTTTCTATTTTATGGAAATACTTTTGTGGGACAAAAGCCCTGCGGTGCCGGACCGGGGCGGGGCCGCCGTAAAACCTGCCCTCCGCGGGCGCAGCCGGGATCCGGCAATCCGGAGCCTGCATCCGTGCCCTATTGGCAATCTATTTCCAAACTTTGCCCCCAGCGGTTGCAATTCCCGGGATTTTTTTGTATACTATCTTCAGTGGAGAATAGGAGGCATACATAAGTGGCAACATCAAGCAATAAAAAAACGGCGTCGGGAAGAAACGCCACAAAGGCGGGGAAAACGCCAAATCCCCGAAGAAGGCAGGTTCCGGAGCCGGTTCCGGAACAGGAAGACTTTATCGGGGCAGAGATCAAGGTCCTTTTGTCATTTGCCCTTGCGGTTTTGTTGTTTTTAAGCAATTTCCACCTCTGCGGTGCGGTCGGTGGCTATCTGCGGGGGTTGCAACTGGGAATTTTTGGCATGGTGGGATTTATTGCCCCACTTCTTTTATTTGTGGGCACTTGTTTTTACTTTTCCAATCAGGGCAACCCCGCCGCCATGCGGAAACTGGCCGCCTGTATCGGGGCGGTACTGGCGCTGTGCGGTTTTGCCCAGCTGTTGTTTGGCAAACAGCCGGAAGAAGGGGCAGGATGGATGGAATATTACCGCCTGTCTTGTGCAAACGGCCTGGGCGGCGGCCTGCTGGGCGGTTTGATTTACGGGGGGCTGACATCCGTGTTGGGAAGCATCGGTGCGTTTTTAGTCCTTTTGGCCGGCTTTTTGGTGAGCGCCGTGTGCATCACGGAGCGGTCTATTGTCAAGGCGGTGAAGCGGCAGGGGAACGCGGCATACCAGCTGGCGAAAGAAGACATGGGGCGGAGGCGGGAACAGCATGAAAGACGGCAGGAAGAACGCCGCCTAAGGGAGGAAAAGGTCCGGGGGGTGAACCTGGATTCCACGAATCTTATAATGCCGGAGGGCTATGCCCGGGAAGAAGGCTATGGCGGCGGGGAAGGCTACGGGCCGGAAGGGGATTATGGCGTGGAGGAAGGCTACGGGCCGGAAGGCTATGGTGCTGAAGAAATGTTTGAGGAATCGGCCCGGGAGGCCTTTTTGGAAGGGCAGGGGGATTTTTCCCCGGCGCCCCCTCCCCAGGCAGACGCGGCCATGGAAAAAAGGGGGCCAAAGAAACCATTGCAGGCTTCCCCCCTGTCTTCTGCGGACGTTTTCACCGGCAAGATTACCATGCCCCCTGCTTATGGGGAGGAGGAAGCGCCGTTTGACGTAGACGAAGTGCTGACCCCGGCAGAGTCGGCCCAGCGTCTGGTGGCTGAGGGGATTTCCCATTTTGACGACGTGGAAGGGATGTTTGGCCGGCCGGCTACGGTCCCGGCTTTTCCCGGGCCTGCGGCAGAGCCTTCTTTCCGGGGGCTGGTGCAGGAAGATGAGGCCTTAGGCAGCCAAAGGGGCGCCCCCGGTCCGGAACCAGACAGGGAGGAAGGGGCCCGCCGCCGGTCCCCCTTTGAGGAAGAGGAACCCGTTGCCATGGGCGAAAGCCAGGGGGGCGGTACCGGTTTGGCGGAAAACGCATCCCTGGCGGTACCGGGGCCTGAAAAAGAAGAAACCAAGGAGAGGGCGCCCGGAGGGGGCATTTTGGAAATATGGCCCCAGGAGGATCCGGAGGAAGGCTTTGCATACGATTTTGACGCAGGGTACGAGGAGGACCCGGAAGAAGAAATTTACCTGGAAGAAGGGCCGGAATATTTGGGGGAGGAAGGGTGCAGCCCCAATGGCGCCGGCGGTTTTGAAAGTGCCTGGGAGGATCCGGAAACCACATGGGGGGATTCGGGCGACTGGGAAGATAACCTGATAAATGCCCAAGGCGGCCCGGACGGCGGGGAAAGCAGGATGGGCGGCGGCCCCTTCCTTGCACCGGGGTCCCGGCGGGTGGTTACGGCTACCGGAAAGGTGATTGACAGCGATGATGAGGCTTTGGAAAAAAGGCTGGAAGCGAAACGGAGGGAGGCCCGGGAAAGCGGGGCCGGCGAAGCCGCAGTTTTGGCACAAATCAAAGAAAAAGAGTGGCAGCCCAAAAGGGAGTACCTTTTTCCGCCTGCCAGCCTGTTAAAACCAGGCGTCCGTTCCTCGGGCGCGTCCGAGCAGGAATACAAGGAAACGGCGATTAAACTGCAGCAGACCTTGCGGGATTTTGGCGTTGGGGTCACAGTCACCAACATTAGCTGCGGGCCTTCCGTGACCCGTTATGAGCTGCATCCGGACCAGGGCGTCAAAGTCAGCAAGATTGTGGGGCTGACCGATGACATTAAACTGAGCCTGGCTGCCGCGGATATCCGGATCGAGGCGCCTATCCCCGGGAAATCGGCGGTAGGCATAGAGGTGCCCAACAAGGAAAACACCACGGTATATTTAAGGGAGCTTATTGAATCCGAGGCCTTCCGTCATCATCCTTCCCGCCTGGCTTTTGCCGTCGGCAAAGATATTGGGGGGCAGGTGGTAGTGGCTGACATCGCCAAAATGCCCCACCTGCTTATAGCCGGGGCCACGGGTTCCGGAAAATCCGTGTGCATCAATACTTTGATCATGAGTATTATATTCAAAGCCAACCCGGACGACGTGAAATTGATTATGGTAGACCCGAAAGTAGTAGAGTTAAGCGTGTACAACGGTATCCCCCATCTGCTGATCCCAGTGGTGACGGACCCGAAAAAGGCATCCGGGGCCTTGAACTGGGCGGTGGCGGAAATGGATGACCGGTATAAAAAATTTGCCAAATATAATGTGCGGAACCTGGTGGGCTATAATGCAAAAGTGGATGCCATCCGGGATATTGAGGAAGGAAACAAGCCCCAAAAACTGCCTCAGATTGTGATTATTGTGGACGAGCTGGCAGATTTGATGATGGTGGCGCCCGGAGAAGTGGAAGAAGCGATCTGCAGGCTGGCGCAGCTGGCCCGTGCGGCGGGCATCCACCTGGTAATCGCAACCCAGCGGCCCTCGGTAAATGTCATTACAGGCCTTATTAAGGCAAACGTGCCGTCCCGAATCGCTTTTTCTGTTTCCTCCGGCGTGGATTCCAGGACGATTATCGACATGTATGGTGCGGAAAAGCTGTTAGGGAAAGGGGATATGCTGTTCTTCCCATCCGGGATCCCCAAGCCCCAGCGGGTGCAGGGCGCTTTCGTATCCGACGCGGAGGTGCAGCAGATCGTAGAATTCCTGACCGAGCAGGGGATGGCTGCCCAGTACAACCCGGAAGTGGAGAAGCAAATGAGCGCGGCCCCCCCGGTAGCCGCAGGGAACGCCGGCAGCGGCAGGGACGAATATTTTGCCCAGGCAGGCAAATTTATTATCGAAAAGGAAAAAGCTTCCATCGGTATGCTGCAGCGGATGTTTAAGATTGGGTTTAACCGGGCGGCACGGATCATGGACCAGCTGGCAGAAGCCGGCGTGGTAGGCGAGGAAGAAGGCACAAAGCCCAGGAAAGTTTTGATGACCATGAAAGAATTTGAAGAAATGATGGAAAATGGCCAGTAAGTGTGATAATATGATGGAATCTGACAAAACATAAGGCATGGTTTTCCAACTGGCGGGCATGGCAGCTGCTTTATGGCAGCAGAGGGCGGCTGTTTGCCGTAAAGCCAGTGGACAGCAATGGTTTAGAAGGCACCCATATATTTCCGGCGTTATGGCGCCCGGCGGAAAAGCCGGCATGGCAGGGCTGGAGGTATAGATTCAAGGACAGGAGGACGTGTGGAATGAAAACGGACATTGAAATCGCCCAGGAAGCCAAGATGAAACCGGTAGAGGAAGTCGCCGCCGTTTATGGGGTTGACGGGGACGACCTGGAATTGTACGGCAAGTACAAAGCCAAACTTGCAGACGGGCTGTGGCAAAAGGTTAAGGGGAACCCGGATGGCAAGCTGGTGCTGGTGACAGCCATTAACCCTACGCCTGCCGGCGAGGGCAAAACCACCACCAGCATCGGTTTGGCAGACGCATTGGGCCGCCTTGGCAAAAAAACCATGCTGGCGCTGCGGGAGCCGTCCCTGGGACCTTGTTTCGGGATCAAAGGCGGCGCTGCCGGGGGAGGCTATGCCCAGGTGGTACCCATGGAAGATTTGAACCTTCATTTTACCGGGGATTTCCATGCCATCACTTCGGCCAACAATTTGCTGGCCGCACTTTTGGATAACCATATCCAGCAAGGGAACCAGCTGCAGATCGACACCCGCCAGATCCTTTGGAAGCGGTGCATGGACATGAATGACCGGGCGCTGCGTAATATTGTGGTAGGGCTGGGGGCCAAAGCGGACGGCGTGGTGCGGGAAGACCATTTCGTAATTACCGTGGCTTCGGAAATTATGGCTATCCTTTGCCTGGCCAATGACATGGAAGATTTAAAAGGGCGGCTAGGAAGGATTATCGTAGCATATAATTACGCAGGGGAGCCGGTGACGGCGGCCCAGCTAAACGCGGTAGGCGCTATGGCCGCCCTTTTAAAAGACGCTATCAAGCCAAACCTGATCCAGACGCTGGAACACACAGGGGCTTTGGTCCACGGGGGGCCTTTTGCCAATATTGCCCATGGCTGCAACAGTGTACGGGCTACCAGGACGGCCCTTAAGCTGGCGGACGTAGTGGTGACGGAAGCCGGCTTCGGCGCTGACCTTGGGGCAGAAAAGTTTTTGGACATCAAATGCCGTATGGCAGGCCTGAAGCCGGACGCGGTTGTCCTGGTGGCTACCGTGCGGGCGTTAAAATACAACGGGGGCGTGCCCAAGGCCGATTTGTGCGAGGAAAACTTAAACGCTTTGGAAAAAGGCATCGTCAATTTGGAAAAACACATTGAAAATATCCAAAAATACGGTGTGCCTGTGGTAGTCACTTTAAATTCCTTTACCAGCGACACCCAGGCGGAGTATGAATGGATCCGCAAATTCTGTGAGGGGCGGGGCTGCGAGTTTGCCTTATCCCAGGTATGGGAAAAAGGCGGCGCTGGCGGCGAGGCGCTGGCGGCCAAGGTGCTGGAAACTTTGGCGGCCAAGGAAAGCCACTACCATCCCATCTATCCGGATGAAATGGGCCTGCGGGAAAAGGTTGCTACCATAGCTACGGAAATTTACGGGGCCGACGGGGTCAGCTATGCCCCGGCGGCGTCAAAAGCCCTGGCGCGGATCGAAGAGCTGGGGTTTGGAAATTTACCCGTATGTATGGCAAAAACCCAGTATTCCCTGTCGGATGACCAGAACCGGCTGGGGCGGCCCACCGGCTTTACGGTTAACGTAAGGGATGTGTATGTGTCCGCCGGCGCCGGGTTTGTAGTGGTGCTGACCGGGGCGGTCATGACCATGCCAGGGTTGCCGAAAAAGCCGGCGGCGGACGGGATAGACGTAAACCGGGAAGGGAAGATTACCGGGCTGTTTTAAGGCAAATTGGAAAAATCAGATAAGGGGATGGGCAGTATGTTAAGAGACTGGCTAAAAGGGTTGTCCTATACGTTGCTGCAAGGCAGCCTGGACGTGGAAGTGGACGATGTGGTTTACGATTCCCGGCAAGCGTCGCCGGGCGCGGTGTTTGTGTGTATAACCGGAACCCATGTAGATTCCCATAACTATATTCCCCAGGTGCTAAAAGCCGGCGTTAAGGTGCTGGTGGTGGAAAGGGAAGTGGAGGCCCCCCAATCCGTGACGGTAGTCCAGGCGGAACATGGCCGGGAGGCCCTGGCTGTGCTTTCCGCCGCCCGGTTTGGCCATCCGGCGGAGAAATTGCTGCTGGCCGGCGTTACCGGGACCAAGGGGAAGACTACCACGACCCACATGATACGGGCTATTTTGGAAGCGGCGGGGAAGAAAACCGGAATGATCGGTACCAACGGGGTATATATAGGAGACAAACATTATCCTACCCGCAATACCACTCCGGAATCTTATGAGCTGGAACGGTATTTTGCGGAGATGGTGGCGGACGGCTGCCAATGCTGCGTCATGGAAGTTTCTTCCCAGGCGATGAAAATGTACCGGGTGGCAGGCATTACCTTTGATTATGGGGTTTTTACGAATCTTTCCCCGGATCATATCGGGCCCGATGAACATAAAGATTTTGAAGAATATTTCTCCTGCAAAAAGCAGGTTTTCCACCAGAGCCGTTACGCCCTGGTCAACATAGACGACGGGTATGCCGGGGAGATAACCCGGGGCATCCCTTGTGCCTGGGAAGGCTTTGGAACCGGAGGCGGGGCCCAATATCAGGCAGAACATATCCGCTATGTGTCAGAACCGGATTTTGTGGGGCTGGAATTTGACATCCGGGGCGTCCATGACATCCCTGTCCGGGTTAACATCCCGGGGAAGTTCAATGTGTATAATGCACTGGCGGCCGCTGCCATAGGCTTAAAGGCGGGTGTGCCGGCCCAGGCTTTGCGCCATGCCCTGGAACATTTGAAGCTGGATGGCCGGATGGAGATTGTGCATACCTCGGAAAGATGCTGTGTTATCGTGGATTATGCCCATAATGCAGTCAGCATGGAGAGCTTGCTGGCCACCCTCCGGGAATACCGCCCCAAACGTTTGGTATGCGTGTTCGGATGCGGGGGGAACCGTTCCAAGGACAGAAGGTACTCCATGGGGGAGATCGCCGGGAAAATGGCAGATTTTTCTATTATCACGGCAGACAATTCCAGATATGAAAAGGTGGAGGACATTATCGCCGATATCCGGGGGAGTTTGGAAAAGGCCGGAGGGGTTTTCCTGGAGATACCGGACCGGCGGGAGGCCATCGCTTACAGCATTACCCATGCGCAGCCGGGGGATATGATTGCCATTATCGGCAAAGGGCATGAGGATTACCAGGAAGTCGACGGCGTCCGCTATCCGTTTTTGGACCGGGCAGTGGTGCAGGAAGTAGTGGCAGATTTGACGGCCCGCGGATGCGCGCCGTGACATAATGGGACAAAAACAAAAATAGGTATAGAAGAAAGAGAAGCCGGGCTATGGAACAGATGACAGTGAAAGACATCATAAAGGCCACCGGTGGCGTGCTGCTGTGCGGAGAGGCAGATCTGCCCTTGGCCCATATATGCATTGATTCAAAGAAGGTAAAAGGAGGGGAACTGTTTGTCCCCCTGGTGGGGGAGCGGGTGGACGCCCATCGGTTTATCCCCCAGGCTTTTGATGCCGGGGCGGCGGCCGTGCTGACCAGCCGCCACCATGCCATGGAGGACACGCACCCCTGGATCCAGGTCGAGGATACCAAAAAAGCGCTGCAGGCAATCGGGTCTTATTACCGGGACCGGCTGTCCCTGCCTCTTGTGGGGATTACCGGGAGCGTGGGGAAAACCACTACCCGGGAAATGGTAGGGGCGGCTTTGTCTGCAGGCTTCCGGGTATATAAGACCCCCGGCAATTATAACAGCCAGGTGGGCTTGCCCATCACTTTGACGGAAATCACATCCCGGGACGAGATCGGCGTGCTGGAGCTGGGGATGAGCATGCCGGGGGAAATGGCTGTGATTTCCCGGATCGCCCGGGTTGACATGGCAGTGATTACCAACGTAGATGTAGCCCACATCGAACAGCTGGGCAGCCAGGAAAATATATTCCGGGAAAAAATGTCGATCCAGGAAGGCCTCCGGGAGGGCGGGACCTTGTTTTTGAACGGTGACGACCCTATGCTGCAAAAAGCTAAGGCCAAGGCAGGGTGCCAGGCCGTCTATTACGGGACGGGGGAAAACTGCCAATATCGGGCAGAGGATATAAGGCTGGAAGACGGCCGCGCTGTTTTCACGGCAGTATGCGGCCCCCGGCGGGTGCCGGTGCGCCTGAACGTTAGGGGGCGCCATTTTGTACACAATGCCCTGGCGGCCCTAGCGGTGGCTGACGCCAACGGGGTGCCCATGGAAGCCGCCGCCGGGAAGCTGGAAGGGTTTACCGGCTTTCAAGGGCGGCAACAGGTCTATGAGCGGGACGGCATTACCATTATTGACGACGCTTATAATGCCAGCCCGGTTTCCCTGACCGCGGCCCTTGAAGTACTGCTTTCTTTCCGTAAGGCAAACCGGCGTATTGCAGTGGTGGCAGATATGAAAGAATTGGGGCCGGAGGCGGCCAGTTTCCACGAAAACATCGGCATTTGGCTGGCAGCGCATCCAGTGGAAGCCCTTTTTACCTTAGGGGAACTGGCAAAAAGGCTGGGCCAAAAGGCAATGGAGGGCAGCAGCGGCCATTGGAGCCATTTTCCCCAGGGGCAGAGGGAAGGGCTTTACCAGGAGCTGGCCGGGTTTCTAAGGCCGGGGGATTGCGTGCTATTGAAAGGCTCCAACAGCATGAAGCTGGGGGAGGTAGCGGCCCGCCTGGTTTCCGGAGGCAAATAGGAGAAATGATGGCTTTCAGATACGCCAATATCATTATTGATATTTCCCATGAAAACGTAGACCGGATTTTCCAATATCGGATACCGGAGCACCTGCTTTCGGAAATCCGGGTTGGAACCCAGGTCTGCGTTCCTTTTGGTATGGGGAACCGCATCCGTAACGGGTATGTGGTGGAAATAACGGAAAAGGCAGATTATGACCCCTCTAAAATCAAAGAAGTAGCCGGCCTGGTCAAAGGCAGCGTGACGGCAGACGCCCGCCTGATCGAACTGGCCTGGTGGATGAAAGGGCGGTATGGCTCTACCATGAACCAGGCGCTCAAGACGGTCCTTCCGGTAAAGAGGACCGTGAAGGCCCGGAACCGGCAGGTTGTGGGCCCCCTGGCTGCAGACGGGGCAAGGGGCAGCGCCTTGTGCCTGAACCCGGACCAGCAAAGGATAGTGGATTGCTTTTGCCAGGATTATGGACAAGGGGACCGGACCCCGTACCTGATCCATGGGATAACCGGAAGCGGAAAGACCGAAGTATACATGGCTATGATCGAACATGTTTTGGGGCAGGGGCGCCAAGCGATCATCCTGATACCGGAGATTGCTTTGACCTATCAGACGGTCATGCGGTTTTATGCCAAATTCGGCCGGAGGATCTGCGTCATGCATTCCCGTTTGTCTGCCGGGGAACGGTATGACCAGTTCCAGCGGGCCAAAAAGGGGGAGACGGATATTATGGTCGGGGCCAGGTCGGCATTGTTTACCCCGTTTCCCAACCTGGGGCTGATTGTTGTGGACGAGGAGCACGAAGGGGCCTACAAAAGCGAGGGGGCGCCCCGTTACCATGCCAGGGAGGTGGCGGAGAGGCTGGCCCAGATGAATGGCGCCAGCCTGGTGATGGGGTCGGCCACCCCGTCCCTGGAAGCTTATGCCAAAGCCAAAGCAGGGATTTACCGGCTGTTTACGTTAAAGCGCCGCGCCGGAAGGGGAAGCAGCCCGGCACTTGTTGAGGTAGTGGATTTGCGCAAGGAGCTAGCGGAGGGGAATAAGTCCATATTCAGCCGCCGTATGCAGGAATTGGTTGCGGACCGCCTGGAAAAAAAAGAGCAGGCGATGCTGTTTATGAACCGGAGGGGGTATTCCAGTTTTGTTTCCTGCCGCAGCTGCGGGAAAGCCATCCGGTGCCCCCATTGCGATGTTTCCCTGACCCTGCACAACCAGCGTCGCCTGGTATGCCATTACTGTGGGTATGCCATCCCGCTGCCTAAAACCTGCCCGGATTGCGGGTCGGAATATCTGGCAGGCTTCGGGGCCGGTACGCAAAAAGTGGAGGAAATGGCCAGGCAAATGTTCCCCCGGGCCAGGATTTTACGGATGGACCTGGATACCACTTCCAGGAAGGGGGGCCATGAGGCCATTTTGTCTGCTTTTGCCAAAGGGGAGGCGGATATCCTTATCGGAACCCAGATGATTGTGAAGGGCCATGACTTTCCGGGGGTGACCCTGGTGGGGATATTGGCGGCGGACGTGTCTTTATATGCCCCGGATTTCCGGTGCGTGGAAAGGACGTTCCAGCTGCTGGTCCAGGCGGCAGGCAGGGCAGGCAGGGGGAAAAAGCCGGGGATTGCGGTAATCCAGACCTACCTGCCGGAACATTATGGGATCCAAACGGCGGCGGCCCAAGATTATGAATCGTTTTACCGGCAGGAGATGGGGTACCGGGAATTGATGCACTACCCTCCGGCTTTCCACATGCTGGGCTTGCAGGTATCCGGAAAGGACGAAGGGCTGGCCGGCCATATGATGGATTTGGTCCAGGCATCCGTGGCCCGGCATTTTGGAAAGTGCGTAGAAATTATCGGCCCGGTCCCTGCACCTGTATATAAAGTAAATGACATATATCGAAAAATCCTGTATATGAAACAGGAAAATTATGATATACTAATGAGAATCCAGAAATATGTCCAGGAACGTTGGGACGAAACGGAAGACTGTAAAAAACTGGCCATCCAGTATGATTTCAGCTGATGGCTTTCAAATCAGGACAAAGGAGTGTGGCCCATATGGCGATCAGGCAGATTCGGACAATAGGCGACGATATTTTAAGGAAAGAGTGCAAACCGGTAAAAGCGGTGGACCAGAGGACAAAACAGCTGATTGAAGATATGTTGGAGACTATGTACGAGGCCAACGGCGTGGGGCTGGCAGCCCCGCAGGTGGGGGTGCTAAAACAGCTGGTGGTGATTGATGTGGAGGACGGCAACCAGTATGTGCTGATTAACCCGGAAATCATTGAGGAGAAGGGCAGCCAGACCGGGGAAGAGGGATGCCTAAGCCTCCCCGGCAAACATGGCACCGTGACCCGCCCAAACTATGTGAAAGTGAGGGCTTTTGACGAAAATATGCAGCAATATGAGCTGGAAGGGGAAGAGCTTTTGGCCCGGGCTATCTGCCATGAGTGCGCCCACCTGAAAGGGGGCTTGTTCGTAGACCTGGTGGAGGGCGGGCTAAAGGATAACGATAAGGAAGAAGAATAGGCGTTTGTGCCTATGCAAAAACAGTATCCAAAATCGGGAACCGGTTTTGGGCGCCTATGCGTAGAATGGAGGCAAATATGAAAATCATATTTATGGGGACCCCTGATTTTTCCGTCCCTACGCTGGAAAGCCTGGTTAGCTCCCGCCATCAGGTGGCGGCAGTGGTAACCCAGCCGGACAAGCCCAAAGGGCGTGGGAAGGGGATCCAAATGTCCCCGGTTAAAGAAGCGGCCATCCGGCTTGGCATTCCGGTTTTGCAGCCGCTGCGCGCCCGTGACCCCTCTTTTGTGGAAGAAATCCGCAAGCTGGAGCCGGATGTAATGGTGGTGGTCGCTTTTGGGCAGATTTTGCCCAAAGGGCTTTTGGAGTTGCCCCGTTACGGCTGCGTGAATATCCACGGGTCCCTGCTTCCCAAGTACCGGGGGGCGGCCCCCATCCAGTGGGCCGTGATTAACGGGGATAAGGAAACAGGCATCACCACCATGATGATGGACGAGGGCATGGATACGGGGGATATACTGGAAAAAGCGACGGCCGCCCTGGACGAAAAGGAGACAGGGGGGAGTTTGTTTTGCCGTTTGAGCCAGATGGGGGGAGCATTGATTTTGTCTACCCTGGAAAAGCTGGAACAAGGGACTTTGCAGCGGATACCACAAGATCCCGGCCAGGCCACATATGTAAAGAAGATTTCCAAATCTTTTGGGGAAATTGACTGGACTTTAGATGCAATTACCCTGGAAAGGCTGATCCGCGGGCTGAACCCATGGCCCAGCGCATATACTTACCTCAACGGGAAAATGCTGAAAATATGGGAGGCGGATGCCCTTGGGGAAAAGAGGCCGGAGGAAAGGCCGGCCGCTGCCTGCGGGCAGGTCCTGGAGGTATTGGAAGACGGGTTGGCAATACAGACCGGGAAGGGGGTTTTAAAGGCTACCAGCCTTCAGCTGGAAGGGAAAAAAAGGCTGGATGCCGCCTCTTTCTTACGTGGTTTCCCGGTAAGGCCCGGAATGCAATTGGAAAGGAGCCAAGTAATATGATGCCTTTTTACGGTGGTTATGGAATGTATAGGTTTGACCCCACTTACCTTTTGGTGGTGGCCGGGGCGCTGCTGTCCATGTGGGCCTCCGCACGGGTCAACGGGACTTTTCAGAAATTTTCCCAAGTGCGCAGCCGAAAGGGGATGACCGGTGCAGACGTGGCCCGGCGGCTGCTTCAATCCCAGGGGATTTATGACGTATCGGTCCGGGAAGTGCCGGGGCAGCTGACGGACCACTACGACCCACGTACCCGGACGGTGAACCTGTCGCAGGTGGTATACGGGCAGTTTTCTGTTGCCGCCATCGGCGTGGCGGCCCATGAGTGCGGCCATGCCATCCAGGACAACGTAGGATATGTGCCGCTGCGCCTAAGGGCCGCTTTTGTGCCGGTGGCCAACTGGGGGAGCAAGCTGTCTTGGCCGCTGATCCTGATCGGGCTTTTAGCAGGGTGGACGCCGTTTATCCAGGTGGGGATTTGGATGTTTGTATTGGCCCTGCTATTCCAAATTATTACTTTACCGGTGGAGTTTAACGCCTCCAGCCGGGCGGTAAGCCTTTTGGAGCAGACCGGGATTTTGCAGGGGCAGGAAATTGGCCAGACCAGGAAAGTCCTGGGGGCGGCCGCCCTTACTTATGTGGCGTCGGCCATGGCTTCGGTACTTCAGCTGCTGCGCCTGGTGATTTTGTTCGGAGGGCGCAGAAGAGATGACTGAGGCCACAAAAAGCAGGGAAATAGCCTTGGATGTTTTGATGGAAGTATTGGAGAAGGGGGGCTTTGTCCATGAGGTTTTGCGTCAGGCGCTGGAGAAATACCAGTATCTGCCCAAACCGGACCGTGCCCTGGTTACCCGCCTGGCCAACGGCGTAGTAGAGAATTTATTGGCGATTGACGCGGTGATCGGCCATTGTTCCACGGTAAAGACAGAAAAATTAAAGCCGGTGGTCCGGACGATTTTACGGATGTCCGTATATCAAATCTTGTGGATGGACCGTATACCGGATAGCGCCGTCTGCAACCAGGCGGTAAAGCTGGCCGGACAGCGCCGTTTCACTGGCCTAAAGGGTTTTGTGAACGGGGTGCTGCGCACGGTTGCGCGCCAGAAAGGGCAGATGGGGGCCATGATAGCCGGGGAAGATACCCCATGGGCTATCAAATATTCCATGCCCCAATGGCTTATTGACATGTGGAGGGAAGCTTATCCTGACCAGGCCGTGGAACGCCTGTTGCAGGCGTTTCTTGAGGAGGCGCCTACTACGGTTCGGTGCAACCGGAGCCTGGCCTGCGTGGAGGATATAAAAAGGAGCTTAAAGCGCCAAGGCGTAGAAGCTTACCCCAGCCGCCTGTGCAGCCATGTTTTGCAGTTGGGGCGGATCGACTACCTGGAAAGGCTGGAAGCTTTTCAAAAAGGCTGGATCCAGGTGCAGGACGCCGCATCCGCCCTGGTGGGGGAAGCGGCGTCCCCCCGGCCAGGCGACCGGATATTGGACCTATGTGGCGCTCCGGGGGGCAAAAGCCTTGATATGGCAGACCGGCTTAACGGTTCCGGCCTGGTGGCCTTGCGGGATGTATCGGAGGGGAAAGTAGCTT
This sequence comes from uncultured Lachnospiraceae bacterium, assembly GCA_910584845.1. GTDB lineage: Bacteria > Bacillota > Clostridia > Lachnospirales > Lachnospiraceae > Brotaphodocola. The sequence continues at coordinate 136,324 of CAJUDH010000007.1, forward strand.
TGGCCAGAAGCAGCATTGCCCGGGCCGGATTCACCAACATACGGGCGGAAGTATGGGATGCCTTGGAATTTGACCCTTGCTGGGAGGAAAAGGCAGACCTGGTGGTTGCAGACCTGCCCTGTTCCGGCCTTGGGGTCATCGGAAAAAAGCCGGATATCAAATATCGGGTGACTGCCGGGCGCATCGGGGAGCTGGAAAAGCTGCAGAGGGGGATTTTGTCTGTGGCGGCCCGGTACGTGAAGCCAGGCGGGAAACTGGTCTATAGTACCTGCACCATCAGCCGTCGGGAAAACGAAGGGCAGAGGGACTGGTTTTTAGCCAATTTCCCCTTTGTGGGAGAGGGCTTGGAAGGCCTGGGCGGGGAGGCCATCGGGGCCGGCACTTTAAAAGAAGGATATATCCAGCTGCTTCCGGGCCAGCACCCTTGCGACGGCTTTTTTATTGCTGCTTTCCGGCGAAAAAAGCAAGATTGAAAAGCCAGGCAGGAAAGGGGCAGGGCGGTTAGGAAAAAGAAGGGGAGACGGGTGTTTTATGGAAAAGACAGAGGTGAAATCCTTGTATGCCGAAGAGCTTTCAGAGGCCCTCAAGGAACTGGGCCAGCCACCTTACCGTGCCAGGCAGGTTTTCGGGTGGCTGCACCAGAAGCTGGCCACGGATTTTAGCCAAATGGCCAATGTGCCTAAAAGCCTGCAAAGGCAGCTGCAGGAAAGGTTTTCCCTGGCGGCCCTTAAGCCGGTGGAGGTGAAGGAGTCTTCGATCGACCAAACCCGTAAATACTTATTCCGCCTTGAGGACGGGAATGTGATCGAAAGTGTATGGATGAAGTACCGCCATGGCAATTCGGTTTGTGTTTCTTCCCAGGTCGGCTGCCGGATGGGGTGTAAATTCTGCGCGTCCACCCTGGACGGCCTGGAGCGGAACCTGACGGCGGCGGAGATGCTGGAGCAGGTTTACCGGATACAGGCATTGACCGGGGAAAGGGTATCCCACGTGGTCCTTATGGGTTCCGGGGAGCCATTTGACAATTATGGCCCGGTAGTCCGGTTTATCCGGCTGCTTACGGACGAAAGGGGGCTCAATATCAGCCAGCGCAACATCACCCTGTCTACTTGCGGGATTGTACCGGGGATCCGGCGTTTTGCCGGAGAAGGGCTGGCGGTAACTTTGGCTTTATCCCTCCATGCCACGACGGACCAGGTGAGGAAGGCATTGATGCCCATAGCCAACCGCTACCCGCTTCCAGAGGTGCTGGAGGCGTGCAAAGAATATTTTTCCGTTACCGGCCGGAGGGTGACTTTTGAGTACAGCCTGATCCGGGGCGTGAACGATTCCCCCCAAGAGGCCGCATCCCTGTCCAGGCTCCTTGGGGGCCTGCACGGCCATGTGAACCTGATTCCGGTAAACCCGGTCAGAGAAAGGGATTTTGCCCGTTCCCACCGGAAATCCATCGAAGATTTCCAAAAAATCCTTGAAAAAAACAAAATTCCTGCTACCATAAGAAGAGAAATGGGGCAGGACATTCAAGGGGCTTGTGGGCAGCTAAGGAGGAGCTTTCTGCAAAAAGGAGGTTGAGGTTTATGCAGGCATATGCGTTTACCGATGTCGGATTGAGCCGCAGCATGAATCAGGATTATGTTTATGCGTCTACGGCCCCCATGGGGTCTTTGGATAATTTGTTTATAGTGGCAGACGGCATGGGCGGGCATAAAGCAGGGGATTATGCGTCGCGCTTTGTGGTGGAGAACCTGGTGTCTTTTTTTGAGTCCAGGTTTCCGGATAAAGATATTCACGGGATTTTGAAGGACGGGGTGCGGCGGGTAAACCGGGATTTGTTCCATAAAGCGAACCGGAACCCGGAACTGTCTGGCATGGGGACCACGCTGGTAATGGCTACAATCAAAGGGGGCGTCCTATATGTGGCCAATATTGGGGACAGCCGCCTTTATTTGCTGCGGGGCGAATTGCAGCAGGTGACCAAGGACCATTCCTATGTAGAAGAGCTGGTCGCTTTGGGGAAGATGAAGAGGGGCAGCTGGGATTACCAGCAGAAGAAAAACATTATCACCCGGGCCATGGGCACCGGCGAGATTGTGGATGTAGATTTGTTTGCCTTGAAATTAAAGCCCGGAGACTATATTTTGATGTGTTCCGACGGCCTAAGCAATATGGTGGACGAATTTGAGATCGAGTATGTGATCCGGACGGAGGAGGAGCTGAAAAAAAGGGCAAAGACCCTGATCGAGTCAGCGAACCGAAACGGCGGGAAGGATAATATCTCTGTTATCCTGATTGATCCGCAGATAAGCGAGGTGGCTCTATGATATTGAGGCCAGGGGTATATTTGCAGGACCGCTATGAGATTTTGGAACAGATCGGCTCCGGAGGGATGTCGGCAGTCTATAAAGCCAAATGCCATAAGCTTAACCGGCTGGTTGCCATTAAAGTATTAAAGGAAGAATTCAGCAACGATGAAAACTTTGTCGGGAAGTTCAAGATGGAGGCCCAGGCGGCCGCAGGGCTTTCCCACCCCAACATCGTCAGCGTATATGACGTCATTGATGAGGGGGAGCTCCACTACATTGTGATGGAACTGATTGAAGGGGTTACTTTAAAGGCCTATATTTCCAGAAAAGGGAGGCTGGAGGTAAAGGAAAGCATCGGAATCGCCATCCAGGTTGCCCAGGGGATTGCCGCCGCCCATGAGCAGCACATAATCCACCGGGATATCAAGCCACAAAATATGATTATATCCCGGGACGGAAAGGTGAAGGTAGCGGATTTCGGCATTGCCAGGGGGGTAACGGCCCAAACGCTGACTTCGGCGGCCATCGGCTCTGTCCATTATATTTCGCCGGAACAGGCCCGGGGCTCTTTCAGCGACGAGCGCAGCGATATTTATTCCCTGGGGGTAACCATGTATGAAATGGTGGCCGGCAAGGTGCCCTACGACGGGGATACTACGGTTGCCATTGCCTTGTCCCACTTAGAGGAAGCCATGGTGCCGCCAAGCAAGTATAATCCGGAGATCCCGATAAGCCTGGAAAAAATCATTTTGAAATGCACCATGAAAAAGCCGGAATACCGGTACGCAAGCGCCAATGAACTGATTGCCGACCTGCGCAAATCCCTGCTCCAGCCAGACGGTGAATTTGTCCAGGATTCCCCTGCAAAGAAGGCATTGGCCGGACATACGGTGCAGCTGACCAACATGGATATGGCGCAGTTGAAAAAACATAAAACAGGCAGGGAAGAGCCTACCCGGGAATATTTGCGGGAACCGGACGGGGAAGCCGCGGTGACCCGTTACCCGGAGGAACGAAAAGGGCCTGAAAGGCGCGGCCCGGGGGAAGAGCGCAGGGGGGCTGAACGCCGCAGGCCTGGACGGGGCCTGGACGGGGACGAAGACGACGTAAATTCCCACATTGAGCGGCTGCTGGCCGGTGCCGGGATCGTAGTGGCGATCCTGATTGTTGCGGTATTAATTGTTGTGTTTTCTAAATTGGGGGGGATATTCCAGTCCGGTTCCGGTTTTTTCGGGAAGGAAGACCCGTCGGAATCCTTAGAGGTCCAGGTGCAGACAGACGCCAACGGGGAAACCTTGAAAGACACGGAAACTTATATGCCAGATGTGCTGGATTTGGCAGAAGATTTGGCAGAGGCTAAGCTGAAAGAGAATTTCCTCAGCATGAAGTCCACTTACCAGAATTCGGAAGAAGTGGAAAAAGGGAGGGTGATTTCCCAGGATCCGGCCCAGGGCACGATTGTATCCAAATATTCCCATGTCAACGTAGTGATCAGCCTTGGTTCCGATAAAGTAGACTTGGCCGAACTGCAGCTAAGCTCCATGAATGTTGCCGCCGCTTCCATGGCTTTGGAGGAAAAAGGGCTGGTGGTGCAGGTTGTGGAAGAAGAGAATGAGGCCGTGCCTGCCGGGCAGCTGATCCGTTATGAGCCGGAGAAGGCGCCGGAAGGAAGCACGGTGACCCTTTATGTTAGTACCGGGCCCCACATTAACATGGTTGTGGTGCCGGATTTGATAGGAAAGCCGGAAGAAGAGGCCATCGCCTTGTTGGGGGAGGCGGGGCTGGTGCCGGGGAATACATCGGCAGAAAACAGCGAGGCCGTCCCCAGGGGCCATGTAATCCGCCAGTCCGGCGGCGAGAACGGCCAGATCGAGGCAGGCGGGAAAATCGACTATGTGGTCAGCAATGGGCCAGAGCCCCGGCAGCAGCGCTATGTGGCTTCCATTGACACGACTTACGATTTAAGCAATTTAATCGGTCCGGGGGCGGGAAGCGCCAGCGTGACTGTGATGATACGCCTGCACCAGGTAGACGCAGACGGCAGTTCGGTTTACCGGACGCTGACAGAGGCAAAGACGATCACGGGCGCTACTTTGCTTCCGGTCAATTATACCAGCATTGAGAGTATGAACGGAAGCGACCAGGGCGAGGTGGAAGTAGTAGATGCAGAAACCGGCGCCGTGCTGAAGGCATATCCGCTGACCTTTTTCCGGATGGATTGACAAACAGGCAAAAAGAAAGGGCGCCGCCCGTTTAAGGGGCCGTTTCTGGACGAGAGGGATTATGACAGGTAAGATTATCAAAGGGATCGCGGGGTTTTACTACGTCCATGACAGGCGCAACAACGTATATGCCTGTAAGGCGAAAGGGGTATTCCGCAAATGGGGGCTTAAGCCTTTGGTGGGGGATGACGTGGAATTTACCATACTGGACGAGGCGGGCCAGGAGGGCAATATTGACCGGGTTTTGCCCCGGAAAAACCAACTGGTCCGTCCGGCCAGTGCCAATGTGGACCAGGCGCTGGTGGTGTTTGCCATCAAGAAGCCAGAGCCTAACCTAAATTTGCTGGACCGTTTTTTGGTTACGATGCAAAGGGAACATGTGCCAGTGGTGGTATGCTTTAACAAGATGGATTTAGGGGGGGGAAAGGAGCGGGGGCATTATGAGGCCGTCTATGGAAACAGTGGATGCCAGATGTGCTTTATCAGTACCTATGACCGGCAGGGGATCGGGGAAGTCCAAAAGCTGCTGGAAGGGAAAACTACCATTTTGGCAGGCCCTTCCGGCGTGGGGAAATCGTCGCTGACCAACCTGCTCCAGCCGGAGGCCTGTATGGAAACCGGGGCAGTGAGCCGGCGGATCCAGAGGGGGAAGCATACCACCCGCCATGCAGAGCTGTTTTGCGTGGAAGCGGAAACGTATTTGATGGATACCCCCGGTTTTAGTTCCCTGTACCTGGAAGGCATGGAAGAGCGTGAACTGAAAGGCTACTTCCCGGAATTTTCCCGGTACGAACCCGGATGCCGTTTCGGCAGCGGGTGTGTCCATATGGGGGAGCCGGCCTGCGGCGTGAAGGAAGCGGTACAGGCCGGGCAGGTAAGCCAAAGCCGTTATGAGAATTACCGGCTGCTGTACCAGGAAATAAAAGAGAAAAGGAGATACTGACATGATTATTTTGGCGCCTTCGATCCTGTCGGCTGATTTTGGCCGGCTGCGGGAGGAGATTGCGGCGGTAGCGGACGCCGGGGCGGGGTATATCCATATTGACGTAATGGACGGCATGTTTGTGCCCAGCATTTCATTTGGCATGCCGGTGGTAAAAAGTATACGCCCCTGTACGGAAAAGGTGTTTGACGTCCATATGATGGTGGAAGAGCCGGGGCGCTATGCGCAAGATATGAAAGCGGCCGGGGCAGACCTTTTATGCGTCCATCAGGAGGCATGCCGCCATTTGGACCGTACGGTTAGCCTGATCCATTCCCTTGGCATGAAAGCCGGGGTGGCCTTAAACCCGGCTACGCCGGTGGATGTGTTGGACTGTATTCTGGAACAGTTGGATATGGTACTGGTGATGTCCGTAAATCCCGGTTTTGGCGGCCAGAAGTTTATCCCTTATACCCTGGAAAAAGTGCGCCGTTTGCGTAGCCGCCTGCAAAGCCTGGGGCTTTCTACGGATATTCAGGTAGACGGCGGGGTAGGGCTGGGAAATGTACGCCAGGTCCTGGAGGCAGGGGCCAACATTATCGTGGCGGGGTCCGCTGTGTTTTGCGGCAGCCCGGCAGACAATACCCGGGCATTTTTAAAGGAATTTGAGGAATTTGAACGATGAAGAGATGTTTAATTGTTACGGGCGGCAAGCTGGATCTGGCTTTTGCCCGTTTTTATTTAGAACGGGAAAGGTTCCATCTGACCATTGCCGTGGACGGCGGCCTGGAGGCGGTGCAGGCCCTGGGGCTGGAGCCGGATTATGTAGTAGGGGATTTTGACACGGTTAAGCCGACGGTGGTAGAGCATTTTAAAAAAGCAGGCCATAAAGGCCATCCCATCGCCTGGATGGCCCACCCCCCGGAGAAAAACGAAACGGATACGGAACTGGCCCGCAGCCTGGCGATGGAACTGGAATGCAGCCAGATTGTGTTTCTGGGCGCTACGGGGGGGCGGCTGGACCATACGCTGGGCAACCTCCATGCCCTGTATCAATGTATGGAAAACGGCGTGGAGGCATGGATTGTGGATGCCCAAAATAAAATATACCTGTTGGACCGGGGAAAAGCTTTTGACCGGGATTCCCTGTGGGGAAAATATATCTCTTTCCTGCCTTATACCCAGCATGTCAGGGGAATCACCTTGAAAGGGTTCCGGTACCCTTTGCACCAAAAAAATATTTGCCGGGGCCAGGAAGTGGGGCTATGCATCAGCAACGAGTTGGCAGGGGATAAAGGGTACCTGGACTTTACCCAAGGGGTTCTGGTCTGTGTGGAATCAAAGGACTGACAGGGGAAGGATGGCAGGCCGGGTCTGGGGCTATAGGGCTGGACTGGCGAAAAAGGTATAATCTGGCTCTTTATGGCCATCCTCTTGCGTGCTATGATAGGGGCAATAAAACAAAACATGCCATGGATGAAGGCATTGCCGCCTTTTAAATGGCAGCAAGGAGGACAGGGTTATGAAGATCCGGGAAAATGACAAAGTATATAAAATTGTGTTGACGGCTTTAATGGCAGCTTTATGTTATGTGGCTTTTGCCTTTTTAAAAATACCGATCCCTACATTTGGCGGAGATTATGTGGCGTTGCATATTGGGAATGCTTTTTGCGTGCTGGCCGCATTGCTGTTAGGGGGAGGCTACGGCGGCCTGGCCGGATCCTTGGGAATGACCATCGCTGACTTGCTGGATCCGGTATATATCACCAGCGCGCCCAAAACATTCGTTTTAAAGTTCTGTATCGGTTTTATTTCCGGTTTTGTGGCCCATAAGGTAGCTAAAATCACAAAAGAGCATGATGCCAGATATGTGGCAAAATGGACGCTGATTGCCTCTGTGGCCGGCTTGGGGTTTAATGTGGTTATGGATCCCATTGCAGGGTATTTTTATAAAAACTATGTGTTGGGGGTTCAGTCAGATGCCGCTAAAATCATGTCCACCTGGGCGGCGGGGGTGACTTTTACCAACGCGGTAGCAGGAACCCTGGTGGTGATGGCAGTGTATATGGCTGTGAGGCCTGTGTTAAAAAAGGCCGGGCTGTTCCTCTCTATCTGAAGATGAGGCGTAAAGGGGCTGCAGAGTTTTTTGCGGCGGCCTTTTGCGTATGTTTTAAAAAAGAAAGCTTCCGGCTGTTTTTGGCCGGAAGCTTTTCCTGTGGAAATGTTGCCCCAGGCCGTACAGAGGCAAGCGGAAAAACAGGCAAAGGGAAGATTTTTGGGGTACATAAAAGGGGCTTTCCTTTATTTCAGAAATGTAGTATAATTTGGAAATGATTAAAAATACAAGGAACGGCACATATTTTACGTTAGATATGTGGCAAAGGGAGAAAAGCAGGAGGGAATTATGCTGGATCTAAAGTTTGTCCGGGAAAATCCGGAAGCCGTAAAGAAAAACATTGAAAATAAGTTCCAATTTGACAAATTGCCTTTGGTGGACGAAGTGATTGAACTGGATGCGAAAAACCGCGCCGCCAAGGCGGAAGGCGACAGCCTGCGCGCGGCACGCAATAAATTGTCCAAGCAGATCGGGCAATTGATGGCCCAGGGGAAAAAGCAAGAGGCTGAGGCGGTGAAAGGCCAGGTAAAGGCCAATGCTGACCGGCTGGATGAGCTGCAGGCTATGGAGGCAGAGCTGGAGGCTAAAGTGTTGAACATCATGATGACCATTCCGAACATGATCGACCCCAGCGTGCCGATCGGCAAAGATGACAGCGAGAACGTGGAGATTGAGAAATTCGGCGAACCGGCAGTACCGGATTTTGAAGTCCCTTACCATACGGATATTATGAAAGCTTTTGACGGCATTGACCTGGATGCGGCGGCTAAGGTAGCCGGAAACGGGTTTTATTACCTGATGGGGGATATTGCCAGGCTCCATTCCGCGGTTATCGCCTATGCCCGCGATTTTATGATCGGGCGTGGGTTTACCTACTGCGTGCCTCCTTTTATGATCCGCAGCAACGTCGTAACCGGGGTTATGTCCTTTGCCGAAATGGATGCCATGATGTATAAGGTCGAAGGGGAAGATTTGTACTTGATCGGAACCAGTGAACATTCCATGATCGGGAAGTTTATTGACACCATTTTGCCGGAAGGCCAACTCCCAAAGGCTATGACCAGCTACTCGCCCTGCTTCCGGAAAGAGAAGGGGGCCCATGGGATAGAAGAGAGGGGGGTGTACCGCATCCACCAGTTTGAGAAACAGGAGATGATCGTGGTCTGCAAGCCGGAAGAGTCTCCCATGTGGTATGACAAATTATGGCAGAACACCGTGGATCTGTTCCGCTCCCTAGATATTCCGGTGAGGACGCTGGAGTGCTGTTCCGGCGACCTGGCAGACTTAAAAGTGAAGTCTTGTGACGTGGAGGCATGGTCCCCCCGGCAAAAGAAATATTTCGAAGTAGGTTCCTGCTCCAACTTAGGGGACGCCCAAGCCCGCCGTTTGAAAATCCGGGTTGACGGCAAGGACGGCAAATATTTTGCCCATACCCTGAACAATACGGTGGTGGCGCCGCCCCGTATGCTCATCGCCTTTTTGGAGAACAACCTGCAGGAAGACGGCACCGTAAGGGTTCCGGAAGTTTTGCGGCCCTATATGGGAGGTATGGAAGTGATGGTTCCCAAGAAAGGGTAATATTACCGGTTTTCCATGAAACGGGGCTGTTGCAAAATCAAGGGTTTCTACATTAGATGGCATTGCCATTGGGCAAATTGGGGCCATATGTAGAATTTCCGGATTTTGCAACAGCCCCGTTTGTGTAACGGCCCGTGGATTGTTTCCGTGCAGCCAGCCAAGCCGGTCCAGGCCGGGCGGGCTTTGGGTGCCATGGGGGCGGGTATTTTGGTATATGGAAGGGGATGTGCCCGTCCAGGTTACGGCAAAGTGTTTTGACAGGAGAAATCTACGGTTACTTGGGCCTGGACCTTCATCTGGCCAGGCATGATTTCCATAGCGGCGGCGTTGTCATTGGCTTCCTCAGCCCTTTTCGCTGCGGTATAGCCGGAGATCTGGCTGGCAGACCGGGCCTGGGTATCCGGCGCGTATTCTTCTATATGGACGATAGGCCCTAAAGTGCAGCCCCCGGCGGCAGCCATGGCTTCTGCTTTGGCTTTGGCGTCTTCAATGGCTTTTTTCAGGGCATCCTGATAGCTTTCGTCGTATTTGCTGGAAAGGTAGGAGACGGACTCCACCTCATTGGCCCCGTTTTGGACTACGTTGGTGACCAGGGTTCCGGCTTGTTCTAGGGGGGCTTGCGATACCGTGACCCGGGTGGACATTTCATATCCGGTAATGGTCCGTCCGTTGTTCCAGTCATACATAGGCTCCAAGCTATAGTTGGAGGTCTGGATGGAGGTTTCTTCCAAGCCCTGGGATTTTAAGTAGCTTAACACCTGCTGGAGGTTTTCCGTATTTTTTTGCTGGCATTCCTGGGCGGTTTGGGCTTCGGTTGTGACCCGGAACACCAGTTGGGCGATGTCGGGTACCACGTAAACCTCTTGGGAACCGGCCACGGTAATAACGTGGCTGTCCACGTTTTTGACTTGGACCGTGGAGGCCGGGGCAGTTCCGCTTTGGGAGGCGTCCCTGGCAGCACAGGCAGCCAGTGCGGCGGCCGCCAAAGCTGCGATGGAAACGAAGGTTTGGATATAAGGTATTCTCTGTTTTTTCATGTGCCCTCCTTTTGCTGTTGGATGTTTGGCCTGGTTTATTGTACTTCCGTTAATTCCAGCTTAGGCGTTGCCATCATGGAATAATTGGTGTGGTAAATGACGAAGCCAGGGGCGCCCCCTGCCGCCTTTTTTACGTGTTTGCGCTGGATGTAGTCGATTTCCACTTTTTCGTTGCCCCGCCCTTTCGAATAGTAAGCCGCCAGCGCGCCGGCTTCCTCAAAAGTCTGGTCCGGCAGATCCCTGCCTTCGGATTTGACCACGACATGGGAACCGGGGACGCCTTTTGCATGGAACCACCAGTCGCCCCCTCCGGCGATTTTAAATGTGACCTCTTCATTTTGGTAGTTGTTTTTGCCCACATACATGTGGAAGCCGTCAGAAGAAAGGTAGTGGTAAGGGCGGCTGGTAATTTTCGGCTTTTTGTTGCCGGGGCCCCGCCTTTTGATGAATCCGAACTCCATTAATTCTTCTTTGACCTGTACCAGGTCTTCTTCTTTAACGGCAATGTCCAGTGCGGCGCCGATTGATTCCAGGTGGTCGATTTCCCGGCGGGTTTCCTGGACCATTTGGGTCATGGCTTCATAAGTGCGCTTCATTTTGTTGTATTTGCCAAAATATTTTTGTGAATTTTCCTGGGCGGTAAGCTGGGGGTCCAGGGGGATCCGGATGTCTTCGTTGGTGTAATAATTGAGGCAGGTAAGTTCTTTCTCCCCTCCGCAAAGTTCATAACCATAAGTGGTCAGAAGCTCCCCGTATATTTTGTATTTATCCCTTTTTTCCGTGTCTTTTAGCTGTTTGAGCTGCAGGTCATATTTCTTGTAATTCCGTTCCAGGGCCGTTTGGACGATCCGCCGCAGGTCGGAAGACTTTTGCCGTATCCGGGTCAAAACGTTTTTTTCGGCATAATAGGTTTCCAGCAGGGGGCTGATGGAAGAAAAGCCTCGGACCGTGTAGCCGTCCCCATCCAGGCAGGTTAAAGGGACAGAGGCGAATTCAACCGGCTCTGTGTCCCGGTAAACGATATTTGGGGAGAAATTGGCGTTTTTTATATCCTCCATCATGAAAGACAGCCGGCGGTACAGATGGCACAGCTCTTTTTCTTCCAACTGGCTGGCAGGCAAGTCTGCGTCAATCGAAGCCAAATGGCACAGTTCCGCGCCGACGACGGGGCTGATCCCGGTCAGTTTTTGGTAAAGGGCTTTTTGCACCGGGGCCGGGGTGCCGTGGAGGAGGGCAGAAAACGCCTCTTCTGTAACCGTCAGCGGGTCGGCTTTTTCCATGGTTTGCGGGATAAAGTAGGGGCGGCCCGGGAGGACTTCCCGGACGGAACTGACTTGGGCGGAAACATGTTTTATGCTGTCCAAGATGATCCCATCTTCTTTGCAGAAGATAATGTTGCTGTGCTTCCCCATCAATTCCACAATCAAACGTTTCCGGCACACATCGCCCATCTCGTCCAAATGTTCGATGGTAAATTCAATGACCCGTTCCAGGCCGGGCTGCTCCACCTTGACAATCCGCCCGGTACCGATATGCTTGCGCAAAAGCATACAGAAATTGGGGGCGGTCAGGGGGCCTGGCTTATTGCTGCCGGTAAAATAGGCCAGCGGGAGGCTGGCGTTGGCGGAAATAGACAGACGTAAGGTTTCCCGGTTGTTTTTTACGGTAAACAGCAATTCGTCTTTTTCCGGCTGGGCGATTTTATTGATTTTTCCGCCTTCCAGCTTCTGGCGGATTTCGTGGGTTAAATTTGCGATAACAATGCCGTCAAATGCCATGTTGCCTGCTCCTTTCGTGGCAAGTGCCTAAACCTTTTTATGCCCGCCGGCTTTCGGCCGGCTAGTGGGCTTAGGGACAACCCCCAGCTGCCGGAAAGTGGCATAGATATAAGGGGCGCCGAATACATTTAAGGATTTGGGGCCTGTGATTTTATTCTCTTTGTCTTCTTGGATCTTTAGGAAGGACCGCTCAAAAGTTGCCCTTGTAATGGATTTCCTTTTCCGGTCAGAAAAGAACTCCCCGCCTTTTATGGTGTATGTGAAAGGGAGGCCTTTTGCCGTATAGAATATTTCCCCTTGATGGGATATTAGTTCGTCCCATAAATTTTCGATTGTAACCATCAATATTTCACCTCGGAATATTGCCTGTTTATTGAACTGTTACGATTATAGCGGATTACAAAGGGATTGACAAGTGCCTGGATACCGTTTTATCTTTCTCTTTATGATATATGGCTTTTGCACCCTGCCTGCCGGGGCAAGGGCTTTGAGCAGGATTGCCGAAGGTTACACGGGAGTGGCGTCCCTTTGCCTGCCGGGGCAAGGGCTTTGGGCGGGATTGCCAAGGTTACACGGAAGTGGTATCCTTTTGCCTGCTGGGGGCAAGGGCTTTGGGCGGGATTGCCGAAGGTTACACGGGAGTGGCGTCCCTTTGCCTGCCGGGGGCAAGGGCTTTTAGGAGGTGGAAGGGGCCGCCGGGAAAATGTTTGGCCGGCTGCGAAATAGTTTGCATAAAATGGGCATACTGTAGGTATTAGTGTTCTCTGATTGGAATGGCTGTAAGAGTATTGGTGATGAAAGGAATGTAGGAATGAAAAGGATACCCAGACATATTGGCATTATCCCTGACGGAAACCGGCGGTGGGCATGCGGCAAAGGGCTTGCAAAGGAAGAGGGCTATGGCCATGGGATTTCACCGGGGATGGAACTTTATCATATATGCCGGGATTTGGGCGTGGAAGAGCTGACCTTTTATGGGTTTACCGCAGATAACACAAAGCGGCCTTCCAGGCAGAGGGCCGCTTTTTCCGATGCCTGTGTGAAAGCGGTAGAGCTCCTTTCGAAAGAAAATGCGGAACTGCTGGTTTTGGGCAATACGAAATCGGCCATGTTCCCGAAAGAGCTGCTTCCCTACACGGCCAGGCAAACCTTCGGCACAGGCGGGATCCGGATCAATTTTCTGGTTAATTACAGTTATGAGTGGGATTTGGGGTTCCATAAAGGGGGCCTGGGGCCGGCTATGGGCTCTGCCGACGTATCCAGGGTAGAACTGGTTATACGCTGGGGAGGCCACAGGAGGCTGTCAGGGTTCTTGCCGGTGCAGTCGGTTTATGCGGACATTTATGTGGTAGAAGATTATTGGCCTGACTTTACCCCCCGCCATGTCCGGGAAGCATTGGAATGGTACGCGAAACAGGACGTTACGTTGGGGGGGTGAGGCCTGCCTCGCAGAGGGAAAGGGGGAGGGGGATGGACCGGAAAAAAAGAGGCATGGCAGCCGGTTCGGCAAAGGAGGCGGCAGGGCGCCTGCATTTGCTGACGTTACGCTTTTTGGCAGGGGCATTGACGGTATTTTTGGTATTGGTGCCGGCCAGTGGAGTTTGGATGGCTACACAGATGGTAAGGTATTCGGTGCTTTTGGACTTTTGGGGATATGTCAGCCATGGATCCGGCATCGGATCCTTGCTTGCCTTTTCCTTGTGCTATTTTGGCCTGTTTTCCACTTTATTTTGGCTCTGCCTGGTGTGCCGGAGGCTGCGGGCCGTAAAACGGGCCGTTGTCTGGAGCATGGCCTGGGTACCGGCCGTCAATTATGGGTTGGCATTTTACGTAAGGAGGCTGGCCAAGCAGGAGATTGACCATATGATCCATAAAATAAGCCTGGACGATGTGAGGGCAGACCGCCAGGTATGTAAGACCCGGTATCCGCTGCTTTTGGTGCATGGGGTAGGGTTCCGTGACTTTCATTATTTTAATTACTGGGGGCGGATCCCCAGGGAGTTGAAGAGGAACGGGGCCCAGGTTTATTATGGGCATCAGGAGGCATGGGGGACGATAGAAGAAAACGCGAAAATACTTCAAGGGAAAATCCGGGAAATCTGCAAAGAGACAGGTGCACCAAAAGTAAATATTATTGCCCATTCCAAGGGAGGGCTGGACTCCCGTTATTTGATCTGTGGGCTTTCCATGGCCCCGTATGTGGCATCTTTGACTACAATCAACACACCCCACCGGGGGTCGGCTTTGGTGGATTTTTTAATGAAGCTGCCAGACGGGGTTTACCGCCGGGCCTGCCGCGGGATCGACCGGTATTTTGGTGTGCTGGGGGATAAAACCCCCAACGCCTATGTGGCAAGCCGCCAGCTTTCCTGTGGCTATGCTGCGGAATTTAACAAAAAATACCCGGATGACAAGAGGGTTTATTATCAGAGTTATGCCAGCCGGATGAAAAACGGGTTCAGCAGTAAACTTTTTTGCATCCCATACTGGATCCTGAAACGGTTGGATTCGCCCGGCGACGGCCTGGTGACGGTGGAATCGGCCCGGTGGGCCAATTTTCAAGGGGTGGTATCCAGCCGGTATTTGAGGGGGATTACCCATGGGGACATGATTGACTTAACCAGGGAAGATTATCCGGGTTTTGATGTGCTGGAGTTTTACATACAATTGGTGAAAAAATTGGGGGAGATGGGATTTTGATAATTTTAAGCCTTTATACCAGTTAATACTTATTTTACTTGTATTCAAAAAAAAATTATCATATAATAGCTTTATTGGATTTTCCAACTGTTTAAGGAGGTAATGTCTATGGAGCGAAAGGAAAATGTCAAAAGGGCCGGGGATATGGTGACGCAGCGGATGGACCCAAAGCAGGAGAAAAGCGCCACCACCGTACAAAAACTGAACCTTCCCCGCACCATACATCTGGTCCCTATGAAGGAACTGGATGGTTTTGAGGTGAGGCCGGGGTTTTACGAGATTAACGGGGCTACGGCAATTCCCGGAGGCGTGAATTTTACCGTGCATTCCCTGGGGGCTACGTCCATTGAGCTTTTGCTGTTCCACCGGATGGAAGAGGAGCCGTTTGCCGTTTTGCCTTTTCCCCAAAATTACCGTATTGGAAACGTTTTTTCCATGATTGTATTTAAGCTGAATATTGAAGAATTTGAGTATGCATACCGGGTGCATGGCCCTTATGAGCCGGAAAAAGGGATTATATTCGACGGCAGCAAATACTTGCTTGACCCTTATGCCAAAGCGGTTACCGGGCAGAGCCAGTGGGGGGAAACTTCCCCGGGCCAGTTGTACAAAGCCAGGGTGGTAAAGGACGACTTTGACTGGGGGGATATGGAGCCTCCGCTGCTGCCTATGGAGGATTCCATTATTTATGAGCTCCATGTAAGGGGGGTTACCAAAGACCCTTCCTCTGGGGTAAAAAACCCGGGGACGTTTGCCGGGCTGATGGAGAAGCTCCCTTACTTGGTAGAGCTAGGCGTGAATGTGGTGGAATTGATGCCGATTTTTGAATTTGACGAGATGCAGGATTACCGGGAGTTGGACGGGGAGAAACTGTACAATTACTGGGGCTATAACACGGTTAGCTTTTTTTCGCCCAATACCAGCTATTCGGCCAGCAAAGAATACAACCGGGAAGGCAATGAGCTAAAGAACCTGATTCAGGTGTTTAACGAACATGGGATCGAGGTTTATCTGGATGTAGTGTTTAACCATACGGCGGAAGGGAACGAGCACGGCCCGTTTTTTTCATTTAAAGGTTTTGACAATAACATCTATTACCTGCTGACGCCGGACGGCCATTATTATAATTTTAGCGGATGCGGCAATACTTTAAACTGTAACCACCCCATCGTCCATCAGATGATTTTGGATTGCCTGCGTTATTGGGTTACCACTTACCGGGTCAACGGTTTCCGCTTTGATTTGGCCTCCATCCTGGGGCGGAATGAAGACGGCACACCTATGAACAAGCCGCCGCTTTTGGAGGCTTTGGCTTTTGACCCGATTTTAGGGGACGTGAAACTGATTGCGGAGGCCTGGGACGCGGACGGGCTTTATCAGGTTGGTACGTTCCCCTCCTGGAACCGATGGGCGGAGTGGAACGGAAGGTACCGGGACGATATGCGCCATTATCTCAAAGGCGATGCGGGATATGCCCAGGCGGCTGCGCTTAGGATTGTGGGTTCACGGGACATCTACGATGTGAGTACCAGAAAGAATGCATCCGTGAATTTTATTACCTGCCATGACGGTTTTACTTTATACGACCTGTTTTCCTACAACGAAAAGCACAATGAAAAAAACGGCTGGAACAATACCGACGGGGCCAGCGACAACAACAGCTGGAACTGTGGCGTGGAGGGGGAAACCCACGACCCGGAAGTGCTGAAGCTGCGGTACCGGATGATCCGCAATTCCTTTGCCCTTTTGATGTGCAGCCGTGGCATCCCTATGTTTTTGGCCGGGGACGAGTTTTGCAATACCCAGTTTGGGAACAATAACGCTTATTGCCAGGATAACATTACTTCCTGGCTGGATTGGAATCTGCTGGAGAAAAACAAAGATATTTTTGAATTTTTCAAATACATGATCCAGTTCCGTAAAGGGCACCGGATTTTACGCGTGAATATCAGCGAAGGGGCCTGTGGCTTTCCGGACATAAGCTTTCATGGGGTGAAGCCGTGGCACGGGCATTTTGTCGGCCATGAACGGTATGTGGGGGTTATGTTTGCAGGGCAGGAAGCAGGCATGGACGCCCAGGTAGTTTATATTGCGTCCAATGCCTACTGGGAAGAGATGGAAGTGCTGCTTCCCGCCTTGCCCCGGCATATGGCCTGGGAACTGGCGGTGGATACTTGGCAGCAAAGGCAGGCCCCCCGCCGCCTTGCCGGGGATACCTTTATGGTTAAGCCAAGGAGCGTAATGGTGTTTGTTGCAGTTCGGGCAACAGCATAAAAAACATGCCGGCGGCAAAGGCATTGTCGCCGGGGCAAGTGTACCGGCTGTCAGGAAGGCCTGGCAGCCAGTTTTTGTGCAATAAAGCGGAGGGTATTCAGCTTCCTTTTTTCTTCCGGCGGCATGTTTTCCGTAAGGACTTGAACCAGAAGCTGGGTTTCCGCATCGTTGAACCGGATTCCTTTTTGGTTGGCTTCCATCTGCATGGACAGGAAAGCTGAAAGGATTTTATCTTTGGGAAGCTGGGCCACTTGCTGGGCAAAGGAGGTTAGATAATCCAATTTTTCCGGCGGCATCTGCTTGAGCCGGGGGTCTTGTTTCCAATTGTGTGGTTCCATGAGGGTCTCCTTTCGAAAATCATGTGAAGCGGTTCCTAACCCTTCCCAAAAAGGGGAAGCGTTAGGAAAATCCATGTCAGGCATTAGAAGGCTGCATGGTCTGCATCATGATTTGCAGGTTTTCAATCATTTCGATCATGTCCCGTTCTCTGGGGCCCGCATATGGCTTCATGGCCTGGAGCATTTCAACCATGGAGGCTTTGTGGTCGTTGGCGGCGTTTAACCCCATGGCAGACAGCTCGCTGTCACGGAACAGGGACATGGTGCGGTTGAGTTCCTGCAGCTTGATGATCATGGCGATGAGGCGTTGCTGTGGCTGCTGCATGTAGGGAATGGCGGCCTTTATCATCTGCAGATGGGGATCGGCCAGCAAATAGTCAAACTCCGTTAGCCGAAGGTCCTTTCCCGATTCTTCATTCATAGACAGCCCTTTCACTTTTTTGAGACAATATATGTAGGAACCGGGGGATTTATTCACGGGAAGGCAGATCCCGGTACAGCCTGTATTTGCTTAGCCCAGCCCGGGCGCATCGTCAAAGAGGTATGCCTGGCGTATCCTTGCGCGGTACAGCCCGTATTTGCCCGCCCTGCCCGCCTTGCCGGGCGCCCATACGAAAGCCCTGGCAGCCGGGGGCAAGCCAAAAGCCGACGCTTCCGGTTTTGTGCAAAACCCTTTATGGCTTTGTCAACTGAGGGTATAGGGAATGCATATATTACCCGTATAGGAGGAATTGGATTATGGCAACAAGGTTGATTATAGAGGGGAATGCCGTTTATGAAATTGATGAGGATTGCCTGGAGCGCCAGAAAAGGAAAAGTGCATGCCCTATGCGGATGCGGGGGCAGGAATGCACAGGTAGGGGCCAGGCCGGCTTAGCCCAGGAAAAAGGACAGCCTGCAGAATAAAGGATGCCCTGTGAAAGGCCCTGTTTTGCAGGGCCTTTTGCCTTGGATTTTTGGGTGCAATTTCCTGCGGCTTAAAAGAATGCCCCCTCAGGTGAGGGGGCATTGAGGGTTTAGCAGAAGAATCCGCCGTTTCCGCCGCAGCAGCACAGAAGAAGGATCCAGATCCAATTACAGCCAAATCCGCCCCCGAAGCTGCAGCAACTGTTGTTATTGTCGCAGCCACAGCTGCATCCGCAGCCCATGTTGCCGCCGCCGCAGCAGCAGAGGATCAGGATCAACCAGATAAAATTGCACCCGTTCCCTCCCGCATTACAGTTGCAGTTGCAGTCACAGCCACAGTTTGTTGCCGCCAAATCGCTCATATCAGTTCCTCCAAAAAATATTTACAATCCATCATATGTCAGGCTGCATGTCACTGTTTCCAGTTTTTTTAAAAAAACTGTAAAAGTCCTGTGGGTGTAGGGCTTTACTGTGACAAGCCACAAAAAAATAAAGATATTTTTATGAAAATTGTCATTCCTTTTTTGGCAAAGTATGTTATACTCATAAAGGAATCAAAGAGGCAGGGCATGATGGGCGGGCAGGGAGGCCGGCTTATTTTATGGCTAATAGAATATTCGTAAATCCGGGTGCTATGCCGGCAGGCATAAAGGCCCCGGATGACAAGATAACCATAGAGATGACGGGTGAATAAACAGATGAGATATGATGATGATAAAATATATAATTCCGGGCGTTCCCGGGCAAGAGGCAATCATTCCCGGGGGAGGGCGGGAAGTTCCGCAGGCAGTTCCGTTAGGGGAGGGGGGGCTTCCAGGAGCGGCCCTTCTTCAAGGAACGGCGCCCCGTCCCGGAACAGGGCTTCTTCCGGCCACGGCAGTTCCGGCTATGGTGCCAGGAGGGGCGGTTCCAAAAAACACAAAAAGTCCGGGGGCGAGTTTAAAACCATTGCCATGGGCGGCGTATTGCTGATTGCGGCCGTCGCTACGATTGTGTTTTTGTCGAAAGGGATTACCGGGGGCATTTCGGAAACGGAGAGCGAAACAGAGACGACTATGGTCCCGACTACGGAACTTCAAAAGGAAGTGACGGTAGACAATATCCCCATCACCGGCATGTCCCGGAATGAAGCCAGGGATGCGATCCTTAAGAATTATCCTTGGGATATGAAAGTCACTTGGCAGGAAGAAGTATACCAGGTGGCGGACCTGATGGGGGGGAAGGTAGATGCCTTACTGGATGAGGTCTATTTAGGCGAGCCCAAGGAACATTATACCCTGGATACCAGCGGATTGGAGGAGGCTGCCAAGGCAGAGGCTGCCAATGTGGCGGCTAAATGGGACAAGGCCCCTAAAAACGGCGCGATATCCAGCTATGACAAAGATACGGATAAGTTTTTGTTTACCGGCGCAGAGCAGGGGCAGGCCGTGAATCAGGATAAGCTGGCCCAGGACATAACAGAGGCGTTGGGGCGTAAAGAATTTGACGCAGTGATCGTTGCCGTGGTGGATACCGTAGAGCCGGAAGTCAGCGAGGCCACGGCCCGGGAGAAATATAAGACCATTTCTACCTGCATTACCAAAACCACATCCAATTCCAAACGGAATACCAACATAAAGCTGGCGGCCCAGGCCATAAACGGCACCGTACTGCAGCCCGGGGAAGAGTTTTCTTTCAATAAGACGGTCGGGCAGCGGACGGAGGCGAAAGGCTATAAAGGGGCGGCCGCCTATAATAACGGCGAGGTGGTGGAAGAGATTGGGGGCGGCGTGTGCCAGGTATCCTCGACTTTGTACAATGCCGTACTTCGGGCCGGCTTAAAGACGACCAAGCGCCAGTCCCACACCTACGAGCCTTCCTATGTGGATCCGGGGAGCGATGCCACTGTGAGCTGGAATGGGCCAGACTATAAATTTGTCAACAATTCCGATACGGCCATCGGTATCCGGGCCAGCTATGCCGATCAAACCATGACCGTGTCCATTTATGGTATGCCTATACTGGAGGAAGGGGTAACTTACTCCCTGAAATGCAGCAAGATCAAAGATACAGGGGAGCTTCCACCCGTCATTGAGGAGGACCCTACATTGCAGCCCGGCGAAGAAAAAGTGAAAAGCAAGGGGAGCCAAGGCAGCCAATGGGAAGCCCGGCTGGTGATCAAAAAGGACGGGGAGATTATCAGCCAGGAAGTGGACCACACGGTCACTTACAAAGGCCATGCGCCGGTCATATTGAAAAATACGTCCGGGACTGTGGCCCCTACCGAGTCGCTGCCGGATGAAAGCACCATTAACCCCAACGAGCCATTGACCATTGCGCCGGAGGGCGCCGGGGACGGCTTTACCCAGCCTGCGGAAAGCGCTTCTTCCAATGCGCCTACAAGCAGTTCCGCCAGCCCCCAGGGGCCCGGGGGCGGCCAGGCGCCAGGGGGGAACGCCGTAGGGGAGGCGCCGGGTGCCGGCGGTGCGCCTACAGGGCCACAGACTGTGCCGGCAGGGCCGGTGGAGCCGTCGCCAGGCGACGGGTCCAACAACGCATTCGTTGCGCCCATCCCTATTAACTAATAAGGTAAGCTGCAAAAAGCTTTGACGCAAAAGCGGTTAAATATGTTACCCGCTTTTCGCCAAAGCTTTTTTATTGTGTGCCGGGCATCAAAACGGCCGCATGGAGGGCGCCGGGAAAAGGCGCCCTTTATGGCATATGCACAAGAACTGCCTGCAGGGACAGGGGATTTTGTTATTGTATAGGAAATAATACGTGAATTTTATGGTTTTCATATTTGCAAATTGATAAAAAGTTGTTATAATAAGATAAGGTTTCCGGGCTTTACCGGGACGAGCAATATTCACATTTTGTAGGAGGATAATTAAATGGCAAGAAAAATGAAAACCATGGATGGTAATCAGGCTGCTGCTCATGCTTCGTATGCGTTTACCGAAGTAGCTGCCATGTATCCCATCACCCCGTCTTCCGTTATGCCTGAGCATACGGATGAGTGGGCGACCGAGGGCAGGAAGAACATTTTCGGCCGTACGGTACAGATCACGGAGATGCAGTCTGAGGCAGGTGCTGCAGGCGCCGTCCACGGATCCCTGGCTGCAGGTGCGCTTACCACCACATATACCGCTTCCCAGGGCCTGTTACTGATGATCCCCAACCTGTATAAGATTGCCGGCGAGCAGCTTCCGGGCGTGGTCAATGTATCTGCGCGTGCCCTGGCAAGCCATGCGTTGTCCATTTTCGGTGATCATTCCGATGTTTATGCCTGCCGCCAGACCGGGTGCGCCATGCTGTGCGAATCCAGCGTGCAGGAGGTTATGGACCTGACCGCAGTTGCCCACCTGTCTGCGATCAAGGGCAAAGTTCCTTTTATCAATTTCTTTGATGGTTTCCGCACCTCCCATGAGATTCAGAAGATCGAAGCCTGGGACTATGACGACCTGGCTGAGATGGCTGACTGGGATGCCATTGCCGCATTCCGTAAGCACGCGCTGAACCCCAACCATCCTTGCCAGAGGGGTTCTGCCCAGAACCCGGATATTTTCTTCCAGGCCAGAGAGGCTTGCAATCCCTACTATGACGCCCTGCCAGGCATTGTGCAGGAGTACATGGACAAGGTGAACGAAAAAATCGGTACCGACTACAAGCTGTTTAATTACTATGGCGCCGAGGACGCCGAGCAGGTGATCATTGCTATGGGTTCCGTCAATGACACCATTGAAGAGACCATTGACTATATGGTGAAGACCAGCGGGGCCAAGGTCGGCGTGGTGAAGGTGCGCCTGTACCGCCCGTTCTGTGCAGACGCCTTGGTTGACGCGATTCCGGATACGGTGAAAAAGATTTCTGTCCTTGACAGGACAAAAGAGCCAGGTTCCCTGGGCGAGCCGCTGTATTTGGACGTGGTTGCCGCTTTGAAAGGGACCAAGTTTGATGCAGTCCCGATTTACTCCGGCCGGTATGGCCTGGGTTCCAAAGATACTACCCCGGCTCAGGTTGTGGCTGTTTACAACAACACCGAGAAGAAAAGGTTCACCATCGGCATCGTGGATGACGTTACCAACCTTTCCCTGGAATTGGGCGCCCCGCTGGTTACGACTCCGGAAGGCACCACCAACTGCAAATTCTGGGGCCTGGGCGCAGACGGCACCGTAGGCGCCAACAAGAACTCCATCAAGATCATCGGCGACAATACCGATATGTATGCGCAGGCATATTTTGATTATGATTCCAAGAAGTCCGGCGGCGTGACCATGTCCCATCTGCGCTTCGGGCATAAAAAGATTAAATCCACCTACCTGATCCACAAAGCAAACTTTGTCGCTTGCCATAATCCGGCCTATGTGCGCAAGTACAACATGGTCCAGGAGCTGGTTGACGGCGGCACGTTCCTGCTGAACTGCCCGTGGAACGCCGAGGAGCTGGAGGCCCACCTTCCCGGACAGATGAAGAAATTCATCGCCGACCACAACATTAACCTGTATACCATCGACGGCGTAAAGATCGGTATCGAGACCGGGATGGGCCCCACCAGGATTAACACCATCCTCCAGTCTGCTTTCTTCAAACTGACCGGCATTATCCCGGAGGAGAAGGCCATCGACCTTATGAAAGACGCTGCCAAGAAAACGTATGGCCGCAAAGGCGAGGACGTAGTAAAGAAGAACTGGGCAGCAATCGACGCAGGCGCCCAGGGCGTGGTGAAGGTAGAGGTCCCGGCAAGCTGGAAAGATTGTGCAGATGAAGGCCTGGATTACAAGGTAGTGACAGAAGGAAGAAAAGATGTCATTGACTTCGTCAACAACGTGCAGACGAAAGTCAGCGCCCAGGAAGGCAATACCTTGCCCGTATCCGCTTTTACCGATTATGTTGACGGCAGCACGCCTTCCGGTTCCGCCGCATACGAAAAACGCGGTATCGCCGTAAACGTACCGGTGTGGAATCCGGACAATTGCATCCAGTGTAATTTCTGTTCCTATGTATGCCCCCATGCCGTAATCCGTCCGGTGGCCATGAGCGCTGACGAAGCTGCAAAGGCGCCGGCAGGCATGAAGATGCTGCCCATGACCGGCATGGCAGACTACAAGTTTGCCATTACGGTTTCTGCCCTTGACTGTACCGGATGCGGATCCTGTGCGAACGTATGCCCGGGCAAGAAGGGTGAGAAGGCCCTTACCATGGACAAGCTTGCCGCCCATTTGGACGAGCAGCCAGTTTATGATTTCGGCCAGGCCATAACCATTAAGCAGGATGTGATTGACAAGTTTAAAGAGACTACCGTGAAGGGCAGCCAGTTCAAGCAGCCGCTGCTTGAGTTCTCCGGCGCGTGCGCAGGATGCGGCGAGACCCCTTATGCCAAGCTGATTACCCAGCTGTTTGGCGACAGGATGTATATTGCCAATGCCACAGGATGTTCTTCCATTTGGGGCAACTCTTCACCGTCCACCCCATATACCGTGAACTCCAGAGGACAAGGCCCGGCATGGGACAACTCCCTGTTTGAGGACAACGCAGAGTTTGGTTTTGGTATGCTGCTGGCCCAGAACGCTATCCGCGACGAGCTGAAAGAAAAAGTTGAGAAGGTTGCTGCAGACGAGAAGGCTACCGAGGAAATGAAAGCGGCATGCAAAGAGTGGCTGGATACCTTTGGCATCGGGGCCCTGAACGGTTCCGCTACCGATAAGCTGGTTGCGGCTTTGGAAGGCATTGATTGCCCGACCTGCAAATATATTGTAGCCAACAAAGATTTCCTGGCCAAGAAGTCCCAGTGGATCTTCGGCGGTGACGGATGGGCTTATGATATCGGCTTCGGCGGTGTAGACCATGTGCTGGCAAGCGGCAAGGATATTAATATCATGGTATATGATACCGAGGTATATTCCAATACCGGCGGCCAGTCTTCCAAGGCTACCAAGACTGGTGCGGTTGCCCAGTTTGCAGCCGGCGGCAAGGAAACCAAAAAGAAAGACCTGGCGAGCATCGCTATGTCCTATGGCTATGTATATGTAGCCCAGATTTCCATGGGCGCCGACTATGCCCAGACCGTGAAGGCCATTGCAGAGGCAGAGGCTTATCCGGGCCCGTCCCTGATCCTTGCCTATGCCCCATGTATCAACCATGGCATCAAGAAGGGTATGAGCAAAGCCCAGACAGAAGAAAAGCTGGCGGTTGAGACCGGTTACTGGAACAACTTCCGCTTCAATCCTGCTGCTGAGAAGAAGTTCACCTTGGATAGCAAAGCCCCGAAGATGGAAGGCTATCAGGACTTCTTAAAGGGTGAGGTGCGTTATGCTTCCTTGGCCATGAAGAATCCGGAGAGGGCTGCCAAGCTGTTCGAGAAGAACGAAGCTGAGGCGAAGGAGAGGTTTGAATATCTGTCCAAACTGGTCAATCTGTATGGAAATGAATAAAAAGTAGGACTTTTTATCCCCTGCGCTAATTTTGGCGCAGGGGTTTTACTTTATCGGAAAGTGGATGGCACATTTTATTTCTTTATCATGGAGATATACTGCCGGAGCTTTTTGCGCCTGGTTTTGACCGGTGTTTTTTGCCCGGTAGGCGCCGTTTTACGAGGCGTAGGAGGAACCTGCAAGGGCTAAGCGGAGGGCATATATGGCAGAAAACGAACCACAAGGGCAAGTGCAAAAGGGTTGTGGGAGCATGGATGAAAATGGAGGAAAATATGGTACCTTATGTACACCGCGTCCAATATTATGAGACAGATCAGATGGGGATTGTCCATCATTCGAATTATATCCGGTGGATGGAAGAAGCCAGAACCGATTTTTTAGAGCAGGCCGGATGGGGATATGCCAAACTGGAGCAGTTGGGGGTCATCTCCCCGGTTTTGGCAGTAGATTGCCGTTATAAAGAAATGACAAAGTTCTATGACCAAATTGTAATTTGGGTGTGGATCAAAGAATTGAAAGGGGTAAGGCTGGTGATCGGTTACAAAATGGCAAAAAGGGACAATGGCCATATTGTGTTAGAGGGGGCTACAGAACATTGTTTTTTGGACAGAGGGCAGAAGCCGGTCCGCCTGAAAAAAATATTGCCTGGTTTTTACCAGACATTGACCGAATTGGCCGAACAAGGGGCCCCGGCATAATTGTGATAAAAATGTGATGAAAATGTGAAAAAATATTGAGAATTTTTGTAGAACAACATTTTCTTTTTGGAAATCAAGCCGATATATCTGTATATGGAAAATTGTGGCCAATGAGGTATATAAGATTTTTTAAGAGGAGGTTGTTCATGAAGGTTACAGCAAGAAATTTGCAGCCAGAAGCCCTCGACCGTATGTATAAGGCCGCTTTGCAGATGGAAGACGGTAAGATAGAAGAAAAGGAAGCCGTTGAGATGCCGTCATATGGAGATGCGGATCAATATATTGGCTTTCCGGAAAGTTTATTTGAAAAAACCTCAGAAAAATCCGAAGGCGGCTTTAAGATGAAATCTTCTACGCCAGATGATTCAGTAGGCCAGCTGGCATCCATGCTTGCCAGGGCGGAAACGCGGATCGATGTGCAGCAGGTTTCTTCTAAAGCCATACGTGCCTTGACAAGCTTAAAAATGGGGTCTGTGGCCAGTGAAGGGAAAGAAAAAGAAAAGATAGCCCGCTTGATCCGCCGCATGGAAAAACTAATCAAACGGATTAATAAAAAGCTGCAGCATTTAAGCAGGGAAGAGCAGCTGGAGGGGCGGAGGAAACAGGCGGAAAAGAAGAAGAACGAGCTAAAAGAGGCTGAACTGCGCAAAGAACTGCAGAGGAAGCGCACCAAACGCCGCAGGGATGAGCGGAATTATGCTTCCAAGGAGTTGGCGCAAGACCAAAAGGATTCTTCCCAGGAGCTGATGGATTCTCTGCAAGGCCTTGGGGCGCCTGCCGGAGCTACCCTTCCGGCGGGGGTGGACGGATCCCTTCCGGCGGATTTGGATGTTTCCTTTTCTGCCGGGTATACGGCAGAGGCGCCTGTGGTGGAAGGCGTTTCGGTCGATATGTCGGTTTGACATGTTTTGTATTTGGCGCCCTGGTTTCCCGGGGGGCGGTAACGAATAGGGCGTAATCAGAAGGACCGATAACGAAAAGGGGCTGTTGCAAAACAAGGGGTTCCTACTAAAATATGGCGTTGCCGTTGGGCAAAAGAGGACCATATTTGTAGAAGTTCCGGATTTTGCAACAGCCCCTTTGCAGGAGTGTTACAAGGGGGCCTAAGCGAAAGTGTAAGTATTATATTGGGGATTTGACTTCTGTGTTATCGGGAAAAAGGCCAATGAAACAGAAGGCTATTTGAAAGCTGTTATGCAAGTGTTTTTTATCCGGGATATTATAATTTTTCAAATAAAAAGGCGCATAGAGCAAAAGCGGCAATGTATATGGGGGCGAACAATGTTCCGGAGATATATGATGTTATAACAATGCGAATGGAACATATACTATTTGCAATTTAATGGCTATCACGTTTTAGAAGAGGTTTTATAGGTATAACGAAGAAGAACACGTTTCCCCCTTGTTTTGGTGGACCGGGGATCAGGAACAGGATCCATGGGAGTGGCGCCGGTTGATTGCCAAGGCAGGTACGGTAGCGTACGGAAAGTTTTTCCGCAAAAAGGCCGGCTTTATTTCAAAAAAATGGTTCCCGTATTTTGCCAATTACAGGAGGCAAGGGTATGATTTTGACAGCCGATGGGAAGACGGGCTGGCCGGTATCCGTTGCAAAAAGATCATGGAACAGTTGGAACTCAAAGGCGAAATGTTTTCGTTTGAATGAAAGAAGGCGGCGGGATTTGGTAAAAATGGAGAGAAGAATTTTGAGGGGGCAGTAACGGAACTGCAGATGCAGGCTTACCTTATTTTACGGGATTTCAGGCATAAAACCAACAAAAAGGGGGAGGCATATGGCTGGCCCGTATCCGTATACTCTACACCGGAACAATTATGGGGGTATGAATGGGTTTCTATGGCCTATAAGGAGCGGCCGGAGGAGTCGAGGGAAAAGGTTTTTGAGCAGGTGAGGCAGAACTTTCCCCATGCTTCCCAAGAGGGGATATTAAAGGTATTGGGATAGCCTGGCAGCTATCCTATATGGGGCTGTTGCAGGTGATTTCCCTGCTTTTGCAACAGCCCCATTTTGCCTTTTTCGGAAGGGGATGCCCCTATTGGTTCAACATTACAAAAACAGTCCCTCTATTATTGGCCGTAATGGGCCGCCACTTCTTTCAAATGTTGGATAACCGGCAGATGCTGAGGGCAGATCTGTTCACATTGCCCACATCCTATGCAGTCTCCTGCCTTGCCAAATTCTTGTGTTAGGTCTTGATAATAGGTCTCGTTGACTGTCCAGCCTTTGTCCTTGGATTCCCGCATGTCTTCATTATATAATGAAAAATACTGGGGTATGGCAATCTTCATGGGGCATCCGTCCGTACAGTAAGAACACCCTGTACAGGGGACTGCCGTAGCCGAGTTGATTATGTCCGCCACCTTCTTTAAAAGGGCGTTTTCTTCCTGGGTTAAAGGTTGAAATTCTTCCATATAGCCTACGTTGTCCATCATCTGTTCCACACTGCCCATGCCAGACAATACCATCATTACGTTGTCCAGGGAGGCAGCAAAGCGGATAGCCCAGGAAGGGGTTGACATATCGGGCCTGCGCCCTTTCAAAAGCGTTTGCGCCTCTTCCGGCACGTTCGCCAAAGTGCCCCCTTTTACCGGTTCCATGACGATAACCGGTATGTTATGTTTTACTGCCACCTCATAACATTTTCTGGATTGGATCCACTCGCTTTCCCAATCCAAGTAATTTAACTGCAGCTGTACAAATTCCATTTCCGGATGCTTGGTCAGGATCTCGTCCAACAGTTCGGCATTGTCATGGTAAGAAAAGCCGATGTTTTTCACCAGCCCTTGCTTTTTTTTCTCTTCAAGCCAATGGAAACAGTCAAACTTTTCGTATTTTCCATAGCTGTTTTTGGAAATCCCGTGAAGGAGGTAGTAATCAAAATATTCCACCCCCGTTTTTGCCAATTGTTCCTGAAACACCTTATCCCGGCCTTCCAGGCTCTCGAAAAAGCTTGCGTGCAGCTTTGTGGCCAGGGTAAAGGATTCCCTGGGATAGCGGTCCACCAAAGCGGTTTTTGCAACATTTTCACTGTTAAACCCACAATACATCCATGCCGTGTCAAAATAAGTAAAACCTTTGTCCAGGAAAATATCCACCATTTCCTTTACCTGCCCTACGTCGATGGAAGCCGGATCCGCCGGATCCAGAAGCGGCAGGCGCATTAAGCCAAAACCTAGTTTTTTCATGCCTTTTCCCCTTTTCTTTTTGAATGGATTTTCAGACACGCCGTAGTACTGATGTCTGGTTCTATTATAAGCCAAATTTTACCAGAAATCAAATACCTATTCTTCATGCACCCTATGCCTGGACGGTATCCGGCCGGGTAACCCAAAAACAAGGCATCTGGGCCTTTGCCGGCTACCAGGCCCTTGTGGCTATCCATTGGCCCACTAGGGGGGGCCTCTTGTTGACGGCGTGGGTGTAAGGGATGGTTATGGCTATGTAGCCGTTACCTCCTAGGTTTTTGTCTGGCGGCGTGGGTATGAAGGGTGTAATGGCCATAGTAGCCGCTGCTTCCCATGGTTTTTGTCTGGCGGCGGGAGTGTGAAGGGTGTAATGGCCATAGTAGCCGCTGCTTCCCATGATTTTTGTCTGGCGGCGGGAGTGAAAAGGGACGGTTATGGCTATTGCAGCCGGCGCCTCCCATGGTTTTTGGTTGGCGGCGTGGGTGTAGAGGGACGGTTATGGCTATGGTGTAGCCGTTACCTCCTAGGTTTTTGTCTGACGGTGTGGTGTAAGGGGGTAATGGTTATGTTAGCCGCGCCTTCCTATAGGTTTTGTCTGGCGGCGGGAGTGAAAAGGGACGGTTATGGCTATTGCAGCCGGCGCC
>CAJUDH010000007.1:165550-168083 GCA_910584845.1 uncultured Lachnospiraceae bacterium
TCCCATGGTTTTGACTGCCGGCGCAGGAGTGTAAAACGGTTTTAAATTATAGTGAAAATCTACTTGTCAATCGTTGGAAGTTATGTTATGATGAAAAAGTTAAATTATCGTAATGTTTCAAATTTTTGAAATAGTTACGAAAAATCACGTCTGCCGATTCCAAAGGCGGTGCCTGTTGGTCAGGTCCCGGCGGAAGCATAAGAAGCAGGCGGAAGAAAAACCAAACGGAGGAAAGACACATGAGCATCATTTCAATGAAACAGCTTCTGGAAGCCGGTGTCCATTTTGGGCATCAAACAAGAAGGTGGAACCCCAAGATGGCCCCTTATATCTACACCGAGAGGAACGGCATCTACATTATTGACCTGCAAAAATCCGTAGGCAAGGTAGATGAAGCTTACAACGCCGTTTCTGACATTGTGGCCAATGGCGGCACCATCCTGTTTGTGGGGACAAAGAAGCAGGCGCAGGACGCTATCAAGACCGAGGCGGAGCGTTGCGGTATGTTTTATGTGAATGAAAGATGGCTGGGCGGTATGCTGACCAACTTTAAGACCATCTGCAGCCGTATCGACCGGCTGAAAGCCATTGAGGCAATGTCTGAGGACGGAACCTTTGACGTGCTGCCGAAAAAGGAAGTCATTGCATTAAAGAAAGAATGGGAAAAACTGGAGCGGAACTTAGGCGGGATCAAAGAGATGAAGAAGCTGCCCGACGCCATTTTCATCGTTGACCCGAAGAAAGAGAGGATTTGTGTCCAGGAGGCGCATGCCCTGAACATCCCTCTTATCGGTATAGCCGATACCAACTGTGACCCGGAAGAATTGGATTATGTAATCCCCGGCAACGACGACGCCATCCGTGCCGTCAAGCTGATTGTGTCAAAGATGGCGGATGCAGTAATCGAAGCAAACCAGGGCCAGGCAGAGGCAGAATTCGCTGACGTTTTTGACATCCCGGAAGGGGAAGCTGAGTAAGCTTAATCCGTGAGATAAAGTGCTTTGACTTGTTTGTTTACGGGTTAAAGCACTTTTCATGTTTTGCCGGCAGATACCCGTTGCATATGGTTTAGTCCATGGCAATACGCCAATAATCCTTAGGGGATGTTTGATAATCCAGGCAAACCTTTGCGTATGCGGCGCATATTTAGCCACAAGACAATTTTCAAACACATCAAAATTACGAAAAATCATAATATATGGAGGGATATGGGAATGGCAGTAACAGCAGCAATGGTAAAAGAATTGAGAGAGATGACTGGAGCCGGTATGATGGATTGTAAAAAAGCATTGGCCGCCACAGACGGGGATATGGATAAAGCCGTTGATTTTTTGCGTGAAAAAGGGCTGGCAAGTGCCGAGAGGAAAGCCGGCCGTATCGCAGCGGAAGGCATTGTAGTGACCGGCCTTTCCGAGGACGGGAAGAAAGCCGTAGTGGTTGAGGTCAATGCCGAGACCGATTTTGTCGCTAAGAACGAAAAATTCCGCACCTATGCTTCTGACGTAGCCGCTCAGGCTTTGAAGACTACGGCCGCCGACATCAACGCGTTCATGGCGGAGAAATGGGAAAAGGATCCTTCCATGACCGTAAAAGAGGCATTATCTACCCAGATTTCCATTATCGGCGAGAACATGAACATCCGCCGTTTTGAACAGGTTTCAGTAGAAGATGGCTTTGTAGCTTCTTATATCCATGCCGGCGGCAAGATTGGCGTGCTGGTAGCAGTAGAGTCCAACGTGGTCAACGACGCTATAAAAGAAATGGCCAAAAACGTAGCTATGCAGGCTGCTGCTTTGAAGCCCCAGTTTACCAGCAGGGACGAGGTAAGCGCCAGCTATATCGAGAAGGAAAAAGAGATTTTGACTGCCGCTGCCAAGAATGAAAAGCCTGATGCCAACGACAAGATCATCAACGGTATGGTTATGGGCCGGATCAATAAGGAATTGAAAGAAGTTTGCCTGTTGGATCAGGTTTATGTTAAGGCTGAGGATGGCAAACAGAGTGTATCCCAATATGTGGCCCAGGTAGCCAAGGAAAACGGAGCCGATATTAAAGTGAAAAAGTTTGTCCGCTTTGAGACTGGCGAAGGGCTGGCTAAGAAGGAAGAGAACTTTGCTGAGGAAGTGGCAAAGCAGATGGGAATGTAAGCGAAGTTTGCATTTGAAATAACTGTATAAAAATTATAAGGCTCCGAATGCCTTGTAATCACGCATTTTCAAGTGATTATGATGGATTCGGAGCCTTTTTCTATTCAAAAAAGGTCAAGATGGAAATACCGTCTTTTACCGTTAAAAACCGTCTAAAATCACTTCAAATTGAGTATTACTCAACAGCTTTGTTGAGTAAATTAGATACTCACAATCTTCGGCGATGTTTACTCAATTATCGTAATCCCTTAAAACTCATTTTCTCAAATCCTTCATAATATTAAAAAATTTAAGGAGATTAATTATGGCAAATACAGCGTTAGGAGCAGAAAAAGAGAAAGCGATTATTTTTATCAGCGATGCACATGAAAAATTCTACTACGAGA
>CAJUDH010000008.1 GCA_910584845.1 uncultured Lachnospiraceae bacterium
TCGTGACAACAAATTTGACGCTGGAAGAATTGCAGAACCCGGAGGACACCGCCCATGCCCGGATATATGACCGCCTTACGGAAATGTGTACCCCCGTCCGCATTACCGGGGAGAATTTCAGAAAAGCCAGAGCAAATTTGTTTTGCTTCCATAATGGTCTACCTCATAAAATGTAAGATAAAGAGTTGCCGGACTATTGTAACACACCCCCCAAAATATTGCCATAAACATCTGATATGCGACAAGCCTTAAATGTAGGTTTGCCAAACATATGTTATACCGACTGCAAATCATCCTTTCCTACCTGATTAGGGTATTTCCACCCCAGGGGAAGCTTGGGGAAGCAGTTGTAACACATGTATTGTAATCCTACACAAATCGGGAAGAGATTGAACTTATCACTTGACAGACATACTTTATGGTGGTAAATTTATACATGATAATTCAATAAACTATGATACTCATCTGCCACCGGGTAGAGGAGTCAATCGCTGGAATTTCTGTCGTTAGGTCAAAGAAGATAGAAAGTTCCGGCGATTTTATTTTTAAAAGAAAGAGGCAGGGCATGTTTAGAGAAATGCGTAGAAGAAGGCAGGTATTGGAAGAAAAGGGGGCAATTGCCATATTGGAAAAGAGGGAATCTGATGTTTTAGCTTTGAGAAATCCGATAAAAAGCATAACAAAGAAAGAGTGGGGGATCTTGATATGTTCTATGTTGATTATAGGAATTTCCAATTTAGTGACAGGAAATGTTAATATGCTGATGCTGTTAGCTGCGTGGATAGGGGTTATCTCTCTGATATTGGCAGCTAAGGGGAATGTATGGGCACAGATTCTTATGGTTGTATTCAGTGTCCTTTATGCTGTAATCTCTTGGACATTCCGATATTGGGGAGAAATGATTACTTATCTGGGGATGACATTACCAATGGCGGTATGTTCAACTATAACATGGTTGAAAAATCCATCGGAAAACGGAAAAGAAGTCGCCATTCAGGCATTGACCAGAAAACATATGATTGTACTTTTGTCCTTTGGAAGTGTGGTTGCCGCTTTCTTTTACTATATCTTACAAGCGCTGGATACTCCAAATATTGTACTAAGCACAGTTTCAATCGAAACAAGCTTTTTGGCGGCAGCGCTGACGCTGCTGCGGTCTTCCTATTACGCATTGGGGTATGCAGCAAACGACCTGGTATTGATTGTACTATGGATACTAGCTTCATTTAAAAATCCTGAATATATACCGGTTGTCATAAATTTTGCTATTTTCTTATTTAATGATATGTATGGATTTTTATGCTGGAGGAAAAGGGAACTTAGTGTCAAATAGACAATTTCCCGTTTATTATATCTGAAACTATAACAGGCATATCGGAAATTTTTAAATAGCCCACAGCGATCTTTGACGTTTTGATAATTCACGATATATTAGACGCAAGGAATGGAGGGATTTGAGATGCCAAAAAAGAAGAACCCTCCATACGGGCATTATTGTAAAATGTGTGGCGAATACAAGCCAAACGAGAAGGTTTCCGGTAAAGGCCATGCAGTCCATATCTGCAAAGCCTGTTTTCGTTCAGCACTGTGGAAAAAGCGGCAGCAATGGATATGAACCGGTTCATGGGTTTCTCAATGAGGCGGCTTTCAGAGAGTGGGAAGAAATGGCTGAAAGCCAAAACAAAGGATGATTGCCCGGAAGTGGCAGAAAGGGCCTGGGGCGTTTTCCATGTCTGCTATCCCCCCCTCCAGGGCGTAATGCTATGGAAAAGCGGAGTATAGAAACATTCAATCTAAAAATGTGGAAGTAACAGGAAATGGAGGCCTCTCATTTAGGCAAATAGTTTCCAGATTATTTGAGGTGAAAAAGTTGACCAAATTCTTTAAAACTGCTATAATTAAACTATAAGTTTAATTTGAAGGAGGCAGGCAATGGCGCGGAGAAAAAAAGAGCCGAAAAGCGTACACCGGGAAAACATTGCTTCCGCTGCGTCAGTGTTGTTCATGGATAGAGGTATAGCGGCAACCTCTATGGACGATATAGCAAAAGCAGCCGGATATAGTAAAGCCACTTTATATGTGTATTTTGAGAACAAAGAGGAAATTGTTGGTATCTTAGTGCTGGACAGCATGAAAAAACTTTACCATTACATCGTTTCTGCATTGGAGCAACAAGAAACCACAAAAGGACAATACAATTTTATTTGCCGCGGATTGGTTCGGTATCAGGAAGAATTTCCGTTCTACTTCAAAATGGTATTGGATAAAATCAATATCGATTTTGAAAGCCACGATTATCTTCCCGAAGAAAAAGAAACCTATCAAATAGGGGAAGAAATAAACGAAAAGATAAAGGGATTTTTAATATCCGGCATGGAGAAAGGCGATTTGCGCAACGATCTGAAAATCATGCCTACTATTTTTATTTTGTGGGGTACGTTGTCCGGGCTTATTCAGCTTGCGGTAAATAAAGAAGAATATATTAAAAAAGCAATGGGGTTATCAAAAGTCCAGTTTTTAGAATATGGTTTTCATAGGCTGTATTGTTCTATTTCCGACCGTGGGGAGTGGTGAAATGAGAATATTCAAGAAGAAAATAATATTATCTGTTATGATGCTCCTTTTGCCGGCCAGCTTCGTTTGGGGAATCCTCTGCCTTAAAAGAGTTGCAGACTATAATTTAGCCAGAAATACGGTGGAAGTTTAGAACTTTCAAATATGGCTCCCAGTGGGGCTTGTGCGACAATTAAACTGGCATTTGACAAAGTGGGCTGATATTTTTATTTATGAAAAGGTTTGGAGCAAAAGCAGAATGGATTGACAATATAGAAAAATCGGGATTGAATGGAGGGTATTCCGGATGGAAAAAATAGATGCTAACGGACTTATACGAAGAATTTTTACACCTACAATAGTTTTAAGTTTGAGTTATTTGATATTGGGGCATTTTTGCAATATACCACATATATTGCTATTTTGTATTTTGGGGACAGTAATATTGGTGCCAATGGAGTTAGGCATAATTTTATCTGCAAGCAAAAGGGAAAATGGGGCATATTCACTTAAAAGTGCATTTGTTGGGCAAGAGAAATTGCAACGATGGAAAATTCTAATCATTGCATTTGTTTTCTTTGGAGCGGCAGGATTGCTTTCGGCGTATGTTGCACCTTTAGAAAATCAGTTTTTTGCTCAAATGAGGGCTGAATTACTCCATCGTCTACCGATCGGTTTTGATTGGACAAATTTTGAGTATATGAAATTGTTTTCAAAACCAATACGGATATTGACTTGCATATATTATAGTATTTTTAATGTGTTAATTGCACCAATAACCGAAGAATTATTTTTTAGAGGATATTTAACCTCGCACTACAAAAAGCAAAGCTCGTTTCTCCCAATACTTATAGCGGTATTGTTTTCACTTTATCATTTTTGGTTGCCTTTTAATAATGTATTTCGTATATTAGCATTTGCATCCGTTGCATATGTGGCATATAAGAAAAAGAATCTGTATATAAGTATATGTTTTCATTGCTTATGCAACTTGTTTTCGGCAGTTTGTTTTGCAGCAGCGATATTATGACAATTTCCGGTTTGCCAGGCGGAATAAATACGCCCAGAGCCAACAGGCTTGTGAGAAATCATAGTTTGTTGGCTTGCCTTATGCATGGGCTATTTTTTTATCGGCTGAAAAGGAATAATACCGCTAATTTTTTCTGTTCCTTGACCACATTTTGGCCTTTGGATTTTATAATGGCATTACGATAGTCGAATCCGGTTTTGGTTTCGATATATAGCATACCTATTTCCTGCGTGTTCCACAGATTTTGTTTTTGGATGAGGCTGGAACCTGTATGGTTGTGCTTGGACGGGGCATTGGCGGGTAAGCACCTTGATAACAACATTCTTATTTCCACAGTAGTTTAAGCAGATAACGGACCTTAGGAAGCAGGTTGGCAGTTTCCTGCCCCGTGCAGCCTTTTTGCAGGGCAGGCGGTGGTTAACCAAGAAGGGCGCCTATCTTAAAAGTATAAAAGTGCGGCGGCAGGATCCCGTTTTTTGCTTCTGAATATTATGGGGGCATATAAGGGTGCTCGTTGTATCTGGCCTGGGCAGATGCCCGGTCAGCCTGAATATCATAGGTGCATTAAGGGTGCTGCCAAATCAAGCTGTTAATTTGAAACGTTGATTAAAAAGGCAAGGCATCTTTTTGCCCTGCCATCTTTAATACGGAAAATTTTGAAGCGATGGGTGGGGTAAAGGGGAGGGAAAAAATCTTCTATGAAAAAATTTCTGTAACAACGGTTCTATTTTTTCGATTTTACTTATCAAGCAGGGGAAACATGCCGATATACTGTTAAAAATGCTGTGTGAAAAATAAGCAATATAGAACATAAGGATTATTTTTCATAATTGGCAACTATGGGCGGCAGAACAGAAAAGGAGGATAAAGACATGATCAATTACATACGAAATTTAAAAATCAGATTTAAACTTTATGTCCTCATAGGCGTTGCGCTGATTGGTATGTTTATGATCGGCGGCATGTCATTTTGCCTTATGGGCCGAATGAATGACATGACAAGTGATATTTCAACAAGCTGGCTCCCCAGCATTAATACGGCAAGGGACTTGACCACTACCATTTCTAATATCCGTCTGAATGAATTGGGGTACCTGACGGCAATTTCTGACGATGTAGAAGCATCCAGCCTTCAGTACCTTCAAAGTGAAAAACAAAAGATGGATACCCTTTTGGCTACTTATGGGGAGTTAATTGATGAAGAAGAAAGGAATTTCTATGAGAATGCAATGGACCTGTGGGCCCAGTACGATAAAGCAGATGAAGAAATGATGGCGTTAGCCAAACAGGGCCGCACGGAAGAGGCCCGCGCTATTTTGGAAGGGGAATGTGTAGGGCTTTACAATTCTTTAAACAGCGCCTTCCATGATATTGTTGTATACAATACAGAAGGCAGTGACGCTGCGACAAAGGAGAGCTTTTTCCTATACCGGACGGCCACCTTCCTTATGGCGGCAGTTATCTTTGCAATCATCCTTGTGGGGGTTTTCTTTTCCTTTGTGATTATACGCTTGATAAAAGCCCCGATTTCCGAAATCGAGAGCGCCGCCATAAGAATGGCAGAAGGCGATTTGGATGTAGAGATTACTTATACCTCTAAAGATGAACTGGGTGTCCTTGCCACGCAGGTACGCAGGTTAATCCATAAGCTTCGGCTGATCATTGATGACGAGAATAAATTCCTTGCCAAAATGGCCGCGGGGGATTTTACGGTGGATTCGATCTGTGAAGAAGAATATACGGGAGGCTTCCATCCGTTGCTGATTTCTTTCCGGGGCATTGCAGAAAAGCTCAACGACACCATGCTGCAAATCAGCCAAAGTTCCGCTCAGGTCGCAAGTGGGTCAGGACAGGTCTCTAACGGCGCCCAGGCCCTTTCCCAAGGGGCAACCGAGCAGGCAAGTTCCGTGCAGGAGCTTGCTGCCACCATTAATGAAATCTCCAACAAGGTAAAGCAGAATGCAGACAATGCACGGCAGGCCAATGAAAAGGCAGGCAACATCCGTACAGAAATGAATGTGAGCAACGAAAAAATGCAGCAGATGATACAGGCAATGGGTGATATCAGCAACTGTTCCAATGAAATCGGTAAAATCATTAAAACAATTGAAGATATTGCTTTCCAGACCAACATCCTTGCCCTTAATGCTGCTGTAGAAGCCGCCCGCGCAGGTACTGCAGGAAAAGGCTTTGCAGTAGTGGCAGATGAAGTCCGTAACCTGGCAAGCAAAAGTGCAGAGGCATCGAAGAACACTTCGGTTTTGATTGAAAATTCGTTAAAGGCAGTAGAAAACGGAACCCGGATTGCCGACGAAACTGCGCAGTCTTTGTTCCAGGCAGTAAATGGCGTAAATGAAATGGCAGGCATTATCGGGCAAATTTCCGAGGCCAGCAGCATTCAGGCGGATTCCATCTCCCAGGTTACTATGGGGATTGACCAGATTTCCAATGTTGTACAGACAAACTCGGCGACTGCGGAGGAAAGCGCGGCCGCAAGCGAAGAATTGTCCAGCCAGTCGCAGCTTATGAAGAGCCTCGTGGAACGGTTTAAGCTAAAAAACAGTCCTGGGGTATTTTAAAAGTAAAGGTTGCGTGTTATAAAAATATCCGGTTTCTGATTTGCCGTTTCCGTATATACAACATCGTGCAGACGGCATTGAAATGGCGTAAAGGAGAGCAGGTATGATAAAAGGGGCGCGACCCCAGGCGGCAGCCACCAGGCGGCGGTAGGGCTATCCATATAACCGCATAAAAAGTGGCGGCTGCTGAATATGGTGTAGGTAAAGGACAGCAGGGGCTGTTGCAAAAGAAAGGGTTTCTACAAAATGTGGCTTTGCCATCGGGCAAATCGGAACATATGTTGTGGGGGATCCGGATTTTGCAACAGCCTTTTTTTCGGCATATGGGTTCAAATAAGAAAACGAATAGTAAGCGGAACCGATGGATCGGATGGTTGAAGGGAAAATGAAGGGCTTCCCCCAGAGGGGCGGGCAGGATTGGGGGATGTGAAGCAACCAGGGCGGTATGGCGCAAGCCTGTTTTGGGGATTTTGGTATTTGGGAAGCAGGCGCGTAAGGGGTTGAAAAAGGAAGCTGGGCCGGGATTTTGGACATGTGGCTTGGGGAAAGGGAGGGGGCTCTACGGTCCGTAGGTTGCACAGAAGGGGGACAGGCGGTATGATGTATCTATATTCAGGAAGAGGGGGACAGAAACCATGGGTTATGTAACAGGGAAGACAATAAAAGGGCTAAGGGAAAGGAGGAGGGCTACGCAGAAAGAGCTTGCGGAAAGGATTGGCGTGAGCGATAAGGCAGTGTCAAAATGGGAAACCGGCAAAGGGCTTCCGGACATCGGGATTATTGAAGAATTGGCCGGCGCGCTGGGGGTTTCCATTGCGGAACTGCTGACGGGAGATTTGCGGGAGAACGGGAACCAGTCGGCAAACATGCGGAAGATGTGCTTTTATGTCTGTCCGGTCTGCGGGAATATTATTGCGTCTGTAGGGCATGGGGCTTTTTCCTGCTGTGGGATTGACTTGCCGGAAGCAGAGGCCGAAAAGGAGGACAACGGCCATTGTATTTGTGTTGAGACAGTGGATCAGGAGTATTCTGTGGCCATCAGCCATCCGATGGAGAAGGGGCATTATATCTCGTTTATCGCTTATGTGACATCGGATACAGTGAATTTGGTGAAACTATATCCGGAGCAGGGGATATCCGTAAGGTTCCGGAAGCAAGGGCATGGCATTATTTATGCATATTGCAACAGGCATGGAATGTTTAGGGCTATGGTATAAGGATGGCAAAGCTTACGATGGGGGGGACGGTGAAAAAAGAAATATTGTTTGTTGCAGGAGAAACCATGGGTGATTTTATTTTTCATAAAACAGAGGTTATAACGTACTTAGGAAATCCGAATTCCTCTTTAAAACCTTTGGGGTATGGTCGGGCAAGTGGCCTTTGCGGAAGGCTATAATAAAAAATCGTTGAGTGCCGTTAAAGCAATCCGGTTAAAACTTATCAGGGATGGTGCGGTCGGCCCTTGACAGGAAAAGGGAAGGCAAAATAGTTGACAAGTCAACTATTTTTTGCTATATTAGCTTTATTTAGAAATGGTTTCTGCCCTAAACTTTGGAAATGGCTTCCACATAGGCTAGTGTACTGTCCAGATTATATCTGGCGAAACTCCGCAGAATAAATTTTCATCAGCAAGGCGGAGAAGGGAGGCGATGCGGTGGCATCGTTGACCGCCGACAACGCAGCCGGATGGAAATTTAGGCAAGGAGGTTTGCCTGAATAGAATCCGGACAGTACACTAGGCAGGTGGTTAGCCCAATGACGCCGCCTGTCCCAAAAGGATGTGCAGGCCATCCTTTTTTTGTAATTACGTAATCAAAAGGGCGCTATGGGAGGGATTTTATGAATGACCGTATCGGAAGGCTGGTTTCGTTTATTCACCGCAAGGCTATGTCTTACCATACCAAATGTTTAAAAGGTTATGGCATATCGTCTGCCGAATATCCGGTCCTTTTCCAGTTAAACCGGAAGGATGGGGTTACCCAGGATGAGATTGCAGTGGAGCTTGGCATGGACAAAGGGGCGATTACACGGATTTTGCAGTCCCTTTTGCAAAAGCAAATGGTTGAGCGGAAGAAGGACGGGACTGACCGCAGGTGTAACCGGATTTTTTTGACAGCCCTAGGGAGGGAAACCAAAGAACCGGTCCGCCAGGCTAAGGACAGTTGGAACAACATTTTGACAAAGAACATGACGGAACAGGAGAAAAAGGAGCTGGTGAGGCTGCTGAAACGAACCATTCAGAATATTCAGGAGGAGTTATAATGCAAAAGGCAAAAGAACCCATACAAAACCCATTGAAAACGGAACCGGTAAAGAGGCTGCTGTTTCAATTTGCGGTCCCCAGCATCATTGCTATGCTGGTAAGCTCCCTGTACAATATTGTGGACCAGTTTTTTATCGGCCACAGCGTAGGGGAATTGGGGAATGCGGCAACGAATATTTCCTTCCCCCTTTCTATTTCCTGTGTGGCCATAGCCCTTTTATTTGGCATTGGGGGAGCTTCGGCTTTCAATATTTCCATGGGCCGTGGGGAACAGGAGAAGGCAGCTTACTATATGGGGAACGCCGCCGTGATGCTTTTTGGCTGCGGCGTTATTTTAAGTTTAGTTACGTTATTGTTTTTGGATCCCTTGCTTCGTTTTTTTGGCTCCCCCCAAAATGTATTGGATTACGCCAAGGCATATACGGGGATTGTTGCGTTTGGGTTCCCCTTTTTGATCCTAACTGCAGGCGGCGGGCATTTGATCCGTGGGGACGGGCGCCCGAAAATCAGTATGCTCTGTAATCTGGCCGGGGCCATAGCCAACGTATTTCTGGACGCTTTTTTTGTATTTGGCCTGCATATGGGCATGGCCGGGGCGGCTTTGGCGACGATTATTGGCCAATTTATTTCCGGCGGCATGGCCATCTGGTTTTTAAGCCATTGCCGGACCGTGAAAATACGGAAAGGCCATTTGATAATCCGCAAAGAAGTGGTTGGCCGGATTGCGTCCCTTGGCATGGCCCCATGCAGCAATCAGCTTGCCATGGTGCTGGTGCAGATTGCCATGAACAAATCCCTGAAATATTATGGGTCAATCTCTGCCTATGGGGAGGCCATACCCATTGCCTGCGCAGGGATTATCACCAAAGTGAACCAGGTGTTTTTATCGTTTATTATTGGCATTTCCCAAGGTTTACAGCCAATTGTCAGCTTTAACTATGGGGCAAAACAGTACCGCAGGGTAAAGGATTCCTATGTCTTTGCCATTACCTGTGGCTTTTTGCTGGCTTTAGCCGCTTTTCTCTTGTTCCAATTTGCGCCAAGGCAGATTATTTCCGCTTTTGGGAACGGATCGAAGGAGTATTATGATTTTGCTGTGAATTATTTCCATATTTTTTTATTTTGTACGTTTATTAATTTTATGCAGCCGATCAGTTCTAATTTTTTTACATCCATTGGCAAACCGAAAAGGGGGACCCTTTTGTCCCTTACCCGCCAGACCTTTTTCCTTTTGCCGCTGATTTTAATCCTTCCTCTGTTTGCCGGCATTGACGGAATTATGTATGCAGGGCCTGTGGCGGATTCTATGGCGGGGGCCGTTGCATCTATCCTGGTGTGGAAAGAATTTAAGAGAAAAGAATATAGCCAGTAAGGGGGCTTATTAGTTGCCATGGCATAAGGTTAGGTATTCCCATTTGCGGCGCCAGGTGTTATGATAAGATTGCTACTGCCAGGACATGTTGTGCCTGGGTTGACAGGGGTTCGGGTATCTTGCCCTAAGTTAGGAGTAATGATGGTACAGGTAAGCAACGATAATAAAGGGATAGCCCTTTTGAAAAAGGGCCAAAAAGGGGTAGTCCACGCCATATTCAGCCGTTTTGGCCTGCTGCTTTTTTTGCTGATGGTACAGGTACTGATCCTTTTCAGCGTGTTCCGCTGGCTTGAGGAATTTCTACCCCATATTTGGGGAGGGACGGTGCTGTTTAGTTTTGTTATGGTGGTTTGCCTGCTGAACAGCCGTTTAAACCCCACTGCCAAGATCACCTGGCTGGTCATTATTATGTCCCTGCCGGTTTTTGGGGTTTTGCTGTTTCTCTATACACAAAGCGATATTGGGCACAGGATATTGAAAGGCCGGATGAACCAGGCCATTGCCGCCACAAAGGACCGGGTCCCCCAATCGCAGGAGGTGATAGGCCGGCTTACCCAGGAAAAGGAAGCGGTAGCCTCATTGGCCCGTTACATACATAGAAGCGGCTGCCACCCCGTATTCGACAAAACGGCCGTGACGTACTTTCCGCTGGGGGAGGACATGTTTGAGGAGATGCTCCGGCAGCTGGAGTCTGCGGAACGGTTTATTTTCCTGGAATATTTTATTGTAGATGAGGGCCTGATGTGGGGCCGGATTTTGGAGATATTGGCAAGGAAAGCCTCCCAAGGCGTGGAAGTACGGGTAATGTATGACGGGACTTGCGAGTTTGCGCTGCTGCCCTATGATTACCCCAAACGCTTAAAAACGTTAGGGGTCCAATGCAAAATGTTTGCCCCAGCGACCCCTTTTATCTCTACCCACTACAATTACCGGGACCATAGGAAAATATTGGTGGTTGACGGGCACACGGCATTTAACGGCGGTGTGAACCTGGCGGACGAATACATTAACCAGAAAGTAAAATATGGCCATTGGAAAGATACCGCCGTCATGCTGAAAGG
This sequence comes from uncultured Lachnospiraceae bacterium, assembly GCA_910584845.1. Classification (GTDB taxonomy): domain Bacteria; phylum Bacillota; class Clostridia; order Lachnospirales; family Lachnospiraceae; genus Brotaphodocola. Next base: position 10,859 of record CAJUDH010000008.1, read on the forward strand.
GGAGGCGGTGAAAAGCTTTACGTTGATGTTTTTGCAGATGTGGGGGATAGATGAAAAGGGGGGGGAACTTGAGCGGTACCTGTCCTGCCCGGTCCCGCGGGCGGAGGAGGCCAACGGTTACGTGATCCCTTACGGCGATTGCCCGTTGGATGACGACAAGTTAGGAAAACGGGTATATATGGATATTTTAAACCGTTCTTTAGGCTATGTACATATTATGTCGCCTTATCTCATACTGGATGGGGAGATGGAGACGGCTTTAAAATTTGCGGCAGAGAGGGGCACGGAAGTGGTTTTGCTGCTGCCCGGCATCCCCGATAAGCCGATACCATACGCTTTGGCAAAGACCCACTACCCGTCTTTGCTGGAGTCCGGCGTAAAGATCTACGAATATACGCCAGGCTTCGTCCATGCCAAAGTCTTTGTCAGCGATGGCTGCGAGGCGGTAGTCGGCACCATCAACCTGGATTACCGCAGCTTGTACCACCATTTTGAGTGCGCAACCTATCTGTATAAAGCCGACTGCATTCCGCAGATCGAAGCCGATTTCCAGTCCACGCTCAAAAAATGCAGGCAAGTCACCAGGGAAACCGTCCAAAAAGAAAAATTGCCGGTAAAACTAACCGGCTACCTAATGAAAGCCTTCGCCCCCCTGCTTTAGGTTCGTAATTCCTACCTCTGTTGCTTTTACAAAAGGGGTGTGGTATAATCTACACGAAAGCGAAACGCAGTGCGGAAAATGCCAATCCCCCCTCGGCGCCGGGCTGGCACGAAAGCCGCAGGGGGAATGGCTTTTTCCATAGGGCCGAAGGCCCGGGAGCGAGAAGAAGCGAAGCGGAATCGAGCGGCACTGCGCCGCCGAAAAGCCAATCCCCCCTCGGCGCCGGGCTGGCACGAAAGCCGCAGGGGGAATGGCTTTTTCCATTCAGGCGGCCATAGGCCGCCGCATCAGTAGAAATCCACTTGAGGAGGTACACACCATATGGCATGGTACGACGAGGCAATCTTTTATCACATTTATCCATTAGGGCTTGCCAATGCGCCAAAACAAAATTCTTATGAAAAACCAGTCCATCGACTGAATCAATTGATCCCCTGGATTTCCCACATAAAACAAATTGGCTGTAACGCCGTCTATATCGGCCCCCTTTTTGAATCCGTCGGCCATGGGTACGAAACTACGGATTACAAAAAATTGGACAGCCGGCTGGGTACCAACGAGGATTTGGCCAATTTTGTATCCGAGTGCCATAAACAAGGGGTGCGGGTTATTTTTGACGGCGTGTTCAACCATACCGGCCGTGATTTTTTTGCTTTTCAGGATATAAAAAGGAACCGGGAAAATTCCCCTTATAAAGATTGGTACTGCAATGTGAATTTTTGGGGGAACAATGAATATGACGATGGATTTTCCTATGAAAACTGGGGCGGTTATAATTTGCTGGTGAAATTGAACCAGCACAACCCGGCGGTGAAGGATTATATTTGCGACGTGGTCCGATTTTGGGTCAAAGAGTTCGATGTGGACGGGATCCGGCTGGATGCCGCAGACGTATTGGATTTTGATTTTATGAAAGCCCTGCGCCAGGTGGCCAACGAAGTGAAACCCGAGTTTTGGCTTATGGGGGAAGTGATCCATGGGGATTATACCCGATGGGTCAACGAGGGCACTTTGCATTCCGTTACCAATTACCATTTGCATAAAGCCCTTTATTCCGGCCACAACGACCATAATTATTTTGAGATCGCCCATACGGTCAAGCGCCTTTATGCTATGGGCGGCAACCGGCCGGACGGGCTGAAGCTTTACAATTTCGTGGATAACCATGACGTGGAGCGGATTTATACGAAACTTAGCAATAAGATGCATTTTATGCCGGTCCATGTGCTGCTCTATACCCTTCCGGGAATCCCGTCCCTCTACTATGGCTCTGAATTTGGGATAGAAGGGAAGAAGGAGAGGTTTTCCGATGATTCCCTGCGTCCGGCCCTTTCCCTTTCCGACTATGAGGGCGCAACGGAAACAAATCCATATACTTCTTTCATCGCCGCTTTGGGAAAAGCCCGCCAAAAGGTGCCGGCCCTTTCCTACGGGGATTACCAGGAGCTGCTTTTGAGGAACCGCCAGTATGCCTTTTCCCGGAATTATCAAGGCCAGGCAGTGGTGGTAACGGTCAACAATGACGACAGCAGCTATGTCATGTCCCTTCCGGCCGGAAACGCAGCCGAGTATGTGGGGGCGCTATCCGGCCAAAAGGTGGCGGTGGAAGGCGGAAACATCGTGGTGGATGTGGCGGCCAATTCAGGGGAGATTTGGATCCCGGTTTTGGGGGCGCAAGAAGTATCGGAAGGGCCTGTGCCGGAGCGGGCGGACATGCCAGGCAGCAGGCCGGATCCGGCGGTGACTCCCCTTGCCCGGGCTGGATCCGAAAAAGGCCCCAAGGGGCAAAAAGGGGCCTCTAAAGTGGCGCCGGAAACGGCGAAAGCGCCCCATGCCGGGCCAAAGCCGGCCGGCAGTTCCGATAAGCCAGGCGCCCGTCCAGAGCCCGGGCAAGCACCGGCTGCCCAGCCTTCCCGTAAGCCAAATGCCCAGCCGGACCCGGACAGGGGTTCCCTGGATTACGAAGAAATATTTGAAAAAGGGAGGGTCGCCGGCCTTCAGGATGCCATTTTGGCGATTATGGAAAAAAACGGCCCGGTTACGGATCAAATGCGCAAGGACGTGAGGGAAAACGTATACCCGGATTCCCTGGTTACCTGGGTGAAAAGCTTCCGGTAATGGGCGGGCGCCCTATTTTAAAGGCTTGACAGGGTATTTTAATTGTGTTAAATTTACAGGTATGGAAATGCGAGGAAGAGGAGTAGTATGCTGCGGGAACAGGCCAGAGAGCTGCCGGACGGTGCGAGGCAGGTGGGAAGGCGGCAGAACTGGCCTCGGAGCAGCCGGTTGAATGGCGGGTGGCCCGGATTGGCAAGAGGGGCCTACCCTTCGGTAGGCCCGGACGGTTTCCCGCCGTTATGAGGGAAGCGGCAGCGGGGTCCGGCAGGCAAGGCCTGCGTGGATGAAGCTGGCCGGCAGAGGGCATGCGAGAGCATGAAACAGAGTGGTACCGCGCAAGTGGCCTTGCGTCTCTGGAAATTCCGGGGGCGCAAGGTTTTTTGTTTCGCAAAGAGGATGCCTTATGAGGCAAAACGCCCCGGGAAGCCGCATTGCGGCAAAGGCCGGGATGTGCCGAAAGCCGCCGCGTGATACAAAAACGCCCCGGAGGGGAGATTGGGCGGGGAGCGAGTATCATGCGTGTTCCGTATTGGGATACGAAAACGCCCCGGAGGGGAGATCGGGGCTTTGCGGTACACGCCAGTTAGAAAGTAATTTTCAGACACACGCTAGGAGGGAGAAAAGCGAATTATGGCAAATTATAATGTCGCCGCCATCGAGAAGAAATGGCGGGAAAACTGGGAGAAAAACCCGATTAACGTAAACGACGGCAAAAAGCCTAAATATTATTGCCTGGATATGTTTCCTTATCCGTCTGGCAGCGGCCTGCATGTAGGGCATTGGAGGGGGTATGTAATTTCGGACGTGTGGAGCCGGTACCAGATTTTGAAAGGCCATTATGTGGTCCATCCCATGGGTTGGGATGCATTTGGCCTTCCGGCAGAAAACTACGCCATCAAAATGGGGATCCATCCGTCCGTTTCCACGGCGGAAAATATCCGGAACATTAAAAGGCAGATCAACCAGATTGCGGCGGTCTATGATTGGGATATGGAAGTAAATACTACGGATCCGGATTTTTATAAATGGACCCAATGGATTTTTGTAAAAATGTTCAAAGCCGGATTAGCCTATGAAAAAGAATTCCCCATTAACTGGTGCCCGTCCTGCAAAACCGGTTTGGCCAATGAAGAGGTGGTAGGCGGCGTGTGCGAGCGCTGCGGGGCGGCGGTCACGAAGAAGAACCTGCGCCAGTGGATGTTGAAAATCACGGCATACGGGGAACGGCTGCTGAACGATTTGGATAAACTGGACTGGCCGGAGAAAGTGAAAAAAATGCAGACCGAGTGGATCGGAAAGTCCTATGGCGCGGAAGTGGACTTCCCGGTGGACGGCAGGGACGAGAAGATCACCGTCTATACCACCAGGCCGGATACGCTGTATGGCGCCACCTTTATGGTGCTGGCGCCGGAGCATGAATTGGCGGCGGGCCTGGCCGTTGCAGAGACAAAAGAGGCAGTGGATAAGTATATCTATGACTCTTCCATGAAGTCTAACGTGGACCGTATGCAGGATAAGGAAAAGACCGGCGTATTTACGGGAAGCTATGCCGTCAACCCGCTCAACGGGGCTAAGGTGCCGATCTGGCTGTCGGATTATGTATTGGCAGATTACGGCACAGGGGCGATTATGTGCGTGCCGGCCCATGACGACCGTGACTTTGAATTTGCGAAAAAATTTAACATCCCCATTATTCAGGTTATCGCCAAGGACGGCAAAGAAATCGAAAACATGACAGAGGCCTACACAGAGGCCAGCGGCACCATGATTAATTCCGGCGAGTGGAACGGGATGGAGTCTGCCGTGCTTAAGAAGGAAGCCCCGGCCATGATCGAGGCCCGGGGGCTGGGCAAGAAGACGGTCAACTATAAGCTGAGGGACTGGGTATTTTCCCGGCAGCGTTACTGGGGCGAGCCGATCCCCATTATCCATTGCCCCCAATGCGGCAACGTGGCGGTACCGGAGGAGGAGCTGCCTTTGACTTTGCCGGAGGTAGAAAGCTATCAGCCTACCGGCACCGGGGAGTCCCCCCTGGCCGCCATTGAGGAGTGGGTTAACTGTACCTGCCCCCAATGCGGCGGCCCGGCTAAGCGGGAAACCAACACCATGCCCCAATGGGCCGGTTCCTCCTGGTATTTCCTGCGCTATGTGGACAGCCACAACAGCAAAGAGCTGGTATCCCGGGAAAAGGCGGATCAATATCTCCCCGTAGATATGTATATCGGCGGCGTCGAGCATGCGGTGCTGCACCTTTTGTATTCCCGGTTTTATACGAAGTTCCTCCATGACATCGGGGTAGTGGATTTCGACGAGCCTTTTATAAAACTTTTCAACCAAGGCATGATTACAGGCAAGAACGGGACAAAGATGAGCAAATCCCAAGGCAACGTGGTGTCGCCGGACGACTTGGTAAGGGATTACGGCTGCGATTCCCTGCGGATGTACGAGCTGTTTGTAGGCCCGCCGGAACTGGACGCAGAGTGGGACGAACGGGGCATTGAAGGTGTTTCCCGTTTCCTGAACCGGTTCTGGAACCTGGTCCAGTCCAGCAAAGACAAAGACGTGCCAAAGACCAGGGAGATGGTCCGCCTGCGCCATAAGCTGGTTTACGACATTGAACAGAGGTTTAACCAGTTCAGCCTGAACACGGTGATTTCCGGGTTTATGGAATATAACAACAAGCTCATTGACTTGTCTAAAAAAACCGGCGGCATCGACAAGGAAACCCTAAAGACATTTACGGTCCTGCTGGCCCCTTTTGCCCCCCATATAGGGGAAGAGGTTTGGCAGCAGCTGGGGGGCACGGACAGCGTGTTCCATGCCCAGTGGCCGGAATGTGACCAGGAGGCCATGAAAGACGACGAGGTTGAAATCGGCGTCCAGGTCAACGGAAAAGCCCGCGGCGTGGTGTCTTTGCCTGCTGACGTGTCCAGGGAAGACGCCATTGCGGCAGGAAAAGCAGCCGTGGCCGGGAAGATCACCGGAAATATTGTAAAAGAGATTTACGTGCCGGGAAAGATTATCAATATCGTGTGCAAGTAAGGCGGCAGAAAAAGCCCCGGCGCAATGGATGCGCCGGGGCTTTTTGGCGTTTACGCCTATGGGAGCAGCTCCAGTACCTGCTGGGGAATGGCGTTGGCCTGGGAGAGCATGGACTGGGCGGCCTGCATGATAATTTCGTTTTTGGTAAAACTGGTTATTTCTTCTGCCATGTCTGCATCACGGATGTGGCTTTCCGCGGCTGCTAAGTTTTCATGGCTGACTGTAAGGGAATGGTATGCGTGTTCCAGCCTCTGCTGATAAGCGCCCATACGGCCCCGCTCTTCACTGAGGTAATTCAGTGCATGTTTAAACTTGGAGATGGAACGGTTGGCCTCTTCTTGAGGGTTGACGGAGACGTCGTCGATCCCCAAAAGTTTTTCATGGGTCCCGGGCAAGAGGATTTCTAAGGTTTCTTCGGCCGACGGGCCGATTTGCAGCGTAAGGTCCCCTTTAATGGGGACGATGTCGCCGGGGGAAAGGGCCACCCCGGAGCCGCATTTCCCGCCGGAGGAAGTTTTATCGCTTACATTCCATACGTCATGGCCGCTGGAGGTCCAGGTGGGCCAAGAGATGGTATCCGTAGGGGCCGGTGCAGGGGTAAACGTGGGTTGCGGGTCGGATGACCGGTTGTCGTAGAGCCACAGTACATTTTTATTGGTTGCGTCCGGCACAAATTTCGTAAAATGGCTTAAGGGGTTGCCGGGCTTTCCTTGATCTACATTCCCGTTCAGGCCGTTTACAATGGCTTTGACCAGGTCTTCCCCGTTGTTTACATTGTCAATCCCGATTTCATAGATGTGGTGGGACCCGCTGCCCGTATACCGGGAACCTGTCCCCTTTACAAAACGGATGCTGTAGTGGTTATCGCAGGTAAAGCAGGTGCTATAGAAACCGGTGCCGTCCTTCTGGATCAAATCGGCTTTATTGCTTGGTGTAAGGCGGCTGAAATCAAGGGAGGCAGCGGCATGGTTAACGGTAAGCTGCCCGGTTGCCTTGACGGTATTCGTGGCCGTATCGGTAATGGTATAGGTTTCGGTCGTCTGGTAACGTTCGACCTGCTGCCCCGCCACCATAGACTGGCCCAGCTGAACCCAAGGGGGCAAATCTGATTTTGGGGAGATTATGGCGCTTCCGCTGTTTTTCCCTACGTCGCTTTTTAATAGGTAAACCCCGTTAAATTCCGTAGAGTCGGTAATCCTCTGGATTTCCTGGCGGAGCTGTTCGATTTCCTGCTGCATTGCCGAACGGCTGGCATGGTCATATGTGCCGTTGGCCGACTGTACACTAAGCTGGTTGCCCCTTTGCAGCATGGCGCTGATTTCTTCCATGGCGCCTTCGGCAGTTTGGATCAGGCCGATCCCGTCATTAATATTTTGTTCAGCCTGCTTCGTCCCTGAAATGATCCTGCGCAGCCCTTCCGATATGGCAAGCCCGGCTGCATCGTCGCCTGCCCGGTTAATTCGGTAGCCAGAGGATAGTTTTTCAAGATTTTTGCTTAATTTATCTTTTGTTTTGCCTGCATTCCGGCGTGCGTTCATGCCGGGTAAATTGTGGCGGATAATCATGAAGCCTCCCTTTCCTGGCACAATCCGTTTTGAAAAGTTATGTAAATTAATAGGGCGTGAAAACGGATTTGGTCATTCTTTGTTTTTTGCTTTATGTAAAGCACAGCAAGTAAAGTATAGCAAAAAAAACATAGCATGGCAACCGGTATATTAGGAAAAATCATCGGTTATGGACCAGAAAAAGGGGCCGTCGCTTCAACAGGACGGCCCCTTTTTTAATTCAGGTAGTTCCTCATGGTTTTCAGGGCGTTTTTTTCCAGGCGGGATACTTGGGCCTGGCTGATGTGGATTTCCTCCGCCACTTCTGTCTGGGTTTTGCCTTCAAAGAAACGCAGGTCGATAATGTGGCGTTCCCGTTGGGGCAGCCGGTCCATGGCTTCTTTCAGGGAGATTTCTTCCACCCAGTTTTCCTCCAGGTTTTTTTTGTCGCTGATTTGGTCCATGACGTAAAGGGGGTCACCTCCGTCTGTGTAAATGGGCTCGTAGAGGCTCACCGGGCTTTGGATGGCGTCTAAGGCGTAAGTGATTTCTTCTTTGCTGATGCCGATTTCATCGGCGATTTCCATTAAAGTCGGTTCTTTGGCATTTTTGCGCATAAGCCCTTCCTTGGCATAGATGGCCTTGTATGCCGTATCCCGCAGGGAACGGCTGACGCGGATGGAGTTATTATCCCGGAGATACCGCCGGACTTCACCCATAATCATGGGCACGGCATAAGTAGAAAAACGTACGTTCTGGGTGATGTCAAAATTGTCGATGGCCTTAATCAGGCCGATGCACCCGATCTGGAACAGGTCGTCCACGTTTTCGTTGCTGGCGGAAAAACGCTGGATGACGCTTAAAACCAGGCGAAGGTTCCCTTTAATATATTCTTCCCGGGCTTCCATGTCGCCTTCCAGGATCCGTTTGAAAAGCTCGTCCTTTTCTTCATTGGTCAGCAAGGGGAGCTTTGCCGTGTTGACGCCACAGATTTCCACTTTGTATCCTGCCATAGTATTTACCTCCACGTTCGAGATTCATTTCGGAAAATTTTGATATCCCATGAAAATGATTCACGAAAAGCCAAAGGTTTATACTTCCAAATTTTTCTTACCGGGACGGCCGCCGGGCCAAAACATGGGGGCGCTTTGCCGGAAAACACAAGGGGTTTCTCAAGAATGATTTGTGGATTTGCCAAGAGTCTGGTATAATCCTATCCGTAAAGGGCTGTAAAGGAAACGGGCCTTTAAGATGAAGAGGGAGGTAAAAGAAATGCAAAAGAGTAAAACTTTTTTCCGGTCTGAGGTGAATTTGTTGGATGGCCCTATCTTTCGTGCCTTGATTGTTTTCGCCATGCCTTTGTTTATATCCAATATTTTTCAGCAGCTGTACAATACGGCGGATACCATGATTGTAGGCAACTACCTGGGGGCCTCGTCCCTGGCTGCGGTTGGGGCCTGCACTCCGGTTTTTGACCTTTTGGTAGGGTTTGCCCTGGGGATCGGGAACGGGCTTTCCCTTGTAGTCGCCAGAGGGTTTGGGGCGGGGGACGAAGGCCTGTTAAAGAAATCGGTGGCATGTTCCATTGTCGTTTGGGCGGTATCTTCCCTGGTGCTTACCATTGTGGGGATCCAGGTTTTGCGGCCCCTCCTTTGGGCCCTGAACACGCCGGTAGAGATTATTCAGGAGTCCTACCGCTATATTTCTGTGATTGCCTGGTTTATTTTTGTGATGTTTGCCTATAACCTTTGCGCCGGGCTGATGCGGGCCATCGGGGACAGTGTGATGCCGCTGGTTTTCCTGGTGGTTTCTTCCCTTTTGAATATTGTGCTAGACCTGCTTCTTATTACCAGGTTCCATATGGGCGTCCAGGGGGCGGCGGTGGCCACGGTTATTTCCCAAGGGGTTTCGGTTCTCCTTTGTATCCTCTATATTGGGTGGAAGGTGCCTCTGCTCATACCCCAAAAAAAGCACTTCCGGTTTGACGGGGCTTTATATTGGGAAATGTGCGGGCAAGGGCTGTCTATGGGGTTTATGAGCAGCATTGTTTCTGTCGGTTCCGTGATTTTGCAGTATGGCATCAACGGGTTGGGGATTTTGGTGGTTGCTGGCCATACGGCAGCGAGAAAACTCTATATGTTCTTTAACATGCCGTTTATTGCCATGGCTATGGCTATGTCCACTTTTGCTTCGCAGAACAAAGGGGCAGGGCAGGGGGGGAGGGTCCGGAAAGCGCTGAAATACAGCTACATTTTTGACGTGGCGGCTGCAGGCGTGATTACCGTGTTTTTGCTGTTTTCTGCACCGGCGCTGGTAAAGCTTATATCGGGCTCCAACGCGCCCGAACTGGTGCACAACGGAAGTTTGTATTTAATGGTAGTGGGGCCTTTTTACGCGGTCTTAGGCGTGCTGATGCAGAGCCGGTGCGCTTTGCAGGGGATTGGGGAAAAACTGCTCCCGTTGATTTCAAGCGTAATCGAACTGGTGGGCAAAATCGTGTTTGTTGTAGTTTTTATCCCCTGGTCCGGGTATTTGGCAGTTATTTTTTGCGAGCCGGCCATCTGGTGCGTGATGACCCTGCAGCTTTTATTCTCCCTTTACCGGAACCCGTTTATCAAACGGGCCGGCATCAACGGATAAAGGGCAGGCGGTGGACGGCAGGCCGGAGGTTTTGGGCCTTTTGTTGCTTACCGGTTTTTTTCATAAAGGATCCAGAGCCCTTTCATTAACAAAGCTTCGTCATAAATAATCGTATGCCGGCAAAGGGGCACCACAAACCGTGACAGCCCTCCGGTGGCGATCACCGTGGCCTTTTCCCCCAGTTCTTCCTCCATCCGTTCGATGATCCCGTCGATCATCCCGGCATTGCCGTACATAATACCGCTTCGCATACAGTCGATCGTGTTTTTCCCGATCACTTTTTGGGGGATGTCCAGGCTGATGGAAGGGAGCTGGGCCGTCTTGCTGCTAAGGGAATCCAGGGAAACCCGCAGCCCGGGCAGGATCACCCCGCCGGTATAATTGCCCTTTTGGTCCAATACAGACATGGTGGTGGCGGTCCCCATGTCAATGATAATAGCCGGTAGGGGGTATTCTTTGGATGCGGCTACCGCGTCTACGATCATGTCGCTCCCCACGGTTTTGGGGTTGTCCATAATGATGTTCAGCCCGGTTTTCATGCCGGAGCCCACCAGTTTCGGGCGGAAACCGAAGATCTTTTTTACCGCCGAGGAAATGGTGGCGTTTAAGGGGGGGACCACGGAGGATAGGATGGTCCCTTCCACCTGGGACTTGTCTATGTTATGGATTTCTAAAATATTTTTAATGTTGATGGCGTATTCCAGGCCGGTTTTTACGTGGTTGGTGGTAATCCGCTCCACGAAATAGGTCTGGGCCGCGTCAATGCCGCCGATGACGATGTTGGTATTGCCCATATCAATTGCTAAAATCATGGGGAACTCCTTTCAAATAGAAATATTTTGTGCTATACTTGCTTCAAACTGTGGCAAACACCTGACAAAAGGCAATGTCCGGGCAGTTTTGCACACAAAATTTTAAGCGTGTCTGCATCGTATCATATTTGTGGAAAAAAGACAATGTTTTGCCTGTTTTGAAAAGGAGGCCCTTATGCTGAAGGGAAAAACCGTGGTACTTGGGGTAAGCGGCGGGATAGCCGCCTATAAAATCCCCAACCTGGCCAGTATGCTGAAAAAGCAACATGCCGACGTGGAAGTGATTTTGACAGAAAATGCGTGTAATTTTATTACCCCTACGGCTTTTGAAGCGCTGACCGGGAATAAATGCCTGGTGGATACCTTTGACCGGAATTTCCAGTTCCAGGTGGAGCACGTGGCTTTGGCCAGGCGTGCCAGCCTGTTCCTGATTGCCCCGGCCACGGCCAACGTGATTGCCAAGGTAGCCCACGGGATTGCCGACGACATGCTGTCAACCACTTTTTTGGCTTGCCAGGCCCCCAAACTGGTAGCCCCGGCCATGAATACCCGGATGTATGAGAACCCTGTCACCCAGGATAACCTGGAAATCTGCCGAAAGTACGGCATGAAGGTGATCCGGCCTGCCAGCGGCTATCTGGCCTGTGGGGATACGGGGGCGGGGAAGATGCCGGAGCCAAAGGAACTGATGGAACATATCCTGCTGGAATTGGCCTATGAAAAAGATTTGGCAGGGAAACGGGTGCTGGTGACGGCGGGCCCTACAAGGGAGGCCATTGACCCGGTCCGCTATATTACCAACTACTCCACGGGGAAAATGGGGTATGCCATAGCACAAGCCGCTATATGGAGGGGGGCCCAGGTTACTTTGGTCAGCGGGCCGGTGGACCTGGCGCCGCCGTTGGGGGCGAAACTGGTGCCGGTGTCTAGCGCCCGCGATATGTTCGAGGCAGTGGCGGCCGCCGCGGGGGATCAAGATGCCGTCATCAAGGCGGCGGCGGTAGCGGATTACCGGCCGGTACACGTTGGCACGGAGAAGACAAAAAAGGAAGACGGCCAGCTGGATATTGCCTTGGAACGGACAGACGATATTTTGGCGTGGTTGGGGGAACACCGCAAGCCCGGGCAATTTTTGTGCGGGTTTTCCATGGAAACCCAGAACATGCTGGAAAACTCCCAAAAGAAACTGGAGAAGAAGCATGTGGATATGATAGTAGCCAACAACCTGAAAGTGGAAGGGGCCGGATTTGGCACAGACACTAACGTGGTCACGATGATTACCCGGGACGGGGTGGTCCAGCTGGAAAAGATGGCTAAGGCCCAGGTGGCCCATAAGCTGCTGGACCGGATTTTTTCAACCGGCGCCTAAATACGGCTTTGGCCTGTGCCGGGGCAAAGGGCCGGCGTCCGTGCCGGGGCAAAGGGCCGGCGTCCGTGACGGGATGCCGGGACGGATGCCCGGGCGGGTTTGAAAGCGGCGGATGGCGCCCTTTCCGAAACAAAGGGGGAGAGGATATGGTTTATAAACAAATGGATTTGGCCGTGGAGGGCCAGAAAACCGGGCCGGCGAAACTTACGGCATATTTATTGGATCCGGTCAGCGCTGCGCCGGAAAGGAAGCGCCCCATGGCCATCGTGGTGCCGGGGGGCGGTTATGAGCGTTGTTCCAACCGGGAGGGGGAGCCGGTGGCCATGCAGTTTTTGGCTATGGGCTGCCATGCCGCCGTGTTAAACTACAGCGTGTCGCCGAACCGGTTTCCGGTTGCTTTGCGGGAACTGGCCCTGGCCATAGCGGTGGTCAGGGAACATGCCCGGGAATGGTATGTAGAGGAACATTCGGTTTTACTCTGCGGATTTTCCGCTGGAGGGCACCTGGCTTGCAGCGCAGGGGTTTTCTGGAACCGTCCGGTGGCCTTTGAGGCCATTGGCAGGACGGCCGGACAGGTGCGCCCGGATGGGCTGATCCTGGGCTATCCGGTGATTACGTCGGGTGCCTATGCCCACAAAGGCTCTTTTACGATGCTTTTGGGGGAAGGGGCGCAGCCAGGGGTGCGGGAGGCAGTTTCCCTGGAAAAGCAGGTGTCCGGCCATATGCCGCCGGTATTCTTGTGGCATACGGTGACGGACGACACGGTTCCGGTGGAAAACAGCCTGCTATTGGCAGCTGCCATGCAAAAGCATAAAGTGAATTTTGAAATGCACCTCTACCCCTCCGGCTGCCATGGACTGTCACTGGCCACACAGGAAACCGGCGGGGACCGGGGGTACCAGATAGAACCTTGTTGCCAAAGCTGGATTTCTCTGGTAAAATCTTGGATTGGCCGGTACGGCGGGGTAAACGGTTAGCGCCGTAACGGGTGACAGGCAGAATGCCCCTATGGGTATGGAAAAATAAAACGGAGGACGGACCTTTGCCAAATTTGAATGAAGAAATAAAAAAACGGAGGACTTTTGCCATTATCTCCCATCCGGATGCGGGAAAGACTACGCTGACGGAAAAATTCCTGTTATATGGCGGCGCCATCAACCTGGCCGGGACGGTAAAAGGGCGGAAAGCAGCCAAATATGCGGTTTCAGACTGGATGGAAATTGAAAAAGAGAGGGGGATATCCGTTACCTCTTCGGTAATGCAGTTTGAATATGGCGGATTTTGCATCAACATCCTGGATACGCCAGGCCATCAGGACTTCTCGGAGGACACATACCGTACTTTGATGGCGGCAGACAGCGCGGTCATGGTAATCGACGGTTCCAAGGGCGTGGAGGCCCAGACCATTAAGCTGTTTAAAGTATGTGTGATGCGTGGGATCCCGATATTTACTTTTATTAATAAGATGGACCGGGAAGCCAGGGACCCCTTTGAACTGATGGACGAGATTGAACAGGTGCTGGGCATCCGCACCTGCCCGGTCAACTGGCCCATTGGCTGCGGGAAAGGTTTTAAGGGTGTTTACGACCGGGATACAAAGGAAATCACAACTTTTGTGGCCGCCATGGGCGGACAAAAGGAAGTCAAATCCGAAACTTTCCCCTTAGACGGGCCAAAGGCAGAAATGGCGGTGGGGCCGGATTATTACAGCCAGCTAAAGGAAGAGCTTGAACTGCTAGACGGTGCCAGCGACGAGTTTGACCAGGGGCGGGTGAGCCGGGGCAATTTATCCCCCGTATTTTTCGGGTCCGCCCTGACCAACTTCGGGGTAGAGACTTTTTTGCGGCATTTCCTTAAAATGACAACTTCCCCGCTGCCCAGAAAAACCATCACCGGGCAGGTTGACCCATTTGCCAAGGGTTTTTCTGCTTTTGTGTTTAAAATCCAGGCCAATATGAACAAGGCCCACCGGGACAGGATCGCCTTCATGCGGATTGTGTCCGGAAAATTTGAGGCGGGCATGGAGGTAAACCATGTCCAGGGCGGGAAGAAGCTCCGCCTGTCCCAGCCCCAGCAGATGATGGCCCAAGACCGGAAAATAGTAGAGGAGGCGTTTGCCGGCGACATTATCGGCGTGTTTGACCCGGGGATTTTTTCCATCGGGGATACGTTATGCTCCTCCAATGAGAAATTTGAATTCGAAGGGATCCCTACTTTCGCCCCGGAACACTTTGCCCGGGTACGGCAGATGGACACCATGAAGCGGAAGCAGTTTTTAAAGGGCGTCAGCCAGATCGCCCAGGAAGGCGCCATCCAGATTTTCCAGGAATATAACACAGGCATGGAGGAAATAATCGTAGGCGTAGTGGGGGAACTGCAATTTGAAGTGTTGACCTACCGCCTGAAAAATGAATATAACGTGGAGGTAAAACTGGAAAGGCTGCCATATGAATATATCCGGTGGATCGAAAACAAAGACGAAATCGACCCGGCCAAAATACAAGGCACATCCGACATGAAACGGATTAAAGACTTAAAAGGCAACCCATTGCTGCTATTTGTAAACAATTGGAGCATAGGGATGGTACAAGACCGAAACCCAGGCTTGAAATTAAGTGAATTTGGGCGCAGCTAATAAGCTTAGGGGATGGAACCCCATAGCCCACTTGTATACCCGCTGGCCCCTGAAACCCCTCCCCATCAAATTCAGAAAGGAGTACGTAACATGAGCAAAACCGACATCGTAAGGTCAGCCATGGTAGAAGCCATGAAAGCAAAAGACAAATCCAGGAAAGATTCCCTGTCCATGCTGCTGTCTGCTTTGAAAAGCGCAGAAATCGACAAACGGGGGCCGCTAACGGAAGCGGAAGAAAACGCGGTGGTAAAAAAAGAAATCAAGCAAACCCAGGAAACGTATGATACCGCGCCGGAAAACCGCGGGGACATACGGGAAGAAGCGGCGGCAAGGCTTGCCGTGTATAAGGAATTTGCGCCGGAGGACCTGAGCGTAAGCCAGATCCAGGAAGTGATCCGGGAAGTCCTGGCAGAGCTGGGGATTGAGAAGCCTACCAACGCCGACAAAGGCAAAATCATGAAAACCCTTATGCCAAAAGTGAAAGGGAAAGCAGACGGCAAACTGGTAAACCAGACATTGGCAGATATGTCCAAATAGGAAGAAAGGAAAATCCCATGTATAAAGAAAAAATCAACGCCTATATCGAGTCCCACAGGCAGGAAATCATAAACGATACATCACTCCTTTGCCAGATTAACAGTGTGAAAATGCCGGCAAAGGACGGCGAACCTTATGGGCCCGGAGTTGCCCGTTGCCTGAACGTAGCCCTGGATATGGCGCAGCTGTATGGCTTTCCCGTGGCCGATTATGACGGCTATGTGGGGTGTGTGGATTTCGGCACGGACCTTCCCCGCCATCTGGATATTTTGGCACACCTGGATATTGTACCGGCAGGGGAAGGGTGGACCCAGACGGAAGCGTTCATCCCCCTGGAAAAAGACGGCAAGCTCTACGGACGGGGGACTTCTGACGATAAAGGGCCCGCTGTGGCCGCCCTGTATGCCATGAGGGCTGTAAAAGAACTGGGCATCCCCCTGGCCAAAAACGTGCGGTTGATTTTGGGTACCGATGAAGAATGCGGAAGCTCCGACATTGCGTATTACTATAGCAAAGAAGCGCCGGCGCCCATGACCTTCTCCCCGGATGCGTCCTACCCGGTGGTCAATGTGGAAAAAGGGGGACTCCACGGCCATTTTACCGCCCGGTTTACCCCTTCTGACGCATTGCCCAGGCTGGTTTCCATCCAGGCCGGAACCAAACTCAATGTGGTACCCGGAAAAGCGGTGGCTATGGTGGAAGGTATGGACCTGAGTGTGCTTGAGGACAAGGCAAAACAGGTGGAAGAAAAGACAGGGGTCCATTTTGAGTGGGGCCAGGAAGGGGAGGTTCAGGCAATTACGGCGGTGGGGGTGGGCGCCCATGCGTCGAAACCGGAAGACGGGAACAACGCCATTACCGGTTTGCTGACGCTGCTGGCGGCTTTGCCGTTCGCCCCTTGCGGACAAATGGAAAAACTGGCTCAGGTGGCTGCGCTGTTCCCCCATGGGGACGTAAACGGGACTACTTTGGGGATTGATTTGGAAGACGAGATATCCGGACGCCTGACGTTGGCGTTTTCCATGTTGGCTGTGGATGCTTCCGGCCTGGAAGGCCAGTTTGACAGCCGGGTGCCTGTATGCGGCAACCGGGAAAACGTATTGGAGGTTGTGAGGGGGAAAATGGAGGGGAAGGGGATTACGCTTCTTAGCGATTCCATGCGCCCCGCCCACCATGTCCCGGCAGATTCGGATTTTGTCCGGACGCTTCTGGACGCTTATGAAAGCTATACGGGCCGCAAAGGGGAATGCCTGTCCATGGGGGGCGGGACTTATGTGCACGGGCTGGAAAACGGGGTGGCCTTTGGCGCCGCCATGCCGGAGACGGATAACCATATGCACGGGGCCGATGAGTTTGCCTTGATTGACGAACTGCTCCTAAGCGCCAAGATCTTTGCCCAGGTGATCGTGGATTTGTGCAGCTAGTGTACTGGCTCGTTTACTTTCAGCTAAATGACACAGAATGAATTTTCAGCCTGCAAGGCGGCGGAGGGAGGCGATGCGGTGGCATCGTTGACCGACAACAACGCAGCAGATGGCCCAAAGCCGTTATGGGGCGGTGTGCCAGGTGCTGCCTGCCGGCACCCGGCAGAAGGCATGTTACGCCACAGGAGGGGGATATGACGCTTAAAGAACAGCTTTATGTCTGTACCTTAGCCAGGTGCAAAACCATTTCCAGAGCCTCGGAAGAGCTTTTTATCAGTCAGCCGGCCCTTAGTGTCTATATCAGCAATCTGGAAAAATTTTTGAAGACGAAACTGTTTGTCCGGACGGGGAAGGAATTTGTCCTTACCTATGCGGGGGAAGAATATGTAAAACGGGCCACGAAAATGTTGGAGATGAAGGCGGAGTTTGACCAGATCGTCCAGGAGGTGAACCGGGATTACCGCGACCGCATCCGGGTGGGCATCCAGCACCGGAGGGCCGTCGGGCTGCTTCCTCCCATTACGCCCGTTTTTATGAAGGAGTATCCCCAGATAGAGCTGAATATTTTTGAGGGGATACATTCGGAACTGGTGGAAAAATACGAGAAACACCAGATTGACCTGTTTGTGGGCGTTTATAAAGACGAGCTGGCCGACGCAGAATATATCCCCATTGCCAATGAACATGTCCTGCTGGTTTTGCCGGCCGGCCATCCGGCCAACCGGCTGGCTTATGTTCGGGAAGGCCATGGCTGCGGGTATCCGTATTTGGATATCCGGCACTTAAACCGTGAGGATTTTGTCTTGCCCACAAAGGAGCAAAGCTTAAGGATGTCCATTGACCGGATTATGGAAGAACATCATATTGTCCCGGGGAAGGTTATGGAACTGTCTTATTTTGAGACGATCATGGCTATGGTGGAACAGGGGATCGGGATTGGGTTTAACCGGGAGAGCTACCTGGGTTCCATGGTAAAAAATTGTAATTTGCGCCATTACCGCATCGGGGGGCAGTCCTATACTTCCCGTATCGTCATTGCCCGCCGCAAAGGCGCCGTTCCGGCCCATGTGCGCAGGCTGGAAGAACTTTTGCTCCGGCAGGCCGAAAAGCTGCTGCCGGAAGATTCTTTGGGGAAGAAGGGCCGGCAGGATTAAAGAAAGATTAAGAGACATTAGTTTTTTTAAAATAGACGAATAACTCCGGATATTTTATAATATTTTTATAAAATATTCCAGGAGGAAAACGTTATGAGCGAGAAACAAAAGAAGCCATTTCAGATGCCGCACACGTTTGTCATCATTATCAGCATGGTTTTGCTGGCGACTTTGATGACTTGGATTATCCCTGCGGGCCAGTATGAGCGGATTGAAAATGCCCAAGGGATTAAAGTCATCGACCCGTCCCAGTTCAGCTTCATCGAACGGACGCCGGTGAACCCCTTTGCGGTCCCGCTGTACATTGTCAAGGCAATCTGCAGCCGCATTGCCTTAATGCTGGTAATCCTGTTTTCGGGAGGGGCTTTTGACATGATTACCAAGTCCGGGTCCTTGCAGGCGGCGGTAGCCAAAGTGGCTAAGATATTCCAGGACCGGCTGTATATCTTTATCCCGATTATGACGACCTTGTTTGCGCTGATCTGCACCACCCAGGGCGTAAACCAGTTTATAGCCTTTGCGCCGGTTACGGTGATGATTACCCTGGCTATGGGGCTGGATTCCATTACAGGCGCGGCCATAATTTTGTTGGGCGGCGCCGTGGGCTTCGCAACAGGCACGTTAAACCCCAGCACTACGGTAGTGGCCCAGGAGATTGCGGAACTGCCGATTTATTCCGGCATCGGCTACCGTGTGGTTTGTTTTGTGGTGTTCCTGGTTGTTACAAACGTCTATCTGGTCCGTTATGCCATGAAAATACGGAAAGACCCGGAAAAAAGCCCCATGTATGAATTGGACGCCCAGAACGGGCAGAAGAAGCTGGACATTGATTCCTTTGGAAACCTGACTTTGCGTAAAACCTTGATAGTGGCGGCGCTGGTGGTGGCTATGGCCGCCATGGTATATGGATGCGTGAAATTGGATTGGGATATGGAAGAAATGGCGGCCGTGTTTATTGGCCTGGCGGTGGTTGTCGGGGTGATCGACGGCAGGACCCCGTCCCAGATGTCCACGATCTTTATTGACGGCTGCAAAAAAATGATCACGGCGGCTTTGATTATCGGTTTGGCCACTGCCATTGCCAATGTTATGTCAGCAGGCAAAATCGTAGACACCGTGGTTTACGGGCTGGCCCAGGTATTAAATAAAACGCCCCAGTTTTTAATGGCCCCGGCCATGTACATCGCCAACACCCTGATCAATTTTGTGCTGGTATCCGGCAGCGGGCAGGCCGCCGCGGTTATGCCGATTATGGTGCCCCTTTCCGACCTGCTGGGCGTGACCAGGCAGACCAGCGTCCTGGCGTACAACTTTGGCGACGGCTTCTGCAACTATATCCTGCCCCATTCCACAGCGCTTATGGGCATTATCAGCGCAGTGAACATCCCCTATGACCGCTGGATGAAATTTATGTGGAAATTGTTCTTGATTTGGGGGGTTTTTGCCTGCCTTATGACTTTCATTGCCCAGATGGCCAATTATGGCCCTATGTAAAGGGCGGCGGGGCCCTTTGCTCCATACTTGCCGCCACTTGGCAAAGCGGCGCATAGGGTGCCGGCCAGGTGTTATATGCTAAGGGACCTACACAGAATGGAGGAAAAAATGAAGCAGAAGCTTTTTGACTTAATCGACCAAAAAAAGGGGCGCCTCTGGGAAATGTCCGATTTCATTTTTGACCACCCCGAGTACAAAGGGGAAGAATATCAGGCGGCCAAGCTTTTGGCCGGGTATTTGGAAGAAAACGGCTTCCGGGTTGAGATGGGGCTGGCCGGGTTTGAGACTGCGTTCCGGGCGGAGTTTTGCCACGGGGAAGGGGGCCCGTCCATCGGCATCCTTTGCGAATATGACGCCCTGGAAGGCCTGGGGCATGGCTGCGGCCATCATATGCAGGGGCCTTCCTGCCTGGGGGCGGCGGTGGCTTTATCCCAGATGGACACAGACAAGCCCTTTACCCTGGTGGTCTATGGGACCCCGGCCGAGGAAACGCTAAGTGCAAAATGCGCCATGGTGGAGCAGGGGTGTTTCCGGGAACTGGACGTGGCGTTTATGATGCACGGCGGCCCCAATACGTGTACGGATGTAAAATGCATGGCTTCGGACGTTTACCATGTGACATTCCACGGAAAAAGAGCCCATGCGGCCCTGGCCCCGGACAAAGGCAGGAGCGGGCTGGACGCACTTTTGATGGCATTCCATGGCGTGGAATTTATGAGGGAGCATGTGCCGGACGACGTAAGGATGCACTATACGGTGGCGGAGCTTCCCGGGCCGGCCAATGTGGTTCCGGCAAAGGCCCGCGGGACCTTTTACCTGCGTTCTTTTTCGAAAAAGACCCTGGACCGTCTGGGGGGATGGTTTGAGGATGTGGTCAAAGGGGCTTCCCTTATGGGGGGCGTCACTTATGAAATCCACAAAGAAAAGCAGCTGTTTAACAAGATTCCGGTATTGCTTTTAAATAAGCTGCTGATGGATAATGCCCAATTAGCCGGCGCCCCCCAGCTGGCGCCCCCCAGGGAAAAGACAGGTTCCACGGATTTTGGCAATGTGATGTACCATGTTCCGGGGTCTTGCATCCGGGTGGCTTTCGTGCCGGAAGGCACTTCTTCCCATTCCATGGAATTTGTGGAGGCAGGGAAAACCCAGGCGGCCCACGACTGTATCCTATATGGGGCTAAGGCAATTGCTGGGGCCGCCTGGGACCTGATCGGCCAGGACGGCTTAATGGACCAGGTAAAAGAAGAATTTGCAAAAAACAAGAAAACCTATGGATGACGGCGCCATGTGCAAAAGGGCCAGGGGCTTGGGGCACAGGCAGCGGGGGTTTTGCGGATTTGCGTAGATAACAATCCGTGGTTACAGTTGGTAAAGATGTGCCGGCGCACAGATTATAACGTAATGTTATGAATGTGCGCCCGGCAAAAGGCAGGGGCCCATGCCCCTGCTTTTTGCTTTATAGGAAATTGCGCCCTATAAAGCAAAAACCCTCCGGGGATGCGCACTTCGCGCCTAAGGGAAATGTCTGCTGACGCAGACACGCTCCGGCGCAAGGGTCCGGTTCATCGGACCCTTTGTTCCGGCAAAAATACCGGATCCTTGCTGCAGGCCGGCGCATTTGCCGCGCCGGGCCCCTGTATTTTATTTTTGCCTATGGTTTTTGATTGTAGTTCTGGGGAAACTACCTTAGAAAGCAAAGGGCGCACCCATGGGCTTTGGTTTTGAAAGCCGTGCAGGGAAGCCTTTGGGGATGCCCGGAAAGGATGTTGAAAGGTGCATAGGAATGAAAAGGACAAGATTGGGAAAAGAATGGATGAAAGATGTTTGGTATGATTTTGCAGGCGCTTTTTTACAGGCCTTAGGCGTAAGGTGCTTTATTGAGCCTTGCCAGATCGCCCCGGGGGGCGTTTCGGGCTTGGCGCTGCTGGCCAACTATTTGACACGGATGCCAATAGGCGCCATGACCCTGGTGTTGAATATCCCCCTTTTGATCAGTTCGTATTTTATGCTGGACCGGAAAATGACGTTTAAGACCATCCAGACCGTGTTAATTATGACTTTTGTGCTGGACGCCATAGTGACGCCTTTGGTCCCCCAATACCAGGGGGACCGGCTGATCTCCTCGGTTTTCGGCGGGATTTTGGTGGGGGTGGGCATGGCACTGGTTTTTATGAGGGATTCCACCACCGGGGGCGGGGATATTATGGCAAAGCTTTTGCAGAAACGTTTCCCTTATATGCATACGGGATATGCCCTGATGATAATTGATATGGTGGTAATCGGCGCTTCTGTTTTGGTGTTTAAGGGGCTGGAATCTGCCCTCTACGGCCTGATCTCCATGGTGGCTACGACCCAGACCATTGATGCCATTTTATATGGGATGAATAAAGGGGCTATGGTCATGGTCCATTCGTCAAAAAACAGGGAAATTGCCGATGATATTATGAGCCAGTTAAACCGGGGGACTACCTTTTTCAAAAGTATGGGGGGGTTTAGCAGGCAGGACAGCGAAACTTTAGTCTGTATTATTGACCGGAAACAGTTTTATCTGGTTAAAGCCATTGTCAACGCCCACGACCCTCAGGCGTTCGTTGTGGTGGCTGAGACGAAAGAAACTTATGGGGAGGGGTTTATGCCCATGGTATAGCGGAAGTAACAAATTTTTAAGAAAGTTTAAGAAAAAGGCTATTCGCATGGCTCAAGGAATGGTGTATAATGTTTGCGTGTATAGACAGTAAAAGGGCAGGAGGCTTCATGGGACAGGAGAGGACGCCGATTATCCGCGTGAAAAATTTATACAAAATCTATAAGGTCGGCACCAACAAGGTCTATGCTTTGAACGGGGTGGATTTTACCATGTATAAGGGCGAGTTCTGTGCCATTGTGGGCCCGTCCGGATCGGGGAAGTCTACCCTGCTCAATATGCTGGCCGGGTTGGAAAAGCCGTCTAAAGGCGAAGTGGTCATTGCCGGGAAACATATGGAAAAGATGAACGAGAACCAGCTAGTGGCATTCCGCCGGGAAAACGTAGGGTTTATATTCCAGTCCTACAACCTGCTCCAGACGCTGAATGCAGTGGAGAACGTGGCTTTGCCCTTATCGTTCCGGGGGGTGCCCCGGCGCGTCCGCAATGAGAAGGCAAAGAAATACTTGAAACTGGTAGGGCTGTCCAAACAGATGAAACATATGGCCAATGAGATGTCCGGCGGCCAGCAGCAGCGGGTGGGCATTGCCCGGGCGCTGGTAGTCCACCCGAAGATTATATTTGCTGACGAGCCTACGGGGAACCTGGACTCCAAGACTACCATGGAAGTGCTGGCCTTAATGAGGAAAATCGTGCGGGAACAGGACCAGACGCTGGTGATGGTTACCCATGACAACCATTTAGCTACATATGCAGACCGCCAGTTCCACATTGTGGACGGCAAAATCGTCAAGATCGAAGAGCAATGCCATGAAGGGGCGGCAAAGGAAGGCGGCCATGAAGAGGATACACAGCCCCTCTTTTAGGGGGCGGTGGGCCATAGATACAGATACAACATCAGAAAACAAGGTAGGGGGCCGAAATGGGACAAAAAGGGCAGCATAGGTTGGCGCAAAAGAAAAAACAGGCAGAAAAGAAAAAACGGGCAGAAACCATACGGCGGCTGGCACACATGCTTATAGCTGTAATCGTATTGGCGGCGCCGTTCCCGCTTTCCGGCGGCATCACCGCGCAGGCTGCGGATTTTGAAGTGTATGCCGAGAAGATCCCCCACGGGAAAACCGGGAAAAATTTGACGGTTTCTTTTAAAATCGAAAAAAATTCCGGCAGCCATGAAGGGGAGCTGTTTGCAGGCTTCGACGTTACGGGGGGCGAGATATGGGATGAGGACGAGGAAGACCGCCAATATGGATTCGCCTTCCCTTTTGAGGTAACCAAGTCGCTTCCCACCAGGGACAAGCCCAAATCCATCGGCAAACTGAACGGGAAGTCAAAAACCGTTTCCCTCACGGGAAGGGTCAGGCGGGATTTGTCGGAAGGGTATTACAAAGTGCCTGTGGTTATTATGGAAAAGGACGGGAGCCAGGTGGGGTGGGGCGAGCTGCAGGTGTGGATCAGCAAGGCCAGCGGCGCGGACGACGACGAAGAGGAGTCCAACAAGACCTATGACTTTGCTTTGGGGGAAGGACAGGACACACCGGACGGCGTTTACCCCAATGTGATGAATTTTTCCGTCAACCTGCGCAATAACAGCCCGGCCACGGTATACAATGTCAAAGCCAGCATCATACCGGATGCCGATACGGAGAAGTTCCCTTTCGAGATCAACGACATTAACTATGACCGGAGATTTGAGCGGATTGCCGTGGACGAAACGGTTTCGTTGGATTATAGTTTTGCCATCCGGTCCGACGCTTACAGCGGCTACTACCCCATTTCCATGAAAATATATTATTCGGACAGCTCCAACGGGGAGGAGCTGGAGACTTTTGAGACTTCTTTTTATGTCCGTGTCCACAATAAGGACAAAGAGGACGAACACGGGGAATTTAACGAGCATGACCGGACCAGGGCCAGGATTATCATAGACGGCTTCACCACAAACCCGGCGAAAATCATTGCAGGGGAACAATTTGACCTGGTGCTGAAAATCAAAAATGCTTCCAGCAATATTACGGCCACCAACCTGCTGTTTTCCTTGGAGTCGGAAAAGGTTTCGGACAGCGCGGTATTTGCCACGGAATCCGGATCCTCATCCGTGGCGCTGAATTCTTTGCCCCCGGGGGCGGTGACAGAGCTGCATTACCGGTTGGCTTCCCGGCCTGGGGTGGATCAACGTTCCTACGGGTTGACGGTCAAGGCAAAGTTTGACAGCCCGGAGTATAAGAATGCGGAGGAAAGCCTAAACCTGGATGTTATGGTAAACCAGATTGCCAGGCTTAGCACAGGCACCTTTGAAGTGATGCCGGATTCCATTACGGTGGGAAGCGAATCCAACGTGATGTTTGGCATCAACAATACGGGAAAGGTAATGCTCTACAATGTGACTGCCATATTTGAGGCGGATTCCATCCAGACGGTGGACAGCTACGTGGGGAACATCAAGCCCGGCGAAACCGGGAATGTGGACTGTATGGTGGCCGGCATAGCCCCTACCATGGATGACGGCAAGGTGAAAGTGACCATTTCTTATGAAGACGAAAACGGGGTGGCCTCCACAGAGGAAAAAGAAATCACATTGATGGTGACGGAAGATATGTCCAATATGGAAGAAATAGACGTGGGTGATTTTGACGGCGACGTGCCTGTAGAAGAGGCCGGGTTTTTGTCGTCCGTCCCGGAAAAATACCGGAAATTTCTGCCGGCGGCCTTGGTGGCCGGCGTAGTTTTGGCGGTAGCGGCCGTCTTGCTGGTAAAACGCCGTAAAAACAAAAAGGAAACGGATTTTGACGAGGATGAGGAAGAATGAGATTTGTGGATTTGCTTTCCATGAGCATGAATAGCCTTAGAAGACGGAAGCTAAGGACCGCGTTAACGGTCCTTGGTGTCGTTATTGGCACGGCTTCTATTGTGGTGATGATGTCCCTGGGGATCGGATTAAAAGAATTAAACCAGGAGCTGATCGAATCTTACGGCAGCCTGACTGCCATTGAAGTCAGGGGGGACGGGGGATATTACGGGTATGGGGACGGGAATACGGAACCCCATTACCTGACGGATGAAGTGGTCAGCCAGATGGAGAAAATGGACCATGTGTCCAGCGTTTATCCCTTGCTGGAAACGGAAGTTTTGTTCCAGCAAGGGAATTATTCCACCAACGCTACCCTGGTGGGGGCCCCCCGTGAGTATTTGGAACAGATCCCTTTAGGGAAGGGCAGCCTGCCGGACCCAGGGGAGAAGGATTTAAAGCTGATTTATGGCAACTCCATTATTTCCTGGTTCAGCAATGGGCGGCGGGGGAGCAGCTTCTGGGAAACCGGGGAGCTTCCGGACGTAGACTTTATGGGCCGGCCTATGTTTGTGATTTTTGACATGGACCAGTATTACCAGTCCATGGGGGACGGCACCCAAAAAGCCCCTAAAAAATATTTGACCGGGACGGCGGGGGTGGTGGAAGGCGACGCGCGCAGCGGGGGCATGTATGGATATTCGGTGTATGCACAGCTGGAGCCGTTAAAGAGCCAATTAAAAAAGGTATTCCGGAAAAAACCGATCCCGGGCCAGCCTACCAACAAAAAAGGGAAGGCATACCCTTATTTTGTCTACAGTTCTTGCGTGGTTAACGTAGATGACCTGGACCATGTGGCACAGGTGCAGGAAGAGCTGACGGATATGGGGTTTGAAGCCTATAGCAGCTCGGAATGGATGGAGCAGACCCAACAGCAGTCCATGATGATCCAGGCGGTGCTGGGGGGCATCGGGGCGATTTCCCTTCTGGTGGCGGCCATCGGGATCGCCAATACCATGATGATGTCCATCTATGAGCGGACGAAGGAAATCGGGGTCATAAAAGTGTTGGGATGCGACATGGGCGCCATCCGCAACATGTTTTTGATTGAATCCGGCTGCATCGGGTTTATGGGTGGCGTGGCCGGCCTTTTACTAAGCTATGGGCTGTCTTTTGGGATGAACCGTTTTCAGGCCATAGGCGCGCTGATGGTGGGCCAGGAGGGGGATATTTCCCGGATCCCTTCGTGGCTGTCGCTGACGGCGGTAGGGTTTGCCATCCTGGTGGGCATGGTGGCCGGATTTTTCCCGTCCCTGCGGGCCATGCGCCTAAGCCCCCTGGCAGCTATCCGCAATGAATAAAGGGGAAAGGCGGGATTTGACAAAAATTTGAGAATAGCCTTGACAAATCTTTTGTTGTGGCGTAAAATACGCCCATAGATAAACATATAAAATTCTGTGGCCGAAAGGCCGTGGGATTTTAGGAATTTGGAGACAGTAGTATGGATTACCGGACAAACCTGCAGATGGATATGGCTAGGATGAGCGGCATGATGATGTGCATGTGCCGCATGTTCGTGTGCTTAAATAATCGGAAATAACTGCATGGATTGTGAGAAGGATCAGCTGAAAGATTGAGGATGGTCTGGCGGAGTAGTAGATATTCGATCGCAAGCCTGTGGGGCTTGCGATTTTTTGTTCTATGGGAAAGGCCTGC
Source organism: uncultured Lachnospiraceae bacterium (assembly GCA_910584845.1). Classification (GTDB taxonomy): domain Bacteria; phylum Bacillota; class Clostridia; order Lachnospirales; family Lachnospiraceae; genus Brotaphodocola. The sequence goes on from CAJUDH010000008.1 coordinate 37,437, forward strand.
CCTGTAGGGGAAAAGCCATACCGTGGCCTTTTACCGGGCCTTTGCGGATGGCTTCCCATGGTAGCGGGAAGATGGGGCGAAGGACGGGTGGGCCACAAAAGCCATTCGGGCAGTGGGTACCGGAAAGGAACGGGAGGATGCTGTGAAGGCGGGGCCTTGCGCGGCAGGAATCTTTTTGATTATGTAGAAAACCATATATGGACAGAAAAGGGGGATGGCGATGGAGTCAGGGGAACCGATTATCCGGTTACGGAATGTGGGGAAAGAATTTAAGACAGCCAACGGGCCGGTTGTGGCCTTGGAAGATATCAACCTGGATATTGCCCGGGGGGAGGTTTTCGGCATTATCGGCCTGTCAGGCGCAGGGAAAAGCACTTTGGTCCGGTGTATCAACATGCTGGAGACGCCTACCGCCGGGGAGGTGATATTTGAAGGGGAAAACCTGGCGGCGCAAAACGACCGGCAAAAGAGGATGGCCAGGCGGTCCATGGGCATGATTTTCCAGCAGTTTAACCTGCTGGCCCAGCGCAATGTGTTAAGGAATGTGTGTTTTCCTCTGGAAATTGCCGGCGTGCCCAAACAGGAAGCAAGGAAACGGTCCATGGAACTGCTGGAACTGGTGGGGTTAGCGGACCGGTGCAATGCTTATCCGGCGCAGCTTTCCGGGGGGCAGAAGCAGCGGGTGGCCATCGCCCGGGCTTTGGCTACCAACCCCAAGGTGATTTTATGCGACGAGGCCACCAGCGCCCTGGACCCCAACACGACCAAGTCGATCTTGGCCCTCCTGCGGGAAATCAATCAAAACATGGGGGTAACCGTCATTGTCATCACCCATGAAATGGCAGTAATCGAGGCGATCTGCGACCGGGTGGCCATCATTGACCAGAGCCATATTGCAGAGGTGGGGGCGGTAGCGGATATTTTTTCCGAACCCAAGTCCAGGATCGGGAGGCAATTGATCTTAGGAGATGCGGTAAACCAGGTGAAATTCAGCGACAGCCGCCAGATCCGGATCATTTTTGACGGGCGTGAATCCACGGAACCGGTGATTTCCAATTTGGTGCTGGCCTGTAAGGCCCCGGTGAATATCATGTATGCCGCTACCAAGGACATCCAGGGGAAGGCCATGGGGCAAATGATCATCCAGCTGCCTGAGGATGAGGCTGACGCAACCCGGGTGCTCAATTATCTGCGGACAGTAAAAATACCTTTTGAGGAGGTGACCGGCAATGACATTTGACGCGGCGACGATGGCCTTGTTAAAAACCGCTGTTTGGGAAACTTTTTACATGGTGGCCCTTTCTTCCTTTTTGGCTTATGTGATCGGGATGCCTTTGGGGGTCATTTTGGTGGTGACGGATAACGACGGGATTTACCCCATCCCCTGGCTGCAAAAATTGCTGGGGCTGGTTATCAACTTGCTCCGGTCAGTCCCGTTTTTGATTTTGCTGTTCATTGTACTGCCCCTTTCAAAAATTGTGATTGGCACCCGCATCGGATCCCCTGCCATTGTCATCCCTTTAACGATAGCAGCGGCGCCTTACATTGCCCGGGTGGTGGAATCTTCTTTCCGGGAAGTGGATGCCGGGGTGGTCGAGGCGGCCCAGTCCATGGGGGCCTCGGTTTGGCAGATCATCTGGAAAGTGCTTTTGCCGGAATCCAGGCCTTCCCTCCTTCTGGGGGCGGCTTTGGCAGTCACTACCATATTGAGCTATTCTGCCATGGCCGGGTTTACCGGCGGCGGCGGCCTGGGTGCGGTGGCCATCAACTATGGCTACTACCGGTATGAGCCGGGGCTTATGTGGATTGCCGTAATTTTACTGGTAGTGATGGTGCAGATTATCCAGGAGCTGGGGACATGGCTATCCAAAAAGGGCGATAAACGGGTACGGTAGAGGATTTAACAGGCAAAAGGGCAAAGGGCCGCTTTTGCCTGTCGGCAGAAAGCCATATAAATCAATATTATTGAATGAGGAGGAACTATTATGAAAAAATCCATTTTAATTGCGGCGGCGGTACTGGCAGCATCTTTGTCTTTGGCTGCTTGCGGAGGCACCGGCACACCGGCTACGACGGCCGCGGCAGAAGGGGCGTCAAAAGCAGGCGACAAGGCTGAGGGGGAGGGCAGCCAGGAAAGCACAGGCGAGCCTACAGAGGCAGAGGCCCCTAAGGAGTTGAAGAAAATCGTGGTGGGGGCAAGCCCTGCGCCCCATGCGGAGATTTTGAAAGCGGCGTCGGATGTTTTGGCCCAAAAGGGCTATGAACTGGACATCAAGGAGTATGTGGACTATATCCAGCCTAACCTGGCATTGGAGTCCGGGGACCTGGACGCCAATTATTTCCAGCACCTGCCCTATTTAGAGTCTTTTAATGAAGAAAACAATACCAAGCTGGTATCTGCCGCAGCCATCCACTATGAGCCCTTTGGCATTTATGCAGGGAAAGCTTCTTCCCTGGAAGGGCTGGCAGACGGCGCGCGGGTTGCGGTCCCCAACGATACCAGCAACGAAGCCAGGGCGCTGCTTCTTTTGGAAGCCCAGGGGCTGATTAAACTGAAAGAGGGCGCGGATTTGACCGTGACGAAAAACGATATTGTAGAAAACCCCAAGAACCTGGATCTGTATGAAGTGGAAGCGGCCCAGATCCCCCGGGTGGTTGAAGACGTGGACATTGCTGTTATCAATGGGAACTATGCCATTGAGGCCGGCTTCAAAGTGTCCGAGGCCCTGGCTGTGGAAGATTCCGAGTCCATTGCGGCCACTACTTATGGAAATGTGGTAGCCGTGCAGGAAGGCCATGAGGGCGACGAGGCGGTTAAGGCCTTGGTGGAAGCTTTAACCAGCGATGAGGTGAAAGCTTATATAGAAGAAACCTATGAAGGCGCTGTGGTGCCGCTGTTTTAACAAAGGTTTCAGGTTACGGAAGTGCCTTTGGGGGCCGTAAGGGGCCTTTGGCTATGGAGGCGGCAAAGCGCCCCCAACCGGTGCACGGGCATTTCGGAACCATTAAGGAAGAATGCGCATATCATACACTTAAGGAGAGGTAGGTGTAGGGTATGCGCATTTTTGACTTAAAAAAAAAGAAGTGATCAATATTTGTGACTGTAAACGCCTGGGGTATGTGGGGGATGTGGAATTTGACGAGAAAACCGGCCAGATCACCCATTTAATCATACCGGGCCCGGGGTGCCTGTGCGGGATTTTTGGCAGGGAGAAGGAATTTGTAATCCCTTTTTGCGATGTGAAGCAAATTGGGGACGACATTATCTTGGTAGAAATAAAAAGGTTGAAAGAGGCCGAAAAGGTTTGTAAATGCGGATGAGGGGATCCGGCTATTCGTTTTTGTGTATTTTTCCTTTGCTAAAATCTACAAACTTTTATCCCGGATTTTAAAAAAATATATATGGATTGTATAGGGAAGCAGCTGCAAGGCCGCGCATAGCCTGCGCGGGCTTGCAAATTTGTTGAAAAGCGGAGAAAAATTTAATAATTATCGGTCATTTTCCTATATTTTCCACCATATTGGTAAAGGTACCGGAATTTTTAGGGTTGTACTTGATTTTTAAAGGAAATGTAGTATATTTATGTCGTTAAAATACAGAAAATAGGCTGTGGCAGGCCAGGACGTTTACAGCGATGCCGACAGGCTCCCCCGGAAGCCGGCGCCCTGGAATTGGACGGGCTATTGGAAAGGATGTTACATTATGCAGAATGTACTTTTATGTATTTCCCTTGCCCTTGTCAGCGGGCTTTTAATGACGCGGCTGATGAAACGGGTGGGGCTGCCCGCGGTTACGGGCTATCTGATTACGGGCCTTCTTCTGGGGCCGTATTGTATCGGGAAGCTGGGGTTTGCAGGAATTGGCTTCCATTCCATGGAAGAGGTAGGCGCTTTGGGGATTATCTCGGATATGGCCCTCGGGTTTATTGCCTTTACCATTGGCAATGAGTTCCGCTTGGCCGACCTTCGCACCATGGGGCGGCAGGCCATTACCGTAGGGATTTTTCAGGCTGTCATTACTACCATTGTGGTAGATATGGCCTTGGTTGGGCTACACATGGTAGTGCCTTCGGCGATTTCGGTTCCCTCTGCCATCACCCTGGGCGCCATTGCCGCCGCCACTGCCCCGGCCGCAACGCTTATGGTGGTGCGCCAGTACCGGGCAGACGGGCCGCTTACCCGGCTGCTGCTTATGGTAGTTGCCATTGACGACGCCGTAGGGCTTGTGCTTTTTTCTGCCTCTTTCGGCATTGCCAGCGCTTTGGAACAAGGGGGCATCAGCATGGTCACCGTAGTGGCGGAGCCGGCGCTGGAAATTGTCTTGTCTTTGTCTTTGGGGGCTGTGGCAGGGGTTGTTTTGAACTGGTGTGAGCAATACTTCCATTCCCGCGGGAACCGGATTTCCCTTTCCGTGGCCTTTGTGCTGATGACCGTAGGGCTGTCCATGGCGGAGTTTGACATAGGGCCGATCCATTGCGGCTTTTCTTTGTTGCTGGTCTGCATGATGACGGGCACTGTTTTTTGCAATGTCTGTAAAACGTCTTCGGCTTTAATGGAACGGCTGGACCGTTGGACCACGCCCTTGTCCATCCTCTTTTTCGTCCTTTCCGGGGCGGAACTGGATCTGCAGATCCTAAAAAACCCTCTGATCCTGCTGATTGGTGCGGTGTATATTTGCGCCCGTTCGGCAGGGAAGATTTTCGGCGCTTACGGCAGCTGCGCCCTTACCAGGTGCAGTAAAAACATCCAGAAATATCTGGGCATTACCCTTTTGCCTCAGGCGGGCGTAGCTTTGGGGATGGCCCTTACGGCATCATCCCTTTCCGATGGTAAGATTGTGCGCAACGTAGTACTTTTCTCGGTTTTGGTCTATGAGCTGGTGGGGCCGACACTTACGAAAACTGCGTTGTTTTCCGCCGGGGAAATCCATCCCGATGAGCTGGGCATCCCGGCAAAACCGTAATTGCCCCTTGTGCCAATGGATAGAAACAGGGCCGGGATTCTGCAAGGCGCCGGGGCCAGGGGCAGCGGACATGCGCCAAAGGCAGCCACACGAAAGGCCCCTAAACCTGTGGCGCAAAACCGATTGCCCCTTTGTTGGCACGGGGTAAAAATACATAAGAAAAAGAAAGGGTTCTTGTATGGAAACGATAACGGCAAAGCCTTCCACTTTTTACAGGGATATGTTCCGCCTGGCATTCCCCATTGTAGTCCAAAACCTGATTACGACTGCAGTCAGCTCGGCGGATGTGGTTATGTTGGGTTGGGTAAGCCAGACGGCGCTCTCTGCCGGTTCCTTGGCAAGCCAGATTATGTTTATCCTTAATCTGGTATATGCCGGGATTTCCTCAGGTATCGGCATGCTGGCAGCCCAGTATTGGGGCAAAAAGGATACACATACCATTGAGGAAGTCATGGGGATCGGAATGAAATTATCCATCCCGGTATCTTTCGCCTTTTTTGCCCTGGCCTGTTTTTACCCCAGGATTTTGATGCTGGCCTTTACTTCAGAAGAAGAACTGGTCCAGGCAGGCATACCTTATCTTAAGATAGTGGGTGTATCTTACCTTTTTATGGGCATTTCCCAGGTATATCTGTGTACCATGCGTTCCATTGAGCGTGTGGTTTTTGCCACTGCTGCCAATGCTTCGGCCTTGGTTTTAAATATCTTCCTCAATGCCGTGTTTATTTTGGGGCTGTTTGGATCCCCCCGGATGGGGATTGTGGGGGTGGCCCTGGCGACGTCCATTGCCCGGGGGGTGGAATTGCTGATTTGCTTGGTGGATGCCTGCCATTTCCCGGTGGTCCGTTTGCGCCCCCGGATCCTCCTTGGGAGAAACCCAGTCCTTTTCCGGGACTTTATGAAATATTCTTTGCCGGCTTTTGGAAACGAAGTGTCCTGGGGGCTGGCCTTTTCCATGTACTCTGTCATTATGGGCCATTTGGGAAGCGATATGGTGGCCGCCAATGCGGTAGTCGTCGTTGCCCGGAACTTGGGGACGGTGGTCTGCTTTGGCCTGGCCAACGCAGGGGCGATCCTCCTTGGCAAAGCCATTGGGGCAGGCCATAAAGATAGCGTAAAGGCAGACGCCTCCCGGTTCTGCAAAATAACCTTTTTAAGCGGGATTGCCGGCGGGTTCTTGATTTTCCTGCTACGGCCCATTTTTATGGGGATGGCAGACCTGACGGAAGTATCCAGGGGGTATTTAAGCGGTATGCTCTATATCAACATGTATTATGTGTTGGGGCAGGCAATGAATACCACGGTGATTTGTGGCATTTTCCGTTCCGGGGGCGATTCCCGTTGGGGGTTTGCCTGTGACGTGGTAGATATGTGGTTTTTTTCAGTCCCCTTGGGGTTTTTCAGTGCTTTTGTGCTGGATTTGCCGCCATTGGTGGTCTATTTCCTGATCTGCCTGGATGAATTTGTCAAGATGCCATTTATCTATCATCATTATAAAAGTTACCGGTGGCTGAAGGATATTACCAGGGATTTTCCTGGCTGATTGATATGGCACAGAGCGCAAGTTCCGGCCAGGGGCCGTTTACTTTCCCGTGCATATTTTGCCCGCCCATATCCCCTTGCTTTCGTCCGTTCTGCCGCCTTCATTGCGTCCAGCAGCTGCTGTATGCTTTTGCCCTATTCTCCAGGCCGGCTGCCTGTACTTGCGTGTCCTTGGATGCGGTCCGCACCCTTTCTTCGTTTTGTAAAACTTCCATGTCCGCCTCGTTCCGGCTTGCCTCCGGCAGCTTCGGCACAATGCTAAAGGCATTGTCCCACAGCCGGTACATCTCTTGGGCAGTTTCATTCACCTTTGGCTGTGTTACGGCTTCCTCTTTTACGTTCCTGATTTGCCGGCCTGTACTGGCACAGATGATACCGGGCCGGGGCAGGCAATGGGCCCTGCTGTGCCTGGATGATTGCCGTGGCAGTTTGGCCGCTTCCTTTTATGGCAAAACCGTCTGTACGGCTGCGGCCGGTAGGTTTTGCAGTGGTCCTGGCTTGCGCCTCGGCCAATATTCCGATTTTTTGTTTGATTTTTAAATTTTCTTATAATATACTAAAAAAGTGTCTGTAACAGGAAGCTGGCCCTCTGGCAAGCAGCGTTTCCAGATGGGGATACTATGCAATTACCCGTTTCCGGCTTATGGCGAGGGCCATGCCAGATGGGGCATTCAGAAAACCGTGCCGGGGCCTTCCTGCGGATATGGGCATGGAAGGGCCTTGAAATCGAAAGAGAAGGGGGATATTGTGTTATGGGGAATAAGCCAAAAAACGTGGCTGATAAAGAAGGGGGCTATAGTTTCCAGGTAGACCTAAAGGGGGTCATCCGCCTGTTGAGTGAAAACCTGTATTCCAGTGGGGACGTGTTTTTGCGGGAACTTTTGCAGAACGCAGTGGATGCCATCCAGGCCAGGAAAGGGGAAGAGCCGGGGTTTGACGGCGGAAAGATCCGGATCGAATATCGGCAGGCGGCTGGCAGGCAGGCCAGGCTAGTGTTTTCTGATAACGGGATTGGCCTTACGCGGGAGGAAATCCATACATTTTTGTCGGTGATTGGCCAGTCTTCCAAACGGGGGGAGATGAGGCGGGGAAGTTTTATCGGGCAGTTTGGCATCGGGCTTTTATCCTGTTTTTTAGTGGTAGACGAGATCTTGGTGAAGAGCCGTTCGGTCCGGGAAAAGCAAGGCTATTTGTGGCTGGGCCGAAGCGACGGTACTTATCAGGTGGAGGAAGGGCCGGAAAGCCCGGGAGAAGGGGGCAAAGGGCCAGGGGTCGGGGAACCTGGGACAGAGGTGACGCTGGTGCTAAAAGGGGGCATGGCTTCCCGGTACCGGGAAGAAAAGGTATTCAGCCTTTTAAAAGAGTACGGGTTCCTCATTCAGGTCCCGGTGGAGTTTGTAGGGGACGGAGGGGCAAAAAGGGTCAATGACGGCTTTATCCCCTGGAGGCAGCCTTTCTGCAGCAATGAGGAAATTTTACGGTTCGGGGAGCTTTTGTTCGGTGAGGAATTTTCCGGTGTGGTCCCCATTTTGGGGGAAGGGATGAAAGGGTATGCGTTTATTTCAGAGCGCCAGACCAGCGCGGCGGCAGAGGGGCGGCATAAGATTTACCTAAAAGATATGCTCATAACGGAGGAAGGGAAGGACTTGATCCCCAAATGGGCGTTTTTTACCCGCTGCATTTTAAATACAGAGAGTTTGACGCCCATGGCCTCCCGGGAAGGGTTTGTGTCGGACCATGCGTTGGCGAAGGCCCGCAATGAGATTGAAACCTGCATTTTTGACTATTTTGTGGCCCTTGCCCAGTACGATGTGGAAAAATTGAAGCGCCTTACCATGATACATAATGTGGCGGTCAAATCGTTGGCGGTGGAGAACGAGCAGGTTTATAAACTGTTTTTCCCGTTCCTGACTTTTTCTACCAACAAAGGGAGGCTGACCGGGTTTCAGCTGGTGGAGGCGGCAAAAAAGGTGCCGGCCTACTACTGTACGGAGGTCGATGATTACCGGAGGGCCTGCCCCCTGGTGGGAAACGGGGACAGTGTGCTGGTCAATGCCGGGTACATTTATGACGCCAAGCTGCTGCAGCTTTTAAAACGTTATCAGCGGGGGATCCGGATGGAAGTGTTTGACGAGGCTTCTTATGGGGAGCTCTTGGAGGAACCTACAACAGCCATGAAAGAAGGCCTGGCAGGGCTTATGGCGGCAGCCAGGAAGGCGCTGGCCCCTTTCCGGTGCGGCGCGGCGTTAAAACAGTTTGACCCGGTAAAGGCGCCGGTCCTGTATGTGGCGGCCGCGGACGGGTTTTTGGACAGTGTCCTGGGCGAAGGGGGGTTTTCAGGGTTTCTGGAAGGCTTTGATATTGAGGGGATGGGGATCCTGGAAAGCCCGGACAACGGGTACGGGGCGAAGCTGTACCTCAACGGGAGGAACCCCCTGGTCCGCCGTCTGGCCCAGGTAAAGGATGGGGAAATTGTGGAAAATATGGTGAAAGTGCTATACGTCCATGCCATGGTGGCTGGGCATTATACTTTGGGGGAGCGGGAGACAGAGGTATTAAATACAGGCTTGATCCGGCTGATCGAATATGGACTGGGAGGGGACCTATGATACTTGGCAGCCTTAAAAGGAACCATGTAACCGACGATAAGCTTTGGGAGATGGTGGAACAGGCCCACAGGCTGACGATGGGAGGATACGACGTTTGGGATGACAACGGGCCTGTGTTGGTGCCGCTGATGGAGAGGATTTTGGCGCGTTCCAAAGAAAAAGGGGAGTGGCAGGTTTACTTTTATGATATGGAGATGCTTTTCTGGCTTATCCGGAGGGAAGCAGTGAATGATATACCCAAAGCTTTTAAGCTGGGGGAGGTTTTCCATCGGGACATCGCCTTGGGTTTGGGGGAGGGCGCAGGGAAGTCTGCCCAGGAATGGCAGGTCAGTATGGCAGCAGACCTTTTAAATTTTTATTTGGGGTATCCGCAGATCGACGACGGGAAAATCCGGCATATGCTGGATCTTTTCCTGGAGCTTCATAGGCGGTTTGGCAGCAGCTGGAACAACGGGGATTACAAAAAAGTGCTGGACCTGGCGTTTCTGGATCAGGATGACGCCTTGGCAGAGCTGGCCAGAAGAAAACTGGAGAAGGCCGATTACCGGAGCTGGTGCTATGTCTGCTATTATGGGAGGGCAATGATCGGCTATTATGTGTTCCATGGGGATTTTGAAGGGGCCGAGGAGATGGTTTCCCGGATTTGTACCCGGGGGATCCCGGCAAAATACCAGTGGTGCTATAACCAATGCGAGGGGGCAGAAGAGGGCAGCCTGGTGGAAGAAGCCCTTGTTGGCTGCTTAAAAATGAGAAAAAGGGAATTGTTTGAAAAAGCATTTGCAAAGTGGCGGCGGCTTTTTGAAGAGCCGGAGGAAGGGGAGGTGTCTGACACCCACCGGGTCCTTTTCCATTCCCTGGCCGGGGACTGGTCCCGCCTGGAAGACCGGCTGCGGCTGGCGGAGGAAGACGACAGGGACCGTAAAAAGCAAAAAGCGGCGCCGCTGGATTGCCTGTATTGGTCTTTGTGCTGGCATTGTTATTTCCGGCTGTTGGAAAAGCAAGGGACCGTAACGGTGTGGATGAAGCTGGGGGAAGAGGAAGGGCCGGGGGGGCGGCCCCTGGCAACCGGCGGGGCAGAGGCAGAAAACCGGCCTGTGGCAGGCTACCGGCCAGGGGAAAGGCCGGCCTTCCGGGGGGCGGCGCAAGAAGGGCGCCAGGAGTGGCCTTGCCTTCAGGTGGCCGGGTATTTTGAAAAACAGGCAGATTTACTGGGGGCCCAGATGGACAGGGCCAGGACACGGTTTCAATATAAGAAGGTGAAAAAGGCATACGAGGAATGTTTTTTAGGCGGAAAGTGAAGCTTTGTGCCATTGGCCCGGCCGGCGGGCCAGGACACTTGTTTTTTGCAAATGTATGTGATAAACTAAGGAAAATAACTGGACGGGCGTGAAAAACGCAAAGGGGATACGGATAAAACATACTTAGAAAATGGGAGGAAAAGCAGTGAAGTGCCCGTATTGCAATGAAGCAGATACCAAAGTAATTGATTCCCGCCCGGCGGATGAGAATAGTTCCATCCGCCGCCGCCGTCAGTGCGGGGCATGCAAAAAGCGGTTTACCACTTATGAGAAATTGGAAACCATGCCCTTGATGGTAATTAAAAAAGACCGCTCCCGGGAGGTCTATGACCGGTCCAAGATCGAGGCCGGCGTAGTCCGTTCCTGCCACAAACGGCCGGTGTCCACGGAGCAGATCAACGGGATGATTGACGAAATTGAAAACCAGGTTTTCAACATGGAGGCCAGGGAGGTGGAAACTTCCGTGATCGGGGAGCTGGTGATGGAAAGCCTGAAAAATTTGGATGAGGTGGCTTATGTCCGTTTTGCCTCAGTTTACCGGGAATTTAAAGATGTGAATACTTTTATGGAGGAGCTGGGAAAGCTGTTGAAGAAATGATATTAGAATGTTTTTATCCAAAAGAATGGGTGGAAAGCGCCTATGGGATTGACTGGGAAAAATGGTATGAAAAAGGCATGCGGGGGGTTATTTTTGATATTGACAATACCCTGGTTCCCCACGGGGCGCCGGCAAACCGCCAGGCGAAAGCCTTATTTGCCCGGCTCCGCCAATTGGGGTTCCATACCTTCCTCCTGTCAAACAATAAAAAGCCCAGGGTAGCCTCTTTTGCCGGGCAGGTGCACTCCCCCTATATTTACAAAGCGGGAAAGCCAAGGCAAAAAAGCTATCAAAAAGCCATGGAAGGCATGGGCACGGTTCCGGCTACTACGTTATTTGTAGGCGACCAGCTGTTTACCGATGTTTATGGGGCCAACCGGGCCGGCATTTACGGCATATTGGTAAAACCCATAAACCCCAGGGAAGAAATCCAGATCGTGTTAAAACGGTATTTGGAGGCGGTAGTGCTGCATTTTTACAAAAAGAGAAAAAGAGGTTGAAAAAACGTTTTTTTTATTATAGAATAAGATGGATTAAGGTAACGGCTATGATTTGGGCTGTTATCGGTTTTGGGCGAGTATGCAGATTGAAGGAGGAATATCACATGATTTCAGCAGGTGATTTTAGAAACGGCATTACCCTGGAAATTGAAGGGGCAGTATATCAGATTATTGAGTTTCAGCATGTAAAGCCAGGCAAAGGCGCGGCTTTTGTCAGGACCAAGATTAAGAATGTTATGACCGGTTCCGTGGTAGAGCGGACCTTCCGCCCGACGGAGAAGTTCCCGTCTGCCAGGATTGACCGTGTGGAGATGCAGTACCTGTATGCGGACGGCGACCTGTTCAACTTTATGAATATGGAAAATTATGAGCAGATCGGGTTGTCCAAAGACGTGATCGGCGACGCGCTGAAGTTTGTAAAAGAAAATGACAGCGTGAAGGTATGCTCTTACAACGGAAAGGTGTTTTCCGTGGAGCCGCCGTTGTTTGTGGAATTGGAGATTACCAATACCGAGCCGGGCTTTAAGGGGGACACCGCCCAGGGCGCTACCAAGCCGGCCACCGTGGAAACCGGCGCTACCGTATATGTGCCCCTGTTTGTAGATAACGGAGACAAGATAAAGATTGACACCCGTACCGGCGAGTATTTGTCCCGGGCATAAGGGCAAAGGGGCGTGACGCCGCTGCCGGCGTACACTGTGGGCGGGCGGCGAATGGATAAGAGGAATCGGAAAGGGCCAGACTTCTTAGGTAGTCTGGTCTTTGTTTTAGGAGGGCCTATGAGGGATTTGAAACAAATTCGGGAAGAGGTTGCAGCCTGCGACGCCCAGCTGGCACGGCTGCTGGCAAGGAGGATGGATTGCCTAAAGGAAGCCCTTCTATATAAGAAAGGGCATGGCCTCCCTATTTTGGAGCCCGCAACGGAAAACGGGAAGAAAACAGGGGCGGAAAAAGAACGGGGTCCGGCGGACCCGGCAAGGGATGTGTACGGGGAAGAGCTGGAACAGATCTTTGCCTGTATTTCCCAAATGGGGAAAAAGGTGCAGGGGAAAGCTTTATTGGACCATAATATTGCCCTGATCGGTTTCATGGGCGTAGGGAAAAGTACGGTTTCCCACTGCCTAAGGGATCTGCTGGCTATGGAAGAGGCGGAGACGGATGCCATGGTGGTAGAGGCGGAAGGCATGGCCATCACGGATATTTTTGCCAAATATGGGGAGCCCTATTTCCGCCGGTGTGAAAGCGACGCCATTATCCGGCTGCAAAACCGCCGTCAGGTGATTATTTCCTGCGGCGGCGGGGCCGTGACGCGGCAGGAAAATGTGGAATGCCTGAAAAAAAGCAGCCGGATCGTGCTGTTGACCGCCACGCCGGAAACCATATTGGAGCGGGTGAAAAATTCCCGGGAGCGGCCTATCCTCAACGGGCATATGGATTTGCCCTACATTACCGGGCTAATGGAAAAACGCCGGGAGGCTTATGAGGCGGCGGCGGATATAACGGTCAGCACCGATGATAAGCCGGTGGTAGAAATTTGCGAGGAGATTATTCAAAAGGCCACGGCTGGGGATTTTTCCTGAACGTGCACATAGGGGCGGATTTTGCGCAGAATGGAGGAAGACATGGAAATCAGCGGACATACACAGATGCTTTGCCTGATCGGCAGCCCGGTAGGCCATTCCGGTTCACCGGCAATGTACAATTACAGTTTCCGGAAATTAGGGCTGGATTATGCCTATCTGGCTTTTGACATAAAGGAGGAAGAAGCCCCGGAGGCGGTCCGGTCGTTGAAATTGCTCAATGTGAAAGGCTTTAACGTGACGATGCCGTGCAAAACGGCCGTATGCCACTGCTGTGACGAGCTGTCCCAGGCGGCGGGGCTGATTGGGGCGGTCAACACCGTGGTCAATGTAAACGGCAGATGGATCGGCCACAATACCGACGGCCTGGGATGGGTGCAAAGCTGCCGGGACAGCGGGGTGGAAGTCCGCGGGAAGAAAATGGCCATTGCCGGTTCCGGCGGAGCGGCCACTGCCATTGCGGTTACCAGCGCCCTGGAAGGGATCCGGGAACTGTCTGTTTTTGCCAGGAAAGACTCTTTTTACGACAATGCAGAGGCCACCGTGGAAAAGATCCACAACCATATCCCCGGCTGCACGGTCCATTTATATGATTTGGATGAGGAAGGCCGGCTATATGAGGAAATCGGCAAGAGCGATATTTTTACCAATGCCACCCGCGTCGGCATGAAGCCTATGGACGGCCAGAGCCTGATCCGGGACACCAAGGTTTTCCGGAAAGGGCTGGTAGTGTCGGATGTGGTTTATAACCCCCGGACCACAAAGCTTTTGGCCGACGCCCAGGCAGCCGGCTGCAAAACCGTCCCCGGTGTAGGGATGCTGCTGTGGCAGGGTGTGGAAGCTTTCCGCCTGTACACGGGCCTGGACATGCCGGTGGAGGAAGTAAGGGAACGTTATTTCGCCTGATACCACCGCTTTCAGGCCACAGGACCAGAAAAGGGGCCGGGGGAAGCGCCCCACAAAGTAAGAGGAGACGAGAAACGTGGAGAAAATTTTAAATTTGATTACTGCGGAGATGAAAAAGGCATTTGCCCGGTGCGGGTATGAGGAATCTTATGCCAAGGTGGTGCTTTCCAACCGTCCGGATTTGTGCGAGTACCAATGCAACGGGGCCATGGCGGCGGCCAAAGCATATAAGAAAAAACCCATTGACATTGCCGGCCAGGTGGTAGAAAGCCTGCGCGCCGCCCGGGACGAAGGGGGGGCGGCCATGTTTTCAGAGGTTCAGGCGGTAATGCCGGGATTTATCAACCTGCGCCTTGCAGGAGGTTTTTTGGCCGGCTACCTGAACGGGATGCAGCGGGAGGGAAAGCTGGGCCTGGAGGAACCTGGCCATGGCGAGACTATTATTGTAGATTATGGCGGCGCAAACGTGGCAAAACCGTTGCATGTGGGGCACTTGCGCTCGGCGGTGATCGGGGAATCCATCAAACGGATGGGGAATTTTTTAGGCTACCACATGGTCGGCGACGTACATTTGGGCGATTGGGGCTTACAGATGGGGCTGATTATTGAGGAACTGCGAAGCCGGAAGCCAGAGCTGCCTTACTTTGACGAGGGCTATCAAGGGGAATATCCGTCCGAACCGCCTTTCACCATAGGGGAATTGGAAGAAATCTATCCGGCGGCCAGCATCAAGGCGAAAGGGGACGAAGCATTTAAGGAGCGGGCCCAGACGGCGACCTTTAAGCTGCAAAACGGCTATGGGCCTTATATTGCCATTTGGAGGCACATTATGGCCGTTTCGCTGGCAGACTTGAAAAAGAATTATGACAGCCTGGACGTCCATTTTGATTTGTGGAAAGGGGAAAGCGACGCCCAGCCGTATATTCCATGGCTGATCGAAGACTTGCAGCAAAAAGGGCTGGCCTATGAAAGCCAGGGGGCCCTGGTGGTGGATGTGGCCCGGGATTCGGACGCCAAGGAGTTTCCCCCCTGTATTATCCGCAAGTCGGACGGGGCGGCGCTATATGCCACCTCAGATTTGGGGACGATCCTGGAGCGGGAGAAGCTGTATGCCCCTGCCAAATATATTTATATAACGGACAAACGCCAGGAACTGCATTTTACCCAAGTGTTCCGGGTAGCTAAAAAGGCCGGTTATGTAAAGGAAGATACGCCCATGGTCCATATTGGGTTCGGGACTATGAACGGCAAAGACGGCAAGCCTTTCAAGACCAGGGACGGGGGCACCATGCGGCTGGAGTGCCTGATTGGCGACATTAACGAGGCCGTCTACGGGCGGATCCGGGAAAACCGGACCATGCCGGATGAAGAGGCAGCACAGACAGCCAAAACCGTAGGGCTGGCGGCGCTCAAATATGGGGATTTGTCCAATCAGGCCGCAAAGGATTATATCTTTGACCTGGAGCGTTTTTCTTCGTTTGAAGGGAATACCGGGCCTTATATCCTTTATACAATCGTGCGGATCAAATCCATTTTGGCAAAATGCAAGGAAGCGTCCGGCCAGGCAAAGGAAGCCAGGATCCTGGCGGCAGAAGGCGGTACGGAAAAGGGGCTGATGCTGGAACTGTCCAAATATAACGACGCTCTGCTAAACGCTTTTGCAGAAGCGGCCCCCCATAAGGTTTGCCAGTATGTATACGACTTAGCCAACGCTTTTAACGGGTTTTACCGGGACAACAAGATCTTGGCCCAGGAAGATAAAGCCTTGCAGGCCAGCTGGATCCGGTTGATTACTTTGACCAAGGACGTGTTGGCCACATGCATCCATGTGCTTGGCTTTGAAGCGCCGGACCAAATGTAGGAAGGAGGCCTTGCTATGGCATTATATGATTACAACAATGCATTGCGCCAAGGAAAAAAGCGGTACCAGGAGGCGGTGCTGAAAGGCCAGTACCCCTATTTGCCGGTATTGGACGACATTTTGTCCAACACCGATATTGTGTCTGAGGTGAACCTGGGCATTATTGACGTGCCCCTGGAGCGGATTGTAGGAACCAAGACCCAAGGCCGGACCCAGGCTTTTGCCAGCAACTTTATGCCGCTTTTAGGGGAAAGGTCAGAGTTTGGGGCGAAATGGGCCTATCTGTATGACCACCAGATCCAAGAAGGGATCCATGACCCTATTATGGTTTATGAACTGATGAACCGCTATTATGTGCAGGAGGGGAACAAGCGGGTCAGCGTGCTGAAATACCTTAACGCTTACAGCATTACCGCCTCTGTCATCCGCCTGATCCCGCGGCGCAGCGACAACCGGGAGACAAAACTATATTATGAGTTTTTGGATTTTTACCAAGTGTCCTTTAACTGTGACGTCTGGTTTAGCCGGGAGGGGAGCTATAACCGGCTGCTGGAAGCCATGGGGAAAAAGCCGGGGGAGGCCTGGAGCGATGATGACCGGCAATATTTTAAGGCCATTTACGACCGGTTCCTTAAAGTTTTCCAAGGGGTCCGTACTTCGGAACTGGAGCTGACGGCTTCGGACGTTTTCTTAATATATGTAGAGTTTTTTGGTTATGATGAGGTAAAAGAACGGACAGGGGAACAGATTAAAAAGGACTTGAACCGGATTTGGGACGAACTGCTTTTAACTTCCCGGGGCAGCGGGATCACCTTGGTGGAAAAGCCGGAAGCCAAGGAAGGGGCCGCCCCTTCCAAACTGCTGAACTGGCTGATCCCCGGGACGGTCACTGAGCCGGAACAGCTCCGGCTGGCTTTTATTTATCCCAGCAACAAAGAGGATTCCAGCTGGGTATATGCCCATGAGTTGGGGCGGATGTACCTGGGCCAGTGCTTCGGGGGGAAACTGCGGACCCAGGCATTTGAAAATGCCAAGACGGAAGGCCAGGTTATGGAGGCCATCGAGCAGGCGGTGGCGGGTGGGTGCAATGTGATATTCACCGTAGCCCCCCAAATGGCGGCCACCAGTGTAAAAGCGGTGATTAAATATCCGAAACTGCGTATTTTTAACTGTTCGGTCAATATGTCCTATTCGTCTATCCGCACGTATTACGCCCGCATGTATGAATCCAAGTTTTTAATGGGGGCGCTGGCGGCGGCCATGAGCAAGAACGATAAGCTGGGCTATATTGCCGACTACCCTATATACGGCATGGTTTCCAATATCAACGCTTTTGCCATGGGCGCCAAAATGATCAACCCCCGGGCGAAAGTCTACCTGAAATGGTCCGGCCTTAAAGAGCACCATTGCCGCCAGGAGCTGGAACAGGAAGGCATTACCCACATCTCCGGCGAGGATATTATTGCGCCGGTAAAAGCTTCCCGGGAGTATGGGCTGTATTGCAAAACCATGGACGGGATGGTGGAAAACCTGGCCACATCTTTATGCAATTGGGGGAAATTTTACGAACAGGTTGTAAAACTGATTTGCAAGGGGGAGCAGGAGGACAAGAACTGGAAAGGGAAGAAAGCCATCAATTACTGGTGGGGCATGTCTGCCGACGTGATTGATGTGATTTGTTCCCAAAACCTCCCTTCCAGCACCAACCGGCTCATCGACTTTTTGAAATGGTCCATCCGTTGCGGTTCGTTCCATCCGTTTGACGGGAAAATTTATGCCCAAAAAGGCCTGGTGATCGGCGGGGAAGGGCGTTGCCTGACGCCGGAGGAGATCATCCGTATGGGCTGGCTGTGCGACAATGTGGTTGGCCAGATCCCGCCATCGGGGCTGTTTAAAGAAGAAGCCCAGGCCATGATACAAATGAACGGCGTAAAAGCAGAGCAAACAGGCACGGAGGATAAGAAGGTTGAAAATTCTGGTATTGGCCGATTGTGAGTCCAAATCGCTATATGAATATTTTACGCCGGAGAAAATCCAAGGAGTGGATTTGATTTTGGCTTGTGGAGACCTGAAATGGAATTACCTTGATTTTTTTGCCAGCATGGCCAGCGTACCGGTGCTGTTTGTGCTGGGGAACCATGACCCGGCTTACGACCCGTCGGCTTGCGGCGGCTGTGTATGCATTGAAGACGACATCTACGTTTATAAAGGGGTCCGCATCCTGGGCCTGGGCGGCTCCATGCGTTACCACCCGGATGGGGATAACCAATATACGGAACGGGAAATGAAGCGGAGGATCCAAAAGCTATGGTGGAAATTGTGGAAGAACAAAGGTTTTGACATCCTGGTATCCCACGCGCCGGCCGCCGGCGTCAACGACCTGCCTGACCTTCCCCACCGGGGTTTTTCCTGTTTCTTGCAGTTAATGGAAAAGTATAAGCCAGGGCTGTTTGTCCACGGCCATGTCCATGCCAATTACGGGGCCGGATTTAAAAGGGTGGACCAGTACAAGGAGACGAAGGTACTAAACGCTTACGATTATTATATCATTGAGTATCCGGAAAAACCATAAACGGCAAAAGCCTTTCCGGGAGGGGGGCACGCCTTACGGCGTGCCCCCTTCTTGTACGGCGGTTTTTCCCGGCGGTATAAGGGGGTTGCTTGCTCCGGGAAGTTTTTTGTTTCTGTGTCCGCTCTAACGCTTCCTCTAGTATTGATACCGTTTCTGATGTTTTATAAACATAAATAAAGATAAGGCCATTGCTGCAAGTTCTGCTGCCGGTGTTGCCAGCCATACGCCTGTCACCCCCAATAATGCCGGGAGTATCAGCATGGCAATCACCATGAATACAAAAGAACGGGAAAAGGCAAGGATAGCAGAAATAAGCCCGTTGGATAACGCCGTAAACATTCCGCTTGTAAACACATTAAAGCCAATAAAAATAAGGGCAAAGGAACAAATGCGGTTCCCGGCAGCTGCCAGCCCATAAACCGGATTATCCGGGCGGGCAAATATTGATACAAGCGGCTTTGTAGCCACAATGGAAACAACTAAAGCAGCAACAGCAATAACACTGATAACCTTCAAACTCATTCGTACCAGTTTCTTTAGTTTTTCATGGTTTTGTTCCCCATAGTAAAAGCTGGCCATAGGCGCGACACCGTAAGAGTACCCTGTGTACAGGGAAGTTGCGAACATCAGCACATACATGATAATGGTAATCGCTGCGGCGCCGTTTTCCCCCACATATTTTAACATTGTCCAGTTAAACATCATGGTAACCATACCTGCCACCAGTGCGGTTGCCATTTCCGAACATCCATTTGTGGCAGCATGGAGCAAGGTTTTGAAGCGGCATACGGGTTTTACAAAATGAAGCATACGGTTCTTGTTGGAGAACATCACCACACCTGCAACTGCCGTTACCGAATATCCTAAGCCGGTTGCAATGGCTGCTCCTGCAATACCCATATCCCGTATAGCAATGAATACATAATCAAGCGCCATATTCAAAATACCGCCCACAATAGAGCAAACCATAGATAAAGCAGACTTTCCGGCGGCAATCATGTAGAGGGTAAAATTATTCATCAAAAGAATAGGGACGGTAAAAATCAAATACCTGCTCAAATAAAGCTGGCAATAGGAAAATACTTTTGGCGACAGGGCCATGCTTTCAAAAACCGTGTCCATTACAAGATAGCCCAGGCAGGACATGATAAGCCCCACAATCACATTGACAATAATTAAAAATGTGAAATCTTCATTTGCTTCCCTTGTTTTTCGTTCGCCCGTTTTTTTCATAATGACTGCGCTTCCGCCTGTGGCAAGCATGGTGGAAACCGCAGTTACCAATGAAATAATGGGGGCTGTCAGATTGACAGCGGATAAAGCGTCCGTTCCAATCAGATTAGAAACAAACAAACCGTCTACCATGGTGTAAAAAGACATAAATACAGTCATGACAATGGTTGGAATGGCAAGTGTCTGTTGATGTAAGCGCAAATATTTCTTTTGAACAAGAAGTTGAACAAGTGGTTGCCGAAACAAAAAAATACCGGCTTCACCGTTTGCACGACGCATCCTATGGGTCAATGATTCCTGTTGAAAATCTGTTAGGGGGAAAATTTGACGAGTATACTGCCCTTTATATCGAAATGCCCTATCCCGTATCGAAAAAGGGGCTTCATTTGCAGCCAGCCGGAACATATCTCCGTGCTTTCTGCAAAGGCAGTTGGGATAAAATTTCGGACAAATATAAAGAAATCCTTGCTTATGTGGATAAACATGGACTTTCCTTATATGGTTTTGCCTATGAAAAAGGTATCAATGAGCTTGTCATTGATACCTTAGATGACTATATAACGCAAATTGAAATCCCTGTAAAAACGGAATAGCGGGGCTTCTGCCAAGTGTGTTATTTTTGCTGCTTTATCGCACACGGGCATTATTTGCCAGGTTATAATTGTTTCTGGGCGGTGGCCAGCATTAATTTAATCCGGTTCAACTGGTTGACTTCGCTGGCCCCGGGGTCGTAATCCACGGCGATAATGTTCGCCCCGGGATGCTTGCGCCGCAGCTCCTTAATAACCCCTTTCCCTACAATGTGGTTGGGCAGGCATCCAAAGGGCTGGGTGCAGACGATGTTTTTCACCCCGCCGTGGATCAGCTCCAGCATTTCCCCGGTCAAAAACCAGCCTTCCCCGGTCTGGTTGCCCAATGACACAAATTCTTTTGCCATGTCGGCCAATTCCCATATGCGGGATGGCGGGGTGAAATGGCGGCTATTGCCCAGTTCTTTTCTTGCGGTTTTGCGCAAGTATTCCAATAATGATATGCCCATGTTGCACAGCCAGGCAGTGGAACGTTTCCCCCCCAGGTGGTCGGCGTTGAAATTATTGTTGTAAAAGCAATAGAGGAAGAAGTCCATCAAGTCCGGCATTACGGCTTCGGCCCCTTCGGCTTCCAACAGTTCCACGATATGGTTGTTGGCCAGGGGGGAGAATTTTACCAGGATTTCCCCTACGATCCCCACCCTGGGCTTTTTGACGCCGCTCCTGGCAAGCCGGTCAAAATCCCTTACAATCCCCCGGATGTTCCGTCCGAATTCCACCATGTTGGGGGACTTGGTGGAAAGGCTTTGGATGCACCGGCTTTTCCATTTTTCATGGAGCCGGTTGGCGGATCCGGGTTCGGCTTCGTATGGGCGGGTGGCATACAGCACCCGCATAAACACATCCCCGTATACGATGGCCTGCATGGATTTGGTAAGCAATGCCGGGGTGATGGTAAAGCCAGGGTTCTTCTCCATGCCGTTGGCGTTGACGGAAATAACCGGCACCTGGCCCATGCCGGCTTTTTCCAGGGCTCGGCGGATAAAGCCTATGTAATTGGAAGCCCGGCAGCCGCCCCCGGTTTGGGACATGAGGACCGCTGTGCGGCTTAAATCGTATTTGCCGGACAACAGGGCATCCATGACCTGCCCGATCACGATCAGGGAGGGGTAGCAGGCATCATTGTTGACGTAGCGGAGCCCTACGTCGATGGCGGAACGGTTGTGGTTTTGCAATACCTCCATCCGGTATCCGAAGCTGCGGATGGCCGGCTCCAGCAAGTCAAAATGGATCGGCGACATCTGCGGGCATAACAGGGTGTATTCCTTTTTCATGGCTTTGGTAAAGACTACCCGGTTGTAGGAGCTGGATATGATTTTCCGACCGTAGTGTTTTTGGTCCCGCACCCGCAGGGCTGCGATCAGGGAGCGGATGCGGATGCGGGCCGCCCCCAGGTTGCTCACTTCATCAATTTTCAGGACGGTGTAAATCTTTCCTGAACCAGTGAGGATGTCATGCACCTGGTCGGTAGTCACCGCGTCCAGGCCGCAGCCAAAGGAGTTTAACTGGATCAGGTCTAAAACGCCGCTCTGCTTTACGTAAGAGGCGGCCCGGTACAGGCGGGAATGGTACATCCATTGATCCGTGACCACCAAGGGCCTTTCTGCGTCGGCTAAATGGGAGACGGAGTCCTCCGTCAGCACGGCCAGGCCGTAGGATGTAATCAATTCCGGAATGCCGTGATGGATTTCCGGGTCGACATGGTAGGGGCGGCCGGCCAGTACGATGCCGTGGCGCCCGTTTCCTTCCAGCCAGGCAACGGTTTCCTCGCCTTTTTTCTCCATGTCGCGGCGGGAACGCATCAGTTCCTCCCAGCCTGCGTGGGCGGCTTTTTGGATTTCTACCGAGGAGATGTGGAATTCTTTTCCGACCTCCACAATCAGCTGCCGGGTCAACGTTTCCTCATCGGTAAAAGCAAGGAACGGGTTCAGGAAACGGACCGAAAATTCTTCCAGCTCTTCCATGTTGTTTTTTATGTTTTCCGGGTAGGAAGTGACCATGGGGCAGTTAAAATGGTTCCCGGCCTGGGGCGTTT
This sequence comes from uncultured Lachnospiraceae bacterium, assembly GCA_910584845.1. GTDB lineage: Bacteria > Bacillota > Clostridia > Lachnospirales > Lachnospiraceae > Brotaphodocola. The sequence continues at coordinate 59,724 of CAJUDH010000008.1, forward strand.
CGTTCCGTTCATAAAAGATGCAAGGGTAGAAAATATCCCGTATCCCCTGTTTGACCAGCCAGGCAATATGCCCGTGCACCAGTTTGGCCGGATAACATTCGGACTCGCTGGGGATGGATTCTATGCCCAATTCGTAGATGTTTTTGGTGGACTGGGGCGATAGCACAGTGCGAAAGCCCAATTCCCGGAAAAACACGGCCCAGAACGGAAAGTCCTCGTACATGTTCAGGACGCGGGGGATGCCGATGGTGCCCCGGAGGGCTAAGTCCGGGGTAAGGGGCTCGTAGTCAAACATCCGGTGGAATTTATAATCAAATAAGTTGGGTACTTCTTCTTTTGTTTTTGTTTTGCCCAGGCCCCGTTCGCAGCGGTTGCCGCTGACAAACTGGCGGCCTGCGCCAAAGCGGTTTACGGTGAGCACGCAGTGGTTGGTGCAGCCTTTGCAGCGGGTCATAGCCGTATCGTAGTGGAGGCCGGTAATGGTTTCCAGGGGCAGCATGGACGTCTTTTTTGCCGGGTTTAGCGACAAGGCATGCCTGTGGCGTTCCCTGGCGATGAGGGCGGCCCCGAAAGCCCCCATGATCCCGGCGATGTCGGGCCGGACCGCCTGGCAGCCGGAAATCTTCTCAAAGCTGCGCAGCACGGCGTCATTATAAAAAGTGCCGCCCTGGACTACGACATGGCTCCCCAGGTCCGACGGGCCGGTAATTTTGATTACTTTGAACAATGCGTTCTTTATAACCGAATAGGCCAGGCCGGCAGAAATATCTGCCACTAAAGCCCCTTCCTTTTGCGCCTGCTTTACGTTGGAATTCATAAATACGGTGCAGCGGGTGCCCAAATCCGTAGGGTTTTGGGCGAAAAGGGCTTCCCGGGCAAAATCCTCTACCTGGTAATTCAGGGAGTTGGCAAAGGTTTCAATGAAAGACCCGCATCCGGAGGAGCAAGCTTCGTTTAACTGGACGCTGTCTACCGTGCCGTCTTTGATCCGGATGCATTTCATATCCTGGCCCCCGATGTCCAGGATACAGTCCACGTCCGGGTCGAAAAAAGCGGCGGCATAGTAATGGGAAATGGTTTCCACCTCCCCTTCGTCCAGCAGAAACGCTTCTTTTAACAAAGCCTCCCCATAGCCGGTGGAACAAGACCAGGCGATGGCGGCTTTTGGCGGGAGCAGCCCTTTTAGCTGGCCCATGGCCCGGATGGCCGTGGCCAGGGGGCTTGCGTTGTTGTTGGAATAGAAGCGGTACAACAGGCTTCCGTCCTCGCCGATCAGGGCTACTTTGGTGGTAGTGGAGCCGGCGTCTATGCCCAGGTAGCAGTTGCCTTCATACGACTGCAGGTCGGCGGCCTTTACGTGATGGGCGGCGTGCCGCCGGCAGAAAATATCATAGTCTTCCTGAGAGGTAAACAGTGGCGCCATCCGTTTGATTTCCACATCCATTTTCACGCCGGACATAAGGCGGTCGGCCAGGCCGGATAGGGTGGTCCCCGGGGATGCTTCCCCGAACGTGTCCCGGGCGTTTAAGGCCGCCCCTATGGCGGCAAACAGGTGGGAATGCTCCGGGGCCACCACATGCTGGGCGTCCAGGTTTAAGGTGCGGATGAAAGCCCGGCGCAGCTGGGGCAGGAAATGCAGCGGGCCGCCTAAAAAGGCGACCGTGCCCCGGATGGGTTTGCCGCAGGCCAGGCCGCTGATGGTCTGGTTGACCACCGCCTGGAATATGGAGGCGGCCAGGTCTTCCCGGGTAGCCCCTTCATTGATCAGCGGCTGGATATCCGATTTGGCAAATACGCCGCAGCGGGCGGCAATGGGATAAATCATCTGGTAATGTTCGGCATATTGGTTGAGGCCTTGCGCGTCCGTCTGCAGCAGGGCGGCCATCTGGTCGATAAAAGAACCGGTGCCCCCGGCGCATATCCCGTTCATCCGCTGGTCTATGCCTCCGGTAAAATAGATGATTTTGGCATCTTCGCCGCCCAATTCTATGGCTACGTCGGCCTGGGGGGCTTCGGCCTGGAGCGCCGTGGCCACGGCTACCACTTCCTGGGTGAAAGGGATGGCCAGATGGCGGGAGAGGGCCAGGCCGCCGGAACCGGTTATGCTGGGGAAGGCTGTGGCTTCCCCCAGCTGCTTGCCGGCCCGGGAAAGTAAAAGTGCGAGCGTCTCCTGGATGTTGGCATAGTGGCGCTCGTAATCGGTGAATACTATATGTTGGCTTTGGTTTAAAACAGCGATTTTTACGGTAGTGGAACCGATGTCGATTCCCAAACAATACGTTTGCTTCGGTAAATTCATATATGCGGGATGTCCCCTGCCTCCTTTATTCTTGCGAAAACGAAAAGAAAGATATGCTTTGAAAATGCATACCCATAATACTTTAACATAAAAACCGCAAGAATACAATTTGTTCAGCCATAAAAAAATGGTTAAGAATACAGGCAGGCTTTCCTGGTTTTGGGCCGGCTGGAGGCGGAAGGCGGTTTGAAAAAGAAAGCGTAATCTGTTTGACAAACTGGGTTGTAGAAATTATAATGTGATTTATGAACAGAAAGAAGGGAGGCAGCAGTGATGGACGGTGGTTCGGCGTACCACGCAGAAAGTGACGACATACGAAAACGAATGCCTGCACTGCAGCTTCCGGGAATCATGGGGGCGGCTTTCCGGCGCCTTTTTCTTTGTTTCACAGGAAATTACATCCGATGAAACAAAACGCCCCGTTAGGACCGTACCGCGGCGGAGGGGCCATGTCGCTAATGCGGCCCGCTGCAGGCGGAGAATCTTAAAGGGGCAGGATTCTTTTTTACCATAATGCAGGAAGGCAGTGCAGGATTTTCGTTTTGGGACGGAATGCCAAAAACGCACACGGAATGGGAAACATTATGGAAAAGAAAGGAGACGGACATGATTCGCATTTTTAAAACAGAGGATGGCGCCATCCATCAGAAAGACGAGGCGGAGAGCGGGTGCTGGATTGCCCTTACCAACCCTACAGCCACAGAGATTTTGGAGGTTTCCAAAAAATACGGCATAGACCCGGACCATTTAAAGGCCCCCCTGGACGAGGAAGAACGTTCCCGTATTGAGACGGAAGACCATTACAGCCTGATCCTGGTGGACATCCCTTCCATAGAAGAGAGGAACGAGAAGGACTGGTATGTGACGATCCCCATGGGCATCATTATGACGGAAGATGTGCTTGTGACGGTATGCCTGGAAGACACATCGGTGCTTTCTGTGTTTATGGACGGGCGGGTGAAAGATTTTTATACCTATATGAAGACCCGGTTTATCCTCCAGATTTTGTACAAAAATGCGTCTTTGTATTTGCAGTACCTGCGGATTATCGACAAAAAAAGCGAGGTGGTGGAGCGGGAACTCCACAAGTCCCAGAAAAACCGGGAGCTGATAGAACTTTTGGAGCTGGAAAAAAGCCTGGTGTATTTTACCACTTCCCTGCGTTCCAATGAGGTAGTATTTGAAAAGCTCCTGAAGAACGAGCGGATAAAAAAGTATCCGGAGGATACGGAACTTTTGGAAGACGTCATTATTGAAAACAAACAGGCCATTGAGATGGCCAATATTTACAGCGGTATTTTAAGCGGCACCATGGATGCCTTTGCCTCGGTTATTTCCAATAACCTGAACATCGTTATGAAATTTTTGGCAACCATTACCATAGTCATGTCCATCCCTACCATGGTAGCCAGCTTTTACGGGATGAACGTCAACCCCGCAGGCATGCCTTTTGCGCAAAGCCTGTATGGGTTCTGGGCGGTGTTGGGGTTTGCGGTGGCGCTGTCTTTGCTGGTGGCGTTGATCTTTTCCAAGAAAAATCTTTTTTAGCATTCGAAGAAAGGGTTGCAGATGAAATTTTTTAGGGATTTTGAACGCAAATTTTATAAGTATGCGATTTCTAACCTGATGTATTATATCGTGGTTCTCTATGCAGTGGGGCTGATATTTTTCGTAGTGATGCCGGAAATGTATTTCCAGGTCTATACCCAGTACTTGTGCCTGGACGCGCGGGCCATCCTGCACGGGCAGATTTGGAGGGCGGCTACGTTCCTGATTTATCCGCCGTCTTTTGGCATGTTCCGGTTTACCAGCCTGTTTTTCGGGATTATCGCCTTGTTTATGTACCATAACCTGGGGCAGACCCTGGAGAACGTGTGGGGTTCCTTCCGGTTTAACGTATTTTTTTTCATGGGGATGCTGGCACAGGTGGCGGCGTGCCTTTTGGGGTACCTGGTATTTGGGCAAATATGGCCGCTGACCACGGGTTTCCTCAATGCGTCTATTTTCCTGGCTTTCGCCATGTATTTTCCGGATGCCCAGTTTTTGCTGTTTTTCGTGCTTCCGGTGAAAGCGAAATGGCTGGCGGTGGCCGAGTGCGCCGTATACCTGTACAGCTTCATTTTCGGCAGCGCCGCCGACCGCTGCGAGCTTTTGGTATCCCTGGCCAATATCCTGGTGTTCTTTTTGCTCACCCGGAATTACAGCCGGTATTCCCTCAAGGAAAGGCAGCGGAAAATTAATTTTAAAAAGGAAATGAAAATACGCCCCAAGGGTGCGGCGCGCCACAAGTGCGCAGTATGCGGACGGACGGAATTGGACGGGGAAAACCTGGAATTCCGGTATTGCTCCAAATGCGAGGGGAGCTTTGAATATTGCCAGGACCATTTGTATACCCACAAGCATGTGATAAAGGAGGAGGAGTAATGAAAAAAACGAAAATTATCTGTACCATGGGGCCGAGCAGCGACAGCCGCGAGGTGATGAAAAGCCTGATGGAAAGCGGTATGGATATTGCCCGGTTCAATTTTTCCCATGGGACCCACGAGGAGCAGAAAAAAAGGCTGGACCAGTTAAAATCCCTCCGGGAAGAATTGGATTTGCCGGTAGCCGCTTTGCTGGATACCAAAGGCCCGGAGATCCGTACCGGGCTTTTGGAGGGCGGAAGGAAAGTTTCCCTGGCAGAGGGGCAGGAATATGTGCTGACCACCAGGGATGTGGTGGGGGACGGGCGGATCGGCCATATCAATTACGACGGCCTTAACCAGGATGTAGCCTGTGGCAACCGCATCCTCATAGACGACGGCCTGATTGAGCTTGAAGTGAAGGAAGTCAAGGGCACGGATATTGTCTGCACAGTTATTAACGGCGGCGAGCTGGGGGAACGTAAAGGGGTCAATGTGCCCAACGTAAAGATTAAACTGCCGTCGCTGACGGATAAAGACAAAGAGGATATCCAATTTGGGATCCGGGAAGGTTTTGACTTTATTGCCGCCTCTTTTGTCCGTTCCCCGGAGGCTATCCTGGAGATCAAGGGGATTTTGGAGGAGGCCGGTTCTTCCATGCAGGTTATTGCCAAAATTGAGAATGCCGAAGGGCTGGAAAACCTGGATGAAATTATCGCGGTAAGCGACGGGATTATGGTTGCCAGGGGGGATTTGGGCGTAGAAGTCCCGGCGGAACAGGTGCCCCATATCCAGAAAACCATGATCCGCAAATGTAATATGGCATGTAAACCGGTGATCACTGCCACCCAGATGCTGGATTCCATGATCCGCAACCCCAGGCCTACCCGGGCGGAGGTCACGGACGTGGCCAATGCGGTATATGACGGGACGGACGTGGTGATGCTGTCCGGCGAGACCGCCGCCGGCAAATATCCGGTGGAGGCCCTGGACATGATGGTGCATATCTGCGAGGCGTCCGAGAAATATCTGGATACCGGGGCTTACCGCCAGAGGCGGGTATCTGCAGAAAACCAGACCAATATTTCCAACGCCGTGTGCTATTCTTCCGTGTCCACGGCCCACAGCCTGCATGCCAAGGTGATCATCGCCCCCAGCATCAGCGGATATACCACCCGCCTGCTGTCCAAATGGAGGCCTTGCGAGCAGATTATCGGCCTGTCCCCCAGCGCTACCGCGGTACGGCAAATGCAGATCTATTGGGGGGTGAAGCCTTACCAGGCCAAGCGGGCGGATTCCACGGATCTGCTGATTGAGTCGTCCCTGGACTTGTTAAAGGAAAAAGGGGTAATCCAGGATGGGGATATTGTGGTGGTGACGGCAGGCCTGGTGGACCGCATCAGCCGCCATAAACCAGCCACCCATACCAATATCATGCGGATTATCCAAGTGGATTAAAGGCAGCAGCCGGGCCCATACCGGTTATGCTTTGCCTGTAAAGGAGATACAGACGTGGAGAAAAAACCATTTGTAACGAAGGGGCAATTGGATGAAATTGTCAAAACTTACCCCACCCCATTTTATCTGTACGATGAAAAAGGGATACGGGAAAACGCGGCCAGGCTTAGGGGGGCCTTTTCCTGGAACCAAGGTTTCCGGGAATATTTTGCCGTGAAGGCAACCCCCAACCCTTATATCCTGAAAGTATTGCGGGAATGTGGATGCGGCACGGACTGCTCCTCCGCTACGGAGCTGATGCTGTCGGATGCGGTCGGGCTTTCCGGCCATGAAATCATGTTTTCTTCCAATGACACGCCGGAAGGCGAGTTTAAACTGGCACATGATTTGGGGGCCATTATCAACCTGGACGATATTACCCATATTCCCCAGGTAGAACGGGAAGTCGGCCATATCCCGGAGGTGATAAGCTGCCGGTTTAACCCAGGCGGCTTGTTCCAGGTGAGCAACGGCATTATGGATAATCCCGGGGACGCAAAATACGGCATGACTACGGAACAGATTTTTGAAGCGTTCCGGATCCTGAAAAGGAAAGGGGCGAAAGAATTCGGCATCCATGCCTTTTTGGCCAGCAACACCGTAACCAACGATTATTACCCGGTGTTGGCGAAAATCCTTTTTGAGCTGGCCGTAAAGTTAAAGGAGGAGACCGGCGCCCGGATTACGTTTATCAATTTGTCGGGGGGCATCGGCATTGCCTACCGCCCGGACCAGGCGGCAAACGATATTGATGCTATCGGCCAGGGCGTAAAGAAAGTATATGGGGAAGTGCTGGAGCCGGCCGGTATGGGGGACGTGGCCATTTATACGGAACTGGGCCGGTTTATGCTTGCGCCATACGGATGCCTGGTGGCGAAAGCCATCCATGAGAAGCATACTTACAAGGAGTATGTGGGCTTAGACGCCTGTGCGGTGAACCTGATGCGGCCTGCCATGTACGGCGCGTACCACCACATCACGGTCATGGGCAAGGAAGGCCGGCCCCAAGACCATAAATATGACATCGTAGGATCCCTGTGTGAGAACAACGATAAATTTGCCATAGACCGGATGTTGCCAAAGATTGAGATGGGGGATTTGCTGGTGATCCATGACACCGGCGCCCACGGGTTCTCCATGGGCTATAATTATAATGGTAAATTGCGGTCAGCGGAGCTTTTGTTAAGGGAGGACGGTTCCGTGGAGCTGATCCGGAGGGCGGAGACGCCCCAAGACTACTTTGCCACTTTGGACCTGTGCCCAATGATGGGGAAGTACCTGTAAAACCGCTTTGCGGGGCCCTGTTTGAGGAAGTAGGTATCCGGCCCTAACAATAAGAATGCCGCCCGGGGTATCCCCGGGCGGCATTCTTATTGTTAGGGCCAAAGGCGCGGGCCCATTGGTTTTCGCAAGGCGGCTATGCCGGGCCTTTTGGTGCCAAAAGCTATATTATACATTAAACCGGAACAGGATTACATCCCCGTCCTTTACCACATAATCTTTCCCTTCCAGGCCCACCAGCCCCTTTTCTTTTGCCTTGGCATAAGTGCCGCAGTCCAGCAGGTCCTGGTAGTTGACTACCTCCGCCCGGATAAAACCGCGCTCGAAGTCCGAGTGGATTTTGCCGGCGGCCTGGGGGGCTTTTGTGCCGATTTTAATAGTCCAGGCCCGGGTTTCGTCCTCCCCGGAAGTCAAAAAGCTGATAAGCCCAAGAAGGCGGTAGCTGGCGGCAATAAGCTTGTCCAGCCCGGATTCTGCAAGGCCCAGGGCTTCCAGGTATTCTTGCCGTTCCCCTTCATCCAGTTCGGCAATTTCCTGTTCGATTTGGGCACTGATGACAAACACTTCGGAACCGGTTTCGCCGGCGGTTTTGCGGACGGCGGCGATGTGGGGGTTGGAGGCCCCGTCGTCAGCCAAGTCGCCTTCCCCGGAATTGGCGGCAAAGATCACCGGTTTGGCAGTCAGCAAATTCAGGGAACGCAGGAAAGCCATCTGTTCCGGGTCGTCGCTTTGGAATGCGCCGGCCGGCCGGCCTTCTTCCAGGATGCTTTGCAGCCGGCGCATAACGGCCAGCTCTTTGGCCAGTGTTTTGTCGTTGTTGGCGGCTTTTGCCGTTTTGGCAATCCGCCGTTCCAAAATCTCCAGGTCGGAGAAGGCCAGTTCCAGGTTGATGGTTTCAATGTCCCGGACCGGGTCCACGCCGCCGTCCACATGGATGACATTGGGGTCTTCAAAACAGCGGACCACGTGGACAATGGCATCTACTTCCCGTATGTTGGCCAAAAACTGGTTGCCCAGCCCCTCCCCTTTAGATGCACCTTTTACAAGCCCGGCAATATCCACGAATTCGATTACGGCCGGGGTCACTTTTTTGGAGTGGTAAAGGTCGCCTAAAAGTTTTAGCCGGCAGTCCGGCACGGGCACAATCCCCACATTCGGGTCAATGGTGCAGAATGGGTAATTGGCAGATTCGGCGCCGGCCTTGGTCAATGAGTTAAAAAGGGTGCTTTTGCCCACATTGGGCAGCCCCACGATCCCTAATTTCATATCCGTTCCCTTCCTTATCACAAAAAAGTCTTGATTTTTAAACGAATTAATTGTAGCATAGAATCTGCACAATGAAAAGGGCAAATAGCCTTGCCGGGGGCGAATTCACAATATTCGCCCCGGCTGCCAAAACCGAAGGCATTCCGTTGTGTCGAATCCTGGCGTAAGCTGGCGAAATAAGTCGTCCGAATATGTTTGATTTTCGCATATTTTGGCGGTAAAATAGGGATAAGATCGAAGGGAGGAATCAAGATGGAAGGAGCGGATATTAGTTTTGTCCATTTGGGGATTTCCATAAACCATCTGCAAAACGGAATATCCATATTTGGGTTTCAGATTGCCTATTACGGGATAATCATTGGGCTGGGCATGCTGGCCGGTATCTGGGTGGCGCAGTCGGATGCCAAGAGAAGGGGGCAGGACCCGGATATTTATTTGGACTTTGCCTTGTATGCCATCATTTTTTCCATTATCGGGGCCAGGGTTTATTATGTGGTTTTCCAATGGGACAACTATAAAGGCGACTTGCTTCAGGTGTTTAACCTGCGCGCCGGCGGACTGGCTATCTATGGGGGAGTGATTGCAGCCATTTTGACCCTGACCATCTTTACGCGCCTTAAGAAACTATCTTTTTTTTCTATGGCGGACAGCGGGGTGTTGGGCCTGGTTACGGGCCAGATCATTGGCAGATGGGGGAATTTCTTTAATTGCGAGGCTTTTGGCAGATATACGGACAGCCTGTTGGCCATGCGGATTAAACGTTCCCTGGTAAATGACAATATGCTCAACGCCCAAGTGCTAGATCACCAGATTATAGAAAACGGAGTGGAGTATATCCAGGTACATCCTACGTTCCTTTACGAGTCCCTTTGGAACCTGGGGCTGCTCTGCTTTTTGCTCTGGTACCGCCAAAATAAAAAGTTTGATGGGGAGGTGTGGTGGATTTATCTGTTCGGTTATGGCTTGGGCAGATTCTGGATCGAAGGGCTGCGTACGGATCAACTAATCCTTTTTGGTACCGGGATTCCGGTGTCGCAAGCGTTATCACTAATATTGCTCCTGACGGCCGGTGCGATTCTGGCTATTCAGCGTCGGCGGGCGGAACTAAAAAGCAGAGGGGAAGTATAACATGAGAGATGCAAAGGAAGAACTGGTAAAGAACATAGAAACCGCAAGGGAGCGGTTAGACAGCAGTATAGAAAAGAAAGAGAGGTATGAAACCATATACCGCAACAGTGTGGAATTAGACCGGCTGATAGAACTATATATCGCGTCCGGATTTTAAAACCAGGCATATGTTGGGCGGCTGACGCTAGTTCAGCCGCTTTCCTTTTTATAAAAATCGAAATTATATCTTGCTATTTTTCTGCTTTTATAATAGAATAAATTTATCGAGTGGTGGAAAGTGGTTAAAAGTGGTAGGGAATGGTGACAATGTGGTTTAACGGGGCGACGGGTGGCAAATATGTTCATGGGTGAGTATAATCATACGGTAGATGCTAAGGGACGGTTAATCGTCCCTTCCAAATTCAGGGAACAGCTGGGGGACGAGTTCGTGGTCACGAAAGGCCTTGACGGCTGTCTGTTCGTTTATGAGAATACGGAGTGGAAAGCCCTGGAAGAAAAGCTTCATGCCCTGCCCCTAACCAACGCCAACGCCAGGAAATTTTCCCGTTTTTTCCTGGCCGGGGCCTCCACCTGTGAAGTAGACAAGCAAGGGAGGATCCTGCTTCCCGCAGTATTGCGGGAGTTTGCCGCCATTGACAAAGACGCCGTGCTGGTGGGGGTAGGGAGCCGCATTGAGATCTGGAGCAGGGATGCCTGGAACAAGTCCAATACCTATGATGATATGGAAGAGATCGCTGAAAACATGGAAGGCTTGGGCATATGACGTTTGAACACAAACCGGTTTTGCTGGAAGAGACAGTGGAAAGCTTAAACATCCAGCCGGGCGGGACTTATGTAGATGGCACCTTAGGGGGCGGCGGACATGCTTTTGCCGTGTTAAGCCGCTTGGGGGGCCAGGGGAGGCTCATAGGCATTGACCAGGACGGCGATGCCATCGAGGCGGCAAAAAGGCGTCTGGAAGGCTTTGGAAGCCGGGCCGCCATAGTACGTGGCAATTATGAAGAACTGCCAGGCATATTGGATTCCCTGGGCATTGATAAAGTGGAAGGGGTTTACCTGGATTTAGGGGTATCTTCCTACCAGCTGGATACGGCCAGCAGGGGATTTACTTATCGGGACCCCATGGCCCCTTTGGATATGCGTATGGATCAAAGGGGGGGCCGGACGGCAGCCGATATTGTCAATACTTATGAAGAACAGGAATTATATCGGATTCTAAGAGATTACGGAGAGGAGAGGTTTGCAAAAAACATAGCCAGGCATATTGTGGCTGCCCGGCAGAAAAAGGCCCTGGCCACCACGGGGGACCTGGTGGAAGTGGTCAAGGCTTCCATACCCATGAAGATGAGGGCATCCGGAGGGCATCCGGCTAAACGGACGTTTCAGGCTTTGCGCATTGAGCTCAACCGGGAACTGGAAGTGCTGGACGGTTCCCTGGACGCTATGATTGGCCGGCTTAAGCCAGGGGGGCGGCTAAGCGTGATTACGTTCCACTCCCTGGAAGACAGGATGGTGAAGAACTGCTTTCGGAAGAACGAAAACCCTTGCCAGTGCCCGCCGGAATTTCCGGTGTGTATGTGCGGGAAAGTGGGGAAAGGCAGGGTGGTTACGCGAAAGCCCCTGTCTGCCACCCAGGAGGAGCTGGCAGGGAACACGCGGGCAAAGAGCGCAAAATTGCGGGTATTTGAGCGGAGTTAGGTGGCTTCTGCTTGGAAGGAGGTAGAGAGGCATGGCGGCAATAAAAAAGAAACCTCTACGTCAAGAATATGTGTATGGGAATACGGCAAGGGCCATAGAGCCGGCCAGGAAAACAGGCGGAAAGCCCAAAAGGCCGGTACGCCGCAGGGCGGTGAGCTATACCGTCAGGCGGAACCGGGAAAAGGCGCTCCGCATGGATTTGCCTTACGTGATGTTATTGACTTTTGCGGCATTTTGTGTCTTGGCCATCTGCGTGAATTATTTGCAGGTCCAGTCGGCCATGGCTTCCAGGCTTTCCCAGATAGAGGAGTTGGAAAAGAAGGTAGAACAATTAAAAGTGGAAAACGACGCATTGCAGGTCAGGATCAATGCCAGCATCGATCTGGATCATATTTATAAAGTGGCTACGGAAGAACTGGGCATGGTATATGCCAATCCGGAACAGGTGCTTTTGTATGATAAGACAGAAAGCGAGTATGTAAGGCAGTATGAGGACATCCCCGACCAATAACCCTGGCAGGAAGCCGGGAAAGAGGCGTGTGTTTTTAAAATATATGCGAGAAAAGCTGGCGATCGCGGTCATCGTGATTGTGCTGGCTTTGTTTGCTTTGCTCTATGTGTTGTATGACATTGTTAAAAACAACAAGGACAGCTATAACCAGATCGTATTGTCCCAGCAAAACTATGAAAGCCGGACCATACCTTACCGGCGGGGGGACATTGTGGACCGCAACGGTACCTGCCTGGCCACCACGGAGAAAGTGTACAACCTGATTATTGACCCGAAACAGGTTATGTGGGACGAGGCGAATTTCCTGGAGGCGACGGTATCGGCTTTGGTAAATGTTTTTGGCTACGATGCCCAGGTGATCCGTTCCCTGATTACGGAAAACGCTTCCAAACAATACATCCGGTATGCCAGGCAGCTTTCTTACGAACAGAAGGAAGCGTTTGAAAAACTCCAGGAAGAGACCAATAAGGCCAATATAGCCAATGGGTCAAAAACCCGGGTGAAGGGGGTCTGGTTTGAAGACGAATACCGCCGGTACTATCCCTACAATTCCCTGGGCTGCAATGTGATCGGCTTTGTCAACAGCGACGGCGTGGACGGTTCTACCGGCATAGAACGGTCTTATAATGAATATTTGACCGGGGTCAATGGGCGGGAGTATGGCTACCTGAACGACGATTCCAATTTGGAACGGGTGATTAAATCCGCAGTCAACGGGGGCAAGGTTATGTCTACCATCGACATCCGTATCCAGACGGTGGTGGAAAACCATATCCAGGAATGGCTAAATGAAACCGGTTCCGACCGGGTGGGCGTAGTGGTGATGGACCCCAATAACGGAGAAATCCTGGCTATGGCCAGCGACAAGACCTTTGACTTAAACGACCCGAGGGCGGTTTCCGGCCGGTACGGGGAGGAGGAAATCCGGGAAATGGGGGAAAAAGAGGCCGTCAGCGTATACAAAAACCAGCATCGGAATACGGACGGCTCCACCATAACCCGGGAACAGGTGCCAGACCATTTTAGCGATGAGGAAGTGCTCTCTTATGGGAGGCAGGTGGCCTGGAACCAGGAATGGCGCAATTTCTGCATTAGCGATACCTTTGAGCCCGGTTCCCCCCAGAAGATCTTTACGGTGGCCACAGCCATGGAAGAGGGCATCCTCGACGGAAGCGAATCTTTTTTTTGCGACGGCCATCAAGAAGTAGGGGGCTGGGACATTGCCTGCGTAAAAGGTACCGGCCATGGGAACCTGACCGTGGCGGAGTCGTTGATGCAGTCTTGCAATGACTGTATGATGCAGATGGCCGCCATGATTGGACGGAACCGTTTTTCCAAATACCAGAAAATGTTTGGCTTTGGCCTGAAAACAGGGATTGATTTGCCGGGGGAGGAAGACGCGGCCAGCTTGGTTTACAGCGAAGAAAACATGGACGTTACCTCCCTGGCCACCAACGCTTTCGGCCAGAATTATAACTGTACCATGATCCAGATGGCGGCTGCCTACTGTTCCGTGATCAATGGCGGTTCCTACTATGAACCCCATGTCGTGCGCCAGGTTTACAACGAGCAGGGGTCAGTGGTGAAAAAGGTAGACGCCAAATTGGTGCGGGAAACCGTATCGGAGAATACGGCAAGCTTTATCCGGGAAGCTTTGCTGCGGACCGTGTCCGAGGGCACGGGGAAAGCCGCCGCAGTGGAAGGCTATGAAATTGCGGGAAAGACCGGTACGGCGGAAAAGACCCCCCGGGACAAGAAAAATTATGTGGTTTCTTTCTGTGGGTTTGCGCCGGCTTATAACCCCCAGGTGCTGGTATATGTGGTGGTGGATACCCCCCATGTAAAAGACCAGCCCCATAGTTCCTATGCCAGCGGCGTGTTCCAGAAAATCATGAAGGAAATCCTGCCATATTTGAACATTTTTCCCGTGGTGGAGCAGGGGCCGCAGGAAGACGGCGCCGGGGCTTTCCCGGAAAACGAAGGGGTTACGGACAACATAGCGCCCCTTCCCCCGGAAAATCCCCAGCCGGAAGAGACAAAGGCTTATGAGACCGACGAATATATAGAAAGCGGCGAAGAGGCAGGAAACGGGCTTCCGGGAATGGTGCCCGGCCAGCCTCCGGAAGAAAGCAGCACCGCCGGCGGCGACGGCAATATTGGGGAAAGCACAGGCACGGCCGAAAGCGGGGCCGGCGGGGACGAGGCGGAAAGCACCGGCCAGGAAACAAGCGGTCCGGAGGAAGGCACATAAAATAGCGGGCAGGAGGGATGCGGACGTTTTCCTCCTGCCCGTTCTAAACCCTGGGCCCATTCATATATTATAGGGATAAGCAAAGGCAGGGGGCCGCTATGGGTTCCAATCAGACCAGGCATCGGAGGAAGGCCGCCCTATTATGTTTTCTGATGTGTGCATCCATGGTAGGGCTAATGGGCCGTCTGGCTTATTTGATGTTATGCCGTTCTGCCCATTATAGCCAGATGGCGGAAGATTTGCATGAGCGGGAGCGTACCATAAAGGCGGCCAGGGGGAATATCCTGGATGCCAACGGGACCGTGATTGCTACGAACCGTACGGTTTGCACCATTTCCGTAATCTATAACCAGGTAAAGGACCGGGAAAAGGTAATCGAAACCTTATGCCGGGAACTGGGGATGGAAGAGGAAGGGGTACGCAAAAAGGTGGAAAAACGCAGCGCAAGGGAAATCATCCGGACCAATGTGGATAAAGGGACCGGGGACCGGATCCGGGATTTCCATTTGGCCGGCGTGAAAGTGGATGAGGATTATAAACGGTATTACCCTTTTGATTCCCTGGCATCTAAGGTTTTGGGGTTTACAGGAGGCGACAACCAGGGGATTATCGGGCTGGAGGTGGTTTACGAACCTTATTTAAAAGGGGTCAACGGCATGATCCTTACCACTACCGATGCGGCCGGCGTGGAGATTGAAAACGCTTTTGAAGACCGTGCGGAGCCCATCGCAGGAAATGACTTACATATCAGCCTGGACGTGAATATCCAGCAATATGCGGAACAGGCCGCCTATGAGGCCCTGGAAAAAAAGGGGGCCAAACGGGTGTCCGTTATTATTATGAACCCGCAGAACGGGGGAATCATGGCCATGGTAAACGTGCCGGAGTTTAATTTAAACGACCCTTTTACTTTGAATGTGGAGGCGCCGGCAGGCATTTCCGCAAAGGAAAAGCAGGAACGGTTGAACCAGATGTGGAGGAACCCCAGCATAAACGATACCTACGAGCCGGGTTCCACCTCCAAAATCATTACGGCCGCCGCCGGCCTGGAAGCCGGCGTGGTGTCTTTGGAGGATACTTTTTCCTGCCCCGGGTTCCGTATTGTGGAAGACCGGAAAATCCGGTGCCACAAAGTGGGCGGCCATGGGGGCGAGACCTTTTTGCAGGGGGTGATGAATTCCTGCAACCCCGTATTCATTGACGTGGGGCAAAGGCTTGGGGTGGACAATTATTGCCGCTATTTTGAACAATTTGGCATGAAGGAAAAGACCGGGATCGACCTGCCCGGGGAGGCAGGGACCATTATGCATAAAAAAGAAAATATGGGCCTGGTGGAATTGGCTACGGTTTCTTTTGGCCAATCTTTCCAGATCACGCCTATCCAGCTGATTACCACTGCTTCCTCCGTAATCAACGGCGGGCGGAGGGTAACGCCGCATTTCGGGGTGAAGGTAGTGGGCGGGGGCGGGACAACGGTCCACCGTTTTACTTATCCGGTGAAGGAGGGCGTTTTATCCGAAAAAACCAGCGCAGCCATGCGCTATGCCCTGGAACAGGTGGTGGCGCAAGGGGGCGGGAAAAAGGCTGCGCTGGAAGGGTACCGGATCGGCGGAAAGACCGCCACTTCCGAAAAACTGCCCCGGAGCCTGAAAAAGTACATTTCGTCTTTTATTGGCTTTGCGCCGGCAGACGACCCACAGGTCATTGCCCTGATCACCATAGACGAACCCCAGGGGGTCTATTATGGGGGCACCATTGCCGCCCCGGTCATTGCCGATATTTTTCAGAATATTTTACCATATCTGGGAATCGGTCCAGGGCAATTGAAGAATACGCCAGATTATGAATAGCATGGCCAAATTACTAGAATCTGTTTTTGGCGATTCCAATCGGTAGTTGATTATTCTTTCAAAAAGACGTATACTATGAAAGGAAACAGGACGAGGCCGCGGCATAAGGCTGCGGCGCCGGCCGAAATACAAAAACATACATAATAAATAGGGCTTCCGCCTGGTCAAGCGGCGGCCAAATAGGGGTGCATCATGATTAACGAAACCATACTAGCGATTATTATAGCTTTCACCATCAGCGCCATATTATGTCCCATTGTTATTCCTTTTCTCCATAAGCTGAAGTTTGGGCAGCAAGTGCGCACGGACGGGCCCGAGGCGCATTTGAAAAAGCAAGGGACGCCCACGATGGGGGGGCTGGTGATCCTTACCAGCATTATAATTACATCTTTGTTTTACATCCGGGACTACCCTAAGATTATTCCGGTTTTGTTTATGACCGTTGGTTTTGGCATTGTGGGCTTTTTGGATGATTACATCAAGATTGTGATGAAAAGGTCGGAAGGTTTAAACCCCAAGCAAAAGCTTGCGGGGCAGATCTTGATTACGTGCGTGTTTGCCTATTACCTCATGAATTCCGACGAGGTGGGGACGGAGGCCCTGATCCCCTTTACCGGCGGGTTTGGCGGCGGGTATTTTGTGGATTTGGGCATTTTGTTCGTGCCTTTTGTGTTTGCGGTGGTGCTGGGCACGGATAACGGCGTGAACTTTACCGACGGCCTGGATGGCCTTTGCACCAGTGTGACTATTTTGGTGGCCACTTTCCTGACCATAGTGGCCCTGGGGGAGGGCAGCGGCATCAGCCCCATTACCGGGGCGGTGGTGGGGAGCCTGCTAGGGTTCCTTTTGTTTAACGTCTACCCTGCCAGGGTGTTTATGGGGGATACCGGTTCCCTGGCCCTGGGGGGCTTTGTGGCTTCCAGCGCCCTGATGATGCAGATGCCCTTTTTTATCCCGATTATCGGTATGGTTTATCTGGTGGAAGTGCTGTCCGTGATGTTGCAGGTGGGCTACTTTAAAGCCACCGGGGGGAAGCGTATTTTCCGGATGGCGCCCATCCATCACCATTTTGAGCTGGGCGGGTGGTCGGAAACCCGGGTTGTGGCGGTGTTTTCCATTGTCACCTCGATCCTGTGCCTGCTGGCATATTTAGGGCTGTAAAGGGATAACAAGAGCACAAAAAGATTTTGGAAGTATATGATGCACAGAATGGAGGAAAATATGGACGATCAAAAAGTTTTGGTGGCCGGGGCCGGCAAAAGCGGCATTGCGGCGGTGAAGCTTATGCTGTCCCTGGGTGGCCAGGTGGTCCTTTATGACGGAAACGACCGGCTGGACCGGAATCGGTTAAAAAGGCAGTTTGACGAAGACGCCAAGGTGTCCATTGTGTTGGGGGAATTAAGCCGGACCAGCCTGGTGGGGGTAGAGCTGGCAGTGATCAGCCCCGGGATTTCCCTGGATGCGCCTTTTGTTGCTGTGCTGGATGAGGCGGGGATCCCCATTTGGAGCGAGGTTCAACTGGCTTACCATGTGTCCAAAGGAAAGCTCATAGCCATTACAGGCACCAATGGAAAGACAACGACCACGGCTTTGGCCGGGGCTTTGATGAAGGCCTGCTTTGAAGAAGTGTTTGTGGTGGGGAATATCGGGACCCCCTATACGGAAACGGCCCTGGAGACTACGGAGAGGTCGGTGACCGTGGCAGAAATTTCCAGCTTCCAGCTGGAGACCATTATGGATTTCCACCCCAATATCAGTGCGGTCCTCAATATTACCCCAGACCATCTGGACCGCCACGGGACTATGGAGAACTACATAGAGATTAAGGAACGGGTATGCGTCAACCAGACAGAAAAGGACTGGGTGGTGCTTAACTATGAGGATCCGGTATTACGGGCGTTCGGCGAGGGTAAGGGGCTGAAGCCGAAAGTATTTTTCTTCAGCAGCGCCCGGCCCCTGGACGAAGGCATTTACCTGGCCGGGTGCCAGATCGTGTATGCCCATCAGGGGCAGAAGGAAAATGTGGTAAATGTCCATGAGCTGCAGCTGTTGGGGCGCCACAACTATGAAAACGTGATGGCGGCCATTGCCATAGGCATTTGCATGGGGGTTCCCATGGACACGGTCCGTATGGTGGTGAGGCGGTTCCAGGCAGTGGAACACCGGATTGAGTTTGTGCTGGAAAGGGCCGGCGTCAAATTTTACAATGATTCCAAAGGGACCAATCCGGATGCGGCAATCCAGGCCATCCGCGCAATGCCCGGGCCCACGGTGCTGATTGCGGGGGGCTATGACAAACACAGCGAATATGATGCCTGGATCGAGGAGTTTGCAGGCAAGGTAAAATACTTGGTGCTTATCGGCCAGACCCGGGATAAAATCGCCGAGTGTGCCCGGGCCCACGGCTTTAACGAGATCATGTACGCCGAGGACATGTTTGAGGCAGTGAGCGTCTGCGCCGCCTATGCGGATCCCGGCGACAACGTACTTTTGTCCCCGGCATGTGCCAGCTGGGGGATGTTTGCAAATTATGAGGAGAGGGGCAGGATTTTCAAGGAATGTGTGCGGAGCTTGTAATGCATGGGAGATAGAAAGGATGAGGCTATGGCCCCCAAAAATAAGGTAAAACGTTTTTACGATTACAGCCTCCTGTTCAGTATTATTTTTCTGATGGCCTTCGGGCTGGTGATGATCTATAGCGCCAGTTCCTATACGGCGCAGCTGAAATACAATAACCCGGCCTATTTTATGGTCCGGCAGCTAAAGATTGCGATGGGCGGCCTTATCCTGGCCATTGCCATATCCAAGATGGATTACCACTGGTATGCCAGGTTTTCCGTTTTGGCCTATATACTTTCTTATGTACTTATGATTGCAGTTGCCTTGGCAGGCAAAGATTCCCATGGCAGCAGGCGGTGGCTGAAGGTGGGCGGCGTTACCTTCCAGCCCACGGAATTTGTAAAAATCGTGCTGATTGTCCTTTTGGCTACGGTGATTACTTATTTGGGGAAGAAAATAAACTCCTGGAAATCCATAGGGCTGGTTGCGGGCCTGACCTTGCCCATAGCCGGATTGGTGGCCGCCAACAATTTGAGTTCGGGGATTATTATCGTTGGCATTGCTTTTTTTATGCTGTTTGTAGCCTGTAAAAAAATCTGGCCTTTCTTTTTATGCGGCATTATGGGAGGGGCGGCGATTTTGACGGCAGGGCCGTTGGCCACGGCACTGGAAGCAATTAAGCTATTGAAGCCCTACCAGCTGGAACGGATCCATGTGTGGCTGGATCCGGAAGCTTACCCCATGGACGGGGGGTTCCAGGTGCTTCAGGGGCTTTATGCCATCGGGTCCGGGGGGCTGGTAGGAAAAGGCCTGGGGGAGAGCATCCAGAAAATGGGGTTTGTGCCGGAAGCCCAGAACGACTATATTTTTGCCATTATCTGTGAAGAACTGGGGCTTTTTGGCGCCGTTTCCGTGATTATGATTTTTTTGTTTTTGGTTTACCGGTTTACCATCATTGCCGGAAACGCGCCGGATTTATTTGGCGCGCTGCTGGTGGTGGGGGTCATGGGCCATATCGCGATTCAGGTGATTTTAAATATTGCCGTGGTCACCAATACCATCCCCAATACGGGGATAACCTTGCCGTTTATCAGCTACGGCGGGACATCGGTGCTGTTTTTAATGATTGAAATGGGCATGGTCCTTAGCGTATCCAACCAGATAAAACTGGAAAAGTGACGGCTTCAGGCAAAAATGAAAGAAGGAGCAAGGATTTTTGCAATGGGCCAGAAACATTTCCCAAAGTGTTTACATAGGATGGAATATAGGCAAATACACGGGAGGTATGGGGTTGTCTTTTATTCGAATCCAGGGTTTACACAGGCTCCAGGGTGAGGTTGGCATCCAGGGGTCTAAAAACGCGGTGCTTCCGGTAATGGCGGCGGCGCTGCTCCACAGTGGAACCATTGTCATAACGAATGTCCCCAACATACAGGATGTTTTTTGTATGATGGGGATATTGGAATATATGGGGTGCCGGTGCCAGATGGAAGGGCATACGCTGGTTATGGATACCCGTGGCCTGGTTCCGGTCGCCATCCCTGAAGGCCGGGTGAAACAAATGCGTTCCTCGGTTATGCTGCTGGGCCCCCTTTTGGGCAGGCTTGGCGAGGCAAAGACATGCCACCCCGGGGGCTGCTCTATCGGCAAACGCCCCATTGACCTTCACCTGTGGGCCTTACGGGAAATGGGGGCGGATATCCGGGTAGAAGGGGAAAAAATCACGGCGTCTGCAACCGGGCTTCAAGGGGTCCGCCTCTCCCTCCCTTTCCCCAGTGTAGGGGCCACAGAGAATGCCATAATGGCGGCGGTGGCGGCAAAGGGCGTCACTACCATCCATGGGGCGGCAAGGGAACCGGAGATCGAGGTCCTTTGCCGGTTTTTAACATCTTTGGGGGCGGAGGTTTTTGGCATTGGGACCAGTGTACTGTCCATAAACGGCAGAAGGCCCCTGAAAGACGGGGAGTTTGCGGTGCCGGGGGACCGGATTGTGGCGGGGACTTACTTAGGGGCCGTGATGGCGGCGGGGGGCGAGGCCGTGCTGTCCGGCGCACCCGTAAGCCATATGGGGGAAACCTTGGCAGTGGCCAGGAAAATGGGCTGTGGGTTGGAGGTCCAAGGAAACCAGGTCCGCGCCCGGATGCGGGGCCGCCCCCGGCCGGTGAAGCTGTGCACAGGGCCTTATCCGGCATTTTCCACGGACCTGCAGTCCGTGACTTTAGCTGTGGCCTCGGTGGCGGAAGGCGGTTCAAAAATCAGGGAGGATATATTTGAGGAAAGATTTGCCACTGCACGGCAATTGCAAAAAATGGGCGCCCATATTATAATTGACGGGGGGACGGCCCAGGTGGAGGGTGTGTTCCCCCTTATGGGCAGCCGGGTCCAGGCTGCGGATTTGCGTGGAGGGGCCGCCCTGGTGGTAGCTGCCCTTGCCGCCGAAGGGGCCAGCGAAATCAGGGGGTATTCGCATATTAGCAGGGGATATGAAGACATTTGCCGCGATTTGGCGTCGATAGGGGGCAGGCTGGTTTTGGAGGACCCATAATAAGCCGGACCTGGATTTGCAGCGGGAGGAGCATATGCAGAAAGCACAGAAAGGTAAGCGGGGGAAAATGCCAATGGTGGCGTTGGCGTTACTGCTGCTGGCAATCCTGGCCTTGTCGGTCAACATAAAAACCATCACCATAACAGGGAATAAACGGTTCACCCAGGAACAGATGACGGAAATGCTGTTCCCCGACCAGTTAAGCCGGAATTTTTTATTCTGCTATTTTCGGGACCGCGTAAAAGGCCACGACCCCATCCCTTTTGTGGAGGGCTATAAGCTGGTATTCCATAGCCCCACCCAGGTCGAGGTGATCGTTTATGAAAAAAGCGTCGTAGGGTATGTCTCCTATATGAGCAGCTACCTGTATTTTGACAAGGATGGCATTATTGTGGAAAGCGCCAATGAGAAATTGCCGGATGTGCCCTTGGTAAGCGGGTTGAAATTCGGGAAAATTGTCCTTTATCAGAAACTGCCGGTGGAAGATGGGAAGATTTTCCAGGAGATCCTCAATTTGACCCAGGTTTTGTCCATCAACCAATTGCAGGTGGACGAAATCCAATACAACCATTTTGGGGAGGCTACTTTGTATCTGGGGGACATCCAGGTGCTGCTTGGGGGCAATGAGGGCTTAAACGGAAAAATCACCGAATTAAGTTCCATGCTGCCAAAGCTGGAGGGGAGGAAAGGGATCCTCCACCTGGAAAACTACGACGAAACCAATACGGCTGTCTCTACTTTTCAGCCATCCCCCTGATAAAAGGCCGGCTGCCCCGCTTTGGCGGTTTTGGGCCCCGGCGCAAAGGAAAGCGGGGTGTTTCCATGCCAAAATACATAACCATAAATAACAGCAGGAAAAAAATTCCCATGAAAATTTTGCAAAATAACGGTTGATATTTTTCGCAAAATCACATATAGTATTAGGTAGGTTAATTGAATGGTAGTTGCTATGAAAGGGATGATTGGCAGCTGCGGGTTACCGGGCGCCAGTATTGCCTGTTTGGCAGCAGCTAAAACAAAGGGTGGGCCAAAGGACGGAGCGGCCGGCTTTTATGGGTGGCTGGCGCTAATATGCGCCGTATGTGGCGTGCGGAGAGATACAATGACAGAGCAGAGAAGGTCGAAGGAGGAAGACGGTCTTGTTAGAGATTAAAATAAATGAGGCGGACAGTTCCGCCAGAATCGTGGTAATCGGTGTGGGCGGCGCAGGGAACAACGCGGTAAACCGTATGATTGACGAGAATATTGTAGGCGTTGAGTTTATCGGCATTAACACGGACAAGCAGGCGCTACAGTTTTGTAAAGCCCCCACTGCCATGCAGATCGGCGAGAAACTGACCAAAGGGCTGGGCGCGGGGGCCAAGCCTGAGGTAGGCCAAAAGGCAGCCGAGGAAAGCTCGGAAGAACTGGCCCAGGCCATGAAGGGCGCCGACATGGTGTTCGTCACCTGCGGCATGGGCGGCGGCACCGGTACCGGGGCTGCGCCGGTTATCGCCCAGTTAGCCAAGGACATGGGCATCTTGACCGTAGGCGTAGTGACCAAACCTTTCCGCTTTGAAGCCAGGGCCCGTATGACCAATGCCCTTGCCGGCATTGAACGGCTTAAGGAGAGCGTGGACACGCTGATCGTGATCCCCAACGACAAGCTGCTGGAGATCGTGGACCGCAGGACAACCATGCCTGACGCTTTGAAGAAAGCGGACGAGGTGCTGCAGCAGGCCGTTCAGGGGATTACCGACCTGATCAACGTGCCGGGCCTGATCAATCTGGATTTTGCCGATGTGCAGACCGTTATGACCGACAAGGGCATCGCCCATATCGGTATCGGGCATGCCAAAGGGGACGAAAAGGCGCTGGAGGCAGTGAAGCAGGCAGTGGCCAGCCCGCTTTTGGAGACGACCATCGAGGGCGCTTCCCATGTGATTATCAATATTTCCGGCGATATCAGCCTGATTGAAGCCAATGAAGCCGCCAGCTTTGTGCAGGAGCTGGCAGGCGACGACGCCAATATTATTTTTGGCGCCATGTATGACGAAAACGCGCAGGATGAGGCCAGCATAACGGTTATCGCTACCGGCTTAGACGGCCGGGAAGCTGCGGTTCCGGTGAATAAGGCTGTAGCCGGGTTTAATAGCTATAAACAGAAGATGCCTTCCGGCATGGGTTACGGGCCCCAGGGCACCAATTCCCAGGCGGCGGCTACCGCAGAAGCCAGCGCTACGGCAAGGGCAGTAGGCCAGCCCCAAGGCGGGCATACCTCTTCCCAGAGGGCTATGCCCCAGTCCGGCCAGCCATCCGCTGCGCCGTCCCAGCCGTCTTACCGCCCCTTAAACAGGGACGTACAGATTAACATTCCGGATTTCCTGAAGAATAAGCGGTAGCAGTTCAGAAACCAACGCCAAAGCCAGCGGGCGGCGTAGAGAAAAAACAAAAAAGATATAAGGCAAGAAAGATAAAAGGCAGGAGCAATCGCCCCTGTCTTTTTTTGTCGCGTAAAAAATGTACTTTGGCGTCTGCCTTTGACAAAATTTTCCTTCCGGGGCGGCTATAATGGATCTGTGAGAGGGGGTGGCCAGGGGCGTGTGATGGTCAGGATCTATTTGGATGTTTATTTTGCCGTAAATTTTGCTTTGGATTACCTGATCCTTTTTCTGGTGAAACGCCTTCTTTGCCTGCCGGGCAGATTTTTGCGGATGTCTGCCGCCGCCGGGGCCGGGGCAGTGTGGGCGTGCCTGGTTTTGGTGCTGCCGGGGTTGGGAGGCTGGCTGGGGCTGATAATTACCTGGTTCCTGGTTGGGGGGGCTATGGTGGCCCTGGCTTTTGGAATAGGGGGGGAAAACGGCGGGCTGCGGGAATTAGGGGTACGCCTGGCCGTATTCTGGATGGTGGGCGCCGGGCTCGGGGGCCTGCTTGGCTTATGGAACAGCCAGGATTTTACCAACGGCTATTTTTTTGGAATGGGCCCCTTCCCTTTAAAAAGCCTGCCTGCTTTGTGCCTTTGGGTGGCGGGGGCTTATTTTGGCGTCAGCGCCTGCCTGCGCCTGTTACAGCGGCAGGGGAGGGCACGCCATAGCCTGTACCAGGTTAAGCTGTGTTACAAAGGGGCAACAAAGACGGTAAACGCTTTATGGGATACAGGCAACCAGCTTTATGAACCTTATAGCCATCAGCCGGTTCACGTGATTACCAGTGAGGCGTGCCGCCAGTTCTGCGGGACGGTGAACCGGATCATTTATATCCCTTTCCGGACAGTGGGCGCCGAGTATGGTTTGATGCCGGGGATCCGGATTGACTTTATGGAGGTGGAGAGGGACGGCAGGCTGCTTTGGCGATATGAACGGCCTTGGCTGGCTATCAGCAAAAACCCGTTGTCAGCGGCCTGCCGCTATGAAATGCTTCTGCACGGGGAGGAACATCCATTGAAAAAAGACTTGGAGGGATTGAGGGAATGATTATCAAGGTTTCGATACCAAACCGGTTTCAATTTAAAGCTACGTCGTCTTTTGCGACCATGTTGTGGCAGAGGCAAGGGGAAGTGCACTACATAGGCGGGGCAGATATCCTGCCGCCGCCGCTGGACGGGAAGGAGGAGGCGGAATTGATCGCCCAACTGGGCACGGAGAGGGAGAAAGAAGCCCGTTCCCAACTGATCGAGCACAATTTGCGCCTGGTGGTATATATTGCCAAAAAGTTTGACAATACCTGCGTGGGGGTGGAAGACCTTATATCAATTGGCACGATCGGGCTGATTAAAGCCATTAACACCTTTAACCCAGAAAAGAACATTAAGCTGGCAACCTATGCCTCCCGGTGCATAGAAAATGAAATCTTGATGTATTTACGCAGAAATAATAAGACCCGTATGGAAGTATCCATTGACGAGCCGCTGAACGTAGATTGGGACGGAAATGAATTGTTGTTGTCAGATATTTTGGGCACCGATGAAGACATTATCTACCGGGGCCTGGAAGACGAGACAGAAAAGAATTTGCTAAACCACGCCATCAGCCGGTTAAGCCCCAGGGAGAGGAAGATTGTGGAGCTGCGTTACGGGCTGAAAGATGTGGACGGGACCGAGATGACCCAGAAAGAGGTGGCAGATCTGCTGGGGATTTCCCAGTCCTATATTTCCCGGCTGGAGAAAAAAATCATGAAACGGCTGAAAAAGGAAATTGTCCGCCTTGAGTAGATGGCTGGCATGGCTGATCCGCGGATTGACAATGTTGCTGGGGAGCTGCTATCCGGCCATATCACCTGAACGTGCAGAAGGGCCAGAATGGGGGAAGGACCCATCTTATGCCATTTATCAAGAATACAGGTATACGTATGACACATACGTATACCTTTTTTGGGATGAAAGCACCGGGGCAGGGCCCGAGGATGCCGGCACCATGAACCTGGGGGGGCAGGGGCCGGTGGGGGGTGCCTGGAACCAGCTGGGAAACTACGCAGATGCTGCAGACGGGTCTGGGGACGGTATACAAGGCGGGTCCGGGGAAGAAGGAAGTTATCCGCAAGCCGGGGAAACGGTGGCAATGGCAGGGGAAAAAACGGCCGGGGACGCCTTAGGGGAAACGGGCACAAAGGGCCAGGAAGGCGCCGGCAAAGGCTCTATACCGGCAATGTCCCAGCTTCAGGATTATGATTTTTTGATGAAGCATTTTTACAATGTCCATGCGTCTACCACAGCGCCCCGGGAGCTGATGAAGGCCGACGTGCTGCTGGGCATGGACTTGCGCCTGGAAAAGGACGGGTCCGCGCCCCAGATCCTTATCTACCACACCCATTCCCAAGAGCGGTATGCGGATTATGGCCCGGGCAATCCGGGGGCTACCGTAGTGGAGGCAGGGAATTATTTGACGCAGCTTCTACAAGCCAAAGGCTGGCAGGTAATCCACGACACCAGCACCTACGATATGCAAGGGGGGAAGCTGGACCGGAACCGGGCTTATAATTACGCATTGGAAGGGGTCACCAGGATATTGCAGGAGAACCCTACCATCCAGGTGGTTTTGGACCTCCACCGGGACGGGGTAAAAGAGGGCCTGCACCTGGTATCGGAAGTAAACGGGAAGCCTACGGCCAACATTATGTTTTTCCAGGGCATGAGCCGGACGCCGGAGGGCTTGATTGAATACCTGCCCAACCCTAATATTGGCGGGAACCTGGCCTTTTCCTTGCAGATGCAGCTGAAAGCGGCAGAGGCATATCCGGGGTTTACCCGGAAAATTTATATGAAAGGGCTGCGCTACAACCTTCATTTGCGCCCCAGGTCGGCTTTGGTGGAAGTGGGGGCCCAGACCAACAGCGGGCAGGAGGCATTCAATGCCATGGAGCCGTTGGCAGAGGTCCTGGACGGGGTGCTGCAAGGGGGCGGATAAAAGAAACTTGCCGGATAGCCTTGCAAATCAGGGGATTTCAAGGTAAGATAAGAAAGTGGATGGGAGGCTGCGGGAAAACAAAAGTCAAGAGAGGAAATGTTATGGAAGTAATAGATCAAAGCAAAATCCGAAATTTTTGCATTATAGCCCATATTGACCACGGAAAGTCTACGTTGGCAGACCGGATCATTGAGAAAACCGGGCTTTTGACCAGCCGTGAAATGCAGTCCCAGGTGCTGGATAATATGGACTTGGAACGGGAGCGGGGCATCACCATCAAGGCGCAGACCGTGCGCACAGTGTACCGGGCCCAGGACGGGGAGGAGTATATTTTTAATTTAATCGACACCCCCGGCCATGTGGATTTCAACTATGAGGTTAGCCGGAGCCTGGCGGCCTGCGACGGGGCCATTTTGGTGGTGGACGCGGCCCAGGGCATAGAAGCCCAGACTTTGGCCAATGTATATCTGGCCCTGGACCATGACCTGGATGTGTTTCCGGTCATCAACAAAATCGACCTGCCCAGCGCGGAACCGGACCGGGTGGCAGACGAGATTGAGGACGTGATCGGCATTGAGGCCCATGACGCTCCACGGATTTCCGCCAAGACCGGGCTTAACGTGGACGAGGTGCTGGAAGCCATTGTCCACCGGATCCCTGCGCCGTCCGGGGATCCTACGGCCCCTTTGCAGGCGTTGATTTTCGATTCGGTTTATGATTCGTATAAAGGGGTTATTGTGTTCTGCCGGGTGGTGGAAGGCACCGTTAAAAAAGGGGCTATGGTGCGGATGATGGCTACGGGGGCAGAGGAAGAAGTGGTGGAAGTGGGGTATTTTGGCGCCGGACGTTTTATCCCCTGCGACAGCCTGACCGCCGGTATGGTAGGGTACCTGACGGCCAGCATCAAAAATGTAAAGGACACCCGTGTGGGGGATACGGTGACGGATGCGGCCCGGCCCTGCGCCCAGCCGCTGCCAGGATATAAGAAAGTCACGTCTATGGTTTACTGCGGGCTTTATCCGGCAGACGGGGCCCGGTACAACGATTTGCGGGAGGCGCTGGAGAAACTGCAGCTCAATGACGCCTCCCTGTTCTATGAGCCGGAGACCTCAGTTGCCTTGGGGTTTGGGTTCCGGTGCGGCTTTTTGGGGCTTTTGCACCTGGAGATTATTGAGGAACGGCTGGAGCGGGAGTATAATCTGGATTTGGTTACTACCGCCCCCAGTGTGGTGTACCGGGTCTACAAAAAAAACGGGGACCGGATTGAGCTCACCAACCCTACCAATTTGCCAGACCCTACGGAGATTGATTATATGGAGGAACCCATCGTTTCCGCCGAGATTATGGTGACCACCGAGTTTGTCGGCGCCATCATGACTTTGTGCCAGGAACGGCGGGGCGTGTATAAAGGCATGGAATACATGGAAGAAACCCGGGCCCTGCTTCGGTATGACCTTCCCCTTAACGAGATTATCTACGATTTTTTTGACGCGTTGAAATCCCGTTCCCGGGGATATGCTTCCTTTGATTATGATTTAAAGGGGTATGAGCAGGCGGAGCTGGTGAAACTGGATATTCTGGTAAACCGGGAGGAAGTAGACGCCCTGTCTTTTATCGTCC
The DNA here is from genome assembly GCA_910584845.1 of uncultured Lachnospiraceae bacterium. Classification (GTDB taxonomy): domain Bacteria; phylum Bacillota; class Clostridia; order Lachnospirales; family Lachnospiraceae; genus Brotaphodocola. The sequence continues at coordinate 88,012 of CAJUDH010000008.1, forward strand.
ATGGGGCTTCTGCCTATGAGCGGGGGCGCAAAATGTGCGAAAAGCTGAAAAATGAAATCCCCCGCCATTTGTTTGAAATCCCGATCCAGGCCGCCATAGGCGGCAAGATCATCGCCCGGGAGACGGTGAAAGCCGTGCGCAAGGACGTGTTGGCCAAATGCTACGGCGGTGATATTACCAGGAAGAAGAAACTGTTGGAAAAACAGAAAGAAGGGAAGAAACGGATGCGCCAGATCGGCAGTGTGGAGATTCCGCAGAAAGCCTTTATGAGCGTACTGAAACTGGATGATGAATAAAAATGAATTGGAATTATACATCCATATCCCGTTCTGCGCCCATAAATGCAACTACTGTGATTTTTTGTCTTATGCGGCCCCGGAGCGGTCATACCGGGGATATGTGGACAAATTGATCGAGGAGATTTATGGCCAGGGCGCGAATTTTCAAAATTCCCATGTGTCCACGGTATTTTTGGGCGGGGGGACGCCGTCCATGCTGCCGGCCCATATGGTAGAAGAATTGTTTGCCGTCCTTTATGGATGCTTTGATATTGACATGGACGCGGAGGTTACCATCGAGGCCAACCCTGGCACTTTGACCATGGACAAGCTGGAGACTTACCTGCAAAGCGGGATTAACCGGATCAGTTTAGGGCTTCAGTCTTCCGATGACAAGGAATTGAAAATGCTGGGGCGGATCCATACGTTTGACGGATTTTTAAAAAGCTACCAGCGGGCGCGCCAGGCCGGCTTTACCAATATCAACATAGACTTGATGTCTGCCCTGCCGGGGCAAAACCTCCATTCCTGGAAAAATACGTTGCGCAAAGTGGCCATGTTAAAGCCGGAACATATCTCTGCCTATAGTTTGACCATTGAAGAAGGCACCCCCTTTTATGAGCGTTACGGCCCGAAAAACGTAAAGCAGTACGACCGGCTTTGGGCGAAAAAGAAAGCGGGGGGCAGCCGGGGCCAGGGAGGAGGCGCCCTGCGGGGGCCGGATATGGAAAAAGGCGGCGTGCCAGGAAACGGCGCCCCTAAATGGGAGGACTGGCCGCCGCTGCCTGACGAGGAAGAAGACCGGAAGATATACCATTTGACCAAAGAGTTTTTGGCTTCCCAGGGATATGCCCGTTATGAGATCTCTAACTATGCCAGGCCGGGCCGTGAATGTTTGCATAACATAGGCTACTGGACCGGCGTGGATTACTTAGGCCTGGGCCTAGGGGCTTCTTCTTATGTGGGGGGGCGCCGGTTTTGCAACACGCCGGTTTTGCGGGAATACCTGTCCCTGGACTTAAGGCGCCCCGGGGGGGCGGCCCAGGACATACAGGAACTGACCATGGAAGAGAAAATGGAAGAGTTTATGTTTTTGGGCCTTAGGATGGTACAGGGCGTGTCCGGCAGCGAGTTTTTAGGCCGTTTCGGCCGGAACATGTGGAACATTTACGAGCCGGTGCTGGCCAGGCTAAAGGCCCAGGGGCTGATTGAAGTGGAAGCCCCTTGGGTAAGGCTGACGGAGCGGGGGACCGATGTGAGCAACCAGGTGCTAAGTGAATTTTTGCTGGGGTAAGGGATGGGGGCCTTGTATGGGAGGCCCCTTTTCAGAAATCGGAGGATACGTGTGATGGAGCTGAATTTATGTATGGGGTGCATGAAGGAAAAGCAAGGTTTGGGGCCATGCCCCCATTGCGGCTTCCAGAAGGAAAAGTACCGGCCCAACCCCTATTATCTTCCCCCGGAAACCATTTTGGCCGGAAAATACCTGGTGGGCAGGGTAATCGGGGAAGGCGGGTTCGGGATCACATATGTAGGGTATGACCTGAACCGGAGGGAAAAAACAGCGATTAAAGAATTTTACGTGGGCGAACTGGTTACCAGGAACGTTGCTATCCGCAACGGCCTGGAGGCATCCTCCAGGCAAAAGGGGGCGGTTTTCCGGAGTGAAAAGAGGAAGTTTTTGGAGGAAGCCCAACGTCTGGCAAAATTTCGGGGCCTTGCGGGCATTGTGGAGGTAAAGGACTGTTTCCAGGAAAATGAGACGGCTTATATCATTATGGAATTTGTGGAAGGCCAGACCCTGCAGCAGGTCCTGGACGGGCATAAAGGGCACATAGGGCCGGCCCAGGCACTGGAACTGATGAAGCCGGTTATGGAATCCCTGGAACAGGTGCACCGGGCGGGGCTGATCCACCGGGATATAAGCCCGGATAACATTATGGTGACACCGGACCATAAGGGAAAACTCATTGATTTTGGGGCGGCCAGGGATTTTATCAATAGGGCTAAAAACATGTCGGTGATTTTAAAGCCCCACTATGCCCCCATAGAACAATACAAAAGCCATGGGGTACAAGGGCCGTGGACGGATGTTTATGGCTTGTGTGCCACCTTGTACCGGGCTATTACCGGCCGGCTGCCGGATCTGGCCACGGACCGGCAGGAGGAAGACCGTTTGAAGCTTCCTTCCTTGCAGGGGATAAAAATGCCAAAATACCAGGAAGAAGCCTTGATGAAAGGGTTGTCCCTTGATTCCCGGGACCGTTTTCAGACCATGGGGGAACTGATAGAGGCTTTTGAGGAGCCTTCGGGCCCCAGGCTATATTCCGGGGCCAAGGCAGGCTGTGCGGGCGCGCCCTATGAAAAGGCATGGCATGGCATGGGAGGCGGACCTGGCAAAAAGCCCCGGCCAGGCACCGGGCATGGGGCATTAGGGAACACGGCCGCAAGTAAGAAAATTCCGGGTAAAATAGGGTTAGGGGCCCTGTGCGGCTGCTTGCTGCTTACATTGGCCCTTGCGCCGTTTTTTATTTTTCGGGGAGGCGGGCAAGGGGAGGAGGGATCCCCGCCTGTAGCAGAGGCGACGGGGGAAGAAGAGGCCCTTGTGGAGGAAGGGGGCGCTACCCGGGATTCGAAGGAAACGGCCCGGACCAATATTTTGATGGGGGATTATGTGAAGTTCCGTGACGAAAACAAGATGGTTTTGGGGAGCGGCCTGCAAAGGGAAACCATTTCTTCCATCCATTTTAAAGACAGCCTGGACCACGTGCCGCCCGACGGGTGGGACGTATCGGCCGCCGGGGACGGAGGGGTTATGGCATGGGCAGAGCCCAACGGCGATAAATACGATTTATACATAGCCGGGGACGGAGGGGTATGTGCCAATCCGGACAGCAGCGCTGTGTTTGCCTATTATTCCAACCTGTCAGATATTGATTTCGGAGGCTGTTTTGATACTTCCCAGGTGACAGACATGAGTGCCATGTTCAGCGGCTGCAAAAGTTTGACAAAACTGGACCTAAGCAGTTTTGACACTTCCCGGGTGACGGATATGGGGTTTATGTTCCAGAGCTGTGAAGGGCTTACGGAATTGAACATCGGAAGTTTCGATACTTCCCAGGTAACAAGCATGACCCATATGTTCCGGGTATGCGCCAGCCTGCCCAGTTTGGATGTGCGCCATTTTGACACTTCCCGGGTGACGGATATGAGCTTTATGTTTGAGGAATGCGCCAGCCTGGCGCGGTTGGATGTAAGCCAATTTGACACGTCCCAGGTAACCAGTATGAAGGGGATGTTTCAAGGGTGTACCGCTTTGGAAGGGCTTGATACCAGCGGTTTTGACAAGTCTAAAGTAGAAGACGGCGAGTAGGTGTTTGAAGGGGCGCAGTGGCAATAGGCAAAGTCGTCCCAACGGCTTTCTATACGATCCCCCGTAGGCAGCAGGCTATGGTGTTTTGGCGGCAAAAGTTATAATCGGGGTCCGGACAGAAAAACAATATTATTGATAGGAAAGAGAGAGGATATGGGAAGAAAAGCGTTATTTTTCGACGTGGACGGGACACTGTTAAGCGAAGTTACCCATACAGTCCCGGACAGCGCAGTAAAGGCCCTGTCGGCTTCGCGGCAGGCAGGGAACCTGGTGTTTATCAATTCGGGGCGGACGTATTCCTTTTTAAAGGACATTGAAAATACGGTGGGCTGCGACGGGATTTTGTGCGGATGTGGAACCTGCGTGGTAGAGCGGGGGAAAGTGGTATTCCAGCACAGGATTGACAAGGAAAAGGGCCGCGAAATCCGTAAGGCTATGGTCGGCTATGGCTTTGACGGCATATTGGAAAGTACGGAAGGCCTTTATATGCGAAAACAGCGTTCCTGGATCCGGCCCCTGAACGCATTGCGGGACGAGGTGGCCAGGAAGGGGCTTTTGACCGACAGCCGCTGGGAGGACGAAAACTTGGAATTTGACAAATTTTGCGTTTTCGCAGACAAAGGCAGCGACAGGGAGGGATTTTTTTCGTTTTTGTCGCCGGACATCCAGGTGATTGACCGGGGGGATGATTTTTATGAATGCGTCCCGGCAGGATATACCAAGGCTACGGCCATAGCCTGGGTACTGAAACATTATGGCCTGGAAAAAAAGGACGCCTATGTATTTGGCGACAGCAGCAACGACCTGGCTATGTTTGCCTATGCGGACAATGCGGTGCTTATGCATGACCATGACAAGGTGTTGGAGCCTTACGCCACTTTTGTGACAAAACGGGTGGAGGAAGACGGGATTGCCTGGGCTATGCAGGAGCTGGGGCTAACGTTATAACGCAGGTTGAAAGCGGAAAGGCAAAACGATTTCAGAAGGAGGACGGTTTATGGCGATTCGAATTGGTATTTTAGGGTACGGCAATCTGGGGAAAGGGGTGGAAAGCGCAATCCGGCAGAATCCGGATATGGAACTGGCGGCTGTTTTTACCCGCAGGGACCCCAAAAGCTTATCGGTACCCACGAAAGATGCCCAGGTGTTGCCGGCGGATGAGCTGGAGGGCAGGAAAGGGGAGGTTGACGTTTTGATCCTGTGCGGGGGGAGCGCTACGGACCTTCCCAAACAGACGCCCCAATATGCGGCTATGTACAATGTGGTGGACAGCTTTGACACCCATGCGAAAATCCCCGGGCATTTTGCCGCGGTGGATGCCCAGGCGAAGCGCGGGGGCAAGGTAAGCGTCATTTCCTGTGGCTGGGACCCCGGGATGTTTTCTCTAAACCGGCTATATGCCAGCGTGGTCCTTCCGGAAGGACAGGATTATACCTTCTGGGGCAAAGGCGTCAGCCAGGGCCATTCCGACGCCATCCGCCGGATCTGCGGGGTGAAAGACGCAAGGCAGTATACGGTTCCTGTACCGGAGGCGGTGGAGGCTGTCAAGAGCGGCGCTGCCCCCCAACTGTCCACCCGGCAGAAACATACCCGGGAGTGTTTTGTAGTAGCCCAGGAAGGGGCGGACCTGGCCCGGATTGAACAAGAGATTAAGGCCATGCCCAATTACTTTGCGGATTATGACACAACCGTACATTTTATTACTGAGGAAGAATTGGCCAGGGACCATAGCGGTTTGCCCCACGGCGGATGCGTGATCCGTACGGGGAGGACGGGGATGGATTTGGAACATGGCCATGTGGTAGAATACCGTTTAAACCTGGACTCCAATCCGGAGTTTACCGGGGCAGTGCTCGTTGCCTACGCAAGGGCGGCGTACCGGATGAACCAGGAGGGGATGAGCGGGTGCAAGACCGTGTTTGACATTGCCCCGTCTTACCTGTCGCACAAAAGCGGGGAAGAACTGCGGGGAAGCCTGCTGTAATGCCGCCCGGCTTTCAAGGATGAAAATAAGGCCAGCTTTTGTTGCAGCAGCTTTCAGTGGGGGTCCGCTATGCGGACCCTTTTTTATATCATAGGAAAGTGCGTCCTATGATACAAAACGCTCCGCGGGGATCGCACTGCGGCGGAAAGGAATTATGTCGCTGAAGCGACCCGCCGCAGGCGGAGAATCCTGCAGAGCAGGATTCTTTTTTACTTTATAGGAAATTGCGCCCGATAAAGCAAAAACCATCCGGGGATGCGCACTTCGCGCCTTAGGGGAATATCTGTTGACGCAGACGCGCTCCGGCGCAAGGGTCCGGTTCATCGGACCCTTTATTCTCACTTTATTCTCATAGGAAAGCCTGGGGATCCGCCCGTTTAGCTTGACAAGAAAAAATGATTTCAATACAATGGTAACAATATGCGGGCCAGAAAAAATTGCGCCAGGAAGGAATTGCCGATGATGGGAAAAGCCAGAAAACTGTGGATGGAAATTTCTTTAAAGAAAAAACTGGACATTTTTGCCGTTATGATTCTCTTGGTTATGGGCCTTTCCGTGGCGTTTAATATAGTGGCCATGAATTTTGTGGTAAGGAATTTCAACCAGATCCTGGATGAAAACTCCCGGTGCCATGATTTGCAAGAAGCCATGGAACTGGAAGCCGAGGCTTTTGCCGCCTATGTGAGGGACAAGAGAGAGGAGAACAAAGCGGCGTACAGGCTGTCTTGCGCCAGGGCACAGCGGTGCCTTGACGCCCTGCCTTTTGATTATGGGCAGATCGGAAGTGAACGTTATGCCAGGACTTGGAATGTGAAGAACGGGTACGAAAGCTACCAGGTAAGGCGGGATGAGTTCCTTGAGATGAGTTCCGGGGAGGAAGGGTATATCGCCAGCCTTTACGACGTTTATGAGATGCAAGGCTATTTGCAGTCGTATATCCGGAGGCTTGTGCAGGTCACTTTGAAAACAGGCATTGCCAGCTATCTGGAAAAGCTGCCGGCGATCTATGGGATGCGGTACGTGGTACTGGCGTTTTCGGTGGGTATGCTGGCGTTGACCATGGTTTTGGCAAAAGCCTTGTCCGATGCCCTGGTAAGCCCGATCGTCCTGCTTGCCGAAAGCAGCCGGAAAATCGCCCGGTATGACTTTAGTGAAGCGGATTTGTCTGTGGAATATAAAGACGAGGTGGGGGAGCTGGTAAAATCTTTCAATAAGATGAAGCATGCCACAGAAGGGTATATTAACACCTTGAAGAAAAACAGCGAAATGGCAGAGCTGCTACATAAAGAAGAGATGGAAAAGATAGAGGCGGAAAAACAGCTGGAAGCGGCCAGGATGGAATTGCTGAAAAGCCAGATCAACCCCCATTTCCTGTTTAACACACTGAATACCATATCCGGAATGGCCAAACTGGAGGGGGCCAAGACCACGGATCAAATGATCCATAGTTTAAGCAGCCTGTTCCGGTACAACTTAAAAATGTCCGAGCAGGTTGTGATGCTGGAAAGGGAACTGAAAGTGGTGGAGGATTATATGTTTATCCAGAGGATGCGTTTTGGCGAAAGGGTAGCCTATCAATGGAAGCTGGAACTGGATCCGGGGGCGGTAATGATCCCTGCTTTTACCTTGCAGCCCTTGGTGAAAAATGCAATAATCCATGGCCTGGCAAAGAAAGAACAAGGGGGCAGGGTATTTTTGCGGGCCTGGCAGGAGGGTGGCTATGCGGTCATTTCCGTGGCGGATACAGGGGAGGGTATGGGCGAAGGCCGGTATAGGGAATTGTGCCAGGCTTTGGAAGAAAGCCAGAAAAGCGGAAAAGGGACTTCCAAAACAGGGATCGGCCTGGGAAACATTTACCGGAGGATACACGCCATGTACGGAAACGGCCAGGTAAAGATCTACAGCAGGAAGAGCCGGGGCACGGTGGTGCAGATGCGGATCCCACAGGGATCGGATAGCAGTGGGGGCGCCTGCAAAAAGGGCCTTACGCAAAAAGAGGAGGTGCAGGATGTACCGGGTATTAATTGCAGATGACGAGCGGATTGAGAGGATCATATTGTACCAGATGCTGGACCGGAACCTGAATGGCAGATGTCAGGTTTTCCAGGCAGGGAACGGGAGGGAGGCATTGGAGGTTTATGAGCGGGAAAAGGTCCAGATTGCCATTTTAGACATCGAGATGCCGGGGGTCAACGGCATTGAGGCCGACCGGACGATACGGGAAAAGGATGCCGGGTGCAGCATTATCTTCCTTACGGCTTTTGACGGATTTTCTTATGCCCGAAAGGCTATTACCGTGCGGGCCCTGGACTACTTATTGAAGCCTTGCGACGAAAAGGAACTGATGCTGGTTATGGAAGAAGCGATCCGCCTGGCACAGGAAAGGGAAAGGACAGGGGCGGATTATGGAGGGGAACCGGGCAGACGCCTACAGAATACCGGCTGTCTGTTTTTTCCAGGTAACGTCCCCTTATGGCAAAGGGCTTCCTGTGTAAAAATTGCTTTCAAGGCCCCTGCCGGGGCAATACGGAAAACATCTGTGCTATTTGATGGATATTCGATCTGAAGTAGATATTTGATTGTATGAAATTAATAAAGGATAAATGTACTTTGGATAAAATTATCCTATATTTTCGGGTTTTGCCTGACAAGGCTCCATGTGCCGGAACTGGCGGCCGGCGCCATTACGGGGCTTACCCGGAACCCCATAATTTTGGCCCTGCTCCTTAACCTGATCCTTTTGGTGCTGGGCTGTATTATGGATATGGCCCCAATTATTTTAATTGCGACGCCCATTTTGCTGCCTATCGCCGTTTCCATCGGGTTAGACCCGGTCCAGTTCGGTATTATGGTGGTGCTTAACTGCGGCATCGGGCTTTTGACCCCGCCGGTGGGGGCGGTGCTGTTTATAGGGTCCGCCGTATCCAAAGTGCCTATGGAACGGGTGGTTAAGGCGACGTTCCCGTTTTATATCTGCATGTTAATCACCCTGCTTTTGATCACTTTTGTCCCGGCCATCAGCTTGTGGCTTCCAGGGCTGATAGGATAAAAAGGGGTTTCCCATAAGGGGATGCCCCGTTTGTGGAAAGAAGGGGGGGAGGGGTTTTGAGGAGGTGGCTGGCTGTGCCGGCCGTTTTGGCCGTAACTATTATGCTGGGGGCCTGCATCCTTTCCGGACAAAAGGCTTCCCATAGCCAGGTCCCCGAGTTCGTGTTAACTTATGCGGAAAACCAGCCAGAGGACTACCCTACTACCCAAGGGGCCTACCGGTTTGCCCAATTGGTTTTTGAACGGACAGGGGGCAGGGTGGAGATCCAGGTCAACGCGGGAGGGGCGTTGGGGGAAGAACAAAGTACGGTTGCCCAGATGCGGTTCGGGGGAATTGATTTTGCCCGGGTGTCTTTGACCTCCTTATCCGAATTTGTCCCGGAACTGAACGTATTGCAGATGCCTTACCTGTATACGGATGCAGACCATATGTGGAAAGTCCTGGAAGGCCAGATTGGGGACGATTTCTTAGATTCCCTGGATGGTTTTGGCCTGGTGGCTTTATCTTGGTATGATGCTGGCGCAAGGAATTTTTACAGCTCCAAGAAGCCAGTTGAGTCCTTAGAAGACGTAAAAGGGATGCGGATACGGGTTCAGGAATCAGAGCTTATGATCGCTATGGTAGAAGCTTTGGGGGCGTCGGCGGCGCCGATGGCTTATGAAGAGGTATATTCGGCCCTGGAGACCGGGGCCATTGATGCGGCAGAGAACAACTGGCCTTCCTATGAGTCCATGAGCCACTATGAAGTGGCCCCCTATTATACGGTGGACGAGCATACGCGGGTACCGGAAATGCAGATTGCTTCCGAGGACACCTGGAAAAAATTGCCTATGGAATTCCAGGAGGTGATCCGGGAATGTGCCAAAGAGTCCGCGCTCTATGAAAGGGAGCTGTGGGCTAAGAGGATCCGCCAGTCGGAAAGGCGGGTCCGCCGGGCCGGATGCCAGGTAATCGAGCTTTCAGCCGAAGAGAAAGCCCGGTTCCGGGAAGCGATGATGCCGGTTTACGGGGAGTACTGCCACGAATATATGGATATTGTAGAAAAAATTATAGAGGCTGGCATCCGTGGCCCTGACCATGGGCCTGGGCAAAATCCCGTCGCTTGTGGCGACGGGATTTTGCATGGAAGTAATTTTATATGCCGGCCAGGGGCTAAAGCTTTAATGGGACGTGTCTACAATAGCAATGCCAGAATCCCCCTGCCGGGCCTGTTCCAGTACCGCTGCGGAAAGTTTTTGGAAAGAGCCGTAAGAAGAACTAGCCCCGGTTAAGGCATCAATGCCCTTTTCCCCCTGCCCTTCCAGGAGCTGGCTGGCATAAAAGCGGGTATATTCATTGGGGTAGGTGCCAGTGGAGTGGAGCATGGCCTGCATATAAGAGTTATCCCAGCTTTTGATAAATCCGCTGGGGTTTTCGGCATTGTATTCCACAGAGACAATATTCCCGCCTTTGACCATAATGGTGATATATTCTTTCCATCCGTGGCTGTATTGGGCAGCCTGGGCCGTGTAGTAGCCGTCCTGGAGGCCTGCCTTGCCGCCGCAGGCTGTGGGCAGCGCCATCAATGAAAGTAAAATCAGCCCGCTGGTAAAAATCCGTTTCATTTGCTGCTGTCCTCCTTTAAAACAAACTTTTTCACTTGGAATTGCAACGCTTCTGCTTCTTTTGCCAGCAGCCCGCTGGACTGTTCTGTCCCGCTGGCGTTTTGCAGGTTGCGGTCAGCAATAGCGGAAATGGCGGCAATCCGTTCTTCCATGGCGGCCAGGGCGTTTTCCTGGCCATGTACTGCCGCCACAAGCTGGTCCGAGATTGCATTGATTTGCGTGGACACAGAGGAGATTGCCCGGAGGGAGACGGCCGTTTCGGAGGTCAGCTCCACGCCGGTTTGGATAATGGACCTGGTGTTGCCTACCATGTCCGTTGCGCTTTTGGCAGCCTCGGCGCTTCTGGCAGCCAGCTGCTTGACCTCGTCGGCCACTACGGCAAAGCCTTTTCCGGCAGTTCCGGCACGTGCGGCCTCCACGGAGGCGTTGATAGCCAGGATGCTGGTCTGGAAGGCAATGTCTTCAATCGCTTTGGCGATTTTCGTAATCTCCTGGGCGTTGGCGCTGATATTGCCCATGGCGTCGGAGAGGGCGGACATATGGGTGTTGGCTTCCTGGATGCGCTGAGCGATTTCTTCGGTTTTGGAGCGGGTCAGGCCGCTGCTTTCCGTGACGTTGGCCAGGCGGCTTTTTACTTTTGAAACTTCGTTGACCAGCGCCTCGGTGGACTGGTTCTGCTCCAGCGAAGCCTGGTGGAGCTGGCCGGACTGCCCGTTCAGTTCTTCCGCCATGCCGGCAAGGCGGGAGGCGGCGGCGCAAAAGCCTACAATGGTTTCGTTCATAGACCGGATAATGATGCGCAGGCTTTCCTGGATCAGGGTGAAGTCCCCTTTATAATCCACCTGGGGTTCGATACGTAAGTTTCCGCCGGCGACTTGTGTCAATACCTGCTGGATATCGGATATGTACCGGTTGACGCTGCCTACGGTAGCGTCCAGGGTTTGGGTCAGCACCTCCAGCTCGTCTCCGGAGCGGACCGGGACTACCTCGCTATGCAGGTCGCCGTCAGAGAGGGCCACCATGCGGCCGGTCACATTTTGGACCGGGAGGGAAATGGACCGGGACAGGCGCAGTACCAGTAAAATGGAGGCGGCCAGCACCGCTAAGGTGGACAGTACGGCGGCCAGCATTGCCCGGTTGATCAAAAAGTTATAGTCGGATTTGGGCATCTGGACCACCAGGGACCATTGGGTGCCCCGTACAGGGGAAAAGGCTACCAGCATCTTTTCTCCGTCAACCGAAAATTCGGCGGCGCCGGTTTCGCCGGTTACAACACCGTCAAGGGAATCTTTGTGGCCGCCGTTAAGCTGCTCCAGCGTAATGTTTGACAATGCCAGGGACGGGTCCGGGTGGCCGATAACCGATCCGTTTTTGTTGACGATATAGGCTATGCCGTTTTTGCCTAAATTGATGCTTCCGATTATATCGTCCAGCATATCATATTTGTATACCCCCACCACATAAAAGGCCGTTTCCCCGTCCTTTTTCACTGGCATCCCCATGGTAATGCCCAGCTTGCCTTCAAAAGTGGTGGAAGAATGGGTCGTTAAATTGTCCGTTTCCTGAAGGAGCGCAAAAAAGCTTCCGTCCAGGTTTTTTGGCGCGCTGCCGGCCGCCTGGACCAGCCGCCCCTCCAAATCATACAGGGCGATGGTGTGCAGTTCGTAGATCTCGGCAGCCTCCGTTAAAACGGCTTCACGGTCCCCAAGGGCTGTTGTACCGCCAAAACCGGCCCCCCCTGCCTGGCCGTCAAAAGCAGATGATGCTTCCATACGGGGATCCCCTGCAATATCCATCATCCGCTCCGCCATCATGTGGATATTGGCCTCCACGGTTTTGGCCGATTGCCGTGCCATGGGCTGCAGGCTGTCCAGCAGGATGCTGTTTGCCAGAGACTGCATGGAAAAGGCCATAATGACGCAGCATATAATGACCAATACCAGAATGTTGAGCGTGGTGTTTTTTAAAATCCTTTTGTTGAGGCTTCGCCTCCTCCCCCTGTTGTGGGAATCTTCTTGATTTCCTCCCATGTTTTTACTGCTCCTTTTCATTACATAATAAAGGCCTGCTCAACCCTCCGGAAGAATCCGGATAGCCATAGGTTCTTTGTGGGCGAGAGGCTTTTCTACATAGTATATCATAGATAATTTAGAAAAGAAAGGTAAAAAAAATGTAACCGGGGAGGAATTGTATCAACATGGCCAAAAGGCATAGGGCTGGAATCCGGCTATTTTGGGGAGGCGGGGGCCAACAGGGTTTCAATGTAGGCCAGAATCAACGGTGCAACCCCCTTTGCTTCATTTTTTACAATGGGTTCCCTCATATAATATTCAAAAGTCCCTTCCCTCATTTCCTGGTTGCCAAGGCCGGCTACCAGGCAGATCCCGCCTAGCTGCAGCTCCCCGTCTTCTTCCCACAGGTATTTGCTGCAAATCCCATAAAAAGCTTTTTCCCCATAGGCGAAATAGGACGGGTCCAGAAATCCCAGCCGTACGCTCTTCATGATGGCATAGGCAAAAATCGCCGAGCCGGAAGTCTCCAGATAGTTGGGCTTTATGCCGCCCCTGTTTACAACCTGGTACCACATCCCCGTCTCCCCGTCTTGGTAAGGGAGCATGGAGTCAATCAATTCTTTATAAATCCGGTTCAGTTCCTGTTTTTCTTTTCCCAGTTTGTCGTCCGGCATCACGTCCATAGTGTCAATCAGGGCCATGGCATACCATCCCAGGGCCCGGAGCCAGAAGTTGCCGGACAACCCGGTTACCTTGTCGCACCAGAACATTTCCCGGGAATCGTCATAAGCATGGTAGTAAAGCCCGTTGAGTGGGTTTCGCATCTGCCGGTATACGTTTAGAAACTGGCGGTAGCAGTCCAGGCAGTTTTCCCCGTTATGGTAAGCCAGTTCATATTGCATATAGAAAGGCTGGGCCATATAAAGCCCGTCCAGCCAAACCTGGTGAGGGTAAATTTTTTTATGCCAGAAGTTGCCGGCAAGGGTGCGGGGCTGGTTTACAAGCTGGCTGTATACCGTGTCAATGGCTTTCCGGTATTTTTCTTTGCCGGTCAATTCATATAAATCAAACAAGGTTTTTCCGGCATTAACATTGTCCAGGTTGTATTCTTTCGGGTCGTAAGAGTGGATGGAGCCGTCTTCTTCCACAAAATAATCGATAAAACTGTCCGCAAAAGACAGATATTCCTCTTTTCCGGTAATGTGGTACAATTCCAGGATTGCTTTGACCACGCAGCCGTCCATATAGTTCCAGGAAGGCTTTGCCCCCTGTTTGATCTTTTCGATATTCCAGACAGGCATTTGTGGGCTGCTTTTGGCCAGCAGCTGATTGATGTAACGGTCAAGAATTTCCATAATAATCCCCTTTCTTGTTGAAACTGCAATATTTCAAACGTTTGCAATATGAATTATTTTATCATAAAAGCCGAAACAATGAAATTGGGCAAATTACATGAAAAACACGCGCGTAAACTAGACATATTATCTAATTGACAGATGGAGGAATCGGTGTTATAGTAAACATACCAAAGAGAATTATGCATTACTGCTTTAGTTTTTTGAATTGTAACCGCTTACAAATAGCAGAAATGCATAAATTTTTTCAAATCAAATGCAAACCTTTGCAAACATGATCCGGGAAACCGGAGGGCAAAGAAGCATAATAAAAGAAGGGAGAGAATTTCATGAAAAAAAGTATCAAAAGGGCAGTATCCCTGGCATTGGCGTCAACTATGGCTTTGTCTTTGGCCGCATGTGGCGGAGGCCAGGCTACAGAATCAGCCGCACAAACATCCGATCCCGGAAACAACGCCCCGGAAACTACGGCAGAGCCGGCGGCAGCCGAGGGCCTGGAAGTCAATACGACCGACCCGATCACCCTTACCTTTAGCTGGTGGGGCGGCGACGCCAGGCATGAAGCAACCCAAAACGCCGTAAAGAAGTTTATGGAGAAATACCCCAATATTAAAGTGGAAAACCAGTTTGCGGCCTGGAGCGGATGGGAAGATAAAATGAGTGCTTCCTTTGCCACCGGCACGGCGCCGGATGTAAACCAGATCAACTGGAACTGGATCACCTCTTTCAGTTCCGATGGTTCTGCTTTCTACGATTTAAACAAGGTATCCGATATTTTGGATTTAACCCAGTTTTCGGAGAGCGCCCTGGCGGACTGCAACGTGGCTGGCAAGCAGCAGGGCGTGCCCGTTGCCCTGACCGGCCGTATCTTCTACTGGAACAAAACCACTTTTGAAAAGGCCGGGCTGGATACCCCTAAGAGCCTGGCAGATTTGATGGCGGCAGGCCCCGTTTTTAAGGAAAAGCTGGGGGACGAGTATTACCCCATTGCTTTGGCCGAATATGACCGGATGATCCTTATGGTGTTTTACCTGGAATCCAAGTACGGAAAACCATGGGTGGAAAACAACCAGCTCCAGTATTCACAAGAAGAGATCCAGGACGGCCTGGAGTTTATCCAGTCCCTGGAAGACAACCATGTGACCAACACCATCAAGGGCATCGCAGGCGACGGCGCCGATTCCCTGGACAAGAACCCCAAGTGGATGGACGGCAGGTATGCCGGTATCTTTGAGTGGGATTCCGCCGCTTCCAAATTTGAGGGCGCCCTCATTGATGGCGAAGAGTTTGTGGTAGGGCAGGAGTTCGAGGATATGGGCGACTGGAACGGGGGGTATGCCAAGGTTTCCATGTGCTTCGCCATCTCGGAGAATACCGAGCACCCGGCAGAGTGCGCCGCTTTGATCAATTTCCTGCTCAACGAACAGGAAGGGGCGGAGCTTATGGGGATTGAACGTGGCATACCCTGTTCCCAGGCAGGCTTAAAAGTCTGCGAGGATAAGGGGCTGCTCTCGGATAAAGTGGCCGAGGCCAACGCCAAAGTGCTGGGTTATGTAGAATTCCCGCTGGACCCCAAGTTTGAGTCGGCTGCCCTGAAAAACAGCGACGGTACATACTATGATGTGATGGCAGGCGTAAGCTATGGGGATTATGATGTGGAAGAGGCGGCAGAAATATTGGTGGAAGGCATTGAAGACGTGCTGAATAAATAAAAACAATGGAAAAGGGCAGAAATGATAATAGCCAGAAGCCATCCGGCGCCCTTTTTGAACAGGCCCTGGCCCAAGTGCGGCCAGGGTCTGTACCGGAAGGCGGGGCGGGGCTGCTGGCAGAAAGCAGAAGGATGAGGGCTGCAGCAGACAGCCGTGAGCTGTGGCTGTATATGCCGTTTTCTATGTTGTGTGAGACGTTGTATGGAAAGAAAGAAGGCTATTCGGACATTATCCGGCAATTTGAGGAAATCAAGGCCAGGGACTATGGCCGGATGGTCCGGGGGGCTTGTGCCGGGGACCGGCGGGAAAGCCGGGAACTGGCCTGGTTTTTGGCCGCCTGCGTGGATACGCTGGAGTTTACTTCCATGGAAATTTATGAGCATTACCGGTATCTGGCAGATTTAGCCCGGGCAACGGTACGCGTTTTGGCAAAGCAGTGCCGGCCGTCCGGCGGCAGGGGAGGGATGGAACCTGAGACGGCGGGGGCGATTGGGGGTTCCGTGCTGAAGGCCTGCCGTATGGGCGTGCTGCTGCAGGAGAAGTACGAAGATTACGGGCTGGAGCTTTTGGCCCATAGCCGTAAAGGCTTCCCCGAGAGGGAGGCAGTAAAATAGGAGGAGCAAGGTATGTCCAACAATAAAGGTTACAAAAAGTGGATATCGGAAAACCTAGGGATGATGTTCATTTTGCCCTGGCTGATCGGTTTTTTGGTCTTTAAGGTATATCCGTTCGGGTCGTCGCTGTTTTACAGTTTTACGGATTACCACTTGTTTGACGGGATCCGGGAATATGGCATGATGAACTATGTGGAGATTTTCACCAAATCCAAAATTATCAAAGCGTTTAAAGTGACATTCACTTACGCGTTCATGACGGTTCCGCTGAAACTGGCATTTGCATTGTTTATCGCCTACATACTGAACTTTAAAATTAAAGGGGTAAACCTGTTCCGGGTGGCCTATTATGTCCCTTCCATCCTGGGGGGCTCCATTGCCATTGCGGTATTGTGGAAAGCGATTTTCAAAAGCGATGGCATTATCAACATGATCCTGGCCATTTTCGGCATCCAGGGGCTGGATTGGCTGTCGGAACCAAGCTATGCGCTGTTTATTATCTGTTTGCTGCGTGTGTGGCAGTTCGGGTCTGCCATGGTGATTTTCCTGGCTGCGTTAAAGAACGTCTCCCAAGATTTGTATGAGGCGGCTTCCATTGACGGGGCTAGCAAGTGGAGGCAGTTTTTCTCCATTACCATACCGATTATAACGCCTGTCATCTTTTACAACCTGGTTACCCAGCTGTGCGAGGCCTTCCAGGAATTTAACGGCCCTTATATTATTACGTCAGGGGGCCCCAGGAACGCTACCACGCTGATTTCCCTATTGATTTACAACAATGCGTTCAAGAGCTATGAGATGGGCCTGGCCAGCGCCCAGGCGTGGTGCCTGTTTATCCTTGTCTGTACGTTGACGGTGGTTGCGTTTATCAGCCAGAAGAAGTGGGTCTATTATTCGGACGAAGATGGGAGGTAGGATGGCATGACAAGAGAGACAAGAAAACAGATAACCATGATATTCAGTTATGGGGTGTTGATTTTGGTCGGCGTTATCATGGTCTATCCCCTGCTGTGGATGATCGGGGCTTCTTTTAAAACCAACAACGAGATTTTCAGCGGCATCGGCTTTATCCCCAAGAACCCTACTTTTTCCGGATACCAGAATGCCATGAAAAGCTATGGCGGGGATATTGATTTGATCAAGGCCATGATAAACACTTATACCATTGTAGTCCCGAAGGTGCTGTTTACTATCGTGTCGGCTACCATTACGGCATATGGCTTTGCCCGGTTTGATTTTAAAGGGAAAAACATGTTGTTCGCCTTGTTGATGTCTACCCTGTTTTTGCCCCAGGTAGTGCTGAATGTGCCCCAGTACATTTTGTTTAACAAATTCGGGTGGATCAACCATCCGTGGTACCTGGCCCTGATCGTGCCTACCTTGTTTGCCACGGAAACCCGTTTTGTGTTTATGCTGAACCAATTTTTAAGGGGCATCCCCAGGGAGCTGGAGGAGGCGGCCAAAATCGACGGCTGCAACGCCATACAGACTTTATGGTATGTGATCGTGCCTATGTTAAAGCCGTCGATCACTTCCGTTGCCCTGTTCCAGTTTATGTGGTCTTCCAACGACTTTATGGGGCCGTTGCTGTACGTCAGCGCGCCGTCCCGCTATCCGGCGTCTATTTTTGTAAAAATGTCTATGGACGCAGACAGCGGTTTTGAGTGGAACCGGGTGCTGGCCATGTCCCTGATTTCCATAATCCCGTCGCTGGTGGTATTTTTCCTGGCACAGGATTCTTTCGTGGAAGGGATTTCGGCAGGCGGCGTAAAAGGCTAAGGGCCGTAGGCTGCCGGGTTGATGTGGATATAAGGCAAGGGGGCCCTGACCGGGGCCCCTTTTGCTGATTAGAAAATTCCTGAAAACGGCTTTCTGCCAGGCCTGCGCCGGATATTGCCGCCGGGGAAGGGCAGGGGCTGGGAAGATATAGGAGATAGTGGGGGTAAAACAACATAATTTCCGATAAAAATATAGAAAAGTGGGATATATTAATAGAACGGATGCGTTTTTTATTGGATTATTGGGGGATGATGAAAAAATGCTGAAGATAAGGGCAGGTGTTAAAACGGCCGCGGTGTGGCCAGATTCGATATAGGAGCGGGATCAATGAAGATTGGCAATCTTTTTCAGACAGCCAGGTGCGTAACCATAGAGATTGAAGACGGAGGCATTTTTGAGGCGAAGCGCACTTGGGATATTTATGTGGACGGGGAATATTATGGGCAGACAAGGCGGGTCGTCACCAGCATTTACGGGTTGAAGCCGGACACACTTTACCGGATTGACGTCCGGGCGGGGGAAGAAGGGGCGTTTTTGGAAGTAAAGACCGATTATGAGTTTGTTACCCTCAACGTCCGGGATTTCGGTGCCAAAGGCGACGGGGTGCAGGATGATACCGGCTTTATCCAGGCGGCGGTCATGGCCTGCCCCAGGAACAGCCGGGTGTTGGTGCCGCCGGGGACTTACCGGGTCACCAGTTTGTTTTTAAAGGACTATCTGCAATTGGAACTGGCCAAAGGGGCGGTGCTGTCGGCAGAGTCAGACCGTACCCGTTTTCCGGTTTTCCCGGGGATGGTGCAGTCTTATGACGAGGAAGGGGAGTATAACCTGGGCACATGGGAAGGGAACCCCCTCCCCATGTTTTCGGGGATTATCACCGGCATTAATGTAAAGCATGTGGCAATCTACGGGCAAGGGACGATAAACGGAAATGCGAATGACAATTGGGGAAATTGGTGGTATAATCCTAAGGTAATGAGGATTGCCTGGCGCCCGCGGATGATTTTCCTGAATTATTGTGAGGACATAACCGTACAGGGGATCCAGGTGCTAAACAGCCCCAGCTGGAATATACACCCCTATTTTTCCCGAAAACTGAGATTTGTGGACCTTACGGTCCTTAACCCCAAAGACTCCCCCAACACAGACGGGCTGGATCCGGAATCCTGCAAAGACGTGGAGGTTGTGGGAGTGTATTTTTCCCTGGGGGACGACTGTATTGCGGTAAAGTCGGGGAAAATTTATATGGGATCCAAGTACAAGGTCCCCTGTGAAAATGTTTTGATCCGCCAATGCCATATGGAAAACGGCCACGGCTCCATTACCTTGGGCAGCGAGATGGCCGGAGGGGTGAAGGGCCTCACGGTAAAAGACTGCCGTTTTTCCCATACGGACAGGGGGCTGCGGGTGAAAACCCGCCGGGGCCGGGGGAAGGATGCCGTGCTGGACGGGATTTTATTTGAAAATATACAAATGGACCATGTGATGACGCCTTTTGTCGTCAATAGTTTTTATAATTGCGACCCGGACGGGTTTTCGGAATATGTGAAGACAAAAAAGGCGCTGCCGGTAGACGATAGGACGCCACAGGTCCGTTCCCTTGTGTTTAAAAAGGTCGAGGCTTCCAACTGCCATGTGGCGGCGGCCTTCCTGTATGGGCTGCCGGAGAAAAAGATCCGGGAAGTGGTAATGGAACAGGTGCATATCCGTTTTGCCCAAAATCCCAGGGAAGGGCTGCCGGCTATGATGGAAGGCGCCGCCCCCTGCAAAAGGCTGGGGGTTTTCGCCCGGAACATTGACCGGCTGTCTTTGCAGGATGTTGAGGTCACAGGGCAGGAAGGGGATAAATTCCTTTTGGACGGGATCGGGCAATTGGAAATCCGATAGCCTTTTTTATATTTTCCCGGCCTGCCGTTTGGCTTAGGCATTGGCCCATGGCTGGAAGGGGGTATGCCCAATCATAAGGATGGCATAGGTTCAAGGCTTTTACATGGAGGCCGGCAAGGGTTTTGGGCCATGCAATGGCAGGAAGGGGGAGAGGTTTATGGCAGTGACCATTAAAGATATAGCAAAAGAGGCGGGGGTTTCTTATTCCACCGTGTCCCGGGCATTGAACAACGTAGGGGGAGGGCAGGGCAAGAACAATAAAAGGATCCAGGAGCTGGCCAATGAGATGGGGTATGTGAGGAACCAGGCGGCCCTAAACCTGAAATTGTCCCGTTCTTATGTGATCGGGCTGTATTTCTCCACAATCAGCAAAATGAGCTCGCCTTTTGTCTTACATGACGTGCTCACAGGGGTCTACAGTATTGTGGGCAGTAAATATAACGTGGCGGTGAAAGGGATTGACATGCACGAGCCGGGGACTTTGAACCCGAGCTATTTTGACGGTATTATCGTGTTAAGCCAACGTACCGAGGATTTGTCTTTTATGGAAGAAGTGATGGAGAAAAAGATCCCCATGGTGGTTATCTGCCGGGAAGTATTTATCAACGTGCCCAACGTGACTACCAACGAGGCGGCAGCCATGGAAAAAGCCATGGATTACCTGATTGACAACGGGCACCGGAATATCTGCGTCATCGAGGGCGCCCCCAATTTGGATTCCACCAGGCTGCGGCGCCAGGGCTGGCGGGCCTCAGCCCAAAAACATGGCTTAAACCCGGACGCGGTCCCGTCGGTGCCGGGGACATACCGGTATGCCAGCGGCTACCAAGGGGCCAAATTTTTATTGGAATACAGGCCTACGGCTATCCTGTGCTTCAATGACGAAATGGCGTTTGGCGCCAAGCAGGCCATCTCGGAAGCGGGGCTGGAAGTGCCGGGGGACGTATCCCTGGTAGGGTTTGACAACTGGGACATGTCCGGGTACGGGAACATGCGCCTGACCACCGTGGAGAGGAGCATGAGCGAAATCGCCAAAGAAGGCACCCGGGTCATGCTGCGGCGGCTGGAAGACGGGGTCGTGGACAACAGCCGGATCTATCTGGAGAACCGGCTGATTATCCGCGACACGGTGAGGGATATTAGGGGGCGGTCAGCGCCGTAAGGGGGCTTTGACGTTGTCCCGGAAACATCCCAACAAAATTTTTGCCAAGTCTAAGAGCCATCCGGCCCCAAAACAGCCGAAAGTAACGGTATAGAGGAAGCCGGTGAAGATTTTCCCCACATAATAGCGGTGGGCGCCGAGCCATCCAAAGAAAAGGCAAAGGACAAATGCGGTTGTCTTGCTTTTATCGCTGGTTATGGTGATGTAATGGGCCATGGTTTTTTCCTCGTTTCCAATTGAATTTTTTGGCTTTGCCCGACGGGCGTTTTTACCTTTTATTCCCAACATCATAGCATAGGATAGGGAAGAATGCAAGCAAGGCGTTGCGTGCCCCGGGCCGCTGCCATTGCCCCCTGCTGCCAAAATAAAAGGGCGGGGGCCGTTTTTGCCGTCCCTGACTCCGAATATTAAGAAAAATGTAAATTCTCAATCATTGTCCTGCCCAGGCAGTTTTGCTATACTATTTTATGGCTATTATTGGAACGTCAGAAAAATGGAGGGCATATGGTTTACGGGATGAGGAAAAAAAGAGGCAAGGGGCAAAAGTGGGTCCGGAGGATTTTAGGGGTATGGCTGGCCGCGGCCATGGTTTTCCAGTGGGGGGCAACATGGGCTTTGGCCGCGCCGGGGGACGGGCCGGCTTCGACGGAATTAAGGGCCGTCTGGATTTCTTACCTGGATTGGGAAAAGATGCCATCGGACAAGGCCGGGTATCAAAAGGCTGTGGACCAGATTCTGGCCCGGTGCGTGGAATTAAAGATGAACGCCGTTTTTGTCCATGTGCGGCCGGATGCGGACGCCATGTACCCTTCTGCCTATTTCCCGTGGTCCCGGTTTGTGGCCGGCGTGCAGGGGAAAGACCCCGGATATGACCCGCTGGCTTATTTCGTCCAGGCAGCCCACGACAGGGGGCTGCAGTTCCATGCGTGGTTCAACCCTTACCGGGTGACCGGATATTTGAACCGTTGGAACCAGGTTTCGGAGCAAAGCCCCGTGCGGCAGTGGCTGTCTGACGAAGACCCGTCCAATGACCGGTGGGCGTTAAAGCAGGACGGCGAATACTATTTGAACCCGGCGGCAGGCCCGGTGCGGGAACTGATTGTCCGGGGGGTCGTGGAAGTGGTGGAAAACTATGACGTGGACGGGGTCCACTTTGACGATTATTTTTATCCCGAAGTAGACGACCAGGATCCTGACCGGTGGTTTGACAAACCCGAGTATAACCTTTCCGGGTCGCCCATGGACATTGGCAGCTGGAGGAGGGAGAATGTCAACGCCTTGATCCGGGACGTCTACCAGGCTGTGAAAGTACGCAAGCCCCAGGTCCAGTTCGGGATTAGCCCGGAGGGCTATGTGAAGAACCTGCGAAGCGATAACCGCCTTTTTGCGGATGTGGATACCTGGGTGTCCCAGCCCGGCTATGTGGACTATTTGATGCCCCAGATTTATTGGGGATTTGAACACAAATTGTCCGACGGGGCGCCGGCGCCTTTCGCTTTCTCCAAAAACCTGGAGACCTGGCTGGATTTGAAAAGCAAGGGGGACGTGCGGCTGTACCTGGGGCTGGCTATGTATAAGGCCGGCTCAGGGAGCGCCGACAATAACCAGGTGCCCGAGTGGCTGCGGCGCAATGACATTATTAAGCGGCAGGTGGAGGCCGGGCGGGAAAGCGGGCAGGTTTCCGGGTATTGTTTTTACGCCTACAGCTCTTTCCAGGAATCGGCCTGCCAGGCAGAGGTAGCCAATTTAATGAAAATATTGGATTAACGTGATATGGCTGAAAAGAAAAGGACGGTGCGTATGAAAAAATTAGAAGATTATGTGAGGAGCATACCGGATTTCCCTAAACCGGGTATTATCTTCCGGGACGTGACATCTATTTTGCAGGATGCAGACGGGCTGCAGCTGGCCGTCAACCGGCTCCTTGGCATGTTGGAAAACGTGGATTACGACCTGGTGCTGGGGCCGGAATCCAGAGGGTTCATTTTTGGCGTGCCTGTGGCCTATGCCCGGCATAAAAGCTTTGTCCCGGTGCGCAAGAAAGGGAAGCTGCCCTGCGAAACCATTTCCGCAAAATACGCTTTGGAATATGGCATGGCGGAGGTTGAGATACATAAGGACGCCATCCTCCCGGGGCAAAAAGTCGTAATTATCGACGATTTGATGGCCACAGGGGGTACCATCGAGGCTATTGTCCGGCTGGTGGAGCAGCTTGGCGGGGAAGTGGTGAAAATCTGTTTCGTCATGGAACTGGCAGGGTTAAAAGGCCGGGAGAAACTGAAAGGCTACCAGGTGGAATCGGCAATTACCTACGAGGGGAACTAAAGGGATTTGCCCATGAATGGGATAAGGGGAAACAAAAACAGGGCCGCAGCCCTGGCCGTCCGGCCGGGGCTGCGGCCCTTTCTGCCTTGGTATGGGAACGCCGCCGGCAGCGGGCCATGTATTTTGCTGCCCGGATCCGGCGGCCCCTTTAAAACTTCCGCCAGGTATCCCGCACAAACAGCAGCAGCAGCGGGAAGATCTCCAAACGTCCGGCCAGCATGTCAAAAATCAGCACCAGCTTGGCAGGGCAGGAGAAGAGGCCGAAATTGGCCGATGGCCCCACCAGCTCCAGGCCGGGGCCGATGTTGTTTATGGTGGCGGCTATGGCGGTAAAATTGGTGACCAGGTCGGTCCCGTCACAGGCCAGCACCAACATGGAGAAGGCAAAGATCAGCACATATACCACCAAAAAGACGTTGACGTTGCGGATGATTTCCCGGTCAATGGACTTGCCGTCCATGTGGATTTTCTTTACCTGCCGGGGATGGAGGTATTGGCTTAATTCCTTCCGGGAGGATTTCAGCAGGATAATGAAACGGGATACTTTAATGCCGCCCCCCGTACTGCCAGCGCAGGCCCCGATAAACATCAAAAGGACTAATACGGTCCGTGAAAGCTGGGGCCAAAGGTTGAAATCCGTTGTGGCAAACCCGGTAGTGGTGATGATGGAGCCTACCTGGAAGGCGGAATGGCGGAATGCCGCTCCTAAATTGCCGTAAAGGCCCCGGATGTCCCATCCGATTAAGAGGATAGCGGCAAAAATAATGATGAAATACCAGCGTACCTCTTCGTTGCTGAAGGCCTGCTTCCATTTGCGCAGCAAAAGCAGGAAATAGGCGTTGAAATTGACGCCGAATAAAATCATGAAAATCGTCACTTCCACCTGGATCAAGGGGGAATAGCTGGCGATACTGTCATTTTTGATGCCAAACCCCCCGGTGCCGGCAGTGCCCAGGGAGGTAGTTACCGCGTCAAATAAAGGCATGCCGCTCACCAACAAGACGACAATCTGCAGCAGGGTTATGGCAATGTAAATCCCGTACAGGATCTTTGCGGTGGAATGGACTTTGGGGAGGAGCTTGGTGACGGAAGGGCCGGGGCTTTCCGCCTTCATCAGGTTCATGTGGGAGCCGCCGGCCAGTTTTAACAGGGACAGCAGAAATACCAAAACCCCCATGCCGCCGATCCAGTGGGTGAAGCTGCGCCAGAATAAAATGCATTTCGGCAGGCCTTCCACGGCAGGGAGGATGCTGGCCCCGGTGGTGGTAAAGCCGGAAACCGTTTCAAACAGCGCGTCAATGGGGTGGGGGATGGAACCGCTGATGAGGAAGGGCAGCGCGCCCATAACGCTCAAGGCAACCCAACACAGGGAAACGGTCACATAGCCCTCTTTTACATAAAAATACTGCCGTTTGGGCTTGCGGAAGGTCAATGCCCCACCGATGGCCAGGCATAGGGCCCCGGTGACGACAAAGGCCCAGAGGTCCGGTTCCCCGTACAGGGCTCCGGTAAGGATGGGAAGCAGCATGAACGCGGCTTCTATATTTAAAACCCATCCGACTATGTATAATATGATTCGATAATTCATTGATCTGCCCTCTATTTTTCCAGAATATCCTGAATGTCATCCAGGCCCTTTTGTGTGGTGACCACCACTACCGTATCCCCCACTTGGATGCTGTCGTTGCCCCGGGGGATAATGACTTTGCCCTTGCGGTGGATGCAGCCCAAAAGCAGGTTGCGCTTAAGGCGCAGGTCCTTTAAGGGGATGTCCACCACCGGCGAGTTTTTCAAAATACAAAATTCCAGGGCTTCCGCCTTGTTGTCCAGGATGTGGTATAGGGTTTCCACATTGCTGCCAATGGAATTTTGCATGGCGCGGCCATACTGGAGGATGTAGTCGGCAGTGATGTATTTGGGGTATATAATGCTGCCTAAATCCAGCTGGTCTAAAATATTGTCAAAAGACATCCGGTTTACTTTCGTAATCAGTTTGGCTTTGGAAATTTTGCGGGCAAACAAAGACAGCATAATGTTTTCTTCATCCATGTTGGTCAATGTGACAAAAGCTTCCGCGCCTTCCAGGTTTTCTTCCATCAACAACTTTTTGTTGGTCCCGTCCCCATGGATGATGGTGGCTTCCGGAAGGTATTCGTTTAACTCCTGGCACCGGTGCTCGTTCCGCTCAATGATGACGACCCGGATTTTCATCTCCAAAAGCTGCCTGGCCAGGTATACGGCGATGGTACCGCCGCCTACGATAATGCAGTTTTTTACCTGGTTGGTTTTCAGGCCGATGTTCCGGAAAAAGGCGGCGGCGTTTTTGGGTGAGGCGATAATGGTAATTAAGTCCCCATCCTGGAGCACAAAGTTACCGTTGGGGATATGGGCGTTTTCCCCCCGCTCCACCCCGGCTACCAGCACGTCGCATTTGGCGTGGCGGGGAAGGTCGGCGATGGTGATCTGATTTAACTTAAATTCCGGAAGCAGGCGGAATTTAAGCAGCTCTACCCGGCCTTTGGCAAAGGTGTCGATCTTGATGGCAGACGGAAAGCGGAGCAGCCGCGCAATCTCGGCAGAGGCTGCCAGCTCAGGGTTGATGATCATGGATATGCCAAGGCTTTGTTTAATCAGTTCGATTTCCTGGTTGTAGACGGGGTTGCGCACCCGGGCTACGGTGTGGCAATTCCACTGTTTCTTTGCGATAAGGCAGCATAACAGGTTCAGCTCGTCGGAGCCTGTGACGGCGATGACCAGGTCGGCGTCCGTAGCCCCTGCTTCCAACAGGGTGCTGATGCTAGAGCCGTTGCCGATCACCGGCATGGCGTCCAGCTCCTCGGTCACGCCCTGCATCCGTTCTGCGGAAGAGTCAATAATGGTTACGTCATGGTTCTCTTGGATAAGGCCTTCGGCCAGGGCAAACCCTACCTTGCCACATCCGATAATGATAATTTTCATGGTTTCCTCCATTCTATGCACGTTTCACAGCACAAACCGGTATGGGTAAAACGCTTTTTACCTGTTCTCCAAACGTTCGTTTTTTCTTTTCCTGGCCCTTGCGGGCATACTGTGAAAAGGGCAGGCCCATTTTTTGATTTTGTGGACAATGGGCCAGGCGCTGTAGCTGCACAGGCAATTTGCCAAAGGCATGTACAGCCAGACGGGTGCCAAATACTCCGGCGTTTGTGGGGTATTTGGTTGCCTATGTGTATTTTACCACAAAAAAAAAGATTGTCACTAAGAATTTATGGTATTTTTGCCGGGCCGTCCACTTCGGCTGGCCGGGGCAGAAAACGCCATATGCGGAAGTATGAAGTTTCGGGGCCCTTTTTGAAGAAAAGGCACGGCGCGGCATGTAGCTGTGGCGGCCCCATATTCTTTGCTGCAATTATTGGCGTATCGCGGGAAGGGGCGGATGTGCCGCAGCATTTTCAAGGGATCGGATGGGCCTGCGGTTTTTCCGTGACGCCCGCTGGTTTCTGGTTAATTTATAATATATACTATTGACATTGATTTGATATAAATATATACTATAAATACAATCTTGGCCAATTACAGCATACTTTTGTACGATGAATGGCGTCAGGGTTAGTATAAATAAAGGAGATAGGGGATTTATGAAAGCAAAGAAACTGAAAACAAAGCTTGCACGTCTGCTGATGGTAACGACGATTGTAACCTCTACAGGTTTTTCTTCGTTGGCCCAGGTAATAAGCGCAGGTGACGTATTTGGGGAGAAGGGGGAAGGATACCGGTTAATTACCCTTCATGCGGATGAAAGCAGCGAGTTTGGAAATCCGTTAAAGTTTGAAGCAGTGGCCGTAGGGACATCTTCCAATGCGACAAGTTCCGACGCAACAGCGACGCCGTCGGATTCGAGTCCCAGCGGCAGGCTGGTGGCGGTAGGTAAAAGCGGAAAGGTGACGACTTTTGCCGTTGGGGGCGAAGAGGACCCGGATTTTGAGAATGGTATGGTTGGCAGCCTGGAGAAGAATGTTTTGGACGAAGCGGTCCAGGAAGCACAATTGCGTTCCCTTTTAACCCAGGGGGAAGATACTACCAAGTATATTTGGTTGACGCAAGAGGGCAACCTGGATACGGAAATTCAATGGGAAAGTGGGTATTTTGATTTGCCGGCTTCGGAGACCCATCTGTATGCGGCTACCGTCGTCACCATGACAAGCCCGGTTTTGGAGGATAAGCAGATTTCTGCGGTGGGGCTTCCGCAGGGTGCAAAACTGGTTGTGGAAGCGGTTGCGGACAGTGCGAAAAAAACGGCAGACGATTTGGGCCAGGTCCTGTCAAAGGAGGGGTATCAAGGCCTTGACGAAAGTTCCATATTCCAATTGGAAATTAACCTAGGCGGAAAGCAGCCGGCAGCCGGAAAGCCTGTTACGGTTCAAGTAGAGCTGCCGGATGTTTTGGCGGCGGCAAAAAACGGCGGAAAAGAAATTGTGGTAATCCATTTCCATGGCAACGAAGCGGGCAGCCTGATTGAGGTAAAAGAGGTAGAGGGCGAAGAGGGGCTTATCCAGTTTGACGTGGATAAATTCAGCATTTTTGTTTTGGCGGCAGTGGATGGGCAGGACGGCCCGGATACCCCGGACAACCCCGACGACCCAGATAACCCGGACAACCCGGATAACCCGGATAACCCCAGGCCCGTCAGGCCCGGCGGCGGAAGCGGCAGTGGCGGAAGCAGCAGTGGCGGAGGCCGCTCCTACTCAAACCCCAATGCAGATACTATGGCCGGGGCTTGGCAGAAAGATAGCCGTGGCTGGAGGTTTTTACAGGCCCAAGGTTCCTATGCCGCAAACTCTTGGGGGCGTATTAACGGTAGCTGGTATTACTTTGGCGCCGATACATATGCCATGACAGGTTGGGTGTATGTGGACGGCCAATGGTATTACCTGAACCCGGAACAAGGGGATAACCAATGCAAGATGGTAGCCGGATGGATCTTTGACGAAACATATCAGAAATGGTTCTATACCAATGATTCTGGCGCCATGGCCAGCGGATGGCAGCAGGTGGATGGCAAGTGGTATTATTTGAACCCGGTTTCCGACGGTACAAAAGGCGCCATGGCTGCCAGCCAGTGGGTTGACGGCTACTATGTAGGCGATGACGGCGTGTGGGTAGCGTCTATGTCCCAGTAATTTTTAGTATGAAAATTTCCCATTGCGGACAGAAAGATTTAGGGATGTTAGGTATAGCGGATAAAAACGGATAGGGCGCCCTGGTTTTTTGATTTATGGCGGCGGCATTAAAAAAAGCAGTTTTGGAGGCTGATAGGCCAAGATATTATCCTCCAGGGCTGCTTTTTTTTGCGTAAAGGCTGAATCCTTACGGTATGCCTATGCCGGCTACGCAAAAACGCCTGCTTTTAGCATGATGCGTGTATCTGCCGGAAGGTAAGGAAAAACCGGCACAAGGCGCCGGCCCGCCAACTTAAGGCCGGGAAGAAGCGCCCGTTGGATAAGATGGCCATGATGAGGGCCTATAGAAGCACATAAAGAAGGCTGTCAGGGGCGGCGTAACATTAATTCCAAAACATCGTCAAAAAGGCGTTTCATGCGTTTGAGATCGCCGTCGGAAAGCTGGAACAGGACATTATAGATTTCGGATAAGATTTTGTTGCCGGCAGAAGCGGGGTTGTCAATATCCTGCAATAAATCAGCCATGGAGACGTCCAGGCCTTGGGATAGCCGATATAGGATTTCAACGGTAATATTTTTTTCCCCCCGTTCAATTTGACCGACGTAAGATGGGTGGAGCCCACATAACTCAGCTAATTTTTCTTGGCTTAACCCTTTTTGTTTTCGGTAAAAACGGACACGCGTCCCTAAAATAACGGATAAAGGCATAGCATTCAACCTTTCAAAATACGGGATCACAGCTTGCCATAGTTCGCCAGTTATCAACAGAAGTGCTTTCATGTATTTGTGGGAACCTTAGAACTATGATTATTATTGTATCTTCACTGTGAACGATTAAACGGCAGATAACAAAAAGCTCAAATTCTTTGAAATCAGCTTCTCTTATGTCACTACAGCGGCCTGCCGCCGCAGGATTCATTTTCTATAATATAGACTATAAATATAAAAAAATAATTCAACATACTATTAATAGTATTATATAAAACATACATACTAAAAATATAAAATTAAGAAATTTTTATGGAAAATAATGATATAGAAGCCAAAAAGCCGGAATTTGTGGTTGACGTTAAGGTTGCCGGCCGCCTTTGCCTCACGGATATTTACCGGCAGGTTAATATCGCCAAAATCAGAAATTTGTGTTATACTGCTAGAGCGTGCCGGAAAGCCTGCCCATATTCCGAAAGGGTATGCTGTAATGGGAGATGGGGCCTACAGGCGGCTTTCGGCAATATCATGAAAATAAAACATTGACATGAGGTTGAAAAGCTATAAAAAGATCTTAGAGGATAATGGGGAAAGCATGGAAAATCAGGAGAAAAAAGCGGTTCTGGCCGTCAGCTTTGGGACCAGTTTTAAGGAAACCAGGGAGAAGGCCCTTGACGTTATTGAAAAGGATATCCGGGAAGCTTTTCCCGGATATGAGTTTTGCAGGGCCTATACCAGCCCGACAGTCCGGCGCATTTTGCAGCAGCGGGACGGGATCTGTGTGGACGACGTGGCCGGCGCCCTAGACAGGCTGTGGAAAGAAGGGTATCAAAAAGTGGTGGCCCAGGCCACCCATGTGATCCGTGGCTTTGAGTACAACAGGATGAAGGATACGCTGGAAGGATACCGGGGCCGGTTTGACCGGCTTTCCTATGGAGGGCCTCTTTTGGCAGGTGAAGAAGATTACCGTAAAGTGGTCCGGATCCTGGGGCGGGAGCTGGGGCCGTACCGCGGCCCGGGGACAGCCTTGGTATTTATGGGCCACGGGACCGGGCATGAGGCCAATGCTTCCTATGCAAAGCTGCAGCAGGCGTTTATGGAAGAAGGGTTTGAGGATTGCCTGGTGGGGACAGTGGAGGCTTCGCCTACGCTGGAAAATATGATGAAACAGGTGCGGTCGCGGCGTTCACGGAAAGTAGTATTAACCCCGTTTTTGGTAGTGGCCGGCGACCATGCCCACAAAGATATGGCCGGGGGCGGGGAAGGTTCCTGGAAATCCCGTTTCTTACGTAGCGGATATGAAGTGGAATGTGTGATGAGGGGGCTGGGGGAATATGCCGGCATCCGGCAAATCTATGTGGGCCATGGGAAGGAAGCGGAAAAGGAGGCAGAGAATGTGTGAAGGGAAGGCCGGGGAGGGGATCCTGTACGGGATTGGCGTAGGGCCGGGGGATCCGGAGCTTTTGACGCTGAAGGCAGTACGGACAATCCGGGCCTGCGACGTGATCATGGCCCCGGGGGAGGACTGCCGCTGCAGCATCGCTTACCGCATCGCCGTGCAGGCCGTGCCGGAGCTGGCTAAAAAGGAATGCGCCGGGGCCAGGCTGCCGATGACCAGGGATCCCCAGGTGTTAAAAAGCTGCCACAAAAAGGTGGCGGACGTGGTGGAAGGGTATTTGCGGCAGGGAAAGTCGGTCGGTTTTTTAAACCTGGGCGACGTAACCATCTATGCTTCTTATTTATATATCCACCGTATGGTGAAGTCCCGGGGGTACCTGGCAGAGCTGGTCAACGGGGTGCCTTCTTTTTGCGCGGCGGCTGCCAGGCTGGGGACAGGGCTGGCGGAAAACGCCCAACAGCTCCATATCCTGGCCCAACCAGAGCAGATCCCGGAGGGCCTTAAACTTCCGGGGACAAAAGTGATTATGAAGATGGGGAAGAATATCGGGCAGGTAAAGGCCTGGCTGAAAGAAGCGGGATTGGAGGCGGCCATGGTGGAAAACTGCGGGATGGACGGGGAACGGGTGTGCCTATCGGTGGACGAGCTGGATGAAACGGCCGGATATTACTCTTTGCTAGTGGTAAAAGGGCCAAATCACGCGGGCCATAAAAGGCCGGAAGAATAACAGACGGGAAGGGGCGGACAAGCAGATGAACCAAGTTTACGTGGTAGGTATGGGGCCGGGGGGCCCGGAACAGATGACCGGACAGGCCCGGCAGGTTTTGGAGGCCTGCGACCTTATTGTGGGATATACGGTTTATGTGGAGCTGCTAAAGGAAATCCTGCCGGATAAAACTTATCGGGAAACCCCGATGCGCAGGGAAGTGGAACGTTGCCGCATTGCTTTGGAAGAAGCCCAAAAAGGCAGGCGGGTGGCTATGGTGTGCAGCGGGGATGCCGGGGTGTACGGGATGGCCGGGCTGATGCTGGAGCTGGGGGAAGGGTATCCGGGCTGCCAGGTGGAGGTGGTGCCCGGGGTGACGGCGGCTTTGTCCGGCGGGGCTTTGCTGGGGGCGCCTTTGGGGCATGACTTCGCAGTGGTCAGCTTAAGCGATTTGCTGACCCCCTGGGAAGTGATTGAGAAAAGGCTCCGCTTTGCGGCCATGGCAGACATGGCGATTTGCCTTTACAACCCTTCCAGCAAAAAGAGGGCCGGCTATTTAAAGAGGGCCTGCAACATTATAATGGAGGAAACCGGGGGGGAACGGGTATGCGGCCTGGCATATTCCATAGGGAGGGAAGGCCAGGGCGTGGAGGTGCTGACCTTGAAAGAACTGGGAGGCCGGCAGGTGGATATGTTCACCACTGTGTTTGTGGGAAATTCCCAAACCAGGGCAATGGGAGGGAAAATGGTGACGCCCCGGGGGTACCGGGGGGTTTCAGAAGCGTGAGGCGAAAGGGAACAAAGGAGGCAAGGGATGGAACAATATTTTCGGCAGCAATTGGACTGCCTTTGCAAAAACGTGCGTCCTGCTGACCCGTCTGCCATGGAGGCCAGCCGCAGGCGTTGGGACGGGATCGCCAAGCCCATAGGGGGATTGGGGCTTCTGGAAGAGATGATTACTAAGATCGCCGGTATCCGGCGGTCCGAGGATGTTGCCCTGCGCCGGAAAGGGGTAGTCGTGTTTTGCGGGGATAACGGCGTGGTGGAGGAAGGGGTGGCCCAGGCAGACAGCACCGTAACTTTGGCGGTGGCGGAAAACTTTGCCAAAGGCGTGGCCAGCGTCAACCGGATGGCGGCGGTGGCCGGGGCGGACGTGCTGCCGGTGGATCTGGGGGTGGCCGGCGAAATCCGGGAACCAGGGGTCCTGGTCCACAAAATAGCCCGGGGCACCGCCAATTTCCACAAAGGGCCGGCCATGGCCCTGGGGCAGGCGTTGGAAGGGATCCATGAAGGCATCCGTATTGCCGGGGAGAGGAAGGGGGCCGGCTATGACATCCTTGCCGTGGGCGAGATGGGGATTGGCAACACGACCACGGCCAGCGCCCTGGCCAGCGTCCTTTTGGGGCTGCCGGTGGAATCTGTGACCGGAAGGGGGGCAGGCCTTCCCCGTGAAGGGCTGGACCGGAAAATCCAAGTGATAAAAGAAGCCATTGCCCTGCACCGCCCGGATCCGGGCCGGCCCCTTGAGCTTTTGGCGTCCCTGGGGGGCTTTGACATCGCGGGCATGTGCGGGCTGATGCTGGGGGGCGCCATTTACCAGGTTCCGGTTGTGCTGGACGGGATGATTTCCCTGGCGGCAGCTTTGCTGGCTCAAAAGTTATGTCCGTTGGTGACGGACTATCTGTTGGCATCCCATAAGGGGAAAGAACCGGCCTGCGGCCCGGCCCTGGCCCGGTTAGAGCTGGAGCCTTTGATCCATGGCCGCCTGGCTTTGGGCGAGGGCACGGGCGCCGTGCTTTTATTCCCACTTTTGGATATGGCAGAAGCAGTATACCGGGGGAACCATACGTTTGCGGACATCCGTATGGCCGCCTATGAAAAGTATGAAGAATACGAAGGCCCGGGGCCGGCCGCGGGATCCGGGGCCAATCCCTTGGGGTAAAGGCGCGGCAAAGGCGTAGGCGGGCGGTTTGGCCCGCTGCTTGGGGGATAAAGGCATGAAAAGCCTTAAAGGCAGCCAGGACACCGAGAAAGAAGGGAGATGGAAAGGCAGTGGGAAAAACGGTTTATTTCATAGGGGCGGGGCCGGGGGATCCGGAGCTTTTGACGGTGAAAGGGAAACGGCTGATCGGCCAGGCAGATGTGATTTTATATACGGGTTCTTTGGTCAACCCCCAGATATTGGAGGGGGCAAAGCCTGAGGCAAAGGCCTATGACAGCGCCTCCATGACCTTGCGGCAGGTGGTGGATGTGATCCGGGACGGGGTGGAACAAGAAAAACAGGTGGTGCGGGTGCATACGGGGGACCCTTCTTTGTACGGGGCAGTCCGGGAACAGATGGCAGAACTGGACCGGCTGGGGTTAGCCTATGAAGTGGTTCCGGGAGTCAGCTCTTTTTTGGCGGCGGCAGCGTCCCTGAAGCGGGAATACACATTGCCGGGAGTAAGCCAGACCGTGATTTTGACCCGGATGGAAGGGCGGACCGGCGTGCCGGAGAAGGAAAGGGTCGAAGCGCTGGCGTCCCACCAGGCCACCATGGTGGTTTTTCTAAGCGTAGGCAAAATAGAGGAACTATGCGGCCGCCTGCAACTCGGCGGCTATCCGGAAGATACGCCGGCGGCGGTGGTCTATAAAGCGTCCTGGGAGGACGAGAAGATTGTCAAAGGCACGTTGGCGGATATTGCGGGGAAAGTAAAGGGAGCCGGCATTTGCCGGACGGCCCTGGTGGCGGTGGGGAGGTTTTTGGAAGGCAGTTTTTCCCTTTCCCGCCTATATGACGAGGCCTTTAGCCATGGCTACCGGAAGGCAGGGCAGTGATGGGGGCAAAGAAAATTATGGTTCAGGGGACGATGTCCCATTCCGGCAAAAGCTTCCTGGTGGCCGCTTTGTGCCGTATATTCCGCCAGGACGGCTATTCGCCCGCGCCTTTTAAATCCCAGAATATGGCGTTAAATTCCTATGTTACCCAAGACGGCCTGGAAATCGGCCGGGCCCAGGCCATGCAGGCAGAAGCGGCCGGGGCTTGCCCTAGGGTGGATATGAACCCTATTTTGCTTAAGCCTACCAGCCATATGGGAAGCCAGGTTATCATAAACGGGCAGGTGGCAGGAAACTGGAAGGCCATGGAATATTACCGGCGGAAACCGGAACTGATACCGGTTATCCAGGCGGCTTTCGCCCGGCTGGAGAGGCAGCATGACGTGATTGTGCTGGAAGGCGCCGGAAGCCCGGCAGAAATTAATTTGCGGGAACATGACATTGTCAATATGGGGATGGCCCAAATGGTCCAGGCACCAGTCTTGCTGGTGGGGGACATTGACCGTGGGGGTGTGTTCGCTTCCCTTTATGGGACCGTGGCTTTGCTGGAGCCAGAAGAGCGCGCTATGATCCGGGGGCTGGTTATCAATAAATTCCGGGGGGACCGGGCGCTTTTGGACCCGGGCCTAAAGATGATTGAGGACCGCCTGGGGATCCCGGTCCTGGGGGTAGTCCCCATGGGGGATATTGACTTGGACGACGAGGACAGCCTTTCCGGCCGGCTGGCCCCAAAAGGAAGGGGGGATACAGAAGGGGTGTTGGATATTGCTGTGGTACGCCTGCCGCACATTTCCAATTTTACGGATTTCCATGGATTGGAACGCAACCAAAACGTATGCCTGCGTTATGTGGACAGACCGGGGCAACTGGGCCGGCCGGATTTGGCCGTGTTGCCAGGGACCAAGAACACCATGGCGGATTTGGCCTGGATGCGGGAAAAAGGGCTGGAGCAGGCCCTAAAAGGGCTGGTGGAAGAGAAGGCTATGCCTTTAATCGGCATTTGCGGGGGCTATCAAATGTTAGGCCAATGGCTGCAAGACCCCTTTGGGGCGGAGGGGCCGCCAGGAAAAACCATGCAGGGTATGGGCCTTTTGCCTGCCAAGACGGTTTTTTCCCTTCATAAAACACGGACCCAGATAACAGGGGAGCTGGCGGCAGAAAGCCGGATGTTTGCCAAGGGGGCAGGGGAGAAGGTTTCCGGCTATGAGATCCATATGGGTGAGACAACGGCCCGGACAGGCGGCGGATCCAGGACGGCGGCAAAAACGGCCTTTGCCCTGGCGGACGGGCGGCCAGACGGCCTGGAGAGGGAAGACGGCCTGGTTTTCGGGACATACCTCCATGGGCTGTTTGACAATGAAAAGCTTACCCGGGGCCTTTTGGGGCGTTTGGCAGAACAAAAAGGGGTTAGCCTGAAAGGGGGGCAGGAGGAAGGCGCAGACGCATACCGGGAAAGGCAGTACGACCGGTTGGCAGATTTGGTGCGCCGCTCCCTGGACAT
This sequence comes from uncultured Lachnospiraceae bacterium, assembly GCA_910584845.1. GTDB lineage: Bacteria > Bacillota > Clostridia > Lachnospirales > Lachnospiraceae > Brotaphodocola. The sequence continues at coordinate 123,436 of CAJUDH010000008.1, forward strand.
GGAACGGGTTTACGCTATTTTGGAGTAGCCGGCCGGGCCATTGGCTTCTTCGAAGGGGGCACAGGGGCAAGGCATATGGTATAAGGGCAGGCAACCGTGGGCATACTTTTAAAGATTGTTGTAAGGAGTCCATTTTCCGGTTCAAAGAAAGGAGTGTGCCATTATGCCAAAAAGTAAAAAGTCCAAGAAACCTTTTGATATAAATAACATGACCCCGGAAGAACAGTTGAAGTTTGAAATTGCAGAGGAGCTGGGCCTTGGCCCCCGGATTTTGGAACATGGGTGGAAATGCCTGACTTCCAAGGAAAGCGGGAGGATCGGAGGCCTGATTACCAAAAGGAAACGCCAGATGCAGCAGGAAGCGGCGGGAAACCAGGAGAGCGGGCCCATGTAGGGGCAGCCATGGCCTATAGGAGTGCACCGGTTTGTCCGGGCTTCCTCCCTGGTCCAGCTTTTGGGCAAATATTTTCGGGAAGTAAAGGGCTGGCCGTTAAGGAGGCGTTATGGCAAAACCGTTGCGAAAAGGATATACCACGGGGACGTATGCGTCAGCTGTGGCGAAAGCCGCAGCTATTTTTCTGCTGGATAAAAAGGTGCCGAATAAAGTGTCGGTGCCTTTAGGGGACGGAAGGGAAGCAGAGTTTGCGCCTGTACCGGCCCAACCGCCCAAAGGGGAAGGGGGGCTTTCCTGGTGGGGGATACAAAAGGATGCGGGGGACGACCCGGACGTGACCAACGGGGTTTGGCTGTATGGGGCAGTATTCCCCCTTTCGGACAGCCAGTGGGAAAAACTGTGCCGGGACGGGAAGGGGTACCGGGCCGAAGGGCCTTTCCCTTTATATTTGGACGGAGGGCAAGGGGTCGGCATCGTCTCGAAGCCAGGGCTTTCTTGCCCGGTAGGCCACTATGCCATTAACCCGGTGCCCCGGGCCATGATTTTTCAGGCTGTGGAGTCTGTGGGGCGGCAGGCCGGCTACGGAGGGAAGCTGGGGATACGCATTGCCGTCCCGGAAGGGGAAAAGCTGGCAGAAAAAACCTTTAACCCCCGCCTGGGCATCGAGGGGGGGATTTCCATCCTGGGCACCACGGGGGTGGTGGAGCCTATGAGCGAGGAGGCCCTGGTGGAAACCATCCGGCTGGACATCCGTATGAAAGCGGCAGAAGGGAAACCGGTGCTGGTTATGGCACCGGGGAATTATGGGGAACGGTTTTTGCGGGAAGCCATGGGGGTCCCTTTGGGGGAGGCGGTGACTTGCAGCAATTTTATTGCCCGTTCGGTGGAAATAGCAGTGGAAGAAGGGTGGAAAAAGCTTTTTCTGGCCGGCCATGTGGGGAAATTGGCCAAGGTGGCCGCAGGGGCTAAGAATACCCATTCCCGGTTCGGGGACGGCCGGATGGAGGAGATGGGTATTTGGGTCCGGGACGTGCTGGCAGGAAAGGGGCAGGCGTTGCCGGGATTTTTTGCAGGGGCGGTGCAAAAGGCGCGGCAGCTGGAGGCGCAGGTCCGGGGCTCCAATACCACTGAGGAAGCGGTAGGGTATTTGAAGATGGCACATTTGGCAGAGCCTGTGCTTTGCCATGGGGCCGAAAAAGTAAAAAGGCAAATCATCCGATGGGCCGGCGGGCGGCTGGACGCCGAGGTGGCCATGTTTTCCTCCGTCCACCAAATAGCCGGGAAAACCCGGCATGTGGAACAATTTTTATATCTGTGGAGGGGGAAGCCATGAAGTTAGCCGTGGTTAGTTTTACCCGGAGGGGAAGCCGTTTATGCTGCCGGCTGGTGCAAGGGTTCCGGGAGCGGGGGGTGGAATGTGACGGCTATATGAAAAGGCCGTTTTTCCAGGAGGCCCTTGAAGGCATGGGGATCCACCTTTTGCAGGACCCGGTAGGAAAATGGACCGGGGAACAGTTTGGCCAGGTGGACGGCCTGTTGTACATAGGGGCGGCCGGCATTGCAGTCCGGGCAGTAGCCCCCTATCTGGCAGATAAGATGACCGACCCGGCGGTGGCGGTGGCAGACGAGGCGGGGGATTATGTCATATCGTTGCTGTCGGGCCATGTAGGCGGGGCGAACCGGCTGGCCAAAGAGGCGGCTAAGATCATCGGGGCGACACCGGTGATTACCACGGCGACCGACGTCAACGGCATTACGGCCATAGACCGGTGGGCCGCAAAGAGGGGGCTAACAATCAGCGACCGGGGGCTGGCAAAGCAGGTGGCAGCCACGTTGCTGGAGGGCAGGCCCGTGGGGATCGTGAGCGACTTCCCTTTACAGGGAGGCGTGCCAAAAGGCTATACCTGGGGAAAAAAAGGGGAAAGCAACGTGTGGGTTACGGTGAGGAAACAGCCGGAGGAAGGCACCTTAGCTTCCCGGATTTTCAGGGACAGCGGCCAGGTGCTGCGGCTGATCCCCCGGGCGCTGACCGTGGGGGTCGGGTGCCGGAAAGGCATCGGGGCAGGGGAAGTAGAATACCGGGTGGAACAGGTTTTCCGGGACGCGGGCCTGGAGCGGCAGGCCATAGCCGCCATGGCTACCATTGATTTGAAAGCCCGGGAAGAAGGCCTTTGCCGGCTGGCAGATCAATGGGGCGTGCCTTTGGTGACGTTTTCGGCAGAAGAATTGGAACAGGTAAAAGCCCCGGTGGCAGAATCTTCTTTTGTGCGCCAGGTGACCGGCACCGGAAACGTGTGCGAGCGGGCGGCCCTGTTAGGGGCGGGCGCCCGTGGCCGGCTGCTGGTGGAAAAAAGGGCCGGGGGCGGGGCCACTGTGGCCGTAGCCGTGGCAGATTACCAGGTGAAGGAAGAAAGGGGTGGTTTTTAAGATGGCAGGGCTTATAATTTTCGGGGGCACTACAGAAGGGAGGGAATTGGCGGAACATGCGGCGGCCATGGGCATTTCGGCAACGGTCAGCGTAACCACAAGCTACGGGGAAAAGCTGCTGGGCGGTTTGGCCGGGGTGTCCGTGCGTTGCGGCCCCCTGGGGGAAGAAGGGATTTGCCGTCTGCTGGAAGAAGGGCGCCCCCGGCTGGTTGTAGATGCCACCCACCCCTATGCGGCCTTGGCGACGGCGCATATTTCATCAGCCTGCCAAAAGGCGGGTATCCCTTGCCTGCGGGTGAAACGGGAAGGGGCACAAGGCCCGGGGGAAGCCAATGACGGGGCGGAAATTTATTGGGTACATACATGGAGGGAGGCATCGGCCCTTTTGGCAAAGGACCAAAAACCGGCGCTTTTTACCATCGGGAGCAAGGGGCTGGCTGACTTTGTGGCAGAGCCACATTTAAAAGGGAGGATTTACGCCCGGGTACTGCCGGATAGCAAAGTCCTGGCTTCCTGTGAAAAGATGGGGCTTCCCGGGAAACAGGTTTTAGCCATGCAAGGGCCGTTTTCCGTGGAGATGAACTGCGCCATGGTCCGTATGGCCAATGCCGGATGGCTGGTGACGAAGGAATCCGGAAAAAAGGGCGGGTTTGCGGAAAAGCTGGAAGCCGCCCGAATATGCCAGATCCCAGTCATTGTTATGGGGAGGCCGGTAAACGAAGAAGGGGCTTCATTGAAAGAGGCAAAGGAAATCTTAGAGTCGTGGGATTGGGGCCAGGGCCTCCAAACGGGCGGCGGGGCGGCTTCGGAAAACCCCCAAAGCCAGCCCTGCCGGGTTTTGTCTTTGATCGGCATGGGTATGGGGGGCGGGGGGCAATTGACTTTGGAGGCCGTGGAGGCCCTTGAATTAAGCGATGCGGTGCTGGGGGCGCCAAGGATGCTGGAAGGGGTGGAACGGTGGACCAGGGGAAAGCGCCGGGAAGCCCTTTACTTCGGGGAAGCGGTAGTGGATTGGGTGAAAGCCCACAGGGAATATGGCCGGGTTGCGGTGGTGTATTCCGGCGATACGGGTTTTTATAGCGGATGCGCTTCTTTGCTGAAGCTTATCCGGGGGGAAAAGGGGGCCGGCGGCCTGGATGTGCAGGTTTATCCGGGCATTTCTACCTTGTCTTGCCTTTGCGCCCGTTTCCAAAAGGATTGGGGGGGGATCTACCCGGCGAGCGCCCATGGCAGGGACTGTGACGTAGCCAGGCTATTGCGTCGGCATGGGCGGGTTTTTTTGCTGTTGGGCAAGCAGGGGCTGGGCGGGCTGTGTAGGCGTCTGGCCCAGGAAGGCCTTGGCCAGGCGCAAGTGTTTGCCGGCATCCGGCTGGGGTATCCGGATGAACAGGTGCTGTCGGGGCGTGCCGGGGATTTTACCGGGTATGAAGGTTGCGCCCTGGCGGCGGTGATTTTGGAAAAGGCAAGCGGCGAAGGGCCTTGTACAGCAGGAACTTTATAATGTTTATATAAAGTAGAAAGAAGAGAAGAAACTATATGGAAAAGAAAAAAACAATGGGGCATTTGACGGCACTGTTTACGGTACTGATCTGGGGGACTACATTTATCTCCACAAAAGTTTTGCTGGATGATTTTCAGCCAGTGGAAATTTTGTTTTTCCGTTTTGTCATGGGGTACATGGCGTTGTTTGCGGCGGCGCCCCGTTGGTTGAAAGGGCCGGATTGGAAACAGGAGGTATTGTTCGCGGCTGCCGGTTTGTGCGGGGTCAGTTTGTATTACCTGTTGGAAAACATAGCCCTCACTTATACCATGACGGCCAATGTAAGCGTAATCGTGTCTACGGCGCCGTTTTTTACGGTGATCCTGGACCGTTTGCTGGTGGACAGGGGACAAAAGCTACGGGCTAATTTCCTGCTTGGATTTGCTTTTGCCATCGGGGGCATTGCCCTCATCAGCTTCCAGGGGTCCGGGGTGGAGATAAACCCCATGGGGGATCTGCTTTCTTTGCTGGCGGCGGTGATCTGGGCCTGCTATTCCTTGCTGATCCGAAAAATCGGCACATTTGGCTATCCAGTGGTCCTGGCTACCAGGCGGATGTTTTTTTACGGGATTTTGTTTATGGTGCCGGCTTTGTCCTTTTTTGAATTTCATCTGGACTTCCCACGCTTTGCCAACAGCATCGATCTGCTTAATTTCCTTTATCTGGGGCTGGGGGCTTCCGCGGTTTGTTTTGCTTCCTGGAATTATGCCGTGGAAATGTTAGGGCCGGTGAAGACCAGCGTCTACATTTATCTGGTCCCGGTTATTACGGTAATCACTTCTTTCCTGATTTTGGGGGAAAAGGTTACGCTTATGTCCGGCGCAGGGGTGGCCTTGGTCTTGGCCGGGCTGTTTATCTCGGAGTACAAAAAAAAGAAGAAAGAATAAAATGGTTATGGAAAGGGGCGGGAGGATGCAGGACGAATGTTTTATCCGGGGGGGCGTGCCTATGACAAAAAGCGAGATCCGGGCGGTGTCGTTGTCAAAGCTGGAACTGCGGGAAGGGGATATTGTCTACGACGTGGGGGCAGGCACCGGGTCCGTGTCGGTGGAAGCGGCCCTTTTTGCAAAGAATGGGCACGTTTACGCAATTGAAAAAGAAGCCGAAGGGTGCCGCCTCATTGGCCAAAACAAAGAAAAGTTCCAGGTGGGAAATTTAACTGTAAAGCAAGGGGAGGCGCCGGAAGCTTTCCAAGGGCTTCCGGCCCCGGACCGGGTGTTTGTCGGGGGAAGCGGCGGCAGGCTGGAGGAAATCCTGGATTATGTCCGGGCCCAAAACCCGCAGGTAAGGGTTGTGTTAAACATTATCACTTTGGAGACTTTGGCCCGGATCCAGGAATATGCGGGCCGGGAGGGCCTGGAGGCGGAAGTCGTCTGCGTCCAGGTTTCCAAGGCCCGGCAGATCGGGCAATACCATATGATGGCAGCCCAGAACCCGGTATATATTGCTACGCTATGAGATGCCCCAGGTTCCCTTGGGCCAGACCATGGTTTTCCGTTGATACCCTTATCCTTAGAGGGTATCTTTTTTTGCCCCTATGGCAGTTGCGCCCGATCGGGCCCAAAGCCCCGGCAGGACTGGGATGCGGCGGGGAGGGGATGCGTGTCCGGAAATGCCCAAAGGATCCGCCCGCCCCCTCCGGACAAGACCGCGCTGCGGCGGGGAGGGGATGCGCGTCCGGAAATGCCCAAAGGATCCGCCCCGCCCCCTCCGGACAGGACCGCGCTGCGGCAGGGAGGGGATGACGCGAAAGCGGCCTGCCGCAGGCGGGGACCTGCCACGGATATATTTTCTAAACTGTGAAAAAATTGTGAATTATCCGGTCCCCCCTTGCATTTTCGTGATAATGTTTTTATAATAGGCAATTAATAAACTAGCTAATGGTTAATAGGCTGATTATGTATGTGCATACCCCGGATACGGGGCAGCCAAAGGAATAAAAAGCGGCAGAAAAGGAGCGCCCAGGATGGATGGGAAAAACAATCAGGCTAAGGCAAGGCCTTGCCGGGCTTTATGGGATTCACCCTACCGGGAACTGACGGACCTTGCTATCCGCATCGGGCATATGCACCGGACGGCCCTGGAACGGCGTTTAAACCGGACCGGCGTATACCGCAGCCAGCACCAGCTTCTAATGTGCATTGCAAAATACCCTCAAATGTCCCAGAAGCAATTGGCAAAAGAGCGGCATGTGTCCACGGCTACCGTGGCGGTGTCCCTGAAAAAGCTGGAAAACGGCGGCTACATCAGACGGACGGTGGACCAGGGGGACAACCGGTATAACCGGATTTGTATCACCGAAAAGGGGCAGGCGGTGGTAGACAAAAGCATTTGCTGCTTCCAGGACATTGAGCGGCAGATATACCGCGGCTTTTCCCGGGAAGAGCTGGACAGCCTTCTGGGCTATCTGGCCCGGATCGGGCAAAATATAGAGAACCTGCTGAAAGAAAAGGGAGAGGAGGACCGGCAGTGAGAGGTTACGGAAAATATGCAAAGCCTTATTTAAGTGCTTTTATCATCGGCCCTTGCCTGATGATCACGGAAGTTTTGGGGGAAGTGATGCTTCCCAAAATGATGTCGTTGATTATTAACAACGGGGTGGCCAGCCATGACCAGGGGTATATTTTGCGGATGGGGCTGTGGATGGTTTGCGTAGCTTTTGCCATGGCGGCCAGCGGCATAGGGGGCGCTTATTTTTCGGCAAAGGCTTCAATTTGTTTTACCAGCGACTTGCGCAAAGATTTGTTTGCCCGGGTGCAGCAGTTTTCCTTTCAAAATATTGATGATTTCAGCACCGGTTCTTTGGTGACCCGGCTGACCAACGACATCCAGCAGGTACAGATGGTAATGATGATGGTCCTGCGCATAGCCTTGCGGGCGCCGGGGATGCTGATCGGGGCCCTTATTATGGCATTTATTATAAACAGCCGGCTGGCCCTGGTTATCCTGGTGGTGGTCCCTGTGCTTGCGCTGGCGATAGCTGCTATTATGGCCACGGCTTATCCCCGTTTTGGGGTAATGCAGGCCAAGCTGGACAAAATGAATTCCGGGATCCAGGAAGCGCTGATAAACGTAAGGGTTATCAAATCTTTTGTCCGGGAAGATTTTGAAAAGGACCGGTTCCGCCGGAATAATGAAGATTTGCAGGAAAACAGCCTGCGCGCCATGAAGGTGGTTATCCTGACCATGCCGGTGATGATGCTGGCGATGAACGCCACGACCCTGGCAGTGGTATGGTACGGAGGGAATATGATCATCGGGGGTGCCATGCAGGTAGGTGATTTGACGGCTTTTACCACTTACATTGTGCAGATCCTGATGTCTTTGATGATGCTGTCCATGGTGTTTTTGCAGAGCGCCCGGGCCATGGCGTCGGTGAAGCGGATCAATGAGGTCATGCATACGGAAATCGGCCTGACTGACCGGGACGCGAAGCAGAAAGGGAAACAGGTTACGGAGGGCAGGGTGGAATTTCGGGACGTTTCTTTCAGCTACGGGAAAAAAGGGGGCGACCAGGTGCTGGAACACATCAGCTTCACTGCCGAACCGGGGCAGGTTATCGGCATTATCGGGGCTACCGGCAGCGGGAAGACTTCCCTGGTGCAGCTGATCCCCCGGCTCTATGACGTATCCGGGGGCCAGGTGCTGGTAGACGGCGTAGACGTGAGGGAATATTCTTTGAAAAACCTACGTGACGGCGTGGGGATGGTGCTGCAGAAAAACGTGCTGTTTTCCGGGACCATCGAGGAAAATTTACGGTGGGGGGATGAAGGGGCCACCCAGGAAGAAATACGAAGGTTTGCCGACGCCGCCCAGGCAGATGGTTTCGTCACTTCCTTTGCCCACGGCTATGATACGGATATGGGCCAGGGCGGCGTCAACGTGTCCGGGGGGCAGAAACAGAGGCTGTGTATTGCCCGGGCTTTGTTAAAGCAGCCGAAAATTTTAATATTGGACGATTCCACCAGCGCGGTGGACACGGCTACAGAGGCAAAAATACGGGATTGTTTCCGGACTACGCTGGAACATACCACCAAGATCCTCATTGCCCAAAGGATCGGTTCGGTGGAGGAGGCCGATAAAATCCTGGTATTGGATGAAGGGAGGATCGTAGGGATGGGTTCCCACGATGAACTTTTGGCTTCTTGTAAAGCGTACCAGGAGATTTATTATTCCCAGAGGGACCGGGAAGGGGAGGTGGGCGCATGAACCAGGAAGAAAAGCTGAAAAGTTTGAAAGCCCGCTATGGACGGAAAAGCGATTTTGCAGGGGCCGGGAAGGGGCATCCGGGCCCGGGGGGGCCCTGGTCCGGGGGTCCGGGGCGCAAGAAACGGTTTTCCGGAGGCGGGCGCCCAAAGGATGGCATGGGGACGGTCCGGCGTTTATTGGGGTATTTAAGGGGGGACACGCCGAAACTGTTCCTTGCCTTCGTGTGCATTGTACTAAATACCGTGGGGACGCTTTTGGGCGCTTATATGCTGCGGCCGATTATCAACACTTATATCGTACCCACAGACGGAAGCCGGGGGGATGCGGCCGGGCTGGCCCGGGCGTTGGGGGCGATGGCTTTGGTATACCTGGTAGGCGTGGGGGCCAACTACCTCCAGGCCAGGATTATGCTGAACGTGGCCCAGTCGGCGCTTCGGAAAATCCGCAACGACCTGTTTGGGAAAATGCAAAGTTTCCCCGTAGGTTTTTACGATACCAACAGCAACGGTGACCTAATGAGCCGGTTTACCAATGACGTGGACACGATAGGGATGATGTTAAGCAATACCCTGGTGCAGCTTTTTGCCGGCGCGTTTAGTATTATAGGGACTTTGTTTTTGATGGTTTATACAAATATCTGGCTGACGCTGGTGACTTTGGCCATGATTCCGGTGATGATGAAGGCAGGCGGGGCGGTTGCAAAGCAAAGCCGCCGGCATTTTTCCGCCCAGCAGGCCTCCTTGGGCGCGCTTAACGGCTATATTGAAGAAGTGATCACCGGGCAAAAGGTGGTGAAGGTATTTTGCCATGAGGAAGTGGCCCAGAAGGAATTTGACCTGCTCAACCGGGAACTGCAAAACGACCAGATACGGGCCCAGTTTTTTGGAGGGATAATGGGGCCGGTTATGGGGAATTTAAGCCAGGTCAATTATTCCCTGACAGCGTGCATCGGGGGCTTGTTGTGTATTTTCCGCAATTTTGACGTGGGGGGGCTGACGGTGTTTTTGAATTTTTCCCGTCAGTTCAGCCGCCCTATCAATGAGATTTCGATGCAGGTCAGCAATGTATTTTCCGCTTTGGCCGGGGCCGAGAGGGTGTTTGCCACTATGGACGAGGCGCCGGAGCCAAAAGACGATAAAGACGCGACGGAACTTGTGCCAATGAAGGGGCATGTGGCCCTTGACCACGTGACGTTTGGGTATAGCCCGGAAAAAGTGATTTTAAAAGATGTGAGCCTTTATGCCAAGCCGGGGCAGAAAATAGCCTTCGTAGGCTCCACCGGCGCAGGGAAGACTACCATTACCAATTTAATCAACCGTTTTTACGATATTCAGGGCGGTTCCATTACCATAGACGGGGTGGATATCCGCCATATCAAAAGGAACAGCCTGCGCCGGAATATTGCCATGGTGCTCCAGGATACCCACCTGTTTACGGGTACGGTAATGGAGAATATCCGTTACGGGCGGCTGGACGCTACGGATGATGAGGTGGTCCAGGCGGCAAAGACGGCGTCTGCCCATTCTTTTATCAACCGCCTGCCTAAGGGCTACCAGACTATGCTGGAGGGGGACGGGGCCAACCTTAGCCAGGGCCAGCGGCAGCTTTTGAACATTGCCCGGGCTGCCATTTCCAAAGCTCCGATTTTGATCCTGGACGAGGCCACCAGCTCCGTGGATACGCGGACAGAGAAACATATTGAACATGGTATGGACCGCCTGATGGCAGACCGGACTACGCTGGTGATCGCCCATCGCCTGTCTACGGTGCGCAATGCCAACGCTATTATGGTCTTAGAGCAGGGGGAAATCATAGAAAGGGGAGACCATGAAGATCTGCTGGCCCAGAAAGGGCGGTATTATGAACTGTATACAGGGCTAAGGGAGTTGGAGTAAAACGGCAGAAAACAGCCGGAAACAACCTTGGCAAAAGCTTTTGGCGGCTGCCCCGTTATGGGGCAGCCGCTTGCCCGTACAGCCGGCTTAAAATCAAACCTTATCCGGCCGGGTATAGGCCCTTGCCGTTTCAGGCTTTAACAGTGGCACGCTTTCCGGTAAAGCGGAAAAGTTTTGCTGTAATAGCCCCTGTGCTTTTTCAGTGATTTCCGGCAATGCTTCCGGGTCGTCCAGGACTCCTGCGGCGGCCAGGGCGTTGAGGGTACCCCAGTGGACGTGGATGGCGGCAAGCCAATAGGATGTTTGTACGCCTGAGAGGCTTAGCTGGGACAAGATGTCTGAAAGGGCGTATGTACTTTGGGATTGGCGGTAATGGGCTATAAGCTGGAACATTTTGCAGAAAATCCACAGGGATTGCATATTTTGGCCGTCTTCCTGTATCCAGCCGTATAGGTTTTCAAAAATCGCCCGGGAGTGGCCGGCGTTTGGTGGCGGTAAGGCAGGCCCGCAAGGGGCGTAATTGATTTTGGCGGCCTCCTGGCAGGGGGCTTTTGCCTCTTCTTTGGCTTTGGAACCATAATCTACGAAAAGGGCCAGCTTTTTTTGGATGCCTTCCAGCTGTTTTAATTGGCCGTCCATAACGGTTTCTTGCCATGCGCCGGTGGCTTTGGCTTTTTTTGTGGCCTTTTTTAGCCGGTTGGCAGCCGACAGGATTTTATGCTGGGTTTGTACTTTGCCTTTTTCACTGGAAATGCTTACCCAAATGGCGACGATGGATAAAACGGTAGAAGCTACGGTGCCGGCAAAGGCAAATTGGGAAACAAAGGTTTCGTGGTTGTAGGCAGATAAAATTACGCAGGCCAAAGAAATGCCCAACACGATGCCGCAGATGTATTTTGCGTGTAGATTTTTCTTTTCCTGCTTTGCCTGGATTTTTTTCTTGGCTTTTTTGATTTTTCCCATAGTATCTCCTCACTGGATTTTTCCTTTTATTAACAGTAGCGGGTTAATTGGATCAATGCTACTATTATATAATGGGAATTTGGGTATTGCAAGGATAAAGGGTGCTGACTTTACCGTTGCATGGGTAAAAGGCAGCTACGGGCCGTTTTTGGCGGTTGTGGGCGTTACTTTCTATTCAGATATGCCATTAGGCCTTTCATATGATTTTGCCGGCATTTCAGGAATAAGAATTTCAGGCATAAGAAAGAAAAAAGGAAATATTTTTATGTCCATATCTTGTATAAAGGGGAAAAGTGCCGATATAGACCATATAAATATAAAAAATATATAAATAAAAGAAACTAACTATAAAAAAAGATTGAAAAATTATAATTTTTTCCTTATACTTAAATTAAACCCGAAAAACAGAAAAAAGATGCTTTACGTGATCGCTATGCCTCGTTTAACTACCTTTTTAATGGTTAGGCGGATCATATAAAATCAATTTTTATTTTTAGAAAGGGGGATGCGTATGAAGGGAAGAAGCTGCGCAGTGAGGCCGGGTCCGCCGGGCGGATAAAGTTTCCCTGTTTTGCCGGAAGGGTTGGCAGGGATAGGACGGTTCCATAAATTTTAGTGTATTTTTTTGGCAAACCGCCGGAAACGGCGGGGCGCAAAGCCAGGGGGCTAAGGCGCGTCCGCGCTATGCCGGCCCGGTTGCTGATCAAAAAGGCAAACCACCGGAAACGATGGGACGCAAAGCCAGGGGGCTAAGGCGCTTTTACGCTATGCCAGCCGGCTGCTGATTGTTTCAGCAAACCGTTGGAAACAGCGGGACGCAAAGCTATGGGGGCTAAGGTGCTTCGGCGCTATGCCAGCCCAGCCGCCGGATACTTTGCATCCGATTCTACGGCAAAGAAAGGAAAGATAGGATGAAATATTGGAAAAAACAGGGTAGGCGAGGTTTTGCTTGGTTCCTTGCTTTTGTAATGTGCCTAAGCATGCTTCAACATACCGTTTACACAGGAACCGCTTATGCTGCACAGGACAAGGAAGTTGAAGGCAGCGGCGCAGGAAGCGGAGAGGAAAGCGGCGGGGGCGGAAGCGCAAGCAGCGATACCGGAGGCGAAAGCGGCGGGGGCGGAAGCGCAAGCAGCGATGCCGGAGGCGAAGGCGGCGGGGGCGGAAGCGCAAGCAGCGATGCCGGAGGCGAAAGCGGCGGGGGCGGAAGCGCAAGCAGCGATACCGGAGGCGAAGGCAGCGGGGGCGGAAGCGCAAGCAGCGATGCCGGAGGCGAAGGCAGCGGCATTGGCAACCCAGGCCAAGACGGCAGCGGCGACGACATAGACAAAGGCAATGCCGGTGGCAGCACTGCCGGATGGAGCGGGGAAACGCAAGACGGCACCCCGGTTACCGGTTCACAGACCACAACTGAGACAGAAACCAAGAATGAGGACGGTTCCGTCAATAAGGAGGCCAATACTACTTGGGAAGGTACCGGCACTACTGAAGATAACGGAACGGTGGAGGTCAGCGGAAGCGAAACCAAAACCGAGACTACGGTCACCGACGACGAAGGCAGGGTGGTAGAGGAGTCCGGAACGGTTACGGGGAATGAAACTACCACAATTACCACAGAAACCACGGAAACCAAGGTTGAGGAAGGCGACGGGGAGCATCTGGTAGGGGGGCCTGAGCAGGCTGGGACCGGCACCAAAGACACCGAAGGCAACAACGGTGAATTTACACAGACGGAAAACCCGGAAACCAATATTGACGAACGGGAAACCGGACGCGAAGAGATACCGCTGGATGTAGATGACTGGCAGACCGTTAAAACGGATGAAAACGGAAACATTACTACTGGCAGCTGCGAAAACGGGATTACCGTTACCATGAAGCCAGGGGGATCCGACCAGGTTGACATTACGGTGGATACTTCCAAATTGCTGGGGGAGAATGGGCTTACCATACCAGAAAGGCCGGAAAATGCCCAGGATTATACGGAAAACGGGGAAACCGGCTACCAGACGATAGTGGTTGACGAAGAGGGCGGAAAAGAGACAAAAACTATTGTAATTGAAATCAAAGATGCGTCTGGCAAAGTGATCGGGTATCAAACCAAAACCATTGTGACCATCAAGGAAACAGTTAAAGTAGATGGCCCTGTAACGGAAGCCACGGGACAGGATCCGGAGAATCCGGAACCGGTGCGGGATGAGGCGAATGTTGAAACCCGTGTGGAAATCAGCCTTCCGGAAAAGCCGCAGGCAAGTGAAACCATTGACGAAATTACCGGAAAGAAAACTACGGTTACGGTGGAAGACCTTTATGACGTTGACGATCAAGGGAACATAGTTAAGGACGAAAGCGGGAATCCGGTGGTGGTGGGTTATTTGACCACGACGGTTGTGGCCGGCGCCGACGGCGTACAGGTTTCCAGCAGCAAGACGTCCGTATGGGGCGCCAAGACTACGGTTATCACCCCGCTGGTTACCACAACCACAGAGGACCAGACCGTGACTACTACCAGCACCATTTTAGTCACCAAAGCCACGACGGTAAACGGGCAGTATATTGAAATGGCCGATATGGCTGGCGGCATCCATTGCGGCGTTTGGGGGCAGATGGGGGCCGTCCAGGAAGGGGATGGCCACGGAAAGGAAGAAACAAACAATTTCACCCCTACAGTTACAGAGCCTGCCGTGGGCAAAACGGACACCAGTACGGATTTATACCACCGCGCAGATGCAACATACCAGATTTATAAAGTAACGGCAGACAGCCTCAATGTGCGCCCCGGGGCCGGTTCTGATTCCGGCAGCCCTGTGAGGGCTTTAAAAAAGGATGATATTGTCATTGTAGTGGAAACGAAAGCTGTAAATGGGGCGACATGGGGCAGGATCGGGACTGGCGAGTGGATTAGCCTGGGCTATGTAGGTACGCCGCCTGCTGGCACCAAGCCAAAAGCAGATCAGGGCCAGTTCCTGTACTTGGGTGAATACGGGCTGGAAAGCGCAATCCGGGTTAACGGTGAAGGGTCTACCACCGGCACCTGGCAACCCCACCAGTTTAAAATTTATGATTCCCAAGGCAACGCATACTATGTGTACTGCGCAGATTTTGAAGTCAGCCCGGTCAAAGGTACGGACTACGGAAAAACCGACGTCATGGATGCCGATTACTGGGTGAAAGGCGACGGCGCTGCCAATACTGAAATTGCCAAGCATATTGAAACCATTGCGTTAAACGGCTATTGGGGCACGGGGACAGGGGCCGGCAGTTTAAATGCCGTTAAAGAGATGATGAAAAAAGCAATTGACGAAGGAAAGATAGGCGGCATTCAAAAAAGTGATGTAGACCGGCTTTTAACCGACGGCATGGCGCTGACTGCGACCCAGGCAGCTATTTGGAGTTACGCTACCAGCGGAGGAAAAATCAATACCAAGAATCCATTTGGTAAATATAACAGCGATGGGGCAATGGTACAAAACGGATTTACCGAAAAAGAAAAAGAGGTAGCCATGGCCCTGTACCATTATCTGCGTGGCTTGGAACGCAGCAATGAGGAACGGTCGAAAGAAGAAGAAATCAATGAAAAAAACATCACCCAAACCAGTATCACCGTAAAATCTTTAGCAACCGGGGAAGACGGTAAGCCCATTGTAAACGACAATACGGATCCCCATAATACGGCTTACAGCTACAATACAGATGTATCTTTCATCCTGGATGTGGAACCCAGCCAGATTAATGACGACCTGATTGTCCGGGTGCTGGATTCTAATACCGGTAAGGTTATCGCAACCAGGCGGCTGGCCGGCGACGACAGCAAGACCAATTATGGTAAAATAGTTGGCAATAACGGTAATTATACCATTGAAAACCTGGTATTGGCCGAGGGAGTAAAAATCACCTTAAACCTAAACGGTATCCAGACCATGGATAAGAGCGCATACTTGATTACGGCCAAAGGGGCCGGCGGTTTTGACAGCAGTTTGTCGCAAACTTTTATCAGCGCAGATATAAAAACCCGGCAGGTAAACCTTAACGTAGATTTAACCTTCAACGTCAGGGAACCTTCTGCCGAGCTGGTAAAAACAGAGGCGAAGAAAGAGGAAACCAGGACGGATACCCATGAGGATTACCAATATCAGAAGGTTACCAAAGAAAAAGTGGATAAGGAAATCGTAGTTACGGCGACTGCCACGGTAAAAACAGAAAGAAACTGGCAGGATAGCTGGAAGCAGGAATATACCTATAGGGACGAAGAAAATGAGGATCCTGAGGATCCGGAGACCCCGGAAACCCCAGAGGCCCCGGAAACTCCAGAGGCCCCGGAGGCCCCGGAAACCCCGGCTTCTCCTGGCAGGCCTGGTTCTGGCGGCGGTTCCGGCGGCGGTTTGCGCCCGACAGTGCCAAATACGATACCAGATGGAATCGTCCCCTTAGCCAATTTCCCCAATGAGGGGGCCCCAACAATGGCTATCCCGGATGGGGAAGTCCCGCTGGCAAGCATCCCGGATGAAGAAGTCCCATTGGCGGCTATCCCTGCCACTGGAGACATATCGGCATGGTGGTATGCGTTGACCCTGATTTGCGCAGGGGGTTTGCTGGGGTTAGGGGTAAACGGCAAAAAGCGTAAAAAATCTCAGAAGGGCTAAACCGACGGATGCGGGAAGCGGCATCATAGGCATTTATTTTCCCGTTTCGAGGAAAGGCGGGCCGGAACCTGGTTACATGGGTTCCGGCCTTTTGCCCTTTTTTAGGAAATTGCGCCCTATAAAAAACCATCGGGGATGAAGGCCTAGCGTATAAGGGGGGCGGATTGTATCAGCAGGTATGACGTTGTAGAGACGCGCCAAGGGGTCCGGGCTGTGGACCATTTGGACGAGAAAAGGAGGGGGTACGGTGCCAGACCAGGCAATGACGGTTAACTGTCAAAAAAAGAGGCGGGGCTTTGCTGTTTTCCTGATTATTTCCCTTATTTTTTTGGCTGCCTGCAGCGAAGGGGAAAGGGAAGGGGCTGGAGAAAACGGGGAGGCCGGCCTGCCGTCAAAGGAAGTGGTCCTTTACCCGGAGTTGGTAAGCCAGTTCCGGGTAAAGGCGGATAAGCTTCAGAGGCAGGCCGTTACAGAAGAGATCTATCAGGAACTTGGGGTTTCCCCTGCTGGGGAGGCGGGGGATGTGGTGTTTTTTTCTGTTTGCGATACGGCCCGGAGGGCCCGTGTGTATTCCGGAACAGGCGCTACTTTGGAAGAGGCATGGGAAAGGGCGGAGAAAAGGGCGGAGGGGGACATTGGGGCCAATGGGCTTGTGCCTACATGGGTTAAGGCAGACATTGTGTATGTTTCAGAACCGGTCGGCGCCCAGGCCCTATTTTCAGGATTGCGGGATTCCCGCCCGGGATATTTCCGTTATGGATTGGCTTTTGACCCGTTTTATGAAACGGCTTTGCTGGAGGCGGAGCTCAATGGTGCGCAGATTTATGAATATGGGGATGGGGGCGTTGATTTCGACGTCCTAAACCGGTATTTGGAAGAAACAGGGAAACCTGCCTTAGATGTGTTGCCGGAAGACTATATCCTGTTTCAATGTTTTGGATGGCTTTGCGATGAAAACAGCCAGGTTACTTTTTTAAGCAGCAGTGGATCCGGCTATGGAGGGCGGAAAGCGGAAACCGTGGATGGCGCCTGTGCAAAAGATATGGTTTCCCATGCCGCTGCTTATCTGGCCGGCCAGGTGAAAGAAGATGGCTCTTTTGCTTATGGCAGGTATCCCCAGTGGGACAGGGAGATAGAAGGCTATAATATAGTCCGCCACGCCGGTTCTTCCTGGGCGTTGACCTGCCATTACCGCATGTCCCCCAGTGAAGGGCTTGCCAAGGCGATCCAAAAAAGCCTGGATTATATGGTAGGGCAGATCGTATACGATGAAGAGGGGCGGGCATATTTGTACGAGTCCGGTGAAGAAGAAATTAAGCTAGGGGCCTGTGGGCTGGCGGTGGTAGCTTTGGCTGAATATATGGAAGTTTTTCAAAGCGACCAATATGTGGAAGTTTGCCGGGCTTTGGGGGATGGCATCCTTACCATGTTAGACCAGGGGACAGGAAAGTATTTCCATGTGTTAAACCCTGATTTTTCCCGAAAGGAAGAATTCCGCACCCAGTATTATGACGGGGAGGCAACGTATGCCCTGTGCCGTTTGTATGGCCTTACCGGCGAGGAAATATGGCTGGAGGCAGCCAAAAGCGCGGTGGGGCATTTTATCCGGGCGGATTATACCAAATACTGTGACCAATGGGTGGCGTATACCATGAATGAAATCACGAAATATGTGCCGGATAACCCCCAATATTATATCTTTGCCCTGCAAAACGTCCAGGACAACCAAAAGGATATGTATCAACAGGATACCACTTACTACACCTATTTGGAATTGTTAATGGCAACCTTTGAGCTGTATGGCCGCATGGTGGAAAATGCAGACGTGGAAGGGTTTGACGAGGGGAGTTTCTTAAAAACCATCTATGCCCGTGCCAGCCACATGCGCAACGGATATTTTTACCCGGAATATGCCATGTATATGAAAAACCCCCAGAGTATCCTCCATACCTTCATGGTACGCCAAGAAGGGTTCCGGGTGCGGATTGACGACGTACACCACAATATAAACGGCTATTATTTATACTATAGGGACTATGATAAATTGGTTGATTATGGTATGCTGGAGTACAAGGATTAACGCTGTGCGGCCAAGGGCTGCGCTCCCTTAGCAAAACGGGGCGGCAGGCAAAGGGAAAAGGGAAGGGAAAACCCATGAAACGGATCGCCTATTTAGGATTGAAAACCTTGCTGGTTTCAGGCCTTGTGGCCGGGCTGGCTGTGGTAGGGAAAAAGGAAATGGACTACCGGAAAGGGAAGGCGGATTATGACAGCGCCAAAGAGCTGGCAGGGCTGCTTTGGCAGGATGGCCGGGGGGCTTCCGGGCCGGAAGGGGCCGGGGATATGCCAAAGGGCGCCGATGCCAAACCGTCCAGAGGACCCGCCGACCCTTTTGGCGCCACATTGGCAAAATTGGATTTCGCTGCCTTGCAAGAAGTGAACCCGGATGTGGTTGGGTGGATTGCCATTCCGGGCAGCAATTTATCCTACCCCCTCCTTCAGGGGGAGGATAATGAATATTATCTGAACCACACATGGAAAAAAGAAGCCAATTCCGTAGGCGCCATTTATCTGGACTGCCGTGTAAATGGGGATTTGGAGGATTTTAACACCATTGTCTATGGGCATAGGATGCGCAACCTTTCTATGTTTGGGGAGCTGAAGTACTATGAAGGCTATTCGTATTGGGAGGAACACCCTTATGTATACATTGCGGTTAGCGGGGGGGTATACCGGTACCATATTTATTCTGCTTATGAGGCGGCGCTGGATCAAAATACGTATGGCGTAGGTATTGCCCGCCAGGAAACCAAGGAAGATTTTATCCGATATGGGCTGGGGCATTCGGTAATAGACACCGGCGTGGCCCCTTCGGCGGAGGGCCATGTACTCACCTTGTCTACGTGTACCGGCGACGGCCACTCCACCCGCTGGGTCGTCCAGGCCGTGCGTGACAGCAAACAGGAGATAAGGCCATGGCAGCAGTAAACATGACAGAAGGGGACATTACCAGGCATTTGCTTAGCTACTCCATACCTTTGGTGTTAGGCAACGTGTTTCAACTTACTTACAATGCGGTAGATTCTATAATTGCCGGCCGGTTTATCGGAAAAGGCGCATTGGCGGCGGAGGGGATGGCGGGGCCGGTGATGAACCTGGTGATTTTGGGGATTTCAGGGATTTGCATGGGGTCCGGGGTGCTGATGAGTGAGTTTTTCGGGGCCGGCCAGGAGGGAAAACTGAAACGGGAGATGGCTACGACGCTGCTGTTTGGCCTGTATTTTTCGCTGGCAGTGGTAGCGGCGGGCATCTGGGCGGCCCCTGCGCTGCTTAAACTTTTATGTGTGCCCCAGGACCTGACGGCGATGACGCTGGCTTATCTTAGGGTCATCATCTTCGGGGTGCCTTTTACTTATTTTTATAATGCGCTGGCATCGGCTTTGAAAAGTGTGGGGGACTCCCGGACGCCGTTGAAATTTTTATTGTTTTCTTCTGTGCTAAACGGGGTCCTGGACTTGATTTTTATCGGAATGCTGGGGTTTGGGATTGTGTGCTCCGCAGTAACCACAGTGGTGGCGGAAGCTGTGTCTGCCGGGCTTTCCTTGTGGTATGTGTACAGCCGTGTGCCGATGCTGCGGTTACGGCGTAAGGAAATCGGTATGGATTTGGGGCTCCTGAAATCTACCCTCCAATATGGGTCGGTGACGGCGCTTCAGCAGTCTTGCCAGCCGGTTGGCAAGCTGATGATCCAAGGGGTGGTGAACCGGCTGGGGGTGGACGTGATCGCGGCTTTTCACGCGGTGAACCGGGTGGATGATTTTGCCTGTATGCCTGAGCAAAGCATTTCCCACGGGATTACCACCTTTGTGGCCCAGAACCGGGGTGCGGGACAGGAAAAGCGTATCCGTCAAGGGTTCCGGCGCGGGCTGATGCTGGAATTTGGCTACTGGGTATGCGTGTTTAGCCTGGTGACGGCGTTTCGCCGCCCCATTGTGGGGCTGTTTATCACGGGGGAGGACGCTGCCGCCGTGGTGGAACAGGGAAGCCGGTATTTGGCTGTGATGGCCGTATTTTACTTATATCCGGCCTTTACCAATGGGTTTCAGGGCTGGTACCGGGGGATAGGCAGGATGAAAATGACTTTACTTGGGACCTTTATCCAGACAAGCCTGCGGGTGGCGGCGTCCTGGATGCTGGCGCCCCGGTTTGGCATTTTAGGGGTAGCCGTTGCCTGTGCCGTGGGGTGGAGCATGATGCTTTTGGTGGAGGTGCCTTGCTATTTGCGCGGGAAATAAATTTTTTAACGGGAGGTAGAAGGGATGTTTGGAAAAAGAAGCAATAAGAAAACGATAAATTATGATACGGCAGGAAAAACCCCCGTGATCCGGGCCAGCATTTGCACCGGAGAAAAGGTGGCCGGATTTAAGGATCAAAAAACAGGCAGATTTGAAGAATGTATGGTGATCCGGGGAGAGAAAGACATGCGGGACTTCCTGAAAATTTATGGGGTGGAGGAAAGCCAAATCAAAAAAGAGTGGTAAAATTTATAGGAAAGTGGTCTTGTTATATCCTTGCCTTTTCTTTCAGGCTCTTCTGCCAGTTTTTCTGCCAGGCTGGCAATTATGCTGCCTGCCGCTACAGCTGGCCATAACCCCTTCGGGCCAGGTTTTCCCTGTTTGTATCCCTTGTGGTTTTATCGCGTTTTCTTATTTTTCGGAACGTCTCAATTGCGGCCGGTACCTGCCCTAGCCGGTCCAGGCTGGCAGGATCTTTCCTAAGGCCGAATAGGAAAACGCCCTTTTTGGGCAGGCAATGTGGGCGGCAAAATGCCGTTCACGTTGTTATTTGGTGGGAAGCCGTCCAAAAGGCCGGTTTTTCGATTGCAGTAGCATTATGTTGGGCGGGCGGTTTACGTTAAAAAGGGGTGCGCAGCATCTGTTTTGACGGGATGTTGAAGAAAAGGGGTAAGGTATTGGGGTATTGAACCGAGGGGCTGCCGGGATTGGGCGCCCTTGCGGACCGGCAGGGAAGGAGGAAACATGGCAAATATATACGGATATATCCGGGTCAGTAGCCGTGACCAGAATGAGGAGAGGCAGACAGCGGCATTTCAGAGGTTGCCTATCCCGAAAAAAAATATATTTATAGATAAGCAGTCCGGTAAAGATTTTGACCGCCCGTCTTATCAATGTATGGTGCGGCGTATGAAAAAGGATGACCTGCTTTATATCAAAAGCATAGACCGTCTGGGACGCAGTTATGGGGAAATTCTGGAACAGTGGCGGATCCTTACCAAGGAAAAGGGGGTTGACATTGAGGTGCTGGATATGCCGCTTTTGGATACCAGGCGGGGCAAAGACCTAATGGGCACATTCCTTAGTGACATTGTTTTACAGGTGTTGTCTTTTGTGGCGGAGAACGAACGGACGAATATCCGGCAACGTCAGGCAGAAGGGATTGCGGCGGCGAAAACCAGGGGTGTAAAGTTCGGGCGTCCAGCCCTG
Organism: uncultured Lachnospiraceae bacterium; assembly: GCA_910584845.1. Lineage (GTDB taxonomy): Bacteria > Bacillota > Clostridia > Lachnospirales > Lachnospiraceae > Brotaphodocola. The sequence goes on from CAJUDH010000008.1 coordinate 145,011, forward strand.
CCATATCCGGATAATTTCCAAAATATACACAACGACTGGAGAAAGAAAAAAATAACACTCCGTCAGGCAGCGGATGCCTGTGGAATGCCTGTTGGTACGTTCTATGGGAAAGCCAAAAAATTTGAAAACTCCACTTAAACAAAACAGGGGAAAATTTGTAAATGTGTACTTTTGCAAATTTTACTGTTTTTTGTGGTTTTCATCTACTTTACCATAAATAGGTTGGTTTTGCAATCCATTTCGGCAGTCGGAACATGCGTAAGCGGCTTTTTGCAAAAGTACACTTTCACGAATAAAGGTATATTTGGAGGGCAGTTTATGAAATCACGTATGTTCCAATGTTGTACAATTATGTCAATGGCAGCGTTTTTTATATTGAACTTGTCAAGCGGCAGAAGAATTTCTTTACTTGGGTGCCTGACTGCAATTGCCGCCACTGCAATCGTTATGATAAAAAACAAGAGGAAACTTTTTACTAACGTAGTATGGATCCCCAGGCCGGCTTTTATCCTGTCAAGCCTTTTGGTTTGCAGTGTATTGGCCTGTAATTTTTATAGTGCATTTATAAATTCCAAGAGAATTGGCAGGATTGCGGCCTGTATCCCATGGACCGAAAAACAAATTGTCCTATTACTGTCGGCTATAGGCGCAATTTCGGCAGTTCCCATTGTAGCAGTAGGATTATCCCACTTTATCCGAATTGGGTTAAACGATTTTTCAGCAGCGGGCCATACGCTTAACCATAACGGAAAAACACTCACGGCAGGAAAAGCGTTCGCCGTTTTGGCAGGTATCTACTTAATAGGGGCCAGTGCAATTATAAGGGCAAATGTTAATTATATTGACGATATGGGGCGGGTTGCGGAAGGTTATAGAGGATGGGGCAATTTTAGCCGTTTTCTATCAAATGGCCTTTCTACGTTGATCCATATGGACACTTACATAACGGATATCTCTCCTTTGACACAGATATTAGCGGTTTCGATTGTGGCACTTGCAGGAATTATTTTAATTTATGTTGTGTATGGGCGTAGGGTTTTTACTATTTGGGAGATACTCGCGCTGATCCCCTTGGGGTTGAACCCCTATTTTTTGGAATGTATTTCTTACAAATTTGACTCTCCGTTTATGGCGTTGTCAATCCTCGGGGCCGTTGTGCCTCTTTTATATAAGGGCAAGGAAACGTGGGAGTATATCCTGGCTGTTAGCATCGGAACGGTAGTAGTGTGTACCAGCTACCAGGCTGCCTCGGGAATCTTTCCGATGTGTGTGGTTTTGCTGGCATCAAGGATGTGGATGAAACGTGTATCCTACAGGCAGATTTTTGCATTTTGCTTAAAATCTGTGTTTGGATTTGGCTTAGGCTTGTTATTTTTTCGAATTGTTATCATGATTCCGGCCGATAACTACGTATCCAGTTCGATCCCCCCTTTTGGCCGGCTGCCGTCTGTGGTTGCCACAAATTTCAAGCATTATTTTAACCTGATTGCATCCGATTTTAAGGCAATATGGAAAGGGGCTATTTTGCTATTGTGTATCGGGTTTGCCGTATCTGGGCTTGCCCTATCCCGGCAAAAGAAACCGGCTACCCTGCTAATATCCATATTATCAGGTATAATAATGTTTTTTCTTTGTTTTGGATTATATCCGGCTCTGGAAAAACCACTTTTTGCGCCGCGCGCAATGTACGGATTTGGTATTTTTATATCAATCCTAAATATTAGCGTTGCAGAATGCCGTCAAAGTACGGCGGTACAAGCCCCGGCTTATATGGTTGCATGGATCTTTTTTGTATTTTCTTTGACATATGGGAACGCACTATATGTTCAGAAAAATTATACAGATTTTAGGATCGAGCAGGTGATCACAGATTTAAATAATATGGATGTTTTCCTCGGGGAAAAACCGGTGGTTGTCCAGATAGCCGGAAGCATCGGGCAATCGCCGGCTATCCGCCCTATGAATAAGAATTATAACATTTTAAGCAGATTGATTCCGATTACATTTCGTGAATCCTGGACGTGGGGGCAAAAGCAGTTTTTTGGGTATTACGGTTTAAAGAACGTAACCAGAGATACTTCGCAAGATTTAACGACATATGGGCTGCCAATGGTTAAGGACAGTATGTACCATACCATTTATGGAAATGGCGAGTATGTTTTAATAAAATTAAAATAAAGGCTGGTGTTACAAATGATTTCGATTATTATACCTTGCTACAATGAGCAGGAATCCTTGCCGATTTTCTATAAAAAAGTTACTGCCGTGTTGAAAACACTTGACATGGACTATGAACTGCTTTTTGTAAACGACGGTTCTTCTGACAATACACTAGAGGAGTTGCGGTGCCTGTCCCACATAGACCCCCACATCAAATATTTTTCTTTTTCAAGGAATTTTGGCAAGGAAGCTGCCATGCTTGCCGGTTTTAGTAATGCGTCCGGGAGCTATATTGCTGTAATGGATGCAGACTTACAAGACCCTCCGTCTTTGCTGCCGGAAATGATAAAAATTATTCAGTCCGGAGAATATGACAGCGTAGCAACAAGACGGGTCAGCCGCTTGGGGGAGCCGCCGGTCCGCAGCTGGTTCGCAAGGCGGTTTTATCAGATAATAAACAAAATTTCAGACACGGACATTGTTGACGGCGCCAGGGATTTTCGATTGATGCGGCGCAATATGGTGGAGGCCATCACGTCTATGAACGAGTATAACCGCTTCTCAAAGGGTATTTTTGGATGGGTTGGTTTTAGGACTTATTGGCTTCCCTATGAAAATGTAGAACGGGTAGCCGGGGAAACCAAGTGGAATTTTTGGAAACTGTCCCAATATGCGGTTGACGGCATTATCAGTTTTTCCCACGCGCCATTAAGCATTGCTTCCTTTTTTGGAATTACCATAACCATCCCCTCTTTTCTATTTATGCTGGTAGTGGTTATCAGAAAACTGCTATTCGGAAATGCCGTTGCCGGATGGGCTTCCACCATTTGCGTCATTATCTTTATAGGCGGCTTGCAATTACTTTGCCTGGGGATCATTGGGCAATATATTGCAAAGATCTATATGGAAACGAAACATAGGCCCCATTACATTATTTCGGAGACCAATAAAGAACCAGACGTCAAAATTAGTACAGGCCAATAAGCTGTAAAAATCCAATGGCAAGGTTGACGGTCCGGTATTACAGCATTGGTTTCCCGGCCAATACCGGATACCTTTTTCCCATGGAAGGGGGAAGGTATCCGAAACCTTATCCTGGCCTTGGATACGGTTTTACTTTACCGGGAAATATCCCGGCCGTGCCAGAGGCAATCAAAGGTAATCAAAAAAATCAAGGGCCTTTGACATGGAAAATGCCAAAAACCCTTGATTTTATCGGTATGTCGTCGGGGCAACAGGATTTGAACCTGCGACCTCTCGGCCCCCAGATACACACCCAAAGACCTTTATTTTAAAGGTTTTTCCATGTTGGTGATTAAAAAGTAATCAAAAGGTAATCAGATTAATCATATATTTGGTTAAAATATTTCAAGAAAGGAGAGTTTCTTACACATATGATGTTTTACAATATATCTTTATAATTGCTTTTGTTTTTATGTTATCCATATTGTTAATTAATTTATTATGCCCATTACTATAATAGTGCAGTGTAACAAATATAAATACCCCATATTTCAATTTTCGATATATTCATGTAGATTTTATTGGCAAGTATAATAGAGAGTTGGATTAAAATGGCATTTCAGGGCTTGTATAGGCATATAGGTAAAAGGATCAAATAAGCCAATACTTCAATACTTTGTAGGTGTAAGGTTTTAATTCTGTCTGACATAATGTTATATACTCCAATAATATTAAAGGCCATTAAGGTTATACCTGTTGAGTATATAAAATATGAAAATGGAGTAAGGCTTATGTGCATGATATATAAATTGATATAATAAGTATTATTAATTATTTCGTAAAAAATGGGGGAATGATTTAAAAATCATCCCCCCTATTAAATAATGTAAAAAAAATTCCGAGAATTATTTAAATTAATCCAGGATATTGCAACGCCCCATTTTGATCTGGTGTGAGTACAACTGGGTCAATGGCCATACGTCCTTCTATATCCAAATAGTACCATTTCCCGTCATTATTCAATAATCCTTTCACCATGGCCCCGTTTTCACCAAGATAGTACCATTTTCCCTTATACTGATACCAGGTATTTGTAACCATCTTTCCAGATCCATCAAACCAGTACCATTTTCCGCCGTCTTGATACCAGTTGTTTCGGACTGGCTGTCCAGTGTCACCCAAATAGAACTTTGTCCCGTCAGGTTCCTTTTGCCACCCAGATTTTTTGGAAACTATACTATTTTCTTGTACAGTATTTTTACCATTGGTTAAATTTGTAGCCGTATGGTGTCCCTCATATAGTAGAATATCTCCACGTAACAAATAATCAGGGCTTGTCCTATATTTACTGTCAATTAGTGCTTTGAAGCCAGCCTTCAGCAAAATGGAACGCTGATTACCTGTATACCCGTTATGGTTAATATTTTTCAATTCAGAAATGTTTAAGCGGTATCCAGCCGCTTTTACATTTGCTAGTACACCAGAAGAGCAGTCTGCTTCACATGCTTTCTTGATTTTAGATGGGTCGTAATTGCTGGCAACTAATTCATTCCAATATGTAATCCGTTGGCCTTGGTCATATCCAATTAAATCATTTTTTGCTGCCATTTCAGCCAGTAAGGCGATTTCTTCTCGCACTTTTGCATCTGGATGCCGGAGAATTACATTCCATGGACGGTTATACCAATTAATGATTGCCCATTCTTGTTTTGTTTGGTCGCCAGCTACACCTCCAGAGTATTTGTTTCGTTCGTCATGTCCACAATTTGAAATCATGTTTTGCCTCCTAATATTATTTTAAAAAATTGTGATATAAATTATTAGCTATTAAAAATTTTAATAGCTAAAACATCTTCTTTAGTTTTTGCATTCATAATAGATTCTTTAATATTCTGCATTTCTTCATAATAAGGCTCAGTATATTCACTAATGGCAAGGGCTAGTGTAATAAAGTCTGATAATAACATAGGGGTGCATTTAGTACCTTTACTGTGCCATTTGACAATATCTTTAGTATCTGGATTTACAGTTTTGTTTAGCATGTAACTGATATACTGTTGTGTCATTTCATTTCGGTCGCATTCAGCAACACCATAATATTTCCCGTCACTATACAATAAAGGGTTATTTTCGAGAAACGATTCAAGAGCTTTGCTATTCCCCTTTTGAACAAACATTTTAACCTCATCTAAAGATGCCGTTTCAATATCTATTTTAGGATTTACAATTGATTCTAATTCCATGATTTTCTGTTCAGAGGGAGAAATGTAAGGAAGCTTAATGAAAATTACATTCACAGAAACATCCTCAGATGTAACTACAGGTATAACAACAGGTACAGTAGTAATTGCGCCGTTTTCGTCAGTACTTTCTTTTATGCTATTAATTTCTTCAATATTTTCAGTGGCTACAGTAATAGTTCCTTCATATATTGATGGGGTTCCAACATAATTTTCATATTTACGAATGAATACTGCTTCTTTAGATGTTTTAATAATGGATTTACAATTATCAGTAGAGGACGGATTAAAAATTGTATCAATGTCAGACTTAGAATAGTCGGAAGAAAGTACAGTTATTTCACAATAATCATTTTCATTTTCAACTACTTCTAGTGCTTTTACAATAGTTTTTTGATCAAATAAAGTAAGATTAAATTTGTAAGAAATGTTGTTCATATTATTTTACCTCTAATTATATATTTATAAATAATTATCTTCTAATTATACAAATGCATATTAAAAGATTTAAAAAGGATAGGTTTGTCTTTTAGCAATTCGAGGTTGAAAATCTATCAGTACACAGATTATGAAGGATTAGATAAC
>CAJUDH010000009.1 GCA_910584845.1 uncultured Lachnospiraceae bacterium
TGCGGCTCCGGTGACGCTTTCGGAAATTTGGAATGTCATGGATGAGGTGCGGGAGAACTGGTAATCGATGTCCGGACATGGAATGACTGGAAAGGAGGCAGATGGATATGAAGGTACGGAGATTTCGCTTTTATGCCAAACGAGAGGATCTGCAGGCTATCCTGGAAGAATTTCAGAGTAAGTTTGATGTTTATTATGTGCCCACATATTCAGATGAAGGCCCTGTCTTTTTCAAGGACGCTGCCAGCCTGCCAGACCTGGGAACTAATTTTTTCGGCTCCCATCAGGGGAACAAGCAGATCCTTGCATTTTCCGGAACAACTGCCTGCTCCTGGAAAGAATACAGATGGAGCGATCACGAGAAGGGAGGGATACGATATACTTCCCTTTGTGACGAAAATATAGAACGGATAGATATAGACTTAAACGGCGTGTACCAGGAAACGGCAATCTTCCCCACAAAGACAGCAACGATGCATTATGACAATGCAGCGGCAAAGAAGCTGTTTGACGGACTAAAAAAATCGTGCGAAGGCAGTCTGTCAAAACTGTGAACGGCTGTTTTATTTGTAAAGGGGCATATGAAGACAAAGAAACATACAGGTTCTGTACAATCAACATAAAGTCGCCGGAAGAATATGACCTGAAAGTTGAATAAGCAGGGAAACGGAGCCAGTTGTGGGCAGGGATTTTTAATTAGGAGGAACTTTTAAAATGATGAAACAGTATGGGATTGATCCAAGACTTGTGATCTGGATTCAGAGAAACACAGGACATGACCTGCAGACATTCAGCGATCTGACGAAAATGAAAAGCCTGGACAGCAGAAGGAGAAATTTTTCGGCTGTTAAAAAAGTAGAGGACATACATCTTCCTTCCTGGCTCATGGTAAAGGAAAATGATTTTTCTCTGATTGGGGAAATGACAAGGCTAAAGCAGCTGTCCCTTCATGATGTGGCAATTGACGACTATTCTTTTCTGACCGGATGCAAAAGTCTAAATACCCTGGATCTGCAGGATACCAGCTTTTCAGACTGCCGCCTGCTGGCAGAGCTTCCTGCGCTGAAGAAAGTCCTACTGCCTCCTTACAGCCAGCTGAAACATAGGGAGGTGCTGGAATGGCTGTCCTGCCTCCAGGAGATAAAAGAAGAAAAAACAGAAGAACCAAAGGCGGCAGAGCAGCCTCGCGGGGAGGAAACTCTTTCTGAAGGCAGCCCGGCATCCGAGGAGCCGCTGCATCTGGGAGATACAGCGCATTTGAGTATTGACGGCATGGGGATTGTCCTGTTTTCCCCGGAGGTTATGAGATATGTTGTTCCGGGGAGCGACTTTTTGACAGAAGAATTCACGAATCCGAAACAGGTGGGGGAGCATATCCGAAAAGGGGATATCACAGCGTTCTGTACGGGTACGGGAGGCGATTTTATTCTCTGGTTTCGACCCGGCTATCCGGATGCCAATGGGGAGAAAGAGTTTCCGGTGATGATCCGGCTGGCGGTGGAGGTAAGGGGCGGTTCCCTGCAGTTTGGAGACCTGTTCTGGCTGAGTGACTGGAATCCGGGTTTCCCACAGGACCAGGTGCTGTCTTTGCCGGACGGTTATTATCATATCACAGCCTGCACCAGAAGGCCGGAATCCGGATACTGGGGAGACGACCAGATCATCTGCCTCTATTTCAACAGGCTGGAAGAAATGCCAAAGCTTATGTGGCAGGGGGTTCCCTACCTGTTTACGGAAGAACAGGAGGAAGAGCCGCAGGATGCAGGCACTCAGGGGCAGAACCAGAGAGAGTATAGGGAAGAGATCCGGCAGCTGTATGGAGTGGAAGAACTGCAGGGATACACAGAAGAAGAGTTGGCTGTCGTGAAAAAATACTTTACCTCCCTTCCTCCCGTGCTGGAAGAGTTTTGGAATAGGGCGGCGCGCACGGAGGCAATCCATAAGGTACAGGACCGGTGGATCAGGCCGGAAGATTTCGATAAATGCAACTGGTTAAAGGACGGCGATTACCTGGTGATCCTGATTGAAAATCAGGGGTGCTGCCGGGCGGGAATCCGAAGAAAAGACCTGACCAAAGCGGACCCTCCGGTTTATGTGGCTGCGGATCAGATAAATGACATGAGATGGACCTTGTGCGCCGGAACGCTCAGCGGATTTCTGAGGGCTGCCCTTGCTTATGAAGCGGTATTTGCGTTTCCCTTCCACAGGGAGGAGCTTATGTACTGGCTTACAGAGGAAGAACTGGAAACCGTCCGGTCAGGCCTTGAAAAACAACCCTTTGGGCTTTCTGGCTGGTTGGGGATGGATATGAGTTTTTACAGGAATGCCCCTGACAATATGGCTGTGGTTATGGAATGCGGTGACCTGGAAGTACTTTATGGAGCCGCCAGCGAGGCAGGGTATAAGAAGCTTATGGAAGTCATGGAAGGACTTGGAGAAGCGATATAAAAGAGGACGGAAATCGAGCAGGGTATGAAGGGAAAAACGGGAACGGATGGAGACACGACAGGAAATTGACCATATCTACCATGCGGCAGAAAAAACAGCGGAGGCACCGTGTCCCTGCTCAGCCGGAACCGGGAAACAGGGGAAGTAAAGTTCGTGAAAGGCATCTCGCCAAAAGAAGAGCTGGATTGACTGCCGGAGGATGAATTTGACAGAGATTATAAGGTACATTCCAATGGGACATGCGGTATGAGCGCAGGCTTTCAGTATGCAGTGGCAGAAAGAAAAGGGGAGGAAGAATAAGGATGGGATTTCAGGACGGGATGAAACAGATGTTTCTGCGCGTTGCGGCGGGGGAAGTAGAACCAAAGGAATGGGAAACATGGTGGAACAGCAACAGGCTTAAGCTGGAAGAGGCCCTGAACCGGGGAGACCGGGGGCGGATTATGCCCGCTTTATGGAGCGCGAACTATTACTGGATGACAAAGACACAGGGCGGTGTTGCCTATTATTTCCATGCCCAGGGGCGCCCGGTGAAGACGTCCGGTTATTATGAGGAAAAAGCACGGGAAGAGGAGATCCGTGCCAGACAGAAAGCCATGGAAGCCTACCACAGGAAAACGGCGTCTGCCAGGCGTCCCTGGGAGGAATCTCTGGAGAAACATCCGACAGAAACCATCTCTTTTGACTGGAAAAGCCTGCTGGGAACGCCGCCCGGCCAGAAACCGGCGAAAGTTTTCAGCTATAAGAGCGCAAGGACAACCGAACAGTGGAAAGAATGCGGGGAAGAACTGAAACTGCGCCTAAAGGAGAACCTGCAGGCAAAGATCGCCCCTGCCGCAAAGGCATACGGTATGAAAAAAGCAGGATCCAAAACCTTTGTGCGGGAAAAGAACGGCCTGGTATCCCGGATTCAGTTTATTGGTTATTTCAGGGGCGGCGGATATGAGGCCATGATCTGTTATCTCTGTCCTATCTATGCCATACAGTACGGAATCTTAGGCTTACCAGGCCATATCAGCCAGGGAGAATATTTTCAAAAGATGCGTAATGGGTGGGGCGTGATCCAGCATGGTACGGAAGCCGTGGATGCTGCCGCGGTGGAGCGCATCAACGGAAAATTTGATGATATCCTGACCTTCCTGGCCGACGGTATGCTGCCGGAGTGGCAGAAAATCGACAGCCTGGAGACTTACTTTGCAAAAGAGCGCCGGGATTACCTGAAAGCCACAGAGAAAGGCCCGAACGATCCGAGGACTGGCCGGCCTATGTGGAATCTGGATGAGGAGGAAAAACCGGACCCCTGGAGAGCGGACAGTTATCTGTTTGGCGTATGGGATCTGCTGGCCGGAAAGGAAGCGGAAGGATATGCGCGCCTTGAAGAATGTGTGAGACATAATTCCGATTATATGAAAGACCGTCTGAAGGAGTTTCCCAATGCCTGCAATGATCCAAGAGACGCCATGGCGGTAATGTACCGCAATGCACAGCTCTTTCTGGAAACAAAGGAGATTTCAGATGCGCAAAAACGCCAGAACGCAATCCGGGAGACCTATGAGGAAGTATGCCGGTTCATGCGGTATTACCACGGCTTGACTAAAAAGACGGAAAGGAATGGATGACAGGAGGATTTGTGAAAATGCAGGAGAAAAAGGAGCAGCTTGAAACATCATTCTTCTTATCAGACGGAATGGCAGAGAATATGGATGGAATTTCTTTACCTGTTCTGTGGGTTTGACGATCAGAGATTCTTGCATGAAGAGCATAAATTAAAAAAACTGAAGCAGCAGTGCCAGGTCATCTATGAGAAACTTGCAAATCCGGATTATGAGCAGCTGGAACTGGAGAAAACGCTGCGTGCCTGCGCTCTGCTTCCTGTACAGGAAGAGCCAGGTGATGTTTCCGATAAAAAATTCATAAAAAGACAGAAGTCGGCTCTTTTGCGTGCCTTTGTCAGCAGCTACCTGTGGCGTTGCTCTGATTGGAAGAAAATGAAGGAGTATCCGGCAGGCCGGGCAATGGCACGAAACCTTTTCTGGGGAAATTACCGGGATGGGGCGCTTCAGACCGCATTTGCCCTGAAAGAAGACGGAAGCGTGATGGACGGGAAGGGAGAGACCATTTCTCTGGAATCCTTCTCTGGTGAAACAGGCAGGATCGGGCTGGTGCATCCGGAGGAACTGACAGAAACAGAGCGGAAATTTTGGAAGAAATATGCAAGAAAGGAAAAATGGAAACAGCCGTTTCCGCAACTAAAAATACCTGCCTGCCAAGGCCAGTATGATCTTTCGGCTTTTAGCGGTATACAGGTAACACAGCTTTTCATGATTACTGCCGCAGGGAAATGGGGACTGTATCAGGGGAGCGATAAGAACCAGTATATGTCGTATCATATGGCGGATTTGCTCCATGGGTACGGCGCGCAGCTTATCTTTGACGGCATCTGGAGAGGACCGGAATATGGGCCGGAGGTCATCACCATGGACAAAGTGATTTTTTACCGGTTCCGGCATTTTCTGACTTGGGATCATGTGCCGGAAAGCTTGATTTGTACACCGGATGAACTGCCGGCATGATTTGTATCCACCGCACTGGCGGCTTTCCGGGCAATCATTGGAAACAGTAATCTTCTATATTACAAGATATGAGCCCGTGAAGATCCTTTCGGAAAGAGGATAATGATATGAGTATATTGCATTTGGAGCATATCTCTTACACTTATGAAAAATCGGAGACGCCTGTACTGCGTGATATTACAGCCGATTTTGAAGCGGGGAAAATGTATGCTGTTATCGGAAAATCCGGTGATGGCAAATCAATACGGTTGTCTTTGGTTTCCGGGCTTGATGTATGCAGGGAGGGGACGATTTCCTATAATGGTGAAAATTTGAAATGCATCAATAGAGACAAATACAGGGCGTTGAACATCGGTGTAGTTTTTCAGAGCTATAATCTGCTGCTGAATGTCGGAGATTTTGATGCTGAAAACAGGACAATCTATATTCAGCGGCAAATTACATCCAATCCTGTTAAGCCAAAGGGCGAAAGAAAAATTAAAACGTATGAAGTCATAGAGAAACCGCCAAAAAGGAACTGTTGTAGATGTAAATGAATTTCTTCCGGATGCAGGATAAAAACAAAAGAGCAAACGTTTGTTCGCTTCTGTACTTTTAAAAATGTTTGTGGTATACTATAAGGCAATGTTTAAGGTGTTTTTTATGCAGCCTGCCCTGTGCTGCCCGTATGGAATCTTAAAAGCCCGGAGGCCCATCCGTTATGTGGTAATTTGCCTGCCCCTGCGCTGCCCATATGGAATCTTAGAGGTACGCCGAATAGAAAAACAGCAAATAGGGGGGCCGGGCCCGGCGTGGACCGGATTTGCCCAATTTGAAGAAACGCCATGACGAAAATAAAGTTTCCCGCGGTGAATAAATAGCGAATAGATGTTTTTCCCCTGTTGGTTATAGAGGAGGCTTTTATGCAAAATAAACAAAATACGTTCAAACTTCATTCGGAATACCAGCCCACCGGCGACCAGCCCCAGGCCATAGAGGCCCTTGTAAAAGGGTTCCGGGAAGGCAACCAATTCCAGACTTTATTGGGTGTTACCGGTTCCGGGAAGACCTTTACCATGGCCAATGTGATCCAGCAGTTAAATAAGCCTACTTTGATCATTGCGCACAATAAGACATTAGCGGCCCAGCTCTACGGCGAGTTTAAGGAATTTTTCCCTGAGAATGCGGTGGAGTATTTTGTCTCCTACTACGATTATTACCAGCCGGAAGCTTATGTCCCTTCCACGGATACTTATATTGAGAAAGATTCTTCCATCAACGATGAGATTGACAAACTGCGCCATTCGGCTACGGCAGCTTTGTCGGAGAGGAACGATGTAATTATTGTAGCGTCGGTATCCTGCATCTATGGTTTGGGCAGCCCCATCGACTATAAGGAAATGGTGATTTCCCTGCGGCCGGGGATGGTATGGGACCGGGACGAGGTTATCCACAAATTAATTGCCATTCAGTATACCCGCAACGATATGGACTTTCGCAGGGGCACTTTCCGGGTACGGGGGGATGTGCTGGAAGTATATCCGGCTTATTCCGGCAGCGAGGCCTACCGGATTGAGTTTTTTGGCGACGAGGTAGACCGGATTACGGAGATTGACGCGCTGACCGGGGAGGGAAAACTGCAGCTGGGGCATTTGGCGGTTTTTCCCGCCTCCCATTATGTGGTGCCCCAGGAAAAAATGTTGCTGGCCACGGAGAACATCCTGGAGGAAATGAAAGGGCAGGTTGCATTTTTTAAAAGCGAAGATAAACTGCTTGAGGCCCAAAGGATTGCCGAAAGGACAAATTTTGACGTGGAAATGATGCGGGAAACGGGGTTTTGTTCCGGTATCGAAAACTATTCCCGCCATCTGACCTTTGGGAAAGCCGGGGAACCGCCATGGACGCTGATTGATTATTTTCCCGATGAATTTTTAATCATGATTGACGAGTCCCACATAACCCTGCCCCAAGTACGGGGCATGTATTCCGGTGACCGGTCCCGGAAGCAGACATTGGTAAACTATGGGTTCCGCCTCCCTTCGGCCTTAGATAACCGCCCCCTGAATTTCGAAGAATTTGAGGGGAAAATAGACCAGATGCTTTTTGTGTCGGCAACGCCTAACGTCTATGAGGCAGAACATGAAATGCTGCGGGCAGAGCAGATTATCCGGCCCACAGGCTTATTGGATCCGGAGATTTCCGTAAGGCCGGTGGAAGGCCAGATTGACGACCTGGTATCTGAAGTGAACCGGGAGACGGGGCAAGGCCACAAAGTCCTGATTACTACGTTGACAAAGCGGATGGCGGAAGACTTGACCGATTATATGAGGGAAGTGGGGATCCGTGTAAAATATTTGCATTCTGACATTGACACCCTGGAGAGGGCTGAGATTATCCGTGATATGCGTATGGATGTGTTTGACGTACTGGTGGGCATTAACCTGCTGCGGGAAGGCCTGGATATACCGGAGATTACCTTAGTGGCCATTTTGGACGCGGACAAAGAAGGGTTTTTGCGGTCAGAGACTTCCCTGATCCAAACCGTGGGACGGGCGGCCCGAAATTCGCAAGGGCATGTAATTATGTACGCAGATACCATTACGGACTCTATGAAGGCGGCCATTGAAGAGACCAACCGGAGGCGTGGGATCCAACAAAAGTATAATGAGGACCACGGAATTACCCCCACAACCATAAAGAAAGCAGTCAGGGATTTGATTGCCATATCCAAGGCGGCCATCGCAGATGAAAAATCCTTCCGGAAAGAGCCGGAATCCATGGACGCCAAGGAATTGGGCAAACTGGCAAAAGAACTGCAAAAGAAGATGAACCAGGCAGCTGCGGAGCTGAATTTTGAGGAAGCGGCTATATTGCGCGACCGGATGCTGCAGATAAAGAAAATGTTGTTGGAGATTGAGGAAGGGTAGGAAAGATGAAACTAAACGAAGGCCAGATCGGCCATACTTATCTGGTAGAGGGCGTGGCGGTGGATGAAACGCTGGCCCGCCGCCTGGCGGCCTTGGGGGTCAATGACATGACCCCGGTTACGATCTTAAATAAAAAAGGGGGCGGTTCTGTCATATTCAAAGTGAGGGGAACCCGTCTGGCAGTAGGAAGGCGGATCAGTGACGGCGTCCTCATCCGGGACATCCGGCAAGGGCCTGTTTTGCCTATGCATCAGGAGGAGGGGGCTATCCATGGCAGAAAATGAAAAGGAAATATGTGTGGGGTTTGTCGGCAACCCAAACTGCGGAAAGACCACATTGTTCAATGCCTTTACCGGCGCAAGCCTGAAAGTTGCCAACTGGCCCGGGGTGACGGTAGAGCGGGTAGAGGGCCATACCAGTTACAAAGGAAGGCCCATCCGGGTGATTGACTTGCCTGGCATATATAGTTTGACTTCCTATACCATTGAGGAGATTGTGACCCGGCGCTGCATCGAAGAGGGGGAGGTCGATGTCATTATTAATGTGGCAGACGCCTCTTCCCTGGAAAGGAACCTGTATTTGACTTTGCAGCTGCTGGAACTGAAAAAACCGGTCATCCTGGCGCTTAATATGATGGATATTGTGGAAGAGCGGGGGATGGAAATCGACCTGCACCGCCTTCCGGAAATGTTAGGGCATATTCCGGTGGTGCCGGTGTCTGCCAGGAAAAGGACCGGGCTGGACGTGCTGCTTCATGCGGTTGTCCACCATTATGAAGAAGAGCCGCAAGGGGTGGTGGTGAGGTACAGCCAGGTAATTGAAGATAAAATCAGCCGGATTGAAGAGATTTTGCATGCCAAATATGGTGAGATGGATAATATGCGCTGGCATGCCATTAAAATGCTGGAGAAAGATGCGGAGGTGCAGAACGACCATCCGGTAGACGTGGACTTTATTGTTGCTTCCGGCTATGAGAAAAAAATAATCAATGAAAAATACGAGTATATTGAAGAAGTGGTTGAGGAATGCTTATTCAATAAAGAAGAACGGGCAGCTTCTACGGACCGGATAGATAACTGGCTGACCCATCCGGTTTGGGGGATTTTCTGGTTTTTGGGCATTATGGCAATCGTATTTTTCCTGACCTTCACGGTGGGGGATTTCCTGAAGGGGTATTTTGAGGTGGGGCTGGACTGGTTTTCCGGTTCGTTGTCCCGGTTCCTGGTACATGTCCATGCTTCGCCCTGGCTGGCCTCCCTGGTGGTGGACGGGATCGTGGCCGGGGTAGGGGGCATTTTGACTTTCCTGCCCAATATTTTTATTTTGTTTTTGGCATTGGCATTTTTGGAAGACAGTGGCTACATGGCGCGGGTGGCATATGTGATGAATGAGGTTATGGGCCGGGTGGGGCTGTCAGGAAAAGCGTTTCTCCCCATGCTGCTTGGCTTTGGATGCACGGTTCCGGCAGTGATGGCGTCCCGTGCATTGCCCAGCGACAGGGACCGTAGGCGCACGATTTTAATTACCCCCTTTATGTCATGTTCCGCTAAGCTGCCGATCTATGTTTTGTTTGCTGACATGTTCTTTGGGGAGCATGCGCTGGCGGCTGCTTATTCACTTTATTTGATTGGCATGGCAATAGCAATACTGGCAGCTTTTGCCGCGAATTTCGCGGAAAAACATATGGGCGGCAAGAAAGGGGTTGCCGAAGATACCTTGTTGATCGAACTGCCGGAATATAAGACGCCCAATGTCCGGACGGTGGCCATTTATGTGTGGGACAAAGTAAAAGATTATTTATCAAAGGCAGGGACCACGATTTTTGTGGCATCAATTGTGCTGTGGTTTGTAATGAGCTTTGGCCCCACCGGATATATTGATGAGGTAACCGACAGTTTTGGGGCAATTTTTGGCCGGGCGCTGGCCCCGGCGCTGGCGCCGGCGGGGCTTGGCTTCTGGCAGGTGGGGGTGGCCCTGATTTCTGGGCTTTCCGCAAAAGAGGTGGTGGTATCCAGCTTTTCGGTGCTTTTTGGGATTGGGAATATCAATTCGGCATCCGGTATGGCCCAGCTTTCTTCTGGTTTGGGGACCCTTGGTTTTGGGCAGGTTAATGCCTACGCGTTGATGGTGTTTTGCCTTTTATATACGCCATGCGTGGCAGCCATCGGAACCATCCGGCGGGAAACCGGTTCGTGGAGGTTTACCATAGGCATGATAGTGTTCCAGATTTTGATTGCCTGGACGGCTGCCACGTTGGTATTTCAGGTAGGCTGCCGCCTGTTTTGACAGGGATGGAATACTTATGTAATGATACGGATCCGGCCGTCGCTGCGGGTATAGACATAAATATGGTTGGAAAGCTGGTCTTCAACCGGAACTTCATAATGGTTAATATCGGCTACCAGTGAATTAAGCTGGCTATAAGAAACCTCGCCTGTATCGGGGGTAAGCAGGACTTCGTGGATACTGGAGGGAATGACGACCAGGTCTTTCCCTAAGTAGCCTGCGAAGTCTTTTAATACATTTTGGTACAGCATACAGCAGGCGCCATAGATCCCCGTATGGTTGGTAAGGACATAGAGGGGGGAAGCTGCCTCGTTTTCTGCCAAAAGGCGGTCCAGGTGGCCTTCATCATACCGGTCACCAAGGTTTTGGCGGGCGATTTTTTTCATAACTTCTGTTATGCTGGTGATTTCGGCGGGATAAGCTTGTGGGGTGTTTGCCAGGGCAAGGCGCAGCAGGCCTTGGCTGGTAAGGTGCCAGCGGCCTAAATAATCATTGTGGATGAGCGAGGTCATTTGCCCGGCAGCATTGCGCTCCAGAAACAGATAGAATACGACAGCCAGGTCCAGGTAGGGGATATGGGGGATGTCAGAAAGCAGTTCCCGGTTGGAGTCGGCGTGGACAAGCCGCATCATAATCCGGGATTTCATTTTTGCAAAGTCTATGATGTCTTCCGGGCAGACGGAAGAAGGGGGCGTGCTGTTTTGAACCAGGTTTTGTATGTCTGAAAGGATTTCATCTATGGACATGCCTTCCTGATACTGTTCATAATAGGGGTTTAAATAGACGGTGGGTGCGATCTGGGACATGGGGGGCTGGATGGTGAGGCCATCCAGCAGGACGCCATTGTTTTTGGGTATGGGGCGGATAGCCAAATGGTAGCCATCCCCCATCTTTTCCTGCAGTGCCAGTTTTACGGTGCTGATAAATGTGTTGTAATCCATATGGGATACCTCCAGATAATAGAATAAAATAGAAATGCAGAAACACAAACGGGTCAGAATGAATGTTGAAATGGGTTGGGATAGGGTAAGCTGGGAAAGAAATGAAAGAATGCCGGATGCGGGCACATTTATTATATAAAATTTTTAGAGGTTTGGCAAGGGGGAATAGGTAGCCGGTACAAAAAACTATGAAAAGAACCGGTTGTGGTTTTTGGAAAAACCAGATAGAATAGAAGGCGTAGTAAAACTGCGCCGGGATTGTTTTTGCTGGGCTTTTGGAGATGGGCCGCTTATTTATCGCAGGAAGCGCCGCCTTAGTGGAATGGAAGGGAAAACGGGAAAGATGGATCGTATGATAAAGAAAGTTGGGATTTTGTCCGGCGTCTTTGCGGTGGCGCTGATTGTATATATGCTGGCCAACCGTCAGTGGACGGCCCGGGGGGACGCCAGATATGCCGTATTTGAAGACGCGCGGCTTCCGCTGGTATATGTTGAAATGTTTGGGAAAAAGATGAACCCTATGCATGGGTACCGCCAGGATATGGGCAATGCCGTAGCCCGGGACTGCCTGACAATCCTGCCTTCCGACAGGGCTTTGTCCGTGCATGTTGTGGGGGGGAGCGAGGCGGTACAGGGGGTCCGTTATGAGATCCGCAGCTTGGATCAGGACCGTTTGGTGGAAAATACCGTCCTGGAGTCTTGGGACAGGGGGGAGGAAGGGCTCCACGCGGTGCTTCCCATTCAAAATTTGCTGGCAGAAGACAGGGAATATCTGTTACGGCTGGATTTGGATATGCAATCTATGGGGACGGTCCATTATTATACCCGTATTGTGTGGACACAAGACACGAACGTCCGTGCTATGATTGACTTGGCTACGGATTTTTCTGCCCGTACTTTCTCCTATGTAGATGCCCAGGAACTGGTAACTTATATGGAGCCAACGAACAGTGAAGACAATAGCTCTTTTGGATATACGTCCATCCACTCCAGTTTTGCCCACCTTACCTGGGGGGATTTGGGGATGGAACCGGTTGGTGAGGTTCAGGTAACCTTGAAAGAGCGGGCTGGGGTCATGGGATGTATCAGCTTGTCCTATCTGGCTTCCCGGGAAGGGGCAAATGGCCGGGAAACTTACCAGGTGGAAGAAAGTTTTACAATGAAATGGAATGAGGTACGCATATACCTGATGGATTACGAAAGGACAGTAGATCAGGTCTACACCGGAAACCGGGCCGAATTTTCCGGAAAGAGGATCCTTTTAGGCATAACCAATGATGGGCGGGTAAGCAGGAAGGCAAGCCCGGACGGGAATGTGATCGGATATCGGGTGAACGGCGACTTGTGGGGCTATAACCAGAAAGAGCGCCAAGGGACGCAGATATTTTCCTTCCGCAGCGGCAATATGCAGGATCAGAGGGGGGGATTCGGCCAGCATGATATCCGCATTTTACAGGTCGAGGATAACGGGGATATGGACTTTCTGGTTTACGGATATCAGAACCGGGGCAACCATGAAGGGGAGTCTGGTATTGTAGGCTACCATTTCCAGAAGGAGGGTAATGTGCTCTGGGAAAGGTTTTATATCCCGGTTAAGCTGTCTTTTGAACGGCTGAGGGAGGATTTAGGGCAGTTGGCATTCCGGTCCCAGACAGACATGCTGTATTTATATTTAGACCATGCGATTTATGGAATTGATTTGAAAAGCAACGAGATCATGGTGGTAGCGGACGCCTTGGAGGAAGGGAGCTTTGCAGTCAGTGCAGACCAGGCTCGCATCGTTTGGCAGGAAGGCGGGAAACGGTATGGGTCTTCCCTCCTGTACCTAATGGATTTGGAGACAGGGGAAAAACAGAATATCCTCGGGGCAGAGGATGAATATTTACAGACTTTGGGGTTTGTGGGCAGGGACTTGGTGTATGGCCATGCCCGGGCTGGGGACCAGTGGATAGCCAACGGGCGCATGGAAGGGTTCCCTATGTATGCTGTTGAAGTGGTAAATGACCGGATGGAAACGGAAGCTCGCTATGAAAAAGATGGATACTATATAGTGGAAGCCATGGTAGAAGAAAGCCGGATCCATTTAAACCGGATGGTAAAAACCGGCCAGGGCCAATTTGAGCCGGCGCAGCCGGACACCATTGTGTGTAATATGGATATGGGCCCGGGGAAACTGGACGGCATCGGGTGGTTTGCCTCCCAGGAAAGGGGGAGGGTGTATTTCGTACAGCTGGAGCAGGAAGTCCGTGGTGGGCGCAATATCCGTATCGAGGCTTCCGAGAGGGTCAGCTACGACCAGGCCGGGGTATTGGAGCTTAAATCCAACTATCAGCTGGACGGGATTGGCTTTTATGCCTATGGAGGAGGAAAGCTATTGGGCTCCACTACGGATTTCCCCCAGGCTATGGCAATGGCCTATGAAAAAATGGGGGTCGTAGTCAACCAGGACCACCGGATTTTATGGAGCAGGGTGAACCGGGGCACGGTTCAAAATATCGGGGACCCCCTGACCGCATTTGCCCCGGTAGAACGCAAGCTGGAAGGGTTTTCCGGCAGCAAAGGCTATGGCGACGGAATAACGGTCCTGGATGCAAGGGGCTGTGGCATGATGCAGATGCTGTATTTTATTGACCAGGGGATTCCGGTGCTGGGTTATACCGGAGAAGGGAGTTATCTGCTGCTTTGTGGGTTTGACCAGTATAATGTGACGGTTTATGACCCGGAAGCCAGGGAAACTTATAAGGCGGGCCTCAATGACAGCACAGAATTTTTCCGGCAAAGGGGAAATGATTTTGTCTGTGCCGTCGGGCCATAAATTTTACGGAATCATGCTTTTTTGGCAGCATGGCAGCTAAAGGGGCGGGGCAGCCCGTCACCGCTTATTTGGTGCAAACGGGGGTACATCTGGCGGACGGTAATTTTCCGATGCATCCCGGTTTACATATTTGGGAAAATCTATTATAATAAAAGACACTGTTATGATGAAAACATACGGAGGAGGTAAGCATGGATATTCGTTATTCTGCAAATCAAAAAGATTTTAAACGTTATACCACCGAGGAGGCCAGGAAAGAATTCCTGATTGAGGATTTGTATGTGGCCAATGAGGTGGTGGCGGTTTATTCCCATGTAGACCGCATGGTGACATTGGGGTGTATGCCTACTACAGAAAAGGTATCCATTGACAAAGGCATTGACGTCTGGAAAAACTTTGGCACCCACTTTTTCCTGGAACGCAGGGAGGTCGGGATTTTTAATATCGGCGGCCCGGGCACGGCCACTGCTGACGGCGAGGTGTTCCATTTGGGGTACAAGGATTGCCTTTATATAACGAAAGGCACAAAAGAGGTCTTTTTTGCAAGTGACGACGCCACAAACCCGGCCAAGTTTTATATGGTTAGCGCACCGGCCCACAAAACTTGCAAAACGATGTTCATCCCGATTGAAAAAGCGGCGAAAAAGCCGTTGGGGGCTGTGGGGACATCCAATAAGCGGGTGATTAACCAGTTTATCCATCCGGATGTGCTGGAGACCTGCCAGCTGTCCATGGGCATGACTGTGCTGGAGGAAGGGAGCGTTTGGAATACTATGCCGGCCCATACCCATGAGCGCCGTATGGAAGTCTATATGTATTTTGAAGTCCCGGAAGGGAATGTGGTGTTCCATATGATGGGCGAAGGGCAGGAGACCCGCCATATCGTTATGCAAAATGAACAGGCTGTGATCAGCCCTTCCTGGAGCATCCATGCGGGGGCAGGGACCAGCAGCTACACGTTTATCTGGGCTATGGGCGGTGAGAACCAGGCTTTTGACGATATGGATACCATCCCGGTTACAGAACTAAGATAAGGAGGACGAACGTATGGTATTGGATCAGGCTAAAAATTTAGGGTTTTATCAGAACTTAGGGGTCAACGGGCGTTATGCCAAGGCAATCCAGTGGCTACAGGCCCATGACCTGTCAACATTGGAGAACGGCAAATATGAAATCGACGGAAAAGATGTCTATGCCAACGTGATGACTTATACTACTTTGCCTTGGGAAGAGGCATCCTACGAGGCCCATGAAAATTATACAGACATCCAGTATGTAATTGAAGGGTCGGAAGTCATGACTTATGCCCCTGTGCAGTCTTTGAACCCCACTGGGCCTTATAATGCGGAAAAGGATGTAATAAAATATGACAATGCCAACCCAGGGTTGCAGGTAGCCTGCAACGGAGGGGATTTTATGATTTTCTTCCCTTGGGACGGGCATAAGCCCAAGGCGGCCAATGGGGAACCCTCTTTTGTAAAAAAGGTAGTTGTGAAAATCAAAGAAAACTAATTTTGCAGTGTGCCTGAAAGCCGCTTTCAGGCTAATAACGGACCCAAATCCCACCGCGTGCCGCGCGGTGGGATTTGTTCTATCATCAGGAAGCAGGCACAGGACACTTCGGTTAGGCCCTTATTCAGAGAGAAAAATATTCTACACTATCTGGACAACAAAGGGGAAATACTATATAATTATTGGCGTATGTTATTTTTTCTGCCAGAGGCGTCATGATGTTGCGGCGGGGGAGGGGAAAAGGCAAACGGTGTAACGGTTTAGATATTCGAATGGTTGTCAGACCGCACAAGTGCGGGGGAGGACAGGAAGAGAGAAGCAAATGATCGAATTGGGGAAAATTCAGAAGCTGGTTGTTCAGAGGGAGAAGAGTTTTGGCGTGTATTTGGGAGAGGCTGGGGAGGATACCAGCTCTGTCCTGCTTCCCAAGAAGCAGGTGCCAGAAGGGACCAAGGCGGGGGACGAGCTGGAGGTTTTTATCTATAAGGATTCGGAAGACCGCCTGATCGCCACTACCGGAAAACCCAAGCTGCAAGTGGGGGAGGTGGCCGTACTTGAGGTTAAAGATGTGGCCAGGGTAGGCGTGTTCCTAGACATGGGCCTGGAGAAAGATTTGCTGCTTCCATTTAAAGAACAGAATCATGTGGTCAGGCAAGGGGAGTCTTGCCTGGTAGCTTTATATGTGGACAAAAGCAAGCGGTTGGCGGCAACCATGAACGTATATGCGTACATGAGTGCGGAATCCCCTTATAAGAAGGACGACTGGGTGGAAGGGACCATCTATGAGATTAATGAAAACCTGGGGGCTTTTGTGGCGGTGGACAACCGCTATTACGGCCTTATCCCGAAAAAGGAGATGTACGGGGAATTTCATCCGGGGGATCCGGTGGAAGCCCGGGTACTCAAGGTGAGGGAAGACGGCAAGCTGGACTTAAGCCCCAGGAGGAAGGCCTATGAGCAAATGGATACGGATGCCCGGCTGGTAATGAAAGCCATTGACGGGTTCGACGGCATTCTGCCTTTTAATGACAAGGCCAGGCCAGAAATTATCCTGCGGGAGATGAAGATGAGTAAAAATGCTTTTAAACGTGCTGTGGGCCGGCTCTTGAAGGAGGGCCGGATCCGGATCACGGAAAAAACCATTGAAAGGATATAACAGGAGGATTGTTTTGGACGCAATAGACTATTATAATAAATATGCGGCAAAGATTTTTGAAGACACAGTGAACCTGGACATGGAAAAGCTGCGCAGTGAATTTTTGCGTTATCTGGAGCCAGGGGATACCATACTGGATTTGGGCTGCGGTTCCGGGCGGGACAGTTTAGCGTTTTACGAGCTGGGGTATGACGTAACCCCGCTGGACGCTTCTGCGGAAATGTGCAATCTGGCAGAGATACATACCGGTTTGGAGGTATTGCAGATGCGTTATGAAGATATGGAATTTGATGACGTGTTTGACGGGGTATGGGGATGCGGGGCCCTGATCCATGTGCCGGAGAAAGAATGGGGCGGTATTTTGGAAAAAATTGTCGATGCTATGTGCCAAGGCGGTGTTTTGTTTTTATCTTTTCGGGATGGGGATTTTGAAGGGTTTCAGGGGGAGCAGTATTTTTGCGACTGTACAGAAGAGAAGCTGGAACGGATCCTGGAAAAGACCCGGCGGCTGGAAGTGAAGAAAACCTGGGTTAGCCGTGACGGAAACCGGAATTCGGACGGCCGTTGGGTGAATGTGTTGGCGAAGAAAGTTTCATGAAGAATTTATACAAGATTTGTTATAAGTTGTTGGGCAGGATTCACAAGTTTTTACCAAATAAGTACAAAATTGGAAATTTTTTGTGAAGAATTTATGAATATAAATAACAATAGCAGGAGAAACAGGCCTGCTTTTGTTATTTCCAGCATTTTTTTCATTGAATAGGCATATGTTACAAAAATGTAAAAAAGATTTTGGTTATTTGCCATATGGCGGAAAAATTTTGATTAAGGTATGATAAGGTCATAGCAAAGGGCATCATGAATTGTCCGCATGAATCAAACGATAAGAATTTATATTAATATTCAGGAGGAATGAAGAGCATGGCTAGTCTGTCACTGAGAAATGTAACAAAATCTTATCCAAATGGGTATGTAGCGGTAAAGGATTTCAACCTGGAGATTGCAGACAAAGAATTTATCATCTTTGTAGGGCCGTCTGGCTGCGGTAAGTCTACTACCCTTCGTATGGTTGCTGGCCTGGAAGATATTTCTTCTGGTGAGCTGTATATTGATGGAAAGCTGGTCAATGACGTGGAGCCCAAGGACAGGGACATTGCGATGGTATTCCAGAACTACGCTTTGTATCCCCATATGTCCGTATATGACAATATGGCATTCGGATTGAAATTAAGGAAGGTTCCGAAAGACGAGATCGACAAATTGGTTCAGGAAGCTGCAAGGATCCTGGATTTGTCTCATTTATTAGACCGGAAGCCGAAGGCTTTGTCCGGTGGCCAGAGGCAGCGTGTGGCCATGGGCCGCGCCATTGTCCGTAGCCCCAAGGTTTTCCTGATGGACGAGCCGCTGTCCAACTTGGATGCAAAGCTGAGAGGCCAGATGCGTGTGGAAATTTCCCGTCTGCACCAGAGGCTCCAGGCTACGATTATTTATGTAACCCATGACCAGACGGAAGCCATGACCCTGGGGACCCGTATCGTCGTTATGAAGGACGGCATCGTTCAGCAGGTAGATTCCCCGCAGAATTTGTATGATAAGCCATGCAACAAGTTCGTGGCCGGTTTTATCGGCGCACCGCAGATGAACCTGGTAGACGCTACCGTAGGGAAAGCCGGTTCCGGCGTTACGCTGACATTTGAGGGTAACACCATTACCCTGCCCGATGAGAAGGGCAAGGCTTTGGAGGCAAAAGGGTATATCGGAAAGACCGTTACCCTGGGCATCCGTCCGGAAGACCTGCACGATGAGGAAGCTTACCTGAAAGCTTCTCCCGACAGTGTGTTCAGCGCTTCTATCCGTGTCTATGAGCTGTTGGGTGCAGAGGTATATCTGTATTTTGATATTGCAGACACCAGCTGCACCGCCCGGGTAAATCCGCGTACTACGGCAAGGCCAGGGGATACCGTTAAGTTTGCAATGGATCTGAGCAAAGTTCATGTATTTGACAAAGAAACGGAGCAGGTAGTTACCAACTAATAAGGATAGCGATAAAAAAGCAAGCGGGTATAGATACTCGCTTGCTTTTTTGTTCACTTTGCATTAAGATATACCATAGGGAGATTATCGGGTTAAACCAGGATAAAATATAGGATAAGGAGCGTGTGCCATGATTTCAAATCAGATTCTGCAGACAACCATTGAAGGGCTAAAAGGCATTACAAGAATTGACCTGTGCATCTGCGATACGGAGGGGAAGATATTGGCCTCTACATTTCCGGAGGCAGAAGAATACGAAAGTTCCATCCTGTCCTTTGTGGATTCGCCGGCAGACAGCCAGGTGATCCAAGGCTATCAGTTCTTTAAAGTGTTTGACGAACATCAGTTGGAATATATTTTGCTTGCCAGGGGGGCCAGTGATGATGTATACATGGTTGGGAAGCTGGCGGCGTTTCAGGTACAAAACTTATTGGTGGCTTATAAGGAGCGCTTTGACAAGGACAATTTTATTAAAAATTTACTGCTGGACAATTTGCTTTTAGTGGATATTTATAACCGGGCAAAAAAGCTGCACATTGAAACCAGTGTGCGGCGGGTGGTATTCCTGATTGAAACCAAGCATGAAAAAGACGTCAATGCTTTGGAAACCGTCCGCAGCCTTTTTGCAGCCAAAACCAAAGATTTTATCACCGCTGTGGACGAAAAGAATATTATCTTGGTGAAGGAGCTTAAGCCCAACGAAGAATATGGCGATTTGGACAAGACGGCCAACATGATTTTAGATATGTTGAATACGGAAGCCATGACCAAGGTAAACGTATCTTATGGGACTATTGTGGGCGACATTAAAGAAGTGTCCCGGTCTTATAAAGAGGCAAAAATGGCGCTGGACGTGGGCAAGATTTTTTATAGCGGAAAGAACGTTGTGGCATATAGCAACCTTGGCATCGGGCGTTTGATTTATCAGCTCCCCCTGCCTTTGTGCAGGATGTTTATCCGTGAAGTGTTCGAAAGTAAATCGCCGGATGATTTTGACGAAGAAACTTTGGCTACAATCAATAAATTTTTTGAGAACAGCCTGAATGTATCAGAAACTTCCCGCCAGCTGTACATTCACCGGAATACGCTGGTTTACCGGCTGGATAAACTGCAAAAGAGCACAGGGCTGGATTTGCGGGTGTTTGAGGATGCCATTACTTTTAAGATTGCCTTAATGGTAGTGAAGTACATGAAATATATGGAGAACCAGGATTTTTAACCTGCGGTTCAGAGGAAAACCATGATTGAAATTTTGGATGTCTGCAAAACTTACGAGACAGGGAACAAAGCGTTGCGTAACATAGATATTGCCATTGACGACGGGGAATTCGTTTTTATTATGGGCCGTAGCGGCTCGGGGAAATCCACGTTACTAAAGCTGTTGATCAAAGAGGCGGAACCTACCTCCGGCCAGATTTATGTCAATGATTGGGATCTGCAGAAAATGCGCAGGCGTTCCGTGCCTAAATACCGGCGGACTTTAGGGATGGTGTTTCAGGATTTCCGGCTTTTAAATGACCGGAACGTGTTTGAGAATGTGGCCTTCGCCCAGCGGGTGGTGGGGGCCCCTTCCCGGGCCATCCGGGAATCCGTGCCCCAGACGCTGAAACTGGTGGGGCTTTCTGCCAAATATAAATATTTGCCCAAACAATTGTCTGGCGGCGAGCAACAAAGGGTAGCCATTGCCCGGGCGTTGATTAACCGGCCGGAAGTATTGTTGGCAGACGAGCCTACAGGGAACTTGGATTACGAGAACGCCGTGGAGATCATCCAGCTGCTAAACGATATTAACCGGTTGGGGACCACGGTGGTGGTGGTGACCCACAGCCAGGAGATTGTGGAGCAGATGGGGGGGCGTGTTATTACTTTGGATAAAGGGTGCGTGGTAGGCGACGAGATAAAAGGTGGTTATTTGCATGGGGATTAGCGTGGTTTGGTATAGCCTGAAACAAGGTATCAGGAACATTTGGAAGAATGTCTGGTTTTCCCTGGCATCGGTAGCTACTATTTCTGCCTGCGTTTTTTTGTTTTGCCTGTTTTTTTCGATCATTGCCAATATCCATGCGGTAGTGAAAAATATGGAAAGCACAGTGGGGATCACCGTGTTGTTTGAGGAAGGGTTAACGGAGGCGGATATTTTGGCCTTAGGGGCTGCCATTGGCGGGCGCAATGAGGTAAAGGAAATGGTTTACGTCTCTGCAAAAGAAGCATGGGAAACATTCCGCCAGGATTATTTTGCCGGCCATGAAGAGCTGGCAGAAGGGTTTGCCGAGGACAATCCCCTGGCCGGGTCTGCCAGCTATGAGATTTACCTTTACCATATTGATGACCAGGATGTAATGGTGGCTTACCTGGAGGCTTTGGACGGCGTGCGCCAGGTAAATTATTCCCATGCCGTCATGGCCGGCTTTGCCGGCTTTAACCGGGTGGCCAGCTTATTGTCGTTGGCAGTGATCGGTGTCCTTCTGGCGGTTGCGATGTTCCTGATCAGCAATACAATATCGGTGGCAGCGGCTTTCCGTAAGCAGGAAAGCCAGATAATGCGGCTGATCGGCGCCACCAATTTTATGATCCGGGCCCCTTTTATTGTAGAAGGGGTACTGATTGGCATGGTTGGCGCCGGGATTCCCCTGGCCGGGATGTACGCGCTCTATACTTGGGTGGTGGAATATCTTGCAAGCAGGTTTTCCCTTTTGCCAGGGATTTTTTCTTTTATGCCCATTGAGGAAATCTATCCGGTGATGGTTGCGGTGGCAGTGGCTTTAGGAGTGGGGATCGGTTTTTTCGGCAGCTTTTTTACAATCCGAAAATATTTAAAAGTATAGGAGGCCCGGATGCAAGACAGAAAAAGGAATATGCCTGGCAGGCATTTGCCTGGCCTTGTGTTGGCTGCCTGCCTGGCAATGGCGGCGGTAATCCCCGCCCAGGCTACAAAAAAGGATGTGGAGGAAGCCAGGGAGAAAGCCCATAGCCTGGAAGCGGAAAAGAAAAAGGTAGAGGAAACCCTGCAAAAATTGGAAAGCCTGAAAAGCGATGTGGCCGCTTATGTTAAGGAATTGGACGCCAGCTTACATGAGCTGGACCAGGAGCTGGAGGGCCTGGAAGCGCAGATTGGCCAGAAAGAGGCGGATATTGCAAAAGCAGATGAGGAACTTGCGCAGGCCAGGCAGGTGGAAGCCAAACAATATGACGCCATGAAGCTCCGGATCAAATATATGTATGAACAGGGGAAAACCAGCTATTTGGATATGCTGTTCCAATCCGAAAGTCTGGTGCAGATGATGAACCGGGCGGAGTACATTCAAAAGATTTCCCAATATGACCGGCAAAAGATGGAGGATTATGAGGCGGCCAAGGAAGCCGTGGAGGTATATGAAGAACGCCTGACCCGGGAACATAGCCGGTTGCTGGACCTTCAAGGGCAGACAGAAGCAAAGAGGCAGTCCATGGAAATATTGCTGGCCCAAAAAAACCAGGAGCTGAAAAATTTTGAAAGCCAGATTGACAGCACCCAGGATCAGATCAGCGCTTATGAAAAAGATATCCTGGCCCAGGAAGCCAAGGTAAAACAGCTGGAAGAGGAGATCCGGCGGAAAGAAGAGGAGGCAAGGAAAGCGGCGGAGGAAGCAGGGAAAAGGTATAATACGGTAAGTCTTGGGAATATTAAATTTATATGGCCCTGCCCGTCCAGCAAACGGGTCACCTCTGGTTTTGGAGGGCGCGTGGCCCCTACACAGGGGGCATCTACGCAGCACCAGGGGATTGACATCGGAGCGGCCAGCGGGTCGGCAATCCAGGCTTCCGCCGCAGGTACCGTGGTAATTGCCACATACAGCTATTCGGCGGGAAATTACATAATGGTCAACCATGGAGGGGGCGTGTTTACGGTGTACATGCATTGCTCGCAGCTGCTGGCATCGGAAGGGCAGCAGGTAAGCCAGGGCCAAACCATTGCCAAAGTAGGGTCTACCGGATATTCGACCGGGCCCCATTTGCATTTTGGCATACGGGCCGGAGGGAAGTATGTGGACCCAGCGGATTATGTGAGCCCTTAACCAGTGTGGAGGCGCCCCTGAAAATTTTTCGGCAAATATGTGCTACGAATGATCGGGTATGGGGCTTTGGCGCTTAAATAATAAAAATTTAGGAGACAATTGTGGAAAACGAGACAAAGACAAAAAATAAATTTTGGAAGGGCGTGCTGGTAGGTTCTTTGGTAACTGCTTTTGCGGGCCTGATAATCGTAGGTGTGGCTACCGGCATTTCCTTGATTGGCCGGGCGGTTATGGATAACCGGGCCCAGATCCGCAGGCAGACAGAGGCCGAAGCCGAGGGGGACGGCAGGGGATTGGACATGGATAATATCGGCCAGAAGATAGACACATTACAACAGCTGGTAGACAAATATTTCCTGTTTGACGAGAATATTGATGAGGATCAAATGGAGGCCGGAATCTACAAAGGCATGATGGCAGGCCTGCAAGACCCATACACCGTGTATTATACGGAGGAAGAGTACCAGACGTTGACAGAGGAGACCGAGGGCGTTTACTGCGGGATTGGCGTGCTGGTCAGCCAGAATATTTCTTCCGGCCTGGTTACGGCTTTGAGGGTGTTCCACGGGTCCCCGGCTGAAGAGGCCGGCATGAAAAAAGGGGATATCCTATACAAAGTAGGCGAAACCGAGGCCTCCACCACGGAGCTGGATGTGCTGGTGCAGCAGGAAATCCGGGGGGAAGAGGGTACCTGGGTGGATATTACGGTCCTTCGGGAAGGGGAAGAGGTTGAACTGAAGATCCAGCGGCGGATCGTGGAAGTGACTACGGTGGAATCCCAGATGCTGGAGGATCATATCGGCTACATCCAGGTTACCCAGTTTGAGCTGGTGACCGGTGGGCAGTTTGCAGAAGCCGTTGACCTTTTGCAGGGGCAGGGAATGGAACGGCTGATTATCGACCTGCGTGATAATCCAGGCGGCGTGTTGGATTCCGTGGTGGAGATGGCGGCATATCTTTTGCCCGAGGGCCAATGGGACGGGACGATTGTTTCTACATCCGATAAAAACGGGAAAGGCGACCGGTATTACAGTGAAAACGGTAAAATCCGCTTTGAATCTGATTTGGGGCAGTCAGACCCCCGTTATCCAAAGAAGGATGGCCATCAATTGGATATCCCCATGGTAGTGTTGATCAACGGGAATTCGGCCAGCGCTTCCGAGGTGCTGGCAGGGGCGCTGAAAGATTACGGGTATGCAAAGCTGGTAGGCACCACTTCATTTGGCAAAGGGATTGTGCAGAGCCTGGTACAGCTGGAGGACGGGTCGGCAGTGAAAATAACCGTTTCCCACTATTATACGCCGGGGGGGATCGACTTGCACAAGAAGGGCCTGGAGCCGGATGTGGAAGTGGAACAGGAAATCCCGGAGGATTTGGTTGGGGCTTTTGAGATTCCGCTGGAGAGGGATAACCAAGTCCAGAAAGCCATAGAAGTACTGAAAAGCGGGTGGTGACAAAACAGGCATGTCTGTGTTGGCAGGCATGCCTGTGGTTTTTATGGTAAGGAGGCGGCTGCTTTTGCCGCCATGTTTTTGCATGGCAGTTTTTCAACAGCCCCCTTATATCAAAGGTCCAGCTTAAGGTCGCCAGGCTGGATCCATCCGGCTTTGCGCAGGGCCTGGCCAAAAATCCAAGTCAGTGCTGCCGGGAATGCCAGGCAGACCAGCAAAATCCCTAGCCACATTTGAGGTGTACCCCCCATGGCCGTGTAAACGCCAATGGGGCCTACCAGGCCGCAAGTGCCCATTCCGGAAGCTTCCCGGATGTTTTCCATGTGAAACAGGCAGGTGGCCAAGGGGCCGGTGGCCATGGAGGCCAGAGTAGGGGGGATCCAAATACGGGGGTTTTTTACAATGTTGCCCATTTGCAGCATGGAGGTGCCCAGGCCTTGGGCCAACAGGCCGCCAACCCCGTTTTCCGGGAAGCTTAAGACAGCAAAACCGACCATCTGTGCACAGCATCCTGCGGTGGCGGCCCCTCCGGCTAATCCGTCCAGCGATAACATAAAACAGATGGCGGCACTGCTGATGGGCAGGGTAAGGGCAATGCCCATCAAGGCGGATACCAGCATTCCCATAAAGAAAGGCTGCATTTCCGTGGCGGTTTTTACCATGTTACCGAAACTGGCCATGAAAAAGGAAACGCCAGGGCCTATAAATTGGGCGGTCAAAACGCCGGATAGGATCGTCACGCCGGGAGTAGCCAAAATGTCGACCCGGGTTTCCTTAGAAACGATTTTTCCCAGCTCTGTGGAGGCAATGGCGGCAACCAGGGATCCAACGGGGCCGCCTTGGGCGTACCCGGCGATGCCTACGGTAGCCGCAGAAAACAGCACCAGCTGCGGGGCATGTAGGGCATGGGCGACAGATATGCCAAGCGCAGCCCCGGTAGCGCTGCTGCAGTATTCGGATATGGTGAGGAACAGGGGGATTTGGGTTTTTTCGCCTAAAGTACCGAAGATGGTACCGATGAGCAGGGAGGCGAAAAGGCCGAAAGCCATAGCCCCCAATGCATCAATGAAATAAGTTTTGGCTGTGAAATTAACATTCTTCCGTTTTAGAAATTCTTTTACGCTTGTGTGTGCCATGTGAGGATCTCCTTTTGTGTTTTATGTGGCATGGACATGCTGAAACATACCCATGGCGTGCTTCCCGGCGGAAAATGTTTTGCCGGGGCACAGGCAGGGGGTAAAAGGCACACATTTGACCTCCCTAGGTCAAAGCAGTTGCCTGTTATCTTACCATATCTTTTTCCAAAAGCCAAGAGAAAAGTAAAAATCAGGAAGAAAATGTTATTTTTTTAACGATATAAATGTGCCGCTATTTTTATATAACAAAATAATCGACCAATACTTTTATCCCCATAAGAATTAAAATAGCCCCTCCGGCCAGTTCGGCTTTGGATTTGTACCGGCAGCCAAACAGGGCGCCGGCTTTAACCCCGATTATGGAGAAGAGGAAGGTAACGGGGCCGATGATGGAGACGGCAGCCCAAATATGGACTTGTAAAAAAGAGAAGGTAACGCCCACGGCCATTGCGTCAATGCTGGTAGCGACCGCCAGGGGGACCATATCCCGGACGGCTAAGGACGCGCTGCAGGATTCTTCTTCTGGATTGAACGCTTCTTTGGCCATATTGGCACCGATGACGCATAAGAGGAAGAAAGTGATCCAGTGGCCGTAGAATAGGATGGCATCCTGGAAGCAGCCGGACAATAGATACCCCAGAAACGGCATGAAGGCTTGGAAAGCGCCAAAGTAGGCCCCAATGGCCAAGGTGCTTTGGATGTCCGCTTTATGCAGGGAAAGGCCTTTACAGATGGATACGGCGAAGGCATCCATAGAAAGGGCGATGGCGATAAAAAACAGTTCAGGAATCGACATGGGTGTTCCTCCAAATGTATAGTAATATATGCGGGGGGACGGGGAAAAGGACCTATCTTCCGGCATTTAAATACGCAGAAAAATAGGCCTCAGGAGCCACGCACAGGCCAGCAGCCCCATGAAAGCTTTTTGGGCATTGGCATTGCCGTTTTTGCAGAAGTATTATTTTATCCCTCTTGACATTTTTTGTAAAACCATGGAAAATAAAGGGATAGGAGACGGCCTGGGGCCTGGCTGGCGGTTCTGTGTTTTGACGCTCCGGCCGGATTGAAGGGCTGGTTTTCCGTTATCCCACATTTAAGGCCTTATATGAGGGCATTTATAACATTTGCAGGGACATGGAGGGCGCAATGGGGATTTATAAGGGACTGGATCTATTCGGCCATAATACCATGTCATATAGGACGGGCAAATGCGGGAAGAGGTGAATCGGAACAAGGAGAGGCCGGTCCGGCAACTCCAGGTTCAACTTGCCGCTATGCAGGATGGAACGTAAGCGGAATATAGGGCCTATGACAAGGGGGGCAGCGGTATGCCGGTTGTTTTGACGGAAAAGCTGATTTATGAAATACTTTCTGTGGTAGAAGAAATACCAAAAGGAAAAGTGGCTTCTTACGGGCAGATTGCCAAATTGATTGGAAAGGATAAAAATGCAAGGCTGGTAGGGAAAGTATTAAGTATGGCAGAGTACTATGGGGATTACCCATGCCATCGGGTGGTAAACCATGCAGGGCGGCTGGCCCCCTATTTTTTCAGCCAGAAAGGACGGCTGTTGGAAGAAGGGGTGGAATTTAACAAGGGTGGCCGGGTTAATATGAAAAAATGCCAGTGGACTATTTGCGGGAAGTAAAGGTCCTTTTATCTTATTTCACAGGAAAGGGCAACCCCGGAAGCAAACGGTTTCCGTTAGGGCCATACTGGGGCGCAGAGGGCCCCTGGCCCGAAAGCGGCCCGCTGCAGGAGGGAAATCCTGCAAGGCGGTATATAAAAAACAAGAAAAACAATAGAAAGGGCAGGCAAGCAGCAATGGGCAAAATTATTTTTATTGATGTGGACGGTACTTTGGTAGACTATGACGGAAACATTCCGGGCTCGGCGGTGAAAGCCATACGGGCGGCCCGGGCCAACGGCCATCGGGTGTATATCAGCACCGGCAGGAGCAAGGCAGAGGTATATCAGGATATA
Source organism: uncultured Lachnospiraceae bacterium (assembly GCA_910584845.1). Lineage (GTDB taxonomy): Bacteria > Bacillota > Clostridia > Lachnospirales > Lachnospiraceae > Brotaphodocola. Next base: position 27,295 of record CAJUDH010000009.1, read on the forward strand.
TGGGATATAGGCCTGGACGGCATGATCGGGGGGAACGGAAGTTATGTGGAAGACCAGGGGCAGGTGATATTGCACCAGCTGATCAGCAAAGACCAGTGTAAACGGGTAGTAGACTGGCTCCACGGCCGGGGGCTGGAATTTTACCTGGAAAGCAACAACGGCCTTTTTGCCAGCGAGCATTTTGAGGAACAAGGCGAACCGGTGATGCAGGAATATTCAAAACGGAAAGGAAAAGGCGGCGGAGAGGGGATTACGGTACGCAAGGCTTTCCCGGACATGATTTTTGACGGGGAGCTATACCGGGACGATTTAAACAAAATAAGCTTTATTTTGTCGGAATACCAGGATTACCTGGATGCAAAGGAGGCTTTCCCCGATTTGCTGGCAGGCACTTGGGGCGGGAAAGGCGAGACAGCCCTGTTTGGCGATTTGGGGGTGAAGGACATTACCAAGGCCTACGCGATCGAAAAGCTATTGAACCATCTTGAGGCAAAAGTGGAAGATACCATTGCCATCGGGGACGCCAAAATTGATATTCCCATGTTAGAATACTGCCATTATGGCGTTGCCATGGGCAGCGGCGGGCCGGAGATCAAGGCCATGGCGGATTTTATTACGACCGATGTGGACAAGGACGGGATGTGGAATGCCTTTGTGCATTTGGGGCTGGTGTAAACTGCCGTGCGCCATGGGTTTCGGGCTACCGCGGTAAAAGTAACCCGGCGTTTCAAGCCGGGGCCAGCTATAAAACGGATCCGGGAAAGGGAATGGAATCAGTATGGGAGCCTATCTGAATCCGGGAAATGACGCTTTTGCCATTTCCGTTAACGACGATATTTTTGTGGATAAAAGCGGCCTTATTTCCTATGTAAACAGTAAAATTGGCAAGCGTAAACGGTTTATCTGCGTCAGCAGGCCACGCAGCTTTGGCAAATCTATGGCAGCGGAGATGCTGGTGGCCTATTATGATAAAAGCTGTGATTCCCATGGGCTGTTCCGGGGCTTGGAGGTTGCCCGGGAGGAATCTTACCAGAAAAATTTAAACCAGTATGACGTGATTTTTTTAAATGTCCAGCAGTTTTTAAGCCTGGCGGGAAGCGCGGACAAGGTAGTGGAATCCCTGAAACAGAAAGTCCTTGCAGAGCTGCGGGACTATTACCACGACGTTGTCCCGCCTTGGGAGACCGAGCTGTCGTGTGCATTGGCTGCCGTTTATGCCCAAAGTACAGGGCCAAACAAAGGCTTTTTGTTTGTGATTGACGAGTGGGACTGTATTTTTCGGGAAGAAAAGGACAATGTTGACGCACAGAAAGCCTATCTGGATTTTTTACGGGACTTGTTTAAAGACAGGACTTATGTAAAAGCCGTGTACATGACCGGTATTTTGCCCATAAAAAAGTACGGAACCCACACGGCGTTAAATATTTTTGATGAATTTTCCATGGCTGCCCCGGGAAAATTAGCAAAATACATCGGTTTTACTGAGCAGGAGGTGCGTCAGCTCTGTAAAAGCCATGGGATGCGTTTTACAGAGGCAAAACGGTGGTATGACGGATACCATTTGAAACAAATGCCCCACATCTATAATCCAAAATCAGTGGCAGACGCCATGATGGAAGGGGATTTTCGAAGCTATTGGACTGGCACGGAAACCTATGAGGCGTTACAGGTATATGTGGACTTGGAGATGGACGGGCTGGGGCAGGCGTGGGTTTCTTTATTGGCCGGCTCCGGCATACCTGTGGACGTGGGTTCTTTCCAGAATGACATGACTTCTTTCAAAAGCCGGGAGGACGTGCTCACGTTACTGGTCCATTTGGGTTATTTAGCTTATGAGGAAAACGCGCGGTCCGTATTTATTCCCAATGAAGAAATCCGAGGGGAGTTTATCCGTGCGTTAAAAAATGGCAGGCGGGCCCAGTTTGCCAGGGCCATCTGCCAGTCCGGCCAGATTTTGGAAGCCACGGTCCGGATGGACGAAAAAGAGGTGGCCAGGTTAGCGGAAGAAGTGCAGGGCGTGGGCATGGCCGCCTCCCCCCTGTTCCCTAACCCGGATCCGTTTTTTCCGGATGCGCTCATCCTCGCCTATCTTTGCAACCGGGAGGGCTATCCCATAGCCAGGGAGCTGCCAGCCGGGGAGGGGTATGGGGGGGTGCTGCTGCTTCCCCGGAAAAATTCACAGGACCCCGCGGTTTTCTTGGAGGTGGCGAAGGAAGTTTCCGCCAAAGAGGCGGTGTCAAAGATGGGCGAAAACAATTGGCCCCCTATTATGGCCGGTTTTGAAGGGGATATCCTTTTGGCTGCCATCCGTTATGACCGGAAGAAGAAATCATGCGAATGTGCCATAGAAAAACGGGAAGGTATCTTGTGAAAAATAAGTATTGCAATTAAAAGGTGTTTGTGCTAATATATTGGAAACTTAGTGCGGCAAAGCAAGAAAAAGGCAGGGAAGGAGATCCTTGCCCAAGGGATTTTGACAGGGAGACGGCGCCGCCGACTGAAAGCGGCGTTAGATTGGACCAGGCAATAAGGGGACGCTCCGGAGCCGGCATTTCGAACGGGCCATGTAGGCAAACAAGTGTGAAATTAAGCCGTGGACCGCTATAGGCCTTTCGTAGGGATGCCCGAACGGCACTCGTTACGTGCCAAGAGGGGAGCGCCGGTTTTGCCGAGGCCGGCCTCAATACGGGTGGTACCGCGGAACATGATTGTCAAGATGTCCCGTCCCCGGAGTATAGGAACGTATTCCGGGGCGGGGCTTTTTTGCGTTATGAAAATCCCTAAGGCGGGGCAAGGGCCCCGCTCCCGGAAAATAGGCGGCCCGCTTTTCGGGGATGGGAGAGGGAGGCTGCCATGGGTTTTTTGACTGGGGTAAAACGGAAAGGGGCCATTGGGATCCGGGAGGCCCTGGAGGAAGGCCACCGGGAAAAAACTGTGAAAATGAACGGGGCCATACGCAATATCCGGGACATGGGCGACGTGGCGTTTGCTATTTTGCGCACGCCACAAGGGCTGGTGCAGTGTGTATAGGAGAAAGGCAAAGCGGATCCGGCTATCGTGGATGGGCTGGTGAAGGAGATGCTGGAGCGTGCCTGTAAATGGCTCTTGCCATCCCCCAAAGGGTTTACGGCCAGGATATACCGGCAAAATCAGGAAAGGAAAAGGAAAAAATGGTACGGAAAGCAAAGGTTAAGGTGGTAGAAGGCTTAAAAGGCGGTGTGGGAAAACTGGAAATGCACCACATATTGGAACCGGAAGAACTTAACGGCCATGGAAGGCTATATGCGCTGGTGAGGATGGAGCCCCACAGCAGCATAGGCTACCACGAGCATATGGGGGAGACGGAACCTTATTATGTCCTCTCCGGCCACGGCATATTTATTGACAATGATAAGAACCGGATCCCTGTGGGGCCTGACGACGTATGCTTAATCGAATGCGGCCAGGGCCATGGGTTTGAGAATGATTCGGAAGAAGAGCTGGTGATGATGGCGCTGGTCTATAAGGAGTAGGGGCTTGCCCGTATCCGGTAAACGGGGGCATATAAGGCTTTAAGCCTAAATGGGCCAAAGGGCATGTATGAAAGGCGGGGATAAAGGGGGCCTATAACCTGGTTGTGTTATTGCCTCCCCTTATCCCCGGCCTTTTTTTAAAGTGGACCGTTCCCCCGTTTTTCCTTGGTCAGCTGCGAAATAATTTTTACCCGGTTATTGATGCTTTTTGTTTCCGGGCTAAATGGCTGGAACATCACATGTAATGCCATACCGTCGTACTCTTCCGTGTGCCAGGAGGGGTTGATTTCCTTTCCGTTGGCCACCAGCGTGGATAAGAAATGGGAGTGGTATTCGGCAAAAGCCGCATTGGCTTTTTGGGCTTGGCTGCAGTTTTCCAGGGCCTGCCCTAAATGGGATTGGAACTGGGCCAGGCGCAAAGGCTCGCCGGACTGGAATAACCGCATCAGCGCCACGGCCACGGTATAGCAGCTGTTTTTATTGAGTGCGGTGGTAACGCCGACGCTTAAGGCAGTTACCGCCTCCCGGTTGACCATTACTTTGAAATTGGCGGCAGATTTCTGGATGCATTCCGGAATGGAATGGGAGCGCCAGGCCTCTGCTTCGCTGCGGAGGGAATCCCGTAATTCTTCGATGTCAGAAAAGATATTGACGGTACCTCTGGATATGGATTCTATGGCATAAGAAGAAAAATTGCTATCGGTTTTCGGGATAAAATAATAGGTCCTTAAGGGGTTGTAACGGCAAGCACGGAAGGCTTCCATTAATGACAATGCACTCATGCCTTCTTCTAATACGTAGATATGGATGTCCTGCCCTTCGGAAGTTCCGAAGTCTTCTATTCCCAAATCAAAATCCTTTTGGTCTGTGTGAACCTTAAACATGTTTGGCACCTCCTGAAAATGCAACATTAGTGTAAAATAATTCCGATTTCATTATAACACTTGTTTCCCCATTTTCCTAGAGTGTGTTAAAAAATTGCATGGACCCAGGCGGGGGAAGGGCGGCCGGCAAACCGTTAAATGGATATGAAGGCGGGGCTTGCCCTTATGGACCGCTGCGATTAGGGATTGTAAAGTGGCCGTTTTTCGTGTAGAATGGATAAGGTTCATACCAAAAAACAGACAGGAGGAAAAAATATGCAGCCATATATAGAAATGAACAATGAGGAATTATTGGCATTGAAAAAACAGCTGTCCATGCGGTATAAAGATTTCCAAAATAAAGACCTGAAGCTGGACATGTCCCGGGGCAAACCCAGCGTAGAGCAGCTGGACCTTTCTATGGGCATGATGGATGTGCTAAGCAGCGGCGACGACTTAACGTGTGAAGATGGCACAGACTGCCGTAATTATGGCGTGCTGACAGGCATCAAAGAGGCCAAAGAGCTCATTGGCGATATGATGGAAGTGGCGCCGGACAATATTATTATTTATGGGAATTCCAGCTTGAATGTGATGTTTGATACCGTATCCCGTTCTGTTACCAACGGCGTGATGGGCTGCACTCCCTGGTGCAAACTGGATAAAGTGAAATTCCTCTGCCCGGTTCCGGGATATGACCGCCATTTTGCCATAACGGATTATTTCGGTATTGAAATGATCAACATCCCCATGAATGAAGACGGGCCGGATATGGACATGATAGAAAAGCTGGTGGCGCAAGACGACTCCATCAAAGGCATCTGGTGTGTCCCTAAATATTCCAATCCCACGGGAAACAGTTATTCGGATATTACGGTGCGCCGTTTTGCCCGTTTAAAGCCGGCGGCCCCGGATTTCCGGATCTATTGGGACAATGCTTATGGGATCCATCATTTATATGACCAGGACCAGGACCATTTGATTGAAATTTTGGCCGAATGCAAACGGGCAGGCAATCCCGACCTGGTCTATAAATTTTCTTCTACTTCCAAGATCAGCTTCCCGGGTTCCGGCATTGCGGCCATAGCCACCTCCCGCAATAACCTGGAAGACATTGAACAGCAATTAAGGTTTCAGACCATCGGCCATGATAAAGTGAACCAGCTGCGCCATGTAAGGTATTTCGGGGGGATCCATGGGATGGTGGAACATATGCGCAGACATGCGGACATTATGCGCCCGAAATTTGAAGCGGTTATTAATACCTTGGAAAGGGAGCTGGCCGGCTTAGGCATCGGCAGTTGGACCAAGCCCAAAGGGGGATATTTTATTTCTTTTGATTCCATGGACGGATGTGCCAAAGACATTGTGGCCAAATGCAAGAAAGCCGGTTTGGTTATGACCGGCGCAGGGGCGACCTACCCTTATGGAAAAGACCCCCATAACAGCAATATCCGCATTGCCCCGTCCTATCCGCCCCTGGAAGATTTGGTTATGGCCATGGAGCTGTTTGCCCTTTGCGTCAAGATTGTAAGTATTGACCATATCCTGGCGGACAAAAAGGCCAAAGGCGAAGGGTAACCGGAGCTTATTGTAAGTAAGGAGAAACCGGAAATGGCACAGAAAGATATTAGCCAGATTACGAGAGAATTAGAGGATTTGCTTGTCCAGCAGCCAAAAGCAGAAGCCGGATGGCGGGAAGCGCAAAAAGTGCAGCGGGAAGCGCAAAAGGAACAGCCGGAAGCACGAAAGGAACAGCCGGAGGCGCAAGAAGTGCAGCCGGAAGCACGAAAGGAACAGCCGGAGGCGCAAAAAGTGCAGCCGGAAGCGCAAAAGGAACAGCCGGAAGCGCAAAAGGAACAGCCGGAAGCGCAAAAGGAACAGCCGGAAGCACAAAAGGAACAGCCGGAAGCACGAAAGGAACAGCCGGAGGCACAAAAGGAACAGCCGGAAACGCAAAAAGTGCAGCCGGAAGCGCAAGAGGAACAGAGGGAAGCACGAAAGGAATGGCGGGAGGCGCAAGAAGGACAGCCGGAAACGCAAAAGGGACAGCGGGAAGCGCAAGAAGGACAGCCGGAAACACAAAAGGGACAGCCGGAAATACAGGAACGGCAGCCGGAAGAAAAAGGGGAGGCCATGAAAGCGCCGGAGACGAATATGGAAACAGAAAACGTAAAGAAAAAAGGAAAGGGGCGCCATGCCTTGCAGGGCCAGGCATGGAACCTGGTGCGCCCCAGTGACGGCCTGATTGCCGCTTTTATGGTGCCAGTCGTGATTTTGCTTATTATCTTTGCCCAGAGGGGCATATTCCCTTTTGGGGAGGAGTCTTTCCTGCGGACGGATATGTACCATCAATACGCGCCGTTTTTCTCGGAATTCAGGAATAAGCTGGCCACGGGGGAGAGCTTGCTGTATAGCTGGAATGTAGGTATGGGGGTGAACTTCTCTGCTTTATATGCCTATTACCTGGCCAGCCCCCTTAACTGGTTTTTGCTTTTGTGCCCGGCTGGCCTGGTGATCGAATTTATGACGTATATGATCGTGCTGAAAACCGGCCTGTCCGGCCTGTCTATGGTCTATTATTTAAGGAAGCATTGCAAGACCACTGACTTTGGCACCGTGTTTTTTGCCATTTTTTATGCATTATCCGGGTATATGGCGGCTTACAGCTGGAATATTATGTGGCTGGACTGCATTATATTGTTCCCTTTGGCCCTTTTGGGCCTGGAGCGGCTGGTGCGGGAGGGAAAAGGGCTGCCCTATTGCATTATCTTGGGGCTTTCCATCCTGTCCAATTACTATATTTCCATTATGACCTGCGTTTTCCTGGTCTTATATTTCGTGGCCCTGATGGTGCTGGAAAGGCATATGACCTGGGAAAAGTTTATAAACCGCTCCTTTTGGTTTGCCGTGTATTCCCTTCTGGCCGGGGGGCTTGCGGCTTGTGTGCTGCTTCCGGAGATTTACGCCTTACAGATGACCGCGTCCGGGGAGATAAATTTCCCCAAAAGCTATAGCCAGTATTTCCCTATCATTGACATGGCCGCCCGCCATATCAACAATGTTGAGACGGAGATCGGCCTGGACCATTGGCCCAATATTTATTGCGGGGTGGCGGTGCTGATGCTTTTCCCCCTGTATTTGTCATCAAAAAAGGTACCCGGAAAGGAAAAGGCGATATACTGCCTGATGCTTTTGTTTTTTTTCGCCAGTTTCTCCATCAATGTGATGAACTTTGTTTGGCATGGCTTCCATTACCCCAACAGCCTGCCCTGCCGGCAGTCGTACATTTATATCTGTTTTATGCTGCTAATGTGCTGCAAGGCTTATTTGGGGCTGAAGGAGGCGCCTTGGAAGCATGTGGTCCTGGCTTTTTGGGGTTCGGTAGGGTTTGTCTTGTTGGCGCAGAAACTGGTAACCGCCAAGCATTTTGATAATTTTATTATTTTTTATGTGGCGATTTTGTTTCTGGCTTTGTACTTGGCCGCTTTTTGGCTGTACCAAAAAGGCCCGGTGTACCGGAATCGGGCGCTCCTTTTTGCCTTGGCGGTTGTATCGGTGGAGGCTGCGGTAAACATGACGGTGACCAGTATCACTACCACCAGCCGCACGGCGTATAAAAATGACAACGGCGCCGTGGGCGTATTGGTATCTTCTGTGCTTCCTGCCCGGAATGGGGATACATTTTTCCGTATGGAAAAGGTGTCCCGGAAGACGAAAAATGACGGGGCCTGGATGAATTTCCCGTCGGTGTCTTTGTTTTCTTCTACCGCCAATGCGGATTTAAGCAAACTGTTTAAAAAGCTGGGATGTGAAAGCTCTACCAACGCATACAGCATCACGGGCAGCACCCCCCTCATTGACTGCCTGTTTGCGGTAAAGTATGGCCTCTATTCCGAGGCGCCGGACGATACGGCCATGAGGGAATTTATGGCGCAGGAAGAAGATATTTTACTTTACCGTAACCGGTATACACTGCCTTTGGGGTTTTGGGTGCCGGAAAATTTTGAAAGCCTCTGGAACCTGGATGCGGGGAACCCGGCAGACGTGCAAAACAGCCTGGCAGACGGGATGGGCACAGGGCCGGTTTTGGATGCTGTTTTGGATGCCACGGCCGAGGGGAAAACCATGACATTTTGGCCCGAGGCAAGCGGGGAATATTATGCTTACGTGGGCAACAAAAAGATTGAAAAGGTCACCGCAGCTACCTGGAAAGGGACAAAAACTTTTAATAATGTAAACCGGGGCTACCTGCTGGAGCTGGGGTACTGCATTGCAGGCGAGGAAGTGACGCTGACGGCTGAGGACACGGAAGAGAACATGTGGGCGGATGTATACCGTTTTTCGGAAACCGGGTTGGAACAAGCCTACAACAAGCTTTCGGCCTGTCCATGGAAGCTGACGCGCTGGCAAGAGGCTTTGCTGGAAGGTACGGTTTCCTGTGAAGAAAAAGGCATTATGATGACTACCATCCCTTATGACAAAGGGTGGACGATATTGGTAGACGGGCTGGAAGTGCCGGCAGTAAAAATGCTGGATGCCTTTATCGGCGTCCCCCTGACCGAGGGCAGGCATTCGGTCTTTATGAAGTACAGCCCTCCGGGCCTGAAAGCAGGCTGGCTTGCCACCTTTGGCAGTTTGGCGCTGCTGTCCGCCATTCAGGTTTCCATTTGCCTTTTGAAAAGGCACCGGGGCAGGAAAGGCCGGCAGGATGAGGGCTGGGAAGCCTGGGATGAGGAAAGGGAAGCCTGGGATGAGGAAAGGGAAGCCTGGGGCGGGGAAAGGGAAGCCTGGGATGAGGAAAGGGAAGCCTGGGGCGGGGAAAGGGAAGCCTGGGGCGAGGAAAGGGAAGCCTGGGGCGATGAAAAGGAAAGCCGGGATGAAGGGAAAGAAGAATGGGATGTGTATTAACATATATTTTTTGCCAACAAGGAGGGAAGGGACATGAAGCTGTGGGGCGGACGTTTTACAAAAGAAGAGGATCAGCTGGTACATGATTTTAATGAATCTTTGTCTTTTGACCGGAAATTATACCGGCAGGATATTGAAGGCAGCATTGCCCATGTGTCTATGCTGGCCAAACAGGGGATCGTGCCGGAAGAAGATAAAGAAGCCATTATCCGGGGGCTGAAAGGGATTATGGAGGATGTGGAGTCCGGAAAGCTGCCATTTACCAAAGAATATGAAGACATCCATTCTTTTGTGGAAGCGAACTTGATTGCCCGGGTCGGGGAGGCCGGGAAACGCCTGCATACAGGGCGCAGCCGAAACGACCAGGTGGCGTTGGACATGAAGATGTATTGCCGGGAAGCCGTGGAAGAATTGGACGGCCTGGTAAAGGCGCTGCTGGAAGGGCTTTTAACGATTATGGAGGAAAACCTGGACACCTATATGCCCGGATTTACCCATTTGCAAAAGGCGCAGCCCATAACGCTGGCCCACCATATAGGGGCGTATTTTGAGATGTTTTCCCGGGACCGGGGACGCCTTGGGGACATTTGGAAAAGGATGGATTTTTGCCCTCTTGGGTCCGGTGCCCTGGCCGGCACCACGTATCCTTTGGACCGGGATTACAGTGCCCGGCTTCTAGGGTTTGGCGGCCCTACCCTCAACAGTATGGATTCGGTGGCAGACCGGGACTATGTGATTGAATTGCTGGCGGCTTTGTCGATGATTGCCATGCATCTTAGCCGGTTCAGCGAAGAAATCATTATCTGGAATACCAATGAATACCAGTTTGTGGAGTTGGACGACGCCTACAGTACCGGCAGCAGCATCATGCCACAGAAAAAAAATCCCGATATTGCGGAACTTGTCCGAGGGAAAACCGGGCGGGTTTACGGGGCGCTGGTTTCCCTGTTGACTACTATGAAAGGGTTGCCGCTGGCTTACAATAAAGACATGCAGGAGGACAAGGAGCTGACTTTTGACGCCATCGACACGGTAAAAAGCTGCTTGGCTTTGTTTACAGGCATGATTTCTACTATGGTTTTCCGTAAGGATGTAATGGAGGCCAGTGCAAAAAAAGGGTTTACCAATGCTACTGATGCGGCGGATTACCTGGTAAACCATGGCGTGCCTTTCCGGGACGCCCACGGCATTGTGGGGCAACTGGTCCTATTCTGCATAGGGCGGGGGATTGGCTTGGACGATATGGCATTGGAAGAGTTCCAGGCTATTAGCCCTGTTTTTCAGGAAGATATATATGACGCCATCAGCATGAAGGCCTGTGTGGAGAAACGGATGACCATTGGGGCGCCGGGGCGCAAGGCGATGGAAGAGGCGATAAAAGTTTATCGGAAGCAGCTGGCAGAAGGAAGGCCCTTTGACCGGGAATAAGAAGGGCCGGCCGGTGAAAACAAACAGGAAAAGCCCCATGGACATGGGGCTTTTTTTGATCCCTTTTTTGCTACCGGAGCAAAAACACCTCTTGCGACCGCAAGCCGTGCTGTAACGCCTGGGAATGGGTGTCATAGAAAACGTCAATATGATTTCCTTTCACGCCTCCGCCGCAGTCTTCCGCCGTATAAACCACGCCGTTGATCATGACCCTGGTCCCATAAGGGATAACCCGGGGGTCAACGGCGATGGTGTGGCTGGAGCGGGGGATGGCGCCGGTGCTGGTAAGGCCGCCCCATTTGCCGTTGCACCGGGAGCAGGGGCAGTAGCCGGTAGTACGGAAGCTTCCCAGGGATTTGACGATGGAAACGGTTTCTGCCGCCAAAGCTGGGTTTGCGTTAGTGCCGTCCTGGCCTTGGGCCACGTCAGGCGTAGGGGTTTCCCGGGGCTGTTCCCCTTTTACGTAGGTCTGGGTATTGGCGAATTTTTTGCCGTTTGCCCATCCTTCAATGCGGTAAACGCCGTCAGGGAGGGAATCCCAGTCCATATGGACAGAAAATCCATGGTACCCGTTGCCGATATGGCTGGATTCCAGGTCAGTCCGGTGGATGGCCGCGGTGGGGTGGAAATCGCGGACGACCTGGGAGGTCTGTTCGTCAGTTATGGTTATCCGAACCGGGACTGCCGTGTTGGGGGAGGTGGGTTCCCATCCCCAGCCGACTATGGAACCGCCTTCCATCTGGTCAAAATACCCGGTTATGGGTTCTGCATAAGTAGTCAGGCTGCTGCCGGACAGCAGCGTTATCATAAGTGCCAGGCATGTCCAAATTGGCTTGCATTTTAACATGAGATGGCTCCTTTCTTGCGCTGTTGCGCAGATGCAGAAAAAATGTTTTCCGCAGGAAATATGAATTTCACACAATTTAAATATATGTAATACTTTTGTAATGTATACATAAAAAATCCAGTGATTCCTTTTTTTTGCAATGTAATGGCTGAACCATGCCGATAAATGGCTGAAATAGAACAAAAGAAAAAACCGGGCGCCTTTTCCAGGCATCCGGTTTTGACGGGCCGATATAACCGCTGTCAAGCGGAGATAAATACTTCTTTTATTTGCCAGCCATGGGCAAGGGCATTTTCATGGCTGTCATAGTAGATGTCAAGGACCCTCCCGGTAACGGCAGACCCGATGTCTTCCACCGTATAGACCACATCGTCGATCCTTAGCTGGGTGCCTAAGGGGAACAGGGACAAGTCGGCGGAAATGGTATGCTTTGCTTTGGGGACAGTCCCTGAATATGTTAAGGAAAAACCGCTGGAACATAAGGAACAGTTACAATAGCCGGTAGTGCCGAATGTGCCCAGGGAAACCCATTGTGTGGTGGTAGTCTCTTCTTTTTTTTCCACAGCCGGCGCTGCCTGGGATTGTCCGGCGCCACAGGTGATTACCGGCGAAGCGCCAGAAGCGGAAGAGGTGCCGCTTTCTTCCGGGGCGCCTGGCTTTTGGGGCTGTCCGGCCTCCTGGGGGGAATCCGGGCCGCCGGGGGCCTGGATCATAGCCGCGCCTTTGGAGACTTCACCGGCCCCCACGTTCTGGATGGTGCCATCCACAACGTTTCCGCCCCCCGGGGCTTCCTGGGCCCAGGCGGTCAGGCCGAAGGCAGGGAGCCAGAGGAAGGCCAGGGCAAAGACTATGTAAACAGATTTTTTTTGTTTGTTCATTACATTCACCTCGCATTTCTATTATTATTTGTAGTAACAAATCCCTAAGCCACATGGGCGCCCATGGTTTTCCACAACAATTGGGCGGGCTGTTTTCCTGGCGCCATCCTTATCCACGGTGATATGGGATCGGGTTTCCTATCCTATAGAAACGGGGTGGAGGGATGGTTATGACGTGATAATGACATTATATTACAAAAATGTTAAATGTCAAGAAAAACCAATCGTTATGAAAGTTTTTCTTTAAAACCACTTGACAAAAGCTTATGGGTAAAGTATATTATTCACAGATGTTAGCACTCTTCAATGTTGAGTGCTAACAAGCTGAAGATCCCTACCGTGCACGATGCGGGACACGAGATTTGGAAGGCACAGAAGGAACGGAGGCCGCCCTATGGAGCTGGATGACCGGAAAGTGACAATATTAAAAGCAATTATCAAAACGTATTTGGAGACAGGGGAACCTGTGGGCTCCCGGACAATTTCCAAGTATACCGACCTGCAGTTGAGTTCTGCTACCATCCGCAACGAGATGTCTGATTTGGAAGAGATGGGATATATATTGCAGCCCCATACTTCTGCGGGGCGCATCCCTTCGGATAAGGGATACCGCTTTTATGTTGACCGGATCATGCAGGAAAAGGATCAGGAGGTTACCGAGGTTAAGGAACTGATGATCAAGCGGGTTGACCGGCTGGAACTGGTGTTAAAAAAGCTTGCCCAGCTGTTGGCAAACAATACCAATTACGCCGCCATGATTAGCGGTCCCCAATACCACCACAACAAATTGAAGTTTATCCAGCTGTCCCAGATAGACCCCCACAAGCTGCTGGTAGTCACGGTGGTGGAGGGGAACCTGATCCGGAACAAAGTAGTTACGATCCAGGAAGAGATAAGCCCGGAAGAACTGCTGAATTTAAACATTATGTTGAACAGCAGCCTTAACGGCCTTACAATTGACGAGATTAACCTGGGCGTCATCAGCCGGCTGAAAGAGCAGGCCGGCAGCCATAGCCAGGTTATCGACCTGGTGCTTAACGAGGTTGCCGCCGTAATCGCGGCGGACGAAGAAGATTTACCGATTTATACCAGCGGCGCCACCAACATATTCAAATACCCGGAGCTAAGCGACGGGGAGAAGGCCAGCCAGCTGATCCATACGTTAGAGCAAAAGGAAATGCTGCAGGAACTGATTACTGACGTAAACCATTCGGAGGAAGACAGCGGCATCCAGGTGTATATCGGTGAGGAAACGCCGTTGCAGGCCATGAAAGATTGCAGCATAGTGACGGCTAACTACGAATTGGGCGAAGGGATTCGGGGGACCATTGGGATTATAGGCCCCAAAAGGATGGATTATGAGAGGGTGCTGCGCACTTTGCGGAACCTGATGCGGCAGCTGGATACCACATTTAAAAACGACGACGGGAAAGGGTGATAGCTATGAGCCAGGATAAGATAAAAAAGGGGCAGGAAACGGCAGGGCAGCAGGAGGATACCGGATCCGGGGCCAGGGAGGACGGCCAGGCAGGCGTCAAAGCCGAGCCCCAGCCCCCTGTAAGGGAAACCGGCGGGGAAGCGGAAAATCCCCAGGATGCGAAGCCTGAAGAAGGCAAAGGCCCGGGGGATGGGAAAAAAGACCCTAGGGACCTGCAGATAGAAGAGCTGCAAGACCGGCTGATACGGCAGATGGCGGAGTTTGACAACTTCCGGAAAAGGACAGAGAAGGAAAAGTCCGCCATGTACGAAGTAGGCACGCGGGATATGGTCGAGAAGATCCTCCCGGTACTGGATAATTTTGAGCGGGGCTTGGCCGCCGTGCCGGAGGATGTGAAGGGCAGCCCCTTCGCCGAAGGCGTGGAGATGATATATAAACAATTTGTGAAAACGCTGGAAGACGCCGGCGTGGAAGCGATTGAAGCAGTTGGGAAGAAGTTCGACCCGAACCTGCATAATGCGGTGATGCACATTGACGATGAAGCTTATGGGGAAAACGAGATAACCCAGGAACTTCAAAAGGGTTACCAATACCGGGGCAGCGTTGTCCGGCACAGCATGGTGCAGGTGGCAAATTAATAGAATCCAGGCATCAGACAGATCCCATTATTTTTCAGGAGGAAAAAACTATGAGCAAGATTATCGGCATTGATTTAGGCACTACAAACAGTTGCGTAGCCGTAATGGAAGGCGGCAAGCCGGTGGTTATCCCGAACCAGGAAGGTTCCCGTACCACCCCGTCTGTTGTTGCGTTTACGAAGACCGGGGAACGGCTGGTGGGGGAACCGGCCAAACGCCAGGCGGTTACCAACGCAGACCGGACGATCGCATCCATCAAACGCCATATGGGTACGGACTACCGGGTGACAATTGACGGCAAGAGCTATACCCCACAGGAGATTTCCGCCATGATCCTGCAGAAGCTGAAAGCAGATGCGGAAGCTTATTTGGGGGAAAAGGTGACAGAAGCCGTTATTACCGTTCCGGCTTATTTTAACGATGCACAAAGGCAGGCTACCAAAGATGCAGGTAAGATTGCCGGGCTTAACGTGCAGCGTATTATCAATGAACCGACGGCAGCGGCATTGGCTTATGGCCTGGATAACGAAAAAGAGCAAAAGATCATGGTATACGATTTAGGCGGGGGCACCTTTGACGTATCCCTGATCGAGATCGGCGACGGCGTTATCGAAGTGCTTTCCACCAACGGCGATACCCGTTTGGGGGGCGACGATTTTGACAACCGGATCAGCCGTTGGCTGGTAGATGAATTCAAGAAAGCGGAGGGCGTGGACCTGTCTGGCGATAAAATGGCCATGCAGAGGCTGAAGGAGGCGGCGGAGAAAGCCAAGAAAGAATTGTCAACGGCTACTACCACCAATATTAACCTTCCCTTTATCACCGCTACGCCGGAGGGGCCGAAACATCTGGACATTAACCTGGCCCGGGCGAAATTTGACGAGTTAAGCCATGATTTAATCGAAAAGACCGGCGTTCCGGTACAGAACGCCTTGAGGGACGGCGGCGTGACTACCGGGGAACTGGGCAAGGTGCTTTTGGTAGGCGGTTCTACCCGTATGATTTCCGCCCAGGATAAGGTAAAACAGATCACGGGCAAAGAGCCCAGCAAGTCTTTGAACCCAGATGAGTGCGTGGCCATCGGCGCAGCCGTGCAGGGCGGCAAGCTGGCCGGGGACAGCGACGTTAAGGATATTACTTTGTTTGACGTTACCCCCTTGTCCTTATCCATCGAGACGATGGGAGGCATTGCCACCAAGCTGATCGAGAGGAATACCACCATCCCTACCAAAAAGAGCCAGATCTTCTCTACGGCGGCGGATAACCAGACTGCCGTGGATATCCATGTAGTACAAGGGGAAAGGGAATTTGCCCGTGACAATAAAACCCTTGGCCAGTTCCGCCTGGATGGGATCCCGCCGGCAAGGAGGGGCGTCCCGCAGATTGAGGTTACGTTTGACATTGACGCCAACGGTATTGTAAACGTGTCGGCCAAAGATATTGGCACCGGCAGGGAGCAGCATATCACAATCACTTCCGGTTCCAACATGTCGGATTCCGACATTGAAAAGGCAGTGAAAGAGGCAGCCGAATACGAAGCCCAGGACAAGAAAAAGAAAGAGGGCATTAATGCCAGGAACGACGCAGACGCCATGGTATTCCAGACGGAAAAAGCCCTGGAGGAAGTAGGGGATAAAATAGACGCCAACGATAAGGCAGCCGTGGAGGCCGAGCTGAAGGCCCTGAAAGAGGCCATTAACCGCGCCCCCATCGACCAGATGACCGATGCCCAGGTGGAGGACATCAAAGCAGGCAAGGAGAAGCTGATGAACAGCGCCCAGGCATTGTTTGCCAAGGTATATGAGGCGGCCCAGGCATCCGGGGCGGCCCCCGATATGGGCAGCGCCGGCAACGCATCCGGTTCCGCCGGCGACGACGTAATTGACGGTGATTTTAAAGAAGTATAAGCCGGACTGGAAAACTTGTCTATCCCAGTGACGAGGCAGTGGCGGAAGGCTGGCGCAATTTGTAGGAGCCATAAAAAGCTTCTTGCAGGTTGCGACAGCCGTTTCGGCGTATATACGCTGCCGGCAGGCCATGGCTCATGCGGGCGTTGAAACGCCACGGGAAAAGGGGAGGGCGTTTCCTAAATAAAATGAGCGTTTTCGGGGAGCTGGCCGGGGGCGTTTAAAACAAGATGGAGGAAACCATGGCAGAGAGTAAGAGAGATTATTACGAGGTTTTGGGCGTCCCAAAGAATGCCGACGATGCCGCATTGAAAAAGGCATACCGGGCCTTGGCAAAAAAATATCATCCGGATAACAATCCTGGCGACGCGCAGGCAGAAGAAAAGTTTAAAGAAGTGTCGGAGGCTTACGGCGTATTGTCCGACTCGGAAAAACGCCGCCAATATGACCAGTTCGGCCATGCCGCGTTCGACGGCGGGGCCGGGGGCGGCTTTGGCGGTTTTGGCGGCTTTGATTTTAGCGGCGCGGATATGGGGGATATTTTCGGGGATATTTTCGGGGATATTTTCGGAGGGCGAAGCCGTAGCAGCCAGTACAACGGCCCCATGCGGGGGAATAATGTGAGGACTGCCATACGGATTACGTTTGAGGAGGCCGTTTTTGGCTGCGAGAAGGAGATTGAGATCAATTTTAAAGAAGAATGCGCCAAATGCCGGGGCACCGGGGCAAAAGCCGGCACCATGCCGGAAACCTGCCCCAAATGTAACGGCAAAGGGAAAATCGTCTATACTTCACAGGCGCCTTTCTTTGGCCAGGTACAGCAGGTACAGGCCTGCCCGGAGTGCAACGGCAAAGGCAAGGTTATCCGGGAGAAATGCCCAGATTGCTACGGCAGCGGATATGTGGCCCGGAAAAAGAAGTTCAAAGTTACCATCCCGGCCGGTATTGACAATGGCCAGAGCGTGCGCTGCGCAGGGGGCGGCGAGCCGGGCGTGAACGGCGGCGAACGGGGGGATTTGCTGGTGGAAGCGGTAGTATCCCAGCATCCGGTGTTTAAACGCCAGGATACCAGCATTTATTCCACGGTTCCGGTTTCTTTTGCCACGGCGGCTTTAGGCGGCGTGATCCGTATTAAGACGGTCGACGGGGAAGTGGAATATGAGGTGAAGGCAGGAACCCAGACCGATACCCGGATCCGGCTGAAAGGAAAGGGCGTGCCGGTGATAAGGGGCCGGGGGGCCCGGGGCGACCATTACGTGACGTTGGTGGTACATGTCCCGGAACGGTTAAATGAAGCGCAGAAGGAGGCCTTGCGTAATTTTGACGCAGCCATGCGGGGCGAGGTTTTGGAGGCAGGGGAAAAGCCAAAACGGAAGTTTTTTAGATAGGAAAAGAAAAAGAGTTCGCCGCTGGCGAACTCTTTTTGGTTGCAACCCTAATTTTTAAGGTTTTTTGAAAATGGCCTTTTTCCGTTTCAAAAAACTTGGCGTGTGTGATGGAGTGTAATGCATCAAGGAATTTCGTTACTTGATATGTTTTTTATTTTTTGCCTTGTCTTTTACCGCGGAAATCGACTCTTTTCATCATCCGTTCAATTAGTTAATGCATTAGGGGGATATTTTATTGCAAAAAAATAAAAAAAATTAGTGATAAATATTGATAAGTAAAAATAATGAATATCTGCTGCTTGGACTGAAAAATAAATTGGGCAAAAAATTCACAATTTAAATCGGAATTTGATAGGAAGGGAAGCCATTTGAAGAAGGGAAGGCCGGGGGCGTAAAGCGGGGCATGACGCAAACGGCCAGGTTTTGCCATGGAGATCCCGGTGAGAAAGGGAAAGGCAATCTTCGTTAGTAAAAAAACAAGAAAACGTATTTTCTTGATGGTTTTGGAATGAATCCCAGATTTTATGCAGTATGCACATGAAAAATTCCAATTGTATCCCTTCTTTGATTATGATATACTATAACCGATAACGCGCCGGAAAAACGATCCCTGACATCTGCATTCCCGTAGCCGGGTAGCGGGTGGCGGGGCGGGTTTCCGGCTGGTGGCAAAAAAGGTGCAAAAAGTACGAAAATGTGTAGAAAGAGGGGAAAGGTTGATGGGACTGGCTACATTTAAAGGCGGCGTCCATCCCTATGAGGGGAAAGAACTGTCCGAAAACAAGCCGACACAAATCCTGATGCCGAAAGGGGAGATGGTTTATCCCATGTCCCAGCATATCGGCGCTCCGGCGGCTCCGCTGGTGAAAAAAGGTGATCGGGTGTTGGCCGGCCAAAAGATTGGTGAAGCAAGCGGATTTATTTCCGCAAATGTCATCTGTTCCGTATCCGGCACGGTCAAGGCGGTTGAGCCAAGAAGGGTGGCAAACGGTGCCATGGTGAATGCCGTTGTGGTGGAAAACGACGGGGAGTATCAGACCGTGGATGGGCTAGGGGCGGACCGCGACCCATCGAAACTGTCAAAACAAGAGATCCGTAATATTGTTAAGGAAGCAGGTATTGTAGGCCTTGGCGGCGCGGGTTTCCCCACTCATGTGAAACTGACGCCCAAGGACGAGGGTTCCATTGAGTATGTGCTGGTTAACGGCGCGGAGTGCGAGCCTTACCTGACCAGCGATTACCGGCTGATGATGGAAGAACCGGAAAAGCTGGTCGGCGGGCTGAAGGTGATCCTGCAGCTGTTTGACAAGGCAAAAGGGGTCATCGGAATCGAGAATAACAAGCCGGAGGCGATCAAAAAACTGAAGGAGCTGGTAAAAAACGAGCCGCGTATCGAAATCTGCGAGCTGTTGACCAAGTACCCCCAAGGCGGCGAGCGTTCCCTGATTTATGCCATTACCGGCAGAAAAGTAAATTCCTCCATGCTCCCTGCGGATGCGGGCTGTATTGTGGATAACGTGGATACGGTGATATCGGTTTATATGGCGGTATGCAAGACCACGCCGCTGATGCGGCGGGTGGTGACCGTGACAGGCGATGCCATTGCCAACCCGCAGAATTTCCAGGTCAGGATCGGCATGAATTTCCGGGAGCTGGTGGAAGCGGCCGGCGGGTTTAAGGCAGAGCCGGAGAAGCTGATTGCAGGAGGGCCCATGATGGGCATGGCCCTGTTCGGCCTGGACATCCCGGTAACCAAGACCAATTCCGCTTTGCTGTGCATGAGCAAAGACCAGGTGGCGGCATACGAACCTACCCCTTGCATCCGTTGCGGCAAATGCATCGGCGTCTGCCCCAGCCACATCGTCCCGGTGCTGATGATGAAAGCGGCCCTGAAAGGGGATTGCGCCGCTTTTGAAAAGCTTAACGGGATGGAATGCGTGGAATGTGGAAGCTGTGCTTTTATCTGCCCGGCAAGAAGGCCGTTAACCCAGGCGTTTAAGGAAATGAGAAAAACGGTTGCCGCCAACCGGAGAAAGAAAGCGTAGGAGGGGAGAGACATGAACAAATTATTAAACGTATCGGCATCCCCGCACGTGCGGAGCGCGGAGACTACCCAGCGTATTATGCTGGACGTGTGCATCGCCATGTTGCCGGCTGCTGCATTTGGTGTGTTCCAGTTTGGGCTCCACGCCCTGCTGGTGCTGGTCTTTACGGTTGCCGCCTGCGTGTTGAGTGAATATGCCTACGAAACCATAGCAGGGCGGGCGATTACCGTAAAAGACCTGAGCGCCGTGGTGACAGGCTTAATCCTGGCGCTGAATATGCCGGCCGGCATCCCTTTGTGGATTCCCGTTTTGGGCGGTATTTTTGCCATTGTGGTGGTAAAACAGCTCTATGGCGGCATTGGCCAGAACTTTATGAACCCGGCGTTGGCCGGCAGGTGTTTTCTGCTGATTTCTTTTGCGGGGAAAATGTCCAATTTCGCTTTGGACGGCTGGACAGGCCCTACGCCCCTGGCGCAGCTTAAAGAAGGCGCCAGCGTGGACCTGGCCGCTATGTTCCTGGGCAAGATCCCGGGGACCATCGGCGAAGTGTCGGTGGTGGCTTTGCTGATAGGGGCGGCTTATATGGTATACCGGAAGGTGATTTCCTTACGGATCCCGGTAGCCTATATTTTGACGGTGGCAGTATTTGCCTTTCTTTTCGGCAAGCAGGACATGTCTTATGTATTGGCCCATATCTGTGGCGGCGGGTTGATTTTCGGCGCCTTTTTTATGGCGACGGATTACGTAACCAGCCCGATCACCCCCAACGGGCAGATTATTTTCGGTATCCTGTTGGGCGTGCTTACCGGCTTGTTCCGCATTTTCGGCGGTTCGGCGGAAGGGGTTTCTTATGCGATTATTATCAGCAATATGCTGGTTCCGTTGATTGAACGGTTTACCCTGCCAAAGGCGTTTGGAAAGGAGGGCAAACAATCATGAGTAAAGGTGGGTTTATGAAGGACGCCCTGATCCTATTTGCCATTACGTTAGTGGCAGGCGCATGCCTGGGCGGAGTTTATGAGATCACGAAAGAGCCGATCCGCCAGGCCGAACTTAAGGCAAAGGCGGAAGCCTACCGGACGGTGCTGCCGGATGCGGTAAATTTCGAGTCGGATGATATGGAAGGGCTTTTGGCCTCCGCCAACAAGGAAATAGCAGACATGAAGATTGGCAAGGTAACGGTGGATGAGGCAGTGACGGCCCTGGACGGCTCCGGCACCCCCATGGGTTATGTGGTCACCGCTACTTCCAATGACGGTTATGGCGGCGCCATTACGGTTTCCGTGGGCATCCAGGCCGACGGAACCGTAAGCGGCATTGAGTTTTTATCCATCAACGAGACGGCCGGCCTGGGGATGAACGCCCAGAAGCCTGAGTGGAAGGGCCAGTATGGCGGTAAAAACGTGGATGCTTTTAAGGTTACCAAAAACGGCGCATCTGCAGATGATGAGATTAACGCCATCAGCGGCGCGACCATCACATCCAATGCCGTGACCGGCGCGGTAAACGCAGCAGTTTACTTTGCCAAAAACTGCATGGCACAGTAGGAGGTGGGAAACATGAATAAATGTGCAGAACGTTTATATAACGGTATTATCAAGGAAAACCCGACCTTTGTCCTGATGCTGGGCATGTGCCCCACCCTGGCGGTTACTACCACGGCGGTAAACGGCGTGGGCATGGGGTTGTCTACCACAGCGGTTTTGGTGTTTTCTAATTTAATTATTTCCGCATTGCGGAAAATTATTCCGGACCGGGTCCGTATCCCGGCCTATATCGTAATCGTAGCATCCTTAGTTACCATTGTCCAGCTGCTATTGCAGGCCTTTGTCCCCAGCTTGTATAAGTCCCTGGGCATTTATATCCCGCTGATCGTGGTGAACTGCATTATTTTGGGCCGTGCGGAAGCCTATGCGGCTAAAAACGGTGTCCTGGAGTCGGCTTTTGATGGGATCGGCATGGGGCTTGGCTTCACGGTGGGCCTGACCTGCATTGCCATTGTCCGCGAGGTGATCGGGGGCGGGGCTGTGTTTGGCATGGAATTGATCCCGGAAGATTTCCGGATTACGATTTTCGGCCTGGCGCCGGGGGCGTTTTTTGTGCTGGCTGTCCTGACGGCGCTGCAGAATGCATGTAAGGCCCCGTCGGCCACCAATGGCTCCGCGCCCAAGTCGGCATTGGCCTGCGGCGGCAACTGCATGGAGTGCCGGGGTTCCTCCTGCGCTGCGAACCACGCTTCCTTAGAGGCCGTGAGGGCCCAGGCGGAAGAAAAGGCTTTGGCGGCCAAGAAGGCGGCCCAGGCAAAGGCAGCCGAGATGAAGGCAAATAAAAAGGAATAGGGGGCAGATAGATGAAAGAGTTAATTTTAATCATTGTAGGTTCGGCTCTGGTGAACAATATTATTTTGAGCCAGTTCCAGGGACTCTGCCCTTTCCTTGGGGTGTCCAAAAAGGTGGATACTTCTATCGGCATGGGGGGCGCGGTTATCTTCGTTATTACCCTGGCCTGTATTGCGACAAACCTGGTGTATGCCTTTGTGCTGGTTCCTTTGCATCTGGAATATCTGCAGACCATCGCCTTTATCCTGGTTATTGCGGCGCTGGTCCAGTTTGTGGAAATGTTTTTAAAGAAGAACGTGCCTTCCTTATACCAGGCGCTGGGGGTGTTCCTGCCTTTGATCACTACCAACTGCGCCGTGCTGGGCGCTGCGCTGACCAATGTGCAAAAAGGGTATAGTTTTATTTTCAGCGTGGCCAATGGCGTAGGGACTGCGGTTGGGTTTACCATTGCGATCGTTTTGTTGGCAAGCATCCGAGAGAGCATTGAAGACAATGACATTCCGTTAAATTTCCAGGGGTCGCCCATTGTGCTGGTTACTTCTGGTTTGATGGCCATTGCCTTCCTGGGCTTCTCCGGGCTGATTTAAGGAGGTGGCAAGAAGATGAATATGACAGGTTTGCTTTTTGCGGCTGTGGTTATCGGGGCCATCGGTATTGTCATCGGCGTGCTTTTGGGCATAGCCAGTGAGGCATTTAAAGTGGAAGTGGATGAGCGGGAAATCCTGGTTCGGGCCGAGCTGCCGGGCAATAACTGCGGCGGCTGCGGATTCCCCGGCTGTGACGGGCTTGCGAATGCCATCGCTGCCGGCACCGCCCCGGTAAACGGCTGCCCGGTGGGCGGCGCTGCCGTAGCGGACAAGATCGCCGCCATTATGGGGGTGGAAAGCGGCGGTTCCGAAAAGAAGGTGGCTTTTGTCAAATGTAAAGGTACCTGTGATAAAGCCCGGGTACAGTATCATTACTTTGGCATTGATGACTGTGCCAAAGTGGCTGTGGTGCCGGGGGGCGGGGAGAAAGCCTGCTCTTATGGCTGCATGGGGTATGGGTCTTGCGTGAAAGCCTGTGCCTTCGGGGCCATCCATGTGGTTGACGGGGTAGCTGTGGTAGACAAGGAAAAATGTGTAGCCTGCGGCAAATGTGTGGCTGCCTGCCCCAACCATTTGATTGAGCTGGTGCCTTATTCGGCAGAACACCTGGTGCAATGTTCTTCCCACGACAAGGGCAAAGAGGTAAAGGCCAAATGTGACAGCGGGTGTATCGCCTGTACTTTGTGTACCAAGCAGTGCGAATTTGACGCCATCCACATGGACAATAATGTGGCGGTAATTGACTATACCAAATGTACCAATTGCGGCAAATGTGCCGCCAAATGCCCGGCTAAGGTGATATTATAAGGCGCCCGGCAGGCAGGGCTAAAGGTTTATAGGCCGGTTTTCAATGCTTTTAGGGCTGCCGCCCCCAAGGCGGCGCGTGTTTCCCGAAAGGGAACGGGTCAAGAAACCAAGGGACCGGAGGGCTATGGAGAAATTTTCATAGCCCTTTTTCTTTTTGCGGTTTTTGCAAAAAGATATGCCTAGTGTACTGGCTCATTTACATTTCGCCAAATGACTTGCCTGAATTTCCATCTGCTGCGTTGTTGTCGGTCAACGATGCCACCGCATCGCCTCCCTCCGCCGCCTTGCAGGCTGAAAATTCATTCGGTGTCATTTAGCTGAAAGTAAACGAGTCAGTACACTAGTTTTCCACATCGAAATTATCTTGCCGTGTTTGGCTAATTGTGCTATACTTTTTACATTAAATGTGTTTTAGGGGGAGAGGTAAAAGGCCAAAAAACACATAAGATTATTTGAGGAAAGGGAGTGCGGTTCCCATTAATGGAGAAAGTAAAATGAAACAAAAAATATTGATTGCCGACGATTCGGAGATGAACCGTTCAATTTTAGCAGATATGCTGGAGGAAGAGTATGATATTTTAGAGGCAGAGGACGGGGTGGAGGCCATAGGGATCCTGCAAAAATACGAGACGTCCATATCCCTTTTGTTGCTGGACATCGTTATGCCTAACATGGATGGTTTTGAAGTCCTTGTGATGATGAACAAGCATAAATGGATTGAGAACATACCGGTGATTATGATTTCTTCGGAAAGTGCGCCGGCCCACGTAGAACGGGCTTATGGGCTTGGGATCGTAGATTTTATCAGCCGCCCTTTCGACGCGTTGATTGTACACCGGCGGGTGGTCAACACCATTTTGCTTTATGCAAAGCAAAAGAAACTGGTCGGCCTGGTAGCCGACCAGATGTATCAAAAAGAGCGGCAGGCCGGTATGATGGTAGATATCCTTGGGCATATCGTGGAATTCAGGAACGGGGAGAGCGGGCAGCACGTGCTGCATATCCGCACCCTGACGGAATTGCTTTTGGAGTACATGATCCATCAGGATGTGGGGCACGGGCTTACGGATTTGGACATAGCCCTGATCAGCACGGCTTCCGCCCTGCATGATATAGGAAAAATCGTGATTCCCGACGAGGTTTTAAATAAGCCGGGCCGCCTGACCCAAGAAGAATTTGCCATTATGAAGAACCATACCCTGGTTGGGGCGAAGATGTTGGATGACCTGCCTTTTTACCAGGATGAACCATTGATCCGGACTGCTTATGAGATCTGCCGCTGGCACCATGAGCGCTATGACGGGCGGGGGTACCCGGATGGGCTCAAAGGCGACGAAATCCCGTTGTCTGCCCAGATCGTAGCTTTGGCTGACGTCTACGATGCCTTGACCAGCGAACGTGTTTATAAAAAGGCGTTTTCCCATGAGAAAGCGATCCATATGATTTTAAATGGCGAATGCGGCCAGTTTAACCCTGTACTCCTTCAATGCCTGACCGATATTGCCGGTACTTTGGAAAAGGAAATGCATAACAGCAGCAAGAATGCCCAAAGGCACATTGACAAGAGGGAGATGCGCAATGTAGCCGAGGAGATGTTCCACCGGGAAGAACTTACCGCTTCCGAACGGACGCTACAGCTGCTGGAGCATGAGCGGATGAAGTATAGTTTCTTTGCCGATATGTCGGAAGAAGTACAGTTTGAGTATACGGTATCGCCGCCTATGGTAATGCTGTTTGCTTTGGGCGCTAAAAAGCTGGGGTTGAACGAGATCATTTTAGACCCGCTGCGTGACGAAAAAGTGCAGGCCATGTCCGGAGGGGAAGGCTATGGCACCCTGTCCGACGCTTTGCGCAGCACCACCCCAGAGCAGCCGATCGTAAAACATGACCAGGAGATTTGGATTGACGGGGAAAAACGGTGGATGCGCATTATTGCCCGGGCCATGTGGTCACAGGAAGAGCCGCCCAGGTACACGGGGACGATCGGCAAGGTAATTGATATCCATGACGAGCGGGTCAGGCTGGACACTTTGCGCCAAATGGCGTCCCACGACCCACTGACCGGGTTATTTAACCGCCGCTATGCGGAGGGGAGGATCAAAGAGCGGCTGGCTTCCCGGCCAGACGGCCGGTTTGCCTTGGTTATCTTTGATTTGGACCACTTTAAGCAGGCCAATGACAATTACGGGCACATGTTCGGCGACCAGGTGCTGGGATTCATGGCGGAAAAACTGAGGCAGAGCATACGGGGGGGGGATATCCCTGCCCGGGTAGGGGGCGATGAGTTTTTGATTTTCCTGGAATATAAACTGGATGTGGAAACCGTGATCCAGAGGATTTTCGACTCCCTCATCGGCCAATATGAAGACTTTAAAATTTCGGTCAGCATGGGGGTGGCCAAGACGAAGGACATCGGCACGGATTATGATACTTTGTTCCATGCGGCCGACCAGGCGCTTTATACCGTCAAGCGCAGCGGCCGGGGCCGGTATTGTTTTTATGACGAATCTATGCGGGATATGTTGTCCGTGATTTCTTCCATTGATAACGGGGGCGAATCGGATAATGATAAAGAGTCTGCCAACGGAGCAGCAGGAAAGGAAGGGGAGCAATGACACTGAAGGAATGTTATGGGGCGATAGAAGGGGATTATGAAGGGGTAATCGGCCGCTTGCGTACAGAGAGGATGGTCCAGAAATTTGTTTTGAAATTTTTGAACGATAAAAGCTATGAACTGCTGGTCAAGTCCCTGGACGAAGGGAATTACGAGGAGGCCTTCCGCGCGTCCCACACCATTAAAGGGGTTTGCCAAAACTTAAGCTTTACCAAGCTTTATGAGTCCAGCCATCGCCTGACCGAAGCGCTTCGGGCGGGGTACAGCGCGGAGGTGGACGGGCTGTTCAGCCAAGTAAAGGGGGACTACCAACAGACCATTACCGCGATCCAGGAATTGCAGGAGTCCGTTTCATAGGGATCATTGTATCGTTGCTTTGTGCTTGGGGACCATGGCATGCAAAGCGGGTTTCCCCGTTTTGCGTGCCATGGCTTTGATGGGGTTGTAACAGTTCAGGCGGTACTTTGGGCAGGCGCCACAAATCGGCAGAATTATTTGGGATTTTACAAAGAATCCCTGTGGCGACGCAGGCAAGCGTCCATGAATGTAAGCGAGATCGGGCGGCGAGGTGATTTTGGATGAAAAATAAAACAATACAATATTTAACTACGGGTCTCATCTTTGTGATAATTCTTTGCATCTGCGTTTTCTCTTTTTTGTCCGTTTACATGAAAAGGAAAAGCGAGGCAACGGTCATTAACGTTGGAAATATTTACATGCTGGGAATGAGCGAACGTATCACAATGCACTTTAAAACCACGATTCAGCTGCGCCTGTCGCAGGTAGAAAACATGGTGGAGATCGTAAACCCGGAAGCTTTTTCCAAAAAGGAGGAGCTTCACAGGGAATTATCCTACAATGCGGTTGCCCGGGGGTTTGATTATTTGGGCCTTTATTCCCAATCCGGGGATTTTGAGATGCTCTATGGGGAAAAAGTCCAGGTGACGGATCCGGAGCCCTTTTTGCAGTCTTTGCTTTCCGGTGAGGATAAAATAGCTGTGGGGACGGACGAATCAGGGGATTCCGTAGTGCTGCTGGGCATTGCCGCTAATTATGGTATGACAGACGGCGGGGAAAGCGTTGCCCTTGTAGCCGGGCTTCCCGTTTCTTATATCAAGGATATCCTTTCCCTGGACGATGACAGTGCTTTGTCAACTTCCTATATTATCCGTCGGGACGGCAGCTTCGTCATTCGAAGCGATGATATAAAAGGCAATTATTTCGACCATTTCCGCGCGTTTTTCGGGGAAAGCAACGGGGAGGAAGCGGACAATCAGATCCAGGCCATGATAAGGGCCATGGACGCAAAGGAGAGCTATTCTGTCGTTGTAGAGTCCGGGGACGAGCGGAGGCATGTATGCTGTGCCCATTTGCCGGATTCGGAATGGATTTTGGTGACGGCTCTGCCTTACGGTGTTTTGGACCAGATGATCAACAGCCTGGGAAGCCAGTGGACAACCCTGGGGCTGGGGGGATGCGTTATCATCCTGCTTGCATTATTTATTGTGTTTGGGGGATATTATCACCTGACAAGGAAACAGATAGCAGATTTGGACAGCGCTAGGCAGGAGGCAATCAAAGCCAATGCGGCCAAGAGCGAGTTCCTTTCCAATATGAGCCATGACATCCGCACGCCAATGAATGCCATTGTCGGTATGACGGCTATTGCCATAACAAACATTGACAATCCGCAGCAGGTCAAAAATTGCCTGAAAAAGATCAGCTTATCCAGTAAGCACCTGTTGGGGCTGATCAATGACGTATTGGATATGTCGAAAATCGAAAGCGGGAAAATGACCCTGAACATGGACCAAGTGTCGCTGCGGGAGGTGATTGACAATATTGTGAATATTGTCCAGCCACAGGTCAAGGCGAAGAAACAGCAATTCGATGTGTTTATCCATGATATTGGGGTCGAAGACGTATATTGTGACAGCATAAGGCTGAACCAGGTAATGTTGAACCTGCTCTCCAACGCCATTAAATTTACGCCGGAAGGCGGAAAGGTTGAGGTGGCCCTTTATCAGGAAAATTCCCCTTTGGGGGATGATTATGTGAGGAACCACCTTCAGGTCAAGGACACAGGGATCGGCATGTCCCCGGAGTTTATCAAAAGGATTTTTGATTCTTTTGTGAGGGAGGACAGCCGCCGGGTACAAAAGACAGAGGGGACAGGCCTGGGCATGGCCATTACCAAATACATTATAGACGCCATGGGCGGAAGTATCCAGGTGGAAAGCGAGCAGGACAAAGGGACTACGTTTTATGTGACGCTGGACATGGAAAAAGCGTTGGTTACAGAGGAGGAGATGATCCTGCCCAGCTGGAATATGCTGGTGGTAGATGACGACAAACAGCTTTGCGAGAGCACCGTGGCCTCTTTAAAAAGCATTGGGGTCAACGCGCAATGGGCTTTGGACGGGGAGACGGCCATTGAGATGGTGGGGAAACGCCATAGCCTGCACGAAGATTACCAGATTATTTTATTGGACTGGAAACTGCCGGGGATTGACGGCATCCAGACAGCCCGGGAGATCCGCAGGCATATGGGGGAGGAAGTCCCGATCCTTTTGATTTCCGCCTATGACTGGGGGGAAATCCGGGACGAGGCGGAGGCGGCGGGGGTGACGGATTTTATAGCCAAGCCCTTATTCAAATCCACCCTTTACTATGGGCTGAAAAAATATGCCGGCATCAGTGACGGGCCGGAAAACCAAAATGGGAAAGAGGCAGACCTTACTGGCCGCAGGATCCTTTTGGCGGAGGATAATGAGCTGAACTGGGAGATTGCGGAAGAGCTGCTCACAGAGTTGGGGCTGGAATTGGAGCATGCAGAAAACGGGCAGATTTGCGTAGAGATGTTCCAGTCATCCCCAATTGGGTATTATGACGGGGTGCTGATGGACCTGCGTATGCCGGTAATGACCGGTTATCAGGCGACAGAGGCCATCCGCGCCATGGACCGGGAAGACGCAGGGCTTCCTATTATTGCTATGACGGCGGACGCCTTCTCGGAAGACGTCCAGAAATGCCTGGATTGCGGGATGGACGCCCATGTGTCCAAGCCTATTGATATTGACGAGATAGCAAGGCTGCTGGAAAAATTTATTTGGCGAGGGTGAGATGACAGTGTGGAAAGTAGCAGCTAACCCCAAATGGCGTATACTTAGAAAACTGGTTTATGTATGTATGGCGTTAGCTTTTGGGGGCATGGTTTGCCTGATTACAGGCAATTTATGGGTGAAAGCGAGCATGGGGAAGAAAATAATAGAGGGCGAAGGATGGTCAAAACTGCCCCAGATGGACTGTATCCTGATATTAGGCTGCGGGCTGCGTCCAGACGGGGAGCCAACCCAGATGCTGCGGGACAGGCTGGATGCGGGGATTGCGCTGTATCAGGCCGGGGCCGCGCCGAAGCTGCTAATGAGCGGGGACCATGGCCGGGTACAGTATGACGAAGTCAACCGGATGAAGCAGTACGCCCTGGATCAGGGGATCCCTTCCCAGGATATTTTTATGGATCATGCCGGGTTTTCCACTTATGAGAGCATGTACCGGGCCAGGGATATTTTTCAGGTCAGGCAGATGATCGTCGTCACTCAGGAGTACCACCTTTACCGGGCCCTTTATGACGGGAACCAGATGGGGATGGACACTTGGGGCTACCCGGCGAAAAAGGTAACCTACGGAGGGCAGCGGACCCGTAATATCAGGGAGGTGCTGGCCAGGAATAAGGATATTTTATACTGCCTGTTCCGGCCAAAGCCTACCTATTTGGGGGAGGCTATCCCCGTCAGCGGGGACGGGGACGCCACCAATGACAAAAAGTAGCGTTGCATGTGGGTGCAGGATCCGGGGCGTTTTGCCAGCAGGCCATGGATCCTGCTCAATTTATGTTTTTGCGCAGCCGATTCCAAATGCGGGTTGCCTGCCGGGCGGAATGGGCAAAATGAAATGTCAGCAGCAGCCCGCCATAACAAAAACAGAGGAACAAGATTTGGGCAGCAGTTTCAAAAAAAGGCGCTATATGGCCGGAAGGGGGATATAGCCCGTCGGTGAAATAGTGTATGCCTATGGAAAGGGCCAGGACGGCCACCGGTTTGACAATTATTTCCCAGGCGTTCCAAGTGAAACGGATCAATTTTTTCAGGGTCCACAAATGTAAAAGGGCCAAAAGCAGCTCGCTGGCCAACATCCCCCAAAGGTAGGCCAGGATGCCGAAACGGGGGATGCAAAATAATACAAAAGCGATACGCAGCAGCAAAGCGCAGACGTTTTGGTAAAAGGTAATCCGGGTATGCCCGAGCCCGTTTAGGATGCTCCCCATGGTGGTGGCCAGATAAAGGAATGGGCAAAGCCAGGCCAGGATCCGGATAAACTGCCCTGCCTGGGGGTCGTGGAAGACGTCGGCGCCCAGGGTTTCCCCAAACAAAGTGAATATCCCAATGCAAAGGACCCCCATATAAAGGCTGTAGCGCAAAGATAAAGAAATACTGGCAGCGATGCTGCCTTTTCTGCCCTCCGCCTGGTCCTTCGCCACACTGGGCAGCAAAAGGACAGCCATGGAGTTGGTAATGGCAGAGGGGAAAAGGATAAAGGGGGAAGGGGATATATTTGGGGTAAAAACCCGATTACACATAAGAAAGGAACGGATATGAAAAAGAGGTATTGGATTATGGCAGCGGCGGTAATGGTTTCTGCATTTTTGCAGGCATATGCCATGAACACGTTTTTGGAGCCGGTTCAGCTTTTGCCAAGCGGGTTTACCGGAATCGCGTCTTTGCTGTCACGGATTGCGGGGGCGGCAGGAATCCATTTTTCCACGTCGCTGGGTATGGTGGTGCTGAATATTCCGGTAGCCATATTCTGTTACCGCCACATCGGGAAAAGGTTTGTAATTTTTTCCATGGTCCAGGTAATGCTGTCGAGTATTTTGCTGCAGGTATTGAAAAGCGAGCCTTTATTTGACGACGTGCTGCTGAATATCTGTTTTGGCGGATTTTTATACGGGCTGGCCATTTCGATAGCCCTCAAAGGAAATGCATCTACGGCGGGGATGGACTTTATAGCCTTGTATGTGTCTAACCGTATCGGGAAGTCGATTTGGCAATATGTTTTTGTGTTTAACTGTGTATTGTTGTGCCTGTTTGGCATGTTGTTTGGCTGGGAGCATGCGGGGTACTCTATCTTGTTCCAGTTTATAGCCACAAAGACCATAGACAATTTCTACCACCGGTTTAAACGGGTTACGTTACAGGTTACCACACAAAAGCCTAAGGAGCTGGTGAAAGAATACATCAGCTTCTGCAAACATGGCATATCGGTTATGGAAGGCTACGGCGGGTACAGCGGGAAGAAAATGGGCCTGCTGCACACGGTGGTCTCTACCTATGAAGTACAGGACATTATTTTCCATTTGAAGCAAGTAGACCCTTCGGTGATTATCAACGTAATGCCTACGGAAACCTTCGTGGGGTCTTTTTATCAAAAGCCCCTGGATTAGGTGGCTTGTGGAATGGGACAAGGCAGGATTGCATATGGATATGGGGAATAAGGCCAGGAGGCTGCCATGGCAAACGGGAAGTATTACATGACCCCATATTACCGGATTTCCCATGAAGATAATGGCTTTTCCCCTGAGGGGAAGAAGGAAAGCAACAGTATCCGCAACCAAAGGAGGCTGGTGGAAGCATATGTGAGGGGCAGGCCGGAGATTATCCTTACCGAAGAAAGGGTAGATGACGGGTTCAGCGGGCTGGATTTTGACAGGCCGGCATTTCAGCAGATGATAAAGGAGATAAAAGCGGGAAAGACGGACGGCGTTATTGTTAAGGATTTGTCCCGTTTCGGGAGGAATTATATTGAAGTGGGAAGATTTGTCCAAAAAATCTTCCCTTATTTAGGTGTGCGTTTTATTGCCGTGAACGACCATTATGACAGCTTGGAGGCCCATGGCGGAGAAGACGGCATCTTGCTGTCTTTTAAAAATTTGATGAAGGGTATAGGTTGCTTGAGAATGGGGGCATTTCCCCTCAATATCCAGGAGGCCGGGAAAGCACCTGTAAGTGGTTATTCTTCCCGGCTTCCAGTGTTCACCGGCCTACCATCGGGGAGATGCCTTCTTTGCCTGCAAAAGCAGTGCCCCGGCTGACCCTATAGCGGTAGAATATCTTGATAGGCTGTACCCGTATGGATCCCCGCTTCTTTGCCTCGCCGACCTCGATCCGGTCTATCAGCTCAAAAAGGATGGTTTCGTCCAGCCGGGTAACCTCGGTGTAACGGCGGATGACCCCGGCCCAGTGGTCCGCGTCGAAACCGTCCTCCAGCTGCTCTTTGGCTTTGCGTTCCAGCTCCGGCAGGGCGGCGGCTTTTTGGACCCGTTCCGTTTCGTATTTCTGCATAAGCGTCTGGAATACGGTTTGCGGGACAACGCCGGTGCATTTGTCCTCATAAAGGTTCTGCATCAGGCTTTCCAGTTCCTTGACACGGGCGGCAGCGGCTTTCAGTTCCTGTTTGCAGGAGGCCGCCCGGCTGTGCCGTTCTTTGTCCTTTATGCGGATGACCTGCTCCAACAGGCGTTCCTGGCCATGTCCGGTATCTTGTGCTTTTTCCCGGATGTCTGCCAAAACAAGCTGTTCCAGCACGTTCTCATAGACGGTATGGACGGTGCAGGCGCTTTTCCCGCTGCGGGAGTAGTTGCCGCATACAAAAGAACTGTACCGGCCCGGCCTTCCGTCCTTATAAGTGAACCGCTCCACACGGTTGTACATCTTAAAACCACAGTCCGCACAATAGACAAGGCCGGTGAAGATGCTCCGGATGCCGTCCGCCGTTTCGGATTTGCGCACTTTTTTCCGGTCGATGGACACTACGGTGTCCCACACATCACGGGAAATAATGGCTTCATGGGTCCCCTCCACGCGGATCCATTGATCCTTGGGTTTGGCTACCAGCTTGCGGGATTTATAGGAGAGGGTACCGCTTTTGCCCTGGACCATGTTGCCGATGTATACCTCGTTCCTAAGGATGTTTTTCACGGTCTGGTCCGCCCACCGGTGGTTGGCGCGGCGGGGGTCCGCCTGCCCTTTGCGCCGGTAGTAAAGCATACCCGGAGAGGGGATGCCCCGGTCGTTGAGGGCCAGGGCGATGCTGCGGAACGTCATGCCGGTGGCCCTCATGGCAAAGATACTGCGTACGGTTGGGGCGGTTTCCTCGTCAATGACAAGGTGGTGTTTATCCCCCGGGTCACGTTTATAGCCGAAGGCAGGGTATGTACCCATGAATTTGCCGTCTTCAGCACAAGCCCTTTTAACTGCCTTTACTTTCTTGCTTGTGTCCCTGCTGTAAAACTCGTTAAATAAGTTTAAAAAACACATAACGTCGGTGCTACCGTCCTGCCTTACCGTGTCGACCCCATTGTTTAAGGCGATGAACCGGCAGCCGATGGACGGGAACAGGTAATCGGTGTACTGGCCGAATTCAATGTAATTCCTGCCGAACCGGGACAGGTCCTTGACCAGTATTACATTGATGCGCCCGGATTTTGCGTCTGCGATCAGGCGTTTAACGCCGGGGCGCTGGAAATTTGTGCCGGAATAGCCGTCGTCGATATAAGTATCCACCTCATTCCAGCCTTTTTCCCGTACATAACGCTGGAGCAGGAGTTTTTGGTTTTCTATGCTGACGGATTCCCCGTCACGTTCGTCATCGTTGCTTAACCGGCAGTAGATGCCGACATTGTATGTTTTTTCATCCATATCTTACCTCCCCGGCTTGTCAGGTTTATGGCCTGTGCCGCCAGCCCAAAAGCCGCCTGTTTATTTGGCTGCACGGGCAGGGCGCCCGTTTGGCTATTGTGGGGCGGGCGGCCAGGCGCTTCCCTGTTTCACTTAATAATCATTTCCCCGGTGGATGCCCTGGCCACATGGCAGATGGGCTTTTTGGCCCTGGCCCTTAGTAAGGGCAGGAGGGGCGCTGAATGTGGCTGGGCTGTCCATAGCCGAACCCCGGTTTTTGGCCCGTGTAAGACAATGTATGAAAATACAGCTTGTCTCTATTCGGCGAAGAGGGGAGGGGGGCGGGACCTCTGGGGACGTTAGGAGAAGTATTATAATGTACTTCTTGCGGAATCAGGAAGGGAGGCACTTGAGAAGATCAAATATGAGAAGGTCGACCTTATCCTTTTGGACATTGCGATGCCGATTATGGACGGGTTAGAAACTTTCCGGCATATGAAGGATGACTTTGTGGAGATCCCTGTAATTTTTCTGACTGCTTCCGGTTATGAGGAGGATGTGCGGACTGCCATCAACCTGGGGGCCACCAATTACTTAAAAAAACCGTTTTTCCCGAAAGAACTGCTTAAACGGGTGGCATCGGCATTGGAGTTGGAGGAGTAATGAGGACAAAAAGACAGACGAGTATCCATCTGCTTTTGGCCAGCATCGTTACGACGTTTGGTATGATGCTGATCCTGGTCGCCATGGCTTTGTCATGGGAGCTGTGGATGATCCCGGTAATCTTGATCGGCAATACCCTTGTATGGTGCCTTCATATTGGAAGGATTGGTTCAGAAGCATTTTATGAACATTTATGTTCCGGGCTGCTGATGGTCGGCTTTTTCTTTTTCGGAGTGCATGAGGCTACCCTTTTTGACATCCCATCGGTAGCTTGTATGATCATCCTTATTTTTTCTATGTTCAATAAGAAGCGGCTGTTGTATATGACGGCCGCCTTGTATGTGCTGGAGTTGATGTACCATTTCTTTATCCTACATACGATCACTTATGACATGGGCACACAAAATATCATCCGCCTGGCAATCGGCCCTACGGTGGTAGTGGGTGCGATGGTGATTGCGGTATACCGGATTAAGAGGAGGCGGGAGGCAAAGGCAAAATTTGACAGCACAGTGGTGGAGTTAGAGACCGCCGGACGGCAAAACGCCGAATTTTTGTCGAATGTATCCCATGAACTTCGGACTCCTATTAATATGGTGCTTGGCATCAGCGAGGTAATATTGGAAAAGGATATTTCCCCGGAGATCCGGGCAGATATGCAGTCTATACAGCTGGCCGGCAAACGTTTATCCCATCAGATTAACAACATGCTTGACTACACAGAGATCGTGGAGGGCACCCTGACCCCGGCAAAAGAGCCGTACAGGATCACGTCGGTGCTCAATGACATCATCACCATGACCGCTATGCAGAGCGGCAAACATCAGTTGGAGATGGTGTTTGACATGGATCCGAAAATGCCCTCTGTCCTGATCGGGGATGTGGAAAAGATCGCCCATATCCTTAAGATCCTTCTGGAAAATTCCATTAAGTTTACAGAAGAAGGGGGCGTCAATGTCTGCATCGAATACCGTCCGGAAAGCTATGGGGTAAACCTGGTTATAGACATTTGCGATACGGGGATCGGTATGGAAGACTCCCAGATTACCCAGATATGCAATGATTTTTACCAGGCGGATTCCGGAAGCAGCAGGATCGCGGGGGGGTTGGGGCTGGGGCTTCCAATTGCCCGGGGCCTGCTCCATGCCATGGGCGGATTTATGCACTTTAACAGCAATGACCAGCAGGGCCTGCAGATTCAGATTACCATTCCCCAGGGAGTGGCTGATTACACCCCGTCCATGATACTTTCCCATCCGGAAAGCCTTTGTATCGCCTGTTATTTCCGGCCGGAGAAATATAACAGCGATGAGGTCAGGAGATATTATGACAGGATGATCTTCCATATGGTAAAAGGGCTTCATGTTGAGGGGTATCAGGCCCATAATTTCGAAGGCCTGGTAAAGCTCCGGCACGACCATGCCTTGACCCATGTGTTTATTACACAGGCCGAATACGAAGAGGATATTGCCTATTATGAGGATTGGGCCGGCACGCTCCAAGTCATCGTGATCGCCGAGCATGGATTTTTGCTGAATAAAGGAAGCCGGCTTTTGGTAATCCACAAACCATTTTCTGCCCTTTCGGTAGTCAACCTGCTAAACGGGGAGATGAAAGCCAATGGCTTTGAAGAAGCACAAGCCGCAGGCCGCAAGCCGTTTTCCTGTGAGGGGGTACGGGTTTTGGCGGTCGATGATGAAGAGATGAACCTTGTGGTGGCCAAAGGCGTTTTAGGGAGCTACGGGATACAGGTCGATACTTGCCTAAGCGGAAAAGAAGCGGTGGAGCAGTGTGCCAATACGGCTTATGATATCGTTTTCCTGGACCATATGATGCCAGGCTTTGACGGCGTGGAAACTTTAAAACAAATCCGCGAGATTAAGAACGGAATTTATAAGGAGCTGCCGGTTATTGCTTTGACTGCCAATACCATCAGCGGCGCAAGGGAAATGTTCCGAAACGAAGGGTTCACGGAATTTATACCCAAACCTATCGAGCGGGCCGTCCTGGAGCGGGTGCTGCGCAAGGTCCTGCCTATGAACCAGGTCCATTATGGCGAAACCCCCATGAATGCGGAAGAGCCACTGCCGGTCCACTATGGCAAAACCTCTGTAAATCCGGCGGGCCCCCTGCCGGACTACTACGGCGAATCCCCTGAGATTACACAGGAGCCGTCAAAAGAGGCGGCCCGTCCGTCCCCCAACAGTAAAAAGAGCCGGAGGAAGAGGAAAAAGGATTCCCAAAAAGGAAATATATCCAAGAACGCCATACCGGAAAAAACCGGCCAGGATAAGGTTCCTTTGGAAGGCGCCCGGCCCAATGGGGAGCGGCTAAAAGAAAAGGCCCCCGTACCCAATCAAAGCCTTTTGGCGGAGAAGGCTTTAGGCCGCCCCTCACCGGATGAAAGGCGCCAGGAAGAACGCCGCCGGGAAGAACGCCGCCGGGAAGAACGCCGCAAAGAAGAACGCCGGGAAGAACTCCGCCAGGAAGAACGCCGCCGGGAAGAATACCGCCAGGAAGAACGCCACAAGGAGGAACTCCGCAAGGAGGAACGCCGCCAGGAAGAATGCCGCCGGGATGAAAGGTTTTTGGACGCGCCTTTAGAGGAAGAAAGCACCCAGGCAGAAGCCCTTACCGACAATTCTTCCATACCATACCATGACCTTATCCATATTGGCATCAATGTGCAGCTGGGATTGGACTATTGTTGCGGAGAGGAAGAGTTTTATCTGGAAATGCTGCGGATGTTCCATTCCCAGGCGAAAGAAAAGAAGGCGGAGATTATTTCCTTGTATGAAACTGCCAACTGGGAAGACTACATAGTCAAGGTCCATGCATTAAAAAGCACATCGCTGACCATCGGCGCAGAGCGGCTGGCAGAGCAGGCAAAGATGCTGGAGCAGGCCGGAAAATCAGGAAATATAAAATATATACGGCACAGCCATCCCATATTGCTGCGCCTGTATGATGAAATTTGCGATACAATTGCTGGACTATAATGAAAACAGGAGGAAACACCGGGGTGTTGAACAAGTGGTTTGAAATGATCTATGACCATAGGATCAGTCTTCGGGAGCGCATGTTCCGGGTAGTCACCGGGATCAGCATGGTCGTACTATCAATCATATTGCTTATGGGAAGAAATCCCGTCAATTTGATGGTCCTGGCAGTTAGCCTTATCTGCCTGGCAGCGATTGTGAAGATTAGTATCCGAAAGGAATGCATCAATGCGGGGGCGACAATTATCGCTGTACTGCTGCTTTTGATTTTTCCCATAAGCTTTATTACGGCAGGGGGGTTTTACAGCGGGGTACCTGAATGGTTTGTGCTCTGCTTCGTTTATCTTAGCATTACATTGGAGGGAAGGCGCAAAGCGGGTTTTTTCCTGATTTGTATCATAGAGACATTGCTTTGCTATTACTTTGCATTTCATTTTCCGCAATATGTAAAGCATAACACAGAAGGGCATTATTTCTTTTGCTCCGCGGTGTCCGTTATCCTGGTAGGGGTGTTGACCAGTATCCTGCTCTTGTTTGTGACCAGGCTCTATGAAAAGGAAAACGAGCTTTCCAAACAGCAAAAAAAGGAGATCGAGGAGCTAAATAAGGCGGAGAATAATTTATTCTCCAGCATGAGCCATGAGATCCGCACCCCTATTAATACCATTATTGGTTTAAATGAAATCATCCTGCGGGGGGATATTTCTGAGGATGTTGCAGAAAACGCAAGGAATATCCAGGGCGCCAGTAAAATGCTGCTGACCCTCATCAACGATATCCTGGACCTGTCCAAAATCAAATCCAAAAAAATGGAGATCGTAAATGTTTCTTATGAGACAGGTGCCCTTTTTTCGGAGATTGTCAATATGATCTGGATTAAGGCAAGGGAGAAAGGGCAATTCCAGCTCCATGTGGACTCTTCCATCCCGAGTATGCTTTACGGCGACGAGGTGCGTATTAAACAGATCCTGATCAACCTGTTAAATAATGCGGTTAAATATACCAGCAAAGGTTCGGTCACCCTTTCCATCTGGTGCGAACGCCTGGCAGTAAACCGGGTGCGCGTCTGGTATTCTGTAGAGGATACCGGACAGGGCGTAAAAAAAGAAAATATCCCCTATATCTTCAACGCTTTCAAGCGGGTGGAGGAAGAAAAGAACCGCCATATCGAAGGCACGGGGCTGGGCCTTAGCATCGTCCACCAGTTAGTAGAGCTGATGGGCGGGGAGATCAGCGTCAATTCCGTCTATACCAAGGGTTCCACCTTCCTTGTGAGGTTAGACCAGGATATTGTAGACGATAAGGCTTTAGGGACGTTTACCCTGGCCACCCGTGTGAGGACTTACGAGGGCGAGCAGTACAAACAGAGCTTTGAAGCCCCGGAGGCGCACATACTGGTTGTAGATGACAATGAAATGAACCTGATGGTAGTCCGGAAGCTGCTTTCAGCCACAAAGATCCATCTGGACACAGCCTTAAGCGCTGCAGACTGCCTAAGGCTGACACGGATTCAACATTATGATGCAATCCTGATGGACCACCTGATGCCAGAGATGGACGGGATACAATGCCTCCATGCATTGCGTACCCAGGCAGGGGGATTATGCCAGGACGTGCCCGTGGTGGCGCTGACCGCTAATGCGGGGAGCGACAACCAGCTCCTTTACCGGAGGGAAGGCTTTAGCGGCTATTTGGCGAAACCAGTCAGCGGCGCCCTTTTAGAAGCGGCGGTCTTAAGTATTTTGCCGAAGGAATTGGTAAAGCTTGGCATGCAGGCCACCCAGTCAGAGATCGGCCAGGATGTACTGATCTTTGAACAGGCACAAAGGCACTCCCTTATCGTTACGACAGACAGCGTATGTGACCTTCCGGAAACTTTCAGGAAAAAGTATGGCATTTGCGTGTGCCCTTACTATGTCTGTACGGACCGGGGGAGGTTTCTGGATGACATTGAACTGCAGGCAGATGAAGTGCTGTCTTATATGGCTGCAGGGAAAAACGCTTTCTCTGTGCCGCCAAGTGTAGAAGATTATGAAACATTTTTTGCAGAAAGGCTGACGGAGGCCCAGAATGTGATCCATATCACCATGGCAAAGAATGCCAGCCAAGGGTATTTCAATGCCCTTGAAGCAGCAAGGTCTTTTGAAAATGTCACTGTCCTGGATTCCGGCCTCCTGTCCAGCAGCATGGGGCTGCTGGTCTTGTATGCCGCCTGCCAGGCAGAAAAACATGTGGCAAAGGATGAGATTATAAACAATATTATGAGTATGAAGCGGTATATTTCTTCCGCGTTTATCATTGACAGCACCCATATGATGTGCCAGTCCGGAAAAATATCCAGGCGGGTGCAGGTCCTGTGCGACGCGCTGCTGCTGCATCCGGTCATCAAGCTGCGGAACAGCAAGATGGTGGTGGGCAGTATGGAGATGGGAAGTTTTTCCCATGTTGCCAGGCGATATGTCCGGAAGGTATTCCTAAATACCAGAAATATTGACCGGCGTATCCTGTTTATTACCTATGCGGGGATAGACGCCCAAAATATCCAATACATCCAAGACCTGGTACAGCAGTATTGTCCTTTTGAACGGGTTTACCTGCAGAAAGCGTCGTCTGCCATTGCCAGTAACTGTGGACCAGGCTCTTTTGGCCTGCTGTTTTTCAAAAAAAAGATTACTACTTCTTTTTGAGGGGAAAGCAGATAAAAAATAGAAAGCTGTCAGGGGAAACCATTGCCTCTGGCAGCTTTTTTACGTTTCCCCTTCCCGAACAACCGGTGTCCAATGATTCATATAGCCGGGATCTTTCGGCCAAAGTCCGGAGCCAATTGGAGATCAAGCAAAAAGACGGAAAATTTATCGGCTCTTTTGCACCTTATGGATATGAGAAAGACGAAAGGGACCGGAACCATTTGCAGATAGACCCTTATGCAGCCGGTGTGGTCAGGGATATTTTCCGGTGGCGTATATCCGGCATGAGCAACGGGAAAATCGCAGACAGGCTGAACCAGCTGGGCGTATTGCCGCCGGCAGAGTATAAACGCGTCCGGGGCTTCCCCTATCAAACCGGGTTTGAAGGGGATGGGGGGCCCCGGTGGCATCCGGTTGCCGTGGCACGTATTTTGGCCAACGAAACTTATTTGGGGTGGGTGGTCCAGGGGAAGAAAACCAGGGTCAGCTATAAAGTGAAAAAACTGGTGGAAAAACCTCCGCAGGACTGGCTCCGGGTTTCGGGGATGCACGAGCCGGTGGTTACCGAGGAAATGTTTTTGGCCGCGCAAACCTTAGCTGCCATGGATACGCGGGCGGCCCCGGGGGGAAGCCGGGTTTTCCGGCTTTCCGGGCTGGTAGTTTGCGGCGGATGCCAGGGAAATATGGTACGGAAAGTAGCCAGTGCAGGGAAGGGGAAGGCCGGGGGGGTGAGGAAGTACCCATATTATATATGTGCCGGCCATAAGCAGGATCCGGGCTGGTGCAGCAGCCACAGGGTAAGGGAAAAGGACTTGGAAACCGTGATTTTTACCGTTTTGGATTCTTATATGGGGTGTTTGGCGGATCCGGGGCAGATTCTCCAATGGAAAGGGGGAGGCACACGGGAAAGGGAAGCTATGGAGGACAGGATCGGGACGGCCAGGAAGGAAGCAGCCAACCGGCATCGCCTGATCTTTGCCTTGCGCCAGGATTGGGAAGCGGGTCTGCTGGACCAGGAAGAATACCAAGGCCTAAAGCAGGTGTACGCCCGGCAGGCAGTCCAGTATGAGAGGGAAGGGGCGCGCCTGGAAAAAGAGAAGGGGGCATTGGAGCGGGAAGGTGCCGCCGGCTTTTTGTCCAGGCCTTTTCTCCTGGCCATGTTGAAAACGGCAGAGGTGGCAGGGAAAAAGAGGATCCGGCTTTCTTTCCGCTTTTCCCGGAGCTGCGGCGGCGGAAAATGCCCCCAAGGGCCTGCATCCGTTGGCCGGTTAAGGGGGGGAGGGGGTGGGGGATGTGGCCAGAAAAAGCCGGAAACCCGGCAGAGGGAAGGCAGATGAAAAAGCAGCAGCCCCGGCAGTTTTTTTTGTCGGATTTTATGTAAGGGTATCCAATGAAGAGGGGCAGGGGGAATCCGCCGAGAACCAGAAGAAGCTGCTGGAGGAGTTTGCCCGCGGCCGGCCGGAGCTAAGGTGGGCCGCCACTTTTGTGGACGAGGGGAAAACCGGGACAAATTTTGACCGGGGCGGATTCCGGGATATGATGGAAGAAATAAAAAAAGGGAATCTCAATTGTATTATGGTAAAAGATTTATCCCGGCTGGGCCGGAATTATCTGGAAACCGGCCATTACCTGGAACATGTATTCCCCTTCCTGGGCGTCCGGTTTATTTCGGTCGCGGATGGGTTTGACTCGTGGACGGCAGATTTGGACCAGCTGGCGTACCTGGTCCCCTTGAAAAACATAATGCATGAATACTACGCCAGGGACATTTCACGTAAGGAACGGTCGGCCAAGAAGGCATTGAGGGAAAAGGGGTATTTCC
This sequence comes from uncultured Lachnospiraceae bacterium, assembly GCA_910584845.1. Taxonomy (GTDB): domain Bacteria; phylum Bacillota; class Clostridia; order Lachnospirales; family Lachnospiraceae; genus Brotaphodocola. Next base: position 69,404 of record CAJUDH010000009.1, read on the forward strand.
TCGGGCCATATGCCAGGTACGGATATGAAAAAACAAAAGAAGGCCATGGGGTTCAGGTGGACCCCGAGGCGGCGGCTTATGTAAAAATAATATTTGATTTATACGAACAGGGATACGGCGACCGGGCAATAGCGGCGTGGCTGAACCAAAACCATGTCCCCAGCCCGGCCCGGTATAAGTATAACAAGGGGATTTTGCATGACGAGAAGTACGCCCGTGCCTTCCGGTGGCACCCCCAGGCCGTGGCCGGGATTTTGACCAGCCGCATCTACTTAGGGGATATGGTGCAGGGGCGGCAGGGCAGCAGGGAAATGAAAGGGAAAAAGGGGCTTATGCCCAGGAAGGAGTGGGATATTGTTTCTGGATGCCACGAACCGATTATCTCAGAAGGGCAGTTCCGGCGCGTGCAGGAGATCCGGTCTGCCAAAAAAAGGGGATGAGGGTGATTTTCAGGCAAATGCCAGGATACTTGTGAAATATTACCGCCTTTCCCTGGAAGACAGGGAAGAGGGGGAAAGCGGCAGCATAACGAACCAGAGGCGGCTTGTGGAGGGTTATCTGCAAGGCCATAGGGACCTGTCAGCCATGGAAAGCCGGGAGCTTTCGGACGACGGGTATACAGGGGCCAATTTTAACCGCCCGGGGATCCGGCAGTTTTTCCGGCTGCTTGGGGAGGGCCGGGTAGGATGCCTGGTGGTAAAGGATTTTTCCCGCTTTACCAGGGACTATATCGAATTGGGGGATTACGTGGAGCAGGTGTTCCCTTTTATGGGAGTCCGGTTTATCTCCGTAAACGACGGCTATGACAGCGAAAAGGCAGACGCCGGCAGTGATTGGCAGGTTGCGTGGAAAGGGCTGATGAACAGTTTGTACAGCAGAGACATTTCTTTAAAGGTAAAGGCGGCCAAAAGGCAGATGATAAAGGAAGGGAGGATATGCAGCGGCTCTTACCCTTTCGGGTACCGGAAAACCGGAAAAAGCCAGGGGCCGTACTGCCAGGCGCTTTTTCAGGTGGATGAAGATGCCGCAAAAATTGTGCGGCTGATTTTCCGCCTGGCACTGGAAGGGAAAAAGAACAAAGAGATTGCCCGGATGCTGAACCAGACGGGGTACCCTACGCCAGCCATGTACAAAAGGCAAAGGGGCGGCTTTGGGTATGGGCTGAAAGAAGGGGAAGACGCCTTATGGGACGCCCCCAAAGTCCTCGCCATCCTCCGGGACGAACGATATGCAGGGACGTTAATTGCCGGACGGTATCAGGGCGTGGGCGAGGGGGGCGCAAAGACAAAAAAGGCCCCGGAACCCATGTGGGTCCGCAAGGAAAAGGGGATGCCGGAACTTATATCCAGGGAAGACTTTGAAAGGGTCCAGGCCATGCGGCCTGTGTCTGTGAGGGGTCAATATCAAAAGGGCCGTAGCCCGCTTTACCGGAAAGCCAAATGCGGCTATTGCAAGAAATACCTGTATAGGAAGGTTTCCGGCGGGGTGGACGGCCAGGCTTCTTTATTCTGCCAGAGGCCCCGCCTTTTGCCCGGCGCCCCATGTTTTAGAGGCTATGTGAAAGAAACAGCGATTTTGGATGTGCTGTCTGCCATAATAAGCACAAGCCGAAAACTTGCGGGGGAAGATGAAAGAAAGTTTCCGGCAATGGGAGTGGGAAAGGCTGCCAGGCATGGGCACATGGGTAAGGCTAGGGAAGATTCCTTGGAAAAGGAAATGCTTGCCTGGGACTATAAGGAATATAAAGAAGGTAAATTGACATGGGAAGGGCTTCAGGAAAGAAAACTTAAGCGGAAAGAAGCCAGGGAGGATAAAGGGCAGGGGCGGGGAGGGGGCCGGGAACGGGATGAGGGAGGGGAGGAAGGGATACCGGACATAAGGCCCGGCCAGGGCTTTGGGGCACAAGGCGACAAGGGGCTGGTCCGGGGGCTGGTAGAGGTGGTTTGGGTGTATAGCCAGGACCGGATAAGGGTGGGTTTGTGCTATTGCGAAGGTTTTTACCCCTAACAGCCCCCTATCCGGCAGGGCCATGCCGGTCAATACGCCGTAGACGGCAAAAGCGTCTGGGCTTTCTAAACCGGACATTTGCAGGCGGCTGGGGATCCAGATGGCTTCTGCACCGGCAAGGATGTTTAACACCAGCCGGTTTCCCATCAACGGCAGCGCCAGCGACATTAAGGCGGCGGTAACGGAGGTATTAAAAAATGCCCCGTCCCCGCTGCCGTCCGGCCTTTGGCAAGGGCCGGGGTTCCCTTGAAGACGGGCCTGGGGGGGGGAGGTACACAAACACAGGAGGGTAAAGGCGGCAGAAGCGATTTCGCCGATCAAATGCCCAACCACCGCCAGCATAACCGTGATTTCTTTCCCCTGGCCTACCCAGTAGCCGGCCAGTGCAAAAACCAGTGCCATCCGGACAGCCTGCTCGGCGATCTGGGAAAAAGCGGGGACTTTTGACTTTTGTACCCCATAGTAATAGCCGTTGATACAGGCGTGAAATGCGGCAAACGGTATGGCAATCCCCATGACCGGAAGGTAGGGGGCGCATTGCGGCTCCATTAAGATGAAGGCGGCCAGGAATTCCGCCTGGCGGCAGATGAGGAAGGCCAACACAAAGGACATGGCCATGGAAATGAGCAGGCCGGTACGGAAGATGGAACGGCCTTTTTCCGTATGTGAGGCAATCAGCTGGGACAGGGCAGTTTGGATGGAGCCGGCGCACAAGGCAAAACAAATTCCAAAAACAGGGTGCAGCATATGGTAAAGGCCCAGGCCCTCTGCCCCAATGGTCCGGGACAGGTAGATCCGGTAGAAAAATCCGAGTACTCTGCAAGCAAAGCCGGCGCCGGTCAACAATAAGGTTCCGGCCAGAAAGGCGCGCTTTTTGGGGGATAGCTGGAAAGAAGGTTTCATGGGGGCTCCGGAAATGGAAAATTATTATAGTCTATGAAACGGGGGAAAGGGATATGCAATGAGGCCGGCAAGGCCGGCCGGCACGGACTTTGGTAGCGCAATTGCGGTGGGGGCATATATTGTTTATTATGGGGGCCCATTATGGCTTCGCCGCAGGCGGCCCCGTCCCTCTTTGAGGCCCTTTACGGGGCGTCCGGGCAAAGGCGGGAGGCAAGTTTTAATTCCTATTGATTTACTATGAATTAAATAGTATAATAGGGCTGACAGTCCGATTTGCTGCCCGCGCCGGGCACCAATGGTTTTACGGCATAAGGAAATTCCAGAAAGGTGGATTGATTGGATGAATAAAAGGATTTATTTGGATAACGCGGCCACGACGAAGACGAGGCCGGAAGTGGTAGAGGCCATGCTGCCTTATTTTACGCAATATTATGGGAACCCGTCCTCGGTCTATGATTTTTCGGAACCGGTTAAGGAGGCCTTAGCCCAGGCAAGGGAAATCATTGCCGGCTCCATCGGGGCGAAGGCAAGGGAGGTTTATTTTACCGGGGGCGGTTCCGAGTCGGACAACTGGGCCATTAAGGCTACGGCAGACGCATACCAGTCCAAAGGGAGGCATATCATTACCAGCAAGGTTGAGCACCATGCGGTATTGCATACTTGTGAATACCTGGAACGCCAGGGTTTTGAAGTGACTTACCTGGATGTGGACGAGTATGGGGTGGTGAAGCTGGATGAGCTGAAAAAAGCCATCCGGCCAGACACGATTTTAATATCCATTATGTTTGCCAACAACGAGGTCGGCACCATTGAGCCCATCCGCGAAATCGGGGAGATTGCCAAAGAGCACGGGGTACTGTTCCATACCGATGCGGTGCAGGCTTATGGCCATTTACCCATCCATGTGGATGATTACCACATTGATATGATGAGCGCCAGCGGGCATAAGGTCAACGGCCCCAAAGGGGTGGGCTTTTTGTACATCCGTACAGGGGTAAAAATCCGCTCCCTGATCCATGGCGGGGCCCAGGAGCGCAAACGCCGCGCGGGCACGGAGAATGTGCCGGGGATCGTGGGCCTGGGGAAAGCGGCCCAGCTGGCTATGGAAGATATGGAAAGGCGGGCCAGGCATGAGTCCGGGCTGAGGGATTATTTGATGGCCCGGGTGATGGAAGAAGTCCCCTATACCCGCGTCAATGGCCACCGCACCAGCCGGCTGCCCAACAATGTAAACTTTGCCTTCCAGTTTATTGAAGGGGAGTCGCTGCTGATCTTGCTGGATGGGAAAGGGATATGCGGTTCCAGTGGGTCGGCCTGTACATCCGGGTCCTTAGACCCTTCCCATGTGCTGTTGGCCATCGGCCTGCCCCACGAAATTGCCCATGGTTCCTTGCGGCTGACATTGAGTGAGGAAAACACGAAGGAAGAGATGGATTTTGTGGTGGACAGTATCAAGGAGATTGTACAGCGGCTGAGGGATATGTCGCCGTTATATGAAGATTTTATGAAAAACAGGAAATAAGCTTTCACAGCAAATAAAGTACAGACAGGAGAAAAGCATATGTATACAGAAAAAGTAATGGACCATTTTGAACATCCCAGGAACGTGGGGGAAATCAAGGACCCAAGCGGTATGGGGACGGTGGGGAACGCCAAATGCGGGGACATTATGAGGATTTACCTGGATATTGACGAAAACCAGATTATCCGCGATGTAAAGTTTAAAACCTTCGGCTGCGGCGCCGCCGTGGCTACCAGCAGTATGGCTACGGAGCTGGTCAAGGGAAAAAGCGTTACGGAGGCCATGAAGGTTACCAACCAGGCGGTGATGGAGGCCCTTGACGGATTGCCGCCGGTCAAGGTACACTGTTCTTTGCTGGCAGAGGAAGCAATCCATGCGGCTTTGTGGGATTATGCCCAAAAAAACGGTGTGGACATTGAAGGCTTAAAGCAGCCAAAGAGCGATATTAGCGAACAGGACGAGGACGAAGACTATTGATCAACGGGAGGGAAGGGGCAGTTTTATGGCCGGACAAGGGAAAAAGGTGGTAATAGGCATGTCGGGGGGAGTGGATTCTTCCGTGGCCGCCTGGCTGTTAAAGCAGCAGGGGTACCAGGTGGCTGGCGTAACCATGTTGGCCTGGCATGAAGAAAGGGAAGGCGGCTGTGGCCTTGGGGAGGCGGAGGATGCCCGCCGGGTGGCCGGGCAGCTGGGGATCCCTTATTATGTGGTGGATTTCCGGAAGGAGTTTAAATCCCATGTTATGGATTATTTTATCGGGGAATACCTTCATGGCCGGACTCCGAACCCCTGTATTGCCTGTAACCGGTTTGTAAAATGGGAGGCGCTTTTGAGTCTGGGGCGCCAGATCGGGGCGGATTATGTGGCAACCGGCCACTATGCCAAGGTGGAACAGCTGGAAAACGGCCGCTTCGCTTTGAGGGTGTCAGCCACGGCGTCCAAAGACCAGACCTATGCCCTTTATGGGCTTTCCCAGGCCCAGCTGTCTTGCACTTTGATGCCGTTGGGGGCATATACCAAGGAACAGGTCCGGCAGATGGCAAAAGAGCTGGGGATTTTGGTAGCCCACAAGGCGGACAGCCAGGAAATCTGCTTCATCCCGGATAAGGATTACGGCGGGTTTATCCGGCGGGAGGCAGGCTATGTGCCAGAACCGGGGGATTTTGTGGACCGGGACGGGAATGTGCTGGGGCGCCACCGGGGCATTATCCATTATACCATAGGCCAGAGGAAAGGGCTCAACCTTTCCCTGGGGAGGCCGGTATTTGTGGTGGAGATCCGGCCCGGTTCCAATGAAGTGGTGGTGGGAAGCGAAAAAGACGTATTTACGGAATTGTTGATTTGTGATAAACTGAACTGGATGTCCATAGACGGCCTTCATGGAAGAGAAAGGCAGGTTATGGCAAAAATCCGATATTCCCATAAAGGCGCCCCTTGTGTGATAGAAGAAGCGGGGGATGGCCGGGTAAGGTGCCGGTTCCTTGAACCAGTCCGGGCAGTGACGCCGGGCCAGGCTGTAGTATTCTATGAGGGGGAGTATGTGGCCGGCGGGGGGACGATCCGATGAACCGGTACTTTTGAAAACTTCAATGGGACAGGCACCTTTGGGGGTGGGATGCCCAAAGGGCATACGATGCTGTGGGAGGTACACAGAATGGAGGAAAAGATGAACAGCGAGACAGGGAGAAAAGAAGGAAAGGCCCCGATAAAAAGAAAGGCCGGGGCCGAAGTGGCGAAAGCCTTGGCAGCCGTGGGGATCCTGACCATGATAGCCGGGGCTGTGGGCGGATGCCAGAAATATGAAAAATTAGACATATCAGCTGCCCAAAGCCAGGAAGGGGAAAGCAGCCGGGAAGCCGGAGGGGCAGCCCCTGGCAGCGAGGCGCAAAAGGAAAGCCCATCGGTCCAAAGCAGCGCTTTCAAGCCGGATGTGACTACCGAGACGGCCCCGGAATTGGAGGCCAGGGATGAGGTGGTCTATATAAACGGGACCAACGTAAATGTCAGGAAGGCGCCCAGCCCCAACGGTGAAGTCGTCGCCCGGTTAAACACAGGGGAACCGTTAAAGCGGACCGGATATTCCCAATCCTGGAGCCAGGTAGAATATCAAGGCCAGCTGTGCTATGTATCCACCCCGTATTTAACCGGGGCCAAACCGGCAGGGGAAACCACCGCGCCCGCAGGCGCCTCATCCTCTGTCCAGCCGGGCCAGGTGGGGTGGAACCCGGATTGGAAATATGCGGATTTTTCTAAAATCCATTCGGGGCAGGCCATGCTGTACAAGGCAGAAGGGGACAACCGCAAAGGGAAAGTGGTTTGCGTTAACGCCGGCCATGGGACCAGCGGGGGCTCCAGCGTTAAAACGCTATGCCATCCCGACGGTACCCCCAAAGTGACCGGCGGCAGCACCGCGGCCGGGGCGACATCGGCCATAGCCGTATCCAGCGGCATGGAATTTGCCGACGGCACCGCGGAGGCAAAAGTGACATTGGCCATGGCAAAGGTCTTAAAAGAGAAGCTTTTGGCCCGTGGGTTTGACGTACTGATGATCCGGGAATCGGACGACGTGCAGCTGGACAATATTGCCCGCACGGTGATTGCCAACAACATGGCGGACTGCCATATCGCCATCCATTGGGATTCATCCACCAGCGACAAAGGGGCATTTTATATGTCTGTGCCCAATATCGCTTCTTATCGGGCTATGGAGCCGGTAGCTTCCCATTGGCAAAAGCATCATGCCTTGGGCGACAACCTGATTGCAGGCCTGAAAGGCGTTGGGGTAAAAATTTTCTCAGACGGGAAGATGGAGATGGACCTGACGCAGACGTCTTATTCCACGGTCCCTTCCGTGGATATTGAGCTAGGCGACAAGGTATCCGACCATTCGCCGGCTGCCTTGGATAAACTGGGGAACGGCTTGGCCGACGGGGTGGAGTCGTTTTTCCGGAATTAGCAGGCCCGGAACCTGATTTTCAGGCAATGGCATAAAGCCTGCCAGCCGCCGGAAAGGCCGCTGGCGGGCTTTATTCTCTTATGGTGTTTTGCCGTTCCCGGGCGGTGCGGCCTTGACAGGGGCACAATTCCGGGGTCATAGGAAAAGGAGGGCTTATGGGGATCGAAAAAGTAAAAGAATATTTCCGCCAATATCAGATGGAAGGGCAGATCCAGGAATTTGCGGTATCCAGCGCTACCGTGGAGCTGGCGGCTGAAGCACTGCATTGCCGGCCTTGCCGGATTGCGAAGACCCTTTCTTTTATGGCAAACGGCCGTGTGGTTTTAATCGTTATGGCCGGCGATGCAAAAATTGACAATGCTAAATATAAGGCCTGTTTCGGGGCTAAGGCGAAAATGCTTTCTCCGGACGAGGCAGAGGCGCTGGTGGGGCATGCGGTGGGCGGGGTGTGCCCTTTTGGGGTGAACGGCGGCGTGGATGTCTACCTGGACCGGTCCCTGAAACGGTTTTCCACCGTGTTCCCTGCCTGTGGCAGCAGCAACAGTGCCATTGAATTGACAATCCCGAAGCTGGAACAATATTCCTGCAGCCGGGGATGGGTAGACGTGGGGAAAGGTTGGGAAGAAGAAGCTATATAAAATGGCGGACGGTGGCGCATAAAAAGGGCCCTTTCCTGAGCCGGGCAGCCATGGCGCCCCTATCCGCCGCAGCGGGCCGTAAGGGGTTTTTGGTTCCACCGGGCGTATTTCCTACAAAACAAAAAAGCCTGACGGGGTCAGGCTTGGAAGCGGAGACGATGGGATTCGAACCCATGTGCCGGGATGAACCGACAAACGCATTTCGAGTGCGCCGCGTTATGGCCACTTCGCTACGTCTCCTGAATATACTAACTTGGATATTATACATGATATTTTCAGAATTGTAAATGGCTGAATTTGATTTTTTCCATTTGCCCTGTTGGGTTTTCCGGCTGCCGCCGGGTATGCCGCCGGAAATCCGGCTTGCGGATGGATGGGTACCCTGCGCGGCTTTGCCGGATAGATCCCGGCCGGCACGCGAGATTGACAATAAATTACGGCATATGGTAAAATGGCGGTAGGTAACCGGTACTTTTATCCGCAGGAGGCAGGTTCCGGAAAACATATAAGAGAAGGAGCGTGGAATCAGATGAGGATCCTATTGATCCGGCACGGGGATCCGGATTATGTACATGATACGTTGACGGAAAAGGGGCACCGTGAAGCGGCACTTTTGTCGGAACACGCGGGGGCGCTGAATATCGGGGACTGCTATATGTCACCTTTGGGCAGGGCCCAGGCAACGGCGGCCTATACCTTAGAGAGGCTGGGGAAAAAGGCGGAAGTTTTGGGCTGGCTAAAGGAGTTTCCGGGCCAGGTGGATATTAACCAGTCGGAAGAGTTACAGAAGGCATACCCCAATACAAGGACGGGGGAAGGGAAATACCAGCTGCGTATTGCCTGGGACATGGTCCCTTCCTATCTGACGGAGCATCCCGAGTATTTGGGGATGGAGAGCTGGCGGCAATCTTTGGTGGCCCGGCATAGCGGCCTGGTAAAAACTTATGACGATGCGGCAGAAGGGCTGGACAGGCTGTTGGGGCAATATGGCTATGTCCGGGAGGGGCGCCACTACCGGGTGGTAAAGGAGAACACAAAAACCATTGCCTGCTTTTGCCATTTTGGCGTGACTTGCGCGCTGCTGTCCCATTTGTGGAACGTCTCTCCTTTTGTATTGTGGCACGGCATGGCTTTGGCCCCTACGTCGGTGACAGAAGTCGTGTCGGAAGAACGGGAGCAGGGGGTTGCCTGGTTCCGGGCATTGCGCTTAGGGGACGTGTCCCACCTTTATGCCGGCGGGGAAGAGCCGTCTTTTTCAGCCAGGTTTTGCGAGGTTTTCAGCAACACAGGGCAGAGGCATTGAAAAACGGCCTGGCAAACTAGTGTACTGACTCGTTTACTTTCAGCTAAATGACACCGAATGAATTTTCAGCCTGCAAGGCGGCGGAGGGAGGCGATGCGGTGGCATCGTTGACCGACAACAACGCAGCAGATGGAAATTCAGGCAAGTCATTTGGCGAAATGTAAATGAGTCAGTACACTAGGCGGAAAAAGACACAGAAAACGGAGGAAAACACACACGAGATGGAGGAGAAAAGGAACCATTTGCCCCAGGAGAAACAAAAAGTACTCCGAGTGGCAAAAAAGGCGTACGAAGAAAAGCTGATGGCAGGCACCAGCGGCAATATGAGCCTGTTTTGCCCCGGCACCCAACAAGTGGTCATCACACCCAGCTCCTATGATTACGGGATCATGGAAGAAGAAGACATTGTGGTGATCGACTTAGACGGGAATGTGCTGGAAGGGCGCCACAAGCCCTCTTCCGAGTGGCGGATGCATGTGGAGATTTACCGGAACCTGCCCCATGTCCGGGCAGTGGTGCATACCCATTCCCCTTACGCCACCAGTTTTGCGGTAAACCAGCAGGAGGTCCCCGTAGTGCTTATTGAGATGATACCGTTTCTGAAAGGGAAGCTGGAAGTAAGCCCTTACGCCCGGCAGGGAAGCGCCCAGGTGGGGCTGAATGCCGTGCCCATATTGAAGAGGAAAAATGCCTGCCTGCTGGCCAACCATGGCGTGGTAGCCGTGGGGGAGGACATGGAAGCGGCTTACCTTAACAGTGTCTACGTGGAAGACACGGCCCGGATTTACCATTTGGCCTTGTGTTGTGGAAAGCCGCGGGTGATACCCGGTTATGAGGAAGGCGGGGATGTGTGATGAAAGGGGTCGTCTATAACGGAAAAGAAGCCCTATTCAGGGACGATTTGCCTGTGCCAAGCCCTTGTGCTGCCCAGAGCCGGGTCCGTGTCTCCTACGGGGGCGTGTGCAGTACGGACCGGGAGGTGCTAAAAGGGTACCGGCCGGATTTCCGGGGCGTTATGGGCCATGAATTTGTCGGGGTGGTGGAAAGTTCTTCCGACCCGGCCTGGGTGGGGAAAACGGTGGTGGGGGAGCTAAACGCGGGATGCGGCCGTTGCCTTTATTGCCGGACGGGGCGGGAGAAGCATTGCCCGGACAGGAAAGTTATGGGTATGGCCGGCAAAGACGGCTGCTTTGCCGAGTACCTGGTTGTGGAAACCCGCCTGCTCCATCCGGTGCCGCCGGGGCTTCCCATGGCAGACGCGTTGTGGACCGAACCTTTGGCAGCCGCGTTGGAGGTGCCCCGGCAGGTACATATAGACCCCGGCACTTGCATTGCCGTCATCGGGGACGGGCGGCTGGCTTATCTGTGTGCCAGCGTGCTGCATCTTTACGGGGTGGACCTGACCGTGGTAGGAAAGCACGCAAGTAAGCTGGAGCGGTTTGCCGGCCTGGGGAAGACGGCCTTGATACCCGAACCAGAGGGGGAAGGGGCCTTTTCGGATACTTATGAGGTCGTGGTGGAGGCTTCCGGCTCCCCGTCCGGGCTGGAGCTGGCCTCCAGGCTTGTGCGCAGGCAGGGGACCATTGTGCTGAAAAGCACCTATGCCGGCCGGGCTACGGTGGATATGAGCCAGTTTGTGGTAAATGAAGTTACGATAGTAGGCAGCCGGTGCGGCCCTTTTGGACCGGCCCTCCGGCTGTTGGAAAAAGGGCTAATCAAACTTCCCCCTACGGAATTTTACAGGCTGGAGGAACAAAAAGCCGCTTTTGACTCCCGGTCGTTTAAGGCAGGGTTTTGTATAGGCGGCCCGGAATAAATAGGGAAACCGGCCCAGGCAGGGCCGGGGAAGTATGGGCGGCAACGGAGAAAGGGGTAGGGATGGATCCATTAAAGCAAATTACACATATAGACAATGTAAAGCTAGGGGAGGATGGCGCTTCGGTGGTGGTTATTGACCAGACGAGGCTGCCGGGGGCCACCGAATATTTAGTGCTTTGCACGGCAAAAGAGATATATGACGCCATTTATGAGCTGAAAGTCCGGGGGGCGCCGGCCATTGGCATTTGCGCCGGTTATGGCATCTATGTGCTGGCCAGGTCCATTGCCACAGAGGACTACGGGCTATTTTACCGGAAGTTCCGGGAATACAAAGAGTACCTGGATTCGGCCCGGCCTACGGCGGTAAATTTGGGGTGGGCCTTAAACCGGATGGAACAGGTGGTGTTGGGGCATAAGGACCGGCCGGTAAAAGAGATTTTGGGGCTTTTGGAACAGGAATGCCGGCTGATCCAACAAGAGGACATGGAAATGTGCCGTGCCATTTCGGAATACGGCTTGTCCCTGCTTTGCGACGGGGACGGCATATTGACCCACTGCAATGCGGGGCCGCTGGCTACGTCCCGCTATGGGACGGCCCTGGGGCCGCTTTTCCTGGGGAAAGAACGGGGGATGGAATTCCATGTGTTCGCCGACGAGACAAGGCCTCTGCTGCAAGGGGCCAGGCTGACTTCTTATGAGCTGCAAAAAGCCGGGATTGACGTGACGCTGATCTGCGACAATATGGCAAGCCTGGTAATGAAAAACGGTTGGGTCCAGGCCTGCTTTGTGGGCTGCGACCGGGTGGCGGCCAACGGGGACGCCGCCAATAAAATCGGCACCAGTGGGGTAGCCATCCTGGCGAAATATTACAATATCCCTTTTTATGTCCTGGGCCCCAGCTCAACCATTGACCTCAACTGTAAAACAGGGGAAGATATTCGGATCGAGCTGCGCAAACCGGAAGAAATCAAGGAAAAATTTTATCAACAGCCCATGGCGCCCCCCGAAGTGAAATGCTACAATCCTGCTTTTGATGTGACAGACCATAGCCTGATTACCGGGATTGTAACAGAAAAAGGCATTTTAAAGCCTCCTTATACAGAAAGCCTGCGGAAATTTTTGTAAAGGGAGGCCATAGCCTTTGCCCCTGCCGGCGGGGGTTAAAAAGGCCCCCCGGGCGCCGCTTTGGGGGCCGGCGCTCACGAAAGCCAGGGGCTGCAAAATTAAACAAGAAAAACTCCTTGTAATTTGTCGGGATTCGTAGTACAAATAGAGTGGGTTCTATTTTACCAGAAAAGGAGAGAATTACAATGAAAAAATTCGTAAGTGTTGTGTTTAGCCTGGCGTTGGCAGGGGCGCTGCTCACCGGCTGCGGAGGTTCCCAGGCGCCGGAAACCACGGCGGCCCCCAACGAGGCTGCCGGGACAGAGGCTGTAAAGGAAGAAAAAGGGCCTTCCGAAGAGGGGCAGGAGGCCGCCGGTGAAACGGCAGGGGCGTTGAAAATCGCCATTGTCAGCAGCCCGTCCGGGGTGGATGACGGCTCTTTTAACGAGGACAATTATAACGGCATTTTGGCGTTTATCGAATCCCATCCGGATTCCACGGTGACCCCGGTCCGTGAAGAGACAGGGGACACCACGGCGGCAGTGCAGGCAGTGCAGGATATTGTGGCGGATTACGACGTGATTGTGTGCTGCGGATTCCAGTTTGCAGCCATCGGCGCCATTGCCACAGATAACCCGGACGTTAAGTTTTTGCTGGTGGACTCTTACCCAAGCGATGCGGAAGGCACAGAAGTGGCCTGCGACAACGTGTATGCCATGACTTTCAAAGAGCAGGAGAGCGGTTTCTTTGCAGGGGTGGCGGCGGCTTTGGAGACCCAGACCGGCAAGGTGGCTGTGGTCAACGGCATTGCCTACCCTTCTAACGTAAACTACCAATACGGTTTTGAGTCCGGCGTCAACTATGCCAATGCCAAACTGGGCGCCAACGCCGAGGCAGTGGAGATCGCTTCTTACGCCGGTACGGATGTGACCAACGCCAATGTAGGCGGAAACTATGTAGGGAGCTTTGCCGACGAAGCCACAGGCAAGGTAGTAGGCAAGGCCCTGATCGACGAGGGCTGCGACGTAATCTTCGTGGCTGCTGGCGGGTCCGGCAACGGCGTGTTTACGGCTGCCAAGGAGGCCAGCGGCGTGAAAGTCATCGGCTGTGACGTGGACCAATATGATGACGGCGTCAACGGCGCGGACAATATTATCCTGACTTCCGGCCTGAAAGTAATGGGCATGAACGTGGAAAAACAGCTGAACGCCATTTCCGACGGGACTTTTGCCGGCGGCAACGTACTCTTGGGCGCGGATACCGACTCCACCGGGTTTGTAAAGGAAGAAGGAAGGCACCAGATGTCAGAAGAGACGATCAAGGCCTTGGACGAGGCTTATGGGCTGGTGAAAGACGGGACCATTGTCCCCGCTGCCAACTTTAACAATATTCAGCCGGATAATTTTCCGGGGCTTAATTGATCGAAACGTTTGAGCCGTGGGCGATAGATGAAAAGCAAGTTGCCAACATGTTGAAAACAGGAAAACAGTATGGCTGAATGGCTGCGGTTGACGGGACGGCTTTAAGGCGGAGTATCCAGGGAAACGCGCCGATGGCGTGTTTCCCTGGATTTTTTGTTTTCCTGTGAAGGGGCTGCCCGGCTTTCATAGGCAGGTATGGATACCATGCAGCCGTGCCGGCGTGGCTGCCGGGCGAAAGCCGTATTGCGGCCAAGGGCGGCAATACGCTTTGCAGGAAAGGTTTCAGACCATTTAAGCTTTCAATAGGAGGAGGGATGGCATGCCAGAATATATCATCGAGATGAAGCATATTACCAAACGTTTTCCTGGCATTGTGGCCAATGACGACGTGACGCTGCAAATCAAAAAAGGGGAAATTTTCGCCCTTTTGGGGGAAAACGGGGCGGGGAAATCGACCCTGATGAGCATGCTGTTCGGGATGTACGAACCGGACGAGGGGGAGATCTGGATCCGCGGAAAAAAGGAACGGATCACATCGCCCAGCTATGCCACCAGGCTGAATATCGGTATGGTGCACCAACATTTTAAACTGGTGGAAAATTATACGGTTACTGAAAATATTATCCTGGGCCTGAAGGACCAAAGCCGCCTGCTGGGTTTTTTGCCCTACCTGGACTTGAAAAAGGCGGACGGGAAGATACAAGACCTTTCCCGCAGGTATGGGCTGGAAGTCAACCCTACGGACGTGGTCGAGGATTTGAACGTGTCCGTGCAGCAGCGGGTGGAGATCCTGAAAATGCTTTACCGGGAGGCGGAAATCCTGATTTTCGACGAACCTACGGCTGTCCTTACGCCTCAGGAAATCGAATTTTTGCTGGACATTATCCGGGGGTTGCGGGAAAATGGGAAAACGATTATTTTGATTACCCACAAGCTGGAAGAGATCAAAAAAGTTGCGGACCGGTGCGGTATCTTGAACCATGGCCGGCTGGTGGACGTGCTGGACGTGGCTTCTACTTCTACGAAAAAGATGGCCAATTTGATGGTGGGCCGGGAAGTGTCTTTTTCCGTGGATAAAAAGGGGCCTTCTTACCAGGGGACGGTATTGGAAGTGAAAAATTTAACCGTTAAGAACCAAGACGGGTTTGAAGTGGTGAAAGATGTGTCCTTTTCCGTGCGGGGCGGGGAGATTTTTGCCATTGCCGGGGTGTCGGGGAACGGCCAGGTAGAGATCGCGGATGCCATTGCCGGGCTGGAGAAAGCGGCGGAAGGCTCCATATGGCTAAACGGTACGGATATTACCCACTATGGCATCCGCAAAAGGACTTTGGAGGGCATCTCCTATATACCGGAGGACAGGCAGGCCTTTGGGCTGGTGCTGGATTTTACTTTGGGGGAAAACCTGGCTTTGAAAGATTATTTCCGGGAACCTTTTTCCCGCAAAGGGATATTAAACCAGGGGGAATTTGAACGGTATGGGCAAGAACTGATCGAACGCTACGACATCCGCAGCGGCCAGGGGGTAAAAACCGTGGTGCGCTCCATGAGCGGAGGCAACCAGCAAAAGGCGATTATCGGCCGGGAAATAGAACTAAAGTCCCCGTTGATGATTTTTGTACAGCCGACCCGGGGGCTGGACATCGGGGCGATTGAAAATATCCACAGGCAGATGATACAAGAACGGGACGAGGGCAAGGCCATCCTGCTCATTTCCCTGGAACTGGACGAGATCATGGACTGCGCGGATACCATCGGGGTAATTTACAACGGGCAAATTCAAAAGATTGCAGATGCCAGGGAACTGACGGCCAACCAGGTCGGAGAATTTATGATGGGGGTAAAATCGGATGAAAGGAAATAAACACGGTATCAAGCGTGGATTTGTGCGGCTTTTGGGCGATGGGCGTTACCAGGCGGTCAGCATACCGGTTTTTGCCATTGTGTTAAGCCTGCTGGCAGGCGCCGCGGTAATCTTGCTTTTGGGGAAAAACCCCCTGGCCGCATACCAGAACCTGCTGCAGGGTTCCGGGATCCTCCCCAAGCCCAGCTATGCAGGCTATAAAAGCATGGTGACGGACTTTACCAGTTTCCTGAACGCCTGGACCCCCATGCTGTTTGCTTCTTTGTCGGTGGCTGTGGCGTTGCGGGCAGGGCTGTTCAACATTGGCGTGTCAGGCCAGATGCTGGCTGCCGGGTTTATTGCCACGCTGACCGTAGGGTATAGCCCCCTTGGGGCTGTGGCGGCCAAACCCTTGGTACTGGCAGTGGGGGTTTTGGTTGGCATGGCGGTAGGCGGGGCCATCGGATGGCTGAAACATAAGTTCAACATCAACGAAGTGGTTTCTTCCATCATGTTAAATTATATCGCCCAGTATGTGATCAGCTTTTTTATCAATACTTATTATGTAAATCCGGTTTCCCGCCAATCCAACGCCGTTTCCCGGGCGGCCCGCCTTACCTTAATGGATACTCCGGTGGGGAATTTGAAAATGGACATCCCTTTGGGGATCCTGTTGGCATTGCTGACGGCGTTTTTGATCCAGTTCCTCCTGGAGCGGACGGTGTTTGGCTATGAGGTCAAATGTGTGGGCATTAACCAGAACGCCGCCAGATATGCGGGGGTCCAGGTAGGGAAAAGCGTGGTTTCGGCCATGGTGCTTTCCGGCGCGCTGGCCGGGCTGGCCGGGGCTACCTATTACCTGGGGTATTTTGGTTCGATCCAGCCCCGGGTGCTGCCCAGTACGGGGTTTGACGCGGTGGCCGTGTCCTTGCTGGCCAACAGCCATCCCATAGGGATTATTTTCTCTTCTTTCCTGATTACCATTATCAGCAAAGGCAGCACATATATGAGTTCTTCTTCCGGGTTGGAATCGGAGATCGCATCGGTAATCACCGGGGTGATTCTGCTGTTTTCCGCTTGCGGGGCTTTTATCCGCTATAAAGTGAAAAGCTGGAAAGACGAGCTGGCGGAAGCAAATGAAGGGAGGCAGCGCTGATGGAACGGATTTTAATTGACGGATTGTCCTTTTCTTTGCCGTTGTTCATCATGGCTATCGGCGGCATATACAGTGAAAAAAGCGGGATTACCAACCTGGCCCTGGAAGGGCTGCAAGGCTTCGGGGCTTTCACCGGGGCTTTGGCGGCGGTGCTGGCAGCAGGATGGTTTGTGGACGGTTCCCAGGCCCCTTTTTATCTGGCCATGGTTTTTGCCGTCCTGGGGGGCATGGCCTATTCCCTGCTCCACGGCCTGCTGTGCATCCGCTTTAAAGCGAACCAGGTAATCAGCGGCGTGGTCATCAATATTTTGGCCATGGCTTTGACGGCGTTTTTGACAAAATATATGAACCGCACGGTATTCGGCGCCGCGTCGGATAAATTTGTGCTGGGGGTCTCCCCCCGGATAACCGTCCCGGCCCTGTCTCAAATTCCGGTGCTGGGGGCCGTGTTTACCGACGTCTATCCTTTTGAGGCAATCATTATCCTGGTGGCTGCCGCCGCCTGGTATGTGATGTATAAAACCCGTTATGGCATGAACCTGCGGGCCTGTGGGGAAAACCCCCATGCGGTTGACGCCGCCGGGCTGGATGTGGGGAGGATACGGCTGATTGCGGTCATGGTATCCGGAGGGCTTTCCGGGCTGGCCGGGATTTCTTTTGCCTATTCGATTTCAGCCAATTTTTCTTCCAGCATTTATGTGGGGTACGGATATTTGGCCATCGCCGGGCTTATATTCGGAAATTGGGCTATTTTGCCCACTTTAGGGTCTTGCCTGCTGTTTGGATTTGCCCGGTCGGGGGGATATTATCTGGTACAGAGGATGCAGATGCCCAGCAGCTATTCAGACCTGGTGATGACTTTACCTTATGTGGTCACGTTGCTTTTGCTTATGTTTTTCTCCCGGTATAACCGCGCTCCAAAAGCGCTGGGGGAAATTTATGATAAAGGAAAGAGGTAGTAGATGGACATTCGGTTTTATCAAGGAAAAATCCTGCCTATGGATGGCAGCGGGGAAGTGGCCCAGGGGGAAGTCTGGGTAAAAGGGGGGAAAATCGCTTACGTGGGTCCCCAAAAGCCCAATGGGGAGAAGTGGGACCGGGAGGTAAACCTGGAGGGGAACTTGATCCTCCCTGGGTTTGTCAATGCCCATACCCATTCGGCCATGACGTTTTTGCGTTCTTTTGCAGATGACCTGCCGCTGCAGGAATGGCTGCAGCGCCAGGTCTTCCCCATGGAGGCAAAGCTTACGGGGGAAGACGTCTACTGGCTGTCGAAACTGGCAATCCTGGAGTATTTGACCAGCGGCATTACGGCTAACTTTGATATGTATTTTTATCCGGAAATGATTGCCAGGGCTTCCGTGGAATGTGGCTTCCGGACCACCTTGGTCAGCAGCCTCAATAATTTCCACTCTTCTTTGGAGGAGCTGGAACAGGAATACCAGAGGTTTAACCATTACCATAGCCGGATCCGGTATTGCCTTGGGTTCCATGCCGAATACACGACTTCCGAAGACCTGCTGGAAGGGGTGGCAGCCCTGGCAGAAAAATACCACGCCCCGGTATTTGCCCACAATTCGGAGACGCGCAGCGAAGTGGAACAATGCCTAAAAAGGCATGGGAAAACCCCCACGGCCTATATGGATTCTTTGGGCCTGTTTTCCTACGGCGGAGGCGGCTACCATTGTGTATACATGACCGAGGAAGACATGGATATTTTTCGCCGGCGCGGTTTAACGGCTGTTACCAACCCCGGCTCCAACACGAAATTGGCCAGTGGGGTCGCCCCTTTAGCCCAGATGATGAAAAAAGGCGTCAACCTGGCTATCGGCACCGACGGGCCGGCCAGCAACAATTGCCTGGACATGTTCAGGGAAATGTTCCTGGCCACCGGTTTGGCCAAGCTCCGGGAAAACGATGCGGCGGCAGTCCCGGCGGAGCGGGTGCTGGAGATGGCGGTGAAAGGCGGGGCCCGCGCCCTGGGCCTGGACCAATGCGGGTGCCTGGCAGAAGGGAATTTGGCGGACCTGGTGGTGATTGACTTGCACCAGCCCAACATGCAGCCCATGAACCATGTGGCGAAGAACCTGGTTTACAGCGGAAGCAAGCAAAACGTTAAGATGACTATGGTTGACGGGCAGGTGCTCTATGAGGACGGCAAATTTTTTGTAGGCACGGACCCCGAGGAGATTTACCGGAAAGCCAATGAAATTATAGGGCGGATGAAAGGATAGGAAGGGAAAAGAATAAACATGGACGGAAGGATGAAAGGATCATGATAAGACTTGTAGTATCCGATATTGACGGCACCCTTTTGGAAGACGGGGGGAACGAGCTGAATCCGGAATTGTTTTCTGTAATCTTAAAACTGAGGGAGCGGGGGATGCAGTTCGCAGCGGCTACCGGCAGGCAATGGGTCAGTATTGAGCGGGTGTTTGACCCGGTAAAAGAAAAAATCTTCTATTTATCAGACAATGGCGCTTATGTGGGCTGCCATGGCAGGAACCTGTACCTGAACACGGTGGACCCCCGGCTGGTCCGGCAGATGGCCAGGGATATTCAGGAGGCCGGGCTTTTAGCCATGATCAGCGGCCAGGACACGGTGTATATTGATGAAAAGGACACGGAGCTTTACGACTGGATGGTAAACGGCTACCGCTACCGGGCAAAGATGGTAAAAGACCTGACGGAGGTGGAAGACCAGTTTATTAAAGTTTCCGCCTACCAAAAGGCCGGTATTGAACCGGCCACAAAGAAGCTGCGGGAAAAATATGAAGGCCAGTTAAAAATCACCATTTCCGGGGATATGTGGATGGACTGTATGGCGCCAGGGGTTAATAAGGGGGTTGCGGTAAAGCTTTTGCAGGAGAGCTTGGGCATTTCCCCCAAGGAAACCATGGTGTTTGGCGACCAGTTGAACGATATGGAAATGCTAAGCCAGGCTTATTACAGCTACGCGGTAGGGAATGCCAGGCCGGAGGTCAGGGCTGCGGCCCGGTTCCAGACAGACATAAACGTCAGGGACGGCGTGCTTAAAGTGCTCAAGCTGCTGATTTAAGGGAAGGCCTGGGAAAACAGATAAAGGGGTGGGAGTCCTTTTATGGCAAAAAAAGTAGAAAAAAAGAAGGTCTGGGCGCTTAAAGCAGCAGCCGCGGCGTTGGCGGCGTCATGGCTTGCGGCAGGCTGTAGCAACAGCTTGCCCAGCGCTTCCGAAGTCAAAGACGGCAGGCGGTACACAGAGGCCCAGATTATGCTGGTAGTGGCTACGGAGCGGAACCGTTACAGCCAGGTGTATACAGACCAGATCTGGCAGATACCGGTAGACGAGGCCGGAACGACGTTTCAGGACCACTTGTTGAAGGAAGTGCGGAATTTTTTCCGGGAACTTAAGGCCATGAATATGTTGGCAGACCAACAGGGGATCAAGCTGTCAGGCCAGGAGAAAGACCGGCTGAAAAAATTGGCAAAGGATTATTACCAGAGCCTGACCCAGGCAGACTTGGATTACATCGGGGCAAGCCAGGAAGAAATTTACCAGCTTTATGAAGAGTACCACCGTGCCAATAAGCTGGTCGACGAATTGACCAAAGATGTGAATTTGGAGATCAGCGACAGTGAAGCCAAGGTGATCGTCGTCCAGGAAATCCTGGCCAAGGATCCGGGAAGGGCAAAAGGCATCTACACCCGTGCCATGGCAGAAGGGGTGGATTTTGAGGCGTTGGCCCAGTCGGTTTCCCTGGATCCGGTGGTGGAAAAGCCCATTGGGCGCGGGGAAAGGTCAAAGGAATATGAAGACGTAGCCTTTTCCCTGGAAGCGGGGGAGACTGGCCCGCTGATCCGGGACGGGGATGTGTACTACATTGTAAAATGCATAAAGGACTACGATGAGGAAGCCACGCAGGAACGGAAAGAAAAGCTTGCTTTGCAGCGGAAAAGCCAGGCTTTCCGGCAGATTTATGATGTGTTTGTCCAGGAAAACCCCACTGACGTGGAGGGGGAGGCATGGAACGGGCCTCCATTCTCTTTGGATGAGGAGTCTACGACTACCGTTTTTTTTGAATGGTATCAAGAATATATGGGGTAGGGGATTAGCATGGTTGCATTGAAAATAGAAGATTTAAAAGGGTTTACGTCAAAACTCTTTGTAGGGGATGTGTTTGACCAGTGGCTTTTGCGGGAGGCCACAATTACCACTTTTAACGTTTTTACCATTGACGGGCGGATCCGCCATGAGTATTATACAAAACAGGAGATGGAGGAAAATTCCATTGGACGGCTTTCGCCCTGGAAAACCATAAGGCCCATTTGTTTTTCTTTGGTGAAAGGGAAAAAGCTGCCGGGAAGCTTCCATCTGACTTTCCAGCTTTCCCCTGCCGGCCAGGAACGGTTTTTAAAAGAGGCGCAGCTGGATTTTCCGGCAGAACAGATCGGGGGCCTGTATTTAAATGTCCGTTATGAAGACCATGTCATGCATTGTGTAACAGGGACCTCCCTGAATGTTTTTACCCTGGATAAGCGGATGGAGCAGGAATGGGACCAGGCAGCAAGGCAGTTTCTGAAAGGGCAGAAAATTGCCTTTACCGAAGGATAGGAGAAGGCATATGTGGTTTCGTCAACGAAGCGCCAATGATATGGTGCGGCAGATGGGGGTTTTGTTTGCGGCTATAGGGGTTCTGTTTGCCGTTGCCGCTTTGCTGGGGGCCTATGCCCAGGCCCGGCAGAAACAAAAGTACATCCGGGAGGTTGTGGCGGTCACGGACACGGATCGGCATACGGGCCGGACCCAGGTCTTTTACAAAGTGGACGGAAGGCCTTATACGGTTTGGCTGGATTATTATTCCAGCATGAAACTCCCGGGGGATACCATGGTTGCCTATTATGACCCAGAGGAACCAGGGCATGTGGTTGTGCATACGCCTTGGCTCTGTGCCGCCTTGCTGGCCCCTGGCGTGCTGGCTTTTTTTGCAGGCATAGGGATGTGCAGGTGGGCCGTTTCCCGCAAAAGGAGGGCAAAACGCCTTCGGGAGGACGGCCAATGCATGGAAGCGGAAATTGTCCGGGTGGAAACGGACCGGCGTTTCCGGCAAAACCGCCGGTATGCCAAGTACCTGGTATGCCAGTATCAGGACCTTGACGGGGCTATATATGTTTATAAAAGCGAACCGTTTTTCGGGGATACGCCCCACCTGCAGCCAGGTATGAAAGTAGCCGTTTACAGGGAACGGGGGAACGGGGAGAATTATTATGTGGATTATGGACCGGTGATTGAAAAGGAAAAGGCAAAAGCAAGGAGAAGTAGCGAGGATGAAAAACAAGACGCGGATCCGGATTGATTTTAACAAGGCAAAAAAAGAAGCGGATAGGCTGGATGGGATTGCGGAAAAATTGCAAAAGTACGCGGACAGTAATTTAGAGAATTCTATAAAAGGCCTTTCGTCGGCATGGACAGGGGACAATTCCCGGATGTTTTTAAAAAAAGAAGGGATGATCAAAACGAAAATGCTGAAAACGGCCCGGGATTTGCGGGCGGTTGCCGCAGACATCCGAAGGATAGCCAAACAGATTTATGATGCAGAGATGCAGGCTTATGAGGTAGCAGCCACAAGGCGCAAAAAGTAGCCGGGCCGCTAACAGGAGTTAAAGGCGGGAGGTGCAGGAACATGGACGAATTCAAAATAAAGCTTTCTAGGGTCAGGAACGCCGTTCAGGAACAAAATAACATCGCCAAGCAGATGCGCAGGCTGGAAGACGAAGTCAGGAAAGCTTACAACAGGCTGGATTTTGAGGTTGCCCAGAAAAGGGAGGTCAAAAAAAGGCTACAGGCGGCAGGGGACGACATTTCTGCCGAATATAACAGCTTGTATAAAGCGGCCCGGGCTTTGGGCAACATTGCCAATGCCTACGAACGGGCGGACTTAAAATTGGTAGGGAAAAAGCCGAAAAAAGGGACGATTACGCCGGTGACGGCCGCAGGGATCGTGTTGGGGGGGATGTTCGGCCCGCCATTTACAATTTTTTTATTAACTGGAGGGGGATATGACCTAATCAAAGGGCCTTTGAAAACGTTGTTTGACGATGCGGAAACGGAATCCGGGTGGAAAGCCGGGGTTTCAAACCCTTTTGATTGGAGTGAGAACCAGAAAGAAAAATCAAAGTGGTCCCATAATAAGAAGAACCTGGGAGACAGCGAGATCGACCCGGCGGTAAAAT
This sequence comes from uncultured Lachnospiraceae bacterium, assembly GCA_910584845.1. Taxonomy (GTDB): domain Bacteria; phylum Bacillota; class Clostridia; order Lachnospirales; family Lachnospiraceae; genus Brotaphodocola. Next base: position 92,282 of record CAJUDH010000009.1, read on the forward strand.
TTTTTGATTACCATAAGGGAGGTTCAAAATCGCTTTTTTCCGATGAAAATTTAGTGGGGGATAAAGAGGGGACCCACGTAAAAACAAATTTTGACATTGCAAAGGGAGAGGCAAACTTAGATGTCTATGGCGGGCTTTATGGCATTGACCCCAAAACAGGGAAAAAGGTAATCCGGGCCGCCTTGGGGGCGGAAATGGGCGTTGCCTTTTCCGGGATCGCTATGTCGGAAGAGATGCAGTGGGGCGATAAAAACTGGGGCGCCTATGCGGGGTCCACCCAGACACTGGGCCGGGCCGAACTGAATGGGGATGCCGTAATAGGGCTTCGTGACGCAGAAGGGGACATAAACCCTACGATTCATGGGAGCGCTTCTGCGGAAGCGATTGGGGCAGAAATGACAGCAAAAGGCGGCTTGAAAATTGGCGGCACCGATATAGGGGTAGAGGGCAGTGTCAATTACGGTATTGGCGGACATGCGGAATTCGGATTGAAAGACGGAAAGTTCAGCGCCGATATAGGGGTTTCTTTTGGCTTGGGCGTTGGGTTTGGGCTGGAATTGGACATGACGGGTACCGTTGAGGCAATCGTCGATAAAGCGGAGGCTGTCTGGCCACAGATGTAGCCGGATTAATTACATAAAGGCAGGCTTTCCGGAATTTCCGCTTCTAAGGGCGGCCGGAGGATGGCAGCTATGCAATATGGCAGTGGCTGCACAGGCGTTTACACCTATTGGCTTATGTGCAAAACATGCACAGAATGGAGGAAGAAATGACAAAAGGGATTCAAATACTGCCCATTGGGACCGTGGTAATGTTGAAAAACTCTTCCTCGGCAATTATGATTGCCGGGTATTTGGCAGAGTCCGAGGCGAAGCCCGGGTATATTTGGGATTATTCCGGTTTCCTTTATCCCGTTGGGCTGCGTGACGGGTCAGAGGTATATACCTTTGACCAGGGGCAGATTGAGGAGATTTATGCTTTGGGCTACCAGGACGGGGAATCGTTTGGGTTTATACAGCATATCCAGAAAGCGGCGGCCAAACTGGCGGAAAAGCTGGAGGGGCTGGAGCAGCAGGGGAAGGAGGGGAAAAAGGATGTTTGAAAAAACTTTGCCAATCGGTTCGGTCGTATCTTTGTATGGCGGGGAGAAACGTTTGATGGTGCTGGGGTATGTCAAATATCTCCAGGGGGACAACACAAAACTGTATGATTATTGCGGATGCACTTACCCGGAAGGGTATGTGGACGCGGAGGCCACAGCGTTATTTGACCACGAAGATATTGAGCATATTTATGCCGTCGGATTCCAGAACGAGGTGCAGATGGAGTTCCGTGAGCGCCTGGAACAAATCTTAGAAGGGCGGGAAAGGGAGGGCCAGAATGGCCCTGATGATTTGGAAGGGGGAAATTAAATCGGTTTGCCCGGACTATTAGCACTCATTCTAAATGAGTGCTAATTTCTTGTTGACATTTTCCTTGACTCGTATTAAAATAAAGTCCATAGGTTCCAGACAACCGGGCGTAGGCCCGATCACCCTGGCAGGTTCCCATGAAAGGCGGGGCCGTTGTTTCAAGGTAAAAGAAAAAGACAGAAAAGAACAGGAGTGGCATATTATGGGAAACAAATCAGGCAATTTATCCATTAACAGCGAGAATATATTCCCGATTATCAAAAAGTGGCTGTATTCCGACCACGATATTTTTTACCGGGAATTGGTATCCAATGGATGCGACGCCATCACCAAGCTGAAGAAGCTGGAGCTGATGGGCGAGTACTCCCGTCCGGAAGGCCTGGAGTATAAGGTTCAGATTTCGGTAAATCCCGACGACAAGTCCATTCAAGTGTCCGATAACGGAATCGGCATGACTGCGGAGGAAGTGGAAGAGTATATTAACCAGATCGCTTTTTCCGGCGCCCAGGATTTTTTGGAAAAATACAAAGACAAGGCCAATGAAGACCAGATTATCGGGCATTTTGGCTTGGGGTTCTATTCTGCGTTTATGGTGGCGGACAAGGTAGCCATCGACACTTTGTCTTACAAAGAGGGAAGCGCGCCGGTGCATTGGGAGTCCGAAGGAGGGCTGACCTTTGAGATGAAGGACGGCGACAGGGAGCAGCAGGGGACTACCATCACCTTGTACCTGAACGAGGACAGTTATGAGTTTTCCAACGAGTACCGGGCCAGGGAAGTGCTGGAAAAATATTGTTCCTTCATGCCTATCCCGATTTTCCTTGACAATATTAAGGCAGAGCCCCAATATGAGACCATCGACAAAGAAGAGCTGACGGACAAAGATACCATTGTAGAAACGGTAGTGGAGCCGGCCAAAACCGAGGAGAAAGAAACGGAGGACGGCGAAAAGGAAACCGTGGAGGTGGAGCCGGCCAAAGAACGTTATAAGATCCGCAAGCGCCCGGTGGCATTGAACGATACCACGCCCTTATGGAATAAGCACCCCAACGAGTGTACAGAGGAAGACTACCGGGAGTTCTACCGGAAAGTATTCCTGGATTATAAAGAACCGCTGTTCTGGATCCACCTGAATATGGATTATCCGTTTAACTTAAAAGGGATCTTATATTTCCCGAAAATCAACACGGAATATGATTCCATCGAAGGGACCATTAAACTTTACAATAACCAGGTGTTCATTGCCGACAACATCAAGGAAGTGATTCCGGAGTTTTTGATGCTGCTGAAGGGTTCCATCGACTGCCCGGACCTGCCCCTCAACGTTTCCCGGAGCGCATTGCAGAATGACGGCTTTGTGAAGAAGATTTCCGATTACATTACCAAGAAGGTAGCAGACAAGCTGACTGGCATGTGTAAAACCGACCGGGAGAATTATGAAAAATATTGGGACGATATTGCCCCGTTCATTAAGTTTGGCTGCCTAAAGGACGATAAATTTGCCGAAAAGATGAATGACTATATCCTGTTTAAGAATCTGGAAGGCAAGTACCTGACGTTAAAAGACTGCCTGGAGGAAAATAAGGAAAAGCATGAGAACCAGGTGTTTTATGTAACGGACGAGAAGGGGCAGAGCCAATATATCAATATGTTTAAGGAAGAAGGGCTGGATGCGGTAATACTGCCCCACAATATTGACAGCCCCTTCATTAACCATTTGGAGCAGAAGAACGAAGGGTTGAAATTCCTGCGGATTGATGCGGATTTGAACGATACGTTTAAGGAAGAAGTCAAAGAAGATGACGAGGAGTTCAAAAAAACGTCGGAGGCTTTGACGGATATTTTCAAAAAGGCCCTAGGCAATGATAAACTGCAGGTCAAGGTGGAGAAGCTGAAAAACGAAAATATTTCTTCCATGCTGACCGTGGCTGAGGAAAGCCGCCGCATGCAGGATATGATGAAAATGTACAACATGTACGGTATGGACCCGTCTCTGTTTGGCGGCGCCGGCGAGACGTTAATACTCAATGCTAACCACAAACTGGTGCAGTATGTGCTGGCCCATGGCGAAGGGGAGAATACAGCCAAATTCTGTGAACAGCTATACGATTTGGCGCTTTTGAGCCACGGCACCTTAAACCCGGAACGGATGACACGGTTTATCGCCCGGAGCAATGAGATTATGCTGATGATGGCCGGGGAGTAAAAGCCGTCAAGGAAATCCTCCACAAAAGCTAAGGTAATAGAAATCCCCAAATCAATGATATAAAAAAGAGGGCCCTGGGCTTTGTAAACCAGGCCCTTTTTTGCTTTATAGGAAATTGCGCCCGATAAAGCAAAACCCCTCCGGCGCCTTCCGGAATAAAATGCCTTTCGGAGCCCGTGGTTTTCGCCTTGGCTTTTTGCGGAGTGTTTGACAAGACGGGGGAACGGCACTACAATATAGGCATAGGGCCAATCAATAGGGACAACAGAAGGTCAGGAAAGGGGCCAGGCAATGGAGGAGATTTATAAATACCCGAGGACCCGCCATTTGGAGGGGTCAAGGAAGCAGGCGGGGGACGAGGATCTAAACAGTGTAAAGTTTTCCCAGATCCGTGGAAAATACCTGGTATTGGAGGAAAAAATAGACGGGGCCAACTGCGGGGTAAGCTTTGGCAAAGATGGCAGGCTGTATTTGCAGAGCCGGGGGCATTTCCTCAACGGAGGGTATGGGGAGCGCCAATTTGACATGCTGAAAGTCTGGGCGGAATGTTTCCGGGATACGCTGTGGGAAGCGCTGGGAAGCCGGTATGTGATGTACGGCGAATGGATGTTTGCCAAACATACGGTTTTTTATGACCGGCTGCCCCATTATTTTTTGGAATTTGATATTTTTGACAAGGAGAACGGGCATTTTTTTTCCACTGCGAAAAGGAGGGAAATCTTGGCGGCCGCGCCTTTTGTGCGTCCGGTGCCGGTGCTGGAAACCGGAAGATATGAAAAGCTTTCGGATATTGTCCGGTGGATTGGGCACAGTAACTTTATCTCGGACCACCCGGAAGAAAGTTTGAAAGGCCAATGTGAAAAATACGGGGTGGATTGGGGGCGGACCAAAGGCCAAACCGATTTAAGCGGGGTAATGGAAGGGGTTTATATAAAGGTAGAAGAAGGGGATTATACGGTTGACCGGCTAAAATTCGTCCGCCATTCGTTCCTTAATTCTATTTTGGATTCGCAGGGCCATTGGATGAACCGGCCTTTGGTGGCCAATGGGCTGGCGGAGGGGGCGGATTTGTTCCGGTTATAAGGAGGGGCGTATGGGCATTGCAGAAGACGGGATCCTGGATTGGATCCGGGAAAGCGGGTTTTCCCTGGACCGGCTGTCAGAAAAATATAACCAGTTGGATATTTTGAAGGGGGTCAGGCAGAATCCGGCGTATCACGCAGAAGGGGATGTGTACACCCATACCGGTATGGTATGCGGGCAAGCGGTGGAATTGGCGGAATGGGGCGGATTGACAAACCGGCAGCAGGAGCTGCTGTTTTTGGCGGCCGCTTTCCATGATATTGGAAAACCGGCTTGTACAAAATGGGAGGACGGCAAATGGACTTCACCGAAACATACGATTGTGGGGGAACAGGTATTCCGCGCCATGGCTTACCGGGGGGCGGGGCAGTTTGGCCTGGACTTTGCCCAACGGGAACTGGTGGCAAAATTGATCCGGTTCCACGGCCTGCCGGTGTGGTTTTGGAGGAAAAACCGGGTGGAACATAGCCTTATCCGGGCGGCGGAAGTTGTGCCGTTGTGGCTCCTTTCCCTGCTGTCAAAGGCGGATGCCAGGGGGAGGGACAGCCAGGCGCCGGGGGAGCTGGAAGAATACGGCGAATTGTTTATCCAATACGGGAAAGACCTGGGGATTTGGGAAAAGCCATATCCTTTTGCCAACGCCCATACCCGGTACCAATATTTCCATAAAGAGGACTTGCAGCCGGGGGCGCAAATTTATGACAATACCCAATTTTCTGTGTGGATCCTGTCAGGGCTTCCCCTGGCGGGGAAAGATACCTGGATACAGGGGCACGGCGGGGGCAGGCCGGTTATATCCCTGGACGATATCCGGGATGAGCTGGGCGTCTCCCCCAAGGACGGTTCCGGAAAAGTGGCCGCGCTTGCCATAGAGCGGGCCAGGAAATTTTTGCGCAAGAAAGAGCCATTTATCTGGAATGCCACGAACCTGATACAGGAAACACGGCAACGGCTGTGCCGGCTGTTTGCCGGATACGGGGCGCGGGTGCATATCTTCTATCTGGAAACCCCCTATCCGGAATTGCTGGAACGGAACCGGACCCGCAGCCGGCAGATTCCGGAGCAGGTGCTGGAGCGGATGATTGACAAGCTGGAGATGCCGGAGCCCTGGGAAGGGCATGAGGTCGAGTATTTGACAAAGTAAGCTTTTCCAGGCGCTTGAGTATTGAAATATCTGAAATATATGCTATAATAAGTAGTAATCAAAACTATGTAACATAGCGGGACGATTTCAGGAGGATAAAGATGGGCTATAAAATTATTGGCGACAGCTGTCTGGATTTAACCAGGGAGATGAGGGGGGATCCGAAGTTCCAGATCGTGCCGCTGACGCTGCAGGTTGACGACGTGACGATGACAGATGACGAGGCCTTTGACCAGAAAGCTTTTTTGGAGCTGGTGAGGAAGGGCCGGGGGTGCCCGAAGACCGCATGCCCGTCTCCGGAAGCGTTTAAACGGGCATATGAATGTGAAGAAGAAGACATCTATGTGCTTACATTATCCAGCCATTTGAGCGGTTCCTACAATAGCGCTATGATAGGAAAAAGCTTGTATGAGGAAGAACATGGGCATAAAAATATTTTGGTCATTGATTCGGAATCGGCGTCGTCAGGGGAATTAAACCTGGCCCTGGCTATCTGTGACCTGTGTGAAAAAGGGATGGGCTTTGGGGAGGTTTCCCATAAGATTTTGGAGATGAGGGACAAACAGCAGACCTATTTTGTGCTGGATTCTTTGGAATATCTGCGGAAAAACGGCCGTTTGACCGGCCTCCAGGCTTTTTTCGCCACGGCATTGAATATTAAGCCGGTTATGGGGGCAGACCATGGGGTGATTGTGAAGCTGGACCAGGCCCGGGGCGTAGGGAAGGCATTTGCCCGGATGTGCGAGATTGCCGTCCGCAATGCAGGGGACGCAATGGGGAAACGGGTGGTTATCGCCCACTGCAATGCCTTACAGCGGGCCAGGCAAGTAAAACAAGAGCTGGAAAAACTGGGGATGGCCGGGGAAGTCGTGATTACGGAGACTGCCGGGGTAGCCACTTTGTATGCGGGGGACGGAGGGATTATCCTGGCGTTATAAGGGGTGGACAGACATAAGCCAAGGCTGCTATCTGATGCAAAGGGATGGCGGCCTTTTTGTTTTGCTCAATTGCCGGGGCCCCAAGGATGCCAAAGGCGCAGGGCAGCCAGGCCTTACAGGCGGACGGCTCAGGCGGGGAAATCCCGGGGCAGGGTTCTTTTTACATAAAAGGAAGGTGGATCGAAAACATGGCGAAAAAAGGCTACCGGACGGTTTGGGCGGTGATAGTGCCTATGGCGGCCGCAATGGTTTTGGCAGGATGTTTGGGAAAGGCCTATGAGGAAATTGACTTGGCCCAGGTACAAACGGGACAGCCAGAGGCGGTGCCCATGGGCGATATTTGGATTTATTCCGGGGAGGAAGGGCCAGGGGGGATTGTGATCCAACCGGAAGGTGCAGATGTGAACCGGGGGCAGGGGCCGGAGGAAATCCGGGATAAGCCCCAGGGACAAAAAACGCAAGGCCCGGCGCTTTTGATCGGCGGGGACGTGCTGCTTTCCGACCATGTGCTGCATGCCTATGACGCCGCCGGTGGCATAGGGGGCGTGTTGGACGAGGGCTACCGCCAAGCCATCCGCGATGCGGGATTTTTTCTGGTAAACCAGGAGTTCCCCTTCAGCCACAGGGGGGCTGCGGCAAAGGATAAACAGTACACTTTCCGCCTTCCGCCAAATAAGGTTGCCCTGTTCCAGGAAATGGGCATTGACGGCGTGGCTTTGGCCAACAACCATGCGTTGGATTTCGGTAGGGACGCGCTATTGGATACCTGTGGGGTACTGGATGCCGCGGGGATTCTACATACAGGGGCCGGGGCGGATTTGGAGCAGGCGAGGCGTCCGGTGGCCATAGAGGCCCAAGGGAAAAAGGTCGCGGTCATTGGGGCTACCCGGGTTATGCCGACGGCGGACTGGGCGGCGGGGAAAGGCCATCCGGGAATGCTGGCTGCGTACGATATGGCCGTGCTTCTGGACGAAATCCGCATCCAAAGGCAGGCCAATGATTTTGTGGCGGTGTATATCCATTGGGGGGTGGAGAAGGAAGAAACGCCCCAGGAATACCAGAGGGCCATGGGCAGGCAGATGGTTGAAGCCGGGGCGGACCTGGTGGTCGGCGCCCACCCCCATGTGCTGCAGGGGGTTGAATATTATCAAGGGAAACTGATTGCCTATAGCCTGGGCAATTTTGTGTTTGGCAGTTCCATCCCAAGGACGGCGCTGCTGCAAGTGGATTGGGAAAAAGGGCAGGATATGCCAAAATACCGGCTGCTCCCGGGAACGTCAGGCGCCGGGTATACCCGGATGATAACAGACGAAGCCGGGAGGCAAGAGTTTTTCCGGTATATGGAAAGCATTTCTTTTAACGCCAGGGTTGAGGAAGACGGGACTCTGTGCGCCAAATAAAAAAACAGATGTTACACGGTCCAGTTTTTTAAGTATGGTTCGGCCGGCTATTGTATTTTTTTGTCAAATCACGTATACTGGAAACCAGGTAATGGGAGATCGCAAAACCATTATAAGGCCCGGAAAAAAGGGAGATTAGAACCATATAGGAGGTAACGTATGTATTGTGGCAAATGTGGAAAGCAGATTAAAGATGAGGCGAAATTTTGCCCGTTTTGTGGTTCGCCACAACAGGCGCCGCCTGAGCCCCCGGCAGGCGCGAAAAAAAGCCCGGCGGGAATCATTGTGGCTTCGGTGGTTTTGGGGGTGGCTGTGCTGGCAGCTTCGGCAGTTTTCCTGCTTTTTGCCCATAACCTGGGGTTTTTTGGCGGCGGGGAAAAGGGCAAAAGCAAGGAAGGCAGCGACAGGCATTTGTCTGCTGAAGAAAAGCAGCAGAAGGAAGAAGTGGAGGGGATCCTGGAAGGCCTGTCTGCCCAGGACATCTTGCATGCCTATACGTCAGAAAAAGAGCAGATGGACAACTATAAAGCCAACGCGGAGAAATGCATTGAAGAAGGCCGGTATGAGGACGCACGCCAGGAAATGGCATTGTGGCAGAACCTGATTGATGCCATCAACGGGCAGAACCCTTATGAGATGGAAGTAGAGCAGGTAGACGTAAGCGAGTTCCCCAAGATCAAGGTATATGTCCGGATTCAAGACAAGGCCACGAAGACGGCTGTTAAGTCCCTGAAAATGGAAAGCTTTTTTGTCCAGGAACGGGTGGGGAATGCCGACTATACCAAGCGGGACATTTTGCGGGCCGTACAGCTAGACAATGTGGAACGGCTGAATATCAGTATGTTGGCAGACGTGAGCGGCAGCATGGACGGGCAGCCGCTTAAGGAGGCCAAATTTGTGATGAACGACTTCCTCAACAGCGTCCAGACCGGCGCGGGGGACAGCGTTTGTGTGATAAGCTTTGCGGATTCCGTGTACATCAACACGGCCTTTACCACGGATATTAATTATGCCAGGAATGCGGTAAACGGGTTGGTGACATATAATATGACGGCCTTGTATGACGGCTTGTATGTGGCCATTGAGCAGACGGCGGCCCAGGACGGCGCCAAATGCGTTATCGCCTTTACCGACGGCAAAGACAACATCAGCAAGTGCACGCCGGGCATCGTGGCGGAAAGGGCCCAGCGCTACAATGTGCCTATTTATATTATCGGGGTAGGCAACGATTTAAGCACGTCGGATTTGGAATCAATTGCCAGCGCTTCCGGCGGCTTTTACCGCAACGTAGGCCAGATCAGCAGCATGTCGGATATTTATAACTCCATTTTCCGGCAGCAAAAGGAAATGTACCTGGTGGAATATGAGACGCTTTTGCAGGACCAGAAAGAAGTGCTCCGGAATTTTAACCTGGATTATGTGGATGAAACCGTGGCGGTGCGCAATGAGTATGAATATGTGCCGTCCGTGTATTTGGAACCTACCCAATCCCAAGCCCAGATGTTCGTGAACGATTTTATTATTTATGACAGCGACCGGCGCTACCTGACCAGCGCAGATTTAGGCCGGCTGAACCAGGAACAGCTGCGGCTGGCAAGGAACGAGATCTATGCCAGGAAAGGAAGGCGGTTTAAAGACCAGAACCTGCAGGCTTATTTTAACAGCAAGCCTTGGTACCATGGCACCATCGCGCCGGAGAGCTTTACGGAAAACATGTTTAACGATTATGAGCGGGCCAACGCCTACTTTATCGCAGATTACGAACGCCTAATGGGGTATATCCGGTAAACCGGGTGTAAGGGGTTTTGGAATAAAACCCAAAAGGATATTGCTTAAGGAAAACAAAGTATGATATACTTTTGACAATGGTGCAAAAGCAAAAAAGATCCCAACCACCAGAAAGGAGAGGCAGATGAAAGTAGATGAAACCCTGAAATTATTGGATGGCCAGGCGGCAGAGGATTTGATGGTGAAGCTGTATGGGCCGGGGCAGGCCAAGGAAAACGCCATGAGGTACAAGGATATGGCAGAGAAATTCCGGGGCGCTTATGGGGATAAGGACATATTTATGTTCACTTCCCCGGGGCGGACGGAAATCAGCGGCAACCATACGGACCATAACCACGGGAAAGTGCTGGCCGGCAGCATTAACCTGGACTGCGTGGGGGCCGGGGCTAAAAACGGGTCAACAAAAGTAAATATTATCAGTGAAGGGTTTAACCAGAAACTGTGCATTGACCTGGAACATTTGGAGCCCAGCAAGGAGAAGGCCGGTACGGAAGATTTAGTGAAGGGAATCCTCCAGGGGTTTAAAGTGTTTGGCTATGAAGTCGGCGGGTTCGACGCTTATATCACCAGCAATGTAATCAGTTCTGCCGGCGTCAGTTCATCTGCATCTTTTGAGATGCTGATCTGTTCTATGGTAAATACCTTCTTTAACGGAGGCTCGATCGACACGGTGGCCTATGCGCATATCGGGAAATATTCCGAGAATGTGTACTGGGATAAGGCCTCCGGCTTGCTGGACCAGATGGCCTGCGCCGTAGGGGGGCTGATAGCCATTGATTTCCAGGATCCGGCGAACCCGGTGGTGGAAAAGGTTGACTTTGATTTTGCCTCCCAGGACCACAGCCTGATTATTGTGCAGACCGGGAAAGGCCATGCAGATTTAAGCGAAGATTATTCTGCGGTGCCCAAGGAAATGAAAAAGGTAGCGGAGTATTTCGGCAAAGAAGTCTGCGCACAGATTACCGAAGCCCAGGTAATGGAAAACCTCAGCGGGGTGCGCCAATTTGCCGGTGACCGGTCCGTGATGCGCGCACTTCATTTCTTTGAGGAGAATAAGCGGGTGGAAGCGGAAGTGGCGGCTTTGAAAGAAGGGCGGTTTGAAGATTTCCTTGCTAACATTACCGCGTCCGGCAATTCCTCCTGGAAATGGCTGCAGAACTGCTATACCAATTCCGATTTCCAGGAGCAGGGGATATGCGTTGCCTTGGCGCTGACGGAACTGTTTATCCAGCAGAAGAAAAAAGGGGCTTGCCGGATCCATGGCGGCGGATTTGCCGGCGTGGTCATGGCCATGCTCCCCAACCAAATTGTGGATGAGTACATTGCCTATATCGAAAAAGCCCTGGGCAAAGGCAGCGCATACCGGATGGCCATACGGCCGTATGGCGCGGTCTGCATCAACGACATAGTAGGTGGGGCCCAATAAGAGGCATGGAGGGTTCAGCTTTCCTTTTTGACAAAATATATGATGATAGCAACGGTATGAGGGATGGGAAGGCTGATTTATGAAGGTAAAAAAATACATACCGCCTTTGATTTACCTGCTGCTGGTCCTGGTTTGCCTGGCTGCCGTCTTTTTAGCCGGCCGCCTGGCAAAGCCGCCGGGAGGGGCAGGGCAGGAGGGGGCTGCCCCTTCCGGGGAGGCCCCTTCAAAGGGTTCCAGTCCGGAGGAGGAAAGCAGGCCCCTTTTTTGGGAGGAAGAAGAAACCGAAGCCCCGGCCCGCCCCCCTTTCGGAAAAACCCCTTTAAAGCCTGGCCGGGAGGATACGCAAGAGGCGCCGCAAGAGACGGAAGAAAGCCCTTATGTGCCGCCCTGGATCCTGCTGGCGTCAGACATCCATTATATGAGCAAAACCACCCATGACGGGGGGGAGGCGTTCCGGCAGATGGAGGCGTCAGACGACGGGAAAATAAACGGATATAGCGACATGCTGGTTGACACCTTGGTAGAGGAGGCCATTGCCCAAAAGCCGTCGGCTTTGGTATTGGCTGGGGACATAACCCACAATGGGGAAAGGGAAAACCACCTTGGGCTGGCAGAAAAACTCCGGCGGGCAAAGGAGGCAGGCGTCCCCGTCCTGGTAGTCCCCGGAAACCATGATATTAATAACCGGAATGCCGCTACTTATTTTGGAAGTGAGAAAGCAGCGGCGCAATATTTGGAGGCAGGGCAGGACTTTCTGGAAATATACCATGAATTTGGCTATGGTCAGGCTTTTAGCAGGGATCCGGCTTCCCTTAGCTATTTTTACGCTTTGGATGATACCCATTGGATACTCATGCTGGACACTTGCCAGTATGAAGGCTACAACCAGGTTAGCGGGCGTTTGAAGCCGGAAACCATGGCCTGGGCAGAAGGATATTTAGACCAGGCCATGGCGCAGGGGGTTGAAGTGCTGCCTGTAGGGCACCACAACCTACTTTCAGAAAGCCGGCTGTATACGGTAGAATGTACCATGGAGAACCACCAGGACGTTATCCGTATGTGGGAGAAATATGGGCTCCCCTTGTATGTCAGTGGCCACCTCCATGCCCAGAGGATAAAAAAACATAAGGCCGAACCGGGGGTCCCGGAGGGATCTTACGGGGTGGCCGAGGTTGTGCTGCCGCCTTACGGCATGGCCCCTTGCCAGTACGGATGCCTGGAATGGGAAGAAGGCGGGGGCATGAAATTTTGGACCAAACAGGCGGATGTGGCCGCGTATGCCGCCGCACAGGGGAGCCGTGACGAAAACCTGCTTTGTTTTGGCCGATATGGCCCGGAGTTTACCAAGGCGGTGGTAAAGGAACAGGCGAAAAAAACGATTAACGCCATGCCGGAAGATTTGAAAGAAGAGATGGCAAGCCTGTACAGCCAAGTATATTTCGACTATTGCGCCGGGAACCGGGTCTGCTGGGACGAAGCGCGTGCTACCCGGGCATACCGGCTATGGGAAAGGGTGGCCCCGGACAGCCGGTATATAAAAGAGATGTGGCAAATGGCCGAGGATGCGAAACAAGACCTGCATAACTGGAGCAGGGAGTGACAGAGGGGATAGGGATGGACAATAAAGATACGAAAAAAATAAAGGGCGTCCGGATCCGGACCATTAATTACAGCATGATTTTGATGGCCAGCGCCCTCTATGTGTTGATAATCTATACGACGGTTCATCTGTCATTACAATATAAAAAATTAAGCGAGGCTACCGATACTTACATAGAAAGTGTGCGGCAAGCAAACCTGGTGACCAGCGCTTCCGATTATTTGACCATGAAGGCAAGGCTGTATGCGGTCAATAAAGACCCCAGCCAAGTGGAAAGTTATTTTACGGAAGTCCATGTTACCAAGCGGCGGGAACATGCCTTGTTCCAACTGGAGAAGGAAAATGCCAGCCCCGAAGCCTATGGCTACCTAAAGGATGCCTTGGAAAAATCCGAAGAGCTTATGAGGGTGGAGATTTATTCTATGAAGCTGGTGGCTGTGGCCACAGGGCAGGACTTGGAAAGCTTCCCCCAGGAAGTAAGGGACATGCGCCTCACAGAAGAAGACCGTGCCTTAAGCAACGGGGCCATGCTGGAAAAGGCCGTCAAAATTGTGTTCGACGTGCCTTACGAGGATGCTAAAGAATCCATTTCCTATAACATTTCCAGGTTCATTGATACGGTGCTGGAATCCACCCAAATGCGCCAGATAGACAGTTCCCTGACTTTAAAGCGGGCAATGGAACGGCAAAGGCTTTATATCAGCCTGCTGTTTGTTTTAAATATCCTTAATTTTGTACTGGTGATTGCACTGATTGTCAAACCGCTGCAAGTTTACATCCGGTGTATTAAGGAAGACCGGATGCTGGAGATTTCCGGCGCTTACGAATTTAAATACCTGGCCCTTACCTATAACGATATCTATGAGGTCAATGCGGCAAATGAGTCCATGCTGCGGCACAAAGCGGAGCATGACGCGCTTACCGGATTGATTAACCGGGGCGGCTTTGACCAGCTTCGCCAGCTTTTGAAGGCGCAAAAAAAACCGATTGCCTTTTTGCTGATAGACGTAGATAAATTCAAAGAGGTGAACGATGAGCATGGCCATGAGGCCGGTGACAAGGTGTTGAAAAAAGTGGCGTCTTTATTGCGGGTCAGCTTCCGCTCCAAGGATTATGTAGCCCGGATAGGAGGGGACGAGTTTTCCGTCATCATGATGGATACCACCCCCCAAATGACGGAATTGATCCGGGAGAAAATCAATAATTTGAACTGGCGGCTGAAAAACCCCAACGACGGCCTTCCCCAGGTATCTTTAAGCGTGGGGGTAGCGTTTTCCGACACCGGTTTTACGGACAATTTGTATCCGGATGCGGACAGTGCCCTCTATCAGGTGAAAGAGAATGGCCGTTGCGGCTGTGACTTTTATGAGGATTACGAGGAGGAATAGGCGGATGCTGCCCGTGCATACGGAATTCCCTGGGGGTCATGCCGAACCGTTCTTTGAATTTCCGGTTAAAATAGGACAGGTTTTCAAAGCCGGATTCCGACGCTACGGCCAGGACAGAACCCTCGGAGGACAAAAGCAGCCGGGAGGCCATGGTAAGCCGGTAGTCGTTTAAGTATGCGGTAAAGGACAGGCCGAAGGTATGTTTAAAAAATTTCATGAAATGAGACTGGCTGAACCCTACAAAGTCCGCCAGTTTTTTTATGGAAAGCGTTTCGTTATAATGCTGCTCGATGTATTTTAAGATCTGCCGTGATTTTTCCAGTGAACGGCGGCGGGTGGGGTCGGCGTGGGGGCGCAGGGTTACCAGCCCGTGCTGGTACAGCGAGAAAAAGAACTCAAACAGCTTCCCCTTGATGACCAGTTCAAAAGCTTTTGGGAACGTACGCCTGACCTGGTCGATTTCATCCAGGCAGGCGGCAGCGGCTGGATAAGGCGGCGTGCCCGGGCGCAGGCAAAAAGGCAGCTCCATTTGGCGCAGGGCGATGGGGGCCAGGTAAGTTTCCCAGGCGCTGTCAGGCTGGCGGGAGCTTAAAAGCCATAGGGGGAAAATAATGTTTTCATATTCCATGGTTTCCTGGTTTAACTGGCCTATGGAATGGAGCTGGCCGGGGCAGACGATAACAATGTCGCCGGCAGATACTTTTAAAGGGGAAAAATCCAGGGTAACAGTCCCAGCCCCTTTTTTGATATAGATCAATTCCATCTCGTCGTGCCAGTGCAGGGGGACTTGCTTAAAATCTTGGGGGATGGAGCAAGGGTAGGTCAGGTAAGGGAAAGGGTTGTCGTGGTGGCGGGGCTTTTCCTGATAGTTTTCATATTCGATAATGTTCATAAGCGCGTGCTTTTCTCCCGGGCATTGCCATCGTATTTTGTATTTGATAGGATTGTATCATGTTTTTCCAGAATAATGCAAGAAAAAAGGCTGGATTCGGGCATATAATACAAATTAGGTTGAAATATTTTTGCTGGCTTGCCAGTGGAAAAGGGCCTGATAAGGCGTGTAAACAAAGCGTAAGAACAAGGAGGCGTTTATGGGGAAACTTGCGGAAGCGTTAAAGGAAAAGTGTGGCAAAGAGATCCAGGCGTGCGACAACCGCCAATTGTACCAGGCTTTGTTGGCTATGGTGCAGGAGGAAGCGGCGAAACGGGAAAGCGGCGAAGGAAAAAAGAAAATTTATTATATTTCTGCAGAATTTTTGATCGGGAAACTTCTGTCAAATAACCTGATCAATTTAGGGTGGTATGACGAAGTGAGGGACGCGCTGGCAGATGCCGGCAAAGCCTTGTGCGACATCGAGGAGGCCGAACCGGAGCCGTCCCTGGGCAATGGCGGCCTAGGGCGCCTGGCAGCCTGTTTTTTAGATTCCATGTCCGGCCTGGGGCTAAACGGCGCCGGGATCGGGCTGAATTACCATCTGGGCCTGTTTAAGCAGGAGTTTGAAGACGGGCTGCAAAAAGAAGTCCCCAATCCCTGGATGGAAGGCCAAAGCTGGCTGATCCGCAGGGAAGTTTCTTACCCGGTCCGGTTTGGGAAGCTGACCGTACACTCCCGGCTTTACGATATTGCGGTAACCGGATACCATAACCGGACCAATTGGCTGCATTTGTTTGACGTGGAAACAATAGACGAAGGGATTGTGGAAAAAGGGATTTCCTTTGACAAAGAAGACATCGCCAAAAACCTGACCCTGTTTTTGTACCCGGACGACAGTGATGAGGCAGGGAGGAAACTGCGGATTTACCAGCAGTATTTTATGGTCAGCAACGGGGCCCAGATGATTCTGGATGAGTGCGTGAAAAAAGGGTGTACCCTCCATGACCTGCCGGATTATGCGGTAATCCAAATCAACGATACCCATCCGTCCATGGTGATCCCGGAGCTGATCCGGCTGCTCACGGAGCGGGGGATTGATTTTGATGAAGCGGTGGAGATCGTAAAAAAGGCCTGTGCCTACACAAACCATACAATTTTGGCAGAAGCCCTGGAAAAATGGCCCATTGCCTATCTGAAAGAGGTAGTGCCCCAGTTGGTCCCCATCATAGAAATTTTGGACGGCCGGATCCGCCGCCGGTTTGAAGACCCGTCCGTGGCGATAATTGATTCGACGGACCTGGTGCATATGGCCCATATGGATATCCACTATGGCTTTAGCGTGAACGGGGTGGCCTATTTGCACACCGAGATCCTTAAAAATACTGAGCTGAAAGCATTTTACCAGCTGTACCCGGAGAAATTCAACAACAAGACCAACGGCGTTACGTTCCGCCGGTGGCTGCTGCACTGCAACCACCCCCTGGCAGACTTTATCACCGGAAAAATCGGGGCGGGATATAAAAAAGACGCGGATGAGCTGGAGAAATTGGGCGCCTTTGACGACGAAGCGTCCCTAAGGGGGCTTTTGGAGATTAAACATCAGAATAAAGTGGCATTGAAGCATTATCTGTGGGAGACGCAAGGGGTTGACGTGGACGAGGATTCAATTTTCGACATTCAGATTAAACGGCTGCATGAATATAAACGGCAGCAGATGAATGCCTTGTATGTGATCCATAAGTATCTGGAGATTAAAAAGGGAAAAATCCCCTCCACGCCAATTACGGTGATTTTTGGGGCAAAGGCAGCCCCGGCCTATGTAATCGCCAAGGACATTATCCACTTGATCTTGTGCCTGGAAAAAATCGTAAACCGGGATCCGGAAGCCAGCCCTTACCTGAAAGTGGTAATGGTGGAGAATTATAATGTGGCAAAAGCAGAAAAGCTGATCCCGGCCTGTGATATTTCCCAGCAGATTTCCCTGGCTTCCAAGGAGGCCAGCGGCACCGGGAATATGAAATTCATGCTTAACGGGGCTGTGACCCTGGGCACGATGGACGGTGCCAACGTGGAGATCGCCGATTTGGTTGGGGAAGATAATATCTATATTTTTGGGGAATCCAGCGAGACGGTAATTGGCCACTATGAAAAAGCTGACTACGTGCCAAAAGATTATTATGAGAAAGACGAGGATATTAAAGAAGCCGTGGATTTCCTTGTAGGTAAGGAGATGACGGCTGTAGGGCACAAAGAGAGCCTGGAACGGCTGCATAAAGAGCTGCTGGATAAAGACTGGTTTATGACGCTTCTGGATTTCCAAAGCTATGTCAAAGCCAGGGAGCAGGCGTATGCGGACTATGAGGACAGGATAAGCTGGGCAAAGAAGATGCTGGTAAATATCAGCAAAGCCGGATTCTTTTCCTCTGACCGGACCATCCGGGAATATGACCGGGATATTTGGAAATTAAGCGAATAAAAGCGGATAAAGGAGGGGGCAGCTGCCGCATGTTGCCATGCCTTTTTTCAACGCACACAGACGAATGTTGCAAAGGCTGTCATAGTATACCGTTTTAACCCCGTTTACACGGCAGCCTTCGCAGTTGATATGTTCGGGCAGAATGGGGCATTATTTGACTCGGCCCATAAGTTTGCGGTTTTCTCACGCAATGCCTGGCCGTCATGGGGTGTTGCAAGCTAGGCGTCGCTTTTTTCACAGTGCAGCCCACAGTATGCAATCATATTCCTCATTGTCAGGTACTTCCGTTTATGCTTTATCGCTATCTCAATGGTACCACAAGCCCAAAGTTATGGAAACCGGGGATTTTCGGCCAGGTTTCTTACCGCCGGACCGGCGGGGCGCTTTTCAGGGCCAGGGAATATACAGGCCCGGGGCACGCCGGCACGAAAAAACATCCTTGCTGAATGGGGAAATAAGAAACCGGAGGTGCGTGTATATGCGGATGGATAATATAGAAATGTTTCAGGATACGCTGAGAATATTAAAACAGGGAAGCTATAAGGTAAACGGAAGGGCTGTAGGCCTAAAGCTGCCGAAAAAAGCTATGGAGACAATCCATGTCTTGCTCCCGGAGGATGTACAGGATATTTGCAGCCGCACGGATTAAAAAAAACCCATGTTATAGGCAGATGCGGTTATGGATGTGAAAACAGGGGTTCTTTTGCTGTTGCAAGGCAGCAATATCAAATATCCGGTTATAGGTTTTGGGAGGGGGAAGCAAAGCCGGTACTTGTCCTGAATTTTGCAAATCCGGTGCATCCGGGAGGCGGTGTCCGCCGTGGCGCAAGGGCGCAGGAGGAAGACCTTTGCAGGAAAAGCCCGCTTTTGATAACTTCTATAGGGAAGAAAACCAGAAAGGGCAGGAACATGCCATTGGATCATGAGTAAAAGCATATCCGGTAACAAAAACCGGATATGCTTTTTTTCTGCCGGATAGCGATCAACCATTTACGTTTATCAAATGAATGAAGGAAGCCCTTCTTGCGGACGGCAGCCCATGCGGCCGGGACGAAGGCCCCTTGCACTTGGGAAGGCCTTGCCAGTTCCTTTTTTATCTGTTAAAATGGAAAAAATTTATATTGCCATAAATTTTCCGTTTTCATCCGTATAGTAAATACAAGGCTGGGGCAAAAGAGGATAACGCCATGAATGATCAACAGTTTCAAGAAAATATTGGCCGTATTTGTAAAAACGACCAGGAGGGGCTTCGCATGATTTATGAAGATTACTGCGCCCTGGTCTATTCCGTGACGACGGAAATTTTACATAACCGGGAAGATGCCGAGGACGTAACTTCGGAGTTTTTTATCCGGTTGTGGGACATTGCCCATACATACCGCCCGGGAAAGGGCCATAGGGCGTGGATGATCACCATTGCCCACAACATGGCGATTGATTATTTGCGCAAACACAAGAAGGAGAACCGGACCGGGGATATTTTGGATAACCTCCAGTCGGGAAAAAGCTCCATGGAAGAGCGCCTTTGCCACAAACTCAGCCTTGAGCAGGCCCTGGCTACCCTTAAGGAGGAAGAGAGGCAGATTGTCAACCTGAAAATCATGGGGGAACTTACGTTTCGGGAGATTGCATCGGTTTTGAAGAAACCGCAAGGGACCGTGGCATGGCTCTACCGGTCGGCGATTGGGAAGTTGAAAGAGGTGCTGCTATGATGGATAAGAAGCGGTTCATACAAGAATATAAGAAATTAAAGCAGGAGGCGGCGCCGGACCTTTGGGGCAGGATCGAAGGGGGCTTGAGGAGCCATCCGGAGCGGCCAACCGGCGGAGAAGGGATGGGAATGGAAAAGAAGCCTGGCAAGCCGGTTTTTTGGCAAGGGAAACCGGTATATCAATTAGCGGCTGCTGCCGCTGCCATGCTGGCGTTGGCAATTGTGGCCCCGCAAATTACGGGGCAGAATAAAAACACGGCTTCAGGGGAAGCACCGGCTATGGAGGCGCAGGTTATGGCGGAGGGGGGAGACGCCGGGGGCGCTGCCGAGACCACTGCCGCTGGAACCTGGGCAATCGCCGCGGCAGAAGACGGGATGGCGGAAGCCGCGGCGCCAAAAGAGGCAGCGGGCGGGGCCATGTTGCAGGAAGCAGAAGGGGCGGCGCCACAGCCGGCACAAAGAATAGCCCCCCAGGCTGTGCCGGAAAGGGAGGCTAAGGCCGCCGAAGATATGAAAAACGGGGGAAGGGATGGGGCCAATGGCAGCGGGGGCTTCCGGAGGGAAGAGTACGGCTACCTTTCAGAAAACGGTTTTCAAAAGGTGGCAAAGGAGCCGGTGTCTACGTTTTCCGTGGACGTGGACACGGCTTCCTATGGCAATATCCGCCGGATGGTCCGTTCGGGGGTACCGGTACCGGAAGACGCCGTGCGGATTGAGGAGATGATCAATTATTTCCCTTATGACTATCCGGATCCAAAAGGAAAAGAACCTTTTTCCGTGACCACCGAATATTCTGATTGCCCCTGGAAGGAGGGCCACCGTTTGCTGCTCATCGGACTGAAGGCGAGAGATATTGATTTTGAACGGCGCCCGGCTTCCAATTTCGTATTTTTGCTGGACGTGTCCGGCTCTATGTATTCGGACGACAAGCTGCCCCTGGTGCAAAAATCCTTTGCCATGCTGGCCCAGAACCTGACAGAAAACGATTGTGTTTCCATTGTGACTTATGCCGGGGAGGAACAGGTAGTGTTGGACGGGGCCCCCGGGGATCAGGCGGCGAGGATCGCCGCCGCAATCGAGGATTTAGAGGCAGGCGGGCCTACGGCCGGGGCGGCAGGCATCCAGAAAGCTTATGAGCTGGCAGAAAAGCATTTTATCCCCGGTGGGAACAACCGGGTGATTTTGGCCACGGACGGAGATATGAACGTAGGGGCCAGCAGCGAAGGGGAGCTGGTCCGGCTGGTACAGGAAAAGAAAAAGGGCGGCGTCCACCTGTCTGTGCTGGGGGTGGGCACAGGAAACCTCCAGGACAGCAAAATGGAAGCGCTGGCAGATAACGGAGACGGCAATTACCACTACCTGGACAGCCTGATGGAGGCAAAAAAGGTGCTGGTGGAAGAAATGTGCGGGACGCTGGTTACCGTGGCCAAAGATGTAAAAATCCAGGTGGAGTTCAATCCGGAATATGCATCTGCTTACCGGCTGATAGGCTATGAGGACCGTTTGTTGGCCAACGGAGATTTTGACAACGACCAGGTGGACGAGGGGGAAATCGGGGCCGGACACCGGGTCACGGCCCTGTACGAGGTCATTCCGGCAGACAAAGGCGCCCAGGAAGGAAGGGAGTTGAAGTATCAGGCCCCCGGCAGTTTTGTGGGTAGCAGCGAGCTATTGACGGTAAGCCTGCGTTATAAAAAGCCCGACGGAAATGCCAGTATGCGGATGGAGCACCCGGTAGAGGCGCTAAGCTATCGGAAGGAACAATCAGAAAATATGGCTTTTGCCTCAGCGGTAGCGGAGTTTGGCATGGTGCTTAAAGACAGCAAATACAAAGGTTCTTCTACCTATAAAAGCGTGGCGGAACTGGCGGAGGCTTGCGTCCGTCTGGATTCCGATAGCTACCGGAAAGAGTTTTTGGAATTGGTCCAGGAAGCTGAGCGTATGTACCGGTGACCGGGCAAGGCGCGCCCGGAATAACGGCGATGGCGTGCCTGTCCCAAGGGTTTTCACATGAAAAACGACACAACTTTCCCCTTGTAGGATAATCAGCAATAATGGTGTTTGCTTTTGCAGGCGGATAGGGTTATATTGAGGGTAATAAAAGAAGTAAGGGTTACCCTCAATTTTTATGCGCTCCCTAAGTGACATAGGGGTAAAGGAGAAGGAGTTATGGCTACGAAAAACATCCAGAATCCGATTGTGAGGAAGGCGGCGGAATATGGGCTGATTACTTTTAGCATTTGGATTATGGTGGTGGGGATCTATTTTTTCAAATTCCCCAATAATTTTGCTTTTGGAGGGGTTACCGGGTTTTCTACAGTGGTTGCCCGGCTGACCGGTTTTTCCGCAGGGGATTTTACGTTTTTTGTCAATACGGCTTTGTTGGCCTTGGGGTTTATGTTTTTAGGGACGGACGTAGGCGTGAAGACGGTTTATGCCAGTATGTTGATGTCCGTGAGCCTGTCTGTGCTGGAACGGCTGTACCCGTTGGGTGCGCCTTTGACCCGCGAGCCATTATTGGAACTGATTTTTGCCATATTTTGCCCGGGCCTGGGTTCGGCGGTTTTGTTTAACATCGGCGCTTCCAGCGGGGGTACCGATATTATCGCCATGATTTTAAAAAAGCACACCAGCATGAACATCGGGACTGCCCTGCTGGTGGTAGACCTGACTTCGGTGGTCTTGGCCTTTTTTGTCTTTGGCCCCACCACCGGGCTGTTTTCCTGCCTGGGCCTGATGGCGAAGTCCCTGGTTATTGACGATGTGATTGAAAACATGAACCTGTGTAAATGTTTTAATATTGTCTGCGACAACCCGGGGCCAATTTGTGACTACATCATCAAGGAGCTGAACCGGAGCGCTACCGTATATAAGGCGGAAGGGGCTTTCAGCCACCAGGGGAAAACCATTATCCTGGCTACGATGAAACGGGGCCAGGCGATAAAACTGCGAAATTACATACGGAAGGTCGAACCGACGGCATTTATCCTGATTTCCAATTCCAGCGAAATTATCGGCAAGGGGTTTTTGGCAAATTAGAGGAGGCCTAAGGGGGTATTTCTGCCAGGCGCCCGCCGGATAAGGGGGCGCCTGGCAGAATGTGTTTTTGAAACACATTCCAAAACAGCGGTGCGAAATACGGTTTTTGGGCATATATTAGACGGTAGGCAGCTGTTTGGCCGTAGGGTTACAATAACCACGGTCCAATGGAAACCCATGGCCAGCCGGCGGCAGACAAGGAGGAAACCGTATGAAGGAAAATGGAAAAGCGGACTGTGGCCAGGCCCAGCAGGAATATATAAAAAAGGAAAAACGCCATAAAAGGCATGTGGCTGTTTGCCGGATCCTGCTGCTGGCAGTTATGCTGGCAAGCTGGGAAGCAGGCGCCCGGCTGGGGGTGATCGACGATTTTATTTTCAGTTCCCCCACACGGGTTTTCCGGTGTTTTTGGACAATGGCCAGGGATGGGAGCCTTTTGGGCCATGTGGGGGTTACTTTGCTGGAGACTTTAATTAGTTTTGGGCTTTGTGTGGCCATTGGCCTTGGCGTAGCCATGGCGCTTTGGTTCAGCCGCAGCGCGTCGGAGATATGGGAGCCTTATTTGGTCATGCTAAACAGCCTGCCCAAGTCTGCACTGGCCCCGATGCTGATTGTGTGGCTGGGGAACCATGTGAGGACGATTGTGGTGGCGGCCGTGTCTGTGGCGGTGTTTGGCGCCATCCTGACGCTGCACAATGGTTTTTCCCAAGTGGACCCGGATAAAATTAAATTGATTTATTCCCTGGGCGGCACCCGCAGGGACGTAATGGTTAAAGTGCTGCTGCCAGGCTCCGTGCCGCTGATTATCAGCAATATGAAAGTAAATATCGGCCTATGCCTGGTAGGGGTGATTATTGGGGAATTTTTGGCGGCGCAGAAAGGGCTGGGATATTTGATTATTTATGGGAGCCAAGTGTTTAAACTGGATCTGGTTATGATGAGCATAGCGATCCTCTGCATCCTGTCGGCGGCCTTGTACCAGGCCGTTGCCTGGCTGGAGAAAAAGGCCTCATTATAAAAGCCGGCAAACGGCGCAGGAGCAAAGGAAGCAGGCCTTCCGGGGTTCCTGCGCCGTTTGGCGTTTCTTATCACTTCCGGCAGTTTCTTGCCCTTTGCTAATGTTCCTGCAGCAACTCCCATACCCGGTTAAAGTATGCAGAAAATTCGCCGGCGTTTCTTCGTTTTAAAGGGCTGTCGTATTCTGGCGGGAAATGGATGGGCAGTAAAGCCTTTATTTTGCCGGGGCGGCATGACAGGATAAGGATCCGATCCGCTACGCTGATGGCTTCGGACAAGTCATGGGTGATTAAAATAGCTGTTTTTCCCGTACTGCGTATGATGCTGCTGATATCGTCGCATACGGACAACCTGGTTTGGTAGTCCAGGGCGGAAAATGGTTCGTCCAATAGGAGCAGGTCCGGTTTTAAGGCAAGGGTGCGGATCAGGGCCGCCCTCTGGCGCATTCCGCCGGAAAGCTCTGAGGGGCGGGCGGATGCGAAGCCATTTAGCCCGTAAGCTTCCAGCATTTCCCGCAGGCCGCGGCGGGTATCATCGTTGAGCTTTTTTTGGATTTCCAGCCCTAAAGCTACGTTCCCGTAGATGGTGCGCCATTCGAAAAGATGGTCTTTTTGCAGCATATAGCCGATACCTGCGTGAGACTGCCCAATGGGGATGCCATCCATGGAGATATTCCCCTTTTCTGGCTTTAGCAGGCCGCACAACAGGGACAGCAACGTGGATTTACCACATCCCGACGGGCCGATGACAGCCAGAAATTCCCCGGAGGGTACGGTGAAGGATATATGGGAAAGGGCCGGGGTTTCGCCTTCCAGTGTATGGTAAGAATAGCTGACGCCACAGACCTCCAGTTTCGGCTTCATAGGTTAGTTACCTCCTTGATTTACCATATGATTATCATATGAAAGGGGAAAGCCGGGGGTGTAGGCAAGGGCAGATCTGCCAAAGATTGTCATATCTAGGCGAAAGCGCAAAATTATTATAGTAAAAAATGACAAAACATGTTATAATTATATAAGAAAAAGATACGAGGGGGAGATTTGCCACGGAGACAAACCATGATTTATTTGAATGTTTTTTGACCTATGGACAACGGATCACCACAAAAAAGAACCAGATTTTATATTCCCCCGATAACCAGGTGCAGGCAGATTCTTTATATTATCTGGAGTCCGGGGTGGTAGCGTTGATGAGCTATTCCCGGGAAGGGGAAGAGCGGGTATACCAATATTTCCACAAGCAGAGGATCCTTGGGTTTATGCCGTTGCTGCTTAGCGCCATTGACTGCCAGGCCATTACCGGAAAAAAGGACCGGCTTCAACTGTTCCAAATGACGAAGTCGCCCTGCATATTATACCAGATGCGGGGGAACGTGTTCCGCAAGCTGCTGAAAGAGGACTTAAAATTCAACCAATTGATGCTTCAGGCGGTTACAGCCAATTATCAGGAAGTGCTCATCCATTTTCAGCATTCGCAGGAAGACAACGCGGGTGTCCGTTTCTGCCGTTTGCTGTTAGAGTTTTACGTGACAAAAAACGGGGAAAAAGTCCTTCCCAAAACAATGACATGCCTGGAAATATCAAAATATTTAGGCACCCATCCGGTGACGGTATCCCGAATCATTGCCCGTTTGAAAAAAGACGGGTGTATCAGTAAGGAACAAGGCACCATCATCATACAGGATGAGGCGCGTTTAAAGCAGTTAGTCCACGACGGGGTGGAAATCCGATGAAAACGGCCCGGCAAGCTTTTATTGGGAAAGCTTGCAGGGCCGTTTTGCAGTTGTTTGGAATCCGGTAACCGCCGTGGGTCCTATGCCCTTACGGGCTTAATCCAGGACGGTGTACCCGTAGCTATTAACAATGGCGTCTAATTTTACGCCGTTTTTGCAATCCGGGCACTGGCTGGGGTCTGACAGCCGGAAATCCGGAAGGTCGGAAGTGTCAAATACGGAATTGACCGGATAACCGTCAATCTCGTCCACTGCGGAGAAGATCACGGAAATCCCCTCGATCAGGCCGCCGTAAGATTGGATGCAGCGAATGCTTTTGGATATGGTCCTGCCAGACATGGCTGTTGCCAGCACTACCAGCACGTGCTTGTCTTTCAGCATGGGGCGGATGTTGTCCCGCACGACCATTTGCCCGGTAGAATCAAATTCAGGGGTAATGATATAACTGGTCTTGTGGCTGTTTAACGTGGTCACGCCGATCTGGGAAAGCTCGGACGCCACGTAAGCCCCGATGACCTCACACCCGTCCATGCAGATAATGGTATCAATGGGCGTTTTGGTGGACATGGAAGCGATTAATTGCTGCATGTCCCCACTGACGAAGGGGGTATTCCCTGAAAGGTTTACCCGGTTTACATAACGGGACACCATGGCTTTCGCTACTTGCTGTGCGTCTTTGCGGCGCATTTTCAGAGAAGTCATGTCAATATAGTAGTTAATGTGAAAACGGTCGGAAGAAAAATGTCCCTTTGTGACTTTCAAGGCCACGTCATGATTGTCTTTGGCATAAATCTTGGTTGGTTCCCCCATGCTCATTGCTAATCCCTCCTGATTCTTAAATAAATAGCCTTATGGTTGCCTATAATACCAGATTACCGGAAATGATGGAAAAAAACCATAACAAAAGTTAAGATAGGCGAAAAGGTTAGTAAGATTTAGGGAAAATGGCAGGATTCCCTTGCCCGAAAGCCAGGGCTGCCTTTTGCCTGTGTACCTTCCACTTCTTTTGCTATTTAAATATAAGGAAAACAAAACGGCAAAACAGCAGCATATTAAGGGAAAAATTGTAAGAAAACCCTTGCAATTGGCATTTTCCGGTGTTATAATGCATATGATAACACGATAATTAATATATACATGATAGAGAGTGGGCGGATGTCCACTCTCGCTTTTATGTATTCTTTAAAATTTGTTACGGAAATGGCAAAGCGAGGTGATGGCATGACAAGAAGAGAAGAATATGAAGCCAGGACAGAAAAATATTTGCTTCCCCTTCTGGAAGGGCACCGGTTTGAGCTGGTGGATGTGGAGTATGTGAAGGAGGCAGGGAATTGGTACCTGCGGGCGTACATTGACAAGGAAGGCGGCATCACCGTGGACGACTGCGAGGCCATTAGCCGGAATTTAAGCGATTGGCTGGACAAGGAAGACTTTATTGCCGACAGCTATATTCTGGAAGTCAGTTCCCCGGGGCTGGGCAGGCCGCTGAAAAAGGACAAAGATTTTGAGCGGAATTTAGGCGAGGAAGTGGAACTGAAGCTGTATAAGCCAAGGGGGAAACAAAAAGAGTACGCGGGTATTTTGAAAGGGTACGACAAAGGCACGGTAATCATAGAGATGGAGGACGGAAAAGAAGAGGTATTCGCCCGTGCCGAGATTGCGTTAATCCGGCTGGTATTCGACTTTTAGAAAAAGGAAAGGGTCTTTTAGGAGGAAAAAACCATGAATAAAGAGTTAATTGAGGCATTGGAGCTGCTGGAAAAGGAGAAGAACATCAGCAAAGCGACTCTGCTGGAAGCCATTGAGAATTCTTTGCTTACCGCCTGTAAGAACCACTTTGGCAAGGCGGACAACGTGAAGGTGAATATCAACCCCAACACCGGCGATTTTGCGGTCTATGCAGAGAAGGAAGTGGTGGAAGAAGTGGAGGACCCGGTGCTTCAGGTAAGCCTTGCCGAGGCTAAAATGAAAAGTCCCAAATATGAATTGGGAGACGTGGTACAGTTCCCTATTGAATCCAAGTCCTTTGGACGGATTGCCACCCAAAATGCAAAAAACGTGATCCTGCAGAAAATACGGGAAGAAGAACGGAACATGCAGTTTAACGACTGGTACCGGAAAGAGAAGGATGTGGTGACCGGCATTGTGCAAAGGTACCTGAACCGGAACGTCAGCATAAACCTGGGAAAAGTAGATGCGATTTTGACAGAGGCCGAGCAGGTGAAGGGCGAGTTCTTTAAGCCTACCGAACGGATCAAGGTATTTGTACTGGAAGTGAAAGACACGCCCAAAGGCCCTAAGATTTCCGTATCCCGGACCCATCCGGATCTGGTAAAACGCCTGTTTGAAGCGGAGGTGACCGAGGTCAGGGACGGCACGGTGGAAATCAAGGCCATAGCCCGGGAGGCCGGTTCCCGCACCAAGATTGCCGTCTGGTCCAACGACCCTAATGTAGACCCGGTGGGGGCTTGCGTAGGTATGAACGGGGCCCGGGTGAATTCCATTGTCAATGAGTTAAGGGGAGAAAAAATCGACATCATTACCTGGAATGAGAACGCGGCATATTTAATAGAGAATGCATTAAGCCCCGCTAAGGTTATTTGTGTGGTGGCGGACGAGGAGATGCGGGAGGCCCAGGTGATTGTGCCGGACTACCAATTGTCCCTGGCCATTGGAAAGGAAGGGCAAAATGCCCGGCTGGCAGCCCGGCTGACCGGATATAAGATTGATATTAAGAGTGAGACCCAGGCCAGGGAGATGGGCCTGTTTGAGCAAATGGGCATTGACGATCAGGAGGAAGGCGTATATGACGATTTCCCTGCGGAATTTGACATTACGGCTTCGGAAGACTACCCCGTGGAGGATTACGAAGGGCAGGATAACGTACAGTAACGATTGTTAAGGGTCGCTGCAACGTGGAAAAGATAGGGAGTGAGGAACTGGTGAGTACGAAGAAAACCCCCCAGAGGCAATGTATTGGCTGTGGGGAAATGAAAAATAAAAGGGAGCTGATCCGGATCCTGAAAACCCCGGAAGGGGAATTCACGCTGGATGCCACCGGAAGGAAGAACGGGCGGGGGGCTTATTTATGCCCATCCATGGATTGTTTGAAAAAGGCCATAAAAGGAAAAGGGCTGGAGCGGTCTTTCAAGATGGCCGTCCCGAAGGAGGTTTACGAGGTTTTGGAAAAGGAGATGGGGCATCTTGGATGATAGGCAGAAAGTTTTGGGGCTGGTTGGCTTGGCTATGAAAGCAGGAAAGGCAGCCAGCGGCGAGTTTATGGCGGAAAAGGCGGTGAAATCCGGAAAGGCCCGTCTTGTGGTGGTGTCAGTGGAAGCTTCGGACAATACGAAGAAAATGTTCACCAACATGTGTACTTACTATAAAGTTCCTATCTGCTATTTTGGAGGAAAAGGCGAACTGGGCCATGCCATGGGCAAGGAAGAAAGGGCCTCGCTGGCAATTGTGGACGAAGGGTTTGCCAAAGCAATCGTAAAACAAATGAATAAAATCGGAGGTAGTGAGTATGAGAGTTAATGAGCTTGCGAAAGAATTAGGGAAAACCAGTAAGGAGGTTTTGGATATATTGCAGAGGCAGAACCAGGACGTAAAGTCACATTCTTCCAACATCAGCGAGGAGCAGATCCAAATGGTAAAACGGGCGGCATCCGGCAAAACGGGGGTCGTGAAACCGGAAGGCGTTTTGCCGGACGGGGCTTCTTCAGGGGCGGCCAAGCCTGAGGGGGCGCCGGCGCCAAAGAAAAAGATAGCAGCCGTATATCGGCCGCAGAATTCCCAGCAGAGGCCGGCGCGCCCCAAAAGCCAGGCCCGGGACACAGGCAGGGCGGCAGGGAAATCCCAGGGTTCTGCCCGTATGCCGGGGGTAGTAAGCCCGCAGGGGCAGAGAGATGCCACAGCAAGGCCCCAGGCGGCAACCGGCCAGGTTCCGGCAGAGGCGAAACCTCAGACCGGGGCAAACCAGGCCCAGGCGCCAGGAAAAACCCAGGCGGCAAGCCAGGTTCAGGCCGTAAGGCCTCAGGCAGCGGCGCCCCAGGCGGCAAAACCGCAGGCGGCGCCCCAGGCAGTGGTGAAACCACAACCGGCCCAGCCCCAGAATCCGGCAAGGCCGCGGGATACGGCAGCGGAGGATACGGGGGCATCCAGAAACCAGGGCCAGCCTTACCGGGAAGGCCGTCCCCAGGCGCCAGGCAGCGACCCTTCTTACCGTGACGGCGGAAGGAATCAAAGTGCTGGCCGGGATGGCGGAAGGAATCAAGGGACGGGCCGTGACGGCGCCAGAAGCCAAGGCAGCCGTGACAATATCAGGAACCAAGGCGGCCGCGACGGTGCCCGGGGCCAGGGCGGCCAAGGCTACACAAACCGCGACGGCGCAAGAAACCAGAGCGGCCAGGGCTATGGAAACCGCGACGGCGCCAGAAACCAAGGCGGCCAGGGCTACACAAACCGCGACGGCGCAAGAAACCAGGGTGGCCAAGGCTACGCAAACCGTGACGGCGCCAGAAACCAGGGCTACGCAAACCGCGACGGTGCCCGGGGCCAGGGCGGCCAGGGCTATGGAAACCGCGACGGCGCCCGGGGCCAGGGCGGCCAGGGCTATGGAAACCGCGACGGCGCCCGGGGCCAGGGCGGCCAGGGCTACGGAAACCGCGACGGCGCCCGGGGCCAAGGCGGCCAGGGCTATGGAAACCGCGACGGCGCCCGGGGCCAGGGCGGCTTTTCCGGGGGCCGTGGGGGAGCCCCGCGGCCAGGGCAGCGTGATTCTGGCGCCAGGAGCTTTGACACTTCCATCCAGGCAAAGCCCAGCAGCAACCGCCAGAACAAAAACAACCATAAAAATGACCGTTATGATAAGAAGAATGTAAACGAAGACGGGCCAAGGAGCAAAGGCGGCAAGGTGTCCAAGCACCCGTTTGTCATGCCGCAGAAAGTGTCCCAAAAGCAGGTAGAGGAAGTGGTGAAGGTCATTACCCTTCCGGAAGTGCTGACCATCCGGGAACTGGCGGAAAAAATGAAGCTGCAGCCCTCGGCTATTGTGAAAAAACTGTTCTTAAAAGGGCAGATCGTTACTTTAAATTCGGAGATTGATTTCGAAAAAGCAGAAGAGATCGCAATGGATTATGATGTGCTCTGCGAGAAAGAAGAAAAAGTGGATGTGATCGCCGAGCTTTTGAAGGAAGACGAAGAAAACGTGGAAGACATGGTGGTAAGGCCGCCGGTAGTCTGCGTTATGGGCCATGTGGACCATGGAAAGACTTCCCTTTTGGATGCCATCCGTTCCACCAATGTGACTTCCCGGGAGGCCGGCGGCATTACACAGCACATCGGCGCATACATGGTGGAGATCAACGGGCAGCAGATTACCTTTTTAGATACCCCGGGCCATGAAGCGTTTACTGCCATGCGTATGCGGGGCGCCCAGTCGACGGACATTGCCATTTTGGTGGTAGCAGCCGACGACGGCGTAATGCCCCAAACCGTAGAGGCAATTAACCATGCCAAGGCGGCAGACGTGGAGATCTTGGTAGCCATCAATAAGATCGACAAGCCCAGCGCCAATGTGGAGCGGGTAAAGCAGGAACTGTCCGAGTATGAATTGATTCCGGAAGATTGGGGCGGAAGTACGATTTTTGTGCCGGTGTCTGCCCACACCAAGGAAGGCATTTCCGACCTTTTAGAGATGATTTTGCTGGCGGCCGAAGTGAAGGAGCTAAGGGCCAACCCCAACCGGAAGGCCAGGGGCATTGTAATAGAAGCGGAGCTGGACAAGGGCAAAGGGCCGGTAGCCACAATCCTGGTACAGAAGGGCACCCTGCATGTGGGGGACAACGTTACCGCAGGGGCGTGCTACGGCAAAGTCCGCGCCATGATGGACGACAAAGGCCGCAGGGTAAAAGAGGCGGGCCCGTCCCAGCCGGTGGAGATCCTGGGCCTCAACGATGTGCCCGGGGCCGGGGACGTGCTGATGGTGACGGAAAACGAGAAAGAGGCAAGGGGCTATGCGGAAACCTTTATTGCCGAAGGCAAGAACAAGCTGTTGGAGGATACTAAGTCCAGGCTTTCCCTGGATGACTTGTTCAGCCAGATTAAGGCAGGCAATGTGAAAGAACTGCCGATTATTATTAAGGCAGACGTACAGGGGTCCGTGGAAGCGGTAAAGGAAAGCCTGGTGAAGCTTTCCAATGAGGAAGTTATGGTCAAGGTGATCCATGGCGGCGTTGGCGCCATCAATGAGTCCGACGTTTCCCTGGCATCGGCTTCCAACGCGATTATCATTGGCTTTAACGTCAGGCCTGACGTGACGGCCAAATCCATCGCGGAGCGGGAGAAAGTGGACCTGCGGCTATACCGGGTGATCTACCAGGCCATTGAGGATGTAGAGGCTGCTATGAAGGGCATGCTGGATCCGGTCTTCGAGGAACAGGTGATCGGCCATGCAGTGGTCCGCCAGCTGTTTAAGGCTTCCGGGGTGGGGACGATTGCCGGTTCCTATGTGACGGACGGCAAATTCCAGAGGGGATGTTCCTGCCGGATAACCCGCGGGGGCGAAATGATTTTCAACGGCGGCCTGGCCTCCTTAAAACGGTTCAAAGACGATGTAAAAGAAGTAGCCACCGGCTATGAGTGCGGCCTGGTATTTGAAAAGTTCAACGATTTACAGGAAGACGATGTGATCGAGGCCTATATTATGGTAGAAGTGCCTCGTTAAGGGAAAGGCTGCCAACGGAGTATTGGAGGAAATATCTATATGCGAAAAAACAGCATTAAAAATACGCGTGTCAACGGGGAGGTGCAGCGGGAGTTAAGTGAAATTATCCGTACAGAGATCAAGGATCCAAGGGTATCCGGCGCCATGGTCAGCGTAGTTTCGGTGGAAGTGACGCCGGACCTGAAATACTGCAAGGCTTATATCAGCGTACTGGGGCAGGAAGAAGAGGCAGGGAAGGCTATGGCAGGGCTGAAAAGCGCGGTAGGCTATATCCGCCGGGAGCTGGCGCGGAGGGTAAATTTGCGCAATACGCCAGAGATTACGTTTATCCTGGACCAATCCATTGAATATGGCGTGCATATGTCCCGGCTGATTGAAGAGGTGACGAAAGATTTATAGGGAGATTTTTATTTGTTCCATGGGAACATGCGCCCCATGACACAAAACCTCCGGAAAGCTGCGCCCTGGCGGCAGGAAAAGGCCGGGCAAAGGCGCAAAGGGCTTTCCGGAGGGGATTTTAGGAAGAATGAGGTGATTGTATGGGCAAATTGACAGAAATGGCCAGGGAAGCGCAGACGATCGCGGTCCTTGGGCACGTACATCCGGACGGGGACTGCATCGGGTCTTGCCTGGCAGTCCAAAATTATCTGTCAGAACGATTTCCGGAGAAACCCATTCAGGTTTATCTGGAGAAGCCGGCAGATAAGTTCCGTTATATGAAACATTTTGATGAAGTCAGCCAGAACCCTGCATCCGGGGCACGCTATGATTTATGCATATGCCTCGACTGTGGCGACCGGGGGCGTTTAGGGGAATTTGCGGTATATTTGGATGGGGCAGGGCACAGCATTTGCATAGACCATCATGTGACCAACCAAGGCTATGCCGAAGAAAATATTATCTGTGCAGGCGCCAGTTCCACCTGTGAAGTGGTTTTTGGCCTGATGGACGAGGAAAAGGTCAGCCGTGAGACGGCGGAGTGCCTGTATACGGGGATCATCCATGATACCAATGTGTTTAAAAACAGCAACACGTCTTTCCGTACCATGGAGGCGGCAGGGAAGCTTATGGCGAAAGGGATTGACTTCGGCGGGATTATTGACGGGACTTTTTACCGGAAAACCTATATCCAGAACCAGATTTTAGGAAGGGCCATGCTGGAAAGTATAACCTTTTTAGACGGGAAGTGCATTTTTGCCGCAGTGCGCCGCAAGGACATGGTCTTTTACGGTGCAGCCAGCTCAGACTTGGAGGGCATTGTGGAGCAGCTGAGGGTTACGGACGGGGTGGAATGCGCGATTTTCCTTCATGAGCTGGAGAGCCACTTGTTTAAAGTCAGCATGCGTTCGAACCGCTATGTGGATGTCAGCAAGGTTGCGGCGTTTTTTGGCGGCGGCGGCCATGTGCGGGCGGCAGGCTGCACCATGGGCGGCACGGTCCATGACGTGATCAACAATCTGTCGGTACATATCGCAGAACAAATGTAATCGTATGGCTGCGTTATATGTGGAAAGCAATGGTATTTTGTTCACGGAGGGGCAGGACGCGGTATGGACGGAATCCTTAATATATACAAAGAAAAAGGATATACCTCTCATGACGTGGTAGCGAAAATGAGGGGTATTTTAAAGATGAAGAAAATCGGGCATACGGGGACCCTGGATCCGGAAGCGCAAGGGGTGCTGCCGGTCTGCCTGGGGAAAGGCACCCGCCTGTGCGGCATGATGACGGATGAAACCAAAGCCTATCGGGCCGTACTGCTGTTAGGGCAGGAAACCGATACCCAGGACGTAACGGGGGCGGTCCTTTCCCAACATCCGGTGGAAGTAGGGGAGGAAGAGGCACGGCAGGCAGCTATGGGGTTTGTAGGCGCTTATTGGCAGGTGCCCCCGATGTATTCCGCCCGGAAAGTGGGGGGGAAAAAGCTGTACCAGCTGGCCCGTGCCGGAAAAGAGGTGGAGCGGGAACCGCGTCTGGTAGAGATTCTGGAACTGAAAGTGGAGCAGGCCTGTTTGCCCCGGATAACCATAAGCGTGGTATGTACCAAAGGGACTTATATCCGGACTTTGTGCCATGACATTGGGAAAAAGCTGGGGTGCGGCGGATGCATGGAAAGCCTGGTCCGTACCCGGGTGGGCCGGTTTTTGATCGAGGACAGCCTAACACTGGGCCAAGTAGAAAGCCTGCAAAGCCAGGGAGGGCTGGAGCGGCATGTGGTGCCGGTAGACGGGTTCTTTTCCGATTTGCCCCGATTGACGGTAAAGGCGGGGGAAGGGGACAAGCTGGTGCATAACGGCAACCCTTTTGAGCCCAAGCTGGCAGCGGCAGGCGGGGAGGGCCTACAGGTGAGGGTCTATGACAGCCAGGGGGTTTTTATCGGAACTTATGGATTGGATCAGGAGAAAGGGCGGTACTGGCCGCAGAAATTATTTTTGGGAGGCAGTTGAAGGATGCAGATTGTGGCCGGGACAAAAGAATTTCAGATAGAAAGGCCTACCGTGGTGGCCATCGGCAAATTTGACGGCCGCCACAAGGGCCATCAGGTGCTGCTTCAAAAAATGCTGGCAATGCGGGAGGAAAAAGGCTACCGGACGCTGGTATTTACTTTTGACATGGCCCCGGCGGGCGTGGTGTTTGGCAAAGGCCAGACGATGATTACCACAAACCAGGAACGCCGCGCCAATATGGAAAAAATGGGGATCGATTACCTGGTGGAATATCCTTTTGACCAGGAAGCGGCCCATATGGCCCCAGAAGTTTTTGTTGCGGAAATATTGGTTGGGCGGCTGAAAGCCAAGGCAATCGTGGCCGGTACAGACTGTGGGTTTGGATACCGGAGGGCCGGCGACGCAAAACTGTTGCAGAAGCTGGCGCCCCTGTATGGCTATCAGGCCGTCATCCTGGAGAAACAGCAAGATGACAGCCACCGGGATATTAGCAGTACGTATATCCGGGAAAAGTTGGACCAGGGGGACATGCAAAAGGCCAACGGGCTATTGGGGGAACCCTATGCCATCCACGGGAAGGTAGTCCATGGAAGGCATATGGGGACCCCTTTGCTGGGCTTCCCGACAGCAAATATCCTGCCGCCCCCGGAAAAGTATTTGCCGCGGTTTGGGGTTTATGTTTCCCGGGTGCTGGTAGACGGGGCGTATTATGGGGGGATCAGCAACATCGGCCGAAAACCCACCATTACCGGGGAGAACCCGGTGGGTGTGGAGACGTTTATTTTAGGGCTGGACGAGGATTTATACGGCAAGGACATACAGGTCCAGCTTTTGGATTTTGAGCGCCCGGAGCAAAAATTTTCGGGGATTGAAGAGCTGAAAGCCCGGATTGAACAAGATAGGCAGTATGCTGTGGAATATTTCAGGCAACATCCCCAGTGGCGCTAAAAAAGGAGAATCCTGCAAAGCAGGATTCTTAACTCTTTTTAATGGTATATTTTCTTGTTTTCGTAAAATGGCTCTGAAGTTAATTCCAATCCCAGTTTATTGAACACTTTAATATCTACGGCGGATAACATGACAGAAGTATGTACCTGGCATCCCCGCAGCTTAGGCAGCTGTT
Source organism: uncultured Lachnospiraceae bacterium (assembly GCA_910584845.1). Taxonomy (GTDB): domain Bacteria; phylum Bacillota; class Clostridia; order Lachnospirales; family Lachnospiraceae; genus Brotaphodocola. The sequence goes on from CAJUDH010000009.1 coordinate 127,813, forward strand.
CTAAGGCGACCCGGGCGTTGACGTCGGTGGCGGCGCACATGGATAAGGCAATGAGGATCTCATCTGTGTGCAGCCGGGGGTTTTTGCTGCCCAGGTAGTTGGTTTTTAAGCCTTGGATGGGTTCAATAAACGTAGGGGAGATGAGCTTTATTTCATCGGCGATCCCCCCCAGCTCTTTGACGGCATTGAGCAGGGCAGCGGCGGAAGCCCCCAAAAGAGGGCTGGTTTTGCCGGTGACGATGTGGCCGTCGGGCAATTCCAGGGCGGCGGCGGGGGAGGCGTTGGTTTCTGCCAGGGTGTTGGCGGCAGGCACTACAGGCCGCATATCGGGCGTGAGCTTGGCCTGTTTCATCAACAATTCCACTTTATAGACTTCTTCTTTGCTGCCTTCGTCTTGGGCAAGGCGGTTTAGCGCCCGGTAATATCGGCGGAGGATTTCCTGCCAGGAGGCTTTCCGGCATATTTCGTCATCCACGATGCAGCAGCCTGCCATGTTCACACCCATATCTGTGGGGGACTTATAGGGGCATTGGCCGTAGATTTCCTCAAACATGGCAGACAGTACCGGAAAAATCTCCACATCCCGGTTATAGTTGACCGCGGTCGTGCCATAGGCCTCAAGATGGAACGGGTCGATCATGTTCACATCATTTAAGTCTGCCGTAGCGGCTTCGTATGCCAGGTTTACGGGATGCTTTAAAGAGATGTTCCATATAGGGAAAGTTTCGAATTTGGCGTAGCCGGCCTTGATCCCCCGTTTGTTTTCATGGTAGAGCTGGGACAGGCAGGTGGCCATCTTACCGCTGCCAGGCCCCGGTGCGGTGATGATGACCAGGGGGCGCCGTGTCTTAATGTAATCGTTTTTTCCGTATCCGTTGTCGCTGACAATATGAGAAATGTTATTGGGGTATCCTTCGATGGGGTAATGGCGGTATACCTGGACCCCCAGCTTCTCCAGCTTGGCCTTAAACAGGTCGGCGGCGGGCTGGCCGGTGTAGCGGGTAATTACCACACTGCCCACATAAAGCCCCTTGTCCCTGTACTCTTGGATCAGCCGCAGCACGTCCATATCATAGGTGATGCCCAGGTCGTGCCGGATTTTGTTTTTTTCAATGTCTGCCGCGTGGATGGCAATGACAATCTCCGCCTGGTCGGCAAGCTGCAAAAGCATTTTCAGTTTGCTGTCTGGCTCAAAGCCAGGCAATACCCGGGAAGCGTGATAATCGTCAAACAGCTTTCCCCCGAATTCCAGATACAGTTTATTTCCGAACTGGCCAATACGTTCACGGATGTGCTGAGACTGCATGGTCAGGTATTTCTGGTTGTCGAACCCTGTTTTCATAATCATAGGCCTCCTCTTGGTAAATGGTTGCTTTCATTGTAGCATAGGAGCAGGGAAAATGCACCAGGATTGGGAAAAAAATCTGAAAACCCAAATTTTTTGGATATTCGACAAAGAAAAGAGGGGATTTTTTAATAAAAGTGGGGGAAATGCAGCTAAAATTTTGCTATTTTAGGAAAGTTGTGGTATACTACTGTTATATAGCAGAACGACGGCATTGAAAAGTCAAGGGCAAGGATGGGAAGTGGCATTTCATCCACACCTGTTTGTGTTGGAAAACACGCACAGAATAGAGGAAGAGACGATGAAAAAAATAACCCCATTGCTGATTCTGTTCCTGATTTCCTTTGTTGCCATCCTGGCAGGCTGCGGCAGGTTAAACGATATGGGCAGCCTGGCAACCACACCGGCTCCCGTAGTGGTAGACCAGGGGCAGATCACAAAGGATGATGGGAGGGAGAGCAATAACAAAAACGAAACAGAACCGGAACTGCAGACAGAAGAAATCATTATTGACCTGTCTTCAGAGCGGGTTCCGGTGAAAGTCAAAGGGATTTATGTGTCGGCATATGTGGCCGGGACGCCCAGCATGTTGGACAGCCTGCTGGCTGAGATTGACAAGACCGAAATAAACACGCTGGTGATTGACTTAAAAGACGACTTTGGGCGGGTGGCCTGCGAGATGGATTCCCCCCTGGTAAAAGAACTTGGTTCCGTCCGGGTTTATATCCAGGATGTGGACGCCATGATGAAAAAACTGGACGAGCACGGGATTTATGCCATTGCCCGCATTCCGGCTTTCCGTGACGCCTGGGTAGGGAGCACGCGGCCGGAATGGTGCGTGAAATACGCCGACGGGACGGTGTTTGTGGACCGCGACGGCAATACCTGGGTGAACCCGTATAAAAGGGAAGCCTGGGACTACCTGGTGGAATTGGGGGTCCAGGCAAAGAAACTGGGCTTTGACGAAGTGCAGTTTGACTATTTGCGGTTTTGTACGGAGCCAGGCATGGAAAACGTGGTTTTTGACGAGGCCGACGTCAATGGGCGTTCCCGTACGGATATTGTGTGTGAGTTTATGGAATATGCGTACCAGAAGCTGAAAAACCAGGGCCTGTTCGTGTCTGCCGACGTGTTCGGCGCAATTATCAACAGCGACATTAACGCCAACGCGGTAGGGCAGATATACGGGGAACTGGCCAAACATGTGGATTATATCAGCCCTATGGTATACCCGTCCCATTATGGAAACGGATATTACGGCATCGACTATCCCGATACCCGGCCTTATGAGACCATCGCCACGGCATTGATGGATTCCCGCAAAGAACTATATTTTGCCGGGAAGGATGGGGGGCATATGGCCACGGTGCGGCCTTGGCTGCAAGATTTTACCGCCACATGGCTGACGCACCATATCCCTTACGGCCCCAAGCAGGTCAGGGAGCAGATTCAGGCCACCTATGATGCCGGGTATGACGAATGGCTTTTGTGGGACGCATCTTGCCGTTATGACTGGGATGGCCTTTTGACACCGGAAGCAGCGGAAGCGGAAGCCGCACAGATTGCCCAGTCCCGGTCGGCTTTGCCGGAGACTACGTTTGCCCCGGAGGCCGGCAGGGCGGCTGGCTTAACGGAAGAGAGCGTGTCCGCACAAGTCCCCACCGGCGTTCCGGGAAATGGCAAAGGGGGGAACCACGGGGAGACGCTTCCGGTGCCCACAGGGTCCCCCGGGCCCACGGTGGAGGTATACATGGGAGACTGATAGAAGCCCGGGCCTTTCGGGCCAGGGGAAGCCATCCTAATTCAGGTGGCTTCTTTTTCCTGTCCCGGGAAAACGCATCTTGTGGTCCCCAAAAAGCTGTGCATAAACGCCTATAATATGCGAAGGGAAACGGTTGCCGGCGCAACCCCGCCCTGGTGTGGGAATCCTGCGTGGCAGGATTCCTTTTTCTTGTTTTTGTGGCTTGAAAATGTGTGGCGTACCATGTATGATAATGGATAAGGAACGATAGAGATGAGGTCAGATTCGGCGGCGGGCCGGTACGGCGCGCTGCCAAAAGGGGGATAACAGTATGGGGCCAGAAGAAAAACGGGTTGTGTGCCCGGGTGAATTATACCGCCATTTTAAAGGCCAGATGTATCAGGCCATAGCCGTGGCAACCCATTCGGAAACCGGGGAAGCCATGGTGGTTTATCAACAGCTTTATGGCGGCTTCCGGGTGTACGTAAGGCCGTATGATTTGTTTGTAAGCCCGGTAGACAAAGAAAAATATCCAGATGCGACGCAGGAATACCGGTTTGAGCTGGTCCGGGGCAGCGGCGGCCCCGGGCCGGAAGAAGAGAGGGAAGCCGTGGGGGATGACGGGGAAGAAGCAGGCGTAGCCGATAAAGGTCCGGGGCCCAACCTGTCTCTTCTCCGGTTTTTGTCGGCGGAGATGCCCACGGAACGGCTGGCAAGTTTGAAAGAGCTGGCATCAACGGCCAGCCAGTCGGATCTGGACAGCGTTTACCTGATCCTGGACATGAAGCGTGAGCCTGGCACCATCAAGGAACAGGTAGACGCCATAAGCAGGAACCTTGCTTTGCAGGGGCGCTACGATGGCGCCCGGCTGCGATAGGCGCCGTCTGCTAAGCAAAATAGGAGTTTTGGTATGTTTGATATAGAAGAGGAATTGAAAAAATTGCCCGCCCAGCCGGGGGTTTATCTGATGCACGACAAACGGGATGAGATTATTTATGTGGGGAAGGCAGTCAGCCTGAAAAACCGTGTGCGGCAGTATTTCCAAAGCAGCCGTAATAAGACGGCTAAGATCGAACAGATGGTTTCCCGTATCGCCCGGTTTGAATACATCGTCACGGATTCGGAGCTGGAGGCTTTGGTGCTGGAATGTAATTTAATCAAGGAGCACCGTCCCCGCTACAATACCATGCTGAAGGATGACAAAGCTTACCCCTATATTAAAGTAACCGTGGCCGAGGACTTCCCCAGGGTATTGTTTGCCCGTACCATGAAAAAAGATAAGAATAAATATTTTGGCCCCTATACCAGCGCAGGGGCCGTGAAAGACACCATTGACCTGATCCATAAAATTTATCAAATCCGGACCTGCAGCCGGACGCTCCCCCGGGATGTGGGGAAGGGGCGGCCGTGCCTCAATTACCATATCCGCCAGTGTAAGGCGCCTTGCCAGGGCTACATTGGCAAAGAGGAATATGGGGAAAACATTTCCCAGGCCCTGGAATTTTTAAATGGGCATTACGGCAAGGTTTTAGGCCTGCTGGAAGAAAAAATGGACAAAGCCTCCGAAGCCATGGACTTTGAGAAAGCCATTGAATACCGGGACCTGCTTTCCAATGTAAAAAAGGTGGCGCAAAAGCAGAAAATTACCAGCAACAGCCAGCAAGACCGGGATATTATCGCACTGGCGAAAGACGATAAGGACGCGGTGGTACAAGTGTTTTTTGTCCGGGAGGGGAAACTGATCGGCCGGGAGCATTTTCATGTTGCCATTGCCACGGCAGAAGGGGACGGGCAGATTTTGTCCAGTTTTGTCAAGCAGTTTTATGCGGGGACCCCCTTTTTGCCGAAAGAGCTGTGGGTACAGGCGCACCTGGAGGACAGCGAGGTGATTGCCCGTTGGCTTAGCGCCCGGAAAGGGCAGAAAGTCCATATTGTAGTACCCCAAAAGGGGGACAAGGAGCGGCTGGTGGAATTGGCAAAAAAGAACGCGGCCCTGGTCCTTTCCCAAGACAAAGAAAAGATCAAACGGGAAGAGCTGCGCACCATCGGGGCCATGAACCAGGTGGCCGGCTGGCTGGGTTTGAACCAGGTGCGCCGCATGGAGGCTTTTGATATTTCCAACATATCCGGATATGAGTCGGTAGGCTCTATGGTAGTATATGAGGACGGAAAGCCCAAACGCAATGATTACCGGAAATTCCGGATCCGGACTGTGGTAGGACCCAACGACTATGCTTCCATGAGGGAGGTGCTGGCCCGCCGGTTTGGCCATGGCCTGGAAGAAAGGGAACGTCTAAAGGAAAAGGGCGTGGACGGGGAGCTTGGCAGTTTTACCCGTTTCCCCGACCTGCTGATGATGGACGGCGGAAAGGGGCAGGTAAATATTGCGCTGGAGGTCCTTGGGGCCCTAGGGCTGGACATCCCGGTCTGCGGTATGGTAAAGGACGATTTCCACCGGACCCGGGGGCTGTATTTTCGGAATGTGGAAATCCCCGTCGACAAACATTCGGAAGGGTTTCAGCTTATTACCCGCATTCAGGACGAGGCGCACCGTTTTGCCATTGAATACCACCGCAGCCTGCGGGGGAAAGGCCAGGTGCATTCGGTGCTGGATGATATTCCGGGGATCGGGGATGCCAGGAGGAAGGCGCTGATGAGGCATTTTAAGTCATTGGAGGCCATCCAGGAGGCCAGCCAGGAAGAGCTGGCCCAGGTGCCGGGGATGAACCGGCAGTCGGCACAAAGCGTGTATCAGTTTTTCCGGGAAAAGGGGAAGTGACTTTGTGCTTTCGGCAGTAGAGGGTGACAATTTTTAAGAGGTATGTTAGTATGATAGGGAAGGGATAGGGCCATACGGAGAATTAAGATGAGGAAGGAGCCAGGACAGAAATGTATGGTGTTACAATCACAGAATTTATTCAGAAAATGAATTTGAAAAATTTCATTCCGGAGATAGACAGTGATGTGGCAGTGCTGTCCCATCCGGATGTAAACCGCCCGGCGCTGCAGCTGGCAGGTTTCTTTGACCATTTTGACCAGGAGCGGGTGCAGATAATCGGATTTGTGGAGCAGGAGTATATTAAGACGTTAACCCAGGAGAGGAAGATGGAGGTATGCGAAAAGCTAATATCCAGCGAAATCCCCTGCCTGGTGTACAGCCGGAGCCAGACGCCGGACGAAGACATGCTGGACCTGTGCCGCCGCTATAAGGTGCCTTGCCTGGGTTCAGAAAAGACGACGTCGGATTTGATGGCGGAGGTGATCCGCTGGCTCAACGTGAAACTGGCACCCTGCATCAGTATCCACGGGGTACTGGTGGACGTGTATGGGGAAGGCGTGCTGATTATGGGCGAAAGTGGGATCGGGAAAAGCGAGGCGGCCCTGGAGCTGATCCGGCGGGGGCACCGCCTGGTGACGGACGACGTGGTGGAGATCCGTAAAGTCAGCGATGAAACTTTGATTGGCAGCGCACCGGATATTACGAAGCATTTTATTGAGCTAAGGGGAATAGGGATTATTGATGTAAAAGCCCTGTTCGGCGTGGAGAGCGTCAAGGAAACCCAATCCATTGATATGGTGATCAAACTGGAGGATTGGGATAAAGACCGGGAATACGACCGGCTGGGGATGGAAGACCGGTATACCGAGTTTTTAGGCAACCGGGTAGTCTGCCATAACATCCCGATCCGTCCGGGGCGGAACCTGGCCATTATCGTGGAATCGGCCGCCATTAATTACCGCCAGAAGAAGATGGGCTATAACGCGGCCCGGGAGCTTTATAACCGGGTGCAGGCAAACTTGGGGAGAGCGCTGGTATAGGGGGATCGGATGGGGAGTTTTCAAAGATTGTTAGGTGAGGCATTGGCGCCGGGGCGGGTTTGTGTCCATGAGCCTATGAGCCGCCATACGACTTTCCGTGTGGGCGGCCCGGCGGATTACTATGTGGAGCCGGGGACAAAGGAAGAACTGGCGGCGGTTTTTGCCATTTGCCGCCAGAACGGCATACCTTATTATATATTAGGGAACGGCAGCAACCTGCTGGTAAGCGACAAGGGGTATCGGGGGGTGATGGTGTCCCTGGGGAAACACTGGTCCGGGATCCGGGTGGACGGCCCCCGGATTTGGGCCGGGGCCGGGGCTTTGCTTTCCTGCGTGGCCCGGGCGGCCTTAAAGAATTCCCGAAAAGGGATGGAGTTTGCATCCGGGATACCGGGCAGCGTAGGCGGGGCCGTGGCGATGAATGCCGGTGCCTATGGGTCGGAGATGGCGGATGTACTGGAGTCGGTGGCAGCCCTTACGCCCGGTGGGGAGGAACGGCGTCTGGCTGTAGGGGAATTGGAACTGGGTTACCGGACCAGCTGCATTGCCGGGCGCGGATATGTGGCGCTGGAAGCTGCTTTTATTTTGGAGCCCGGGGAGCCGGAAGCGATCCGGGAAAAGATGGAGGAGCTGTCCCGGAAAAGGAAAAGCAAACAGCCCTTGGAATATCCCAGCGCCGGAAGTACTTTTAAACGGCCTTTGGGGCATTTTGCAGGTAAATTGATCGAGGACGCGGGGCTGCGGGGGTTTTGCGTGGGCGGGGCCCAGGTGTCGGAAAAGCATTGTGGGTTTGTGGTGAACCGGGGAGGGGCTACGGCCGCGGATATATATGAACTGTGCCGCCGGGTCCGGCAACGGGTATGGGAACATTCCGGCGTGGAACTGGAATTGGAAGTTAAGGTACTGGGGGATTTTTAAGTCTGGAGGGAAATACGTGAAGCTGGTAATTGTAACGGGGATGTCCGGGGCGGGTAAAACCATAGCCCTGAAAATGCTGGAGGATATGGGGTTTTACTGTGTGGATAACCTGCCGATCCCACTGTTGGAGCCTTTTGTGCAATTGGCGGTGCAGAGGCCTGCGTCCAACGACCGGGTGGCTTTGGGCATAGATATACGCAGCGGCCAGGAGCTTCCCCAGCTTCAACATGTTTTGGAAGAATGGAAGGCCAATGGTATGCCCTGCCAGATTTTGTTTTTGGATGCCAGGGACGAGACTTTGGTCAAGCGGTATAAAGAAACCCGCCGTTCCCATCCCCTGGCCGGCCGGGGCCGGGTGGACTGTGGCATTCAGCAAGAACGGGAAAGGCTTCGGTTCCTTAAGGAACAGGCGGCTTACATCATTGATACCAGCCAATTGCTGACGCGGGAACTGCGGCAGGAGCTGGAGAAGATTTTTTTGAACAACCAGGACTATGAAAATTTGTTTATCACCGTGCTTTCTTTCGGATTTAAATATGGGATCCCCACAGATGCGGATTTGGTGTTTGACGTGCGTTTTCTGCCAAACCCTTATTACGTGGACAATCTGCGGCAGCATACCGGGGAGGAGGCAGAGGTGCAGGCTTATGTCCGGCAGGGGGGCACTGCGGACATATTTATGCAAAAACTCTGTGATATGCTGGAATTTTTGATCCCAAACTATGTGCTGGAGGGAAAAAACCAGCTGGTGATTGCCGTAGGCTGCACCGGGGGGAAGCACCGCTCGGTAACAATAGCCGGCGCGTTGTACCAATATTTGAGCCGCCATGAGGAATTCGGGCTTAAGATTGAGCATCGGGATATTGAGAAAGACCGGATCCGGAAGGGGCAAGGGTGATGAAGTGTCGTTTTCATCAAAAGTGAAGGAAGAGCTGTCTCGCCAGCTCAGCCCGGCCCGGCATTGCCAAATTGCAGAGCTGGCTGCCATCATCAGCCTGTGCGGGCGGGTTCAGATCTCGGAATTTGGCAGGTACTGTATAAAAATCCATACGGAAAATGGACCAGTTGCAAGAAAGTACTTTACATTATTGCAAAAAACATTTAATATAAGTACGGATGTATCAATCCGTCAGGGGATGGGGGGCCATAGGACCCGCATATTTACCGTGGGGAGCCGCAGGCATCAGGATGCGCTCAAAGTACTGCAGGCAGCCAAACTGATCCGCCAACATACCAGGCCGGATGGCGGATGTGGCGGCGGGTACGGTGAGGTTGAGGAAAACCTGTCCCTTGCCCAGAACGTGGTCATCCAGCAGAACTGCTGTCGGCGTGCGTTTATCCGGGGTGCGTTTTTGGCTGCCGGTTCCATCAGCGATCCGGAAAGGTTTTACCATTTTGAGATTGCCTGTGGGTCAGGGCCCAAGGCGGAGCAGCTGCAGGGGCTGATCCGTTCGTTTGGGCTGGATGCCAGGATTACCGTGAGGAAACGGTACTTTGTAGTGTACATAAAGGAAGGCAGCCAGATCGTGGATATCCTCAACGTGATGGAGGCGCCCCTTTCCCTCATGGAGTTGGAAAACATCCGGATCCTGAAAGAAATGCGGGGTAGCGTGAACCGGAAGGTGAACTGCGAGACAGCCAATATCCACAAAACGGTATCTGCCGCAGTCCGGCAAGTGGAGGATATTACCACAATCCGGGACGTTATGGGTTTCGGCGGCCTGCCGGACAATCTTCAGGAAATCGCACAGCTTCGCCTGGCCAGGCCGGAAGCAACCTTAAAAGAGCTTGGGGAAGCTCTTAACCCACCCGTGGGAAAATCCGGTGTGAACCACCGTCTCAGGAAACTGAGTGAACTAGCGGATAAGCTTCGGAACGAAAAACTCGTGTAATCCGGCTGTATGGCGAATTGCACAAGGTGATTGGGCGTGAGAGATGCGCCCTAGAAATGAGGAGGATAGCTATGTTAAAGAAAACTGTCACTATCGAACTTTCATCAGGGTTAGAGGCCAGCCCTGTCGCTATGCTGGTACAGATTGCCAGCCAGTATGAGAGTAAGATCTATTTGGAAAAACAGAATGCCCGTGTCAATGCCAAAAGCATTATGGGGATGATGACCTTGGGAATGGGTGCTGGTGAGCAGATTACCGTTTCCACCGAAGGGTCTGATGAAGAGACAGCGATGGAGGAGATTCAGAAGTATTTATTGGGAGTGAATTAACCGTTTTATCCAGCCGGGGGAGTATGAAGGATTGGTATGACGTTTGTAAATATGAAAGAGGATGGCAGGGGCCAAAGGGGGCCCTGTGCCATCCTCTTTGCGTTAGGGCGCCGTGGGCCGTGCCTTTTTCCTCCGGCTATAGATGCATCATATCCCGTCCGTTGCTGCCAGTCAGGGCCGCCTCCCGGAGGCCTGCCCCAGGGAGGCAGGATGGGGGCTTTCCTTTTTTGGGGCGAAAAAATATCCCGTACAGATATGCCGGATATAACTACGGCAACGGGGAAATATTTCAAAATGGCTCTTGACTTTTTGGCATCAGGTGGATAGAATGTTAGTAACCGTCAGGCGACGGCCTGACGGCTGTGAATATGGCATTTCCGTTTATGAGATAGGGAAAAGCAGGGAACGTGTCAAGTAGGGTGTTATTTTCTGCCAGAGAGGAGGGGCCATCGGCTGTAAGCCCCTTTCAGTTCAGATAACATGTGAAATTCCCACGGGAGCTGCACGGCTGAAGCTGCGTTTGGGCCCCACAAGGGCAGGAGCAGTGGTAGGCAGTGACGGGGCATGCACGTTACGCATGAGAAAGCGCCTGTGCGCCAGCGGGTATGGTTTGCGCAGGAATCAGGGTGGTACCGCGGTAAATTCCGTCCCTTTGTTGTCCGGCCAGGATGGCAAAGGGGCGTTTTTGTTTTGCACCGCCCGGGATGACAGGATTTGTGGAAAAAATTCCCACGGAGAATGGAGGAAGACATGAAAGAGCAGTTGGAACGGATTAAAGTGGAGGCGTTAAGGAAAATCGAGGCTTCCGACGCCCTGGAAAAGCTGAACGACATCCGGGTGGCGTATCTGGGGAAAAAAGGTGAATTGACCACCGTGTTGAAGAACATGAAAAACGTTGCGCCAGAGGAACGGCCAAAGGTAGGGCAGATGGTGAACGACGCCAGGGCCCTGATTGAGGCGAAGATGGAGGAGGCCAAGTCCTCCCTGGCCCGAAAGGCCCGGGAAGAACAGATGAAACGGGAAGTGATCGACGTTACGCTTCCGGCCAAGAAAGCCAACGTAGGCCATAGCCATCCCAACATGGTAGCGCTCAAAGAGGTGGAGAGGATTTTTGTAGGCATGGGATACGAGGTGGTGGAAGGTCCGGAAGTGGAGTACCAGGATTACAATTTTACCAAATTGAACATCCCCCCCAATCATCCGGCCAGGGACGAACAGGATACCTTTTTTATCAATCCGGAGATTTGCCTGCGTTCCCAAACGTCCCCGGTACAGGCCCGGACCATGGAAAAAGGGAAACTGCCTATCCGGATGATTGCGCCGGGGCGGGTGTTCCGTTCCGACGAAGTGGACGCGACCCATTCCCCTTCGTTCCATCAGGTGGAAGGCCTGGTGATAGACCGGCATATTACCTTTGCGGATTTAAAGGGCACCTTGGCAGAGTTTTCCCGGGAACTGTTCGGCAAGGACAGCAAGGTTAAATTCCGCCCCCACCATTTCCCTTTTACGGAGCCCAGCGCCGAGATGGATGTCAGCTGCTTTAAATGCGGAGGCAAAGGCTGCCGTTTCTGCAAAGGCTCCGGCTGGATTGAGATATTAGGGTGCGGCATGGTACATCCCCACGTATTGGAAATGTGCGGCATTGACCCGGAAAAATATACAGGGTTTGCCTTTGGCATGGGCCTGGAACGGATTGCGCTGCTGAAATATGAGATCGACGACATGCGGCTGCTCTATGAGAACGATATCCGCTTTTTAAGGCAATTTTGACAAAGTACAGGTGGCAGCGCCAAAACCCGTAACCATGGATACATTTTGAAGGCTACGGGCGGTTGAGGATTATTTTCAGAAGGAGAACGAAGCATGAACACAGCATTATCATGGATTAAAGCATATGTCCCGGATTTGGATGTGACCGCACAGGAGTACACCGATGCCATGACCTTGTCCGGGAGCAAGGTGGAAGGGTACCGGTGCCTGGATAAAAACCTGGAGAAGATTGTAGTGGGCCAGATTACGAAAATTGAGCGCCACCCGGACGCGGACAAGCTGATTATCTGCCAGGTGGATATAGGCGGGGAAACCATCCAGATCGTTACAGGCGCCCCTAATGTGAAAGAAGGGGATAAGGTGCCCGTGGTGCTGGACGGGGGGAAGGTGGCAGGCGGCCACGACGGCGGCCCCCTTCCGGAAGAAGGTATTACCATCAAAAAGGGAAAACTGCGGGGGGTAGAATCCCAGGGCATGATGTGCTCCATTGAGGAATTGGGCTCCACCCGGGAAATGTACCCGGACGCCCCGGAGCTGGGCATCTATATTTTGCCGGAAAGCACACCGGTAGGCACGGACGCCATTGAAGCAATCGGGCTGCGGGATTCGGTATTTGAGTTTGAGGTCACTTCCAACCGGGTGGACTGTTACAGCGTCATTGGGCTGGCCAGGGAGACGGCCGCCACTTTCCACAAACCGTTTTACCCACCAGTAGCGGCGCCCAGCGGCAACGGGGAAGATATACGGGACTACCTTGAGGTGGAAGTCAAGGATTCCCGGCTGTGCCCACGCTACTGTGCCAGGATGGTAAAAAACATCAAACTGGCCCCGTCGCCCAAGTGGATGCAGCAAAGGCTGGCTGCCTGCGGGATCCGCCCGATTAACAATATTGTGGACATTACCAATTACGTCATGGAAGAATACGGCCAGCCCATGCATGCTTTTGACTATGATTTAATAGCCGGGAAAAAGATCATTGTCAAATGTGCAAAGGACGGGGATGAATTCCAGACCTTGGACGGGCAGCTGCGGAAACTGGACCATGATGTGCTGATGATCAATGACGCAGAAAAAGAAGTGGGCATTGCAGGCATTATGGGCGGCGAAAACTCCAAGATTACAGATGAGATTAAAACCGTAGTGTTTGAGGGCGCCTGTTTTGACGGCACCAATATCCGCTTGTCGGCCAAACGCCTAGGCCTGCGGACGGAGGCTTCCGGCAAATTTGAAAAAGGCCTGGACCCCAACACGGCTTTTGAGGCCATCAACCGTGCCTGCCAGCTAGTGGAGGAGCTGGGTGCCGGCGAGGTGGTGGGGGGGATAATCGACATTTATCCCCAAAAGCGGGAGCCTGTACGGGTGAAATTTGACCCGGCCAAGATCAACAGCCTGTTGGGCACGGACATTGATGTCAGCCAGATGAAGGAATATTTTTCCATGTTGGATTTAGGGTTTGACGAGTCGACCCAGGAAGTGGTTGCGCCCACTTTCCGGCAGGATCTGCATTGCCTGGCCGATTTAGCTGAGGAAGTGGCCCGGTTTTTCGGGTATGACAATATTCCCAGCACATTGCCTTCCGGGGAAGCCACTACGGGAAAACTGTCCTACAAGCTGCAAATTGAGGAGATTGCCCGGGAAGTGGCGGAATTTTCCGGTTTCAGCCAGAGCATGACCTATTCCTTTGAGAGCCCCAAAGTGTTTGACAAACTAAGGATCCCCCAGGAAGACCCGCTGCGCCAGGCGGTTTCCATTTTAAATCCTTTGGGGGAAGATTTTAGCATCATGCGGACGCTGCCGCTCAATGGCCTGTTGACTTCCCTATCTACCAATTATAACCGAAGGAACAAAGACGTCAAACTTTATGAGCTGGCCAATATTTATTTGCCTAAGGCCCTCCCTTTGACAAAGCTGCCGGAAGAACGTATCCAGTTTGCCCTGGGGATGTATGGCCAAGGGGATTTTTACACCATGAAAGGTGTGGTGGAAGGGCTGTTTGACAAATTGGGGATGGTGAAAAAGGTCCATTATGACCCGGGCTGCGGCCGCCCTTACCTGCATCCGGGAAGAAAGGCGGACATTGTGTACGACGGGGCAGTTGTGGGATATTTAGGCGAGGTCCATCCGGAAGTGGCCGACAATTATAAAATCGGGGACCGGGCCTATGTGGCCGTGCTGGATATGCCAAGCGTGGCCCCCTTTGCCGATTTTGACCGTAAATACACAGGGATCGCAAAATATCCGGCTGTGAACCGGGACATTAGCATGGTGGTCCCCAAAAATATCCTGGTGGGCCAGATTGAGGATGTGATTGCCCAACGGGGAGGAAAGATCCTGGAAGGGTATCAATTGTTTGATATTTACGAAGGGTCCCAAATCCTGGCCGGGCATAAGTCCGTGGCCTATTCCATTACGTTCCGGGCCAAAGACCACACGTTGACAGATGACGAGGTAGCCGCCGTTATGAAGAAGATCCTTAACGGGCTAGGCGGGCTGGGGATCCAGCTGCGGGCGTAAGCCGGCAGCCGGAGGTTTCCCGGCGGCAAGAATATTACCCCCTGGGTAAGCGGTGTTTGTAAAGGATACAACACGGCTTTCCCCAGGGGGTATTTACGTTTTCTTTAACTTATGACAAATGGTTTACGCTTTCTTACGAAATGCCCGGGGCTGTTGACCTTGGGACCATTCCAGGGTGTAAATTGGTGGCATCAGCGGAAAACACCGCTGCCCATAAACGAGCTGTTGACAAACCTCTTGCCAAAAAGATTTGCATATAAGAAAATATATGTG
>CAJUDH010000010.1 GCA_910584845.1 uncultured Lachnospiraceae bacterium
GGATAATGGTTATCGTCAGAAACTTTATTTGGAGTATCATATCATTTAAAAGCAGGGCATCACAGGGCAGAAAATTTTAAAGGTTTTCTGTCCATAATAATATTACGAGATTTTTCGCACTTAGGCATGTTATGGAGAGCCATATCATAAGTGAGGGCGGAATTTTACAGAGGTTTAGGAAGTGCCTGAAAGCTAAAATTTTGAGGTAAAATGAATAAAGTACAACAGGAAATTAAGCTTTTTCATGACAAGTTAGAACCAATACTTGAAAAAATTTTGGAACAATATAATAAGAAAAATACAAAGAAAACTTATAATACGATTACTAAGCCCTGCAAAAAGCTTATTCAAAAATGTTCATACAAAAGTATTTCAGATACAAGTAGTTTGTGCTATTTAGCATATTGGCTTTATATTTACGGAGATAAAGAACCTGTGTTGGAGATTTGTGAAATTATCCATGAAGTAGAGTTTTCATTTGAATTTATGGGTTGGAATAGTGGGATTCAAAATATTTATGGGCTTGAAATCCGTATAGCAAGGGAATTATTGGGTGAAAATCGCAGAAATAATATCCCGTTGAATTTATTAGAGTATTGCTTCTCAAAAAAGGTTAAAAAGGAACTTAGATACCCACAGGTTTTAAGGGAAGATAAGATTGCTGATTGCAGCAGCCGTTTCCTAAATACTGAATTGCTTTTGGCACTCTACAATATGATTGGGCTTGGCGAAACAGGATTATTTACTGAAATTAATAGAAATTGGGAGAAAATTGAAGAAACTATAAATATTTATATTGATTATCTTAGAGAGGACTAAGTAGTTTATCTGCCGATTTATCATTATATCTGTACAAGTGATGTACAGAGTAATTTATTCTTGGCATAAGGGAGTGGGAAGCCTATGTATTTATTTACGGAAGTTATCTTTTACTCTGGACAACGAAAGTATTTGCCGAAAAATGGTTACCGCCCGGATGGTATATTTAACGAAACGAAGGATTATTGGGGAATTACTTTTGTGGAATTGCCGGCTGAAAAGTTTGATGTCCCTATTCCTGCAATCATAAAATTTACGTTTCAAAATTCTCATTATCAGGATGTTATGCTGGGACAATCGTTTACAATTATGGAAGGGTTTAACCAAGTTGGCGAAGGAAAAATTATCTCAATAGAGATAGAGAAATGTGAAGTGAGAATATGAGTATTTTGGAAAATATTATATAAATACAGAAAAGGTATAAAAATGGAATACTGTTTGCTTTTAGTAGGGGCAAAGGTTTTATTGAACAGGAGAGGGAAGTTTTGGGAAGCACGGAACAGGGGAGTGACACCATGAATACAGATACTACAATAGCGAAAAATATCCGTGTGGCTGATGAGGAAGCCAGCTATGATACGGCCTGCAAGCGGCTGCTTTCGGAAATGTTATTCTGGCATGGATTATGAAGAACTGTCTGGAAGGATACCGTGGCTGTGATGATTTGCCTTGGGAAAGAGGAGGGTTCGGGTACGGATTTATTAAAATTGCAGAGGGCATTATTCTGAAGAAATCCAGGAAAAGTTTCATTTGGCGGAAGAAACAGCTAAAATGTATTTGTAAGTATAACAGGCAGAGCATACCCGTGTTCTGCCTGTTATACTACTATGAGATTTTTCGCACTTAGGTGTGTTATGGGGCGCCGTACCATAAGTAAAGGCGAAGTTTTGAGGAAGGCCGGAAAGTGCAGGAAAGCTAAGGTTTAGGCGGGAAATAGAGGGTTGGCAAACAAGCACAGCCAGAAGGGGATAAGGCCTGGAACCGTTCTGCGGTATCGGATTTTACCCCAATTGCCGGGCTTTCCAGGTTGGAAAAGCTCTATATAGGCAATGATACCAAAGGGGGTAATTTTACCTTACATCCGTTTAGAGGTTTCTACGAATTTTGGGATAGCCCCACATATACAGGCCTGTTTTGGCTTAAATCAGCCGGAAACAGATGACAGCCAGGGTGGCCATGATGGTAACGACCGCGATACCCAGTAAGATTTTTCCTATATTTCCATCCGGGCCTGACAGATGTGCCCCAATACCTGCCAAGGCCCCCCAGGGGCTGTGGGCTTCCATCCTCGATAAATAAGAAAAATTTTGCCGGCCCCCGATGGCGTATAAAAAATTTTGCCAATCCTTTTGCAGGATGTCAACCCCCATGGAAAAACCTCTTTCGGGGCTTAAGTTTTTTGGCAAGGTCCGGAAAAACCCGGATTCTTTGGAATACTGGGGGGATTTTTGGTATGCGGGGTCTGCCTGTTTTTCCCGGAATTGCCGATAGGCAAAGTCCTGCCCTTCCTGGATAGCCTTGTGGGGATTCTGCATTTGTTTATAGGCGGCCAAGGTGTGGTAATATACTTTGGAGGCCCCTTTTGGGCCCAGGTATTGACGGATGATTTTTTCGATGGCATTCTCAAGGGCAAGGGTAATAAAACTGCTCCGTCTGCCTCCGCCGGCGTACACTTGCCCTTTGATGGACATGACGGCGGCCAGCAGCCCGGTTACTTCCTCGTTTCTGGCACTGATGCCGGGGTTTTTGAATAGGTTGCCGTTGCCGCCTATATGGGCGGCAAGCCCATTGGCCCTCTCTAGTTCTTTGCCGGAACAAGAGACGGAACTTCCCTGCTTAAAGGTGTTTTCAATGACGCCTTTCCTGGCATTGCCGATGACTTCGTTCCTCTGCCGGATCTGCTCCTTCCAGGAATTTTGCTGTGTATGATAGGCCTGTTGAAACCGGATATTTTGTTTCCCTGACGATTGATATACCATACCCTCACCGGAAAAAGGGGAAGGGGCGCCAAAAACCCCCATGGTACGGCTACCGGCCGGGGTTGCGCGGGTGAATAGCGTATGTGCGGCCTGGGGGGAGATGGTCCGTCCGGCTGTTTGCCGGTAAAGGCTGGACCGGATGATGTCCAATGTTTTGCTTTGCCCGGTTTCTTCCAGGAGGGACGTCAATGGTTCCAGAGCCTGGTCCATCATCAAATTTAACTTTTGGGCCAATAAGGTATCCAGGCGTTGCATTTGTTCCGTTAGGTTTTCCCCTTCCGCATATTTCAGGGCAGCTTCAAGCAGGGCGAGGTACAGTTTTGACAATTCCTGAAGCTGATTTGGCAGGTCAAGGCCGGTATCCGGCTGCCATTCCAAAAAAGATTCCCAGTTTTTCCCTTCTTGCTCCAATATCCAATTGAGCTCCTTGTCTGCGGATACCGTCCCGTCGGTGGGGAACCGTCTGCGTACTTCTGAGATTTCTGCAGAATCTTTGGGCCGTTCCTGTTCGGTATCCGTTTGGGGCGGCTGTGCTTTTTCTTGCTGTTTCGAGGACGCTTTGGCGATTTCCTGGATCAGTGTTTCGCCAATCCTTATTTCTGGCTGCTGTTTCACAAGAGGAAGATCTTTATCTATGTTGACGGCTGGCTCAAATGAGGCATTGGCGGATTTTATATTTGACATATTTTTTCCTTTCTTGTGCTGGATAATGTACTCTTATTAGATATATCGGCTTAATTGCCAAAATTTTGATAATATAACAAAAATAAGTTATTTATTTTTACAAGCCTGCGTCTTTTGATTATCCATATGGGATCCCAAATGGCCCGTCCTTATCCGGGCAGCCGGGGCAAGAGGGCAGACGGTCACCGTAGATTTCGGCTTCTTCCCGGCACGGTATGGGGCAGGGCCTGCAAAAGCCCGCCATGAAACGGTCAAAAAGGCATACCACATAAATGAAAGGATAAAAATACCCGGAGACCGTTTCCCCGCTTATTGTAATTTGCCGGAAGACTGTGTATAATAAGGACAGCAAAGGCTTTAGGGCAGAAGGGGTACAGGTTTATTTGACGGGGGAAGGGACGGAAAGATATGGGGAATCAGGCAAAATGGCTGTTATATTGGCATGGCGACCCTTATGACCTGCAAGGGACGGAGGCCATGTTCCTACAGGCCATGAAAGAAAATTTCTTTTATCATGTTAGCCGGAACCCTGCCTATATGCGTATGGTGAAAAGGGCAAGCGCCTATGGCTTCCCCTCCTTTGCGGGAAGGGAAAGTTTGGGGCAGGTTCCCCCCATCCCTACCCTCCTTTTTAAACGGGAACGGTTTTGGACGGTGCAAGAAAGGCGTATGGCCGTTAAGGCCACTTCTTCCGGAACCAGCGGAAAACAAAGCCAGATCGGGTATGATTGGGAAAGCGTTTTCTTTGGGGCGTTGATGGCAATATCTATGGGGCGGCGCCACAGGCTGTTTTCCCCTGTCCCGGCCAATTACCTTATGCTGGGATACGAACCCCATCCAGGAAACGAAACCATGGTTACCAAAACCCAAAGGATAAGTTCCTTGTTTGCCCCGCCCCGCTCCCGGACCTATGCCTTGCGCTGCCATAGGGGGAAATACCGGTTAGACGATAAGGGGCTGACGGAGGGGCTGAAACGGTACAGCCGGGAACCTTTTCCCGTCCGCATCGTAGGATTCCCTTCTTACCTGTATTTTTTATTGCGGGCTTTGAAGGCTATGGACAAGAAATATGTGCTGCCTTTGGGATCCCTGGTTTTGCTGGGGGGAGGATGGAAGAATTTTTACCGGCAACAGGTAGATAAAGGAGAGCTTTATGGTTTGCTGGAGGAAAGGCTGGGGATTTTGCCGGGCCAGGTAAACGAGTTTTTTGGGGTGGCCGAACATCCGGGCCTTTACTGTTCCTGCCCCAACCGCCATTTCCACGTACCGGTTTACAGCCGGGTCCTGATCCGGGACCCCCGGGGGCTGAAGCCGTTGGGGTACGGGGCGGCGGGGATATTAAACTTGCTTTCCCCTTTGGCCAAAGGGATGCCTTTGCTAAGTGTGATGACCGATGATATCGCTGTCCTTCATGAAGGGAAGGAATGTGGGTGTGGTATTGAGTCCCCTTATTTTGAAGTTTTAGGGAGGGCAGGCCTTAACGGGGTTATTACTTGTGTGTCCGGTGGCCCAGGGCGAGCCTGAAGCGGATTCCTGCCATTTTTACAAGGGGCGTTTGCGGCGTGCATGACCTGTTGTGTGGCTTTGGTGGTTTGAATCCCGATGACGTAGCTGCCTGCGTCCCTTTTTTTGCAAAGCCTCCTGGCGTATTTTTCCGTTTCCCCTATTGGATTTTCCGGCTGTAGCCGCCGTTACGCCGTTGAAAGCCCATCCGGCAGGAACCGGTATTCCAGGGTTTTACAAAATAGAAAGAAAGTGCCGCCCAGGCAAAAGCAGTTATCAGGTTTACCCCGGTGAAGGAGCAGGAAAATATAGGAGGGCCGCCGGATACGGAAGAAAAATCAGAGAGGAGTAAAGGGAGATGAAGGCAGAAAAGTGGCAGGATAAATTGTGCCAAGTGCTGGAAAAGCCACTGCTTTCTTATGAGACGGTAATACGGGCTTGTGACAAATTGTCACGGCGGATTGGCAACGGGGATTATGGCCGGCATATCCAAAAAATGGGGTTGGATGGCCGGGTGGGGGAAAAAGATTTATTGGTGGCTGCCAGGGCGATCAGCAAAGAGGTGCTGGCCGGGCGTGTGGAGAGGGAGCTGGGGGAGAGGGCGTCCGAAAAAAGGATCCGTTTCCCGTTGGGGGTCTTGTTACATATCAGCGCAGGCAATGTGGCCGGGTTAGGGGCATACAGCGTGGTGGAAGGGCTATTGGCAGGAAATGTCAATTTGCTGAAACCGTCCAGTTATGATAACGGGGTATCAGCCTTCCTTTTAAAGGAATTGGTTTGCCTGGAACCGGAGCTAAGGCCATATATTTATATATTTGCCCTTCCGTCTAAAAGGCAAAGGGAGATTGGAAAGCTGGCGTCAATGGCGGACGCCGTTGTGGTTTGGGGGGGCGACGGGGCAATCAGGGGGGTGCGCTCATTTGTCGGCCCAGACAAAAAGCTGATCGAATGGGGGAATAAATTGAGCTTTGCCTATGTCAGCGAGGCCGGCATGGAGGATGAGGAAAAGATAAGGGGGCTGGCGGTACATATAGGGGAAACCCAGCAGCGGCTGTGCAGTTCCTGCCAGGAGATTTTCCTGGACACGGAAAAGAAGGAAAAAGCCGAAGTTTTTGCCAGGAGGCTTGTGGGCCAGATGGAAAAAATCTATGAAGGATGTGATATGGGGACGGCTGTACAGGCTGCCCTCCGGAATCAGGCGTTTGCTTTGGAAGATGCTATGCACGGGCAGGTTTTGTTCCGTGTAGGGGGCTGCCCCATCCGCACCTTGCCGCGCAGGCAGCTGGTCCGGCGGCTGCGGGGGATGCCTATTTCCCTCCAGACGGCGGGCTTGATTTGCAGCCAGGAAGAGCGGGCGGAATTGTCTTACCTGCTTTTGCGGGCAGGTGCGGTAAAAGTGGCATCCCCGGGGGGCGATGACAAAAATTTTCGGCCTGAAGGCCCATGACGGGGAGTATCCTTTATTAAGGTATACAAAAGTGGTGGAAGATACCGATTTGACGCCGGCAGACGAGGGTTAAAACGGCGGAACGGCAATTGGGGATGAAAGGACAGGGAATGAAGGTTAAGTGGGTTTTATTTTTGCTGTTAGCGGCTATGGCTGGCACGGGGAAGGTGAAAACGGGGCAGCCGGCGCTTTTGCAAACAAACGGGGCAGAAGCCGATTTTGGGAAGATGGGGCTGGAGTTCATGGAAGAAGTCCGGCCGATACCGGAGAAAAATCTGCTTATTGCCCAGAAAGACGGCCTTTGGGGGATATTAAGCATTCAGGGTGAGGTAATGGTCCCGTTCTTGTTCGACCAGATCCGATATGAGGGGAAGGCAGCCGACCAGGTGCTGACGGTTTCCTGGATGGGGAAAGAGGGGTGTTTGAGCTTGTCTGATTTTTCCGAGCTGGTGCCCATTACCTATGACAGCATCTCAGATTTTGTGGATGGGCAGGCGGTAGTGCAAAGGGACGGGAAATATGGGGTGATCAACAAAGACGGGCAGTTGGACGTGCCTGTGGATTGTGAACAGGTACCTTTGCTGGGGGGCAGCGCAAAGGCTGCTTTGCTGGCCGCCCCGTGAAAGCCCCGTTCACAAAATTGTCACAAAATCATTAGCCGCTACCAGTTGAATTTGCCGGCGATCTGCTTTATACTTATGTAATACAAAGAGGCAGCAGTTTTGCCAAGATGGGAGGCAAGGAGGTTTTGCGATGGCAGTGAGGGGTTTAAAAAAGGGGCTGGCGGCGTGTTTGGCAGTGGCGTCATTGTCCGCGGCCTTGGCGATGACAACTTGGGCAAAGGACCGGTTGGAGACCGTCAGCGACTTGTATTGGGAAGGCGAGGAGGACGATGACGGGGGCAAGGTTACAGAGGCTGTCTGGGAAGAGGTGGACGATGCTTACCAGTACCGGGTCCGGCTGTACCGGGATGGCAGCAGTTCTTCCAAAGCGGAGGTCACCACCAAAAAAACCAGTTTTAATTTCAAGCGGTACATGACTACGGAAGGGGAATATACGTTTAAAGTCCAAGCGCTGGCCAGGAAGGGCAGCAAGGAATATCTGGACAGCCATTGGTCCGAAGAATCCGAAGGGCGCTACGTAAGCGCGTCCCGGGCCGAGAGCAATGCCAGCAGGAAGCAGGAGGATACCAGCAAAGGGGGCCCTGGCGCGGATAAAGGGCAGGACCCGTCCCAAGGGGGGGACCGGGAGTCCGGGGTGGTGAGGCCGGATGGTTCTGCGGATTACACAAGCCATTTGCCCATCCCGGGAAGCGGGGTATCCGATACGGAAAACAAGAATATGGGGAACAACGCCGAGGGAAGCAGGAAACCGATGGCAGACGGGGAAAAGGGGCAGGATGCCCAAGAGCCTGCCCAGCAGGAACCCGGGCAGTGGGTCAAGGCGGAAGCCGGCTGGTGGTACCGGCGCCCGGATGGCTCTTACCCCTGCGGCCAGTGGTTCCAGGACCCGGAAGACGGCAACTGGTACAAATTTGACGGGCAGGGCTATATGGCCACCGGATGGATTGTGGAAGGCGGGGAGCGTTATTATTGCGACCCTGACGGAAGCCCGGCAGGGGCCATGGCCACCGGGGAACGGACCATCAAAGGCGTGTTGTATACGTTTGATTCCTCCGGCGCGATGAAAGATGACTATATCCCCTCCGTGGGCTCTTCCTCCAGGGAAGATTGACGAAGGAAGGCTTTCTATAAGAATTGTTAGGGCCAAGGGGAACTGCGGAGCATATTTTACCCCTCCTCTCATATATTTATTATGAGAGGAGGGGTATCTTTGTGGACAAACGCGACGAGCTGATAAAGATTTTTTCGAAAGACATCCGAACAGCCCTTAAGAGGGTGCCTGTAGACTTCAGCCAGGTTCAGGAAATCCGGCTGAGGGTACATGCGCCGCTGCTCCTGGTTTATAACAACCGGGAATATTATATTACACCGGAAGGGAATTTGGGCAGGCAAGCCAAAGAGACTTATCTGGTGACCCGGAAGGAATTGAAAGAAACTTTAGAATATATAAGCAGCTATTCCCTCTATGCTTTTGAGGAGGAACTGAAACAGGGGTTTATCACGATCCAAGGGGGGCACCGGGTAGGCCTGGCAGGGAAAGTGGTTTTGGATGGCTCCGGTATCCGCGGCATGAAATTTATCTCTTTTATCAATGTCCGCCTGTCCCATCAGGTCCGGGGCTGTGCTGACGGGGTTCTGCCCTTTTTGTATGAAAACCGGGAAATTTTACATACTCTGGTCATATCGCCGCCTCGTTGCGGCAAAACTACTTTGCTTCGTGATATTATCCGGCAGGTTTCTAACGGGACCGGCCCGGAGAAAGGGATGGCTGTGGGGGTGGTGGACGAGCGGTCCGAAATTGCCGCCTGTTATCAGGGGGTACCTCAAAACGAGCTGGGTATACGTACGGATATCCTCGACTGCTGCCCGAAAGCCCAGGGGATGATGATGTTGATCCGCACCATGTCGCCCCAGGTCATCGCGGTGGACGAGATCGGCAGCAGGGAGGATATGGAGGCGATTGAGCATGTAATGAATTGCGGCTGCAAGCTGATTGCCACCGTCCATGGGAATTCCCTTGAGGATATTCGGCATAAGCCCGTACTAGGCAGGCTCTTAAAGGAAAAATGGTTCGGGCGGTATATTGTGCTCAATAACCGGGGGCGTATCGGAAACATAAGCCAGATTTATGATTCTCTAGGAAACGGGTTGTATCCGGCGGGGGGGGATAGACATGGCCGTTAGTTTTTACCTGAAGGCAGCAGGATGCCTCCTGATCATTGCCGGCACTTCCGGCTGGGGGTCCTGGATGGCGGCGAATTACCAAAACCGCATAAAGCTGCTGGAACAGCTAAGGCAGATGGTATTATTGCTCAAAGGGCAAATCCTTTATGCCAACGCCCCTTTGCAGGAAGGGTTTGAAACGGTGGGGAGGCGGACCGACGGGCCTTTGGCCGATTTGTTCTCCCAGGTGGCGGGAAGGATTGAGCAACAGCAAGGGGAAACGTTTTGCCAGATATGGAAAGAAGAAGTAGGGAATCTGGAGAAAGAAGCGGCCCTCTCCCGGGCGGACAGGCAGTCATTGGCGGCTTTGGGGGAACATTTGGGGTTCTTGGACAAAGACATGCAAGAAAGGAACCTCCTGCTTTATTTGGAGGAATTGGACATGGCCATTGAGGAATTGCGGGCCCATAAGCAGGAGAGGTGCCGGCTGTATACCAGCCTGGGGGTTATGGGCGGGCTGTTCCTGACGGTGCTCCTGCTGTGAGGCTTAGGGACGGCATATGCCAGACAATGCGGCGGGCGTTAGAAGGAGGCAGGAAAGATGCCGTACCGTCCTGGCCGGACAAACCCGTGGCGGTATGATGAAGGAGGCACAGATGGGAGTCAATCTGATTTTCAAAATTGCGGCGGTAGGCATCCTGGTGTCGGTGATCTGCCAGGTGCTAAAGCACAGTGGACGGGAAGAGCAGGCATTTTTGACCAGCCTTGCGGGGTTGATCTTGGTGCTGTTTTGGATGGTGCCCTATATATATGAATTATTTGAAACTATAAAAAATCTATTTGCTTTGTAGGGCGCAGGGAGGCAAAGGCAGGTTTCCCGGCGCACCCTGGCATGGAGGACAGCTTATGACAGTGATGGCTATAGGGATCGTGGGTATGGTCTCCGTGCTGCTGGCAGTGCAGATGAAAGGGGTAAAAGGGGAGTATGCGACTTATCTGACCATGGCAGCCGGGTGTTTTATCTTCTTTTATGGTGTGGCTAAAATGGAAAATATTTTTGAGGCCATGCAAAAAATCCAGGAAATGGTGAACATTAACAAAGTTTATCTGGCTACCCTTTTGAAAATGACAGGAATCACTTACCTTGCGGAATTTTCCTCAGGGATTTGCAAAGACGCAGGGTATGGGGCCATAGGAAGCCAGATTGAGATCTTTGGAAAGCTGTCCATCCTGGCAGTCAGCATGCCGATTGTGCTGGCGCTTTTGGAGACCATGCAGGGCTTTTTGGCATGAGGGGCAGGGGAAAGGTAAAAATGCTGGCGTTTACCCTGGCGCTGGCTTTCTGCTGGGCAGTACAGTGGGCAGGGGAGGCCCGGGGGGAAGGGGCCGTATTTTCGGCCGGGGAAACATTTCATGGGAATGGAAACGGGGGCCTGGCAGGGGAGATGCCAGGGGAAGACTGGAGCGCCATTGACGATTTCCTTCAGAAGGAAACCGAAGGCCCGGGCCCTAGTATCACTTTTACCGACCTGGCGGGGGCCATATGGAGGGGGGACGGGGAAGGCGTGGGCTCCATGATTTTATCCCTGTTGTGGCAATTCCTTTTTCAGGAAATTACCCAGGGGGGGCGCCTGGCCGGTGAATTGTTGGCATTGGGGCTAGTCGGGGCCATATTTGCGGGGTTTTCCCATATTTTCACAGGGGGCCAAATATCCGAGGCGGCATTTTTTATGACTTACCTCCTGGCATTTAGCACTTTGGCAGCAGCATTTTTTGACAGCGCCGCCATTACTTTGGAAGTGCTGGGCAAACAGGCCGAATTTATGAAAGTGCTTATGCCTTCTTATTTTTTGGCAGTGGCCTGGGTGGGGGGCAGCGCCTCTTCCATTGCCTGGATGGAACTGGTGCTGTTTTTGATTGGGGCAGTCCAGTGGATGTACCTCCATTTGCTGCTCCCGTTGACAAAAATTTATATGCTGCTGGCCATGGCCGGGAACATGGCCGGGGAGGATGTGCTGTCTAAGCTGACCGACCTGGTCCAATCCGTGGTATGTTGGGGAAGGCGTTCCCTGGCAGGCGCCGTATTGGGCTTTCAGCTGATACAGGGGATGGTACTGCCTTATGCGGATGCGGTACAGTCTACAGGGACCCAGAAAATATTGCAGGCCATTCCCGGCGCGGAGGCGGTGACGAAAACACTCTTTGGGTCTGGCGTATTGATTAAAAATACGATGGGGGCGGCGGCCGTAGTGGTTTTGGTGGTTTTGAGCCTGGTTCCGCTGGTAAAACTGGCAATTTTGCTTTTTTTATATCAGGCAGTGGCGGCAATCCTACAGCCAATCGGGGACAAGCGGCTGGTGGCCTGTATCAGCTGCGTGGCCCGGGGGCAGAAAATGCTGCTGGAGCTGGCGGCTTCCGCCTTGTTGCTGTTCGTTATTACCATTGCGTTGATTTGTGCGGGGACGAACATCCCCTATTTCCTGTCATAGGGCGCCCGGCAACGAAAATACCTCTTTGGCAGACGGATGACGGGCGCAAGGGAAAGCGGATGTTGTGTGTGTTGCTGTGGAGGAGGGGTCAAATAGGTTTGGACGGGGTATATAGCTGGGCCAGGAACCTGGCCGGATTTTTTTTATTTATGTCTGTGTTGGGGAATCTGCTGCCAGGAAAGAAATATGAGAAATATATCCGGATGTTTGCCGGGATGGTCCTGATCCTCCTGGTAATAAAACCCCTGGCCGGCGGACTGGATTTTGAGGAAATACTTGCCCGTATCTATGAGGCAGAGCTTTTTCAAGAGGATGCAGCCGATTTAAAAGTACAGATTCTGGGAGTTGAGGACCGGCGGCTGTCAGAAGCTATCGCCCGGTATGAAGACGCAGTGGAAAACGACGTGGGGGAGATGGCAAAAGAACTGGGGTTTTTGGTAGAAGGCTGCCGGGTAGATATGGAAAAGGATAAAGAAAAAGAAGAATTTGGCATGGTGGCAAGGGTCTGGCTACAGGTGGCGGAAGAAGGGGAAGGGACGGGGGGGTTGGGGGAACCGGTGGAGGCTGTCAACCCCATGGGGGCCATGGAAACCATAAGCCCGGTGGTTATCGGGGAAAGGCCCTTCGGGGAAAAAGGGCCTGGGGAAAAGGAAGAAGAGGGGCGCAAGCAGTACCCGACAGTGGAAAAATTACGCAAAAAGATTGCGTCTTTTTATAACCTGGAGGAAGCTTATGTGGAAATTCAAGTCGTTGAAAGGTAAGGAAAAATGGCTGTTTTTGTTGACTGTCGGCCTAATCCTTTGTATTTTGGCATTTCCGGCAGATAAATTGGCAAAAAAGGCGTCAGCTGATAAAACCGTAGGAAACCAGGGGGGGCAGGGCGGCGGGCCGGCAGGATGGCAGACGGAAGAGGAACCCCTTTTCAATGGCTGGGCAAGCGCCGGGGCAAAAGCCGTGCCGGAAGCCGGGGAAACCGGCGGGGAGGATGGCGGCGCTTTTTTGGCATCGGCGAAAGCCGGCGGCCGTTACGAGGAAGAACTGGAGCAGCGGGTGCGGGAAATCTTGAAGAATGTGGACGGGGTCGGCGCCGTAGACGTGATGATCGTGCTGAAATCTTCCTCGGAAAAAGTGCTGCATGTGGACGGCAGCAGCTCCCGGACCTTTACCGAAGAGCAGGACGGCAATGGGGGGGTCAGGAAGATCGACAGCCAGGAGCAGGGGCAGAGTACGGTTATGGGCTCCTGCAACGGGGAGACGGGACCGATTGTGGAAAAAGAGTTAAGGCCGGAATTGTCGGGTATTGTCATCAGCGCCCAAGGGGGAGGCAACCCGACGGTCCAGGCAGAAATTTCTGCGGCCATGGAAGCATTATTTGGCCTGCCCGCTCATAAGATAAAAGTACTAAAGCGGGTGGAGTAAAGGAGTGTCAGGAATGAGAGAACGAAGATTTGGAATGAAATTCAAAGACGTCAAGATGAAAAAACTGTTCCGGAGAAATCAGATCATCATTACAACACTGGCCATTATGATCGCGGCGGCCGGATATCTGAATTATGCGGGAAAGAAGGAACTGGAAGCCAGCAGCGACGACATGGTCTACGAAGCGGGGATGATGGAAATATCCGACGAGGATTTGCTAAGGGAAAACCAGATGGCAGGCTACAATATGCCTGGTGAAATCGAGGAGGCGGAGTCCCTTGCCGAATATCCGGACCCACCGGTTTCCGCGGGGGAGGCCACCGGTTCCATGGGGCAGCAATATGCAGAAATTGACAGTTGGGACGGCGGCGAAGAGGCAGGGATGGAAAACCCCGGGGAAGCAGTACTCACCAGCGGGCTGACGGTCTCGGATTACATAGCCAACGTGCAGTTGAACCGGGAACAAATCCGGGCCAAAAACAAAGAAACGTTAAACAACATTATTAACAGTACAACCATTGACGAGGCAGCCAAACAGGAAGCGATCCAGAATATGATTGCCATGACTGCCGTTGCGGAAAAAGAAAATGCCGCCGAAACCCTTTTGCAGGCCAAGGGGTTTGCTGATCCCGTAGTCAGCCTTACAGACGGCAAGGTAGACGTGGTCATTAACGCTGTTTCGATTACAGACCAGCAAAGGGCCCAAATTGAGGATATTGTCAAGAGGAAAACAGAGGTTCCGGCAGACGGGATCGTAATCACGCTGCTGAATTTGGAAAACTAAGGGCAGTAGCCGCCTATGGGCGGGAAGGGTTTATCAGAATTAAGAAAGGCTGAAAGGGCTAACCATTTGTTTGTTTTGCCGGTACAGGGGTTGAGGCATTGAATTGCCGGACCTTGCCGACACAGAACAGGCCTATGGCTGGCCCTGGTTTTTTAAAAGAATCCCTATGCAAAAACAATGGGATTTGTTATAATAATAATGCACTCTGTAAACAAGGAGGATTTCGAGGGTACATGAAAATATTTAGGAGGTAATACCGTGACGGAGATGGACAACAAAAAAGAGAAAAATGCATATAAGGCATATGGGAAAGACATGGTTGGGGAAGTGAAGATCGCGGACGAGGTGGTTGCCATTATTGCGGCCTTAGCGGCTACCGAGGTAGACGGCGTGGATTCCATGGCCGGCAATATTACCAACGAGCTGGTAGGGAAGCTAGGCATGAAGAACCTGTCCAAAGGGGTGAAAGTAGATATTACGGAGGAACGGGTGTCTGTGGATTTATCCCTGAACATCAAATATGATTACAATATCCCGGAAGTCGGCGGGAAAGTGCAGGAAAAGGTAAAGTCGGCTATTGAGAATATGACCGGTTTGACCGTGCTGGATGTGAATATCCGGATTGCGGGCGTTAAGATGGTGGAAGAGAAATAACAGCCAAGGTTACTGTCTGCCGGTTTTCGGCGGACGGTAACCTTTGGTTTTCATAAAAAGAGCAATTGATGTATTTCCGCTTGTAAAAAAAGGACTTTAGTGCTAGAATAGGCTTATGTAAAATTAAGGAGGAATTTATGTATGGACGATTATCAATGGAATAATGGCGGGGCGAATAACCAACAGCCGGAATCAAAAGGGATGTCGATTGCTTCTATGGTTTTGGGTATTTGCGGCCTTGTGGCATGGTGCATCCCACTCCTAGGCTACCCGGTATCAATTGTAGGGCTTATCCTTGGGATACTGGGGAGGAAAAAGGGAGGGAAGGGCATGGCAATGGCCGGGATTATCCTATGCGTCATTACCCTTCTTCTCACGTTGGTCAATTCGGTTGCAGGTGCCTTTATTGCACTTAGCGCCTCAGGCCTTTTTTAATAGAAAAACGAAGCCGAAAAGGAAGCTACCGCCGGCAGGGCGACTGCAGGTACGGAGCTCCTTTTTTGCTTTATAGGAAATTGCGCCCGATAAAGCAAAAACCCTCCGGGGGATGCGCACTTCGCGCCTAAGGGAAATGCCTGCTGACGCAGACGCGCTCCGGCGCAGGGGTCCGGTTCATCGGACCCTTTGTCCCGTCGTGGCAAAGTGCGGGGGCGGTTTTTTTCCATGTGTATTCCCCGGGGGCAAAGGGCAAAGCCATCAGGGTTTGGCCCCAATGGGCCCGGCTTTTTTAGTTATTGCCACCGGAACACGATAATCCCTGCAATCGCGATGGCGGCGCCGATGATTTTTTTCCACTCAAAAGGCGACTTTTCCACTCCGAAGAGCCCGAACAGTTCGATCCCATAAGCGACGATGATCTGGGTCACCACAATCAGCAAGGTGGCTTTGGCCGGGCCCAGGCCGTCCATGCTTTTGACGACGGTAAAGGTGATGAAAGCGCCGATAAGGCCCCCTAACAGCATATACCAGGGCCGAACCTGAAAAATGGCTTCTATGGGGCTTTTATCCGCAAAGAACCATAAGACGGCGCAGGTAAAAAAGGCGGTTAACTGGACCCAGCCGGCGGCGACCCAAATTCCGGCCTGCTTTGTGGCTTCCGTATTCAGCACGCCTTGGATGCTCATTAAGGCGCCGGAAATCAAAGCGATTATAAATCCCCACATGGTAAATATCCTCCTGTAATCATAGGCTATTTTGTAGCAAAGGCATTGAAATTGAAATGGCTACTCTGTTTCCTTAGTTTTTCTTAAGTTGAAAAAAATATTCATGTTTGGGTGAAGTTGAAAAAATCTGTGTTTTGGAGAAAGGAAGGTGGGACCAGTGGGAAAAATTATAGATGCCCATTTGCATTTGGTGGAAGGGGATTTGTATTTTGACCAGATTGCCCTGGCCGCCGGGCACGAGAACCGGCTGGCGCATTTGGAGAAGGAATATCAAAGGCTGGGGATTACAGGCGGTATCGTCATGGGGAACCGGGGGCTGGAGCTGGAGTGCCATCAATATCCCCAATGGCTGCGTTATTGCATTGGCTTGGACGGCCGGTATTTGTCGGCCCATCCGGTAGAAGAAGCATTGGGGCAGGTGGAGATGCATCTTCAGCGGGGGCAGTGCGCAGGGGTCAAACTATATCCGGGGTACCATCATTACTATATATCAGACCCCATTTATGATCCGGTTTATGAACTGGCAGAGCGGTACCAAAAAGTAGTGGCTGTCCATACCGGGGAGACGGCGGGCCCCCATGCGCTGTTGAAATACAGCCATCCACTGACATTAGACGAGGCGGCCGTGAAATACCCGAAGGTACAGTTTGTGATGTGCCATTTCGGGAACCCGTGGCTCAACGACGCAGCAGCCGTAATCAGCAAAAACCCCAATGTTGCGGCGGATTTGTCGGGCCTTTTGGAAGGCAGGGCCGACATAGGGGAATTATTGGAAGATAAAAAAGGCTATGTGGAAGCTTTGCGTACCTGGCTGGGGTATTTGGATTATAGGCGGATTTTGTTCGGGACCGATTGGCCTTTGGCCAACCTGGAAGAATATATCCGGTTTATCGGGGCGGTGGTGCCGGAAAAATATCAGGAAGCCGTATTTTACAATAACGCGGCAAAAATTTATGGTTAGGCCGGCGCAAGAAATATCCCGGGAAGGGTTTTGCAGGCAGGCCGAACTGATAGGGGCCCGAAAGGGCGTTTCACCCACGGCAGGCATCCTTTGGGGATGGCAGGAGCAGGCAGTAAACACATGGGAAAGGAAAGAGGAAAAGGCATGGGTAACGAGATGCGGATTATCCTGGCTTCGGCTTCTCCAAGGAGGAGGGGGCTGTTGCGCCAGGTAGGGCTGGAGCCGGAGGTCTTCCCCAGCCATGTAGATGAGACGGCAGCTGGCACCGAACCGGAAAAAGTAGTCAGGGAGCTGTCACGGCAAAAAGCATTGGATGTGGCGGCAAGGTGCAAAAAAAGGAAGGAAAACGGCCAGGCCGGGGAAACAAAGGATCTGGTGGTGATCGGAGCGGATACCGTGGTGGCGGTGGACGGGGTGATTTTGGGGAAACCCGTGTCCCGGGAAGACGCGGTGCGTATGGTTGGGATGCTGCAAGGGCGGGCGCATCAGGTGTACACGGGAGTCACCATATGCTTTGGCCCCGGGCGCCGGCAAGTGGCTTTTGTGGAAAAGACCGACGTCTATGTTTATCCCATGGACCAAAGGCAGATTTCAGAGTATGTGGCCATGGGGGAGTCCATGGACAAAGCCGGGGCCTATGGGATCCAGGGGCGTTTTGCCGCTTATGTCCAAAGGGTTGAGGGGGATTATAATAACGTGGTAGGCCTTCCTGTGGGGCGGGTGTTCCAGGAGCTGCTGGCAGACAGGCGCGGGGAAAGGTAAGGTTATGCCCTCAAGGCCTTTGGGCTGTAACGGGGCGGCAGACAGGCGGTATGGAGAGGGCATCCACAGGAAACCCTGGTGCCGGCATGCTGCCGCAGCCGCGCCCCGGTTTGTAAGGTCCCCTATTTGTAAGGGGTTACGTCAAACAGTTCTTTTCGGCTTTCCAGCCCTTTGCCGCTTATAAGCGACGGGATAGGGATATAGTAATAGGGTGCATACCGGTATCTTTCGTCGCCGATATTTTGCATGTCCACATAGCGGTAATAAAAAACATGGTCAATAATATTAAACCAGCTTACGTCGTCTAAGAGCATTTGGCAGCCGTTTCCGTCCAGGCTGCAGCTATAAAGCTGGCCAAAGGTTTTGATTTCAGGCAGATTAGCCGTCATCAGCAGGTAGGCCCTGCCCTGGTATATATTGATAGACAGCCGTATGCTGGAGGGGTCCATGTTGGAAACTTCCGGGGAAGTAAACAAGGCCTTTCGGCCGGTCCC
The DNA here is from genome assembly GCA_910584845.1 of uncultured Lachnospiraceae bacterium. GTDB lineage: Bacteria > Bacillota > Clostridia > Lachnospirales > Lachnospiraceae > Brotaphodocola. The sequence continues at coordinate 17,945 of CAJUDH010000010.1, forward strand.
ATCCAAGTTGACCCGCTCTAGTTTGGCATGGGGGTAAGGTAAAGCCCCGGTGGTGGAAAAATAAACTACACCGCCATAAATAATATATTCGTCACAGGAAAAGCCGCCAATGGCCATATGGTCGGCATGGGTGCCTATATCCACGTAGTGGAGGCCGTCTTTTGCCAGATAATAAAGCTTGTCCCCCACTACGTTGAGGCAGAAGCCTTTGCTTGGCGCGTTGCTGTCCGGTATGTGGGCCAGGAAGGTGGGGGAGCCGCCGTTTTCCGGCACATAGCCAATATCGGTCATAGGCCCCTTGCCGTCGGAATAATAGAAAAAGCATTTGCCCCCGGCCATGGTTTCAAAGCTTAAAAGGCTTTGGGGGTTATCAAAGGCCAGGTTAGTCAAGTTGGTAATACCGGTGCCGTCGTCCCTCATCCGGTAAATGTTGCGGTCGTCAGAAGGGTGTGATATGGTAGAATTGCCACTGTAGTAAATCCATCCGTCTTTATAGTGGAAATCTTTCATGGGCACTTCGGTCAGCAGGTGTTCTTCCGTTTCCCCTTTTTTTATCCAGTAGGTGCGGTCGTCATCCAGGCTGTTACGGAAATATAAGTAGGTGCCGTCAGAGGCCATACGGGCATAGCAGTGGGCGTTGCCAAACAGGTTGCCGTCGTCTTCGGCGGAATCGGGGGGGAGGGCGTCGGGGCTTTCCGGCTGGGAGGCAAGGCTTTCATTGGCATTGCCGCCGTTTTCCGATGGTTCCCACGCTTTTGTTGCGCCCGGACCGCCTTCTTTTTCTGACCGCCGTATATGGACCATAACCAGGCTGGAAACCAGGAAAAAGAGGGTCAAAAAGACAGAGGCAGCGGCAAAGGCGCCCCATAGTAGCCGGAATGCCCGTTTTGGCTTTGGTGCAGCCGGCTGGGGATTTACCGTAGGCGGCACGGGGGCAGAGGGTTGGGCTGCGGGCCCTAGGGAGGGGGCCGGCGGCTGCTGTCCAAACAAAGCCTTTTTTAGTTCGCCCATAGATTGGAAACGGTCTTGGGCGCGTATGGAAAGCCCTTTCATCAGGGCGGCTTCGTAGTCAGGGCGGATCGGGATGCCAAGTTCAGAGGGCTTTTTTATGGCTTGGCCGTTCATCTGGTTTACGGCGTCTGTGGGGACGGTGCCGGTGGCGGCATGGTACATGGTGGCACATAAGCCATATACATCGGTCCATGGGCCTTGATGGCCATGGCGCTGGTATTGTTCCGGCGGGGCATAGCGGAATTTTAAAATAACGGACAGGCTTTTTTCGCCATTTTCGTCAAAGACCCTGGCAGCACCAAAATCAATGAGTTTTGCCTGCCCACGGGTATCAAATAAGATGTTGTCCGGGCTAATGTCCCGGTGGATCAGATTTGCTTTATGGATTTCTTCCAGGGCATCCATAATGGGGCGCATCATGGGGAAAAGGGTTTCCGTAGGGATGGGGCCGTTTCGGGTAAGCTTCTGTTTTAGGCTTTCCTGTAAAAGTTCCATAACAATGTAAGCCGTGTTATTTTCCCGAAAGCAATCCATGGTATCCACTACTCCGGGAAGGGAGCGGTAATGCATCAGATATTGGGATTCTTCAATGAACTTTTCTAACCCCTGGCGGGAAAATCCGCCCCTTTCCCCGTTTGCCATCAAAACATCATTGCCATGGCTATGTTCCCGCTTTGTATACCCGTAGGGGAAATATTCCTTGACGGCTACTTTTGTTCCCTGGTTTAAGTCCCAGGCCAGGTAAGTGATGCCAAACCCCCCTTCCTCAAGCGCTTTCCCCATTAAATATCTGCCTTTTAGTATGGAGGAGAGGGCTAAATGGTGGGTAGGGGCAACATATGTGTTTTCATCAAAACCACAATAGGGGCAAGGGCCGGGGGCATGAAGCGTTTCCATGCAGCCCATACATAAATTAAGTTCCATCTTTGGTTCCTCCTGAACTGGCCGATTGCCGGTACACCTATGGGCCGGTGCGGCCTCTTCTCTTTCGCGGTTATGGCATACCTTACGGATCAGCCGGCTGAAAGGGTGCGCACGGCTTTTGCGGAGGGTTGCCGTGAGCCGCAGGCTGCCCGGGCCGGCGCGGTATTTTCTCTTTCCACATTATACCATGGGTAAAAAAGATAAGCTACCGCTATTTTCGGGGATTGGGCAAGAGGGGCAAAGGGACGGGGACGGTTGGTTATAGGCCGTTTTCCATGGGGTGGGGGCTTGTTTGCTCCAGATGGTTCAGGATTTGCTGTTTGTATGCCAGGAAGGGTTCCGAGAGGGGGAAACTTTTTTTTCGTGGTTTTGGTTCCCGGATGGTGATTTCTTTGGTAATGCGTCCGGGTTTTCCTGTCAATAAATAAATACGGTCGGACAAAAGGATTGCTTCGTCTATGTCATGGGTGACAAACAGGGTTGAGAGGCGGATTTGTTCCATCACCTGCAGGTACCATTCGTGGATCCCGTTTTTTGTCAGCATATCCAAGGCGGAGAAAGGCTCGTCCAGCAAGGCAACCCGCCCGGAAAACAAATAAGTCCGCAGCAAGGCCGCCCGTTGCCTCATGCCGCCGGACAGCTGGGCCGGGTATTTTTTTTGCGTCCCCTCCAGGCCAAAGGGGGGGAAATATTCGGAGGCCTTGCGGCGGGCCTCCTTTTTTTTATATCCTTGGATGAAAAGGGGGAGGGCCACATTGTCTTCCACGGTGCGGTAGGGAAGGAGCAGGTCTTTTTGAAGCATGTAACTGACCTGCCCCGGTTTTCCTGTAATGTCCGCGCCGTCCAGGATAACCTTCCCTTCATCGGGGCGGGTTAAACCGGCAACCACGTTGAATAAAGTGGTTTTTCCGCCGCCGCTGGCGCCCAGGAGGGATACCAGCTCCCCTTCCCGAAGTTCCATAGATACCTGTTCGATGATTTTTGGCCCGCCAAAGGATTTGGTAATCCCTTCTACTTTTAATACTGCCATGGCTACCTCCTATTGGGGCAGGTAATCGTTGGTAAACCCGATATTTTCCGGCAATTCCGGCTGGGAAAGGCCATTTTCATTAAGCCAGGAGTAAAAGCCGTTCCAGCGTTTTGGATCCATGTACCCCCACTTTGGGGCGTCTGCCAGATATTGGCCGGAAAGGTATTGCTGGCTGGCCAGGGCCAGTTCCGGATCCAGTTCCGGCACGGCTTCGCAAAGGATACCCGCCGCTTCCTCCGGATGGAGGGCCGCATCCTGGTAGCCTTTGCCAAGGGCGGCCAAAAATGCCTTTGCCACGTCGGGTTCCTCCTTGAGGAAAGAGTTGCCGGAAATCACCACCGGGGTGTAATAGTCAAATACCGGGTTGAGGCCGGAAAAGGAAAAGTAGTCGGTTTCCAGTTTTTCCAGCTCGGTTTTAACGCCTGCCCATCCGTAAAAGATCCAAATGGCGTCCACAGACTTGGTTTTCAGGGCAGATACTTCGTCTGACACCGTGTTGGGGATTAACTTTACCTGGCTGAAATCCCCGCCGTCGCCTTCCACCACATTTTGCAAGGTGGCCAGTTCCACAGGGGATTCCCAGGTGGCATAAGTTTTCCCCTCCAGCCCTTTGGGGGTATCCATACCTTCCCCCTTGAGGGAAATAATCCCGGAAGTATTGTGCTGGAGGATGGCAGCCACTGCCTTTATGGGCAGGGCGCCGTCCCCCACCAGGGCCGGGGCCATCGTGTCCTGGAAAGACACGCCAAACTGGGCTTTTCCGGAAGCGACCAATATTTCAGCCCCGCCTTCCGGCGGCTGGACAATTTCCACTTCCAGCCCCGCCTCGTCAAAATACCCTTTTTTCTGTGCCACATAAAGCCCCGTATGGTTGGTATTGGGTGTCCAGTCCAACACAAAAGTGATTTTTTGCTTTTGATTGCCGCCGCCGGCCGTTTGTCCATCGGTGGCAGTGGCTTCACCGGCGCCCTCCGACGGGGGGGCGCCGGTTTTCGGCCCACAGGCGGCAAGGCTGAAAGCCAGCGCCGAAACCAGGGCAGCAGTCCCTAATTTTTTCATCATGTTTTTCTCCTTATTTGTTTTCGGTCCTCCTGTACCATGGCATGCACAGCAGCTGGAGCTTCTCAACCCCATGCATGAAGAGGAGGCTGATGGCAGAGATCAGGAAAATCACGGCAAACATTTTATCAAAAGAAAAAGCTTTTTTTACCCGGGTCATGTACACGCCCAGCCCTCCAAAACCGCCCAGCCATTCGGAAATGACTGCCCCCACCACCGCATAGGAAGAGGAGATACGCAGGCCTGAAAAAAAATGGCCCATAGCGCCGGGAAGCTTAATATAGCGGAAAATTTGCCCCTGGCTGGCCCCCATGGCCCGCAGAAGGTTTATGGCGTCTGGGTCTGCCGACTTAAATCCGGTCAAAAGCCCTATGGTTATGGGGAAAAAAGTGGTAATGACAATCAAAACCACTTTGGGCGTCATCCCATATCCGAACCATAACACCAGAAGCGGGGCCACAGCTACCGTGGGCACGGTCTGGGTTAATATGGCCAGCGGGTAAAAAGCCCGGTACAAAAAATCAAACCGGTCCATGGCCATGGCCATGATAAAACCGAACAAGATCCCTATGGCCAGGCCGATAAAAGCTTCGGACAGGGTGATGGCGGAATGCTCCATCAAAGAGGGGAATTCGGTGGCGAAAGCTTTCCCCACCTGAAGGGGCGACGGAAGGAGGAAGGCATCCACAATCCCTACCCCCGTGGCGAATTGCCACAGGAGCAGGGTCAGGAAAACAGCGGAACAAGACCAAAGCTTATTGGTGATGTTTGGTGACTTTTTTATCAATGGTTAGCACGTCTCCTTCCGGCCGGTAAGTGACCTTAATATAGGCGGCTACCGAAGGGGCGCCTGCACGGATGGCAATGTGCTGGCATTCTTTGACAATATCCATTAATTCGTCATAATCCCCTTCGATGGCCGTTTCAAAAGGCCCTACATAGCAATTGAGCCCGGTGCTTTTAATATAGGCGATGACCTCGTCTACAATACGGATCAATTCCTCATCATTGGCTGTTTCTGGTAAAGACTGGATCGCTACGCTTGCGTTCATAAAAGCTCCTTTCTGTCTGGGTGTATTTTGCCGGCATAAATAAAGGGGGCCTGCGGGCCTTTGGCGGATGCACACAAAATGCGAAAACAGCATTTGGGCGCCTGCCGTACAGCAGGCACACAGCCCTTCCCTTGGGGATTTAGCCCTTTCAAATAAAAAAATCCGCCTGGAAATCCAGACGGAATAAGGCCTTCCTATGTTTTGATATTGCTATCATTGAAGAAGCTTTCCTACGCTGGCATTATCCAGATCAGGTTCCAGGGTTTAAAATAAATCCTATTTTATCTCAGCCGGACATACACTCCAGCACCCCTTTTTATTGTATTCCCTAGTTTATCACAGTTTATGGGAGAAGTCAATGGGTTACTTTTCAACAGCCAGTTCGTCCAAAGAGTGGAATTGGTATCCCATTTCTTCCCACTTGGTCAACAGTTGGTCCAGGATTTGTGCGTTGGTTTTGGAAGTGCTGTGCAAAAGGACAATGGCGCCGGGATGGATACGCCCCAGCAGTTTTTGGAAAGCTTCTTCGGGGGTGGGCTGTTTGTCTTCATACCAATCCACATAGGCCAGGCTCCAAAAGAACGTGTGGTAGCCCATGTCTTTTGCCATTTGCAGGTTGGACTCGCTGTATTTCCCCTGAGGGGGGCGGTAATACCGGGGCATTGGCTGCCCTGTGACCTGCTGGTACAGCTCTTCCAGGGACCGGAGCTCTTTGGAAAAGGCTTCGGCCGTGGATATTTTGGACATATCCGGGTGGTGGAACGTATGGTTTCCCACAATATGCCCTTCCGCGGCCATCCGCTTAACCAGGTCCGGGCTGGTGTTTAAATAATTCCCTACCAAAAAAAAGGCGGCCGGGGCGTTGTGTTTTTTTAACGCATCCAGGATCGCGGCCGTGTTGCCGTTTTCATATCCAGCGTCAAAAGTCAGGTAAAGGATTTTTTCCTGGGTGTCTGCGGCATAGTGCGCGTTAAATTGTTTCAGGTAGTCAGAAGTGGCGTTGCCTACAGGGGGCTGCCCTTCTTGCTGAAAGCTTAACCCCCAATTGCCGTCGGCAGAAGCCGGGACGGAAGCTTTGGAATCGGTCAGGCATCCCAGCCAATGGCCAAGGAAGAAAGAAAAAAGGAACAAGGACGCAATTTTTGCTATCCGTTTGCAGTAGAGCCGGGTATGGCGATAAGTGTGGTTCATAGAAAGACACCTGGACGGTTTTTGTTATTTCAATATATGGGGTTTTGGCATGGCCCATGCCAGCGCCAGGCAGAATTTCCACGGCAATGCCATAGGCATGTTTGAAAACGGGTTCCCGGCATCCACTAAACATCGGGGATCGGGGGGATCGTTTTAGGGCCCCCGGCGGCAAGGGGCATATGCCCAAGCGCCGTCCCTTGGCGGCCGGCGGCGTGTGCGCCAATGGGGGTACGCCTGCGTATTGTAAGAAAGTTGTCATACTTTCTTCGGGGAGAATGTGGTATACTTTTCCTGTCTGTCCACAAATAGATAAAACAGGAGATCAGGTGATGGAAAACAGAAAAAAGAAAAAGGCATACAAGAAAGCATTTTATATTGCAGTTGCGTTAAGCCTGGCTTTTGCGCAGGCCGCTTACGCGGAGGTTGTGGTACCGCCAAAGCCAGGCCATTCCACGGCCCCGCCAAGCCAACCGGCCCCGCCCGCCCAGCCAGGCCCCCCGGCTGATACGGGCGGGGATGGGGGCGGGGCCCAGCCGGGCCAGGGCGCGGGCAGCCCTGCCCTTTTACAAGAGCCGGAAATAAAGGCGGAAGGGGCTGTATTGCTGGACGGGGCTACAGGGAAAGTGTTATTTGGCAAAAACCAGGACCAGCCGTTTTACCCGGCCAGCATTACCAAAGTAATGACTGCGCTTCTGGTGCTGGAGCGGTGCCCCTTAGACGATGTGGTAACGTTTTCTTCCGCCGCCACGACCAACCTGGAGGCCGGCGCCGTATCTTTGGACATAACGCAAGGGGACCAGCTGACAGTAGAACAGTGCCTGTATGGCTTGCTGTTAAAGTCAGCCAACGAAATAGGCAACGGGCTGGCAGAACATGTGGCAGGAAGTATTGACGGTTTTGCCGGGTTGATGAACGAAAGGGCCGCCCAGCTGGGCTGCCAAAACACCCATTTTGCCAACCCCCATGGGCTCAACAATTCCAGCCATAAAACATCGCCCCATGATATGGCCCTGATTATGCGGGCCGCCCTGCAAAACGAAACGTTCCGTCGGATTGACACTACCCGCTCTTATGAATTTCCGGCGACGAAAAAAGCTTCGGCAAGGACCATTACCATGGGGCATAAGATGATGGACCCTTCGGATTCCCGGTATTATGAAGGGGTGGTGGGCGGAAAGACCGGCTTTACGTCTTTGGCAGGGAATACGCTGGTGACCGGGGCAGAGCGGGACGGGGTCCAGCTGGTGGCCGTGGTGATGAAAGCATCCCAGACCCATTATACAGATACCCGGGCGTTGCTGGACTATGGCTTTGCCAATTATGGGGCACTGGCGGGGGGCGGGCCGAAAGCAGAAGCCCCGGACCTTTCCGGGGATCAGCAAAACCCCGGCGGCGCTATCGGGGCCCAAAAACCGCAAAATCCTGCCGGCCCCTCGGACGGGCATGGGAAGCCGGTCCTACAAAGCCCATCCGGCGGGACGGGCGCCCAAGGCCCGGGAGGCCCAGCCCTTTTGGGGTGGCAAAAATCTACCGGAGGCTTGTGGCGTTATTATGCACCGGACACCGGGCATGAAGTGAAAAGCCAGTGGATCCAGGACGGCGGGTTTTGGTATTACCTGGGAGGGGACGGGGTAATGCTTTCCAATACGTTTACCCCTGACGGCTATTGGGTGGATGAGAGCGGGAAATGGATCCCATAACCGGTTTGGCGGCAAGGGGGTGTTTGAAAGGAAAAGGAGGGGATGGCCATGGCCAAGAAAAACGCCCGCAATACCCGCAGCAAGATTGTGAATGCGGCATGGAAGCTGTTTTATGAACAGGGGTACGAGGACACCACGGTAGAAGAGATTATTGAAGTCTCCCAGACGTCAAAAGGATCCTTTTACCACTATTTTGACGGCAAAGATGCCTTGCTGGGCACGCTGAGTTCTTTGTTTGACGAAAAATACCAGGAATTGTCCCTATGCCTGGATACGGAAACAACCGCCATGGAAAAGCTCTTGTTTTTGAACCGTGAGCTGTTTGGGATGATCGAGAACCGGGTTTCCCTTGACCTGCTGGCCCGGCTTTTGTCTACCCAGCTGGTGACCAACGGGGAAAAACACCTGCTGGACAGGAACCGTACCTATTACAGGCTGCTTCGCAAAATTATCGGGGAAGGGGTGGAGGCCGGGGAACTTGATTCCCGGTTGAGCGTCAGTGAGATGGTGAAAATCTATGCCCTTAGTGAGCGCGCCCTGATGTATGACTGGTGCCTGTGCGGCGGGGAATATTCGCTTAGGCAGTATGGCGCTTCTGTTTTGCCGTCGTTTTTAGGCTGCTTTTTGACCCCGGACAGTTTAAAATCCGGCCAGGCCCCCTAGGTTTCCTGCATTGGGGCCAAGCCCTGCAGGTTTTATACAATAAAAATTTTAAAAACCGTTCAGAAATATTATATTATCTGTACGGTTTTTTTATTTGATATATAAAAGGTTTCAAGGATTTTTTGATAAATAGTACGGTATATAGTCTATAATATAGTCTGTATTGTGTTCTGGTTTTGGTTATGCTATAATGTGCCCATTATGCATCGAGGAGGATAAGGATGAGTACAGGACAGGCAGGGATTTTTGCGGCTATTTTGGCCTATTTGGTTTTGATGGTGTATGTCGGCTATTATTTTGGCAGGAAAAGCGACCGTTCTGCCGAGGGCTTTTACCTGGGCGGAAGAAAACTGGGGCCGTTGGTGGCGGCCATGAGCGCGGAGGCTTCGGACATGAGCAGCTGGCTGCTCATGGGGCTTCCGGGAGTGGCATACCTGTCAGGGGTTGCTGACGCGGGCTGGACGGCCATCGGGCTGGCAGCGGGGACTTACCTGAATTGGCTGCTTGTGGCCAAACGGCTGCGCAGGTATTCCCTGGTTTGCGGGGCCATTACCATCCCGGAGTTTTTTTCCCGGCGTTACCGGGACGGACGCAATATTTTGATGTGCATAGCGGCCGTGGTTATTTTGACCTTTTTTATCCCTTATACGGCGTCCGGGTTTAAAGCCGTCGGCACTTTGTTTTCCAGCCTGTTTGGCGTGGATTACCATGTGGCTATGCTTCTAGGTGCCCTGGTGATCGTCGGGTATACGGTAATGGGTGGGTTTATGGCTGTTTCTACCACAGATTTGATCCAGAGTGTCGTGATGACCGTTGCCTTGGCCGTTATTGTTTTTTTTGGCGTCAACGTGGCCGGGGGCTGGACGGCGGTATGGGATAACGCCCGTTCCCTTCCCGGGTATTTAAGCCTGTCTATGGTCCATGACAGGGGTTCGGGGCTGGCGGCCCCTTATGGGGCGCTTAATATGTGTTCCATGTGCGCCTGGGGGCTGGGCTATTTTGGGATGCCCCATATTTTGCTGCGTTTTATGGCTATCCGGGATGAAAAGGAAGTGAAAACTTCCCGGAGGATTGCGTCGGTTTGGGTGACGGCCTCCATGGTTGTGGCTATTTTAATCGGCATTATTGGCTATGGTGTTTCCGTTGCAGGGAAAATCCCCGTATTTACTTCCAGTTCCCAATCGGAGACGGTGGTTATCCGGCTGGCAGGGTTTTTGGGGCAATATGGCCCGTTGGCTTCCGTTGTTGCCGGCGTGGTGCTGGCAGGGATCCTGGCATCTACCATGTCTACGGCGGATTCCCAGCTTTTAACGGCGGCTTCCGGCGTGTCGCAAAACTTGGTGCAGGATTTTTTTAAGGTGGAACTTAGCCCCAAAGCATCCATGGCGGCCGCCCGCCTGACCGTAGCCGGCATAGCCCTGGTTAGCCTGGCGCTGGCATGGAATCCGGACAGTTCGGTATTTAATATCGTGTCGTTTGCCTGGGCCGGGTTCGGCGCTTCTTTCGGGCCGGTGATGCTGGCGGCCCTGTTTTGGAAACGCAGCAATTTTTACGGCGCTTTGGCCGGCATGGTCAGCGGGGGCGTTATGGTTTTTGTGTGGAAATACCTGGTGCGCCCTTTAGGCGGGGCCTGGAACATCTATGAACTGCTCCCCGCTTTTTTGGTAGCCTGTGGGGCTATTGTGGCCGTGTCCTTGGCAACGGCGGCGCCTTCGCAAGAAGTGGTAAAAGAGTTTGAATCCGTGGGGGATGGGAAATAGGGGATATGGCCTGGTTTAATGGAAAGAAGCCTGGCAGGATGCAAAAATATGCTTTTTCCGTATACCGGGTGCCGAATACCGGCGGGGCAAGGGGGCCAATTGTTTTGCAGTCCAGGCGGCCATAGCGGCGTTTACAAAGGGGAGCCGTGGCTGGATGGGGTAAAAAAAGGGCCCCAAAAGTAAAAGCTGTAGGCTCGAAGGCAACTTACCTATTATGGCCGGATTGCCGGGGGGGTTCGGGATTGTCAGGTTTACCTAAGGGGGCGCAGGGCTGTATGCCTCGTCCGGCCGCCAATATGGGGAAAACGCTACCCTTTTTGCGCAGGAATGCAGCTTGCCCCCAAAGCCGTCCGGTAGACGGGCTAAAACGGCTGGCAAAAGGGGTTTGGGCATGGGAAAGGGATCGAAAATAAAGGCAATAAAAAAGGCTTCTTCCTTATGGGGGACGCCTTTTTTGCCTGATAGGAAAGTGCGTCCTATCGGATAAAGCCCTCCGCCCAGGGCCGCACTACAGCGTAAGACCGTGCCGCGGGAGCGGCCCGGCGCAGGCAGGGAATCCCGCGTGGCAGGACCCTTTTTTACCTGGCCGGAAAGTTTGGCCCATAGGGCAAAAAATTTTGGGCAGGGCCGCACCGGGCAAAAGGGGTACCGCCGGATCGGTGCGGGCAAAAAGCCCGGTATGGCAAGGGGCTTTCCGCCATGGTATTATAAATCGATTAGTACTTGACATTACAAGGTAGTTGGCGTAATATAGTATCAACGGAAAATAAATGCCCGCATTACAGAAAGGTGTGGAAAATCATGAACGCACAGCTTAAGAAAGGGGTGCTGGAGCTGATCGTATTAGAGTCCGTCCGCCGCAGGGACATGTACGGATATGAATTGGTGGTGGAAGTGTCTAAAGTAGTGGATGTAAATGAAGGCACCATATATCCGCTTTTGAAGCGCCTGACCAACGAACATTATTTTGAAACTTACCTGCGGGAATCTACGGAAGGGCCGCCACGCAAGTATTACCATTTGACGGCGGCAGGGGTGCTGTACCGGGATTCCCTGGAAAAAGAATGGATACAACTGACGGAAAAAGTAGGAGGATTTTTGGAGGAGTGCCCATATGGATAAGAAAACGTTTATCAACGAGTTGAGGCAGGCGCTGTCCGTGCTTCAGGAAGAAGAGCTGAACGATATGGTCAGCGAATATGAACAGCATATTGATATGAAGCAGGCCAACGGGCTTACAGAAGAAGAGGCGATTGCGGATTTCGGTAGTTTAAGCCAGCTGACGGCAGAAATATTGGAAGCCTACCATGTCCGGGCAGACTACGCAGCGGTACAGAAGGAAGGGCAGGGGATTTGCCACAGACGGGGCATAGGGGCCGGAGGGCTTTGGAAAGGGGGGCGGCTGTTTGCGGCCGGATGGAAGTTAGCCAAGGATTCTGCGGCCAGGATGGGGAAATGGCTGTGGGCAACGGCCTTATGTGGGAAAGGGGCAGCGGTCCGGTCCTTTGCCTGGGCAAAAGGCCGATGGAAAAAATATTTCGGGTTAAAAAAGCACGGCAAGGAGGGATGGGGAGATATGGAAGACGGGCGGCAAGGGAATATGGCAGGGGAATTGGCGGCATCCCACAAAGGCAGCAGGGCGGGGGAGGCGCCAAGCAAGGCAGGCGCCTGCTTTCAGGGGATCGGGAAATGTATGGCAGGGGCGGCGCGCCTGGCCATTTCGGCATGTTTGTGGGCAGCCCGCATCCTGTGGAACGGGATTTGCATCACGTTTGCGATGTCCTGCGCTTTTGCAGGTGCATGGTGTTTGTTTGCCCTGGGGATGTTGGCGGTGCTTTTGCTTCAAGGCTATCCGCTGGCCGGGGTAGCCATCGGCTGCGGAGGGCTGGTAATGTGCTGTTTTTCCCTGGCCTGGCTGGGCCTGACATTGCTGTGGAAGCGGGAAAGGGATAACAAAGGCGGCAGGCAACGGACCACAAGAGAAAATGGGCAAATCGCGTATCACGAAACGGAGGAAGGGCAGCATGCATAAAGTGCAAATGGTTTTGTTGGGCGTATTTTTTGGCGGCGTGCTTTTGGGCGGCATAGGGGCTGGGGTAGCGCTGGTGGAGTATTCTTCCCTGGATTATGGGGGGGAACGGCGCTTTGGAGAGGAAAACCTGGTAACCCGTGAGATGGATTATACTTTTGTGCCCGGGGAAGAGCAGGTAACGATTGTGAGGGGATACTGGGAAGCTCCCGTTGAGGCAGATGATACCGTGCCGGAAGGGATTATACGCTATGAAGTTACATATAACGAAAAAATGGTAGAGCCAAGCTTGTATTTTTGGGAAACCGGTTTTCAGGAAAAGGAAGGGCTGGATCCGGTATGGGACGCCGAAGGGGGGCAAGAGGGCCGGGAAACGGCAGGCGAAGGCCAGGCAGGGGATGGGGAAAGCACAGAAGGGGCCGGTTTGGACGACGGTTTCGGGGGGCAGGGAAAAGCAGGCAAACAAACCTGCCTGGAATTCCATGTGAACCACGTCCGCAGCGATATGGGTTTGTTTATGGAATATAAGGACGACGTCCTGGCTGCGCTTAAGGAAAAGAAAATATACCAGTACGACGTGGTTTCGATTTCCCGGTTAAAGATTAAGGTAAACCCGAATACCCTGCCTTATGTCCGGGGAGGGGAGGGCCTTTCGGCTTCTTTCCGGACATCGGGGAAAGGCGCTTAAAGGGCGGCTGCCCGGTTCCGGGATTTTGGGGCATCGGGCATCGGCGCCACGAAAGGGGCGCCGGCAGTTTTTCCGGCCCGGTTTGGGCGCCGGAAAAACCAAGGGCCCAAAAAGGATTGCACAACCAGGTTTTTCTGGTATAATAGAACCATTCGGGGCAGCCTGCCGCTTTTTGGCCGCAGGGGCCCTAAGCATGGGGCGGGGCAGCCTGGCCTTTAAGGCAAGGGGGATCCATGAAAGAGAAGCTATATACGTTGGAATTGATGGATGCGGTGAAGGCAGGGGACGAGTGCATGTTTTGCTGGCTGGAACGGAAGCTGGAGCAAGAGAACCTGGAGTTTGTGCTGGGTTCTTCTTATATGGAAGGGGATATCCGGGGGCAGACCAGTGAAACGGGGTTTTGCCGGTACCATACCAAAAAGATGTTTGATTATGGGAATACATTGGGCAATGCCTGGATTTTAAAATCCAGGCTGGAGTATGTGAACCGGGAATTAAAGCAAAAAGGCCCCCACAGCGTGGAGGGGAAAAGCGGGGGCCTTTTGGGGCGCTTCCATAAGGGGGGCAAAGGCGGCGCCGGCACAAAGGATGCCCCCTGTTACCTCTGTGAACGGATCGGGGCGGTTTATGGACGGATGTGGGACACTTTTGTATACCTGCTTCAAAACGACGAGGAGTTTGGCCAAAGGCTTATGGGCTCCAAAGGCTTTTGCCTGCCCCATTATGCCCATGTGCAGGAAATTTGTGGGGAAAAGGCAAAGCCCAGGGAAAGGGAACTGTGGCTTCCCCGGTTAAAGGAGCTGATGGCCCGGAATCTGGACCGGGTTCAGGAAGACATAGACTGGCTTATTGAGAAGTACGACTACCGCAATAAAGACGCGGATTGGAAGCAGTCCCAGGACGCGGTGCCAAGGACGATGCAAAAGCTTGTAGGCGGCCACCCGGCAGACCCGGTTTTCCGTGGCCGCAAGTAAAAGGGCAAAAGCAAAGGGCCACCTGCCCGTTTCGGGTATAATCTGCCCAAATAGAGAAATACTAGTGGAAGGCTATCAACACTTATTTCCATAAAGGAGGCTTTCCATGATTGATTTTAAAAACAGCGAGACGGCAAAAAACTTAATGCGCGCCTTTGCGGGCGAGAGCCAGGCCAGGAACCGCTATACCATTGCCGCCGGCCAGGCGAAAAAGGACGGGCTGCCGGTGGTACAGTCGGTATTCCTTTTTACCGCCAACCAGGAGAAAGAACACGCAGAGGTTTTTTATAACCATTTAAAAGCCTTGAAAGGGCAGAATATCCGGATTGACGGCGGCTATCCGGTAGACCATTATGATAACAGCCTGGATTTGCTGAAGGCCGCACGCCATAATGAGTATGAGGAGTATGGGGACGTTTACCAGAATTTCGGAAACATAGCCAAAGAAGAAGGGTTTGCCCCGATTGCCAATACTTTTTTTATGGTTGCGGAAATTGAGAAAATCCATGGCGACCGGTTCCAGCTGTTTGCGGATTACCTGGAGAAGGAGCGGCTTTTTGTCTCGGATGTGGAGACGGGCTGGATGTGTTTAAACTGTGGTTATGTCCACTATGGGACGAAAGCCCCCAATGCATGCCCGGTTTGCCATCATGAACAGGGGTATTTTATCCGGTTGGAACTGGCGCCTTATATTTTGGGCTGACGCAAGGCCCGGCCTTTTTGGCTTCCGGCCCGGCCCTTTAACGCCGCTTTGGCAGGCAGGCGCCCCTTCCCTGTTTCCCTGCAAAGTTTTGATTATTCGCCGTTTCCCGCAAAGGCGGCCTGTGCCAGAGGGTATGCCTGAATTTTACGGATGTACGGAATCATTTCATCGCGGGCCCCGTGGGGGCCAGGGAGGTTAAGGTGGACAAAAAATTATGGATGGCTATGGCGCTGGCGGCCGGCGCGGCCGGGGGCCTCGCCAGGTCGAAGTATGAACGGGGCTGCCTGACGGTAGAAGAGGCCCACATCTGGTCGCAAAAGGTAAGGAAGCCCAGGACGCTGGTGTTCCTCACCGATTTACACGACAAAGAATTTGGCGAAGGGAATGTACGCCTTTTGGAAGAGGTACGGCGGGTGCGGCCGGATATGGCGCTAATCGGCGGGGATACCATGGTGGCGAAGGAAGGGCGGGCCAGGCTGGAGGTGACCGGGAGGCTGCTGGCCGGTTTGACGGGCATATGCCCGGTTTATTATGGGAACGGAAACCATGAACAGCGCCTACAGCGGAAAAAAGAGGTATACGGCAGCTTATATGAGGACTTCCGCCGGCTGCTGCGCCGGTATGGGGCCGTGTATTTGTCGGATTCTTTTGCGGATGTGGACGAAGATATCCGTATCAGCGGACTGAATATTGAAAATAGCTTTTATTTT
Source organism: uncultured Lachnospiraceae bacterium (assembly GCA_910584845.1). Lineage (GTDB taxonomy): Bacteria > Bacillota > Clostridia > Lachnospirales > Lachnospiraceae > Brotaphodocola. The sequence continues at coordinate 33,439 of CAJUDH010000010.1, forward strand.
GATTTATTTCCGGCAAAAATGAAACCGGAATATGTGCAGATGCATTTGGGGCAGGCCAGCCAGGGGCGTTTCCAGATTTTGCTGGCCCATTCCCCTTTGTTCCTGGACGCCTATGCGGGGTGGGGGGCAGACCTTGCCCTGGCAGGCCATTTCCATGGAGGCACGGTACGGATCCCCGGCCTTGGCGGGGTAATGACGCCCCAATACCAGTTTTTCGTCCCTTACTGTGCAGGGACTTTTGAAAAAGAAGGGTGCCATATGATAGTGGGGCGGGGGCTGGGGACACACTCCATCAACATACGGTTTTGCAATAAGCCCCAATTAGTTGTAGTAAAGCTGTGGCCCCAGCAGGGCCGTTAAGACGGAAGGCCTGCCGCAAAATACCGGGTTCACCGGATTTTGCGGCAGCTTTTTACTGTGAAAAGGGTTTTTGCAGCAGGCCGTGCACAGGCGGCGGCAGGGCAGGGTTAAGGCCCGGTCAGCCGGTCCTTTGGTTCGTTGTTTACAGGCCGGGGATTTTTTGCTATACTGTAAAAATAGTTTTCGGGCAGGCGGGCCCCAAAAGGCAGCTGCCATAGGCCCGGCCCGCCCGGTGGTGAAAAGGGCGGCTACATAAACATAAGGCGGGGGGAATATGGCAATCTCTTTTGTTTTGGAGAAATTTGAAGGTCCGTTGGATTTACTGCTGCATCTAATTGAAAAAAACAAGGTGGATATTTATGATATCCCCATTGTGGAAATCACCCGGCAGTATTTGGATTATGTCAATGGGATGGAAAAAGAGGATTTAAATATTGTCAGCGATTTCCTGGTAATGGCTGCTACTTTACTGGACATTAAATCCCGGATGCTGCTTCCGGTGGAGGCCGATGAAGGCGGGGAAGAGGAAGACCCCCGGGCAGAGCTGGTGGCGCGCCTTTTAGAATATAAACGGTACAAGGCCATGGCACGGGAATTGATGGACATGGAGCTGGTAGCCCAAGGGCTTTTGTTTAAAAAGCCCACTATCCCCAGGGAAGTTGCAAAATATGAGCCCCCCGTTGATTTGGACAAATTGCTGGACGGGCTGACCTTGGCGAATTTGCAACGGATTTTTGAATCTGTGGTCAAACGGCAGCAGGATAAAGTAGACCCTATCCGCAGCAATTTTGGCACCATTAAGAAAGAGCCGGTGAGTTTGGAAGCCAGGATCCTGGATGTAATGGACTTTGCCAGGCGGAAGCGTAAATTTAGTTTCCGGCAAATGCTGGAGCGGCAGGGGGACAAGGTGGAAACCGTAATTACGTTCCTGGCCGTTTTGGAACTAATGAAAATCGGGAAGATCACCCTGACCCAGGAACATACGTTTGACGACATGGATATTGAAATCTTGGAGGAAGAAGGGCAGGAGACAGAGCTACAGCTGGATTTAGACGGTTTGGAAGGGTAGGTTAGGCATGGGCGACAGGCGGGAAGAGGAAAACCGGAATTGGGCACAGGAGGAAGGATGGGACGGAAAAGGGGACGAGGCCCAATGGCAGCAGCTGACGCTGGAGGACGGGCAACCGGAAGGCAGGCAACCGGAAGGCAGGCAACCGGAAGGCAGGCAACCGGAAGATAGGCAGCCGGAAGGCAGGCAACCAGAAGGTAAGCAACCGGAAGATAGGCAGCCGGAAGAAGGGCAGCAAGAAAAGGAAGGGCCTTTGCAAGGGGGGTATCCAGAAAGCGATTGGGAGGCTATTGTGGAAGCCGTGCTTTTTACCATGGGCAATTCCGTGGAGATCCGGCAGTTGGCGGCCGCCATTGGCCAAAGCGAACGGGTGGCCAGGCGGGTGGTGGAAAGCTTGCAGAGGCGGTATGAAGAAGAAAACCGGGGCATGCAGGTCATTGGTTTGGACGATTCTTTTCAGATGTGTACAAAAGGGAAATTCTATGAGAACTTGATCCGGGTGGCTTCGGCGCCCAAAAAGCATGCCCTCACCGAGGTCGTGCTGGAAACTTTGTCCATTATTGCTTACAAACAGCCGGTGACCAAAATTGAAATTTCCAAAATCCGGGGAGTTTCCTCGGACCATGCGGTGAACCGTCTGGTGGAATATGGGCTGGTTTACGAGGCCGGCCGGTTAGACGCCCCCGGCCGGCCGGCGCTGTTTGCCACCACGGAAGAATTCCTGCGGCGGTTTGGCGTAGGCTCTGCTTCGGATTTGCCCAGTATGGGCCCGGAGCAGGAGGAAGAGATTATCCAGGAAGTAGAAGCGGAGCTGCAGATGAGGCTTAAGGAAAATGGGGACGACATCCTGGCAGCCGGTGAAACATAACCGATAGATGGGGGGCAGCCGGGCGGATGCGGCCAGTCTCCATAAGGTTTGTTTTGCCTTGACGAGATTTGCATAACATGGTACAATTTCCATGTTATGGTATATTTTCCTTATTTAATATAACAAAAAGGGGAAGGCCATGGTAAAAATACGGATTAAATATTATTCGGGGCAGACGGAAAAATTGGCCTATGTGGCGGGGAAATCCGATTGGATCGACCTGCGCGCCGCAGAGGATGTGGAATTAAAAAAAGGAGAATTCCGGCTGATCCCCCTGGGGGTTGCTATGGAACTGCCCAAAGGGTATGAAGCCCATATTGTCCCCAGAAGCAGTACTTATAAGAACTTTGGAATCATCCAGACAAACCATATGGGCATTGTAGATGAAAGTTATTGTGGGGACAATGACCAATGGTTTTTTCCAGCTTATGCGTTGCGGGATACCCGGATTAGCGCCGGGGAGCGGATTTGCCAGTTCCGTATTATGGAACATCAGCCGGAAATTTGCTTTGAAGAAACAAAGAGTCTGGGGCATGAAGACCGGGGAGGAATGGGAAGCACCGGCAGAAAGTGATGGAGAAATGTGAGCGGGTACGGAGGATATGACGGGGGAAACAAACGGGGCACCGGGCAAAGGCCCACAGGATTGAACCGAGAGGCAATGCCGGCCAGGCGCAGCCCGGGGCGGACGCCGGCCGGGGGCGGGCAAAAGCAGGGGAATATCCAAAGGAAGAATACGGGGACGGTAATTGGCTACGACCAGATAAGGAGCGGCTCCAGGCGGGACCGGGCAGGGGCCGAGCAGGCCAGGCGCCAAAAGGATGTGGCTGCCGGGCAGGCCCAGGTGGAAGCAAGGAGGCGTTCTTTGGAAAATACCGCCGGCCGGCAGCCGGCAGCCGGTAAAGGCAGCCCGTCCGGCAGCCGCCGTACCCACAGGCCTTCCGGCCGGGAGGAGCTCCGGTATGGGGGCATGCAAGACCGGGCCAGGGCACGCGCCCGGGCCCGGAAACGTAAATGGCGCAGGCAAAGGCGGATGCTGTTTGGCGGGGTTTTCCTGTTGGTTTTGCTTTTTGCAGGCGTAGGCATATACAAGACGGTACGCCACCGCCAAATCGAAAAGGAAAAGCAGGGGTTTTTGGAGGAAGGTATCCTGGCAATGGACGGGGGCAATTATGAGGAAGCCATAGTCAAACTGGACAGCGCGCTCCAATGGTCAAAAGAAACCGTGGGGGCGTTTGAGAAAGACGTGCTGATGAACCGGGCTGAGGCAGAGTACCGGCTACAGGATTATGATGCCGCCATGCATACTTATGAACTATTGCGGGAAAATGATAAAGAGAATGAGGATTACAAAATGGGCGTAGCCGCCTGTTTGTTGGCTAAAGGGGATATAGAAGGGGCGCTGGCTTTGGGCGTGGCAGACGGATATGCATATAATTGTATGGCCGTAAAACAGATGGAGGCCAAAGAATACGACCTTGCCCTGGAAACCATTGAAAAAGGCCTGGCATGCGGCAGCGGGGAGGCGCTACGGCTGCTGTCATACAACCAGGCGGTAGCATGGGAAAACAAAGGCTATTTTGGAAAGGCGCTGGAGCTATATGAGGCATACGAGGCACAGTACGGTTCCCAGGCGGGCCCTGAGCTGGAAAGCGCAAAAAGGGAGATCCAGTTTTTAAAAACCCGCCAGGGCAGCACAGCCGGGGCAGAAACCGGCGGCGCCACGGAAGGAAGCCCGAATGGGGAGCCGGCCTCTTTGGAAAATGAGGCCGGCGGCGCAGGCCAGGGCACGGAAGGGGGCGGCCAGGGGCAGCCAAGCGAAGCCCAAAGGCCGGGAGAGCCCCAGGAGACAGCGCAGGCGGGGCAGGCCGCATAGGCGCCGGGAAAAATTGACAGGAGCGAGAATGGCAGAATTAATAGAGTTGAAAGACGTGGAAGAACGGGTTATTTTAATCGGGGTGGAAACCGGGGCAGGAAACGAGGCCGCCGCTTCTTTAGACGAATTGGAAGAACTGGTGGATACGGCGGGGGCGGTGACCGTGGACAAGATCCTCCAGAACCGGGAAAACATCCATCCCGCCACTTATTTGGGCAAAGGGAAAATCGACGAAGTAAAGGAACGGGCCTGGGAGCTGAACGCCACCGGCGTGGTCTGTGACGACGAGCTTTCGCCGGCACAGCTGCGCAACCTGGAGGATGCGCTGGAAACGAAGGTTATGGACCGGACCATGGTGATCCTGGATATTTTTGCTTCCCGGGCTATTACCAGCGAGGGGAAGATACAAGTGGAGCTGGCCCAGCTGCGGTACCGGTCGGCCCGCCTGGTGGGCATGCGCAATTCCCTTTCCCGCCTGGGTGGCGGTATCGGCACCCGGGGGCCCGGCGAGAAGAAGCTGGAGATGGACCGGCGCCTGATCCATGAGCGGATCGGCCAGCTGAAGGCGGAGCTGGAGGAAGTGAAGCGCCACAGGGATGTGCTCCGGCGGCAACGGGAACGCGCCCATACGCCGGTTGCCGCTATTGTGGGCTACACCAACGCCGGAAAGTCCACATTGCTCAACCGGCTGACCAATGCCGGGATTTTGGCGGAGGATAAGCTGTTTGCCACCCTGGATCCGACGACCCGGGGGCTGGAGCTGGACAGTGGGCAAAAGGTCCTTTTGACCGATACGGTAGGGTTTATCCGCAAGCTGCCCCACCATTTGGTAGAAGCCTTTAAAAGTACGTTGGAAGAGGCAAAATACAGCGACATTATCTTACATGTGGTGGATTGCTCCAACCCGCAGATGGATATGCAGATGCATGTGGTCTATGATACGTTGCGGGATTTGGAAGTGGGGGATAAAGTCGTCGTCACGGTGTTCAACAAAATTGACCAGTTGACAGGCAGCCAATTGCCCCGGGATGTCCGTTCCGACTATCAGGTACGGATTTCGGCCAAAACCGGGGAAGGGATCGAACAGCTGCAAAAGACCTTGGAAATTATCTTACGGAATCAAAATGTTTATCTGGAACACCTGTTTTCTTATTCGGAGGCAGGAAAGATCCAGAACATACGCCAATACGGGGAACTGCTGGAAGAGGAATACCAGGAGGGCGGCATTGCCGTGAAAGCCTATGTGCCGGCGGAGCTGTTCGCCACGCTGCTGGGAAAAGGCAGGTAGAAGGTAAAAAAGAAGGGATGGTTGTTTCACTGCCATGTCGGACGGGAAAAGGGCCGATATGGCAGTTTTTGTATTATAGGGACGCCCCTATGATACAAAAACTGGCCAAAAGGGCCGGATACGGAAGATTTATAATATTTAGGCAACCCCGGCGATATGGTTTAACATATTGGTCATGGCCTCGCCAGGGCTTTGGTTGCGGATGGAATCCAGAATGGCGTGATGCATGGAGGCCATTTGGTCCAGGGTATCCACCAGGGAAGAAAGGTTAGAAAAATCTTCCCTGGTCTGTGTCTCGCAGGCTTCCGCAATAGCAGCCATGCAGGTGATCATCAAAGGGTTGTGGGTGTAGGCGGCAATGGCCTCATGGAAATTCCGGTCCAAGAGGGCGATCCGGTCATAATTGCCGTTGAGCCGGGCTTCCACCAGTTCGTCATGGATCTTCCTCAGTTGTCTGACTTCATCGGGGGTAGCCCGCTCGGCAGCTAAGGCGGCAGTCTGGCCTTCCAACATTAGCCGGAATTCCAGAAAATCTTCCCCGCTGGCCCCACGGATTACCGCCTTTAGGGGGGTGGCTTCCAATATGGTGGAGTAGCTGTTGACGATGGTACCCCGTTTGGTCCGGGTCACGTAGCCGGACAGTTCCAGGGCCTTGTAAGCTTCCCGTATGGTGCTGCGGCCGATAGCCAACTGTTCACATAAGACGGCCTCATTGGGAAACACATAACCCTCAGGGATATCCCCGTTTTGGATGAGCATACTGATTTTTTCATATACCATGTCAGACATGTTTTTCTGTGAACGTACGCTTAACAGACTTTGAAGTTGGTTCAGTGGATTAGACATAAGATGAGTGCCTTCTTTCTGCTTATGTGTTGTCATACATGATACATTATAATATGGCCCTACTTGTTTGTCAAAGGCTTTTTATCCATATAGTTCGCCAATTCCCGACACGCCAACATAGATATGGGAAATTTTGTACCAGGTGGGGAAATCAATAACCCCGGTTACGGGAAGCCCGAAGACAGACTGGAATTCCTTTACCGCGGCGGCTGTGGCCGGCCCATAGATGCCGTCGGCATTGACGCGGGGGATGGCCGTGTAGACAGAGGCGACGGCATCTAATTGTTCCTGGACCTGCTGGACTTTCTGGCCGGAGGTCCCCAGGTTTAAGTTGTATCCCGGCCAGGATGAAGGGATGCCGGAAATTTCTTCCGCTGTGTTAATATACATGTCATCCCCATAAAAGCTCCGGAGGATGTCGATGGGGTTGTATCCTTGTTCCCCCAGCTCGCAGGAGCCCCATTGGGTCATCCATCCCCGGTGGAGGCACTGGACCTGCCGCCCGTCGCAATATTGGGTTAAAATAGGCTGCTTCACTTCGGGGCGGGATAGGTAATTGTCAAAAATTTCGTCTACTATAAGGGAAATGCTCTCATAAATGTTTCTCCCATAAATCCATTTATGGTCAAAAGCGGTGGACGAGGTAATGGTAAAATCATATCCCCGGTTCCGGTAATGTTCCGTATATACCCGGTTCAGGGTAAAGCTCATAATAGCCAGCACATTGGCCGTAATGGTCGACTGGGGCCATGTGGCGTAGATTTCGCTGGATGCCACGTTTTTGATGTAATTGCGGTAAGGGACATAGTAATTTTTGGCTGTGGCGTCCGAGGGTACACCGTCATGGACGACTATAGTCTGGGGCACCACCACCCGGCTTAGGACAATCTCCCCGCTTTCCCCCACCGGCTGGATTTCCGGCTCCGCAATTTTGGGCGGATAATTCCCATATAACGTATGGTCAGGGATCACAATGGGGTTTTCCGTGGGTGCCGGGTCATCTTCCGGCTCTAGCCGTACCGGCTGTATCGCCGTAACCTGGGGCAAAATTTCCGTGCCCGAAATATATGCTGTCTTAAACCCGGGGGCGGAGACTTGCAGGTTGTATTCGGAATAAGGGCGTTGCTCCACCGGATTGAGGCTGTATTCCAACGGAGGGGCAGACAAAGCCACTTCTTCGGTCTGCCCGGAATTGTTGGTGGTTACCTCCTCTAAAGTATTGCCTGCCTCGCCTGTAACGGAAATGGACACCGTGGCGTTTTTGACCGGAAAATTATTTTGGATATTCACCACGTTGACCTGCAAGAACCCTTGAGAAGATGGTTCGGCAGCAGTTGTTGACATATTTTTTCTCATAAACCCCTCGATTAAACCTATTCAGAACAATATATGCAACAGTGAGGATACTATTTCCATTATCCATACCTTCCTTAACGAAGGCGTGCACGCTAAAACCACAATAGGCTGCCCATATAGGGAAATCCCTAATTGGCCATACATCCGGTATGTTTGGGGCTACCGGCTAAATTGAAAAGAATTGCTTGAAATACCAGAATAAATCGAGTATAATCTTATCAATTTGGGCTTAAATCCAAAGTCAACCAAAAACAATGGACTAAGAAAGGATTGGATTCCCGCCTATGAAAGCATTTCTCATTTTGGAGGACGGAACTGTGTTTGAAGGGGCCGGCATAGGCTCTGCCAAAGAAGTAATCAGCGAAATCGTGTTCAACACGTCCATGACCGGATATCTGGAAATACTCACCGACCCTTCTTATGCCGGGCAGGCCGTAGTGATGACCTACCCCCTGATTGGCAACTACGGAGTCTGCCCGGAAGATGCAGAATCGGGCCGGCCTTGGCTTAGTGGCCTTATTGTCCGTGAACTGTCCAGGATCCCAAGCAATTTTCGAAGCGAGGAAACGATTCAGCATTTCTTACAACGCTATGATATTCCCGGTATCAGCGGTATTGATACAAGAGCCCTCACCAAAATGAAGAAGGGGTCCAGGTGGTGCTGTTAAACTCCAACCCGGCAACGATCATGACAGACAAGGACATTGCAGACCAGGTATATATTGAACCGCTGACCGTTGAAGTGGTAAAACAGCTGATCCAAAAAGAAAAGCCGGACAGCATCCTGCCCACCTTGGGGGGGCCGGCCGGCCTGAACCTGGCCATGGAGCTGGAGGAGGCAGGTTTTTTAAGGGAAAACCATGTGAGGCTGATCGGGACTACGGCCCTGGCTATCAAGAAGGCAGAGGACCGGGAGCGGTTTAAAGAAACCATGGAAAAGATCGGGGAGCCGGTGGCGCCTTCTTGCATTGTGGAGCCTGTGGAGGACGGCCTTTTGACTGCAGGCCAGATCGGCTATCCGGTTGTGCTGCGCCCGGCCTATACTTTGGGGGGCAGCGGCGGCGGGATTGCAAAGGATCCGGAACAATGCCGGGAAATCCTGGAAAACGGGCTGCGCCTTTCCCGGGTAGGGCAAGTGCTGGTGGAACGCTGCATTGCCGGATGGAAAGAAATTGAATATGAGGTGATGCGGGACGGCGCGGGGAACGTGATTACCGTATGTAACATGGAAAACATTGACCCGGTAGGCATCCACACCGGCGACAGCATTGTGGTGGCACCGTCCCAGACTTTGGGGGATAAGGAATACCAGATGCTGCGTACATCTGCGGTGAACATTATAACGGAGCTGGGGATCACCGGCGGGTGCAACGTGCAGTATGCCCTTCACCCGTCCAGTTTTGAGTATTGCGTCATTGAGGTAAACCCCCGGGTCAGCCGTTCTTCTGCCCTGGCCTCCAAGGCCACCGGATACCCCATCGCCAAGGTGGCGGCAAAAATTGCCTTGGGATACACATTGGACGAAATTGAAAATGCCGTGACGAAGCAGACGTATGCTTGCTTTGAGCCCATGCTGGATTATTGCGTGGTGAAAATGCCCCGGTTCCCTTTTGACAAATTTATCCGCGCCAAAAGGTCTTTGGGCACCCAAATGAAAGCCACAGGCGAGGTCATGGGCATCTGCACCAATTTCGAGGGGGCTTTGATGAAAGCCATACGTTCCCTGGAACAACATGTGGACTGCCTCCTTTTCCTATGACTTTAGCGGCCTTGGGGATGCGGAGCTGGCCAAACAGCTGAAAAAGGCGGATGACCGGAGGATCTGGGTTATTGCCGAGGCGTTGCGCCGGGGTATGCCTTACGAAGAAATCCATGAGGCCACTAAAGTAGACATATGGTTTATAGACAAGCTGGCCGCCTTGGTGGAGATGGAGCAGGCTTTGGCGGCCGGCCCCTTGAGGGAAGGGCTTTTAAAGGAGGCCAAACGTCTGGAGTATCCTGACGTGGTGATTTCCCGGCTTGCCTGTATCCCCCGGGAAGAGGTGAAAGCCATGCACCGGGAAAAAGGCATTACGGCGGCATATAAGATGGTTGACACTTGTGCGGCGGAATTTGCGGCAAAAACCCCTTACTACTATTCCTGCTTTGACGGGGTAAACGAGGCAAGGCCTACGCCGCCATCCGGGCGGAAAAAAGTTTTGGTGTTGGGGTCCGGGCCGATCCGGATCGGGCAAGGGATCGAGTTTGACTTTTGTTCCGTCCATAGCACATGGGCGTTAAAAAAAGAAGGGTATGAGGCCATTATTGTCAATAACAATCCGGAAACCGTCAGCACGGATTTCGACATTGCGGACAGGCTGTATTTTGAACCGTTGACAGAGGAAGATGTGGAGTCTATTGTAGACCTGGAAAAACCCGACGGGGCCGTGGTGCAGTTTGGCGGCCAGACGGCCATTAAGCTGACCGGGGCGCTGATGGAGATGGGCGTGCCCATCCTGGGGACTTCTGCCCAAGACGTGGATGCGGCGGAAGACCGGAAGCTGTTTGACGGCATTTTGGAACGCTGCGGGATCCCCCGGCCTGCGGGCTATACGGTGTTCACTGCCCAGGAGGCGAAAAAGGCGGCGGGCCAATTGGGGTACCCGGTGCTGGTGAGGCCTTCCTATGTGCTTGGAGGCCAGGGGACGCAGATTTGCATTAACGATGAAGACATAGACGAATTTATGGGCATTATCAACCGGATTGCCCAAGACCACCCCATATTGGTAGATAAATACATCGCAGGCAAAGAGATCGAGGTGGATGCGGTCTGCGACGGCCGGGATATTCTGATTCCCGGCATTATGGAGCATATTGAACGGACCGGCGTCCATTCGGGGGACAGTATTTCTGTGTATCCGGCACCCAGCATTACGCCGGCTGTGGAAGCGAAACTGGTAGATTACACAAAGAGGCTGGCCCAGGCGTTACATGTAAAAGGCATGGTCAATATTCAATTTATCGTTACGGAAGAAGATGTTTCTATTATTGAGGTAAATCCCCGGTCATCCCGGACCGTGCCATATATCAGCAAAGTGACGGGGATCCCTATTGTGCCTTTGGCTACCCAGGTTATCTGCGGACATACTTTAAAAGAGCTGGGCTATAAGCCCGGGCTACAGGAAAAGCCCCGCTGGATTGCCATTAAAATGCCGGTATTTTCTTTTGAGAAAATCCGGGGGGCCGACGTAAGCCTGGGGCCGGAAATGAAGTCTACAGGCGAATGCCTGGGTATTGCCGGGACGTTTAACGAGGCCCTTTATAAGGCTTTTGAAGGGGCAGGGGTCCGGTTGCCCCGGCATAAACAGATGATTATGACGGTAAGGGGGCCGGAGCAAAAGGAGGCGGTGGAGGTTGCCCGCAGGTTCCAGAATGTAGGCTACAAGATTTTTGCCACCCGGGGTACGGCCCAGGCGTTAAATGAGGGCGGGGTGAAGGCATTTCCCGTCCCCAAGCTGGAGCAGGAAGCGCCCAACATATTAGATTTAATCTTAGGGCATAAAATTGACCTGGTCATCGACATCCCCCAGCAGGGGGCGGAGCGCAGCCATGACGGGTTTGTGATCCGGAGGAATGCCATTGAGACGGGGGTTCATGTGCTCACCAGCCTGGATACGGCCAGGGCTTTGGCCGTAAGCCTGGAAAACCGCTCCAAAGAATTGACACTGATTGACATTGCCAAAGTAAAGGCACAGGGCAGCCGGCAAGGGTAGGCATTAGGTATGCCGGGAACTATGGAAAACGTTTGGATGGCAGTTTTGCCAGGGGAGGAACGCCTATGGAAATGCAGCATCAAGTCCGGTTAGAAGTAAGGTCTTTGTTCAAGGCATACCGGCGCCACCAGATTTTGGAGGATGTTACCTTTTCCGCCGCTTCCGGGCAGTGCGTGGGCATTGTGGGCAGCAACGGATGTGGGAAGACCACACTGTTGTCCATTTTGGCAGGGGCTGTCCGGGCAGATAAAGGGAGTATCCGTTATCACGGGAGGGAGGCCATAGGCGCCCCTCGGGTATTTGACCAGGAAGTGGCTTATGTCCCCCAGGAAAATCCGTTGATGGGAGAACTGTCGGTAAAAGATAACCTGTCTTTGTGGTACCGGGGCGGGAGGAAACGGATGGAGGAGGATTTAAAAAACGGCCCGGCGGCCCTCCTCGGCATTGATAAAATGTTAAAAAAAACGGTGGCGACTTTGTCCGGAGGCATGAAAAAGCGGCTCAGCATTGCCTGCGCCTTGTCCAACCATGCCTCGGTGCTGATCCTGGACGAACCGGGGGCTGCCTTGGATTTGGAGGGGAAGGCAGAGGTGCGGGGCTATGTAGAAGGATATATCCGGTCCGGGGGCACCGTGGTCCTGGCTTCCCATGAAATGGAAGAACTGGCTTTGTGTACGCAAATGTATGTGTTGAAAGGGGGGAAGCTTTACCCCATTGAGGCAGGGGCGCCAGAGGAAAAGCTAAGGGAGGCGTTTCAGATGTAACTTCGAAAGAAAAGGTGGCAAAAGGGGGGGGATTGTTGTATAATGGGTCATGGTGCAAATAGTGTATAACGGATTGAAGACGGCTAAGAGGGAGGAATGGCGATGAGATGTAACCATTGTGGAAAAGAATGGGACGATGGTTCGGCGGTTTGCCCTGCCTGCGGCGCCTTGGCAGGCAAAGGAGAGGCAGGGGCCGTAAAAGAAGGGGATGCCCAGGAACTAAAGGAGCCCTCGGGGGCCGGTGAAGAAGCGTCAGAAGATATGGCTGTGGCCGGTGATAAGAAGGTTTCCCTAGAAAAAGGGCCTGCCCCCTCCGGTGAAGGAGCCGCCCCTGCGGGGGAAGGGGCCCCGGCGGCCCAGGAAGGGCCTGCTGAGGCCGGTGAAAAGCCTGCCCCCTCCGGTGAAGGTGAAGGAGCTGCCCCTGCGGGGGAAGGGGCCCCGGCGGCCCAGGAAGGGCCTGGGGGCGACGAAAAACCGGAGGCCGGCGGCGGCATCGGCGAAGCTTTGTCTGCTGTGGAAAAGGAGGCGCCGGTTAAGCCAAAGCTGATAGGGAAGGCCGTGGCGGCTCTCGCTGTGGCAGCGGTGCTGATATGCGTGGGCATTTTTGCGTTTTTAAAGATGACGGAAAAAGACCCCAAAGAAGTGGTTATCCAGGCCTTTGAGAATGTGTATGTTGACGGCCAGGTAAAGCCTATGGAGGAACTGTTTGGCTTTTCGGAATTTAGGAAGAATGCGGCAACCACCAACCGGGAAACTTCCATTCAGTTAATAATGGAAAGCTGTTCGGACAGCGACGCGGACGCATGGGCAGGCACCGGGGCCCGCATAGAGGCCAAACAGGACCGGGATAAGGAGAAAGGGTCCGGCAACCTGGGGATTTTGTTCAACCATATGGATTTGGCGAATTTAAACCTGTATTACGGGGATCAGACGGTTATGGTTGCTGTCCCCGAACTAAGCAGCCGGGTGTTTACCCTGGACGTCAGCGAAGGCTTGGCAGAGCGCCTGCAAAGGTCCGAGGTGCTGGGCCCCATGCTGGAAGAGTCGGGGATGGATGTGCCCGGGCTGGTCGAGTTTTTAAGCGAATACGTAGACTGGGTGGAAGAGCAGACGCAAAACGCTGCTGACCCCAATACCACAGAAGGGATTTATGGCCTGTGGAACCGCTATAAAAAAGGCTGCCAGGCCCAGGAAGATTTAAAGGCGGCTTTGACGGTGGAGAAGGCGGGGAAAGCAGATTTCCAGATAGACGGGAAAACGGTGCCTTGCAGAGGGTACCAGGTACATGTGGGCAAGGATTCCATGATTTCCTTTTTGCGCACGTCTTCCGATTTCTTTTTGAAAGATGAGGATTTACGGCAGTATTTCCTGGAAAGCCTGGAGATGAGCGTCCGGATGGCGCAGTTAAGCGGCGGCGCCATGGACGGGGACCTTCTGGGCGGGCTGTCTGTGGAAGAACATCTGCAAAAGGAATACGATGAGGTGGAAGAATATGTAAGCGATACGATTGGGCAGCTGGACCGGATGCTCAATGATATGGACATGATGGTTTATGTGGACAAAAAAGGGCGTTTGGCTGCTGTGGAAGGGGAGATGGTATTGAACAGCCCATATGAAGGGGTGGATTCTTCCTATCAAGCCGTTTTCCAGGCCAACCTGCGGGGGGGCAGCTATCTGACACAAAACGCATGGGCCAAAGTGGAACTGTCTGACGAATCAGACGGCCGGGCCGTTTCGTTGGAGATGGACAAAACAGGAAACTATGACGGGAAAAAGCTGGAAGGGAATTTGCTTTTGGATATACGCATGGTTGACGAAGGCCCCATTGCCGTGGAGTTGGACGGGTCCTATGATTCCGACGGGGGCGATTTTGCTATGGCTGCCTCTTTTAGCAGGGAAGGCGGCGGTTCCGTCAAAATAACCATGGACGGGATCGTCAGTGAATTGGAAAAAGGGTCGGCCATCCATATGGATATGGATGAGGTCAAGCTGGTTATGGACAGCGATTTTATGGGGGGGTCGGATTTTGAACTGGCGCTTAGCGGGGAATATGATTTACGCCCCTTGTCCGGGGACATCACAGAGCCGGAAGGGACCTTGCTGGATATTGTTGCTGCTACTGAGGAAGAGTGGGAGGCCGTCAGCATGGAAATGTACTTTAGCCTGATAGGCCTGGTAAGCCGGCTTCAGTCTGTTTTATATTAAGAAGAAACCGGGGAACAAGGGTTATGTTGGCACATTTGGTTTTTTGGCGATTGGAATGGAAAAGGGCATATCTTAAGTTCCCACAGGTGTTCGCAGGGGCAATCGCATTGCTGTTTTTGGCAATTGCGGTTGCTCTTTTTGCCAGCCGGGCCTTGTATGGAGGGGCGGCAGTCGGCCGGGTAGCTGTGGGTGTGGTATTGCCGGAAGATGACTTGCTGGCAAAGCGTATGGCTTCTATGGTCAGTTCCTTGGACAGTGTAAAAAGTATTTGTGATTTTCAATATGTAGACCGGCAAGAGGGCCTGGAAAAGCTGAAGGGCGGGGAACTTTATGCGGTCATGGACATGCCGGAAGGGCTAATCGAGGGCATTATGGACGGAAGCAACCCGCCGGTGCGGGTCCTGCTGCCCGCCGGCGCCGGTGCAGAAAGCCAGATTTTCCGGGAGCTGACAGAGGCCGGCGCCCAAATTTTAAGCGCCGCCCAGGCGGGCATTTATGGAGGGGGCCAATTATACCGCAGCCTTTCCCGGGAGGGGGAGATCCCTCAAATGGAGGAAGAGCTGAACGCAATCTTTCTTTCCTACAGCCTTCCCAGGGAAGATTATTTCCGCCATCAGCAGGTAGGCGCCACCGGGGACGTGGAAGTTTCCGTATTTTATGGGATCAGCGCCTATGTGCTGTTTTTGCTGATGCTGGCAGTGCCGGCATCGGGGTACCTTTTGCCATTCCCCTTGAATATGAGGCAAAAGTTAAACCTGGCCGGCATTGGCGGCGCCAGCCGGACGGTGGGAAAGCTAAGTGGCCTGGCAAGCCTGTTTTTCACGTTGACCTTGCTGACGGCCGGTTTGATGGGGGCGCTAATATGGGCGGTTGAGGGCGAAAGGCCGGCCTGGGAGGCCTGGGGGAGGCCGGAAGGCTTTCTGGGCCTGCTCTTAGTCTGCCTGGCGGCGGCTTCTTTCGTGGTGTTTTTATACCGGGCTGCCGGAACGCTTATGGGAGGGGTAATGGCGCTGTTTTTGACAGTGACGGTCCAACATTTCCTGGCGGGCGGGTTTTTGCCGGAAGTATTTTTGCCGCTGTCTTTGCGGGTTTTGGCGCCGGCCATGCCTTCCAAAGTTTTGATGGACGGGGTGAAAATGGCGTTGGCCGGGGCATGGGACATGGCAGTGGCGGGGAAGCTGGGGTTGCTAACTTTGGCAGGCTTTTTGCTGACGTCCTTATGGGAGCGGTGGGAACGGTAGCTTCAACCTAATTTTAGCATGGTTTCGGAACAATGTTTCAGGTGCTTTGGGCGCCGGGAAGGAGGGTCTATGGGAAGGGTTTGGATGTGGTTTTGGCTGTCTGGCAAACGGTGTTTTTACCGGCGGTCATTTTTTATAATTTTGCTGGCGCTTCCTTTGGGGGCCTTCTGGATCCGGGGCCGGGAGGAAGAAGGGCCGGCCAAAATCCGCATAGCTTTGTGGGCCCCCGGCGGGCAGGAAGAAGAGGGGGCCGTGCCAGGCCAGGAGCCCCTGGAACAACTATTGATCAAAGATTTGGCCGGGCGGCAGGGGCAAGACGGCCTGTTCCAGTTTTATGCCTGTGAAAGCGAAGGGCAGCTGAAAGACGATGTGGCTTCCCGGCGGGCAGAGTGCGGGTATGTATTGGCTTCCCGGTTAAGGGAAAAGCTGAATCAGGGCGATTTTAAACGCAGCATCCGGGTTTTTTCCGCGCCGTCCACGGTAGCGGCCCGGCTGTCCACGGAGACCGTATTCGCCGCCCTGATTGCTTTGTACGACCAGGAGCTGTTCCGGGAATATATGCAGAGCGCAGCCGGGATAGGCCCCGCTTTGGCAGACCAGGCCTATGGGCAATGGAAGGGAAGCAAAAGCACGTTTCATTTTACTTATGAAACCGTCGGGGGGCCTGGGCCTTTTGGGGGGGCGCCTGACCAAAGCGCCGTGTTCCCGGTACGGGGGATTGTGGCGGTATATGTGTTTGCCATTGGCCTTTATGGGGCAGCCATGAGCCTGGCAGACGAAAAGCGGGGGCTTTTCCGGGCTATCCCCTACGGCCGCCGCATCATGTGCCGCCTGGCGGCCATGGCCGCGCCGTCTGCTTTGGCGGCACTTTCCGGCCTGGCGGCGCTGTGGGCGGGCAAGTGCCTGGGGGCATGGCCAAAAGAGGTGGCGGCCATGGCCGGATATGTGGCGGCGGTAACCTTGTTTTCCTGGGGGGTCCGCGCCGTGTGCCGCCATGAGGCGGTAGCCTGTTGCCTGATCCCGTTTTTTTTGGTGGGCAGCTTCCTGTTTTGCCCGGTATTTTTCGACATCAGCCGTTATATCCCGGAATTTGGCGTTTCGGAAAAGCTGTTCCTTCCGGGATATTATATCCGGGCGTCGGCCGGCTTTTTCCTGCCATAAAAAGGTCCTGCACCGGCAGGATTTTTTTAACAAGGTGTGAACTTGAATTTTGCAAGGAATGGAGTTATAATTAGGCCCAAAAAATGGGTTCTTGATTGGGGGAAGGCGATGTTTTTTTTGATTTTTGCAGTATGGGTAGTTTTAAATGGCAAAATAACCGTGGAAATCGGCCTTTTTGGCCTGGTTATCACTGCCGCGCTTTTTGCCTTTATGTGCCGGTTCATGGGCTACAGCGTGAAAAAGGAGATTATCTTGTTTCGGCTGGCGCCTTTTTTTGCCCGTTATTGCTGGGTTTTGGTGAAAGAAATTGTCAAGGCCAACGTATGTGTCTTGAAGATTATCCTTTCACCGGAATTGCAGCCGGAACCGGCCTTGGTGTATTTTCAAACGAGGTTAAGGACCGGAATAGCCAAGACTATGTTGGCCAACTCGATTACGCTGACACCGGGGACGATCACCGTATCGGTAGAAGGCGACAAGTTCCTTGTCCACTGCCTGGATAAAGAATTGGCCGCCGGATTGGAAGATTCGGTATTTGTGGAGCTTTTGGAAGAGATGGAGGCGAAAGAAAAGAAATGGAATTATTAGGGGAGGCTTGTGGCGGGCTGATGATTGGAGCGGTGGTTGTGCTGGCGGCGTTAATCATCGTTAGCATCATCCGTTCGGTCCTGGGGCCGAGGATTGCCGACCGGATTATCGCGGTAAACATGACAGGGACTATGATCATCATGATTATCGCTATCCTTTCCGTGTATTTGGACGAAAATTACCTGGTGGATGTGTGCCTGATTTACGCCATGATCAGTTTTCTTGGGGTCGTGGTGCTGTGTAAGGTATATACGGGGGCATATTTGCAGAAAAAACACATGAAAGCCAATTTGAAAGCAGTGGAGGATAACCTGGCCCAGCAAAAAAAAGCAGAGGCGGCCCAAACAGCCGGATCCGGCATCGGGCAGGGCGGGCCGGTAAAGGGGGAGGAAGGGTAAAACGGTACCGTTTTCCGGCCTCTGCCCCGGCCGGGCGAAACAAGGTATGCAACGTTGTGGAATCGGCACAGAATGGAGGATAAAATGATACTTGCCTGGATCCGGTTTATGGTTGCCGCAGGATTTTTGGTGTTGGGCCTGGTGTTTATGGTGTTGGCGGTGTTTGGGGCCAACCGGTATAAGCAGGCCCTGGTAAGGATGCACAGCGCGGCTTTGGGCGACACCTTGGGTATTTTATTTGTATTGTTGGGTTTGATGGTTTTGCGGGGGATTTCTCCGGACACATTGAAGCTGTCTTTGGTAATCGCCCTTTTTTGGATGGCATCCCCCGTATCCGGGCATATGATCGCCCGGTTGGAGGCCATGACCGATGAAGATTTGGGGGAGTTGGCTATCATTCAGGGGCAAGAGGAAAAAAAGGGCCCCGAAAAGGAGGGAAAGTCCAATGAGGTTTTTTGAGATGATTTTGCTGCTCTGCCTGATTGTCTGTGCGGTTTCGGTTGGGTTTGCCAAAGACCTGCTGACTTCCATCGTTATTTTTATGTCCTATAGCTTGATTATGTGCGTGATCTGGGTTTTGCTCCAGTCGCCGGACCTGGCTATTACAGAGGCGGCCGTGGGGGCGGGGGTGACTAGCATTTTGTTTTTTGTCACGTTGAAAAAAATCCGGGCCATCCGGAGGGAGGGGCAACATGAGCAGGATAAGGGATAATTATGAGGGCAGCCGGTGGAGAAAATTCCGGCGGTGGCTGGACGGGGAGGTGGATTTGCTGGCGCTGGGCGTGGAAGTTTCGGAGCCGAAGGAGGGGCCGCAGCCCGGCCCAGCCACGCAGGCATTGCCTGTGCCTGGGCCCGCAAAGCCTTTGTCTGCCGCGGCGCGGCGGCACAGGTACCAAAAGGATAACCGCGGTATCCGGCCTTTCCGGAAAGCCTATCAACTGATGTCCGTGGCCTTATGCCTTGGCATTATTTCCGTGCTGTTGTGGACCGTGTCTTATCTTCCGGCTTTTGGCAATGCCGGCAACCCGGACAATAACGAAGTTTCTGCCCGCTATATTGAAAGGGGCCTGCAGGAAACCGGTGCGGTGAATATAGTCACCGGCATGATCCTGGACTATCGGGCGTTTGATACATTCGGCGAGTCCTGTGTGCTATTTATTGCCTCTTGCTGCGTGCTGGTTTTGCTGCGGATTGATGCCACCGACGGGGACAAACGGTCGAGGAAACGGCTGGAGGAAGCCAATGACCGGCTATTTGAGCCAAAGGATGACATAATCCTTCAAAAATGCGCCTGTGTCATGGTGCCATTGATTCTGATGTTTGGCATATATATTGTCTTAAACGGCCATCTGTCTCCGGGGGGAGGTTTTTCCGGCGGGGCCGTATTGGGGTCCGGGCTGATTTTCTATTTAAACGCGTTTGGGTTTGAGAAAACGGGGCGCTTTTTTACCGAAAGGATATACCGGAGGGTAACTTTATGTGCCTTGACGTTCTATTGCCTGGCAAAGAGCTATTCTTTTTATACAGGGGCGAACCATTTGCACAGTGGGATCCCCTTGGGGGTTCCCGGCGCGATCTTAAGCAGCGGGCTGATTTTGCCCCTGAATATCTGTGTGGGGCTGGTGGTGGCCTGTACCATGTACGCATTCTACACTTTGTTCCGGAAGGGGGGCATGTAGCATGGGGGCGCCGTTTTTTGTAAATATGGAAGAAACCGTGTCCATTATTTTGTTCGGGGTGGGTTTTACCATGCTTTTGCTCCATCAAAACCTGATCAAGAAGATCATGGGGATGAACATTATGGATACGGCAGTGTACTTATTTTTGGCGGCTAAAGGATATATAAACGGCAGGATGGTGCCTATTGTGGTGGACGGGGTACAAGATGTGTCCGCCTATATTAATCCGGTCCCCAGCGGTTTGGTGCTAACCGGCATTGTGGTGTCGGTAAGCACCACGGCCCTTATGCTGGCGTTGACCATCCGGCTGTATGAACGGTATGGCTCCCTGGACCTGGATGAGATCCTGATACGGGTGAAGGAGGAAGAAATGATATGAGCTTTGTACAGAATTTTCCTTTCTTTTCCATTATCATCGCCATGTTTTCCGGCATAGTATCCTCGGTGCTGGACAAGAAGAAAGCCAGGGACCTAAGCTTGGCTGCCATTGTGGTAACAACGGCCATGTCTGTGGCAGTGCTGCGTTTTTGCCTGATGACTGGCCAAAGCTACACCTACATGATGGGGCATTTCCCGGCGCCTTGGGGCAATGAAATCCGGGCCGGGGTGCTGGAAGGGCTCACGGCAGTGCTGTTTGGCCTGGTTATGCTGCTGGCGGTTGTGGGCGGTATGAGCCATACGGCACGGGACGTGGAGGAGACGAAACAAAACCTTTTTTATATCATGATTGACCTGATGTTAAGTTCCCTTTTGGCATTGATCTATACCAACGACCTGTTTACGGCTTATGTGTTTGTGGAGATCAATACCATAGCCGGATGCGGGTTAATCATGATCCGTCAGGTGGGGCGGAGCTTGTCGGCCGCCATCCGGTATATGATTATGAGCCAATTGGGGTCAGGCCTGTTCCTGATTGGCCTAAGCCTTTTGTATGACGTGACCGGGCATTTGCTGATGAGCCCGGCAAAGGATGCCGTGGCCCAGATCGAGGCAGCGGGGATTTATGAAGTCCCCATGCTGGTAATCGTGGCGGTAATCAGCGTCGGGCTGGCGATCAAAAGCGGCCTATACCCTTTCCATTACTGGATTCCGGATACGTATGGCTATGCTACCCCTACGGCCAGCGCTATTTTGTCCGGTTTAGTGTCCAAAGGCTACATTTTTTTGCTGATCAAAATATTTTATCGGGTGTTGGGGCGGGAAAACGTAGTGGCCAGCCATATCGTCAATGTATTGTTTGTATTTGGCCTGGCAGGGATGATGATGGGTTCCGTCCACGCGATTTTAGAGAAAGATACCCGCCGGATGATTGCATTTTCTTCGGTGGCCCAGATCGGCTACATCTATATGGGGATTGGTTTGGGGACCCAGGCAGGGATGGTGGCCGCCTTATTCCATATCTTTACCCACTCGGCCACAAAGGCTTTGCTGTTTATCAGCGCGGTAGGGCTTTATGAGGTATCCGGGGACAAGAAGGATTTCCGTAGCCTCCGGGGGGCCGGGTACCGCAACCCCTTGGCAGGCATCGGGTTTTCCGTCGGGTCTTTGTCTATGGTGGGGTTCCCCATGCTGGCAGGGTTTATTTCCAAGCTGCTGTTCGCCACCTCGGCTTTGCAAAGCCCTTCTAAGATTTTGCCCACGGTGATTGCCCTGGCAGTTAGCACCACCCTCAATGCGGTCTATTTCCTGCGCCTGGTGATCACCCTGTACAGCATACCGGGAAAAGACCAGGCGGTGGGCTGGAAGACAAAAAGCAGCCGTGAAGTGTTGTGGCCAGGCTGGGTAGGGCGGAAGTTGGCAATTTTGTGTTTCATTATACTGAACCTGGCCCTGGGGCTGTTTTCCCAGCCCATTGTGGAAGCCATTGGCAGCGGGCTGGCAATGTTCGAATAGCTATGGCAGGCAAAAGGAAAGGCATAAAGGAGAACCGGAATCATGAATGAGATAGGAGAACATGTGGGCTTGCTGCTGCCGGTGATTTTCCCCATGTTGGCAGGGGCAGGGGTTTTGTTGGCCAAAAGGCTGAGGGATGACCGGGGGAAATTGGTGAAAGCCGTAATCCTGTCATTGGTAGCGGAGGCGGCCCTGATATGTGTAAGCCTGGCTGTTGGAGGGAGCCTGGCCGTTTGGGAGCTTACAGCCAACTTTGCCATTGTTTTTAAGGTCGACGGCATTAGCCGCCTGTTTGCCGCCCTGACCGGAATAGCCTGGCTCCTGGTAGGGGCTTACGCGGTTTGTTATATGTCCCATGAAGGGGAGGGGCACCGCTTCTTCGGATATTACTTGATTGTGCTGGGCGTGCTGGTGGGCCTGGATTTTTCCGGAAATTTAATTACCTTATATTTGTTTTATGAGCTTATGACGCTAACATCCCTGCCACTGGTGCTACACGGGCGCACGAAGGAGGCGGTAATGGCAGGGCTGAAATACCTGTTTTATTCCGTGGCCGGCGCGTTTTTAGCCTTGTTTGGCATATTTTTTTTGGCGGCGGCAACGGGGACGGCCCTGGATTTTGTGCCGGGTGGGATGTTTACCGGCATGGCCCCCAACGCTTCGGCAGCCTTAAGCAACGGCGCCCTTGTGGATGTTGCCTTTGACGGCAGGGAAGGCCTGTTATTGGCGGCAGTGTTTTGCCTGCTGGCAGGCTTTGGGGTCAAGGCGGGCATGTTCCCGCTCCACGGCTGGCTGCCCACTGCCCATCCGGTGGCCCCGGCCCCGGCCAGCGCCCTGCTGTCCGGAGTGATAACCAAGGCCGGCGTGTTGGCCATAATCCGGGTGGTATATTTTGTGGTGGGGCCGGACGTCATCCGGGGCACCTGGGTGCAAGATACATGGGTCCTGCTGACGTTGCTTACGGTATTTATGGGCTCCTTGCTGGCTTTTTGGGAACCGTTGCTGAAGAAGCGGCTGGCCTATTCCACGGTAAGCCAGGTTTCGTATATCCTGTTTGGGCTGAGCATGCTTCATTTGACGTCTTTCGTGGGCGCGCTGTCCCATGTGGTATTCCATTCCCTGATTAAGGACGGCTTGTTCCTATGTGCAGGGGCCATTACTATGGTTACCGGAAAAACCCGGGTAAAGGATATGGTGGGCCTTGGCAGGGGGATGCCCCTATTGCTGGGCTGTTACACGGTGCTTTCCCTGGCTTTGATTGGCATCCCGCCTGCCAGCGGGTTTGTGAGCAAATGGTACCTGGCTACCGGGGCCATGGCTTCGGGCACGGGGGCCTGGGCCTGGATCGGGCCGGCGGTACTGTTGGCCAGCGCGTTGCTGACGGCAGGGTATTTGCTGCCTTTGTCCATCCAGGGATATTTCCCCGGGGCGGATTTTGGCATGGTTAAAGGCGGGGACGGCCAGGAAGCCAAAAGCCAAAAGCTGTCTGCCTGGATGATGTTCCCGGTCTTGCTTTTTACGGCAGGGGCTTTGCTGCTTGGCTGTTTTCCCGGCAGGCTGGTTGCCATGCTGGAAACCATTGGGTCTGCGGTGCTTTGACGGAGGGATTGCTATGAGTAACGTGATACTGGCAGCACCCGTGCTGCTGCCACTGGTTGGGGGGGCAGGGATGCTGGCCCGGCAGTTAGGGACGGATGAGAAAGCGGACAGCCGCCGCCTTGCCTGGTTTGTGGAAGGGCTGGCGTTGGCCAACAGCCTGGTAATATTTTGGATCTTATACCAGAAAACAGGGGAGGGGCTGGTGCTGTTCCGGCTGTTCGGGAATCTGACGGTCCGTTTCCGGCTGGACCGGATGGGGGCTGTGTTTGCGGGGCTGATTGCCCTTTTATGGCCGTTGGCCACGTTATATGCCCTGGAATACATGAAACATGAGGAACGGAAAAGGACGTTTTTTGCCTATTACACCATGACTTATGGCATAACGGCGGGGATTGCCCTTTCCGGGAACCTGGTAACCATGTATTTGTGTTATGAAATGTTGACTTTGGTGACGTTCCCCCTGGTATTGTACCCTATGACCAAGGAGGCAAAGAAAGCCAGCCGGAGGTACCTTTATTATTCTATAGGCGGCGCGGCCTTTGCATTTATCAGCCTGGTGTTTGTGCTAAGCTTTTCTTCCACGGGCAATACGGATTTTATCCCCGGAGGCATACTTGACCTGGGGAAGGCCGGGGGGAAGAGGGATTTGCTTCTGCTTGTGTATATCTTGGGGTTTTTTGGCTTTGGCGTCAAAGCCGCATTGTTCCCGCTCCATAGATGGCTTCCCAGGGCGGCAGTGGCCCCTACGCCGGTGACCGCTTTGCTTCATGCGGTGGCGGTGGTGAAGTCAGGCGCTTTTGCTATTTTACGGCTGACATATTTTAGTTTTGGGGCTGCCTTTTTGCGGGGCAGCTGGGCCCAGTGGGCCGTGATGGCCGCCGCGCTGTTTACCATCGCTTTTGGCTCGACGATGGCGGTGAGGGAGGTCCACTGGAAAAGGCGGCTGGCCTATTCCACCATCAGCAACCTATCCTATATTTTATTTGGGGCGGCCATTATGACCCCCTTTGGAATGGCGGCTGCGCTGTGCCATCTGGTAATCCATGCTTTCATGAAAATCTGCGCTTTTTTCTGTGCCGGGGCCGTTATGCACCAGACGGGAAAAACTTATATTTATGAGCTGGACGGTTTGGGGAAAGAAATGCCCGTGACCTTCGGATGCCTGACGGTTGCCAGCCTTTCCCTGATGGGCATGCCACTGTTTGGCGGCTTTATCAGCAAATGGGGTTTGGCCCATGCGGCATTTTCGGCTATGGGGGCGGACAGGGGGGGATTGCCTGGTACCGGGGGATGGATCCTGTGCGCGGGGGTGGCTGTGGTTTTGTATTCGGCCCTCATGACGGGGATTTATATGTTGACCGTGCTGGTAAGGGCCTATTTCCCCAAAACCACACAGGCCCAGGCGCCGCAGGCGGAAGGGGCCGTTCCAGGGAAAAGCCTGGACCCCAACTGGATGATGTTGGTTCCGCTGATCCTTTTTGCTTTGGCGATTTTGCTGTTAGGGATATGCCCCATGCCTCTTTTAAGGGTGTTGGCTGGGATTGGAGGTGAGGCAGGATGAAGGCAGTAAGTTTCACGGTTCCCGGGATATGCGGGCAAGGGCTGCATTTTCAGATAAACGGGTTTAGCCTTGTGTATTTATGCATTGCCGTGCTTATGTGGGTGGTAAGCGGCATATTTTCCCTGGAATATATGGCCCATTATGAGAGGCGGAAACGGTATTATTGGTTTTTCTGGGTGACATTGGCGGCTATTGCAGGGGTGTTTTTGTCAGCAGATTTTTACACCACTTTCATCTTTTTTGAAATCATGTCTTTTACCTCTTATGTATGGGTAGCTTTTGACGAGAAAAAAGAAAGTTTGCGGGCAGCGGAAACTTACCTGGCTGTGGCGGTAATTGGCGGCATGGTAATGCTCATGGGCCTGTTTTTACTGCAAAACCTATGTGGCACGTTAGATTTTGAGCGTTTGGGGGAGGCCGCCGGGGAAATCCTGAAAGGGGGTTTTGCCGGTACGGGCCGGCCGATCGCCTTGGGTTCTCCCCGCGTCCAGCTTTATGTGTCCGCCGGGATGCTGCTGTTTGGCTTTGGCGCCAAGGCAGGGTGTTTCCCCCTTCATATCTGGCTGCCAAAGGCGCATCCGGTGGCCCCGGCCCCGGCCAGCGCGTTGCTGTCCGGGATTTTGACAAAGGCCGGGGTATTTGGCATAATCGTAGTGTCCTGCGTGCTGCTGGGCGCAGATGCCGGGTGGGGGATGCTGATTGCCTCCTTGGGGCTGGTGACTATGTTTTTGGGGGCCCTGCTGGCCTTGTTTTCCGTGAATTTAAAAAAGACTTTGGCCTGCTCGTCCGTTTCCCAGATTGGATTTATCCTGACGGGCATCGGCATGAGCTGCCTGTTGAAAGCCGTGGGGGAGGACAATGGGCTGGCCGTCCGGGGGACGTTTCTGCATATGGTCAACCACTCCCTGTTTAAGCTGATCTTATTCCTATGTGCCGCCGCCGTGTTTATGAACCTGCATCAGTTGGATTTCAACGAGGTCCGGGGGTTTGGAAGGAAGAAGCCGGCCCTGCTTTTTTGCTATCTCATGGGGGCCCTGGGAATTGGCGGCGTCCCTTTATGGAGCGGCTATGCCAGCAAGACATTGCTGCATGAAAGCATTGTAGAGTACGCCCATGCCGTAGAAAAGCTGGAGGCGGCCGGAAACCTTGGCCCATGGGCCGGGGACCCTGCCTTTTGGCACAGGGCGGAGTGGGTGTTTTTAATTACCGGCGGTATGACAGTGGCTTACATGGCCAAAGTGTTTGTAGTCTTATTCGTGGAACGCCATCCCAGCCGGCAAAAGGAGTTTGACGCCATGTCTGCCGGTTACCTGCGGCCCCTAAGCAGCATTGCCCTGGTGGCCGTATCCCTTATCGTGCCGGTATTGGGGCTGGTGCCGTCCGCCGCCATGGATAGGCTGGCGTCTTTGGCCGGGCCGTTTTTCCGTTGGGGCGGGCATATGCACCCGGTGGCTTATTTTTCCCTGGAAAACCTGAAAGGCGGGGCGGTTTCCCTGACGGTAGGGGTTTTTCTGTATATCCTGGTGGTGCGGGCCTGGCTTATGGGGAAAGGGGATCCCCGGTATTTGGACCGTTGGCCCGGTTGGATGGATTTGGAAAACCTGATCTACCGCCCTCTGGTCCGGGCGTTTTTGGCCGTGTCGCTTTTGGGGTGCCGGGCCATGGATTCCTTGGCCGATGCCCTGATCCTGGCGGCCAGAAAGACTACCCATAGCCAGGTTTTTTTGGCGGGGGCCATGGGGGGCAAAAGGGCGGCAAAGAAGAAAGGGGGGAGCCGTGGCTACCGGTTTGCCCGTGTGCTGGCCTTGGCTTTGGGGCGGCTTCGGCGTAGCGGAAGCCTGGTGGAAGAAAGCTTTTCTTATGGCCTGATGCTGTTTTGCATTGGATTGTGCCTGACTTTAGGGTATCTGCTAGTGGCCTTTTTCCGTGGGTAATATATATGTTTTAAGATATTTTCGCATAAAGGCGGGGCTGTCGCGACAGCCCCGCCTTTATGTGAAAAACCGGTTTTCTTTGTTGGGGAAAGCTTAATCCAGGTCTTCCCCGTTGCTTTCAATGGCCTTTTTATACCAGAAGAAGGAATCTTTCCGGCTCCGGGAGAAATCTCCAGTCCCGTCGTCATGGCGGTCAACATAGATGAAGCCATAACGTTTAGCATATTGGCCGGTCCCTGCAGAGACCAGGTCGATGGGCCCCCAGGTAGTATAGCCAATCAGCGGGACGCCGTCCTCGATGGCTTCTCCCATGCAGCGGATATGCTCACGGAAATAGTCGATGCGGTAGCTGTCATGGATGGAGCCGTCTTCTTCTACCTTGTCAAAAGCGCCAAAACCGTTTTCCACTACCATCAACGGCGTATGGGGATAGCGGTCATGAAGCACGTTCAAAGTATAGCGCAGCCCCAGGGGGTCAATCTGCCAACCCCAGTCAGACGCCTTAAGGTAAGGGTTCTTTGCGCCTACGGACATGTTCCCGGCCGTCTTCTCTGCATCTTCGCTGGTTGTGACGCAGTTTGTCATGTAATAAGAGAAGGTGTAGTAATCTACAGTCCCTTTCTTTATGGTTTCCTTGTCTTCCTCCGTAATAAAGGAAGTGTCAATGCCATGGTCTTTAAAATACTTGTAGGCAAAGGTCGGGTATTCGCCGCGGACCTGGACGTCCCCGCAAAGGTTGTTTTTAAAATTGTCTTCCTCAAAACAAGTAAAGATGTCCCTGGGATTGGGGGTCAGGGGATAGAGGGTCACATGGGCGATCATATTGCCGATCATGAAATCCGGGTTGATCTCATGGCCTTTCTGCACCGCGATGGCGCTTGCGACGAACTCGTTGTGCAGTGCCTCGAAAGTGGACTGGGGGTCAGATTTTAAGTCGCTAAGCTTGATGGGCTTGGTGGCTTTAATATCTTCGTCTGCCATGAGCCCCAGGCCGTAAAGGTTGCCGATGCCGCCTTCGCCCATGCAGGGGATATTGATTTCATTGAAAGTCAGCCAGTATTTTACTTTGCCTTTGTACCGTTCAAAGCAGGTAGTGGCGTATTTTACAAATAAATCAATGGTTTTCCGGTTGGAAAAGCCGTGGTATTTGGTTACGATGTTCCATGGGATCTCATAGTGGCACAGGGTCACCAGGGGTTCGATGCCGTGTTTTTTGCACTCGTCAAAAATATCGTCGTAAAATTGCAGGCCGGCCTCGTTGGGGGTTTCATCGTCCCCGTTGGGGAAAATGCGGGCCCAGTTGATGGACAGGCGGAAACAGGTAAAGCCCATTTCCCCAAACAACGCAATATCTTCTTTGTAATGGTGGTAGAAATCAATGGCCTGGTGGCTGGGGTAGAAAGCGTTAGGGTCAGATACGGGAAGGAATGTCCTTGGCGTATTGACGTCGCCGCCTAAAAGCATGTCAGGCACGGATAACAGCTTGCCGTCTTCCAGATACGCGCCTTCGCACTGATTGGCGGCAACCGCGCCGCCCCATAAGAAATTTTTCGGGAATGCCATAATGTGTCCTCCTTGTACTCTAATAACCAAATTTTAGCATGTCCGGATAGCCATGTCAATTGTATGTTCGCCTGCCGGTGCGGCAGGCCCATAGATAATGATGTGGAAAAAGGGGACGGCAGTTGATTTCCCCGTTTTTATATGATATGTTATTTTTAGCATGAGGGAAGGGTTTAAAGGGTTAAGGGCACGGGGATAATCGGTGACAAATGTCATTGGGGGGATGACGGTTGGCATCTATGCCTCTTTGATGGAACCGGATATAATAGATTATAGATCAAATAGCCCGGGCGGCAACGGTTTTAATGCCGGAAAGCTGTTTTGGAAAATATTTTGAAGGAAAGGGGTGGGCGGATGTTATTTACTATGAGTTTCTTGGCTTTATTATTGGCATGGACGGCAGCGCCGCTGGTGGAGCTGGTAATTATTATCGTCCTTTACCTGGATAAGAGAAGTAATGAAAAAAAGATTGAGGAGCTTTTCCGGCAGCTTCAGGATGCAAAGCAGGAAGGCCGGCCGGCCTATCCTTTGCCCCTGGCCTGGCAGGAGGGGCCGCAGCCGGAAGGCCAAGACGTTTTTGAGGGGGGCCTGGACCCAGAAAAGGATACCTTGGGGGAGGAGGAAGGGACGGCACAAGCGCCGCCGTTTTTGCAAGAAAAGCAGGAAGGTGCGGAGGTTTGGGGGCCGCAGCCGGAAGTGGCGCTGATTTACGAAAGGCAGGAAAGCGATGCATGCCTTTTAACGCCGCACATGCCAAAACCCGATGAAAAGAAACCGGGGAAGGAAAGTGCCATGGCCATGGCGGCCCTGGTCATCGGCGTGGTTTTTGTGGTGTTGTCCGGCTTGATTTTTGCTACGACGGCCTGGCATATTTTGCCCAATATCGGCAAAGTGCTGTTGGTGGGGATGGCTTCCCTGGTGTTTTTTGCCGCCAGTTTTCTGGCAGGGAAAAGGCTTTACATCTACAGGACCGGCAACGCGTTTTACCTGTTGGGCAGCGTTTTCCTTTTTTTTACCGTCCTGGCGGCCGGGTATTTTGAGGTTTTAGGGCCGGAATTTATTTTAGAGGGTGTCAACCGGTGGCGGGTGCTGCTGGCAGGCGGCCTGGTGACGGTGGCCATGATGTTTTTGGGCCTAAAACAGTTTCATCACGGGTTCTATACCCAGGCCTGCTTTTGGGGGCTGACCGTCAACCTGTTTTACCTGATGGCGGCCTGTGAGGCTGAGGCGGCCCAATTTGCCAGTGGTATGATGGTTTATGGGTTTTTGCTGGTTGCCGGCGAATTTGCCTGTAAGAAGGCAAGGAAAAGGAAAGTGCCAAAAGAAGGGGACGCTCCTGCCGACGGCAGGCGGCAAGAAACGGACTGTGGCGGGCCAAGCTTTTTCGGGCTTTTGGAAGAAGGGTTTGGCTGCTTTGCCGTCTTCCATTTTTGGGTGGCTGCGGCCTTTATGAGCCTGGCCGGTATTTTGGGGGTGTTGTCTTTACCGGGTTTGGAACCAGGCTGGCATGGGGCCATAGCCATGGGGGCTATGGCAGCAGGCGCGGCGGTCCTGGCTTTGCGCAGGGGAAACCAGGGGACCCGATGTTTTTTTAGCTTTGCGGTTGCTTTGGGGATCCATTATACCATGATGTGGATCAGCCGGGAAATATTTGCATACATGGGGGAGCCGGTATATTGGGGGCCGTGGAAATTGTGTGTGGCCGTCTTTTCGGCCCAGGTCCTGGTCGCCCTCTGCTTTTGGATGGGGAGGAAAGGGAAATTTCCTTTCCGCACAGGCGCCGGGGACCGGGTTTACACGGCTTTTATGGGCATAGATGTTTTTGCGCTGGGTATGGTGGCTTTGATTGTCTGGTTGATAAGGCAGAACCGGTATCCCCTGTATTTGCTTGTGGCTGCCGGGGGGATTTTGATTTTTGCCGTGGTAGTGGCCCTTTGGGCCAGGGAATACCAGGGGTTGCGGCGGATCCTCCCGTTTTTGTACCTGTTTGTGGTACTGCTGCTCCATGGCTCTTTTGCCGGGGGGGGATGGGTTACGGATGAGTGGATCGGCCGGGGGGCTTTTAGGGCCTGGCTGGACAAAGGGCTTCCGGAATTTTTGCTGTTGGCGGCCCTTGCCATACAAGACAGGAAAAAGCCAAGGGGGTATGGCTCCCCCCTTCTGGCCATCGGCACCATAGCCCAGATGGTTTGTTTTTCCCAAAGAGAAATATCCCTTCCGTTCTTTTTCCTCCTATCTGCCTATTTGCTGGCCCGGTCTGGCCTTAAGGCAGGGGCAGGGCTAAAAAGGGGGGGCCGTGGGAAAAACGGCGGGCCGTGGTTTTTCCTGGAGGAAAACCCGTATGTTTATGGGGCGTGTGCCTATTGCCTGATGGGGGTTTACGTTTTTATGTGCCCGTTTACCCTTTCCTATACGGTGTTTAGGATGATGGCGGTGGACGGGGCCTATGTGGCATGGCTGGCGGCGGTAAAGGCCGGTTGGGGAAAGGGCCGTAAAAGCCGTCCCCTTTATTGGGATGTGGCCGGGTGCGTGCTTTTGGCGGGGACGATGGCCGGGTATTACCTGAAAGCCGGCGACCTGGCCGGATATAATCTGGGCCCGGTATGGGAAACGGGGGATGTGGCGTTGCGCCTGGCTGCTTTTGCCGGGTTTTACCGGATGTTTTATCGGGGAAAGCGTTCCTGGCCCCATCTGCTGGCAGCGGCGTTTGTATTCCCTTTGCCTTTTGCCTTGTGCTATGGGCATGATTGGACCCAAGGGCAATTTTACCTGTTTGTTTTGGCCGCCTACGGGTTTACGGGGATTGTGGCACGGCGGCGGCATTTGATCTGTGAGAAGGCACAAGAGGTGGATTTGGGATGGCGTGTGGATTGGCACCATGTGCTGGCCCTGCTGCTTTTGGCGCCTATGGCTTTGTACTCCCAGGGAAACTGGCAGTTTGCCTGCCTGCTTTGGATTAGCGCGTATTTCCTGCAGTTCTTTATGGTGGAGCCGTGGAGGAGGCCTGCGGGGGTGGCAGCGGCCGCCGCTTTGGTGCTGGCCTTCTGGTGCCAGCCATTTGTTGACTGGCCGCCAGTGCTTGGCCTGGAGATCCAATTATTGCCGTTGGCATTGTACTTTTGGGGGCTGGGGCTTGCCTGGCCCGGCCCCCATGCATACAGGGAGGCGCAAAAGGGCCACCAGGCCCGGGAAAAAGCCCGGATAAGGCGGACCGTACAGATTGTGGGCTATGTGGGCTGTTTGCTGGCCCTTTGCGCGGATGCCTGGCAGACGGGGGCCCTGGCAGACGCTTTGATTGTGGAAGGCCTTTGCCTGGTAATTTTTATCGGCGCTCAGATAGCCCATAGCCGCCTGTGGGTGCGCATTTCCGGCACCATTATCGTTACGGTGGCCCTGTACATGACTAAGGGGTTCTGGCTGAGTATTTCCTGGTGGATATATCTTTTGGCCGCCGGAATCGGCCTTATCTTGTTTGCGGCAGCCAAGGAGAGGAAAAGGCGGAAGGCGGGGGAAGAAGATGATTAATATTTTGATCCGGATTTTGTACCTGGCTGCCATCGGGTTTTCCGTCTATACTTCTGGCTGGCTGCTGCTGAAGGCCAACCGGAACGGTACCACCGGGGCGTTGGCCGCCTGCCAGCTTCTGGTGATTATCTGGTGTGTGCCGCCGCTTTTTGCCGCGATTCCTGCCACCAAGGGGATGAAATACCTGGCTTATGGCATTTCTTACTTAGGGATCAGTTTTATCGGGCCTTCTTGGTTTTTGTTTTCTTTTTTGTATTGCGGGCGCAGGGTTGCCCGGTGGGCGGCCGCCTTGCTGTTTGGCCTGGCGGCCCTCCACTATTCTTTGTTTCTTACCAATGAATACCATCATTGGTTTTTCCTGCGGTTTGAGGTGGAGGAGGTCCTCTATGGGCCGGTGTTCTATTTCCATATGGGTTATACCTATGCTTGTGTGCTGGTGGGCATGGTGGCGGTTTTGCGGGAGTTTCAGAAAAAGAAGGTGGCGGCCCTCCATCTGTTTATGATCCTTTTGTCCGCGGCCATCCCCCTAAGCTTTAATGTGCTTTACATGTCCCGCCTGGTCGACGTGGCTTTTGACTTAACCCCCCCGGCTTTTGCCCTGTCAAGCCTGCTGATGCTGTTGGCCGTGTTCCGGTATGATTTTTTGGATGTGAACGCCTTGGCGTTTGAGCAGATTCTGGCATCCATAGGTGAGGGGGTAGCGGTTTACAACAAAAGGGGCACCATGGTTTATGTGAACCCGGCGGCATCCCGCTGGATGGGGATCCGGGAAGGGGAAGACTTTCAAAAGCTGGCCCAGGGTCTGGCATCCCTGGGGATGGAAGTGGAAAAAGGGAGGGAGCCTGCGGGGGGCGGCCAGGTAGTGGCCCTGGAAGGGGGAGTAAAACTTCGGGTTAAGCAATATATCCGGCGGACTGGGAAAGGGGAATTGACGGCAGGGACGTTTTTGCTAACCGATGTGGGGGAATATTATGAGCGGATCAGGCAAGGGAGGGAGCTGGCAGTATCGGCCCAGCGGCTGGCTATCGAACAGGAGCGCAACCGTATCGCCCAGGAAGTCCATGACACCACCGGGCATTCCCTGACGATGATCCAGTCATTGCTAAGGCTGGCCCGGGTGGAGTGGGAAGGGGCGGCGCCTGGCAAAGCCCCTGGGGAAAACGGGGCAGGGGGCAGGGAGGCTTGTATACGGGGCTACCTGGAGCAGGCCCAGGAGCTGGCGGCAGGAGGGATCCGGGACCTGCGCTGCGCCATAAACCAGATGCGCCAGGAAATGGATTATGAGCTGGTGGCCCAGGGGGTTTTCCAGCTGGCAAAGAGCGTGAAAGAAATCGAGGTGGAGGTGGAAGTACAGGGGGAGGACGGCCCTCCCTACTCCCACCTGTCCACCGTCGTCTACCAATGCTTAAGGGAAGCCGTTACCAATTGCCTGAAATATGCCCAAGCTACCCATATGGATGTAATTGTGAAGTTTGCCGAAAACGATTTGAACCTTTATATTTTTGACAACGGCCAGGGGTGCGAAAACCTGGTGGAACATAACGGGATCCGGGGAATCCGGGAGAGGGTGGCCCGGGCCGGCGGGCAGGTGCGGTTTTTATCCTCCAAGGGGGGAGGCTTTCAAATCTTCGTCCATTTGCCTGTAGAGGCGGGGGAGGAAAGCACAAGGCCATTTTCAGATACAGGCTTTTGAGCAGTGGGAGGGAATTTTCATGGGTAACGGGAAAATCCGCGTGGTGGTCGCGGACGACATTCAGATTTTGCGGCAGGGGCTGAAGGCAATTTTAAACCAAGATCCGGAAATTGAGGTAACCGGCCTGGCGGCCGACGGGAAAGAAGCCTGGGAACTATGCAGGAAACAACAGCCGGATGTGGTGCTTATGGACATGCGCATGCCAGATTATGACGGAAGCTGGGGGATCAATAAGATTAAGGCACAATTCCCCCAAACAAAAATTTTGGTGCTTACCACTTTTGACGATGCCAAGACCGTGGAAGCCGCCATGGACAACGGGGCTGACGGCTATATCCTAAAGGAGATGGAAGATGGCAAGGTCATCCAGTCGGTAAAAGCGGTCCACGCCGGGGTCCGGGTGTTTGGCGACAGCGTATTTGAAGGGATGCGCCGCCAGATGGCGGCGGCTAACCCCCCCAAGCCGGCCCTGGCAGAGGGGGTCACGGCCAGGGAAAGGGATATTATGCGGCTGGTGGCCTGTGGTATGGATAACAAAGAGATTGCGGCTAAACTGTTTTTGGCGGAAGGGACGGTGCGGAACAACATTTCCCGGATTTTGGAAAAGCTGAAGCTAAAAGACCGGACACAGCTGGCGGTGTTTACGGTAAAGAACCATTTGGACTAAATAAGGAAAAGGCTGCTGCAAAATCAGGCGCACCCTTGGCCTATGGCGGTTTCACAGGAAATTTGCGCCATATACCGGGTAAGCCCGCGATTTTGCGGCAGCCTTTTTGCTTCTCATGCCTTTAAGCTATTCTTTATCGTGGATCTCCCCATGCAACACCTGCAAGGGCCGGACTTCGCCTTGCCCATGTTCCTTGATAAAACGGATGCCGCTGGCCGTGGCCTTGGCGGCGGCCATGGTGGTCATGTAGGGGATCTTGGCTTTGATGGCGGCTTTGCGCAGGTAGCTGTCGTCATGGACGCTTTCTTTGCCCGAAGGGGAGTTGATAATCAGCTGGATCTGGCCGTTGGTGATCATATCCAATATATTGGGGCGGCCTTCATACAGCTTTTTTACTTTTTTGGCAGGGATCCCCGCATTGTGGATCAGGTCGTAAGTCCTGCCGGTAGCTACGATGGAAAAGCCGTCTCGGGCAAAGCCTTTTGCCACTTCTACCACTTCCGGCTTGTCGTTGGCATTGACGGAAATCAGCACGGTCCCCTCTAAGGGGAGTTTGGACTGGGTGGCTTCCTGGGCTTTATAAAAAGCTTCCCCATAAGAGGGGGACAAGCCTAATACTTCGCCGGTGGAACGCATCTCCGGCCCCAGGATCGGATCTACTTCCGGGAACATATTAAAGGGGAACACGGCCTCTTTTACCCCATAGTTGGGGATCACCTGTTCTTTGAGCCCCGGGATGGGGGAGGGTTTGCCTGTAATTTCCGAGGTGATGATTTCCGTAGCCAAAGGCACCATGCGCAGGTTGCATACTTTGGATACCAGGGGTACGGTCCGGGAGGCCCTGGGGTTGGCTTCCAGCACGTATACTTTGCCGTTTTCTATGGCGTACTGCATATTCATCAAACCACGCACATGCATTTCCTCGGCGATTTTCCGGGTGTATTCCTTGATGGTTTCCACATTTTCCGGGGAAATGTGGACAGAAGGGAGGATACAGGCGGAGTCGCCGGAATGGACCCCGGCCAGCTCTATGTGCTCCATGACCGCCGGGACGAAGGCGTGGGTGCCGTCGCTGATGGCGTCGGCCTCGCATTCGGTGGCATGGTTTAAGAAACGGTCGATAAGGATAGGCCGGTCCGGCGTTACGCCCACGGCGGCTTTCATATATCCGGCCATGCTGGCGTCGTCATAGACCACTTCCATGCCCCGCCCCCCCAGGACGTAAGAAGGGCGGACCATAACCGGGTATCCGATCTGGTTTGCGATTTGGACGGCTTCTTCCACCGTGGTGGCCATGCCCGATTCCGGCATGGGGATGTCCAGTTTTTCCATCATAGCCCGAAACAGGTCCCGGTCTTCCGCTAAGTCGATGACGGAAGGGGAAGTGCCTAAAATTTTCACACCGTTTTTTTCCAGGTCCGCAGCCAGGTTTAGGGGGGTCTGGCCGCCAAACTGGGCGATCACCCCTACCGGCTGTTCTTTTTGGTAAATGCTTAACACGTCTTCCAGGGTCAGGGGTTCAAAATACAGCTTGTCCGAGGTATCGTAGTCTGTGGATACGGTTTCCGGGTTGCAATTGACGATGATGGTTTCAAACCCCAGTTTTTTCAACGCCAGGGAGGCGTGGACACAGCAGTAGTCAAACTCGATGCCCTGCCCGATCCGGTTGGGGCCGCCGCCCAGGATCATGATTTTGGGCTTGCCGGTAGTTACCGGGTTCCGGTCGGGCGCGTTGTAAGTGGAGTAATAGTAGGCGTTGTCTTTGGTGCCGCTGACATGGACGCCTTCCCAGGCTTCCACCACCCCCAGTTCCATGCGGCGCCTACGGATCTGCCCTTCGGGGATTTCCAGGATCTGGCTTAAATATTTGTCGGAAAAACCGTCCTTTTTTGCCTGGGCCAACCGCTCGTCGCCGGGAAGGCGGCCTTTGTCCGAAAGCAGCGCCTCCTCCTCGTCTACCAGTTCTTTCATCTGTTCAATAAACCAGGCTTTTACTTTGGTGATTTCGTGGATTTCTTCTATGGTGGCCCCTTTGCGCAAAGCTTCATACATCAGGAAATGGCGTTCACTGGAAGGGGTAATCAACATTTTAAGGAGCTCTTCTTTGGTGCAGAGGTGGAAACCTTTGGCGTAGCCCAGGCCGTAACGTCCGGTTTCCAGGCTCCGTATGGCTTTCTGGAAGGCTTCTTTGTAAGTTTTGCCAATGCTCATAACTTCGCCTACGGCCCGCATCTGGGTACCCAGGCGGTCTTCCACGCCTTTGAACTTTTCAAAGGCCCAGCGGGCGAACTTGATAACCACATAGTCGCCGTCCGGGACGTACCGGTCCAATGTCCCGTACTTTCCGCAGGGGATTTCCTTTAAGGTCAGCCCGGTGGCCAACATGGCGGAAACCAGGGCGATGGGGAAGCCGGTGGCTTTGGAGGCCAGGGCGGAGGAACGGGAAGTGCGGGGGTTGATCTCGATTACCACAATGCGGCCGGAAACCGGGTCATGGGCAAACTGAACGTTGGTCCCCCCGATAACCTGTACCGATTCCACAATTTTATAAGCCTGCTCCTGGAGCCGTTGCTGGCACTCTTTGGAGATGGTCAGCATGGGGGCGGCACAGAAAGAGTCGCCGGTGTGTACGCCCAAGGGGTCGATATTCTCGATAAAACAGACGGTAATCATATTGTTTTCCGAGTCGCGGACCACCTCTAATTCCAGCTCTTCCCATCCGAGGATGGATTCTTCTACCAGCACCTGGCCTACCAGGCTGGCCTGCAGCCCCCGGGCACACACGGTCTTTAGCTCTTCTTTATTATAAACCAGGCCCCCGCCGGCGCCGCCCATGGTATAAGCCGGGCGCAGCACGACCGGATAGCCTAACCGGCCTGCGATCTCTAAGGCTTCCTCCACGGTATAGGCCACTTCGCTTTGGGCCATCTCCACGCCTAAAGCTTTCATGGCGTTTTTAAATTCGATCCGGTCTTCCCCCCGTTCAATGGCATCCACCTGGACGCCGATAACTTTTACCTGATATTTATCTAAAATGCCTTCTTTGTATAATTCGGCGCAAAGGTTCAGCCCGGACTGCCCGCCCAAGTTTGGCAGCAAGGCATCGGGGCGTTCTTTGGCGATGATTTGTTCCAGCCGGTTTACGTTTAAGGGTTCGATATAGGTCACGTCGGCGGTTTCCGGGTCAGTCATGATAGTGGCCGGGTTGGAGTTGACCAGCACAATCTCATATCCAAGTTTGCGCAATGCCTTGCAGGCTTGGGTTCCGGAGTAGTCAAACTCGCAGGCCTGACCAATAATGATGGGACCTGAGCCTATGATGAGTACCTTATGGATATCGGTTCTTTGTGGCATTTCATTACCCTCCTGTCATTTTTTCTCAATACTATTATATAGAAAAAAAGAAAAGGTGCAAGGGTTTTATTTCTTGATTGCCCAATTGCCCAAAATAATTTATAATAAACAAGTACGGATGGAAAGAAAAACCAGCTGCAGGGCAGGTGCAGGACAGTTTTGACGGTAGATCATAAGAATGGGGAGGTATCGCAATGAAATCCATAACGGTAAGAAATGTGGCCATTGGGGAAGGCAAGCCCAAAATATGCGTTCCCATTGTCGCCGCTACAGCAAAGGAGGCCCTTATGGCGGCGGAAAACTTTGCCGGTTTGCCCATTGACATAGTGGAGTGGAGGGCAGACTGGTATGAAGACGTACTGCAGGCTGGACAGGCGGTGGAGCTGGCAGGCTGCCTGCGGGAGGCGTTTAAGGAGACGCCCATCCTTTTTACGTTCCGCACAGAAAAGGAAGGGGGCCAAAAAACCATTTCCGTGGAAGACTATGCCGCTTTAAACCTTGCCGTTGCCCAAAGCGGCTTTGTAGACATGGTAGATTTGGAGCTGTTTACCGGCGGCGATATGGCGCCGCAGATAGTGGAAGGGGCCCATAAGGCCCATGTCAAGGTAATGGCCTCCAGCCACGATTTTTTCAAAACGCCGCCCAAGGAAGAACTGATGGGGCGGTTCCATAAAATGCGCCAGCTGGGGGCGGATATCCTGAAAATAGCCGTAATGCCCAAATCTAAGGCCGACGTATTGGCCTTGCTGGCGTTGACCCTGGAAATGAGCGAGGGTTCGGACCGCCCCATTGTCACCATGTCTATGTCGTCAATGGGCCTTGCCAGCCGCCTGGTAGGCGAAACGTTTGGTTCCGCCATTACTTTCGGGGCTGTCGGGAAGCGTTCCGCACCGGGGCAGATCCGGGTGGAAGAATTGGCGGCTGTGTTGGATGTAGTACATAAAGGTTAAAATTTTGATGTTTTTTGCCTTCAGCGGATGTGATACGGCTGGGGGCATTTTTTTATAGGCGGGGTATGTGCCTGGCGCAGAGGCATGGGCGGCAGAGGGGTTAATCTGAAGTTAATAATTTCGTAAGTTTTATTTCCTTGAGGTTCCGGGGGATTTATGGTATAAGTGTATTAATAATATTAGTACACACATGTAACACATGAGGTCAGAAAGGAGAAACGGATGATTCTGCTGGATTTAAAGGACAGCCGCCCCATCTATGAACAGGTGGTGGAGAAGATGCAGGAACTGATGATGTTAGGCATCTTAGAGGAAGACGGGCAGATGCCGTCAGTGCGCAGCCTCGCAATGGAACTGTCGATCAACCCCAATACCATCCAGCGCGCCTATGGGGAGCTGGAGCGCAGGGGATATATCTATTCCGTGAAAGGCAGGGGCAGTTTTGTGGGGAGTATACACAAACTACGGGAGGCCAGGAAACAGGAACTGTCAAAAAAAATCGGCGGCTTGGCAAAGGAAGCCAGGACCATCGGCATGAACCGGGGGGATTTTGTGGAAATGGCCGCCCGGGAATATGACCAAAACGGGAAAACAACATCGGCCGGCGGCCTTAAGGCCGGCCAGGCGGCAGGAAGCGGGCCGGGCGGTTTATCCCGCCCCCAACCGACACCCCCACAGGCCCAAAAGGCGGCGCCGGATCCAATGCAAGGGGAGGGGGACGGGGGAGGCCTGGAACAAAAAGGCGGCCCTGGGGCTTTTGGATGGATACAAAAAGAAAACCCCTGGGGGGGACGGTGCATGGCTGCGGAGCCAAAAGAGGCAGAGGAGGGACGACGGAATGATTGAGGCAGTAAACCTGACGAAGAAATTTGACGATATTGTGGCGGTAGACCACGTCAACGCCACCATCCGGGACGGCAACGTATTCGGCCTGATCGGGACCAACGGGGCGGGGAAGAGCACTTTTTTGCGGATGGCCGCCGGGGTTTTAAGGCCGGATGAAGGGGGCATTACCATTGACGGGATGGAAGTTTTTGAGAACGAAAAAGCCAAAATGCGTTTTTTCTATATTTCCGACGACCAATACTTTTTCAGCAACGCCACGCCAAGGGACATGATGGCTTACTATAAGGCCGTGTATCCGGCCTTCGACGAGGAACGGTTCCATGGGCTGATGAAGAGTTTCGACTTAAATGAAAGGCGAAAAATCAACACGTTTTCCAAGGGCATGAAAAAACAGGTATCGGTGGTCTGCGGCGTATGCGCCGGGACGGATTACCTGTTCTGCGACGAGACTTTCGACGGGCTGGACCCGGTGATGCGCCAGGCAGTGAAAAGCATTTTTGCAAACGATATGGAACAGCGCCACCTTACCCCCATTATCGCCTCCCACAACCTGCGGGAGCTGGAAGACATCTGTGACCATGTAGGGCTTTTGCACAAAGGCGGGATTTTGTTAAGCCGCGACTTAGACGAGATGAAAATGAATATCCATAAAGTCCAGTGCGTGCTTTTGGACGGCATGGCCCCTAAGGACCTGGCCGGTTTGGAAGTGATCAAGACGGAAAGCAGGGGAAAACTGTTGACCCTCACCGTGAGGGGGGAGATGGAACAGGTGGAAGCCGCCATGCAGTCGGCAAATCCGGTATTCTACGAAATGATTCCTTTATCCCTGGAAGAAATCTTTATCAGTGAAACGGAGGTGGTCGGTTATGACGTCAAAAAACTTATTTTT
The DNA here is from genome assembly GCA_910584845.1 of uncultured Lachnospiraceae bacterium. Classification (GTDB taxonomy): domain Bacteria; phylum Bacillota; class Clostridia; order Lachnospirales; family Lachnospiraceae; genus Brotaphodocola. The sequence continues at coordinate 73,364 of CAJUDH010000010.1, forward strand.
TAAACTGATGAAAGAAGACGGCAAGCGCCGTATTTGGGCGGTAGCCCTGGCCAGCCTGGGATTTTTCTTCTTTTATCCGGTAGTGGCCGCCTTTATGGCCGGGGAGATCAAAAGCTATTCGGATTATGCGCAAGGTTTGATAAAGTATAACAAACGATTGTCGGACTGGCTGTCTTTCCATTGCGGCATGACCGTATTTTTGATGATGGTGTCTTCACTGATTTGCGGGCTGAGCAGTTTTTCCTTTTTAAATTCCAAAAGTAAAGTGGATTTTTACCATGGTATTCCGGTGAGGCGGGAAAAGCTCTATGTGGCCAACTTCCTGAACGGGATCCTGATTTTGGCCGTACCTTACGGCATTTGCCTGGTGCTGGCTGTGGCGGTGGGCATTGTAAACGGGGGGAACCCAGGGCTTTTGTGCCAGGTGGCGGTATCGTCGTATTTCCTCCACTTGACCTACTACGTGTTATGTTATTCCGTAGTGGTGGCTGCCTCCATGCTCACCGGCCATCTGGTGGTTTGCTTTTTGGGGGCCATAGTCCTGACGTTCTATGTGCCTATGGCAATAATGCTGGCCAATGCCTATTATGAGGTGTTTTTCTGGACTTTTGAAAGCAATAATGGTATTTGGGAGCAGGGCATGCGCATCTCCCCGGTAGTAGAGTACATTTACCAGGTAGTGCAGCATGCGCAAGGGACCCTTTCCGTTTGGGATGCCTGCAAAGCCTGGGCCGTGTCCCTTTTGTTGGCAGCGTCCGGATGTTTCCTATACCAAAAACGCCCTTCCGAGGCGGCAGGGAAAGCCATGGCATTTTCTGTCAGCCGCCCTATCATCCGGATTTTACTGGCGGTTTTGTCCGCCCTGGGCCTGGGGATATTTTTCTGGTCGATCCGTAATTCCATGGGCTGGGCCATATTCGGGATTTTGTGCGGCGGGGCCATCTGCCATTGTGTGGTGGAAATTATCTATCATTTTGATTTTAAAAAACTGTTTTCCCACAAGCTACAGCTGGCTTTTTGCCTGGCCCTTTCCTGTGGCGTTTTGGTAGTGTTCCGCTATGACCTTTTGGGGTATGACCGGTATTTGCCCCAGGCAAGCCAGGTCAAGGAAGCGTCTGTCTGTGTGGATACGTTAAACCAGTGGGTGTCTTATGGGTCAACCCAGTTAGGCAAGGATGGCGAATATATCTGGGAGGGGGAGAGCTCCTGGGGGTATGCCCAGGACTACATGCATTACCAGGATGTGGAAAATTTGTTGGACATTGCCACGGAAGGCGTCCGCCAGACGGAAGAAAAGCGCCGTATGTACCATGCGCAAAATCGGTACGGCTATGGACCGGCTATGGACGAAGGCCAGGAATCCTGGATGGGATCCCAGGTAAAGATCTGTTATGTCATGAACAGCGGAAGAAAGGTATACCGTTCCTATTATATCCAGTTTGACGACAGCCTGCGGCCTGCCATGGAGAGGCTGTATAGCAATGAGCAGTACCAGAGGGGGACGTTCCCTGTACTGGACTTGACGGCAGACCAGGTGGCAGCTATCCGTTACCGGGGGCAGCATAATAAGGAAATCTATCTGGGAAGGCTGACCGACGCAGAGAAAAAAAAGTTTTTGGAGACATTCCAACGGGAGTTCGCCCGGTTAGACATGGAGACCATGAGGCAGGAGGCCCCGGTCGGCCTGATCCGTTTTGCCGGGGTCCTGGATGAAGAGGCGAAACAAAAAGAACGGGAACGGGACAAGGTAGAAGATTTTTACAGCCAGTATGAATATAATGAGTCCGGCGGTTACTATGAGTATGCGACCGTCTACAGCCGTTATAACAACGAGGATTTTTACCCCATTTACCCGTCTTTTACCGGCACCTTAGAATGCCTGAAGGAAAGGGGGGTCCAGGCTAGGTATATTGACAGCCTGGATGTGAGGGAGGTTCATATCTACCGCGATGCGCATGGCACAAAGTATGCCACGGACGACCCCCAGGAGATTGAAAAGCTCAAAAAGGTTTTGGTAGCGGAACGTCTGCTGTACTACAATCCTGTTTTTCAAAAGGAAAACCTGGAAGTGGGGATGATGGTCCCGGAAAAATATGAAGGGGGGACCCGGGCAGATACCGAGGACATAGAGTACCGGAACCTGCCGGCGGCGATCCCCAAAGGCAAAATACCGGCCGAGGTGCAAAAAGCACTGGAGCAGTAATAATGGGCGGGCCGGCAGACTGCGGGCCCGCCAAACCTTGTCCGCCCCTGCCCCTGCCGGAAAAATGCAGACAGGGCCTTTATGGCGCTAAAAACCGTTGACAAATTATGGGGGGGGGTAAAATGGATTGACAGATGGCAGGGGTTGGGGGTAGAATAAACCACAGGTTACAAAGGGGTGGATAAAGCGGCATAAGGCCTAAGAGAAGCGAAAGGATGAGGGAAATATGACGGATCAGGAATTTGACAAAGAATTGGCAGATCTGATGGCCGGAGAAGGGCCGGGGAAGAAAAAGCCGGCAAAGAAACGCCGGATGATGTTTTGGAAATCCTTAAGCCGGAAAAAAAAGGTTGCCATAGGGGCCGCAGGGGCAGTTGTGGTTTTGGCGGCGGCTTCTTTTACCATGGGCGGGAAAAAGGACGCGGGGATTATGGTCAGCACGGTCCCCTTGGAAAAGGGGGATATTCAGGAAGTACTGTCCATCAGCGGGCCCATTTCCGGTACGGACAGCGCAGAAGTGGTGTCCCGTCTCCATGCGGAGATCCAGGAGATCCTGGTAAAAGAAGGCGACAAGGTGGCGGCGGGGCAGGTCCTGGCCCGCCTGGACCCGTCGGATGTGCAAAAAGAGGTGGAGATCGCCCAGAATGCTTACAATTTGGCGGTGGCCGAGCGCAATGACGCCCAGCGCCAGGCAGAAAACGGGTACGCCGACGCCCTGCAGGCACAGCAGGCAGCCAAGAGGGACTACGACCGCAAGGCCATGTTGTTTGCCGGCGGCGACGTTTCCCAGATGGAGATGGAGGAAGCCAGGGATATGTTGGCCAATGCGTCCCGCCAATTAACCACGTTTACTTTGAGGGGCGGCCGGCCGGTAGCCAATGAATCTTACGATTTGCGGGTCCAGAATGCGGAATTTGAATTGGAAAAGAAGAAAAAGGACCTGGAGGAAACCCAAGTCACCAGCCCCATTGACGGGACGGTAGTGCGGGTAAATTCCCGGGTGGGAAGGTTCGCGGACATGGTGGATGACGACAGGCCCCTGTTTGCCATTGACAACCTGGAAAAACTGGAGATGAAGATTAACGTCAGCGAGTATTCCATCGGTAAGGTAAAAGTAGGGCAGAAGGCGGAGATTTTTGCAGACATCCTGGACGGCTCTACGGAGGAAGGCGTGATCACTGCCATATCCCCCACCGGGGAGGAGAAAGGCGCCGGTTCCACGGAGCGGGTTATCCCTACCACCATCCAGATTGAAAACGCCAACAGCAAGCTGATCGCCGGGATTACGGCCCGGGCCCAGATCGTGCTCAACGAGGGGAAAGATACCTGGGTAGTGCCCATGGGGGCTTTGCTGGATAAAGAAGGCACCCTGTATTTAGCCACGGTGGAGAATAGCGCAGTCAAACTGATACCCGTGGAAACGGGGGTGGAAAGCGACGTGGCGGTAGAGGTCAAAGGCGAAGGGCTGGCGGAGGGGCTTTCTTATATCGCCTCCCCTGCCGGGTTTATGGAAGACGGCACGCCGGTCACGGTGGTCCCGTCCCTGTAACCGGGTTATGCTTGGGGCCAATTCAAATGTGGAGGAAAACATGAGGTCACTCCTGAAAAGATGGGGAGGGAAAAAGCCCCCCAACTATTTAACAGACAATGTCAATGAGGATTTGATCCGGCTGGAAGACCTGGTCAAAGTGTATGATACGGGGGCGTTGAAAGTGCTGGGCCTGAAACGGGTCAATTTGACCATCCACCGGGGGGAATTTGTGGCGGTCATGGGCCAGTCCGGGTCAGGCAAGTCCACGTTGATGAATATATTGGGCTGCCTGGACAGGCCCTCCATGGGCCATTATTATCTGGACGGCGTGGATGTGGCGGCTATGGGGTCCAATGAACTGTCCCTGATCCGGAACCGGAAGATCGGTTTCGTGTTCCAGTCTTTTAACCTGATTTCCCGGACGTCGGCCCTTAAGAATGTGGAGCTGCCCATGACCTATGCCCGCAAAAATAAGAGGTTTAGGGAGGAGCGGGCAAGGAAGCTTTTGGAACGGGTAGGGCTGGGGAAGCGGGCGGAGCATATGCCCAACGAGCTTTCCGGGGGCCAGCGCCAGAGGGTGGCCATTGCCCGGGCCCTGGCCAACGAGCCGCCCCTGCTTTTGGCGGACGAGCCTACGGGGAATCTGGATACGGCGGCTTCGGCGGAGATTATGGAATTATTTTCCCAGCTTCATAAGGAAGGCACTACGGTGGTGGTGGTCACCCATGAAGAGGAGATTGCCGCTTTTACGGAGCGGATTATCCGTTTCCGGGACGGGGAGGTAATCAGCGACCGGCCAAACATACCCAGAACGGATGCCGGGGAGGGCCAAGAAGGCGGAATTGAAACCAGAGGAAGTTGATTTAGGGGACGAAAACCATGCTGATAGAGAATATGCGGATGGCCTTTTCGGCCATCCGGGCCAATAAAATGCGTTCTTTTTTGACCATGCTGGGAATTATCATCGGCATCGGGTCGGTGATTTCCATTGTGTCTATTGGTGATACCATGCGGCGTCTGTTTGAAGATTTGTACCGGAAGATCGGCATTACCCAGGCTTACATTGCCATTGGCTATTGGGTGGACGACTGGCGGCAGAGCGATTATTTTTCCCTGGATGAGATGGAGCGGATTAAGGAGATATTCGGGGACGAGATCGCCTATATGGACAGCAACGCCAATACTTCTGCGGACGCTTATTATGCCAGGTCTACGGTTAAATTCAATTATTCGGGGATTGACTACAATTATCAGGAAGTGCAGCCGGTGAACCTGATTTACGGAAGGTTTTTAAACGAAGGCGACGTGTTGGGGCGCAGGAAGAACGTAGTTATGGATACGGTTAGCGCCATGAACCTGTTTGGCGTGGAAAACGCGGTGGGAAAAACGTTCCGTACCACGATTTACGGGAGTACGGATGAATATATGGTGGTAGGCGTGTACCGGAAAGAAATGGATCCGTTCCAGGCCATGATGATGGGGGCAAACACCGAGGGCGGTGAGGCATTTTTGCCCTATACCATCCTGACCTGGCCCAATGACTTTATTTATGCCTTGCGGTTTTTCTGCCGGGACGAGGACACTATGGAGGAACTTTGTGCCAGCATAAAGGCATATGTGGCCAGAAGCAAGGACAGGCAGCCGGAGGATTTCCAGATGATTACGGCCAAGGAACAGATGGGGCAATGGGACGGGATGCTGGGCGGCCTGTCTATGGCGGTAGGCGGCATTGCGGCCATCTCCCTGCTGGTAGGCGGCATCGGCATTATGAATATTATGCTGGTGTCGGTGACAGAGCGTACCCGGGAAATCGGCATCCGCAAAAGCCTGGGGGCAAAAACCCAGGACATCCTGGTGCAATTTCTCATAGAGTCGGCCATTTTGTCCGCCTGCGGCGGCATTATGGGCACGATGCTGGGCGGGGGGCTGGTGAAAGCCGGCGGTTCCCTCATGGGGGTGGATACAGTAATCCGCCCGGGTGTGGTCGTGATGGCAGTGGGGTTTTCCGCCTTGGTAGGGGTGTTTTTTGGCATTTACCCGGCTTCGAAGGCGGCCAAGAAAGACCCCATCGAAGCATTGCGGTATGAATAGGCCTGTGGAGGGCAGGAATTATGCTGGTAGAAAATATTCGGATGGCCTTTTTTGCCATCCGTGCCAACAAGATGCGTTCTTTTTTGACCATGCTGGGGATCATTATCGGCATTGGTTCGGTAATCTCCATAGTGTCGATCGGCGACACCATGAAAAGTGTGTTTGAAGGGCTGTACCGGGAAATCGGCGTGACCCAGGCTTATATTTCCATCGGCTACTGGGTAGACGACCGGCGGCAAAGCGATTTTTTTACCTTGGATGAAATAACGCGGGTTAAGGAGATCTTCGGGGATGAGATTGCCTACATCGACAGCAGTGCAAATACTTCCGCAGATGCCATCCATGGCCGGACTACAGTAAAATTTGATTTTAACGGCGTGGATTACAACTACCAGGAAGTGCAGCCGGTCAACTTGATTTACGGCCGGTACCTCAACGAAGGCGACGTGTTGGGGCGCAGGAAAAATGTGGTTATGGACACAGCCGGAGCGATAAACTTATTCGGGGCGGAAGACGCGGTGGGGAAGACGTTCCGTACTACTTTATATGGTAATGTGGACGAGTATACGGTGGTAGGGGTTTACCGCAAAGAGCCAGGGCCCCTTCAGGCCATGATGATGGGTGCGGATACAGGGGGCGGCGAAGCTTTTATCCCCTATACGATCCTGACCTGGCCCAACGATTATTTTTACTCGCTGCGCGTTTTCGCCGCGGACGAAGGGCATATGGATGAATTTTACAGCAGCCTGAAAAATTATATAGCAAAGTCAAAGGGGAGAAAACCGGAGGATTTCCGTGTAAGCAGCGTGAAAGACGAAATGGGGAACGCCAACAGCCTGCTTGGGGGCATGGCTATGGCGGTGGGGGGCATCGCCGCCATCTCCTTGTTGGTAGGCGGCATCGGCATTATGAACATTATGCTGGTATCGGTGACGGAACGGACCCGCGAGATCGGAATCCGCAAAAGTTTAGGCGCCCGTACCCAGGACATCCTGATGCAGTTTTTAACGGAATCGGCTATTTTATCCGCCTGCGGCGGGGCCTTAGGCACCATGTTAGGCGGAGGCCTGGTGATGGCCGGGGGTGCCGTGATGGGTGTGGCGGCAGTGGTCCGCCCGGGGGTGGTCGTGCTGGCAGTGGGGTTTTCGGCTATGGTAGGGGTGTTTTTCGGGATCTACCCCGCATCCAAAGCAGCGAAGAAAGACCCGATCGAAGCGCTCAGGTATGAATAAAGGAAATAGGCTTTTTGCCGAAATGTTTCCAATAAAACATGAAAAGGGGAAGTTGTAAAGCCAGGGAATCCCACAACGCCATATCTTGTGTGGACCCGTCCCTTTACAACAGCCCCTTTGTTTTATATTTTTACCAGTTGTGTAAGCTATCGTCCTCCTGCCGGCAGATGGGGATATAGGCTTTGCAGAACGGGTAGCGCGCAGCGGCCTCCTCGTCAATGTCGCACCCGATCCCCGGCCGGTTTTCCATAACCAGATAACCGTTTTGGTAGACCGGGCCGCCGGACACTACCTGCCGGATAAGCCCGTCCGTGGCCCCGTCCTCCTGGATGCCGAAATTATATTCCGATACATTTAGGTGCCAGTTGACGGCATGGGTGATGGGCGAGACGTCGTTGGGGCCATGCCATGCCATTTTAATGTCATAGGTTTCTGCCAGCGCCGCAATTTTGCGGGCTTCGGTGACCCCGCCAACGCGGATCACGTCACAGCGCAGAAAATCAATCCACCTTCCGGTGATGGCCGGCAGGCATTCCCAACGGCTTTTGTAAAGTTCGCCGAAAGCAAGGGGCACAACGGTTTTTTCCCGCACATAACGCAGGCTGCCTACGCAGTCCGGGGCAACCGGGTCCTCGATAAAAAAGGGGTCGTAGCCTTCCAGCTTACGCAGGACCCTCACCGCCTGGTCTGGGCTGAAACGTTCGTGGAGGTCGTAAATAATCCCAACCTGTTTGCCGACGGCTTCCCGGATCCGGATAAAATATTCAACGGTACCCTCGATTTCTTGTTCCGGGTTCCAGGGTTCAGTTTTGGGGCCGCCCTGGCTTTGGGTAACGCCAAAAGTCCCGTTGGCAGCCGGAAGCCCGGCCCTTAGCCGGATTACCTTCAGCCCGTGTTTTTGCACATATTCGGCCGCCTGGGCTATCTTCTCTTCCTGGGTTCCCCCCAATACATGGGAATAACATAATACTTTGCTGCGGACTTTTCCGCCAAGCAAAGCATAGAGTGGTTTTCCGGCAGATTTGCCCAGAATATCCCACAGGGCCATGTCGATGCCGCACAGCGCGCTCATAATAATATTCCCGCCCCTCCAATAGCTCCCCCGGTACACAAGCTGCCAGAAATCTTCGATTTGTTCCGGATCCCTCCCGGTCAGGAGGGGGGACAGGTAAGTGTCGATCAGGTCGGCAACCGCTTTTTCCCGCCCGTTGAGGGAAGCATCCCCCACCCCGTAGATACCGGAATCTGTTAAAATCTTAACGAACAGATAATTTTGGTTCGGACAGGTAAGGATGGTTTTAACTTGTATTATTTTCATATAGAAATCCTTCTGATGGTGTTTTTCATGTCAGGGAAGAAAACGGCTGAGCTTTCTCTGCCCCTATCTTATCGGAAAATAGGGCATACGTAAATAAAAAATGAAAAAACTTGCAATAGATTCTACTTTTTGATAAATTAAGAAGCAAATATTTCGAAAATAGGCCGTATAAAGAGAAACGGGTGGGCTGTGGGATGGGCCCAGGCGGAATCGGAGAAAAAGGAGGGGCCAGAAGGTCATGGAGAATCGAAAGAAAAATGATGAGTTTTCGGAAGACATCGAATATGTCGGCAGGATTAAAATGCAATACGCGTCGCTTTCCAAGGCCCAGAAGCGGATTGCCAATTATATTTTAAACCATCGGGAAGCTGTGGTCCACTATTCGATTACGACCATGGCGCAAAAGACCGGGACGGTCCCGTCCACAATAACCCGATTTTGCCAGGCTTTATCCTATAAGGGGTTTAGCGAACTGAAAGTATATATGGAAAAAAACCTGGCTTCGCCTCTGGCCATGGACGTGCCCATTCAAAAGAGCGATACCATTCAGGTGGTGATCCAAAAACTGATGAGCACGTTTCAAAATGCTGTCTCCGATACCATGCGGACGTTGGACGGGAAGGTGCTGGTCCGGGTAGTGGACGCCATCCTGAACGCAAAAAATATTGTCTTTTTCGGACAGAGCGGCGGCTCCATTTCGGCTTCCTTCGCACAGCAGCTGCTTTTGCGGATCAATATTTTAAGCCAGATGGTCAGCGGCCAGGTAGATATGAACCTGGCGGCCAGTACCCTGGAAAAAGGGGACGTAGCCATTGGCATTGCCTACAGCGGCGAGGTGAGGTCGGTAATCGAGGCGATGACCACGGCAAAGCATAATAAGGCGACCATTATCGCCATCACAGCCAATCCCGCATCTACCATGGGGAAGCTGGCGGACCTGAAATTATTTTACAGCTACAATATCCCCGATGACCTGCAGTATTTGCACCTGGCAAGTATGTGTGAATTGGCGATTATCGGGGCCATCCAGGCAGAGATTTTAAGGCGGCCCATGCAGCTGGAGAAAATTGAAGCGTGTAAGAAGGCGGTGCTGGCCAGCAGGATTAAATAGGGCGCAGGGGAGAAGGGGCTAATACCGGCAGGGTGGTTCAAAACGGGGGCAAAATAAAATTGCCCCTGTTTTTGTTAAAAAAGGCCCGGGCGGCCCCCGTGCCTTCCTATCGGCCCGGATATGGGATTGCCCGATAGAAAAGGCTTTCCTCCCATAAGCAAGATTTTCAAAATGCAAGGTTTTCGAAATATTTGCGAAAAAAGAAAAATAAAAGTAGAAACGGTTGCAAGGATTTGCATTTTTTGTTTACTTATCGGGAATATTAGTGTATTTTATAAAAAAGGGCTTGTGTAATCACAATATTTTGTTCAATTCTCCAAAGAACAGGAAGAAAAACGGCTGGAACAAAAAGCCTTTTTAGATACTTAATCCAATTAAAGGAGTGAGGCCATGGGGCAGGAGTTAATCGAAATCAAGAGCTGTACGGAAGAAGGGTATCATTCCCTTGTGTTTTTTGAAGGCTGGCGGGTAGGGCTGTTAAACGACACTCCCAAGTTCCATCAGGGGCAGGCCTGTGAGATGCAAAGGCATAACACTTCCGACGAAGTTTTTTTGCTTCTGGAAGGGAGGTTTACCCTTTATGTAGCAGACGGGGGGGAGGAAGGCCCGAAAACGGTTACGGCAGTGGAATTGGAAACGGGGAAAATCTACCGGGTGCCCAAAGGGGTCTGGCACACCCATGTGACTTTCCCGGGGACAAAGGTAGCCGTTATCGAAAATGCCGATGTGTCTTCAAAAAATTCGGACCGGGTTTTTGTGGATTTGCAAAAGAAGCTGCCTGCAACCCGGCAGGGGCAGGAAGAAAATATAGGCTAGCCAAGGTATAAAAATATTACGGAAAAAACAAGAATAAGACAGGAGGGCATATCATGAAAAAAAGATATTACGGATTGGCGGTAGGGATGGCTGCAGTGCTTTTGGCAGGATGCGGGCAAAAGCAGGAGGCGCCGCCGTCGGGGGAACAGGCCCCGGCCTCTACCCAGGCGCAAGAGGAAGGCGGGGAAGAGGGGGGCGGGACATCCGGGGGGCTGGCATTGTCCGGGCGCCACTGGAAGATCGGCGGCCAGGTCCGGCAGACCAGCTTATACCTTTACTATGCCAGGGACCTGGGGCTGTTTCAGGAAGCGGGGCTGGACGTGGAGATTGTGACTTTGGCCAATGGCCCGGCCTTAAACGAGGCCCTAAACGCCGGCGAGATTGAGGCGGCAGCCAACGGCATGGCGGCGGTCTACGTGCTTCCTACGGAGAATTTCTATTATGTAGGCGACACCACCATTAATTTTGGCGGGCAGGCAATGTATGGGCGGACGGACAGCGATATTGTAAAAGCCGGGGTTTACGATGGCACGAAATATTACGGAAGCCCGGAAAGCGTTGCCGGGGCCAATATCTTGGGGCTGGGGGCCGGGCCGCAGCAGTTTATCGCCTATGCTTATGCAGAAGCTTTGGGCCTGGATTCTGAGGGGATTGAATTTGTGGCCATGGACCATGCCCAGGCTTATGAGGCGTTTATTACCGGGCAGGGCGACCTGCTGGCTACGACTCCGCCGTATTCCAATATTTTGGGGGGCGATTCCGCCTATACCCTGGTTGCCGACTATATGGACCTGGCGGGCGGCCCGCTGGTAGACTCTTTCATTGTGGACCGGGACCTGGCAGAGGAATATCCGGACGACGTGGTAGCAATTTTAAACTGTTGCTATGAAGCTATGGACCGGCTGGCGAAGGACGACGGCGCCCGGGCGGAATACGCCGTTAACCTGTATAAAAATGAAGGGGGCACCACATACAGCGACGAGGATATGGCATCTGAGATCAAAAACGTGACTTTCTGGACTTGGGAAAGCCTGGAAAACCCGGAGTACCCCTTTGGCAATACCATGACGGTTATGGGGGAATTCCTCATGGAACAGGGGTTAATCGAAGAAGGGTCTATGCCTCAGATCGAAGCGGCTTTAAACCACAGCTATGTGGACCGCTTGCTGGAATACCGTAAAGGGTCCGGGGAATAAAACACCGGGATAAAGGCATAAGAGGCATCCCCGGCTGCTGTAAGGCGGGGGCAGTGAAAGTAGAAGAGAATAGGAGCAGGAAAGAGAGTGAAAAATTTCTGGAAAAAATATAAATATCTGTTAATCTCCTGCGCATCGGTGGCTGCAGTCCTGCTGGTTTGGTATTTGCTGATTGACGTGATGAAGCTGACAAAAAATTCGGTTTTTCCCGGAGTAGAAAAAACTTTCGGCACTTTCGTGGCCAAGCTGGCGGAGAAGAAGCCGGACGGGGCGACGCTGGGGCAGCATTTACTGGAAAGCTTGAAAGTATGCCTTCTTGGCTACAGCATCGGCGCGGTGCTCGGGATCCCTTTGGGGGTTGCCATGGCATGGAATAAATGGTGCGATTGGCTGGTCCGCCCGGTATTTGATTTGATCCGCCCGGTCCCCGGCTTGGCCTGGACGCCTATGTTTATCTTGATTTTTGGCATTGGCGTCGAGGCAAAGGCCATGGTGATTTTTGTCAATTCCTTTGTGGCCTGTATTGTCAATACCTATACGGGGATCCGGCAGGCCGACGAGCTGCATATGTGGGTGGGGGACGTTTTTGGCGCCAGCAACTGGCAGAAGCTGACCAAAATTGCCATCCCTACGGCAACACCGATGATTTTTACCGGACTGCGTACGGCGCTGGGGGGAAGCTGGATGGCCCTGGTGGCCGCCGAGATGCTTGCGGCCAGCAAGGGCCTTGGCTTTATGATCCAGCAGGCGCGTTATATTTCCCGCCCTGACCTGGTGATTGTAGGGATGCTGATGATCGGCGTGGTAGGGCTGGCCCTGGACATGATATTGCAGAAGGTTGAGACTATGGTGGCAAAGGGGATGAACGCGAAATGAAGAAAAAACATATCAATGCTATGGAATGGTCCTGTGCCGTTGCTTCCATCTTCGCATTTTTGTGCCTGTGGCATTTGGGGGTGAAAGGGGACTTAGGAAGGCTGATGCCGGGGCCGGGGCCGGTTATCCGGATGTTTTTGGAAACCTTGTTTGGCGGGAGGATCGGTTCTTGTACCATGGCGGTACATATCCTGTACAGCTTGGCACGGGTAATGGCCGGGTATTTTTTGGGGGCTGCCGCCGGGGTTGTGCTGGGGCTGGCTATGGGATGGAGCCGCCTTGTGGAGGCCGTTTTTTCCCCGTTGTTTCGGATTATCCGCCCCATCCCGCCCATTGCCTGGATCCCGATTTCAATTATCTGGATTGGTTTGGGGGAAGATGCGAAAATTTTTCTGATTTTTCTGGCATCATTTTGTAACGTAACCTTAAACGCCTGGAGCGGCGCCAAAAGTGTAGATGGGGATTACCTGCGTGCGGCACAGATGCTGGGGGCAGGCAAGGGCCAGTTATTGTTTACCGTTGTGCTCCCGGCGACAGTCCCTTCTATTTTTGCCGGGCTGCAGGTGGCGCTATCCAGCTGCTGGGCGACGGTGCTGGCCGCGGAGATGGTCCGTTCTTCAGAAGGCCTGGGGTGGATTATCATTGCAGGGATGAATAATAATGACATGGTTCAGATTATGACAGGCATTCTGGCAATCGGGTTTGTCGGCATGCTGCTCTCTATGATCTTCAGAAAGGTGGAAACAAGGCTATGCCGGTGGAACAAAAGCGACAGCTGATAACCTGTACCAACGTAACAAAAAGCTTTAAGGTCCCGGAAGGGGTGCATCCGGTAGTCCGGGATTTTAACCTTAAAGCGCAGGAAAATGAGTTTATCTGCCTTTTCGGGCCGGGCCAGTGTGGCAAGACTACCCTGATCAACCTGATTGCCGGTTTTGAGCTGCCGGATGAAGGGGGGATCCTGGTCGGGGGCAAGCCGGTTACGGGGCCAGGGCCGGAACGGGGGGTAGTGTTCCAGAACATTACCTTGTTCCCCTGGCTTACGGTAATGGGGAATGTGGAATATGGCCTGAAAATGGCCGGGGTGCCAAAGAAAGGGCGCCAAAGGCGGGCCCAAAGGTATATTGACCTGGTGGGGCTCCAGGGGTTTGAACATACGTATCCAGTTAAGCTTTCCGGAGGTATGCGGCAGCGGGTGGGGATTGCCCGGGCTTACTGCATTGAGCCCCAGGTGATGCTTATGGACGAGCCTTTTGGGGCCCTGGACGCCCAGACCCGCTACCTGATGCAGGAGGAGCTGCAGCGGATCTGGCAGTCGGAAAAGCGGACGGTTATATTCGTTACCAACAATATTGAAGAAGCCATCTATCTGGCAGACCGGATTATTGTCCTTTCCAACTGCCCGGCGACGGTAAAGGAAGAATATGTGGTTGGCATGCCCCGGCCCCGCAAATACACGGCTCCGGAATTTCTGTCTTTGCGCAAAGAAATTACGGATATTGTGGATAAAACATTGTAAGGAGGTGCGGCCAAAATGGGGGCAGAAGAAAGGGCGAATCGCGAGGTAAAGGTAAAGGTCAACCATTTGACAAAGAAATTCGGGGATCTTCTGGTGCTGGATGACATCTCTTTTGATGTAGAGAAAGGGGACCTGCTCTGTGTGGTAGGGCCTACCGGCTGCGGGAAGACGACTTTTTTAAACAGCCTGACGAAAATCTATGACGTCACTTCTGGGGAGATCCTTCTGGACGGGCATCCGGCGGATCCGAAGAAAGACCATATCGCCTATATTTTCCAGGGGAATTCCACAATGCCATGGCTGACGGTAGAGCAGAATGTGGCATTTGGGCTGGACATCCGCCATACGCCGAAAAAAGAAAAACAAGAGCTGACAGACCGGTATCTGGAGATTGTAGGCCTGACAAAATACCGGAAATATTATCCCAAACAACTTTCCGCCAGCATGCTGCAGCGGGTGTCCATTGCACGGGCATTCGCCACGGAGCCGGAGCTTTTGCTCATGGACGAGCCTTATGGGCAGCTGGATATTGAACTGCGGTTTAAGCTGGAGGACGAGCTTGTCCGGCTGTGGCAGATGACGGGGACTACCGTCATTTTTATTACCCATAATATTGAGGAGGCAGTGTACCTGGGGGAGAATATTATGATCCTGACCAACAAGCCGACGACGGTGAAGGAAAGGCTGGCAAACCCTCTGCCGCGGCCGCGGGATATTGCCGCGCCGGAGTTTGTACAGCTTCGGGAACAGGTGACAGACCTGATCCGGTGGTGGTAAAAAGGAAAAGGTAAATCCTGCGGCCGGCCCGGCCGCAAGCTTATTGCAGGCAGGGCAAGAAAGGAAACTGCATGAAAAGAAAAAATTATGAGTCTTTATTTCCCGGGATGTCCGCGCCGGTGCTGATTTCGACCCAGGAAAATATTTATTATGCCATCGGGTTTTCCACGGCTGCCAGGCGGCCGGCCCAGATAGGCCTCAATGCCGTCCTGATGTCCAGGGAAGGCGCCTGGTTTGTGTTTCCGGAGGCATGGGCGCCGCTGGTGGCCGGGCAGGTGGACGGGGAAGAGGTGTCCCTGGTCCCTTACCCGAAAGAGGATAAGGGGCCGGCAGAGGCAATCGCACGCCTGCTTTGGGATCTGGGGGAAGGCTACCATAGGGACTGTGTGGAACTGGGGTTTGAACGCGGCGGCCTGGAACTGTCTTTATACCTTGACCTGGAAGAATGCCTGGGCAAGAGGGGGAAAGCCGTGGCCTGGCAGGATGTGACGCCGTTATTTTGCCAGGCCAGGCTGGTCAAATCGGAAGAAGAGGTTTTGGCTTTGAAACAATCAGCCGCGGTGGCAAGGGAGGCTATGGAATATGCGAAGACGATTTTGCATCCGGGGAAAACAGAATTGGACCTGGTGGCAGAACTGGAATATTTCATGCGCAGGAAGGGTTCCGAAGGGGTCCCTTTTACCATGAAAGCCCTGGCCGGCGAAAACGCGGCAAGGACAATTAATTTGCCGGGAAGGCGCAGGATTAGGAGGGGGGACGTGGTGCTCTTAGATTTTGGGGCGGTGGCCGGGCATTATGCGTCCGATTGGACCAGAAGTTTTGCCGTTGGGGAAGCCAGCCCGCGCCTGACGGAATTATATCGGCTGGTATGGCAAATAGAGCGGGAGTGTATTGCCAGGGTCCGCCCCGGGGTGAATTTGAAAGATTTGATGGAATGCGCGGGGGATATGCTCAAAGGGCATCCGTTAAAGCCGTTTTTTAACCCTTACCTGGGGCACAGTATCGGCCTGAACAGCCAGGAATGGCCGTCCATCGTGCCAGGTGCGGATATGGAGCTTCAGGAAAATATGGTGATCACCATTGAGCCCGGAATCTATGTGCCGGGGCTGGGGGGAGTTAGGATTGAGGACGAGGTATGGGTGACGGCAGACGGGCATGAAATCCTCACGGGGCTTTCGGAAGAAGGGTTTGTGGCCGGGGAAGGGCTTTCAAAGGGGCCTTAAGGGAAAGGAGGCATCTGGTTATGGTAGTCAGGAACTGGAGGGAAGCGGCACCGTCGATTGTACATGATTTCGGCATTGACTATAAACTGCTGAAAGGGCAGGCGGATCAAGACCCCATGCAGGGCCATTGCTGTATGCAGGGGATGCTCTACGTGGCTTATGCCATGCTCCAGGAGGGGAAGGCCTATGAGGCCCATGCCCATGGGGACCATGAAGAAGTTTATTATATTATTTCCGGGCGCGGGACAATGGAAGTGGGGCAAGAAGCCCGGAAGGTCCGTGACGGGGACGCTATTTATATCCCGGCAGGTGCGGTCCATTCCATTGCCAACCGGGGGGAGGGGTTTTTAGTGTTCCTGGCGTTTTCGTCGCAGGTGGGGGGCGGGGGGCCACATCAAGGCCTGCTTTCGGAACCTACAAAATCAGGCCCACAGAAAGTCCAGGGGTAGATTTAGGATAAAAGGAGGAAAAGTAATGGAACGGAAAAAGGCGGTCGTAACCGGAGGGAGCAGCGGGATCGGGCGCGGGGTGGCATATAGCCTGGCGAAAGAAGGGTATGACGTAGTATTTTCTTACCGGAGCAAAAAGGAAAACGCCCGAAAGGTTTTGGCGGAATTGAGGGGGCGGTATCCGGAAGGGAAATTTGAAGGGCTGGAGGCAGAGCTTTCCAGGGACGGCGCAGGGGTGGATTTTTTCCGGCAGGCAGTGGAAACGCTGGGGGGGCTTGACCTTCTGGTTAATAATGCCGGAGTGACGATTTTGGAGAGTGTTTTTGACCTTACGGAGAAAAATATGGATTACCTGTACCGTCTTTTATTCCGCAATTATGTGATATTGATGCGGGAAGCGGCGACGTATATGGCAAAACAGGGGGTGAAAGGCAGCATAATTAATATTAGTTCGGTAAGGGGCAAGAGCGCCCATCCGGGGGACCTGGTTTATGGCGGGATCAAAGCGGCGCTAAACCGGGCCTGCCAGTCAGTGGCCCTGGATGTGGCGGCTTACGGGATCCGGGTCAACAATATCCTGCCCGGTGCAACCCGCCGCTTTACCCCGGAGGAAGAGGCGCAGGCGGATCCGGCCCATCTGGAAAAGGTACGCTTCCTTTCCGGAAGGATCCCCCTGGAGCGGTACGGGACTCCGGAGGATATAGGGAATGCCGTGGTGTTTTTGGCCTCCGAAAAAGCTTCCTATATTACCGGGGTTTCCCTGGCAGTGGACGGCGGGCTGTCGCTGCCGGGGCTGGCAGAAACGGCCCAGGAGGCAGAGAGCGGGTGGGGGCGGCCCCCTTTGCTATAAAACATATTCAAGCTGGCAGTCATAAGGTTCCCTTTTTACATGGCCGGCATCGTATTCCTCAGCTTCTTTGCAGCCCATTGCGCGGTAAAAAGCCTGGCTTTCCACTGCGCTGTGGGCAGATATATACAGTTTTTTCGCATTTTTCCCCCGGGCAAAACGTTTTGCTGCCGAAAACAGGTTTTTGCCGATGCCTTGCCCACGCACATCTTGGGATACATGGATGCTGGATAAATCCAGGTATTGGAAACGGCTGCCAGCCAATTGGCCCTCTACAGACAAAAAGCCCTTTAATTCGTTCCGGATAAAGGCCCCGTATACCAGGCCCCCTCCCGTAATGGTATTGGCCAGGCAACGGATCAGTTCCTGATATTCTTCCTCTCCCCAATCGTCGATAAAAGGGGCGCTTTTTATGGTCCATTTCCCGTTTTCTTTTCTCCAGCAGTCGGTGACAACCTGCCGGCGCTGAAATGCACGGAACAAATCCATGTTAAGTTCATCCGATTTTATTTCCCGATAACATACCATACCTATCAAATCCTTTCTGGGTTTCCATTTTATCCGGTGCCGGTTTTTCCATTTTACCACAATTTAAAAAATAAGGAAATCATTTCCGGCGGGGTTTATTCCGGCTGCAAAAACTTTTGCGTGCCATGGTTGTATTTTGCAACAAATAATGGTACAATGCAGCCGTATGGAAAAATTTACTTGGGGAAACCAGAGGGAGCGCATATGGCGATTATCATTGATGATTACGGCAAAGTATTTACTTTGCACACAAAAAGCACTACATATCAAATGAAGGCCGATGGGCAGAACGTCTTGCTCCATGCCTATTATGGGGAAAGAACGGATAACAGTGACAAATCTCTTCTAAGCTACCGGGCGGACCGGGGATTTTCCGGAAATCCATATCAGGTAGGAAAACATGACCGGACCTATTCCCTGGACTCGCTGCCGCAGGAATACAGCGTTTTTGGAACCGGCGATTACCGGATCACGGCATTGCGGGTGCAAAACGGGGACGGGAGCCAGGCGGCAGAACTTTGCTATGACGGATATCAAGTCCGCAAGGGCAAATATGCGGTTCCCGGCCTTCCAGCGGTATATGGGGGGGAAGAGGCCGAAACATTGGCTGTCCGCCTTAAGGACCCCTATTCCTGCCTGGAAGTGGAACTATATTATGGGGTATTCGAAGAGCTGGATGTGATTACCCGGGCGGTTAAAATCACCAACAAAGGGGAGGGGGCGGTCCTTTTACAAAAGGCGGCCACGGTGAACCTGGATTGGGAATGGGGGGATTTCCAGTGGATCTCCTTTTACGGCAGGCACAGCATGGAGATGAACATGCAGCGGGAAAATATCCACCATGGGGTGCAGTCCATTGGGAGTGTCCGGGGCATAAGCAGCCATCAATACAACCCTTTTATGATACTTTGCGAAAAAGGCGCCAATGAAGCCATGGGGGGCTGTTATGGCTTTTCGTTCCTATATAGCGGGGAATTTTTGATGGAAGCGGAAAAAAACCAGTTTGGCCGGACACGGCTGGTCTGCGGGATCCATCCGGATAATTTTGCCTGGACTTTGGAGCCGGAGGGGGTTTTGTGGCTTCCGGAGGTGATGATGACTTACAGTGGCAGCGGGATGGGCCAGATGAGCCGTAATTTCCATAAAGCCATACGGGAGCATGTCTGCCGGGGGGAGTGGAGGGACAAACGCCGCCCCATATTGATCAACAACTGGGAAGCTACGTATTTTAACTTTACCGGGGATGACCTGGTGGCGATTGCCCGGGAAGCGAAAAAGCTGGGTGTGGAACTGTTTGTCATGGACGACGGCTGGTTTGGAAAGCGGGAGGACGACAATTCCGGCCTGGGGGACTGGACCCCCAACGAAAAAAAGCTGGGATGCACATTGAGGGAACTGGTGGAGCGGATCCATGGGGAAGGCATGCAGTTTGGCATTTGGCTGGAGCCGGAAGGGATTTCCGAGGACAGCGATTTGTACCGGAGCCATCCGGAGTGGGCGGTAAATGTCCCCGGCAGAAAGCCATGCTTAAGCAGGAACCAGCTGATATTGGACTTTTCACGGGAAGACGTACAGGACCACATCATAAAGCAAATTTCCGATTTGCTGGATAAGGTGCCCATTACCTATGTAAAATGGGATATGAACCGGGCGGTTTGCGACAAGTTCAGCAGGGTGCTGCCGCCGGAAAGGCAGGGGGAATTTGCCCACAGGTATGTGCTTGGCCTCTACCGGGTGCTGGAAGAGCTCACATCCCGTTTCCCCAAGGTGCTTATTGAGGGCTGTGCCGGCGGCGGCGGACGTTTTGACGCGGGGATGCTTTATTATACGCCGCAGATCTGGGGCAGCGATACCACGGACGCCGTGGAACGGCTGAGTATCCAGTACGGGGCATCTTTTGGCTACCCTGTTTCGGCCATGGGTTCCCACGTATCTACCGTCCCCAACCATCAGACCGGAAGGGAGACCCCTTTGTTTACCAGGGGATGCCTGGCCATGGCCGGGACTTTCGGCTATGAGCTGGATGTGGACAAGATGACCAGGGAAGAAAAAGCCATAGTACGGGAACAGGTTGAAACGTTCAAAAAATATTACCATTTACTGCAGCATGGCGATTATTACCGGATCACTACGCCTTTTGAGGGCTCCTGCACCGTGTGGGAAGTGGCAAGCCCGTCAGGCACGGAGGCGTTAATCAGTGCGGTGTACCATCATGTACAGCCAAACCCGGTTATGTCCTGGGTTAAAGTCCAGGGCTTGAAAGAGGAGTCAAAATATCAGCTGTTTTTGTATGAGGGCCTGATGGAAGATTATCCGGAGGAGAAATTGCCTTATGGGTTCCGCCCCGGCGAGTACATCAGCGGGGCTTCCCTGAAACATTCGGGGTTTGTGCTCCCCAGCGCGGTCAATGAGTTCCAGGCATGGCAGGTTTATATTAAGGAATGTGAGGAATAGGATTCGGCGTATGTATATGCGAAAATGCCGTCGGCCCCCCTTATTTGCGGGGAAGGGCCGCCGGTGTTTTTTACTTTATAGGAAATTGCGCCCGATAAAGCAAAACCCTCCGGGGGATGCGCACTTCGCGCCTAAGGGAAATGTCTGCTGACGCAGACGTGCCCCGGCGCAAGGGTCCGGTTCATCGGACCCTTTGTCCTTTTGCGGCGGAAGCGCGGGCCGTCGGCCAGGGCGGACGCAGGGCCGCCTTTTGTGCCCCGGCGCCAAGCCGGTGCCGGCCGGCCGGATTACGGGTACCGGCGGCGGTTGCGCAGGGGCAAGCCCGGGGCCGCCGGCATTCACAGGGCGTAGGGCCCAACGGGGAAAGGCTGCATATAGGCGGATAGGAAGTACGCCCTGGGAGACAAATCGCCTGGTGGGGCCGCAAAGCCCTGGCGCTGCAGGAAAATGGATTCTGGAAGCAAATGGTGGCTGCCTCTGGCTGGTAAAAGAATATGCATTGCTATTTTGGGGGAAAAGTGATAAACTTTTTCCACAGCCTTTCATTATAGGCAGCCATCGGTATTGTGTTGCCATCAGCCAGCCGGCCGGCGCGGCGGCCGCTTTGTGCAAAGCGGCCGGGAAAGCGCATGAGGGCCGCATCCATGGAGGAAAAGGACATGAAGATTTCTACCAAAGGTAGGTATGCCCTTCGCATGATGATTGAATTTGGCATGAACCAGGGGAAATGCACCAAGATCAGCCAGGTGGCTGCGCGGCAGGGGCTTTCGGAAAAGTACCTGGAACAGATCGTGGCGCCGCTTCTAAAGGCCGGCTACGTACGCAGCGTCCGGGGCGCCCAGGGCGGCTATGTGCTGGCCAGGGAACCGGAAGAGTACACGGTGGGGATGATTTTGCGCCAGGCAGAAGGGAGCTTATCCCCGGTTTCCTGCCTGGACGACGAGGTAAACCGGTGTGAACGGGCGGGCCGGTGCGCCACGTTGGCCGTGTGGATGCAGCTAAAAGAGGCAATTGACCAAGTGGTGGACGGGGTGACCCTGGCGGACCTGATCGAGGAACAAAAAGGGCGGCCGGATGAAAACTTGTTGTAACGCAAAATATAGGAGTGGAAAGAGGATGCATGAATTTTCTCGGACGGAGCGTCTGATCGGGGCGGATAAACAGCAAAAACTGGCAAAAGCTTCCGTTGCCGTGTTTGGCGTTGGGGGCGTGGGGTCCCACTGCATCGAAGCCCTGGCCCGGTGCGGGGTCGGGCGGCTGTCGCTGATTGACCATGACCGGGTTTCCCTGACCAATATAAACCGGCAGAGCATAGCGCTGCACAGCACCTTGGGGCAGTTAAAAACCCAGGCCATGAAGGGGCGGATTTTAGATATCAGCCCCAAAATCCGGGTGGAAACCCATGAAATTTTCGTGCTGCCGGAAAACCTGGATGGCCTTATGCAGGCTATCGGCCCGGTGGACTACCTGATTGACGCCATTGACACCGTGGCGGCGAAGCTGGCCATAGCCCGCTATGCAAAGGACCATGGGATCCCTTTGATTTCATCCATGGGGACGGGCAACAAACTCCATGGGGAAAGGTTTGAGTTTGCGGATATTTCCCAGACTTCCGTGTGCCCGCTGTGCCGTGTTATGCGCCGGGAATTAAAAAAAATGGGGATTGGGCATTTAAAAGTATTATATTCAAAAGAGCTTCCCCAAAAACCGGCCCCCATGCCGGGTGAGGAGGCCGGGCGGCGTTTGGCGCCGGGAAGCATTTCTTTCGTGCCCCCGGCGGCCGGGTTGATGATCGCCGGGGAAGTGGTCCGGGAATTGACCGGGTATGTATAGGGCCGGGGAGGGTTTCCTGCGGCAGAATGGAGGAAAAGGATGAGAGACGGTTTTTTCCGCGTGGCGGCCGTTACCCCCAAAATACGGGTGGCGGACCCTGTTTACAACGGGGGACAGATTTGTAAGTGGATAGAAGAGGGGGAAAAGGCGGGGGCCGGACTGATGGTATTTCCGGAATTGTGCCTGACAGCCTATACCTGCGGCGATTTGTTTTTACAGTCCCCCCTACTTCGCAGCGCCAAAAAGCAGCTGCAGGAGATAGCCCTCTTTACAAAAGGCAGGCAAATGCTGGTGCTGGTAGGCCTCCCCTGGGAGCACGGGGGGAAACTCTACAACGTGGCGGCGGCCTTATGTGGCGGCAGGCTGCTGGGGCTTGTGCCCAAAACCCATTTGCCCAACTATTCAGAATTTTATGAACAGAGGCATTTTCGTGCCGGCATGGAGACGCCGGTTATGGTGGATTGGATGGGGGGGGAAGCCCCTATGGGGACAAATCTGCTGTTTCGCTGCCGGGAGCTGCCGGAACTGGTGGTGGCGGCGGAGGTCTGCGAAGATGTGTGGGTGCCTTCCCCGCCCAGCATCCGCCATGGGCTGGCAGGGGCTACGGTAATCGCTAACTGTTCAGCCAGCGACGACCTGGTAGGGAAAGATGTGTACCGCAATGCGTTGATTTCCGGCCAATCGGCCCGGCTCATTTGCGGATATGTATATGCCAACGCCGGGGAAGGGGAGTCTACCCAGGACCTGGTATTTGGCGGCCACAACATCATTGCAGAAAACGGTTCCATGCTGGCCCTGTCAAAACGGTTTACAACCGGGGCCGTGTATGCGGACCTGGATTTGGAACGGCTTCAGGCGGAGAGGCAAAGGGCAACCACATATCCGGCCCAGCTGGGGGACGGGTATGTGGCCGTGGAATTTTCCTTGGATACAAAAGCCATGGAACAAAGGCAGCAGGAAAAGCTGTTCCGGTTTATAGACGGGCGCCCCTTTGTGCCAAAAGACCCTGCAGAGCGGGACAAACGGTGTGAGGAAATTATTATGATCCAGGCCATGGGCCTGAAAAAACGGCTGGAACACACCGGATGCAGCCGGGCGGTGCTGGGGATTTCCGGCGGCCTGGATTCCACGTTGGCCCTTTTGGTGACGGCCCGGGCTTTTGACCTTTTGGGGCTGGACCGGGGGCAAATCCACGCCGTGACCATGCCTTGCTTTGGCACTACGGACCGCACGTACCAAAACGCCTGCCGGATGGCCAGGCAGCTGGGCGCTTCCCTTACAGAGGTGGATATTAGAAAATCGGTTTTGCAGCATTTTGCCGATATTGGCCATGACCCGTCAGCCCATGACGTGGCTTATGAGAACGGGCAGGCAAGGGAGCGCACCCAAGTGCTCATGGACCTGGCAAACCAGGTAAACGGGCTGGTGGTGGGGACTGGGGACATGTCAGAGCTGGCCCTGGGATGGGCCACTTACAACGGCGACCATATGTCCATGTACGGGGTAAATGCATCGGTGCCCAAGACCTTAGTGCGCCATCTGGTCCGGTATTATGCCGACAGCTGTGGGGAAAAGCTTTTGCAGGAGGTGCTTATGGACGTGCTGGACACGCCGGTGAGCCCGGAACTGCTGCCGCCGGAGGACGGGGCCATATCCCAAAAAACGGAAGACCTGGTGGGGCCTTACGAGCTGCATGATTTCTTTTTGTATTATATGCTCCGGTTTGGCTACATGCCGTCCAAGATCTACCGCATGGCGCTGCGGGCCTTTGAAGGGGAATATGACGGGGAAACCATTGAAAAGTGGCTAGGGGTGTTCTACCGCCGTTTCTTCTCCCAGCAGTTTAAACGTTCCTGCATTCCGGACGGCCCTAAAGTAGGGTCTGTGGCCATGTCGCCCCGGGGGGATTTGCGCATGCCCAGCGACGCTGCCCGGACGGTGTGGCTGGAAGACCTGGAACATCTGCAATAAAAAGGCAAACGATATGCCGGTTGGGCAAACAGTGGAAAGGAAAGGGCAAATGGTTATCAGCAGCACGGCCAACAAACAGGTCAAATATGTAAACGCTTTGATGAAAAAGGCAAAAATGCGCAGGGAGGAAGGGCTGTTTGTGGCAGAAGGGCTTAGGATATGCAAAGAAGTCCCCAAAGGGCGGCTGCATACCCTTTACGTGTCCGAGAGCTTCCGGAAAAGCCCGGAGTGCCTTCCTCTGGAAGAAAAGGCTGACCGGGTGGAAATCGCCACGGACCCGGTGTTCTCTGCCATGTCAGGCACCCAAACGCCCCAGGGCGTACTGGCGCTGGTACGCCAATACGCCTATACATGGGAACAGGTATCCAGGGCCAAAGGCGGGGGCAATCCCCCGGCCCACCTGATGGTTTTGGAACACTTACAAGACCCGGGTAATTTAGGCACTGTTTTCCGTGCCGGGGAGGGCGCCGGGGTTACGGGTATCCTGATGGATGTGGGGACGGCAGACATCTACAACCCCAAAGCCATCCGTTCCACCATGGGTTCCGTTTTACGGGTCCCGTTCCTGTATGTGGAGGATTTGCCTGGGGCTTTAAAACAACTAAGGGACAAAGGGGTGCGCCTCTATGCTTCCGACTTGTCCGCAAAGAGGGATTACGACCAGGAGGGCTACCAGGGCGACATAGGCTTTTTAGTGGGGAACGAAGCCGGCGGTTTAAGCAGCCAGGCCGTTTCCCTGGCCCATGCCAAGATAAAGGTCCCTATGGCGGGGCAGGTGGAGTCCCTAAACGCCGCCGTTGCCGCTTCCATCCTGATGTATGAGGCGGCCCGGCAACGGAGGGCGGCTTCAAGGGGGTAAAGCCTTTCCAAAAAATGTAATCCCAAATTCCCCCGAATTTCGTTGTAAGGAGCGGGGAATTATGGTATGATTTTTTTGGGGAGGCCGTAAACATAGCGATAAGGCTAATCTCCGAAGCCCGTTTCCAGGGCCGTTTTGGAAGTGGGCCGCAAAAAGGAGGTGGGATATTGATGGCACCGATTTATTGGCTGATTGCATTTGTCGTTTTGGTCGGCATAGAAATTATGACTATGGCTTTGACCACGGTCTGGTTTGCCGGGGGCGCAGTGGCCGCTTTTTTACTGGCTTTGCTAGGCGCCGGCGTGGAAGTACAGCTGGCTGTTTTCGTAGCCGTATCTTTTTTATTGCTGTTCTTTACCAGGCCCTTTGCATCCAAATATATTAACAGCCAGACGGTGAAAACCAACGCGGACAGCCTGATTGGAAAGAAAGCCCGGGTTACGGCAGAAGTCAATAATGACCTGGGCACCGGGTCTGCCGTGGTGGATGGCCAGGAATGGACGGCCAGGGCCAAAGAGGCCGAGGACATTTACGCCCCGGGTACCATGGTGTTTATCCGGGAGATCCAGGGGGTAAAATTGATTGTCAGTATGAAACAGGAGGATGCGTAATATGTTTATTATTGTTTTTTTAGCGTTGCTGTTTTTTATTTTGTTAATTCTGGTGTCCTGTATCCGTATTGTACCACAGGCCAGTGCACTGGTAGTGGAGCGGCTGGGCGCATATCTTGGGACTTGGCACGTAGGGATCCATTTTTTGATCCCTTTCATTGACCGGGTGGCAAAAAAGGTGATCTTAAAAGAACAGGTGGTAGATTTTGCGCCCCAGCCGGTGATTACCAAGGACAACGTTACCATGCGGATTGATACGGTGGTGTTTTTCCAGATTACAGACCCCAAGCTGTTCGCCTATGGCGTGGAAAACCCTATCATGGCAATCGAGAACCTGACTGCAACCACTTTAAGGAATATAATCGGTGACCTGGAGCTGGATCAGACCCTGACCTCCAGGGAGACGATCAATACCAAGATGCGGGCTTCCCTGGATGTGGCCACGGACCCGTGGGGGATTAAGGTAAACCGGGTGGAATTAAAGAACATCATTCCGCCGGCTGCCATCCAGGACGCTATGGAGAAACAGATGAAGGCGGAGCGGGAACGGCGCGAGGCCATCCTGCGGGCAGAAGGGGAAAAGAAATCCACCATCCTGGTTGCAGAAGGGAAGAAAGAATCCGCCATCTTGGATGCGGAGGCAGACAAACAGGCGGCTATCCTCCATGCGGAGGCAGAAAAAGAAAAGAGGATCAAAGAGGCAGAGGGCGAGGCGCAGGCGATTTTAAAGGTGCAGCAGGCCAATGCGGACGGTATCCGGTTCCTGAAGGAAGCCGGCGCCGACGAAGCCGTGCTAAGGCTAAAAAGCCTGGAAGCGTTTATAGCGGCGGCCGACGGGAAGTCTACCAAAATCATTATCCCTTCCGAAATCCAGGGGATTGCAGGGCTGATGAAATCAGCCGTCGAGATAGCCAAAGAAAAATAACCCCTATGTTTCAAATGGCAAAAGCAGGAAACCGGAAACCGGTTTCCTGCTTTGTTGCGTCCTGGGGCCGGCATAAAATTCCCCTGGCAGAGTCCCATCGGATGGGGGAATGCGTTTTTATATATAAAGATACATCCATACTTCATTTTGAAAGGAATCTCCCAGAATACTTGACAGCGGTTTTTCCTTATAGTAAGTTATAAGGATGAAGGCGCATATCGGACCACTGGCTTTCTGTGTATTGGCTTGGGAGTGAGGATAAATAAAAATACGGAGGGATATTATGAAGTTGACAGGAAGGCATTTTTTGACATTAAAAGATTTCACGCCGGAGGAGATCACCTATTTGCTGGATTTGGCAGCCGAGCTGAAACGCAAGAAAAAGGAAGGGGCCCCTACCCTGCTTTGCCAGGGGAAGAATATTGCGTTGATTTTTGAGAAGACTAGCACCAGGACCCGCTGTTCCTTCGAAGTGGCGGCCCGGGACCTGGGGATGGGGGTGACCTACTTAGACCCTTCCGGTTCCCAGATCGGCAAAAAGGAGAGTATTGCGGACACGGCCCGGGTGCTGGGGCGGATTTATGACGGGATCGAATACCGGGGGTTTGGGCAGGAGATTGTGGAGGAGCTGGCCAGGTATGCAGGGGTGCCTGTGTGGAACGGCTTGACCAATGAGTACCATCCGACCCAGATTTTGGCGGATATGCTGACGATACGGGAGAACTTCGGCAGTTTGAAAGGCATAAAACTGGTTTATATGGGGGACGCCCGGTACAATATGGGGAATTCTTTGATGGTGGGATGTTCTAAAATGGGTATGGATTTTGTCGCTTGTGCACCGGAAAAGTATTTTCCGGACAAAGGGCTGGTGTCCCAGTGCAGGGAGTACGCAAAAGCTTCCGGGGGAAGCGTTTCCTTGACCACGGACGTGGAGGAAGGGACCAAGGGCGCAGATGTGGTGTACACGGACGTTTGGGTGTCCATGGGAGAGCCGGACGCCGTCTGGGAGGAACGGATCCGTGAACTTTCCCCTTACCGGGTAACGTCCCAGGTAATGGAAAATGCCGGGGAAAAGGCGATTTTCCTCCATTGCCTGCCGGCGTTCCATGATTTAAAGACAAAGATCGGGAAGGAAATAGGGATCCGGTTCGGGATCAACGAAATGGAAGTGACAAGCCAGGTATTCGAGTCCCCCCGGTCAAAGGTTTTTGACGAGGCAGAGAACCGGATGCACACCATCAAGGCAGTGATGGCGGCTACATTGGCAGAGTAGGAGAGAGGCATGATAAACCAGGAGAAAAAGTGGATTCCCCGCAATGAGGCGCTGCTTTTGGATTTGCTCCATATTGTAATAGGGGTTTTGGTGGTAATTTGTGCAGTGCTGGCCTTTTTGGACCCGGAGGACAACCAGATCCTGTTCCCGGTGATTTTTTGGCTGGCCGGGCTGCTCAACGGCGTCAGCGGCTGGTATAAACTGAAAAACAGCGGCAGAAGCAAGAAAAAGAAAGCCGGCGGTATTGCACTGTTAATGATGGGGGCTGCCTTGGCGGCCCTTGGCGTAATCAGTATCATCAGCATTGGGAGGCTTCCATGAAGACAAAGATTTTGAAATTGCTGAAAGATGCGGGCGGGTATGTATCGGGGCAGGCGCTGTGCGAAAGCCTGGGCGTGTCCCGGACTGCCGTGTGGAAAGTGGTTCGGCAGCTGCAGGAAGACGGCTATGCCATTGAGGCGGTCCGCAACCGGGGGTATCGGCTGGCCGAAAGCGGCGACATATATACAAAAGCCGAACTGGAAAGCGTTTTGCACACAAAATGGGCCGGCCGGAACCTGGTATTTATGCAGCAGGTGGATTCTACCAACAACAAGGCCCGCCAGCTGGCAGAAGAAGGCGCCGTGGAGGGTACCCTGGTGGTGGCGGTGGAGCAGTCGGCGGGAAAAGGGCGCCGTGGCCGGTCTTGGGTTTCCCTAAATGGGACCGGGGTCTGGATGAGCCTTTTGCTGCGCCCGGATTTTCCGCCGGAGTGCGCGTCGGCGTTGACGCTGGTGGCCGCTATGGCAGTGGAAGAGGGGATTTTTCAGGCCACGGGCCTGGAAGGGAAAATCAAATGGCCTAACGATATTGTGCTGGAAGGGAAAAAAGTCTGTGGCATCCTGACGGAAATGAGCACAGAGATGGAGAGCATCCATTTTGTAGTGGTGGGGATGGGGATCAATGTAGAAGTCCGGGAGTTTCCGGAAGAAATCCGTGAGACAGCCACTTCATTGGTTTTACATACAGATAAGGATGTGAACCGGGCGGCATTGGCGGCTGAGGTAATGGCGGCCTGGGAAAAATATTATGAGAAATTCCTGCAAACCCTGGATATGCGGCTTTTGATAGAGGAATACAATCAAAAATTGGTCAACCTGGGACGGGAGGTAAAGGTCTTGTCCGCCGCGGGGGAATATATGGGCGTTTCCCTGGGGATCAATGAAAGTGGGGCGCTTTTGGTTAAGGCGGCGGATGGCAAAGTCCGCGAAGTGGTGTCCGGGGAAGTATCCGTGAGGGGGATTTACCAATATGTCTAAGGGGCGGGGAGGAACCGCTGATAAAGGGCTGGCTGCCGCCGGGATGGATGAAGGAAGCCGTTTAAAAGCTTTGGTCCCCCCTCTTTTGGCTTGGTATGAGGAGCATGGCCGGCCATTGCCCTGGCGGGAAGACCCGCAGCCTTACCGGGTGTGGATTTCGGAGATTATGCTGCAGCAGACCCGGATTGAAGCGGTAAAGCCATATTATGACCGGTTTATACGGGAACTGCCGGACGTCGCTGCTTTGGCGGCGGTGGAGGACGACCGGCTGATGAAGCTGTGGGAAGGTTTAGGATATTACAACCGGGCCAGGAATTTGAAAAAGGCCGCCGTAGTGGTTGAACGGGAGTATGGCGGCAGGCTGCCCGGGGAATATGGGGAACTGGTTAAACTGCCGGGTATCGGGAATTATACGGCAGGGGCCATCGCCTCTATTTCGTATGGACAAGCGGTGCCGGCAGTAGACGGGAATGTGCTCCGGGTGGTGTCCCGCGTCCTGGCAAGCAGGGAAGATATCCGGAAACAATCCACGAAAAAGAGGGTAGAAGCTTTGCTGGCAGAAGCCATGCCGGAACGGGACGCCGGTTCCTTCAACCAGGGGCTGATGGAGGTCGGGGAGACGCTCTGTATCCCTAACGGCCATCCCCTATGTGGCGGGTGCCCTTTCCATCCCCTTTGCCTGGCATCGCTAAGGGGCCAAACGGACCAGATTCCCGTAAAGGCGCCGCCCCCAAAACGCAGGGTAGAAGAACGGACTGTGTGCGTACTGGAACGGGACGGTTATATCGGGCTGCGCAAACGGGAGGATAAGGGGCTTTTGGCTTCCCTTTATGAACTGCCTAACGCAGAAGGGCATTTGGCGCCGGAAGAGTTGGCGGAAACGTTCCATTTGAACAGGGAAGCCATATTTTCCCTTGAGAGGCTTCCCGACGCAAAACACATATTTTCCCATGTGGAGTGGCACATGGCCGGCTACCGGGTAAGATTGGCCCGGGCCATGCCGGAAGGCTATATTGCGGCAAGAAAAGAAGACCTGAAGACGATTTATCCTTTGCCAAATGCCTTTGGCAGGTATATAAAGCTGATAAATTGAGGATAATGAAAAGGAGGTGGAACGTTGACGTATGGACGAAAGAAAGAAAATGCTGCTGATTATCAACCCTAAATCCGGCAAAGGCCAGATTAAAAACCAGCTGCTGAATATCCTGGATATTTTTATAAAAGCAGGCTACCGGACGGAAGTCCATGTGACTCAGCAGCCCTCGGAGGCCAGGGAAGTGGCAGCCAGGGAAGGGCAGGATAAAGATTTGGTTGTGTGCAGCGGTGGGGACGGGACTTTAAATGAAGTGGTTTCCGGGCTTATGGAGCTGAAAGTACGCCCAAACTTGGGGTATATCCCCGCCGGTTCCACCAATGACTATGGCGCGAGCCTTAAAATCCCGAAGCAAATGTCTGCGGCGGCCCGCCTGGCAGTGGAGGGGCGGCCTTGCCCTGTGGATGTGGGGCGGTTTTGCGGCCGGCGGTATTTT
The DNA here is from genome assembly GCA_910584845.1 of uncultured Lachnospiraceae bacterium. Classification (GTDB taxonomy): domain Bacteria; phylum Bacillota; class Clostridia; order Lachnospirales; family Lachnospiraceae; genus Brotaphodocola. The sequence continues at coordinate 103,834 of CAJUDH010000010.1, forward strand.
GTGTATGTGGCAGGGTTCGGCGCCTTTACTGAGGTTTCTTACCTTACATCCCAGGATAAGAAAAATTTGCTGGGGCACCAGGCATATATGCTGGAAGGGCTGAAAAGCCTGGCTTCCATAAAGGAGTACCCCCTGGTGGTGGAAAGCGAAGGGCAAACCATAGAAGGCAACTTTATTTTCGGAATGGTGACCAACAGCATCAGCGTCGGTGGCTTTAAAGCCCTGATGGACCAGGATGTGTCTTTAAACGACGGCCTCTTCGAGGTGCTGCTGATCCGGATGCCCAAGACGCCGTTGGAGTTAAGCGGCATTGTTTCCAGCCTCCTCTTGAAAGACGAGAAAAGCGAGCTGACCTATAAATTTAAAACCAGGTTTCTACGGGTAGTTTCTAAGGAGCCGGTGGATTGGGTGCTGGACGGGGAATTTGGCGGCAGCCATCAAGAGGTACAGATCGAGAATTTGTGCCGGCAGATTGAAATTCGAAAAAATACCCCTCCGATTTTACAAAAAAAGATGTAGAATAAATTAAGAAAATGTTGAAATCTGGCAATTAGTGATATATAATGATTAGTTGAGTAGGCCTTATGTTACCTTTAAGTGAAAGGACGTTACCTGTGGAAAAAGACAATTTTTTGGAGAAACTGATAAAGTTGGTAGAAGTTGCCAAGACAAAGCATAACATTTTGGATGTGGCGGAGATCAATGATTTTTTTATTGGCGATAACTTAATGCCAGACCAGATGGAACAGATTTATAACTATCTGGAGGAGAAGCATGTGGATGTGGTTCCGAATATTGACGAGACCCTGATGGCAGAAGGCCCCTTGCTGCTGGATGACGATGATTTTGCCGGGGATGACAGCTTTTTAAAGGAAACGGAAGAAATCGACCTGGAGGCGGTCGACCTTCTGGAGGGCATTGGCACGGAAGACCCGGTGCGGATGTACTTAAAAGAGATTGGTACGGTTCCCCTTCTCAGTGCGGAGGAAGAGATTGTCTTGGCAAAGCGGAAAGCCGAGGGTGACGACCATGCAAAAGAACGGTTGATAGAGGCTAACTTGCGCCTGGTAGTCAGTATTGCCAAGCGCTACACCGGCAGGGGCATGAGCTTCCTGGACCTGGTGCAGGAAGGCAATTTAGGCCTGATTAAGGGCGTGGAGAAGTTTGACTATACAAAGGGATATAAGCTAAGTACATATGCTACTTGGTGGATTCGGCAGTCTGTGACCAGGGCCCTTGCCGATCAGGCACGTACCATCCGCGTACCGGTGCATATGGTTGAGACCATAAATAAGATGTCTAAAATGCAACGTAAATTGACCCTGGAATTAGGATATGAGCCTTCTGTGACCGAACTGGCCGACGCGTTGGACATGTCGGAAGAAAAAGTGATGGAGATTATGCAAATCGCACGGGAGCCGGCTTCCCTGGAAACGCCCATCGGTGAAGAGGACGACTCCAATTTGGGGGATTTTGTGGCAGACAGCAATGTGGTCACCCCGGAAGGGAATGTGGAATCCGTTATGTTGCGGGAGCATATCGACGCTTTGCTGGGGGATTTAAAAGAGAGGGAACGGCAAGTCATTGTATTGCGTTTTGGCTTGGAGGACGGCCATCCCCGGACTTTGGAAGAGGTAGGGAAAGAGTTTAACGTGACCCGTGAGCGAATCCGCCAGATCGAAGCGAAAGCTTTGAGGAAGCTGCGCAACCCTGTGAGAAGCAAACGGATCCGGGACTTCCTGTAAAGGGGCTTTTTCCAGGCGAAGATGGGAGATGTAATGAACAAAAGAAATTACCAAAAGGAATTAGAAAAGGTTATGGAGTTAAATAAGGGCAGGGGCCAGGTGCCCCGGCTCTTTTTGCATAGCTGCTGCGCCCCATGCAGCAGTTATGTATTGGAATACCTGTCCCCATTGTTCGCTGTCACGGTGTTTTATTACAACCCTAACATATTCCCGGCAGAGGAATATGAAAAGCGGGTTGAGGAGCAGAAGCGCCTGATTGTAAGCCTTTCCGGGGCCCATGCCATTGATTTTGTGGCAGGGGAATATGAGCCGGACAAGTTTATCCGGATGGCAAAGGGGCTGGAGAAGGAACCGGAAGGCGGGGAACGTTGTTTTCGATGCTATAAGCTGCGTATGGAAGAGGCGGCCCGGCTGGCGGCCCGGGGCGGCTATGATTATTTTACCACGACTTTAACCATAAGCCCTTTGAAGAATGCGGAAAAGATAAACGAGATCGGGGAACAGCTGGCGGAGCTATACGGGGTACGGCATTTGCCGTCGGATTTTAAGAAAAAAAACGGATACCGGCGTTCGGTGGAGCTTTCGGCAAAATATGGGCTATACCGCCAGAATTATTGCGGCTGTGTATTTTCAAAACGGTGAATGGAGGAAGAAAAATTAAAGCGCCGGATACCCGGCGCTTTTTGACGTTATTTCGGCAAAAAATTTGCATAAATTCCTTTACATTTCACCCAAACCGCTCTCGATGGCCTGGCTAATGGTTTCCATGGCGGCAGCTTCGTCTTCGCCGTCACAAATCAAAGTAATTTCGGTGCCGGATTTAATGCCGGCGGCCATTACGTTTAACACGCTTTTGGCAATGATCCTTTTTTCGCCGCACTCAATCAGTACGTCACATTTGAACTTCATTGCGGTTTGGGACAGAACTCCTGCGGGCCTCAAATGTAATCCGGACGGATTAACAACAGTTAAAGTCTTGCTCAGCATAATACATTTCTCCTTTTAATTAAATTATAATCCCTTAAATCCACACAAGATCGGTGTGGATCCCTCACTAAAAGTTTATTACAAATCATGGTAAGTGTCAAGCGGAAATCATGGGTTGTAGGCGTTTTTCACAATAAATGTTGACGCTTGGGCCAGAATCCGCCTGCCGGAAAAAATGTATTTGATTGTCCTGTGTTTTTTAAAAATAATTCAGATATAATTCATATAATTTGAATAATATACCGCTTTTTACTTTATATTGTGATGTTGTTGGTGAATAATAATTAGAAATAAAAATATTGCAAAAATTTTTCTCTTTTCTGTTTACAAAACGTTAAGAAATGGTGTAAAATATAAATAAAGGGTATAAAATGTAACTTATCAGTAGAATCAAGTGGCAAAGGCTATTGGACAACAGGGGGGATGTGGTTTCTAATCATCATTGGTATCGGCTTTTTTCATGATTTTTGTAACATGCAAGAGACGGATGGATTGTATGGGTTACCCTGCTAAATAGAATGGAGGAGTGTTTATGAGAAAAGGCTATATGATGATCAAGGTATTGCTGGTTGCGGCGATTGTAGCCGGATGTTCTTCCGCAGGGGGGGGAACGAAAATTGAGCAGATGGATTTCCAGGCAGAGATGGATTGGAAGGTTCCGGAGCCTGCGGTGGGGAAGAGGCCCAGGATTTTGTTTGTGGGCAACAGCCATATTTTTTATAACGACCTTTCCGGCACCTTTGCCAGGATCGCAAATGCTTTTGGGTACAAGAGCGATGTTTATGAACTGTCCAAAGGGCATTATTCTTTGAAACAATACGCCAATCCGGAAGATTCCCTGGGGGAATTATTTGATAAAACCGTGACAGGCAAAAAATGGGACTTTGTGGTTTTGCAGGAAAATATATCAACGGCATTGTCTACTTCGGCAGAGGAGGATATGTTCCCTTATGCCCGGGCGTTAGACGAAAAGGTGAAGTCTTCCGGAGGCCAGACGGCTTTTTTGATGACCTGGGCGCCAAGGGACGGAAAAAAGGAAGGTTTAAAAAAGAAAAGCTGTGAAGAGCTGCAGTCTGTGATGGCGTCAAATTACATGACGATTTCCAATGAGCTGGATGATCTGGTGATCCCTGCGGGGATCGGGTTTATGCGCTGTACCAGCTCTTATCCGGAGATTGAGCTATGGGATAAAGACGGTTATCATCCGTCGCCGGCCGGCACATATTTGACAGCCTGCATGGCTTATGCGGTAGTGTACCAGCAGTCGCCGGAAAATTGCAGTTATATTGGGGATTTGGACAGTGAACAGGCATTGAAGCTCCAACAGATTGCAGCACAAGTAGTGCTGGGCTGAGAAAAAAGGGCTGTGGCAAAGCAGTGGACCCGCACGGTATTGGCGCAAGGCTTTTACAAGATTGGGCCGCAGGCCGGGGTACCAGGGCTTTGCCACAGCCTTTTTAGAGGTACATTAAAATATCTTTTTGCCATATTTTCCGTTCCGGCAAGCAGGAAACATTACTTCCCTTCAAAGCTGTCATGATAAAAAGGGCCCTCCAGGGCATCCATTGGGCTTTCCGGGAAAAACGGCCGGTACAGGCGCCAAAAGAACCAGGAATTAACGTATGCCGTAAGGGAAAATCCGCACATCAGCCAAACGAACAGATAGGCAGGGAACAACAGGGCATCTGCCAATGTAAAATACATGGGAAGGCAGGTGATGGCGGCGACAGCGACGGCATAATGGGGCCTTTTCAGGACGAAGTACAAAGAGTAGCTTATCAGTTTGAAAGTCTTATTTTCAAAAGCAGCCACCGTGGAAAATACATAGAAGGCAGCCAGGCCCAGGAGGATTCCGGCGGCCAGCACCACATAGCGGAATATCCGGGCCATACCTGCAGGCATAGTAGCCAGGGCCTGCCATTCCAGCCAAAGGCAGACGGCGGCCAGTAAAACCAGGAGCCAGATGGCCGTAGACTGGAGAAAATTATTCCGGAAGCTTTTTCCGAATGCCTTCCAGGACGTAATGTCTTTGTCTTTGTGCAGCTTTAAGGTGCAATAGTACAGGGCCGTGGTGGATGCGCCCATGGTGATGACCGGCAAACTGGTGATCATCCATAGAAGGTTTAAGGCAATCAGTTTTCCAAGGAACAGGAAAAACTGATGCAGGAAATTGTCTTCGTTAAAGAAATTCATAGGTTCTCCTTTCTCCGGACATGTATTTTGGCCCTTGCAATATATGCTTACGGAAATAAAAAACCTGCCGCTACACAAGGAAGGCCTTGGGAGGCGGCGGGTTTTTTTATTACCATTCAGGTTCCTTCGCTGTTATGTTTTCTTACCAAAGGGGAAGAAAACGCCAGTTTCAATGCCTTACAGTTTACCGCCGGAAGTGGCGATACCTTCTACGAACTGTTTCTGGAAGATCAGGTACAGCACGATCATGGGCACGCAGGCCAACAGGGATGCAGCCATCAGTTGGGGGTAGTTGTTGGTGTATTGTCCCTGCATCTTAGCCAAAGCGGCAGACAGGGGCATTACGTCACGGTTACAGATCAAAGGCCACATCAGGTCTTTGTAGGCAAACACTGCGGTAAAAATACCGAGGGCCACCATGGAAGACTGGGTCAAGGGGGCCATGATCCAGAGGAAAGTCTGTCCGATGTTGCAGCCGTCCAGGCGTGCAGCTTCTTCCAGGTCCCTGGGAAGGCCCATGTAAGCCTGGCGGAGCAGGAATGTACCGAAAGCGGTAACTAAACCTGGGAAAACCAGGGCGAAGATGGTATTTAACATACCCATTTTGCTGACCATCAGGTACTGGGGGATAATGTAGATTTGGCCCGGCACCATCATCTGGAACAGGATCAGGGAAAACATGAAATTTTTGCCCTTGAAATCCAGCCTGGCAAAAGCATAGCCAGCCAGGGTAGCGGTCAAAACGGCTGCGATTACACGTCCGGCAATCAGCAACAAGGTGTTCAAATACAAGATCGGGAAATCCATGTTGTTAATAACGGTAGTAAAGTTTTCCGTCCGCCATGTACTCGGGAAGATGACGAAAGGATTCACCGAGGTAGCTTCGGTCATTGACTTAAATGCCGTAAGGGCCATCCATAAAAACGGAACCAGCATGGTGATGGATACCAGAATCAGGATGAGATGAATGACGGCCGTCATAATCTTTGCTCTTTGTTCCATAATTTATCCCTCCTAGTTGTAGTAAACCCATTTTTTCTGTGCGACCATCTGGAAAACAGTGATAACCATGATAATGGCAATCAAAAGCACGACGATAGTGGATCCGTAGCCCTTATTGTTTTCCACGAACGAGTTCTGGTAGAACAGGTATACGATGGACTGTGTCTTGTAAAGGGCAGGGTTGTTTTTGTCCATGACCATGAAGATCAGGTCAAATACCTGCAGCCCGCCGATGATCCTTGTGATGCTGACGAAGAAGATAGTCGGGGAAAGCAGAGGGACGGTAATGTTGAAAAACTGTTCGATGCCGTTGGCGCCGTCAATATCAGCAGCTTCATAGTAATCCCGCGGGATTTCCTGAAGGCCGGCAAGGAATAATACCATGTTGTAGCCGATGATGGACCAGATACCGATAACCGCAATGCTGAACACGGCGATCCGGGGGTCGGAAATCCATTGGGTACTGCTGTGGAAAACATGGTTCAGCAAACCGAATTCGGTATTGAACAGCCATCTCCATACCATGGCTACTGCCGCGGGGGCCGCTACCATAGGCAGGAAAAAGATTGTGCGGTAAGTGGAAACGCCTTTCATTTTCCGGTTCAGCAAAACAGCCAGAACCAGGGAAAGCGCAATGGAGAACGGAACTTCCACGATGGCGTATTTAAAGGTGTTAAGGACCGACTGCCATACTTCACCGTCGCTAAGCAGCCGGATGTAGTTTTCTGCCCCAATAAAGATATTGCCTTTGCCGAAGTCGCCAGTCTTAAAAAAACTCTGATAGATCGTCTGGAAAATCGGGATTATGTTCAGGATGATCAGTCCGACCATGGTGGGAAGGATGAAGAGCCATCCCCACATAAACTCGTTGCGCTCCCGGCTGGTTCCTTTTTTAATATTGCTCACAAGCTCACCCCTTCTCTTGATTTGGCGTTGCCGCCTGGCCGTGGGGCAAACGGGCGGGAAAGCATGTTTTAAGGCCTGCTTGCCTTAGCGCTTTCCGGTCCCGGATGGCACGGCCAAACGAAACCCCATTATTTTTAGTTTTCTTCTGCAATCTTTTCGTTCATGATTTTTGCGATGTTGGCACAGGCGGTAGCCATGTCCTCTTCGCCGTTCCAGGGCTTTTTAAGCTCCTCAACCATCGGGTTCCACCAAGCAAGGGTAGATTTGGTAGCGGGGCGGAACACTACATCATCCATAGCGTCCAGGTAAGGCTGCAGGTTAAACACGTCGGTATTGTTGACCCACTGGTCCGATACGCCTTCATACGCGGCCATGGTCACGCCCAGTTCGGCCTGTTTCTGCTGCATGTCTTTGCTGGCAAACCACTCGATCAGCTTGTAAGCGCCTTCCGGGTTCTTGGTGCCTGCAGAAGCAGACCAGCCAAGGCCATTGTAAAGGGAAATGCTCCTGCCGGTTTCCGGATCTTTGGGAAGCCTGGCCACGTCCGCATGTGCGGCTATGTATTCGTTATCCTTGAAAGCGGCGACCATCCAGGAACCCTGGCTGATCATGGCAATCTTGCCAGATCCAAACAGTACGTCCGTACCAGTCTCGGACATGGTGGATGCCGGGGGCATGGTGTCTTTTACCAGCTTGTCAACAAATTCCATGGCTTCCACTGTCTTGGGGTCGTCAAAACCGGACTTGCCTTCCTCGTTGAGGACACAGCCGCCCAGGGTGTAGACGGTGTTCATCCAGGTATCCTGCTCGTTGGAAGGGTTGGCGCAGAAACCGAATTGGCTGCCGTCCTCTTTCGTGAGCTGTTTGGCAATGTCGTAGAATTCGTCCCAGGTCCAGCTTCCGTCCGGATAGGGGATGCCGGCTTCGTCAAACATATCTTTGTTGTACCAGATAGCGACGGTATCCATATCCTTGGGAAGGGCGTAGATCTTGCCGTCATAGGTGTACATGTTCTTTAAATCATCCGGGAATTTATCCATTTCCAGGGTTTCGCTGGCATTTACCTTGTCGGTAATATCCAGCAGGATGCCATTGGACATGTAGCGGACAGCCTCGTTGGAATGCATCCAGAAAACGTCGGGCATGTCGCCGCCGGAAGCGCCTGCCTCCAGGAGGGTCCAGTAGCTGTTCCACTCAATAACCTGAAGCTGGGTCTCAATGCCGGTAGCTTCGGTGAAGTCATTGAGGATCTGCTGCAGGCCGGGCTGCTGTCCGTTGTCCCAGATGGCCACGGTCAGCTTGCCGCCGGCGTCGCCACCCCCCCCGTTTCCGGTATCGCCGCCGCCGGCGCTGCCGCCGCATCCGGCCAGGGTGGTTACTGCCAGGGCCGCGCTAAGGCCCAGTGCGAAAAACTTGTTACGTCTTTTCATAATTTTACCTCCTTATTCGTCATATTGACTTAATTTCTTTCAATTATTATATGAAAAAACAACAATTCTGTCCATGGACAAGCAGTAATAATTTCCACATATTTGACATGGAAAAATCAATAAAGATATGGAAAAATAAATCACTTTGGTGTATAATAGTGCATGGAACATTCAATTGAAATAAAAATCCCCGTTCCAACCCGGCAGTTAATTGTCGGATATTACCAAAACATCATAGGAGATGATTGTATGAAAAATGTCAAATATACAGATTCTGCCCAGTTTCGATGTTTGGAACATTTACGGGAAACCTGTATAGACCTTTATCTGATTTGCTGTGGGTTGGAACATTGCGCCCCCACCCACGCCATTGGCCACAGCATAAGGGAAGAATATATCCTCCATTTCGTGCTGGACGGCAAAGGTTCCTACACCACAAATGGCATTACCTATTTTCTCAATGCAAATCAGATGTTTTTGATACGCCCCGGCGAGGAGACCAGTTATGCCGCTGACCTGGAAGAGCCGTGGACCTATGCGTGGATTGGCTTTAATGGAATCCGTGCGGAAGCTGTTTTGAAAAACTGCGGTTTCTCAAAACAGTCGTATGTTCTACCCTTTAAGAATAGGGATGCGCTGGTGGAACAGATCAGCACAATTCTCAACGCTGTTCAGCTTTCTTTTTCCAATGATTTAAGAAGAAATGCCTGCCTCATGACTATATTATCTCTGTTAGTGGAAAGTTATAACCATGATTTTTGGGGGAGGAAAAAAAATAATGGCCGTTATGACTACAGCCGGAACGTTTATGTGGAACAGGCCATGGATTATGTAAAATGGAAATACTGCTATGGGATTAATGTAACCGACATTGCGGATTATGTGGGTATCAGCCGTACCTATTTAAACCATGTGTTCCAGAAGGAGCTGGGGCTTTCCGCCCAAAAATTTTTGATGGATTTCCGCCTGCATAAAGCGGCTAACCTGCTGATTTCCACGGAGCTGCCGGTGGCGGAAATCTCTGTTTCCGTAGGATACGAAGATTCCCTGGCTTTCTCAAAGGCATTTAAAAAGAAATTTGGCTTAAGCCCGAAAAACTACCGGATCCACAAGGACAACATGGAGCAGTATTCGGAGAAGCAGCCATCCATTGAGTAGCCGGACAGGAGGGCACTTATGGAACAATCCTTCGTATTGCAGCTTACCAACCGGCAAATTCAAGATTTTTACCTGTGTTTTTGCGGTTACGGGAAATGCGACGGGCTGCATAGTTTCGGCCCTGCCGTGCGCCCAAATTACATAATCCATTACATATTAGACGGAGAAGGGGATTACGTGGTGGCCGACCAGAGGTACCATTTGAAGGCGGGGCAGGGTTTTTTGATCGAACCGGACACCCTCACCTTTTACTGCGCCAGCCAGGATAACCCGTGGACTTATGTCTGGGTGGGGTTTTCCGGCCAGCGGGCGCCGGAATACCTTTATCACCTGGGGTTTAACCACAACCATCTGGTTTTTCAAAGTTCTGAGTCCTGCCGGATCCAAAACCTGGTTTTTGAAATGTTGAAAAACAATAAAAACAGCCTGAAAAACGAATTTTATCTCCACGGGCTGTTTTATGAGTTCTTCTCCTGCCTGGTTGACGAAGATTTCCACCGGCAATACAATCCGGACCGCCACCGGGAAAATACCAACCGGTATTTAAGGAAGGCGGTAGCCTACATCCAGCAACATTTTTCCGAAGGGCTGCAGGTGGCGGATGTCGCGGAGAAAGTGGCGGTAAGCCGGGTGTATTTGTACCAGATATTCAGTGAGACGCTGGGGGTTTCCCCGAAAGAGTACCTGACCAATTTCTGCCTTACCCGGGCTATGGAGCTGTTGACTTTGAGCGACCAGGCAGTGGAAGACGTAGCCTTAAGCTGCGGCTTTAAAAACCCCGCGGCTTTTTCCGCCCTGTTTAAAAAAAGGATCGGGACGACACCTACCCGTTACCGCAATTCCGTTTCCGCTGCCTACCGGGAACGGATGAAAGAGGAGCTTGGCAGCCTTCTTCCGGCAAAAAGGTTTTAGGCGCGCCATAACCGGGGCATACAGGTTTCGGGAAAACAGGGGCTACCGCATATTCTTGATACGCGGTAGCCCCATTGGCTTTGCATGGCAGTTGCCTGCCCCCTTAACGGGCAGCTTTCAAAACGTATATTTTTGACCAGAAGTCGGTGCACATTTCCATGCCTTCTTCCGGCTGCCCGCTGGTGGGCTGCCCGGCGGACGGGTCAGTGGTAATGAGCCCCAGGTTCATGAGCTCGTCGCCATAATGGACCTTGCCGGATTGGCCCACCTGGTAGGCAGTGCCCGCCTCCAGGCCTTTTAATTTAAGCCTGCGGTATTCGCAGTTTACGTCATTGAGGGTTTTGTAGTACCCTACGATGGCTGTCTGCTTGTCTTCCGATACTGCCATCCAGGCGGCGATATTGTTCTCAAAGGGGCTTTGCAGCCGGTAAAAAGTCCCGAACTGGAGGATATAACGGTATTGTTTCATAAAACGGATCTGGCCCCGCACCATCTCCCGTTCTTTGGCGGACAGCTTTTGCAAATCCAGTTCGTAGCCAAAGGCGCCGAAAAAGGCTACGTTGCCGCGGGTAGAGAGGGGCGTGACCCGTGACAGCTGATGGTTGGGGACAGCAGACACATGGGCGCCCATACTGGACACGGGATAGCAAAAGCTGGTGCCATACTGGATTTTGATGCGTTCTGCCGCGTCGGAATCATCACTGGTCCAGCACTGGGGCGCGTAATAGAGCATGCCTGCGTCAAAACGGGCACCGCCGCTGGCACATGACTCAAACAGGATATGGGGGAATTTTTGGGTCAGCCGCTCATACAGGGAGTAAAGCCCCAGGATATAGCGGTGGAACACCTCGCCCTGCCTTTCGGGAGGGAGGGCCAGGGAATAGCACTCGGTAATGGAACGGTTCATATCCCATTTTATATAAGAAACTTTGGACTCCGAAAGGATCTTGTCCATCATGCCGAAAATGTAGTCAACCACCTCTTTCCTGGAAAAATCCAGCACATACTGGTGCCTTCCATGGGACAAAGGGCGGTCCGGGGCCTGTATAAGCCAGTCCGGGTGGGCCCGGTAAAGGCCGCTGTCCATATTGGCCATTTCCAGCTCGACCCAGAAGCCGAATTTCAGCCCAAGGGCTTCAATTTTTTCGGACAGGCCTTTGATCCCCCCGGGGAGGCGGTCCGTATTGGCATACCAGTCCCCCAGGCCGGCATGGTCGTCGGTACGGGCGCCAAACCAGCCGTCGTCCAGCACAAACAGTTCTACGCCGTCTTCCTTGGCGGTTTTGGCAATTTCTATGAGCTTGTCCTCATTAAAGTCAAAATAAGTAGCTTCCCAGTTGTTCAACAGGATAGGGCGGACCCTGTCCCGCCATTGGCCTCTGGCCAGGCGGGTCCGGAAAAGCCGGTGGAAAGCCTGGCTCATGCCGTTGAGGCCTTCGCCGGAGTACACAGCCACAGCCTCAGGGGTCTGGAAGCTCTCGCCCGGCGCCAGATGCCAGGTAAAGGCGAAGGGGTTGATCCCCAGCATGACCCGGGTCACGTTGTAAGTGTCTACTTCAGCCTGGGCAAGGAAATTACCGCTGTAGATCAGGGAGAAGCCCATAGCCTCGCCTTGGAATTCGTCTGCCGAAGGGCGTTTCAGCACGATAAACGGGTTGTGGTTGTGGCTGGAATGGCCCCGGGCGCTGCTGACTGCCTGGATGCCTTGTTCCAGGCGCCGGGTTTTCACTTGCCGTTCCCGGGACCAGGCGCCGGAAAACTGGATCCAGTCATAATCACAGTCTGGCAGGTCAATGCTAAAGCTCATAGCCCGGGTAAGGTCAAAGGCCTGGCCGGAACCGTTTTCAAAACGTGCGCTTCTGGCAATGGCGTTTTCCCCGTTGAAAATGGTATAGATCAAGACCAGATTCATGCCAAGGACCTGGTCTTTCAAAGTTACTTCCAGGGTGTCCGCCTCCTCGTCCGATTCAGTATAAGTGGCGGGGAGCCCTTCTAGGGCCGGCTTGCCCGGGTAGATCCGATGGTGCTGGTATGTGAAATCGGTAAGGCGGCTTCCGTTGGGCTGCAAAACTTCCATAGCCGGGAGCTTAAAATCGGAAGTGCCGTATACAGGATATTCCTGCTTGATATGTTCCAAGGAGAAAGCATAGCTTTTCGACTGGTAAGCAGTCATGGGGCGGTAACAGGACTCCAGCAGATGGTCGAAATCGTTCCGGTCACGGACGCGGGCCCCGAAATATAGCTGGCCCAAATGGCCGTTTTGTAAAATTTTGATAATATAGCTGATGTTGTCATTGTAGAGGTGAAATTCCCTAGCGGCCTCATGGAACAAAATTGCCATAATAATATCCTCCGTTTTGAAATGGTTGGTTTACCGGAATCAGGCTTACCTTCCCCTTATTATAATGAGACAAGGGTTTTTGAAAAGGGGAATATGTATGATAAAATATCAAAAATGTTAAATGATTGTAACCGTCCGGCGCCTGGCGCCACCGCCTGCCGAGGAAAAACTGTTTGGGGATGGCGGGGCTATCCCTGGTTTTTGCCGGCGGCCCCGGATTTGGCGGCCCCATGCAAAAACGGTTCCGACACATGGGTATTGAACCACTGGATGACCGGCCCCATAAACAAGGCGGTAATAACCGTGCCAATGCCCACATTGGCATGGAAAAGGAATCCGACGATGACGCAGACGGAGTCGCTGGCCACACGGCAAAAACGGAATGGAAGGAGCTTATATTTATTGGCGGCAATCAGGGATATGGCGTCATAGCCGGACACGCCCAGGTCGGCGGTAAAATACAGGGAAGCGGAAAAACAAGAACCCAGGACGCCCAGGAACAAAAGGCCTGCCCTGACGGCCATAGACGGTTGGGGAAACGCCATATCCCACAGCCCGCGCATGAAATCTGCCGCAGCCCCGGTAAACAGAAGGTTGATTACCGTGGCAACGCCAATGTAATGCTTTTCCACTATGAATACGCCTATAAGGATGATGGCCATGACAATCAGGTAAAATGTACTGTAGGTAGAACCGAACAGGTTGGCGATGCCGGTGACGAAACAGGTGAAAGGGTCGGTGCCCAGGGTGGTTTTTTGGATGGTGCCAACACAAAAGCCTGTGATGATAACGCCGATGAATGCCATGAAGATGCGTTTGGTTTTGAGCGACATGGATAAAAGCCTCCTTATGGATATTTTTGCGGTATTGGAATATATCGTTTGTTATCGTTTCGTTAATGGATTTTTCCCTCGGCTGCAGTGATGTCGCACCTGTATTCGGCGATGGCAGCCAGGGCGGCCTCAATGCCCAGGGCAATGTCCCTGACGCCCAGGCAAGGCGTGGGCTCCGGGCGGGCGGCAGCCTGGCCGGGGGCATAAGGGACATGGAGGAAGCCGCCCCGGATATGGGGGTGGCAGAGGGCCAGGTGGTGGAGCACGCCATACATGAGGTGGTTGCATACGAAGGTGCCTGCGGAATTGGACACGCTGGCAGGGATGCCGGCGGCCCGGATCTTTTGCGTCATGGCCTTGATGGGCAAGGTAGAAAAGTAAGCCGGGGGGCCGTCGGGGCAAATCGGCCGGTCTATGGGCTGGTTCCCTTCGTTGTCCGGGATCCGGGCGTCGTCGATATTGATGGCTACCCGCTCCGGGGTCAGGCCATGGCGCCCCCCTGCCTGCCCGATACACAAGACGGCGTCGGGCTTTTCTTTGTCGATGGCAGCGGCGGCTACCCGGATGGATTTACAAAACACAGTGGGGATTTCCTGTTTGGCTACCTGGATGCCGCCTATGGCGGAAGGGATCCGTATGACTGCTTCCAGGGCCGGATTGAGGGGTTCGCCCCCAAAGGGGTCAAACGCGGTGAGGAGGATTTTCATGGGAAGGCTCCTTTTTGGTCTTTTATGTAGTTTAAGGCTTTCGGGCCCGGGGCCGTAATTTAACAGACGGAATAGATGCCCAGGATATGCATTTCCATCTGCCTGCCGGAAAGGACTACGATTAATTCGTCCCACCCGTCATGGGTCAGGTCAGCCAATTCTACCTGTTCCAGGAGGGGCCGTAATGGGAGTCACAGTAGTTTTGGTACAGGAGCAGGCGCTGTGCCACAAGGGCGTCGTCTGCGGCGGGCTGGTTTTGCGCCGCCTTGGAAGAGCCGGTTTCCGGTGCGGTAAAATTTGTATTTGCCTGTTAGCCTCCGGCAGGCTGGGCTTCAGTGGAAGCGTAGGTTTCCCCGTCCTTGTGGGATGGGGCGGAGGGGCCTATGGGAAGGTTTTCGGAACAAGCCGTGATGTGGATGGCAATTGTAAGCAATCCGGGAACCCATGTTGCTTTTGTGTAATGGTTTTTCATAATTTCCCCTTTCTGTAAATATTTTTAATTTATGTTTTACCGTGCTGCCTATTTTACCATACCCATTTCTTGTCTACAAGATGGAAAACAGGTTTTTCTTGGGGGCCAACTGCCAGCGGGCAGAGGGTGCCTGCTTTCATAAAAACGCCATACATACTAGAATCGACGGCGGAATTGAAGCTAAATATAGGTTTTCTTATAGAAAACCAATTATATATTCAGATAATTTAATTTAATTATCATTAATATCATATTATCTGAAAATTTCCTTCAAAAAGCTATTTACAAAACCTTTTATCTGTAGTATTATCATTACCAATCAAACCGTCCAAAGGCGATCCCAAGTGCCCGTGGGGCATCCCTTCTCCCTGACCGGTGAAGGCCGGGGTTTTGCTTTTGGCAGGCCTTGGGATTGCCATGGCCGGTGCCGGTAAAGGCGCAGTACAGGTGGGAGAGGAATAGGAGGAAACTATGGAAAAAACAGAGAGAAATAAGGGCAAGGGCATTTCCAGGCGGGCTTTAATGGGGCAAGCCGTTTCCGGGCAGGCAGCCCCCGGGCTTTATGACCCAAGGTTCGAGCATGATAGCTGCGGGATCGGCGCGGTGGCCAACATAAAAGGGGTAAAAAGCCATAAGACCGTAGAGCAGGCCCTACACATTGTAGAAAACCTGGAACACCGGGCGGGGAAGGACGCAGAGGGCAAGACCGGCGACGGCGTGGGCATTATGCTGCAGGTTTCCCACCGGTTTTTTAAAAAAGTAGCCGCCCCTTTGGGCATCAGGCTGGGAGGCGAGAGGGAGTATGGCGTGGGCATGTTTTTCTTCCCCCAGGATACCCTTGCCAGGAGCCAGGCAAAAAAAATGTTGGAAATCATTGTGAAAAAGGAAGGGTTAAAATTCCTGGGATGGCGGGATCTGCCCATCCATCCGGAACGGATCGGAAAGAAGGCAGTGGAAAAGATGCCTTACCTGGTCCAGGGGTTTATCGGCAAACCGGCGGATGTAAAGAAGGGGCTGGATTTTGACCGCAGGCTTTATGTGGCCCGCAGGGTATTTGAACAGAGCAATGACAATACTTATGTGGTTTCCATGAGCAGCCGGACCATCGTTTATAAAGGCATGTTCCTGGTAGGGGAGCTAAGGAGCTTTTTTGACGATTTGCAGGACCCGGATTACGAGTCTGCCCTGGCGGTGGTCCATTCCCGGTTCAGCACCAACACCAATCCAAGCTGGATGAGGGCCCACCCCAACCGGATCATTGTACACAACGGCGAGATTAACACCATCCGGGGCAACGTAGATAAGATGATGGCACGGGAGGAGACGATGGAATCGCCTTTCTTCCGCTCAAAGATGCATAAAGTGCTGCCGATTATCAACCAGGAAGGGTCCGACTCCGCCATGCTGGACAACGCCCTGGAATTTATGATGATGAGCGGCATGGAACTGCCGCTGGCCGTGATGGTTACGATTCCGGCGCCCTGGGCCCATGAAAAAAACATGCCCCAGGAGGTAAAAGATTTTTACCGCTACTATGCCACCATGATGGAGCCCTGGGACGGCCCGGCTTCCATCGTGTTCAGCGATGGGGACGTATTGGGGGCGGTGCTGGACCGCAACGGCCTGCGCCCGTCCAGGTATTACATTACCGACGACGGCCAGGTGATTTTATCCTCCGAGGTAGGGGCGATTGATATAGGGCAGTCCCATGTGGTGAAAAAGGATCGGCTCCGCCCGGGAAAGATGCTGCTTGTGGATACGGTGAAAGGGGAGCTGGCCAGCGACGAGGATTTAAAGCTGCGATATGCCCTGCGGCAGCCTTATGGGGAGTGGCTGGACAGCAACCTGATTGAACTTAAGAACCTGCCGATCCCCAACAAGGGGGTGCCGTCCATGGGCAAGGAAGAGAGGGCCCGGCTTCAGAAAACTTACGGATATACCTATGAGCAGTATAAGACCATGATCCTCCCTATGGCTTTGAACGGCGCCGAGGCGGTTTCTGCCATGGGGGCTGACAGCCCGCTGGCGGTGCTTTCCCAGAAACACCAGCCGTTGTTTAACTATTTCAAACAGCTGTTCGCCCAGGTGACGAACCCGCCCATTGACGCTATCCGGGAAGAGGTGGTGACCTCTACCACGGTATATGTGGGGGAAGAAGGGAACATACTGGAGGAAAAGCCGGAAAACTGCAAGATTTTGAAGGTGGATAACCCGATCCTTACCTGCACGGACCTGCTGAAGATCAAATATATGAAACAGCCGGGGTTCCGGGTGGAAGTGATCCCCATTACCTATTATAAAAACACTTCCCTGGAAAAGGCGATTGACCGGCTGTTTTTGGAAGTTGACCGGGCCCACCGGGACGGGGCAAACATTATCATATTGTCGGACCGGGACATTGATGAAAACCATGTGCCGATCCCGTCCCTTTTGGCGGTGTCCGCGTTGCAGCAGCATTTGGTAAAAACAAAGAAACGGACCTCCATCGCCCTGATTTTGGAGAGTGGGGAACCCAGGGAGGTACACCATTTCGCAACGCTTTTGGGGTATGGGGCCTGTGCCGTCAACCCATACCTGGCCCAGGAATCGGTACGGTACCTGATTGAAAGCGGGATGCTGGACAAAGATTATTATGCGGCGGTGCAGGATTATAATCGGGCGGTACTCCATGGCATTATAAAAATCGCGTCCAAAATGGGGATTTCCACGATCCAGTCTTATCAGGGGGCCCAAATTTTCGAGGCTATCGGGGTTTCCCCCCAGGTGATCGACAAGTATTTCACAAATACGGTGAGCCGGGTAGGGGGCATTACGTTAGAGGATATTGCCAGTGACGTGGACGTGCTCCACTCCACGGCGTTTGACCCCCTGGGGCTTGATGTGGATTTGACCCTGGAAAGCGTGGGGAGCCATAAGAGCCGGGCAGGGCAGGAGGAACACCTTTACAACCCACGGACGATCCATCTGCTACAGGAGGCGACGCGAACCGGAAACTATGAAGTTTTTAAAGAATATACCCATGCCCTGAATGAAGAGGGCCAGGCCATAACCCTTCGGAGCCTTATGGATTTTTGCTGTGACGAAAACGGCGGCATCCCCTTAGACCAGGTGGAAGGGGTGGATTCCATTGTAAAACGGTTTAAAACCGGCGCCATGTCTTACGGGTCCATTTCCCAGGAAGCCCACGAGACTTTAGCCATTGCCATGAACCGGCTGGGGGGCAAATCCAACACCGGGGAAGGGGGCGAAAGCCTGGAGCGCTTGACGCCCGGGCCGAAGGGCCACAACCGCTGTTCGGCCATCAAGCAGGTGGCTTCCGGGCGGTTTGGCGTGACTTCCCGCTACCTGGCCAGCGCCCAGGAAATCCAGATCAAAATGGCCCAAGGCGCCAAACCTGGGGAGGGCGGGCAATTGCCCGGTGGAAAGGTGTACCCATGGGTGGCAAAGACGCGCCATTCCACCACAGGGGTGGGCCTGATTTCCCCGCCGCCCCATCACGATATTTACTCCATTGAGGACTTGGCCCAACTGATTTATGACTTGAAAAATTCCAATACCAAGGCCCGGATTTCCGTAAAATTGGTGTCCGAAGCCGGGGTAGGGACGGTGGCGGCCGGCGTGGCCAAAGCCGGCGCCCAGGTTATCCTGGTATCCGGTTTTGACGGCGGCACCGGGGCGGCGCCCAGAAATTCCATCTACAATGCCGGGCTCCCTTGGGAGCTGGGCGTGGCGGAAGCCCACCAGACCTTGATTATGAACGGGCTGCGGGACAAAGTGGTCCTGGAGGCCGACGGCAAATTGATGACAGGCCGGGACGTGGCGGTTGCCTGTATGCTGGGGGCGGAGGAATTCGGTTTTGCCACGGCCCCCCTGGTGGCCATGGGCTGTGTTATGATGCGGGTCTGCAACCTGGATACTTGCCCCGTGGGGATCGCCACCCAGAATCCAGAATTGCGCAAACGGTTTCGGGGCAAACCGGAATATGTAGTGAACTTTATGAATTTTGTAGCCCAGGAGATGCGGGAATACATGGCAAAGCTGGGGGTCCGCACCGTGGACGAGCTGGTTGGGCGGACAGACCTCCTCAAAAAGAAAGAAGGCATCCCCTATGCGCGGGCCCGGAAGGTGGACCTGTCCCGTATCTTGGATAATCCTTATGCAGGTATGGGTTTCCGGGGCTATTATGATAAAGTGCCATATGATTTCCGGCTGGAGAAGACGGTAGATGAGCAGGTGCTGATGAAGAAATTAAAGCCTGCCTTGTCCAATAGGCAGAAAAAGAGCCTGCAGATCGACGTGTCTAATGTGGACCGGGCCTTGGGGACCATCTTTGGGTCGGAGATTACCCAGCGCTATCCGGACGGGCTTGACGAGGATACCTTTACCGTCCAATGCAACGGCAGCGGAGGCCAAAGCTTTGGGGCTTTTATCCCCAAAGGGCTGACCCTGGAGCTGGTGGGCGACAGCAACGACTATTTTGGGAAAGGCCTTTCCGGCGGCAAACTGGTGGTCTATCCTCCTAAGGCTGTACCGTTTAAGGCAGAGGAGAACATTATTATTGGAAATGTGGCCCTTTACGGCGCTACCGGCGGCAAGGCTTTTATCAACGGCGTGGCCGGGGAACGGTTTTGCGTCCGCAATTCCGGCGCCACCGCGGTGGTGGAAGGCGTAGGCGACCACGGGTGCGAGTATATGACCGGCGGACGGGTGGTGGTGCTAGGGCCTACCGGGAAGAATTTCGCTGCAGGCATGAGCGGGGGTATCGCCTATGTATTGGATGAAAAAAGGGATTTATACCGGAGGCTGAATAAAGAACTGGTTTCTTTAGAGGAAGTGGCCAACAAGTATGACGTGCTGGAACTAAAGGAAATGATCCAGGAGCACGTGGCTTATACCAATTCGGAAAAAGGCAAGTATATTTTAAAGCATTTCGGGGAATACCTGCCCAAATTTAAGAAAGTTTTGCCCCATGACTACCGGAGGATGATGAATACCATTATCCAGATGGAGGAAAAAGGGCTTAGCAGCGAACAGGCGCAGATCGAGGCGTTTTATGCCAATATGAGGAAGTAAGGGGGAGAGAAGATGGGGAAGCCAACAGGATTTTTAGAATATAGCAGAAAGGCCGGAAACGTAGCAGGCCCGTTGGAGCGGATCCAAAATTTCCATGAGTTCCACACTCCTCTGACAGAAGGGCAGCAGAAAGAGCAAGGGGCCCGGTGTATGGAATGTGGGGTGCCTTTTTGCCAGTCCGGTATGATGTTAGGAGGTATGGTATCCGGCTGCCCCCTCAACAATCTGGTGCCGGAATGGAATGACTTGGTATATAACGGCAACTGGCCGCAGGCTTATAACCGGCTGAAAAAGACCAACAGCTTCCCGGAGTTTACCAGCCGGGTATGCCCGGCCCCCTGTGAGGCGGCCTGTACCTGCGGCCTGCACGGGGATCCGGTAAGCATTAAGGAAAATGAGCGGGCCATTATTGAAATGGCCTACCAAACCGGAAAGGCGGGGCCCCGGCCCCCCAAGCTGCGGACAGACAAAAAAATTGCGGTCGTGGGTTCCGGGCCTGCCGGCCTGGCAGCGGCAGACCAGTTGAATAGGCGGGGGCATAATGTGACGGTTTTTGAGCGGGAAGACCGGATTGGGGGCCTTTTAATGTACGGGATCCCCAATATGAAGCTGGAAAAGGGTGTCATTGACCGCAAAATCCAGGTCATGAGGGATGAGGGGGTTACCTTTGTCACCGGGGCGGACGTGGGCCGTAATTATAAGGCGGGGAAACTGAAACGGGAATATGATTGTGTGATCCTGGCCTGCGGCGCTTCCAATCCCCGGGATATCCCGGTGCCAGGGCGCGATGGGGAAGGGGTTTATTTTGCCGTGGATTTCTTGAAAGCCACGACAAAAAGCCTGCTGGATTCCAACTTGCAAGACGGGAATTTTATTTCCGCCAAAGATAAACATGTGCTGGTCATCGGCGGCGGCGACACCGGCAATGACTGTGTGGGCACTTCCGTCCGCCACGGCTGCGCGTCGGTGCTCCAGCTGGAGATGATGCCAAAGCTTCCGGATAAAAGGGCGGATGGCAACGCCTGGCCCCAGTGGCCCCGGGTGTGCAAGACGGATTACGGCCAGGAAGAAGCAGCGGCTGTGTTTGGCCGGGATCCCCGGGTGTACCAGGCTACGGTGAAAGAATTGGTCAAAGACGAAAGCGGAAAAGTATGCAAGGCTATCCTGGTGAGCCTGGCCCCCCAAAAGGATCCGGAGTCAGGGCGGACGGCCATGGTGCCGGTGGAGGGCAGCGAAAGGGAAGTGCCTGCGGACCTGGTCTTGATTGCGGCAGGTTTTTTGGGGGCCCAAACCTATGTGGCCGACGCCTTTGGGGTTGAACTCAACAGCCATTCCAATGTTGCCACGGAAGCAGGGGGATACGCCACAAACGTGGAGAACGTATTTGCCGCCGGCGACATGCACAGGGGCCAGTCATTGGTGGTGTGGGCCATCCGGGAAGGCCGGGAGGTAGCCAGGGAAGTAGACCGGTGGCTGATGGGGTACACCAATTTGGCGTAAACGTCCGGTCCCTGGCTGTGGGGCCAGGGCCAAAGGTGCGGAAAACAGTTGTGGGTTTATAAATGGTTTCGTCTGTTCTCGTGCTATGGGCTGACTGGATTCCCGCAGGCAATTGAGGCAGCCTTCCCCAGACAGGGGTCTGGCAGTGTATCATCCATCCGATGGCAGCCTGCTGAAAATGCGGTATCTGGCCATGAATGGGCATCACAAAAAAATGGGCTGGCTCAGCCAGCCCTACTTGCCCTATTTGATATGTCCGGAAGCAGCATTATAATACAAATAAGTCCCTTAACCCCTTCCATACAACTTTCCAAAAGGTTTTAAATCCTAGCTTTTCGACAATCCCTTTGCTCCTACGCCAACATAAATCTCTCTATCTCTTTGCAAGTCACTGTATTGATTGTCACTACCACAAATTAGCCTATACAGCCAAAATGCATCTCTTATGATAGAATGGAATCAGAGAATCATGGGTAATAAATTTCAGGTCGTCCACCCTTGCCCTCATTTACACCATCCCAAACAATTTTGCTATTTTTTCGTTATATTCGTCAATATCATAATCTGGTGCGTACAGTTCTTCACCTTCTGCAATCCCAATTCTCTTTAAGACTTTCTTAGCAGAATGCATCTCTGGCAGCGGTTTGTTATTCGACTGTATACCGATGGGTACTTAATTTTAATATTCATTATAGTCATCGTTTCTCACTTTTCTTTGACATAAAAAATATCTACGGCCATATTTCATATCTACATTAAAAAAAGTTGAAAAGTTGGATATATTTCGTACTGTCTGATATCGAATATCTTTCATCAAACGGCATAAACCCATTTTTATCATTCTGGTAAAACTCCAACAGTTTAGGCTTGTCCTCGCACTCTAAAAACACAATTCCTCCGCCTATATCATGCTGAACCTTTTCTAAAATCTCGAAAGTCAAATCCATCAATTCATTTCCACTAATCGTTTTTCCATCCTCAACCGCATAATTTTTTCCAAACTGCGCAATTAAAAATGCCGAAACCGTATAACAATTTGTTTCCGTATCCAATATGGCATATCTGCTGATTTTTCTGCGTTTGGTATTGGATAACCTCATATCCCCAATTTCAACCGCTTTATGTGCCAGCGTAAATATAGCTATAATTTTTCCATTTTCATTTATCACGAAATATGTAACCGATAATTTTTTCTTTGCAAATTCTATCGCATGATCCACGACAAAATGCTCTATTTCCGGGTTAACCGGACAAGAAAACTCGGAAAGACGCTGTTTTAATTTCGTCTCTCCGATTGCCCCAATCATATCTAAAATATTAATTGTTTCAAACTGCTTCATTTTACGGAGTCTCCCTTGGCCATTAACTGTCTGATAGCATCATAATCTGTCAATGGCGGTTTAACCAGAATGGATGATTTCCTCTTCGGTTTATTCTCCGACGCTTCAAGAGCATCAATAAACGCTTCCGCCTTCTTTGGATCACTAATCCTGACTTTTGCAAAAATACTGGATGTTGCCATATAAAAGCGCCTCCTTTATCACTTCTTAATTGTAGTATATGCTAAAATGTTGCTTAGCTATACATCGTCTATCCCATTCTGACACTGTGTGAAAATAATGTATGAATGAATCAACAACAATTCTTCTTATATTTTATCGTAAGTTGCAGCCATGGTCAACAAGTAAATTTCACCTGCTCCAAATTGTGAAATATCCTTTTCACTGTATTACTACCGCCAACTAATAATTGTTATCAATTCCTGTCAAAGCATAGATTCCGCCAGGATTGAGACCGTTTCAAGTTTTGTGTAAACTCAAAAAACTGACATAAGATTTATGGATAGTTGCAAGCGGGTAGAGCTGGTTTTCTGGTTCTGCCCTTGTCTGTATTATACAGGGGATTTTATCCCTGTCAATGCAGCTCGTTAAAAATCCCCTTTACAGATTCCTGCCAGATAAGCGCCCCTCAAAATAAATCTCCAGCTGGGGATGGATCTGCCCCCAGCCCTGGCGGTGGCCCGTCCATTTCTTTGTGATGTCTATCATTGCTAGGTACAGCATTTTTAACAGGCTGCCGTCGGTGGGGGACACGGTTTTGGGGTTGGTTACTTTCCGCAGCTGGCGGTTGAACCCTTCGATTGCATTCGTCGTGTAAATCAACCGCCTGGCCGCTTCCGGATACTTGAAATAAGTGGACAGGGTTGCCCAGTTGTCGTGCCAGGACTTGTAGATTTTCGGGTATTTGGCGTCCCATTTGTCCCGGAACCGTTCCAGCCCATTCTGGGCGCCCTCCTCTGCCGAGGCAGCGTATACGCGCTTTAAGCCCGGCATCCGCTTTTTGATGCCCTTATAGGGCACAAATTTCGTGGAGTTCCGGATCTGGTGGATGATGCACTGCTGGATCTCCGTCTGCGGGTATACAGCCCCTATGGCCTGGGGGAAGCCCGAAAGCCCGTCCACGCAGGCGATCAGGATGTCCTCCACACCGCGGTTTTTCAGGCCATTCAGGATGGAAAGCCAGAATTTAGCGCTTCCATTTTCGCCTACATACATCCCCAGGACGTCCTTTTTCCCGTTCATGTCAATACCAAGGGCCATATAGGCAGCGCGTTTTACAATGCGTCCCCCGCTGCGGACATGGTAATGGATGGCATCCATAAATACAACCGCATAGGCTTCCTCCAGCGGGCGTCCCTGCCATTCCCTGACAATGGGAAGTATCTTGTCCGTGATCCGGCTGACTGTGCTGCCGGATATATCCATGCCGTAGAGTCCCTTCATGTGGGATTCTATGCCACCGGTTGTCATGCCTTTTGCATACATGGAAAGAATCTTTTCCTCCATGTCCTGCGTCACGGTATTCTAGTATTTTTTAATGGGCTGGGGCCCATACTCGCTGTTCCGGTCGCGCGGGATTGCAGCATCCATATCGCCATAGTTGTATGCATGGCCTTTTTGGAATGCCCGTTGCGGCTGTTGCCAGTGTCCTTGTTCCGGTAACCGTACTTTGAGTAGCCGAGTTCCCCATCCAGTTCTTCATCCAGTACATCTTCGAGAATCACGGACATCATGTCCCGCATGACGGCATTGGCATCTGTCCCATTTTTAATGCGGATGTCATTGTCTTTGAGATAGCTGCGCATCATTTCCCGCATTGCTGCTTTTTGTGGGCTTTCGTTTTTTCTTGCCATAATAAAACCTCCAAACTGAGTAATCTTATCTTACATCAGTTTGGAGGTTTACACAAACTTTGGGATAGTCCCCCGGACTTATCTATTTCTACTATTCTCTACATAAACCTTGTTTTGATTGTCACTAAATTGTCACTGTTCTGTCACTGAAAAGCAGCATCCT
>CAJUDH010000011.1 GCA_910584845.1 uncultured Lachnospiraceae bacterium
ATATGGTTTCTCCTTCCTCCACGCTGTAATCACGGTTCCGGGCAGGCGGTTCCTCTTTCTTTTTGTCGGCGTCCGCCCAGCGCCGGATTGTGGCGGCATGGTTTTTATATCCTTTTCCGCTGGATTCCATATACTCGGACAGCCGCTCAATGTACTGTTCCCAAAGAGAGGGCAGTTCCTCTTGGAGTTCTGCCAGTTCTGCAGAAGATAGAAATACATTCCGGTATCTCCCATATGTTTGCCCCAATATAGGCCGTCAAAATTGCCGAGAAGACGCTGCCCTGGCATCCGACAACGGGAATACAGCCAAAGGCCATAACCGCTTTCACGCCGCTTCCCGGGTCTGCAACCGAATAGGCATTGGGGAGGGCCGGGGAAACCAGCATCAATCCGATTACCATGCCGATCACCGGCATACCGCCAAATACTTGATAGGCAGACCAGCAAATAAGGGATGTTTTTTCAAACAAGTTTCAGCATCACCGACTGGTATGGCTGTAGTTCCAACCCGTTTTCATGGAAACATACTTCCCCATAGCTTTGCCAGACAGGCTCCATCCCCCCGTCCGGAAGCATTTCCACTTCCTTTCCCCTGCTGAAATTAAACCAGCACAAAAGGGTTTCCCCTTGGGTATACCGTTTATATGCGATTACATTTTCGCTGCTTAACACCGGTTCGATCCTGCCATAGATAAGGCAGTTGCGGTACGGCCCCTTTTGGCGGAACCGGATTATGCTCCTGTAAAACTCATACACGCCCCCTTTGTCCCCCATCTGCGCCCTGGCATTAATCCTGGGATATTCTTCTGCCATGCCAAGCCAGGGCTTATGTACGGAAAACCCGCCATACTGTGTATTGTCCCAAGGGAAGGGGGTGCGTGCGTTGTCCCTGCTGCGCAAATTCACAAAGCGGAGCGCTTCCTCCTTTGTATACCCTTCCTCAACCGCACGGTAATACTGGTCAATGCTGGACAAATCGTCAAACTCCCCGATGGACCCCCTGTTAAAGTTCTGCATCCCCAGTTCCTGGCCCTGATAGATAAACGGAAGCCCCCTTAAGAAAAAGTACATGGCTGCCAAGGTCTTTACGGCCTCCGGATTGTCCTGGCCATCTTTTAAATATTTGGTGGCTGCCCTGGGCTGGTCATGGTTCTCAATAAAATTGGCGCTCCAGCCATATTTTTGCAGCGCCATCTGGCTGTCCATTATTTTATCCCTGAAATCCTTTATGCCCCAGTCAACGCGCTTAAACCATTCGCTGCCGGAGTCAATATCCAAATCCGCATAGCGGAAATCAAAAATCATGGAAAAATAGCCGTTTTCCCCGATAAATTCCCCCAGCTCCCCATAAGGGACTCCTGGCGCCTCCGCAACCGTCACACATGGATACCGGTCAAAGGTATGCTCTTTCAGTTCCCTAAGGAACACCCCTATGCCCGGCTGGTTCCTGGAGGATTTTGTGCATTTAGACAACCCGTCCACCCCGTCCGGCTCCTTACTTTTCCAGGTTAAATCCTTTTTGACAAACGTAATGGCGTCAATCCGGAAACCTGCGATCCCTTTATCCAGCCACCAATTCACGATTTCATACAATTCCCTCCTCAGCTCTTCATTTTCCCAGTTCAAATCCGGCTGTTTCTTCCCAAAAGAGTGCAGATAATATTCTTCCCGCCCGGGGACCTTCTCCCACACGCTTCCGCCAAAGACGGAACGCCAGTTGTTCGGGATCTGCCCCCCCTCCTTGAAAATATAATAATCGTGAAAACGGCTCCCGGAATCCGATAAAGCTTTTTGAAACCATTCATGCTCGTCCGAAGTATGGTTAACCACCAGGTCAAGGATAATCTTGATCCCCCGTTTCCCCGCCTCCCCAATCAGCTCTTCCAGGTCTTCCATTGTCCCAAACTCCGGCGCAATGGCTTTATAATCCGAAATGTCATAGCCGTTGTCGTCCATAGGCGATTGATAAATAGGGCAAATCCATAACATCGTCACCCCAAGGTTTTCCAGGTAATCCAGCTTTTCTGTAATCCCACGCAAATCACCGATGCCGTCATGGTTGCTGTCATAAAAACTTTTGGGGTAAATCTGATAAACAACCTCCTCCTGCCACCACTGTTTCTTCATAATACTGCGCTCCTTTCCCATGGATGGATGATGTTTCTCCTTACCAATTCTTTATAAATGCCGTCCTCTGCCGCCGCTTCACATACAGAAGACGCATATTTCCGGATCCTCATGTCACCGGACCCTACTGCTACGGCAACCCCGGTTGCCTTCATCATGTCAATGTCATTTACGCCGTCACCAAAACTCATGCTCCGGCTTTTCAAAATACCCAGCTCCTTATTCAGCCTGTAAACGGCGGTGCCCTTATTGCACCCTTTCGGAAGCAATTCCAGATACCACCTCCCGTTCCATTTCCATTTCTGAACCAGCTGCGCCTCCCTCCCCCGGTATTGGATATAACAGCCTCCCCCGGAAATCATCCCATCCGTCTGCAGCGCCATAACGTCTTCCTGGACCATTCCGGAACTTCTGCCTGTACAGATGACAATCCGGATTCCGTATTTCCGGCATTGGCCTATTGTCCAGGCTGCACTGTCCGGAACCCCTTTTTGTTCATCTCTTAAGATCCCGTCTATATCCAGGTAAATAATTTCAACCATACGTTTTATGCCTTCCTCCCTGTCCTGCAATCAGGCTACCACAAAAAAAGAAGTCCATCAATAGGATGGACCCCTTTAAAAACAATGTACGGATTCTGTACTATATTTCATTTTATAAAACTTTGTCCACATCCGTTCCGGCGCCCACCAAATAATTTGGGTAACAAAGGTAAAGGTATTCAATCAAAACCATCCTCATCCATCGCCACTCCCCTGCGGTTCTGTTCATACTCAAGATAGCGGACCGACAAAATATCCAGCAAAATATAAAATGCCGCTACCATCTCATAAGGCTGCCCGGCAGGCTGGGTGCTGTCCATATTCTTTACTGCCTGCTTATCCCGGAAAACCGCCGCCAGTATTTCCCTGTCGTTTGCCGTAAGGGATCCGTTCTTTTGATTGGCAAGTTCCTCAAGATTCATGCAAAGCCCTCCCTATGAAGCAGAATCTGCCGGATGGCGCGTCTATTGCCCTGCCGCCCTGGCAGCCGCTATTTCCCCGGATTTCCCACCAAACATCCGGATCCGCCACGGATTTTCTTGCAAGTTTCATTTTTTATTTGTTGTTGCCTTTTAGGCGCGCGATAATTGCTTCACGGTTTTCCGGATGGCGGGGCACGCCCAGCCCGCCGCGTTTTGGCAACATGACCTTAAGGAAACTGCCGTTTTTCATCGTAATGGAACAGTTGGCTGCCCCCATCCATCCTTGTTTAACCACGCAATTTTGAATTTCTGCCAATAGGAAACGGGTGCCGATATCCCGTATGGGAATACAGGAGCCAATTTCCTCAATAACCGTTTCCCCCAAATCCGGGGCGTCGTTAAATTGATAAAGATGTTTATACGCCTTACATTCGGCGAGGATCAGGTAATGCTGGGTAATGCCGACATATACGTCATATTTTGAGTACTTGATTTTCTTCACTTGAAGGGCAGCGCAGTTTTCATCTGATACCAGTTTGTCCCCCACACAACGGCATTTCTTGAATGTTTGTTTTATTTCCGTTTGAACCCCGATGCCGCGTACGGCTGCCGCCAGCGTTTCCCCATTGGGTAGGTATCCCTCCAATGCCTGCAGCATATCCTTTTCGTCAAAAATACCGAATCCCCCCCGGTTTGCCCTTATAAAAGCGGGTATGATATACACAAATGCCAATACAAGCAAAAACACCCCGATAACCACCAGGATTGCAGGCAAGCCAGCCCTCCCCTTGCTGGTAACCTTTTCTTTGATATAGAATTCGCCGAAATATTCCGAAAAATTGTCAGGCCCTAACTCCCTGTACCGGAACAAGTGTTTGCTGTTTGATATAACCAATTGTTTTAAGGGTTCATCAATTGGGTACGCAACCCCTTTTATCCGGTAAATAGTATCCAATTTTCCGGTTTCCCCATTGAGCCTCCTTACTATATTATCAAAGGTACTACTTGACATAGATACCAGGCACCCCCGGCCAAACATATCGGCCACATAATATAGTTGAATATCCTTTTGGGAAGTCTGTGTAATGTATATCGGTAATGTATCCAAGTCCAATTTAACGGATTGGCTTTCCGTTTTGCTGCCGCTTAACACAATTTCGGAAAAGTCCGCCACTTCCTCCTCCTCTTTTAAAAAGGCCGGCAGGAAAGCAGACCCAATCAGCGCAAACGCAACGGATATATAAACCAAAAACAAAAAAATCAACTTCTTTTTCACTTTTAAAATTTTGTCTTTTTCTTCCATGATCCCCCTCTTTTCCACGGATGTCCCATCCCTTGAAAATCCCCATGCCCTGCCTTATTTCCACGGATGTCCATCTCTTCCCCCCCCATACCCTGCCTTATTGGATATGGCTTTCCACCGTCACATCCGCTACCTGATAACGGATCACTTTCCTAAGGTCCTTTGGCGCCATCTCCACCTGTGCCCCAACCTTACCGCCGCTAAAAAAGAAACGCTCCAGCCCTTCCACTTGCCGGCCGATGGTTGTGGGGAAAAATTTTTTCATCCCGATGGGAGAACAGCCGCCGTGGACATATCCCGTAAGGGGCAAAAGTTCTTTCGCCTTTAACATGGCCACTGATTTTTCTCCTGCCGCCTTTGCGGCTTTCTTTAGGTCCAGTTCCTTTTCTACCGGGATAACAAATACATAATGGCGCCCGCTCTTGCCTTCCGTCACCAATGTTTTAAAAACCAGGGCAGGGTCTTCCCCCAGGGCCCGGGCGGCCCCGGCCCCGCTAACTGCCCCTCCGGCCTCATAGAAATGTGGCTGATAGGGTATCTTTTTCTGCTCTAAAATCCGCATGACATTGGTTTTTTCTTCCATCCTTTCCACCTCCCGAACCTCATCCAAAAACCGCCCCCGGACCCTTGCCCTTTTCCCCGGCAGGCTGCCGGAACACCGGCAGGCCTAATCCAGTGCTGCCTTAAACTTTGTCCAAAGTTCCCCGTGAAGCGCCGTTGCCTCCGGGCCCACATCCTGGATAAATTCCCCGTTGGGGATGTCGTCCGTACTGATAACCAGGCTCTTTTTAAACTCCTCGTCCAAAAACTCGTAGGAAGCCTGATTCGGGCAAAGGTAATATGTCTGCTGGGTTACCTGCGCCCCGATTTCCCCGTCCAGGATAAAATTCAGGAACGCATGGGCGTTGTCGCTGTTAGGCGCCTGGGAAGGGATAAAGGCGGCATCCACCCCAAAGCCAAGCCCTTCCTTTGGGTAAACCACCTGTAGGTCCGGGTTTTGGCTTAAGGCCAAGGCAACCTGGGAAGTAAAGAGGAATGCCGCACCTACCTCCCCACTTAGGAGGTAATCCTGGGTCTGGTTCTGGCTTAGCACCCGCACATTAGGCGCCAGCCCCATCAGCTTTTCCCCGGCCGCCTGGATTACGTCCAGGTCTTCCGTATTAAAAGACTCCCCCATAGCCTTCAAAGCCATCCCCATAACCACCCGTTCGCTGTCCATCAAAGCCAGGCTGTCTTTTAGCGACGGATCCCACAAAGATTCATAACCGGTAACCTGGCAGGTAACCACAGACGGGTCGTAGACAAGCAAAGGGATGCCTGGGCCATAGGGGACCGTCAGCGTATTTTCCGGATCATAAAAAAAGTTTTGGAAAACCGGGTCAATGTTTTTAAAATTCGGCAGCTTTTCCTTGTCCAGCTCTTTGACCAGCCCTTCATCGGCGGCAACCTTAATGATATAATCCGACGCTATGATAATATCATAGTCCCCGCCTTTACTGGTTTCCAGTTTGGCCAGCATTTCCTCGTTTGCCTCAAAATTGGTATAATTGACCCGGATCCCCGTCTCGTCTTCAAAACGGCTGATCACGTCCCGGGGTACATACTCGGCCCAGGTATAAATATTTAACTCGCCCGGATCCCCCTTAACGTCTTTGGAGCCGTCCTGGGCCTGTGCAGGGGCCTTTGCGCCCCCCTCCCCCCCGCCGCAGCCGGAAAGGCTGGCGGCCGTCAAAGCTGCCGCCGTCAATATTGCAAAAAATCCACTGGCCTTTTTCATGATTGTTATCCTCCTTACGGTATTCAACTGATAAATTTTACGCCGGGCCCATTGCCCGCACACGCTTTAACTGCGCCCAATCCCCCTTAAAGCCCTCGACGCCCCCACCAGCAAAAAGGTCACTGCCAGCATAAGCGTACAAAGTGCATTTATCTCCGGCGTGACCCCGGATTTCAACTGTGTATAAATGTGGATCGGAAGCGTATTTGTCCTGGCCCCTGTCACAAAAATGCTGATGACCACGTCATCCAACGACATGGCGAAAGCCAGGAGCATCCCGGAAATCACCGCCGGTAAAATCAGCGGCAAAGTAATGTCAAAAAATGCCCTCCCCTCAGTAGCCCCCAGGTCTTTTGCCGCTTCGCCCAGGGATTTATCAATCCCCACCAGGCTGGATTTGACCATCATATACACATAGGGCACACAAAAAGCAGTATGGCCAAGCACCAGCGTCACCATGCCAAAAGGCAGGTCCAACATGGCAAAAAAGGCCATAAATACCATCCCCAATATAATTTCCGGCACCATAATGGGGATGGAAGAGACATATTCCACCGCACTTTTACTCCGCCACCTGACCTTGGCCATGCCAGCCGCGCCCAAGGTCCCTATAACCCCTGCCGCCACGCTGCTTAAGGTTGCCAAAACCACGCTGTTTTTCAGTGCCTCCAGCAAAGGCCGGTTTTTCATCAGTTTCCGGTACCAGTCCAGGCTCCATCCGGTCCAGGCCGTAGAATTGCGCGATCCGTTAAAAGAATAGGCTACTACCACGCAGATGGGCATATACATCAGGGCCAGCAGGATTGCCTGATAAACGGCAGAAAAGCGGACTTTCTTTTTCATAACAGCCCCTCCAAATCTTTCACCCCAGCCACCTTGCGGTATATCCAGATCATCACAGAGGTAAACATCATCAGCACCACAGACAACGCGGCGGCAAACGGCCAATCCCTTCCGCTCTGAAGCTGGTTCTGGATCAGGTTCCCCACCAGCATAACCTTGCCCCCGCCCAAAATATCTGCAATAAAAAACAGGCCCATGGACGGGATAAACACCAGCACAATGCCCGACAATATCCCAGGGAGGGTCAATTTCATGGTAATGGTAAAAAAGGCTTCCCATTTCGTCGCCCCTAAATCCCTTGCTGCCTCCACCAGGCCCCAGTCCATCTTATCCGTGCTGGAATAGACGGAAAGGATCATAAAAGGCAGCAGGGAATAGACCATCCCCACCAAGACCGCGGGATAAGAATACAATAATTTCAACGGCGAATCCGTAAGCCCCACCCCCATTAACAGCTTATCCAAAAGCCCATTGCTGCGGAAAATAATAATCCAGCCATACATCCGCATCAAAGCGCTGGTCCAAAAGGGGATCACCACCAAAAGCATCATCAGGCTTTTTGCCCGCTTGGGCAGCCTGGCCATAAAATATCCGAAGGGGTAGCCGGCCAACAAGGTGCCTATGGTGGTCAATACAGCCATCTGGAACGATTCCTTAAAAGTATTCAAATAAACCGGCTTGGCAATCCGCAGATAATTGTCCAGCGTAAATTCATTTACCACACCCCAGGCCCGGGCCCGGGTCAGAAAACTTAAAACCAGCAGATATACCATTGGCAGGGCAACAAAAAAAACCGTAAACAGGTAGAAAGGCATCACTGCCATCCACCACCGGTCCCGCCGTTTCCCCGGCGGGCGCCCCGCCGGGAAGGCCGCCTGCAGGATCTGCATCACCCCCGTACCCCCCTCTTTATGCCATCCGGCCCTTTCTTTCCCTCTGGTATTTTGCCCCATTCCCCTGATCCTCCCGGCTTTTATTTTACTGCCTTTTATTATCTTTTCCTGTGCGCCCGCGGGAAACCGTTGATGTTTGCCATTTCATAGCCCCGCCCGGCGCGGCTTCTTTCCTGCGCGCCTGTGGGAAAGAAGCTGCCGTTTATCCCGTATCTACCAATACCCCATGCTCAGGAGCCCAATGGGCAAAAGCCACGTCGCCGGCCTGGAAAGTAGGATCCATGCCCTGGCGGCTTGACACCAATTCCCCCAGCGCCCCTGCATCCAGAAAGACCCGCAACATCCCCCCGGCAAAATTTTTCTCCGTTACCAAGAGGCGCAGCCCCCGGCCCCCTTCCTTCTCCAACCGGACATTTTCGCTTCTCACTGCCATGGCCACCTGCTGCCCCTGCCCGATCTGCCCCAGGCGGACCTGCTCGGCCTGGGCTTTTGACAGGGCTGCGGGGACCAAAACTGTCGGCCCTTGTGGACAACAGGAAACCTCAACCCAGGCAACCCCGCCTTCTACTTTCTTTAACCGCCCGGACAAGATATTGGCCGTCCCCACAAACCGGGCCGCATAGCTGGTTTTAGGATGGTAATACACTTCATCCGGCGTCCCCACTTGTTCCAGCTTGCCGTTGTCCATCACCACAATCCGGTCCGACATATTCAAGGCCTCTTCCTGGTCATGGGTAATGTAGACAAAAGTGATTTTCAGGCGTTTCTGGATGCGCTTTAATTCCACCTGCATCTGGCGGCGCAGCTGTAAGTCCAGCGCCCCTAAAGGCTCGTCCAGAAGCAGGACCTGAGGGTTGTTGACCACTGCCCGGGCAATCGCTACACGTTGTTTTTGCCCGCCGGAAAGTTCAAAAGGCATCCTTTTTTCATAGCCGGGCAGCTGCACCAGTTCCAGCATTTCCCCCACTTTCCGGACAATCTCCTTTTTAGGCAGCTTTTTCAGCTTAAGCCCATAGGCTATATTGGAAAATACGTTCATATGGGGAAACAAGGCATAATTCTGGAATACGGTATTTACATTCCTCTGGTTAGGCTCCAGTGCGGTTACATCCTTTCCGTTCAGGAAAACCTTCCCTTCATCCGGGGTTTCCAATCCGGCAATGATCCGCAGGGTAGTGGTCTTTCCGCAGCCGGACGCACCAAGGAAGGTAATAAATTCCCCCTGCCGGATGGAAAGGCTGATCCCCCTTAGCACTTGGACCTTATCAAAACTTTTCTTGATCCCGTCCAGTTCCAATATCTGTTCTGCCACGATTTGTCTCCTTATGTTTTTCTTGTAATGCGAAAAGCCGCCTGCCCCGGCAGCCTTTTGCCACAGGCAGGCGGATGGTTACCATTGGTTTTGTTTACTGGATCCATGTCCTTAACGCTTCTTCCAGCCGTTGGATATCCACCGGTTTGGAAATGTGGCCGTTCATCCCCGCTTCTTCCGACTTTCGGATATCATCCGCAAAAGCGTCCGCAGTCATGGCAATAATGGGGATTGCCGTCAGGTCTTCCCTGCCACAGGTGCGGATCCTTTTGGCCGCTTCGTATCCGTTCATCACCGGCATCTGAATATCCATAAAGATCAGGTCATAATAACCCGGGGCGTTTTCAAGGACGCGGTCAACTGCAATCTGGCCGTTTAAAGCCTGCTCTACCCGGATCCCCACCACATCCAGAAGTTCCGCCGCCACTTCAATATTCAGTTCATTGTCTTCTACCAGCAAAACCCTTTTGCCGGAAAAATCCTGCTTTTGGAAGGTTTCCAGGGCTGTGGCCGACTTTTCTTCCCTGCCCAGCCCCAGTACGTCTTTGAGGACCCTTGTAAGCCTGGATTTAAACAGCGGTTTTTCAATAAACGCATCCACCCCTGCGCTCAAAGCTTCTGCCTCAATGTCTGACCAGTCATAGGCGGACAAAATAATAATCGGGATGTCTTCCCCCACCATGCCGCGGATTTCCTTCGCCGTGTCCACCCCGTCTTTCCCCGGCATTTTCCAGTCCAGGATTACCACGGCAAAATCTCTCGCCTCTTCCCTCGCCTGCGCAATGCGCCTGACGGCGCTGTCCCCGTCCAGTGCATATTCCGCATCCATCTGAAGGCTGCAAAGGATCTCGCAGGCGCTCTCACAGGCAGCTTCCTCGTCGTCCACCACCAGCACCGGCAAAGAGGCAAAGGCGTCAATATCCTCTTGGGTGATGTCATTGAGTTTCAGGTAAACCATAACCGTAAATGTAGACCCCTGCCCCAGCACGCTTTCCACACGGATGTCGCCATTCATCATGCGGGCGATATTGACGGCTATGCTCATGCCCAGCCCAGTCCCTTCGATCTTTCCGGTACGGGAATCCGCCGCCCGGGAGAACGGTTCAAAAATCTTTTGGATATAATCCTTTTCCATGCCAATCCCGGTGTCTTCAAAGGTAAACTGGTAATATCCGCTCCCCCTGACGGAAGATGGCTTTTCTTCAATGGAAATGGTTATCTTGCCTCCTGACGGCGTAAACTTAATGGCATTGCCCATAATATTCATAAAGATCTGCTGTAGCCTCTGTTCGTCACCGAT
This sequence comes from uncultured Lachnospiraceae bacterium, assembly GCA_910584845.1. Classification (GTDB taxonomy): domain Bacteria; phylum Bacillota; class Clostridia; order Lachnospirales; family Lachnospiraceae; genus Brotaphodocola. The sequence goes on from CAJUDH010000011.1 coordinate 10,520, forward strand.
CACGTCCTCATGGTCCAAGCTGGCAATATTGGCGCTTAGTTCCAGCCCTTTTGCATCCATCTGGGAGTGGAACACAGTCAAAAGGCTTTCGATGGTATCCGAAAGGTTAAAAGCCCCCTCGGTCAGGCTCACCTTGCCGCTTTCGATCCGGCTCATATCCAGGACTTCGTTGATCAGCCCCAGCAGGTGTTTACTGGAAACGGTAATCTTGCCTAAGGCATCTAAAACCCGCTCTTTTTCGTCAATGTGCATACCGGCCACCGCAGTCATCCCCAGGATGGCATTCATGGGGGTGCGGATATCGTGGCTCATCCGGGACAAGAAATCGCTTTTGGCAAGGTTTGCCGCCTCTGCGCGCTCTGCCGCCAAGGCCAGCACCTCTTTCTGCCTTTCCTCCCGGTGGATAATTTCGTCAATGCTGCGGACAGCCAAGGTAATGGCAGACGGGCGGCCGTCGTCCATTTCCGCCACGGTAACGGCGACCGAACACCACTCATACTTGCCGTCGTCCGCCATCCTTTTATATTGAAGTTCAATATGGTCTTCGGTTTCAAGCTGCTTTAAGATATTGGGCAGGTCCAAAAACGACTGGAGCAGCCCCTGGTGCTCCGGGGCAATAATCCCCGTGTCAAAACGGCTAGACACAAACTCTGTGTCATAATCCCCCGACTCCGATTCCTTGCCGCGGTAGGGGTAAAGCATTTCGTACCTGCCGCTCTTTACGTCGACATAATAGATCGCCCGGTAAGCCCGTGCGGTGCCGTTCATAGCGTTCTGGTACACCCGGTTGCGCCCTGCCATCAAATCCCGTTCCTCGGTAAGGGTTTGGGCCTTTTTTTCCTGCTTATAATCCCGCCATACCTGAAAAGCAACCAGGGCGGCGCCCAGATGGATGACAATAAAACTGATCAACCGGAAAGTATCGGCGCCCGAAAAGATCTCTTCCTCCGGGATTGTCAGGATTGCCGTCCAGCCATTGTCCATGTGGTGGAAATAGACATTACGGGAAATGCCGTCTGTAGCCATAACGTCTTCCAAGACCTGGTTCCCCTTTTCCATGTCCACCTTTTCCATGTAGCTTTTGACTACCTCCTGGTAGGTATCATAGGAATAGTCCATTGCCGTTTTATAGTAAAGCAATGTGCCGTTCCTGCCAGTGAGGTAATAAGAGGCATTTTGGGGGAGGGACAGGTTTTCGTTGTTCATTTCAAAACAGGAAAACATAATGTCAATTGCCAGAAAACTTCCTGTAGATGGTATGGCCTTACACATGGTAACCACAGGCAGGCCGGTTACCACGTCCAAATAAGCCGGGGAAATATAGATCTCCCCATTTGCCGCCATAGCCCCTTTATAATAGTCCATATCTTCCACGGGGTAATTTTCCATGGCCTCAATCTTTGGATTATTGGATATTAGCTCGGACCCTCCCTTTGCTTTCCCGTAAATCTGGATATGATCCGCCCCGTACATGGCTGTCAGGCCATTCATAAAAGGATACAACCCTTCTTTGAGTTCTTCAATGGAGATGTTATCTTTCTCCCTTTCTTCCACATAATTGGCACTGATTGTCAAAATCGACTCGCAAGTGCGCATGTTGCCTTCCTCCGCAGAAGAATAGTTCTCTACCAGCGTAAGCCCCATTTTATTGGTATTCTCCATCAGGGACCTGCGAAGGATATTTGTACAAAGCATGATTACCAGAATAAACATTGCCAGCACAATCAAGTTGTTGCCAAGCCTTCTCCATAATTGCTTTTTTTTCTGTCTACTCATTTTATTGTAACCTTTTCTTCTAAATTTGCCCCGTTAGCGCATGTTGCTACCGGCAGATATTTTAAGCTTTGGGGGCATGGCAATATTTGCCGTTTTACCCTCCCCCATTATTTTGCCGTTTCCGGAAGGTTAAACCATGCCCGTTCTTCAAAGGGTTTCTTCCCTTTTGCCGGATGCACTTCCTCTGCCGCAACCCCTACCGGCAGCAGGCATACCATGCGCAGCCCTTCCGGGACGCGTAAAAGGGCGGAAATCGGGTCCGTATACCTTCGGATCCCCCTTTCGTACCAACAAGAGTCATATCCCAGTGATTTCATTGCCAGAAGCATATTTTCCACTGCGGCGCCATAATCCTGGACATTATAAAAATGCCCGTCTATCCCGGCAATTTCCTGGGTAAACACCAAAATAAACGCCGGGGCTGTCTGGCAGGAAGGGTTTGGGAAAATCTGTTTGACCCCTTTTACCAGCTCTTCTTCATCCACCGCAATAAAGGAAGGGGTCTGCCGGTTGCAGCCGGACGGGGCGGCTATCCCCGCCTTAAGGATCATGGCCAGGTCTTCGCGGGGGACCGGTTCGTTTTTGAATCTCCCCCTGTAGCTTGACCGGTTAAAAATGGTGTTCAACGTTTGGTTTTCCGTCATATTTTCTCCCTTTCTATACGATTTCGCGTTCATGGGGGGCCTTTCCCTATATCAAACCTACGTTCATGGGGGAGGGGTCCTCCTTCCCCTAATCAAACAGGCTCATTTGATGGTAGCCGTCCCACCCTTTATGCCTTTGGGCCGCTTCCTTTTGGATGGCCTTATCCGGTATATGCCGGATAAAAGGCGATAATTCCCCGGAACTTGTCATAATCAGCTCTTCTTTTGCCCTGGTCATCGCTACGTAGAGGAGCCTTCTTTCTTCTTCCGGATCCCCCTCCCGCCCTTGAAAGTCCAAGGGGATCATCCCTTTCCTGGCGCCATATAGGAGGACCACCGGAAATTCCAGGCCTTTGGAACCGTGTATGGTCATCAAGGTTACCGCGTCGGCTGTATACGTTTTCCCGCCGCACCGTTTCAGGTCACTTTCCCTTCCAAACGCCAAGGATGTGAGCATTTCTTCCATGGTACGGTAAAACACAGCCATGGCCGCCAGTTTTTCCATGGACGGATCTTCGGAAAGCCCTATATCCTTGATCCAGGAAGCCCATAACTTTTGGGGGTTGCCCCTCTTGCAGGAATTGCCATATTTCTCCGACAGTATGGAATATTGGGATTGGAAGGGCCCATCTTCTTTCTGGCCCCATAAAAGCTTACGGCACAACTTTCTTGACAGGCCGTCCTCCGGGTTTAAAAGGCTCCGGAAAAACCCCAAACTCCCCCGGACCACATCTTCTTCCAAAAAACCTTCCCGGCCAGCCACCACATAAGGCACCCCTTCTTTTTTCAGGCATGTTTCCAAAAGCCCTGCCTGGCGGTGGGTGCGGTAAAGCACTGCTATATCCGCAAAACTTCTGGGGATCCGGCCATCCGGGCAGGAAAACCCCTCCTGGGCATCCAGCATATCCATCCCGCCCACTAGGCGGTTGATTTCCTTGGCAACAAAAATTGCCTCATCCCTCTCTTTTTCTGCCTGAACCAGGCGGACCGGAAAACCGGATCCCTTTACTGGCTCTAAAAGCTTCCCGCCATTTTGCAGGATTGCCCCACATGCTGCCAGGATTTCCGGGGTGGACCGGTAATTTTTCCGCAAATAAACCTGATTGGTATCCCCTTCCTGGCAAAAGCATTCAAAATTTTTATAATCCGCCCCCCGAAAACCATAGATTGCCTGATTGGGGTCGCCGATAAAAAAGGTTTCCCTGCCCCCTCGGCCCCATGCCTGGACCAGGCGGTATTGCAAAGGGTTAATATCCTGGAATTCATCTACCAAAAGGTAGGGGAAGGACGTTGCCCCCTCTTGTGCCATTTTGAGCGCCTTTATCAGTAAATCGTCAAAATCATAGGCGGCCATGGCGGCAAGCCGTTCCTGGTAACGCGTAGCTGCCTGGTTTACCTTTAAACGTTCCTGCCCTTCCCATCCCCCGTCCCCTTTGCCCTCCGCGGCTTCTATTTTCCTTTGGGAAATCTTCTGCCGAAGGCGTTTTGGGTTTTCCCCGATCCCTAGTTCCTCAGCCACCTCCCTCACCAGTTCCAGCGCCGCGCTTTCTTCAGCCAATATAAATTTTTCTCCTGCTGCTTTTAACTGTTCCATGCTGATGGAGTGGAAAGTGCCGATCCGTATCTTATTTACTATGGGCTTCTTGCCTAATTGGTGTTCTAAACGGGTTTTCATTTCCCGGGCCGCCTGGTTGGTAAAAGTGACCGCCGTGATTTCCGACGGTTTTACTTTGCGGTTTTCCAACAAATAGAGGATCCGGGAAACAAGGGTTTTGGTTTTGCCAGTCCCTGGCCCTGCAGCCACTGCAATCTTCGGGGACACAGAACGAACCGCACTTAGCTGCTCTTCATTGAGGGCAGCCGCCGCCGGTGCGTTTTCCGCCGTGGGGGGAGCGGGGGCCTTTTGAAGGTTGGCGCCTGCGCCCGTTACCGGCCGTGCTGGCGCCCTTTTGCCGGTCAGCGCCTTTTGGCTGCCGGCATATATGCCTTCCCCTGGCTGCCCCTCCGCTTCCTGCCGGCCTTTTTGCCCGTCATGCGCCGCCTCCCCTAAGGGGGGCCCGCCCCATGCAAACAGGCTCATTTGGCCTTCCATGGACGCTATCTCCCATGGTTCAAACAGCCGGATGATACCGTACTCTCCGTCAAATCCAGGGAAACGCCGCACCTTCCCCTGCCGGAGCCTGCGGATCCCCTCGGCGATTGGATAACCGCATTGCCTTTGGATCTCCTCTATGGGCCGCTCCCTTAAAATGGAAAACTCCGTCCCCAGTTTAGCCAACATTTCCGTATACTTATTCTGGCTTTTCTTGCTGGTGGCAGAACTGCCTGTGGAAGCGGCAATCACTTCCGGCAACGGCACCAGGCTTTCAAACGGTACCGCCCCCGGACGTACAAAGCCTTCGTCCCGGTCCGCCAGCTGCCCAATCCGGTGGGAAACCCCCAAAGTGAGCTTTTTACCGCACACCGGGCATTTCCCCTGGTATTTTTCCGCCTCGCCGGGGCTTAGGCACAAATTGCATTTCCGGTGCCCGTCATAAAAATATTTGCCTTCCTCCGGAAAAAATTCAATGGTCCCCATAAGCCCTTCCCCTTCCTGGATTGCGCCGTACAAACCGTCATAGGACAGGGGGATGTCAAGGAGGTTTGCCTCCCGCCCCAGTTTTGCCGGGGAATGGGCGTCTGAGTTGGAGACCAGCTGAAACCGGTCCAGCGCCGAAAGGCGCCAGTTCATAGCCGGGTCAGAAGACAGCCCGGTTTCCATGGCATGGACATAGGGCGTCAAATCTTCAAAGCATTCCTCCACGGTGTCAAACCCAGAAAAGGCCCCAAACATAGAAAAATGAGGGGTCCAAATATGGGCAGGCACAAAAATAGCCCGGGGGCAAACCTCTAAGGTAACCTCTAAAAGGTCCCGGCTGTCCAGGCCCAATATTGGCCTTCCGTCGGAATGGATGTTGCCGATGGCTTCCAGCCTTTTGGACAGCCGGCCAGCCTCTGAAAGGCCCGGCAGCAGGATCAGGTTATGGACTTTGCGCACCCGCCCGTTTTTCTTATAAATGGAACTGACCTCCCCGGAAACCACAAACCGGGGGGAAATATCGCCCTCCAACCCCCCTTGCCGGAATATAGGGCCTTTCAGCCGTAGCCCTTCCCGCAGGCAATACAGGCCTTCCTCCGCAGGGATCAGCTTTTCTTCCAATTCCTGCCGCCATGCGGGATGGGTAAAATCCCCGGTCCCAAGCAGGTGGATGCCCTTCCTCCTGGCCCACAATTCCAGATATTCGGGGACGCATTCCCTGCTGGTGGCCCGGGAATACCGGGAATGGATATGTAAATCCGCAATATACATATGCGTTTCCTTCGTTTCATTTATTATTTTCAAGGAATTTCAGAATCCAATCGGCACATGACCCGTAATACAGGTGGGGGAATCCGGCGATCATCCCGTCCGTCACATGCATACAGTCCCATCCCCGGGAACTTAAAGGTTTGGCCGCCTTAAAATCCGTCCCCGGAAGCGTGCTGTCCCAGTAGTGGAATTCATGCCCGCGGGCCATCCGGTTCCCTTGTTTGTCATACAAAATAATATATCCGAACCGGGACAGGCCCCCTTTGCGGTATCCGCTGCCCTGAACCAGGCCCGCCATAGGATAGGAAACACCGTCCGCCCCTTCCAGCATTTCATGGAGGTAAAGGAACCCCCCGCATTCCGCCAAAAATTTTATCCCCTGCCTTTTGGCCATGCGAAGTTCCTCCAGCATGGTTTTATTCTCTGACAGCCCTTTGGCATAGATTTCAGGATACCCGCCCCCCAATAAGATAGCCGAAATGCCGCCACTTGGCAGGTGCTTGTCGTGAAGGGGGCTAAACGGGATCAGGTCCCATCCGTTTTGTTCCAGTAAATCCAGGTTCTCCTGATAATAAAAGCAAAAAGCCTCATCCCTGGCAACCGCAAGGTTTCCCTTCCTTTTTCCTTTTTGCCTTTTTATCGGGTGTTGGCCTGTGCCGATTGGTATAGGCGGCGCGCTTCCTGCCAGTTCAAGAAGGCCCTCTACGTCCAGGCATGGCTCCAGCCGGTCTGCCCAGGCTTTTACCTTTTCCCGCATCCTGGCCTGTTCCCCGGGCAAAGTAAGCCCTAAATGGCGGCTCTCCCATTCTGCCTCCCCACACGGGGGGGCTGCGCCGTACAAGCGGACCCCCAGGTCCTTAAGGTATGGCCGCAGCCGGTCTGCCATCACGGGCGAAACCCTATTTAGGATAACCCCGCAAATGCGGCTGTCCGGTTTATATTCCAGAAACCCTTTCACCATAGCTGCCAAAGACAAGCCGCTTTTTTTCCCGTCCACCACCAGGACTACCGGTGTATCGGTAATCTGGGCGACCTCATAAGCGCTGGCATGTGTAGAGGTTCCCGCAACCCCGTCATAATATCCCATGGCCCCTTCAATAATAGCCATGTCCGCCTCTTCTGCCTTTTTTTCAAACAGGTCCTTCACCTGTTCCGGCGGCAAAAAAAAACTGTCCAAATTATATCCCGGAATCCCCAGTACGTATTGATGGAACATAGGGTCGATATAATCCGGTCCACATTTGTAGGACACGCAGGAGACCTTCCGCCTTTGGAGGATTTCCAGTATACCGCAGGTGATGGCGGTTTTCCCGCTTCCGCTGCAAGGTGCGGCAAATAAAAGCCTTGGAAGCTTTTTCATTTTTATTTCCCCCATGCCCCCTTCCTTGCCCCGTATACCCGTACAAGGCTTGAATGGTATTCAGCCGAACCCTCTGCCTATTTGTCCGGGTTCCCATCGGATGCTTTTTTCTTGCTTTCCCATTTCCGGGCACAGAATATAAAATACCCCAGCCGGGTCTCAAATAACAGGCGGCACGGATACCGCGTCATAAAATCTTCCCGGAATTCATCTTTGGTCAGCAGTTCTTCTTTATTTAACTGGTAAGTAACGTCGGATTTAAAAAGCTTGCCTAAATGGTGGAAAAACTGTTCCACAATCTGCATGGAAGCGTCCCTCACCAGCTCTGGTTTCTGCATGGCAGTGAACCCCAAAATCAAACCGACGCCACGGCGGGCCAGCTGTTCTTCCAGCCCCAAAAGGATCTGTACTTTCCCCCCGTCATCCATGTCATAACACAGGCGGTAATAATACCCTTTCCGGATGCTCCTGCCATTGTATTCGGCGTCAACAAGCTCCGCGTCCAAGCGGAATACATCCTTCATGGCCTGCTTGACTGCACCGGCTACCACTGGCGCCTCCGGCGTATCGTCGTAAACCTTTTTGGCATCTACGTTTCCCATGATGGCCTGGTCTTCCACCATAATATGGCCGGTGAGCCAGCCAACCATAACGTTTACAAAACGCTGCACGGCCGCCGGGGAATACCCCGATGCCTCCAGGCGCTTCTTCAGGGAAACCAATGTAACATCCCGGAAATCATCATGGCGCTTTTTATGCTTTTCATAGCCTTTAAAGTGGATGGAACGCATATAGGCTTCTTCTTCTGAAAAATGGGTCATAGTGTAATCTTCCAGAAATTTAATGCTCTCCTTACATACGCTTTGGCAGTCTGCTTCATGTTCCACCAAATCCATCAGTTTCCCTACTTTCCGGAAAAGCCTGGCATGTGCTTTGTCTATGGCCAGGACTCCTATGTTAAATTTGTCGTTCCATAACGGTTTGCCCACCTTTTTACACCTCTTTTCAAACATTATTTTTCAAACCATTGTTCCATTTTTTCATTTGCCCATATGACCCTGTTGCGGCCAAACTTCTTGGCATCATACAGCATGGTATCCGCAATCTTTAAGTAAACTTCGTAAGAATTTTCCCTTTGGGGGATCAGGGTAATGCCTCCGACGCTGACGGTTACCCACTGGGCGACAGACGGGTCATGGGGGATACGCAAGCCCTCCACGGCCTTGCGTATTTTCTTCAAATAATTAAAAGCCCGGGACGCATTGTCCCCTAAAAAGAACGCCACAAATTCTTCCCCGCCATAACGGGCCACAAAATCGGTGCTGCGCTGCAAATGGGACGATATCACCTTTGCCACGCCGGAGATCACCTTATCCCCGGCAGGATGGCCAAAGGTGTCATTGTATGATTTAAAATAGTCGATGTCAAACATGCAGACCGAAAAGGGCACCTGCAGGCGGGTCGCCTCGTTCCACTTAATAACGCTGTAGCAATCATGCTGCCGCCGGTTTGCGATCCCCGTCAGCTGGTCTGTCATGGACTGGTGCTCTACTTGTTTCCGATACCGGTAAAGCTTGATGTGGGTATTGACCCTCGCCTTAACGATCAGAGGATGGAATGGTTTTGATATGTAGTCTACCGCGCCTAACATAAGCCCAAGCTGTTCATGCTTAATATCTGAGAGGCTTGTAATTAAGATCACGGGGACGCTCTGGGTAATAATTTCCTCCTGTAATTTCTTCAGCAGCGTAAAGCCATCCATCCCCGGCATAACCACGTCCAACAAAATCAGGGAAAATCCCCCCGAACTTGCATAAGAAAGGCCCTCTTCTGCTGTTTGTGCTATGGTAATGTCATAGTCGGCATCTAAAATAAGTTTTAATTGGGTAGCCTGTGTAGGGCTATCATCAACAATCAATACTTTTTCCATGTCTACGCTCCTCATCTGGCTTCCGGCTTTTCCGGCCTTTTGGCATTTTTTATTTGCCTTTGTCTCAATCCAAAATCTGGAAGCCTGTTTATGGTAAATCCATTATAGCATGGCATATCCAGTTAAGCAAGGGCCATCCGGCTATTGGCGCAGGCCCGTGAAGACGGCGGCTGTCATTTTCGCCAGCCAAATCACGGCGCCGCCCCTGCTTTTGGTCCCACCGGCTTGATCCAGTAAAGGGTATCGCTGATTTTCCTCCCTTCAAACCAGGCCTCCTCTTCCTTTAACACCGTCAAATAGCTGCCTGCAAACTCCAAAGACACCCGGCTGTGCTGCCCGGGCATTATGCTTACCAAATCTTTATAGACAACCTTCCCTTGATATACAAATACAAAACCTTCCGCTAAATCCGTACCCACCGTATCGTTTACCCCTAATTCCCTGCTGATTTCCCATTCTAAAACCGGGTATTTTATGTATGCTACTTTATCCCATTGAAACCCCGTCACCTCAGACAATTTAAAAATACATGTCCCTTCCTGTGCCGATAGCCTGTCAATCGTTTGGAAAATACCTTTGCGCACCATATGTTTCCGGCTTATGGACCATGCACCGATTGCGGCTGCCGCAGCTATTGCAAGAAAAATAGCCATAAGGATACCGGCTGAAATGAATGCCTCTTTCCTTTTGAAACACCATACCCGAACATCCTGCCATGTGGCTTTCCGGAAGAAAAACGCTTTCCATCCTTTTTGCCTGATCTGTTCCCTCCATCTGCCCTTATTTTTGCGGATGGTAAGGGCAAGGGCTATGGTAAACGACAGGAGGGTCCATGGTATGGAATAGTATACGGTAATGATCGACGTATAAAAGTAGGGAAGCCATTCGGAATGGTTTACGGAATCGTTTAACGTATCGCTCACATAACAGACAAGGGCCGTCAAGGCAAAACCCAGGGGCAAAACCCACATACTGCACGGTTTCAATTTATAGAATAAGAGCAGGCCGATTATGGTAATGCCGTTTAAAAGGAAAAGGACGTCCTCCCCGCCGCCCATTCCCCCGGACCACAAGTAAACAAATATTTCCACCATAATACCCGGCAGCGTTATACTTAAGAATAGGCTGCATACGTTTTTCATCCTGTTTTCCATTAATGTCCCCTTCCCTGTTTCCATTCCAATTTATCCCCTTTACCTTTTTTCGGATACCATCCTCCTCTGCTTTTCACCCTGCCCCCGGGCCTCGATATATCCCTAAAAAAGCCAGGCCCCTATTCTAAATCTTACCATAAAATGATCTGGTGTGCACGGTATTTCCTGCAAAAAACAGGCCATAAATTTAAAAACACCTTACCGGAACAACATGAAAACAAAATGTCCCGGTAAGGTGGCAGGTCGGTAAGGAAACACTCCACACGTTTCTATATTACTTCATTTCATAATTTTACCAATTAATAAAATACCGTATGCGCACGCCGATATGCGTCGTTGTCTTTTTGTTTCAGCTCGCGTTCAACTTGGGACAGTTTTTTTTCAAGTTCCTTGATTTTCTTGCCGTCCTTTTCTGAATGGATCTGCTTTTTCAGTTCATCCCTCCTTTTTTTCAGCTTTTCAATTTCACGGTCTACACGGTCTGTGTTGCCGGTGCACTTTTCCACTTTTTTATCGGGCCCCTTCCCCGGGCCGTCGGCCTTTTCATCTTCCTTTGGGCCTTCGGGCCCCATGCCTTCTTTCCGGCTTTCGGGCCCCATACCTTCCTTCGGGCCTTCGGGCCCCATACCTTCCTTCGGGCCTTCGGGCCCTGGCAGCCCGCCTGGCTTTCCAGGGGTGCCTGCCGCCTGGCTTTCAGGGGCTTCTTTTTCCGGGTTGTCAAAATAAATTTTATGTTTGCCTTCCCCGTCTTTGCCCAGCCAATAACGGCCGGACGATTCCTGTTTTTCCTCTGGGATATACTCATCTGTCTCCGGCTTCACAGGGCGTTTCTCATCGTCCTCTTCCGGCTTCCCCACTTTAAGCGGCCCTTTTGCCCCGGTGGCAGCGGCAGGCGAATGCACCGGACCAGAAACCATACGAGAAATTAATTCCATATCTGTCCCTCCAATTTAATCCCATCTGCTGGGCATTTAATTTTAAACTGCCGTTAAGAAGCATAGCGCGCTTTGCTTGCTCCCTTCCAGTTTAACGCCCTTAAAATGAAATTGCAATGCCTTGGGATTGAAATGCACCCCCAATGTAACGAAATGGTTTTGCCGACGGCCCCGGAAAACCGATAACAAAAAAGCCTGTATTGTTTAAAGGCCCTTACAACGGTGTACCAATATATGCAAAGAAAAAAAACGGCCCGTTTTCTCTGTGAGCATTGCGCCATGGTATTTCTCAGCCACTGCCCGGATATTAGAAAGCCCGGTCCCTATAGGGGGCAAAGGCCCGGCTGGACAAGTATTTTCAAACGTCAGCCGGTAAAAATCACCCTGCTGCTCCCCCATGATCCGGATCGACTTCTCCCCATTGCCGGATTGGCAGGCATGGATTGCGTTATCCAGGGCATTGGCAAAAATCACACATAAATCAAAATCGTCGACGCCGCAAGGGTTGGGGAGGCATAAAGACACTTCGGCCCCGATCCCTTCTGCCTTTGCCCGGCCCAGTTTTTCGCCCAGTAATATATCTACTACCGGATTGCCTGTCTCACAAGGCAGAGACAGGCAATCCGAGGCCTTTTCCAGCTTTTGCAAATAAGCTTTGCCCTCTTCCCATTTTCCGCCGTTTAACAAACCACTCAATACAGACAGGTGGTTTTTGATGTCATGGCGGAACGCCTTTGTCTGCCCATAGCGCATTTGCGCTTCCGCAATGTAGATTTTCTGCGCCTCGGCCGCCTGGGCCAGGGAATCCAGGGATGCCTGCGCCTGAAAACCTTGGCAGATGCGCCGGTACGCATACAATGTACACAACAGCGCCCCTAGCCCCAACGCCTGCAAAAGCAGCAATATGGCATGCTTGCTCGCCTGTGGCCATGTAATGGTTAAAGAGGCCGTACTATAAGATGTGTGTAAAATATAAAGTTCTGCCGCTGTAAAAAACAGCCCAGGCAACAGCAGCAGGCCGATATATGGCATATCGCCCCTTTGTTCCAAAGGCAATAATTTCAACACAACCCCATAACAGCAGGCGCAAACCCCAAATGCTGACAAGGTTGCCAAAAACAGCAGCAGATACAGAAACGGCTCCCCAATCCAGTTAGGGAGTACCACCGCCTCAGCCGAATTGACTAGGCCAAAGGAAAGCCATGAAGTATAAAGGGCCAAAATAGAGGCGGCACAGGACGACGAAGGCAGGTTTCCCATAGCAAAGCGGCTTATGCCATATAGCACAAGCAGCTGGCTTCCCATGGCAGCTACCCCTGAAAAAGAGAGTTTCCGAAAACTATATTCCAGAATGCAAAGCAGCAAAAAATAGGCAAAAAAACACCGTACCCCTTTCCGTTTTCCGGTAAATCGGCTGACAAAAGCAATATGCATAACCCCTTGCCCAACAAGGTTGAGCCCGTCCAGGCATAAGCCGAAATAATCCATATCACGCCCCCCTCCCCTTCATATGGCGCAAAAGGGCCTTGGTTAAATCCCGTTCCCGCAGCCGGGATACCGGAATCGCCGCACCCTGCGGCAGCAATACCTGGCCGCCATTGCATCCACGGACATAATCCAAGTTGACCAGGTAGCTCCTGTGGCATTTGAAAAACCTTCCGTCCACACACCGCTCAAAATTGCTCAGTTTATTATAATAGCCAATGGTTTTCCCGTCTTTTTGATGAAGGTAGATTTTGCGCCCCTGCACTTCACAATATACAATATCCGACAGCAAAACCACCTCGCAGGAGATGCCTTTTTGGATGACAATGCCCTTTGCCGCCTGCCCCTCCAAAAGCCGGACCGCCCGGTCCATAGCACGCCAAAAATGGCGTCTGTCCAGCGGCTTCACCAGATAATCATATGCCTCCACCTCAAAAGCGTCAAATACACATTCTTTCAAAACGGTTATAAAAACCAGCAGGCTACGGTTCCCCCGCTGCCGCAGCATCCGGGCAGTTTCCATCCCGTTTGGCGGCTCCATCTGAATATCGAGGAAGATCAAATCAAAATCATGGCCATACGCTAACAAGGAACGCCCGTCGGAAAAACTTTTGACACTATAAGAGGATATGCCCCTCTCTTCCATATATTGGGAAAGAAGGCCAATGACCTCCTCCACCATAAAAGGTTCATCATCACAAATCGCAAATGTCATCATTTTTATCACCACATTTTCTTATCTGGATATTTTATCAAACATTCGGAAAAAGGGCAATCCTGTCGGCGCAGGATGCCCTAAACCTGTAATGAGATGTATGATATTGCCGGCCGGATCTTGTATGTGGTCCTGCAATTGCCTCGTTAGGCAGGCCTTTGTTTTATCCCTTTATGCCATTCGCCTGGCTATTGTGGCAAAGTCCCTTTTATGGTTGTACCCGCCTTTATACCCTGATGTTTTTTTGCAGCCCCCATGCGATTGTACAAGCCTCTTCCAGTTCTTCCAGATTGTAAAAAGCATCCATAACGCAGCTCCCCCCAATACATGTTATCCCCCTCACATAGGTATTTTATTATCGCTGTGGAGGTAATTTTTAATCTTATCCGCCACCAATTTTCTGGCGCTTTCACGGCCTTTTTCCAAATTCTTTCTGCCAAAGCCCCAGAAGATAAATTAAATAAATGCCCGGCCTATGGGATAAGAAACCTGATTTGTGGAATACTACACGATGAAACCGGGCGGATCCGGAAACAGGGCCAGGCAGCAATGATTTTCAGCAGATAAAGGAACCGGGGTAAATTCCCACATTTCACAGATAATTCACAAAGTTTTAGCACTCACCGCTTGACAGTGCTAACAACACGTGTTATATTACTATTATAACAAATAACACATAAGCCGACGGGTGATTCAGAAACTACATCCGTTCCCATAAGAAGGAGGAATGATTTATGTTATTTACACCATCAAGAAGGCAGTCAGGTTTTGATTTATTTGATGATTTTTTCAATGGCCCTTTTTTTAGCACACCGGTAAACCATCCCGAAAATACGCTTATGCGCACCGATATTCAAGATGACGGCACCCATTACCAGCTGGATATTGAATTGCCTGGTTTTAAAAAGGAAGATATTAAGGCAGAATTAAAGAACGGTTACCTGACCATCGCCGCCGCCCATGAGGAAAATAAGGAGCAAAAAGATTCCCGTGGCAAACTGGTCCGCCAGGAACGTTACAGCGGTTCCTGCAGGAGGAGCTTTTACGTAGGCGACGGCTTGATGCAGGAAGATATTAAAGCAGCCTTTGAAAACGGCATTTTAAAGCTGCACTTCCCCAAAGAAGCACCAAAATCCGTTGAGGAACCCCCCAAATATATCCCCATTGAAGGATAACCGGCAATTTAACGCAATAAAAAGCCTGCCTGGAAGGCATTTGCCCCAGAGGGCAAAAAGGCTGTTCCAAAATCCGGAAACCTCCACAAAATACGGTGCAAATTTGCCCAATGGCAATGCCATATTTTGTAGGAACCCTGATTTTGTAACAGCCTTTTCCTTATCCACGGCAATCCGTCACTCCATCGCCACCATCTGGGAAGCTACGGTTTCTACTTCTTCCGGGGAAAAGTATCCGCAAGCCTCCATACGCCGCAGGACCTGCCTTTGCCTTTTCTCCGCCAGCTGCTGGTTCTTAGACGGCGCGTACTTGCTGGGGGCATTGGGGATACCGGCCAACAAGGTGCTTTCGTATTCGGTCATCTCCATAGGCTCTTTCCCGAAATATCCCTGGCTGGCCTCCCTAACCGTATCATATCCGTCCCCGAAATAAATACTGTTTATATACAGCTCCAAGATCTGGTCTTTCGAATAATCCCTCTCCAACGCAAAAGCCATAAATACTTCGGCCACTTTCCGCGTCATCTCTTTTTCCTGGGTGAAATACAAATTCTTGGCAAGCTGCTGTGTAATGGTGCTTCCGCCTTCCACAAACCTTCTGGCCCGGATGTCATGGAGGGCCGCCCGGCCAATGGCAATCAGGTCAATCCCCACATGTTGGTAAAACCGGTGGTCTTCTACGGATATTACCGCCTGCCGGTACACCTCCGGCACATCTTCCAGCTTGGTATAGCTTTCTTTTTGCTGGATCAAAGCCACCTTCTCTTCCAGGCCCATGCCCTCCAAAGCTTCGCGGTACATGCTATATCCCTGTCCGGCCACGGTAAACCCAGCCAAAAGCATGGCAATTGATACAAATAAAACCAAACGTCGGATCATCCTGCGTACAAACATAAGTTTACCGCCCCCTTCTTTTAAAATATGCTTCCCGCCCTTTTTATTAAACTTCAAAAAACTCACATCTGATGTTTATAGGATAGAGTATATCATATTTTTTCCAGAAAGACTTTAATGATTCCTTAGGTAAACCTAAACGTTTTCTGACAATTATAACAATAATCTTACGACAATGCACCTTATGTCCATTTTAAACCGCTTCCGGAACCAAAATGGCTATTTTACTTGAAAATCACCGGTATTCTTCCATCCACACGGCTTTCCCCTCCTTTAAAGACCGTTTCACGTCAAGGATCCGCTGGTTTTCCGACCCGCGGAATTTTAGGCGCAGATTTTTTAGCCCGGCAATAAATTTCCCGTCCACGATTACGTCAATCAGGGGGATCAGCTCCCTGGAAACCGGATAATCCGGCAACATCTTTTTCAATATGTCTGTTTCAAAATCATATCCGGTAAAGCACCAGACCGATTTTTCCGGAAACCTCCTGCGCACTTCACGGACAAAGGGAAACAGCCCCTCCTGGTTCGCCGGCTCCAAAGGCTCCCCTCCCAGTAAAGTAAGGCCGACAATGTAATCCGGCGCCAACATATGAAAAATCCCTTGCTGCACTTCTTTTGTGAACGGTTCCCCATAAGAAAAATCCCAGGCCTCGGAATTAAAACATCCTTTACAATGGTGGGTGCACCCACTGACGAACAAAGACACCCTCACCCCAGGTCCGTTAGCCACATCCGTTGGCTTGATTGCAGCATAATTCATAGGATTTGCCCCTTTCCGGCCGCCTTGTAACAGGCGGCACTTTTTCCGGTTCAATATATTTTTATAAATGCAGCACCCGGCTTTTTATTTCCCGGGTCTTTCCGTCATTCCAAAAATTCTCGCCTAAATACCCGCATGTCCTGCGGGTCACGTTCATGCGCCGATGGTCCTTATTGTGGCACTGGGGGCACTCCCACTCCATATCCCCGTTTATCAGGATCTCCCCGTCATAGCCACAGACGTGGCAATAGTCTGATTTTGTATTAAATTCCGCATACTGGATATGGCCATAAATATACCGGACCATGGTTTCCAGAGCTTCCAGGTTATTGGCCATATTGGGGATTTCCACATAGGAAATGGCCCCTCCGGTGGAAATATCCTGAAATTCGCTTTCAAATAAAAATTTATCAAAGGCATTAACCTTTTCCCTCACGTCGATATGATACGAATTGGTATAATACCCCTTGTCGGTAACGTTTTCGATCCTCCCGTATTTTTCCCGGTCTATGCGGGCAAAACGGTAGCATAAAGATTCTGCCGGCGTCCCATAGAGGCTAAACCCCAAGCCAGATTCCGCCCTCCATCGGTCTACTGCTTCTTTCATATGCCTCATAACCTGAAGGGCGAAACATTTCCCTTCCGGCGACGTATGGCTGACCCCTTTCACCAGATAAGTCATTTCATAAACGCCTATGTACCCCAAAGACAACGTAGAATATCCGCCTTTTAAGTAAGGGTCAATGGCCTGCCCTTTCTCAAGCCTCGCGATGGCCCCATATTGCCAGTGGATCGGGCTCACGTCTGACAGCGTCCCCAGCAAAGCCTTATGGCGGCACATCAGCGCTTCCCGGCAAAGCTCCAGGCGCCCGTTTAGCAGTTCCCAAAATTTCCCTTCGTCCCTTCGGGCCAGTATTCCGATCTGCGGCAAATTGATGCTCACCACGCCCTGGTTGAAGCGCCCTTCCCATTTGTACCGGCCGTCCCTGCCTTTCCAGGGTGACAAAAAAGAACGGCATCCCATACAGCTAAACACATTGCCCTCGTAATTTTCCCGCATTTTCTTGGCAGAGATATAATCCGGGTACATCCGTTTGGCCGAACACTGCACCGCCAAACGGGTTACCGGGTCATACTCCCCCCCTTTCAGGCAATTGCACTCGTCCAGCACATATACCAATTTGGGGAATGCCGGCGTAACGTAGACGCCCTGCTCGTTTTTAATCCCCTGGATCCGCTGGTTCAAAATTTCCCGGATTATTTTTACGTTTTCTTCTACATACGCATCCTCCGGGTCAATTTCCAGGAACAATGTCACAAAAGGCGCCTGCCCGTTGGTCGTCATCAATGTGTTGATCTGGTACTGGATCGTCTGCACCCCGGACCGAAGCTCGTCTTGCAGGCGGATTTCAACCACCCTTTCCAGCTCCGCCTCCCCGATTTTCCCGGAAAACTCGCTTTTTAGCTCCCTTTCGTACTTTAAGCGGCTCCTGCGCAGGTATTTTGCCAGATGTTTTACCGCCACGGATTGGCCGCCATATTGATTGCTGGCCACGGAAGCGATGATCTGGGTCGTCACGATACAGGCCACCTGAAAGCTTTTGGGCGGCTCGATCAGTTTCCCGTTCATCACAATCCCATGGTCCAACATATTTTCCAGGTCAATCAGGCAACAGTTAAAAATCGGCTGGATAAAATAATCTGCGTCATGAAAATGCAGTACCCCGTCCTCATGGGCCAATGCAATATTCTCCGGCAACAGCAGACGCCTGGTCACATCCCGGGACACTTCCCCGGCTATATAGTCCCGCTGGATGGAAGCCAGCCTAGGGTTTTTGTTCGAATTTTCCTCTGCCACTTCTTTGTTCTCATTGCGGATCAATTTTAAAATAGACTCGTCCGTGGTGTTGGATTTGCGCAAAAGCGCACGTTGATAGCGGTAAATCATGTATTTTTTGGCCAACGCATATTTATTATGCTTTACCAGCTGCTCCTCGATCATGTCCTGGATGGCCTCCACGGCCATCACGTCCCCCGCCTCTTCTTCCACATGGCGGATGATCCCTTCTATCCTTCCGGCACTGGCCCGCTCGCCGGCTTCCACTACTGCGTTGGCCTTTTGGATGGCTATACGGATCTTTTCCGCGTCATAGGGGACAATCCTCCCGTCCCTTTTCTGCACTTTCATCCCATCCCTCCTCCAAGCATCCTACTTAATTGGCAAACTGGCTATTATACAAATCCGCATAAAAACCGCCTTTGTCCAACAAGGCTCCATGGGTCCCCTGTTCAATGATATGCCCGTCTTTCATCACCAAAATCACGTCTGCCTCCCGGATGGTAGATAAACGGTGGGCCACAATAAAGCTGGTCCGCCCCTCCATCATAGAAGCAAAAGCTTTCTGAATCCGGATTTCCGTGCGGGTGTCAATGGAAGACGTGGCTTCATCCAGAATCAGCATAGGCGGCAGGCAAAGCATGACCCGGGCAATGCACAAAAGCTGCTTCTGCCCTTGGGACAAATTGCCCCCGTCTTCGGAAATCACCGTATCGTACCCCTGGGGCATACGGCGGATAAAGCTGTGGGCATGGGCCTTTTTCGCAGCCTCTATGATTTCTTCCATGGTCGCGCCGGGTTTTCCATAGGCGATATTTTCCCGGATCGTCCCGGACTTAAGCCAGGTTTCCTGAAGGACCATCCCATAATTTTCCCGCAGGCTTCTGCGCGACATGCGCCGGATATCACAGCCGGAGACCCGGATCACGCCTTTGTCCACATCATAGAAACGCATAAGCAGGTTAATTACCGTAGTCTTGCCGCATCCGGTGGGCCCTACGATAGCCACCCTCTGCCCCGGCTTTACCTGAAGGTCCAGATGTTCGATCAAAGGCGTAGCCGGATTATAGGAGAAAGAAACGTTTTCCAGGCCCACGCTGCCGTCCACTTTTTTCATCTCTACCGCATCCGGGGCCTCGGCTGGTATGGGGGGCTCGTCAATCAGTTCAAATACCCTGGCGGCACAGGACAGGGCATTCTGCAGTTCGGTAACTACCCCGGATATTTCGTTAAAAGGCTTGGTATACTGATTGGCATAGCTAAGGAACACCGAAAGCTGCCCTACGCTTAGGAGGCCCCGGATGCCGGCATAGGCCCCTGCTATCCCCACGCTGGCATAAACCATGCTGTTTACAAACCGTGTGGCAGGGTTGGTGATGGAAGAAAAGAAAATCGCCCTTAAGCTACAGGCCTGGAGCCGTTTATTGATTTCCCCGAACCGCTGCCGGGCTTCCTGCTCGTACCCAAAAGCCTGTACTACCTTCTGGCTGCCTACCATTTCATCTACCAGGGAAGTAAGCTCCCCCCTGGTTTGGGATTGAAGCCGGAACATGGCATAGGTCTTTTTGGCAATGTAGCTGGCTACGAACAGGGACAGGGGCGTTACCACCACCACCACCGCCGTAATCAGCGGATTCACTACCAGCATAAACCCCAATGTGCCTAAAATCGTCAATACGCCGGTAAACAATTGGGTAAACCCCATGAGGAGCCCCTCGGAAAACTGGTCAATGTCGGCGATAATCCGGCTGATCAGATCCCCGTAAGGGTGGGAATCCACATAAGAGAGGGGCAAAACCTCCAAATGGTTGAAAGCCCTCGTGCGGATGTCTTTCACCACATGGTAGGTAATCCGGTTGTTAATATGGTTCATCATCCACTGGGCCAGGGCCGTAATAAAAACGACCAGGCCAATCCGCCTTAAAATTGCCAACAGCCCGGCAAAGTCCACCTTCCCCGGCCCTAAAATCAAATCCACCGCCCTCCCCACAAGGATTGGGGCATAGAGGGTAGTGGCAACGGTCAAAGCCGCCAGCAGCAAAGACAGCCACACCAGCCACCGGTAAACGCCGATATAGTTGAGGATCCGGATCAAAGTAGATTTATGTTTCTTTAACGGTGCCCCCATCTCACTGCACCTCCTCTTCCGATAATTGGGACAGGCATATTTCCCGGTAAACCTGGCAATCGGCCAGCAATTCTTTATGGGTTCCGCACCCTACCAGGTGCCCGTCGTCCATCACCAGGATTTGGTCTGCGTTTTTAATGGTAGTGGCCCTTTGAGACACGATAAACACTGTCATACCGCCCGTCCCTTCCTGGATGGCTTTCCTTAGTTTTGCGTCCGTGGCAAAATCCAGCGCGGACGCGCTGTCATCCATAATTAAAATCTCTGGCCGTTTTACCAGGGCCCTGGCAATGGTCAGGCGCTGGCGCTGGCCTCCGGAAAGGTTTTTCCCGTTCTGTTCTATGGAAAGCCCCAGCCCTTCTTTTTTCCCGTCCACAAACTCCCTGGCCTGGGCCATGTCCAAAGCCTGGTAAATTTCCTCGTCTGTGGCGTCCTTTTTCCCCCAACGCATATTTTCCCGCAAAGTCCCTTTGAACAGGACCGGCTTTTGGGGCACTATGCCGACTTTGCGCCGCAGTTCCTGCAAGGGATACTCCCGCACGTCTTTCCCGTCCACCAGCACGGCCCCTTCCCGCACGTCATAAAAACGGGGGATCAGGTTCATCAAAGAAGATTTCCCTGACCCGGTGCCCCCAATCACCCCGATGGCTTGCCCTTTTTTTACCACAAAATCAATATGGGACAGGGCATCCCCACCCGCTTTTTTATAGGCAAAATCCACCTGGTTAAAACATACTTTGGCCTCTGCCCTTTCTTGCGGCACCCCACGGCCCCCGCCCTGGCCATAGGCGCCGCCATATTCCGGTGAAAGCCCCGGATCCAGGATACTGGTTTTTTCTTCAAACACCGTACTGATCCGGTTAGCGCAAGCCAGGGCCTTTGATATGGAGACAATTAAATTGGCCATCTTGACCAGCTCTATCAGGATTTGGGACATGTAGTTGACCAAGGCTACCGTCTCCCCTTGGGTGATAATGCCCTGGTCCACCTGATTTCCGGATATCCAGACCACGGCGACAATGGCCAAATTCACAATAACGTAAGTAATGGGGTTCATCAAAGCGGAAATCTTACCGACAAAAATCTGGAACTGCACCAGTAAACCGTTGGACTGGTCAAACCGGCGGACCTCATCCTGCTGCCGGTTAAAGGCGCGGACCACACGGGCGCCGGTAAGGTTCTCCCTGGTGGCCAGGGTCACCTGGTCCAGCTGCCGCTGTACTTTTTTATATAGGGGCATACTCCAAGCCATAATGCCAAACACCACCACACTCAGCGCCGGAATGGCCACCACGAACACCATAGCTGACTTTACGTCCACGGTAAAAGCCATAACCATTGCGCCGAACACGATAAACGGCGAGCGCAGCAACAAGCGCAAAGCCAGGTTAAGCCCCGACTGGACCTGGTTTACGTCACTGGTCATCCGGGTAATCAAAGTGGCTGTCCCCACCGTATCCTGTTCACTATAAGAAAGGCCCATGATATGGGCAAACAAATCATCCCGTAAAGCGGTGCTAAACCCTACGGCTGCCTTTGCGGCAAAGTATTGGGCCGTCAGGGAACAGGTCAGGCCGATGACCCCCAAAAACACCAGCAGCCCTCCCATTTTTAGGATGTAGGAAACATCCTGGTTTTGTATGCCCACGTCAATGATCTGCGCCATGACCAGTGGCACAAACAGCTCAAAACTTGCTTCCAGCATTTTAAACAGGGGCCCCAGCACGCTCTCCAGCTTATAATCTTTTAAATATTTTACCAGTTTTTTCATCATTCCCCTCTTTCTGACGTACCTCATCCGTCATCCAGGATGGTCCGCAAAACGCCTTTTCCAAACCTCCTTGGCGGCTTGCTGCGATTTTAATCCCGCATACAAAACCCTTGGCAAATTATAACATATCCGGCCTCTTCCCTACAAGCCCTTTTTCTTTGCTTGCTATTTTCCCCCATTCATGCTACTATAATCCCAATAAAAGCAAAAAGGGCTGCGGCTGCGGGGCACCGCCGCCGCAAGGGGTTATTTATGGCTGGTTTTATCTATGACTGCATACACATAGGGCGTAAGTATACAAAAGACGAAATTACCGTATATGCGGCGCAGGCATCCTTTTTTATTGTGCTGGCTTTTTTCCCGTTCACCATGCTGCTTTTGACTTTAATCCAGTTTATCCCTTCCGTAAACAAGTCCGATTTATTGATCATCCTGATTAACCTTTTTCCAGAAATGCTGCATTCCCTGGTCATTGGCATCGTAGATGACCTGTACCTTAAATCCCCCGGGACCATGCTGTCTGTCACCGCCCTGACCGCCCTTTGGTCAGCGGCCCGGGGGATGATGGGGATTGAACGGGGCCTGAACCGGGTCTATGGCTTCACGGAAAAGCGCAATTATATCGTCCGCCGGCTGGTCTGCGCGGGGTATACCCTGCTGTTTATTATCGTGTGCGTTATATCCCTTGCCTTGCTGGTATTTGGCAATTCCCTCCAAAACCTATTTATACGTTTTTTCCCGGTGGTCGGAAATATCGTGCGGCACATTATCAGTTTCCGCACCTTGCTTTCCATGGCCCTGTTTTTATTTGCCTTTGTGCTCCTCTATACCATTGTCCCGGAGAAAAAGCAAGACCCCTGGCAGCAGCTGCCTGGGGCTATCTTTGCAGCCATCGGCTGGCTGCTGTTTTCCTATGGTTTTTCCTTTTATTTTACCAACTTCAGCCACTATTCCTATATGTATGGAAGCCTGGCTGCCGTAGTCCTGTTAATGTTATGGCTGTATTTCTGCATCTGTATCCTATTTATCGGCGCAGAAATCAACGAGTATTTAAGGTAGCCACTTCCCTCCCCTTTTCTCCATAGGCTGCCCGTCCAGCGCCGCATAAACCAGGGTGCCGTTGCCGTCATAAACCAGTTTCAAAGAGAAAAAATCCTCCCGCTCTTCCAACAGGCGGAAAAATATTTTGTCCCCTTCCCACAAGTTCAGCTTCCCCACATCCCTTTTATCCACCCATTCCAATTCGCCTTCGTCACAGGCAGTAGGCCGGCCGGAAAACCTGTCCGCCGTAAACAGCGACATATATTCCGTAACCCCGCCTCCGGATACGAAAGTCACGACCCCCCGGTACCGGAAGGAATCCAGGCGGTAGCCGGTTTCCTCCCGCACTTCCCGCAGCAGGCACTCCTCCGGGCTTTCGTCCGCCTCAAAATGCCCACCCACCCCAATCCATTTATCTTTGTTTATATCCTGCTCTTTGGCCGTCCGGTGAAGCATCAGGTACTTCCCATCCTTCTCCAGATAGCATAATGTGCTCAACCGAACCATCCCTTTTATTTCCCTTTCTTGTTCTTCAGCAGCGGCTTAATCTTCTTGTACAGCTTCCCTGCCTTTTCACTGCCATAATTTTTCACCAAAGCGTTATTGACTTCCTGTTTGGTTTTACATTGGGTAATATACTCCAGTATTGCCTTCCAGTCTTTCTCCTCCGGTATGGCCATCTGCAGCTTTTCCTCCAGCCCCCCGGGCTTCCCCTCTTCTTTTGGGGCCCCGGCAGAAATCATTTCGATAAGCCTAAGGTGCCTTCCTTTCCAAAACTCCAAAAGCACTTCATACCCCAAGTCTTTGCTGACAATATAAAAGTTCCCGCCTTCCGCCTTAGCCATCAAATATCCCAAATATGTGGCCAATTGAAAGTCCAGCGCATTTTTCTTCCCCGTTGTAATTTTCTTAAATTCAATGGAGGCGCTGCACTCTTGCAGCATCTGGTGCAGGTCAAAGCTCATTTTATCTGCATTCTCACTGTAAAAAATAATCACCCGGCCACGGCTGTCCAGGTTTTCGATCCCATCCAGGCCGTTTTCCCCCGTATTTTCATAATCAATCAAATAATAAGTCATTCCGTCCCTTTCCCTTTTCCGGCAAAAATACCCTGCCAAAAACCGGCAGGCCCCTCTTCACAGGCCACAGACTCTAAATAGAATCCGTCCCCCTCTATTGCCATTGCTGTCAACTTCCCTTTAAATACACATCCGGTGTCAATACAAATAATCCCTGTCCTTGGCATCCTTTTCTTTACCCTGTAATCCAGCAGTATTGCCTCCCCTCCCCTCCCGTCCATATATACCGGGTCATGGAGGGG
Source organism: uncultured Lachnospiraceae bacterium (assembly GCA_910584845.1). Taxonomy (GTDB): domain Bacteria; phylum Bacillota; class Clostridia; order Lachnospirales; family Lachnospiraceae; genus Brotaphodocola. Next base: position 34,798 of record CAJUDH010000011.1, read on the forward strand.
CGTATGGCCAACGATCGCCAGTTTCCCCTGATAATGGTTGGACATCAGGGCCATCCTGTCCCATAAGAATGTTTCCCTGTCATTCTCTTCCAAGTTTTCGGAAACCAGCCCCGCATGCACGCATCGAAAATTGCCCTCTTCCACATAAAACTGCGTGTTTTTTTCAAACCACCCTTTATGGGGCTTAACCCTGTCACCGTGGCCTTTAAAAGATTTTATGGTTTCCCTGCCGCCGTTTTCATACCACAAAGGAAGCGCCTCTTTATCTTCGATGCAGGACAGCAGCATCTGCTCATGGTTCCCCCGGACAAGGATACACCGGTCCCCCATTTTTAGCTTCCGCCTTCGAAAAAAATCAAATACTTCATAAGATTGCTTCCCCCGGTCCATCAAGTCGCCCAAACTGATTAAGCGGTCCTTCGCTTCCCGGAATTCCATCTTTTTTAACAGTTCTTTGAGTTCCCTGAAACAGCCATGGATATCCCCTACAATAATCGTCCGCATACTCACCCCCGGCTAGGCCGTCAAATTTCTGCGTCCGGGCTGACGCTCATGGCATCCAAAGTCAGCTTCATGATGCCTTTGATTTCGTTTACGGTCATCTTCATCTTCTTTGCCAGCTCTTCTACCGTGGCTTCCCGCCCCAGCTCTTCCGCCATGATTTTAGAAACGTCTTTAAGGACATTGACCCTGGCCACCAGTTCCTCGGCCACCTGGCATTCCCTTCTTTGTTCCTCAATGGCTGCTTTCATGTTTTTTGCGACCATTGCCCCTATCTGCTCCCTCAAATCTCCGGACTGGTACTGGTCCACAGCCAAAATCAGGGCCAAATTGGCTTCCTGTGCCAAATCCCCCACAGAAAGCCCCCTGCCTTTGTAGTTCCTGGCCAGCTCTAACGCATAGTACAGCATCCCCTCCAGCAGCCGTTCCCTTGCCTTACGGTCCCCCGCCCGGACCAGCCGGCAAAGGCCTTCTTCCTCCTGCGGGGTACAAGCCGGGATCCTGCGGACCTCTTCCAGGTACATCTGGTAAACGTCGTCATGCATACTGCCGATCCCCCATCCTTGTCAGCCTTCCGGATAACGCAGCCGCGCCTCGTCGATCACGGACAGCGTCCCATCCAAAAAACGCCCTGCTATATATTTCGCCATGGGCAAATTCAAATCCAGGTAATTCCCGCAGTCCCTGGCAGACGCGCCCGGCACTGGCCCTTCAAAATCCCGGATAAAGGTAAACATACCCGTCACCAACGGCAAGATGTCCCGGGGCTCATAGTCCCCTACCAGAAGCAAATAAAACCCTGTCCTGCACCCCATGGGGCCGAAGTACAGCACTTTATCCCCAAACTCCCCATGGTTCCGCAAATAAGTGGCGCCTAAATGTTCTATGGCGTGAAGCTCTGCCGTATTGATCACAGGCTCGAAATTGGGCCTGGCCATACGGATGTCAAACGTAGTTACCACCGTGTCCCCTGCCATATCTTTCCGCGATACATACACCCCGGGCAATAATTTTAAATGGTTAATCGTAAAGCTGGTTATCTTTTCCATATTATCCCTCTTTCTCCCTAATATTATCCCACGATTCTACCGTATCATACCGTAATAGGCTTCCAGCAGGCCCTCGTCCACATTGCCAACGCCCCATTCCCCGCTTTCCTGGTCGTATACAAACTCCACTTGGCCTATATAGGTTTTCCTCCCCTTTGCTTCGCCTGCCTTTTCCACAAAACCGTCCAGGATAAAAGAAAGGTCGCCGGACGCCAGATCTGCCAGCCCTCCAAGCCATTGGAGCTCGCCCTCCAAAACAAACTGCACTGCCAACGAGGCAAACTTCGGGATACTGACCGAATCGTCAATCAAAATCCGGTTTACATCGGAAATGTCCAGGCTGTTTACCGTCACCTTTGCATAGGCCCGTCCCCCTTCTTTTTGTATATCCCCCACTTTACAGGAAGAATGGGAAAGCACTTCGTCCACCAGGCGGATCTGATTGTCGGAATGGGAAAAATAAACCAAAATCTTATCCCCTACCCAGGAAGATGCCTGTTCCAAATCCACATTGCCCGTATCCACCCCGGCCGATTCCAACAGGAAAGCCATTTTGTTGGAAAGCTGCAAAGACATGTCATGGACGGCATACCGGAAACAGTCCTGATATAGATCCTGGTTGGAGGCACCATACCCGGTATGGCTTTCAAAATAGGCATCCATCAACTCTTTGCCGCGGATTTCACTGCCACCGCCTGCTTTCAGGGGCACCAGCAGCAAAAGGGCTGCCAGCAAAACAGCCGCCGCCCCGCACCCTGCCAGGCAAATGGTTTTCCAGCCGGCTTTCCAAGGGGATTTAGGCCTATCCGGGCCTGCGGGTCCCCCCCTTGTACTTTGGCACCGCATTTCGGGCAAAAACCGGCCCCATCTTTCACTGCCCCGCCACATTTTGGACAAAACATGTTTTCCTCCATTCTGTGCACGCCTCACACCACAAAAAGTATGGGTGAAATATCCCCTTTCGCCCTCCCTTTATTTCCGCAAGGCACAGGGGCTGCATAAAAGGCTTATGCCAGCCCCGTTATGATATGATGCCTGTTTGAAAATTGACCTGCCTAAAATCCAGGCAGCAGCGCCCATACCCGGCCCCACCCGGACATTGATAGCTAAATTGTAGCAGAAAATCCTCATTATGACAACTGCCAGTTTTACCGGAAAACCCCATCCCCCTTTCCGCCCCCCGTATGGCCCTGCCAAAAAATCACCGTCCCAGGATCGGGGCAACAAAGGCGCATACGGCTACGCCGGCAAAATCCGGCCAAATATCCTGCAGACGGGGCATATGCCCTTGCCCGCCAAGGAAGGCCTTACGAGCATAATAAACGGGGCAGGCCGCCGTCCAAACCGAAAAACTGCGTGCCATAATAGGGGTCTTCCCGATCGGCTTTCAACGCCCGGTTGTAAATGTCTATGGCTTTCATCACCGTAATTTCCGTTCCGTGGTAATAGTAAAGGCTTGCACTGGTGTTCGTGACAACTTCCTGGATCAATAGCCTCGCATCCTGGTTTTCAAACTCTACCTCATTTAAATTATCCTTTGTTATCAACATAGTTCCGCCTCCCGTCTTTCCTTTTTTTAAGTTTTAGAACATACGTTCTTCCTGCCTTTATTATACCAAAAGAACATACGTTCGTCAATGGTTTCCTTAAAAAACCGGGGAAGGTTCAAAGAGGTACGGTTCCATCGGAACTCGGAAGCATATTGATGTTTTGCATAAAAAATAATGATACTTTACGAATTATTTTGTCGAAATAATAGAAAGTAAAAATAGGTATTCACAGATAGAAAAGAATGTGCTATAATCTTTCTTGTGATTGACGTGGGGGTATAGCTCAGTTGGGAGAGCGCTTGAATGGCATTCAAGAGGTCATGGGTTCGAATCCCACTATCTCCATTAAAAGCCCTTATATATTAAGGGTTTTTGTTATTTTACAAAGGATTGCGCCCTATGGGGCAAACAGCCCGCAAGGGCCCGCCGCGCCAAAAAGGCAAAGGGGATACCCCAAAGCGGCCTGCCGCAGGCAAAACATCCTGCGGGGCCCCGCTTTTTTACAATCCATTCATAGCCGAGGCATGATCCATATTCCATTGGATATGGCCTACTTCAAAAGCATGTGGAAACGGAAACCAGATGCTTTTTTGTTGCCCGGACCCCCGGTTTTGTTTGATATGCCTATATAGGTCGAATACCCGGTACCGCGCCATAGGCCCCGGCCCCCGCGGGGCGGGTGCCCGTATGCCTGGCAGGGCCTTACGTCCAAGGCACCTCTTTCAGGGCCCCAGGGCCGAATTTCGGCGCCCACCCTCTTTACATAGGTTATTGCTTTCCCCCCATATCTGTTCTATAATAAAAAAATCTTATTGTTATAAGGAGCACTAATGATGGACATTAATTACGAACTATACAAGGTTTTCTTTCACGTGGCCAATTCCCTCAGCTTTTCCAAAGCATCCAAACAACTGTTCATCTCCCAGTCTGCCGTCAGCCAGTCCATAAAAGTCCTGGAAAAAAAACTAAACCACCCTTTGTTTACCCGCAACACCAAACAGGTACACCTGACTCCCGAAGGGGAACTTTTGCTCAAACATATTGAACCGGCCATGAACCTGATCCGCCAAGGGGAAAGCCGCCTCTTGGAAGCCCATTCCCTGGAAGGGGGGCAATTGCGTATCGGGATCAGTGAATCCGCCTGCCGCTACTTCCTGCTTCCTTATCTGAAAAAGTTCCATCAGGGACACCCGAAAATCCATGTCAAAATCATCAGCCAGCATTCCTTGGATTATGCAAAGCTGCTGGATCTAGGTGAAATCGACCTCTATATCGGAAACTATCCCGGCGCCGGCCTGCCAGGCCAGCAAAACATACAGGTTATCCGGGAATTCTTTGACGTATTTGTGGCCAGTGAAGAATACAGCCAGCTAAAAGGCCGTAAGGTAGGCCTGGAAGAACTGCTGTCCTACCCGATCCTCACCACCGGCCGGAAAAGCGCCTCCAGCGATTCCCTCCATAACCTGTTTTGCCGCCACCAGTTGGATTTCGTGCCGGAAATCGAGCTTTCTGACAGCGGCCTGCTGGTAGACTTGGCCAGGGCCGGGCTTGGAATTGCCTTCGTGCCGGAGTATTGTATGCCGGAAGATGCAAAAAACCTGTTCCTTTTGGATTTGGCCGAACAAACGCCCGTCCGGAAACTTGTGGCCGTTTGCCGCCATCAGCCCCCTATCCCCCCTGCCGCGAAGGCATTCCGGGAAATGCTGTGACCCTTTCCCGGCCTGTGTACGCCATTAAAGAAACTGTTGGCCCAGTTACGTCCGCCTTGCCTTACTGCTGCCATCCTGCCTGCCTACGCCATTGCAGGAGCCTTAGGCCAATAGCGGCCACCATGTAGTGCGTCTGCAAAACGGCGCCGCGGCGGGTTGGGGCCGAAAATCCGGCCCGTCAAAGGGCAGGGGTACATTTCCGGGCACGCCGGGTAGGCCGCCGGGCCAAAAGCGGGCCCAAACACGCAGGGCGCTTTTTCGGGTGCGCCGCCCAAAAGGCACCAACGTAGCGGTGCTGCCCTAAGGCTTTGGCCGGTGCAACGGGAAAACAGACAAGGGCCAGGGCCCTGGCCGCAAACAAATCCCTAGCCCCATTGCCCCCAAAACCGTTCCAGCCACTTTGAAACCGTACTGCGGGAAACATGGATATAGCCGGACCACTCACGGGGGAACAACACCTGCAATTCCGGATTCAGGAAACGGTCGTCCAGCAAAAGGATAATCCCACGGTCTTGAAACGTGCGGATCACGCGGCCCGCCGCCTGCATCACTTTATTCATCCCCGGATACCGGTAGGCGAAATCATAACCGTTTTCCTGCCTCTGGTCAAAAAAGGACTGTAGGATTTCCTGTTTTGTGCAAACCATGGGAAGGCCGGTGCCTACCACCACCACACCTTCCAGCCGTTCTTCTTTCAGGTCGATCCCCTCGGAAAATATCCCCCCCAACACACACAAAGCTATAAAAGACCGTTCCCGGCCAACCTCAAAATCTGCCAAAAAGCCTTCCCGGTCTTCTTCTGCCATATGGCTTTCCTGCATACGCCAGCAAAAAGAACCGTCATCCTGTTTACGCAGCTCTTCTTCTACCGCTTCCATGTACCGGTAGGAAGGAAAAAATACCATATAATTCCCTTTGTGGCTTTTGGCCACGGCACGGATGTATTCCACAACTTTTCCGTATTCCCGCCGGTTGCGGCGGGTATAGCGGCTGCTGACATCAGAGCCAATGAGGAGCAGCCGGTTTTCAGCGGGGAACGGGGAATTGGCATAAACGGCATAATCCTCTTCGTTGCCGGAGAGAAGCTTTTTATAATAAAGGACCGGAAGCAGCGTAGCGGAGAAAAACACGCTTCCCGCCCCCTTTTTCAGGCAATCCGACAAGAGGCGGGAAGGGTCTACGCAAAACAGGTGCAGGCGGAAACATCCGTCCGGGCCCAGCTCCGTATAGATACGGTAATGGGCGTCCAGGTTTTCGTACATGTTGAGGAAATGGCGCACGGAAAAATAAAAATCCAGAACCATGTCCCGGCCGGGAAATTCGTTTTCTTCTTCCAGGAACCTTTCCATCTCCCCAAACAGTTCCATTAGATTGGCTACAAATAAGTTGGCGTCTTCCCAAAGCCGGTAACTTTCGCACTCCCTCTTTAATTCCAGCAAAATCCGGTTCCCCCGCTCCAGCCCCCGCTCCACCTTGCGGTCGCGCCCTTTTAACATCCGCTTCACGGCCAAAAAATCCTCCTTGGCAAGCACGGCGCTGTACATCTCCCGGGCGCGGGGCACCAGGTTGTGGGCCTCGTCAACCAGAAATAAATATTCCCCGGAAACCCCGTCGGCAAAATATCGTTTCAACCGGGCTTTTGGGTCAAACACATAATTATAATCGCAGATAACACCGTCTACCCAATTGCTGACATCCAGGCAAAATTCAAAGGGGCACACTTGATGGGCCTTGGCGTATTTAAGGACCTTCTCCCGGGTAATGCTTTTTTCTTTGTGGATAACCTCATATATGGCATCGTTCACCCGGTCAAAATGGCCTTTGGCATAGGGGCATGCCTGGGGATTGCATTCCGCCTTTTCCATGGGGCAAAGCTTCTCTTTCGCTGTAATGGTAACGGTAGTAAAGGAAAGCTGCTGCCGGCGCAAAAGGTCGAAACACTCTTCTGCTACGCTGCGGGTTATGGTCCTGGCTGTGAGGTAAAACAGTTTTTCCCCATAGCCTTCCCCCATGGCTTTTAAAGCCGGGTATACGGTCGACAATGTTTTTCCAGTTCCGGTTGGGGCCTGTATAAACAGGTTCCGGCCCTGCCTCACCGCCCGGTAGACAGAAACAGCCAGCCCCTTCTGCCCTTCCCGGTATTCGTAAGGGAAGGCCAAGGTTTTCAAAGACCGGGCCCTTTCCTGCCCATGGCGGTACAAATATTCTGCCCATTTCTCATATTCTGCAGCCAGGTCCGCAAACCATCGGCTCAATTCTTCAAACGTCTTATCCTGGCAAAACCGGCGGATTTCTTCCGTCTCTAAATTACAATAGGTAATCTGGATGCCAATCTGGCCAAGCCCATGGCAATGGCAATACATATACCCATAACAGCAGGCCTGGGCCATATGGACGGGAACGGGCTTTTCCAGCCGCGACAAGTCCAGGTGCACCCCCTTAATCTCGTCAATTACAGCCTCTTCCCCCCTCCGGACCACACCGTCCGCCCGCCCTTCCACCACAATCCGGTACGCCCCCGATTCCACCACGTGCTTCATCGGCACTTCTGCCTGGTAGTCCGCCCCCATTTTGCGCTGGATTTTCCGGTGGATCCGGCCCCCCTCCTGCATGGCATGTTCGGATCCCCCGGTACGGCGGTTGTCAATATCCCCGCCCCTCATGACAAACTCCACCAGGTTGCGGACAGAGACCTTTATCTCTTTTTTGCCATCCATGGCCATCCCCCTGCCCTATATTCAGAAAAAGCAGGCATAACACGGTTCCCGTGCCGCCTGCTTCCTTCTGGTAAGCAAATACTATATCAAGCAATTCTCATGTCTACGGATGCAACCGTATCCAGAAATTTTTCAAATTCCGAATCACTGCCATGCATCCTCACGTTTAACACCTTGGTCAGGTCCAGGCTTAACACTCCCAGAATAGACTTGGCGTCGATCACCATGCGATTATAATAAATATCAATATCAAAATCGCATTTCATAGCGGCCGTCACAAACGCTTTTGCATCTGCAATACTCAACAACCTGATTTTCTTTTCTCTCATAAAAACCAACTCCTTTATTGGTAGGCACCACAATTGGTGTTGAGACTTTTATACCACGTCTTCCCGAAATTGTCAAATTCAGGAAAAACCGTCCTCCATCCAATTTCCCTGCACATTTTTTCCGATTATTTCCATTCTTTTTTACAATATTTGTTAAATGTGCCCTCAATCGTGGCCATCGTTGGCAGCCCCTCTGGGGAAAAGGCAATCTTTATCCTGGGACAGCCCCAGGAAAAATGAACATTTTATGAGAAAAATTGCGGCTTATCCTTTTACATTTTAAAGCGGTACCCCATCCCCCATATGGTTTCGATATACTGGGGTTTGGCTGTATTAAACTCAATCTTCTCCCGGATCTTTTTAATATGCACGGTCACCGTGGCAATATCCCCGATGGACTCCATGTCCCAGATCCTGGAAAACAGCTCTTCTTTGGTATAGACGTGGTTAGGGTTCTGCGCCAGGAACGACAACAGGTCAAACTCCTTGGTGGTAAAATTTTTTTCCTCCCCGTTGACCCAAACCCGGCGGGCGGTTTTGTCGATCTTTAACCCCCGGATCTCGATTACCTCGTTTCCCGGGCTCCCGCTGCCAATCAGCCGTTCATACCGGGCTAGGTGGGCTTTCACCCGGGCCACCATCTCGCTTGGGCTGAAAGGTTTAATCATGTAATCGTCCGCCCCCAGCCCCAGCCCCCGTATCTTATCAATATCTTCTTTCTTTGCCGATATTATAATGATAGGCGTGTTCTTCGTTTCCCGAAATTTCTTACATATTTCGAACCCATCCATCCCCGGCAGCATTAAATCCAGGATCATCAGGTCAAAGTCTTCATTGAGGGCCCGGTTCAGGCCCCGGACCCCATCCTCCTCCAGCTCCACCTCGAAATCGCTTAATTCCAGATAGTCACGCTCCAGCTCCGCAATGCTTGTCTCGTCCTCTATGATAAGTATCCTACTCATGCTGCGTTACCTCCTGATATTTTCTTAAGACAAAATGCATTTTCGTTCCCATGCCTTCTGTGCTGGTGGCCCAAATCCGCCCGCCATGATCCTCGATAATTTTATGGACAATGGAAAGCCCGATGCCGCTGCCGCCCTGGGAAGAATTTCGCGAAGAATCCGTGCGGTAAAAACGATCAAAAATATAAGGCAAATCTTCGGTGGCGATCCCCCGTCCGTTATCCTCCACTTCTACCTGGACGAAATCCCCTGCGTCCCGAATCCTTATATAAATCAAGCCCCGAGGTTTATCCAAATACTTTACGGAATTGCTGATAATATTATTCATCACCCGTTTCAACTGCTCCGAGTCGGCGATGATGACTACATCCTTACTGACATAATTAAAATAGCCAAACTCGATGTTGCGGGATTCCATGTCCAGCCCCACCTCTTCTGCGCAGTCCCCAAAATAGCTCCCTACATTGATCTTGGAAAAAGTGTAGGGGATGGTGTTGGTGTCAATTTTGGAATAAAATGTCAATTCGTCAATAAGGCGGTCCATGTCATTGGCCTTATTATAAATGGTACGGATGTACTTGTCCAGCTTTTCCGGAGACGAAGCCACCCCATCCATAATCCCCTCCACATATCCTTTGATCGCGGTAATAGGCGTCTTCAAATCGTGGGAAATATTGCTGATCAACTCTTTGTTCTCTGTATCGTACTGGATCTTCTCCTCCGCATTTTTCTTCAGCCGGATCCGCATTTCTTCAAAATCCTGGCACAATTGCCCGATCTCGTCATTCTCTTCCGCCTCTAACATAAAATCCAGATTGCCGTCCCTGATTTTCCGGGTAGCTTCCTGCAGCTTGTTCAGCGGCTTGACCACCGACCGGTAAAGCCACATAGCCATGATGGCAGAAATATGCACCAGAAAAATCATGCCTAAAACCATCATCTGTATGACCGTATCCATTGCCTCCGGCCTAAACCCGTCGGGCTGGTACAGCAAAAGCGACCGGTCCATGGCAATCAATACCCCTATATAGATCAAGGGCAGGATGCTAATGGTTAAGAATACAATCAGCAGTTGAGTCCGCATCTTCATAAAAAACGCACCCCTTCCTGGCACACCCCTCTTAGAAACAAGCAGCCTCTAAATATAAGTATACCATAAGAAATGCGTTTTGTTTATAAAAGTATTCTAAATTTTCCGTTTCTATCGGAACGGAAACCGATTTGTATGAACATTTTTAAATAAGTGTTGAATTTTCAATTTCCGCATTCAATACTGATTTCATTAAACTTATCTAAAATATCGCTGACCTGTGTGCCTTCTTTTTCTTCCCCTGCCCGGTCCATAATAGCCTCCCCTTGGTGCATCATTACCAGCCGGCTGCCGTATTCCACCGCATAACGCAAATTGTGGGTTACCATGACCGTAGTCAATTGTTTCTCCCGCACCACTTTTCCCGTAAGCTCCATAATGACTTCCGCCGTTTTCGGGTCCAGGGCCGCCGTGTGCTCATCCAGGATCAAAAATTCAATGGGGGGCATGGTGGACATCAAAAGGGCCATGGCCTGCCGCTGCCCGCCGGACAATACCCCTACCTTTACATGCATTTTGTCCTCCAGGCCTAAACCCAGGGAAGATAACTGCTGACGGTAAAAATCGGCCCGCCGCTTGTCGGTCCCCCACCGCAGGTTAAAAGGCTTCCCTTTATTGTCTGCCAACGACATATTTTCCAAAATAGTCATATTAGGGCAGGTCCCCATAGCCGGATTCTGGTATACCCGGCCAATGCGCCTCTGGCGGCGGTATTCGGGCATATGGGTAATATCCGTCCCGTTGATCGAAATGCTGCCCCCGTCCAAAGGGATGCTCCCGCAGATAATATTTAGCAGGGAAGTTTTTCCGGACCCGTTGCTCCCCACCACGGAGACAAATTCCCCATGGGCGATTTTCATGGAAAAGTCATGGAACATACACATTTCGTTTACCGTACCGGCGTTATAATATTTTTCAATGTGGCTCAATTCAAGCATAGGTAGGCACCTTCTTCCCCTTCAGGCTGCTGGCCACCAGGATAGCCAAAAACAATGCCGACGTAACGAGTTTTAAATCCGAAGCCGCCATCCCCATGGCAATGGCCACGGCCACACAAGCCCGGTAAACAAGGGACCCCAGGATTACCAGGGTAGTAGCCTTTATAAACGGCAGCTTCCGGAATACCCTGGCCCCCACCTTGGTGCCTATTATCACGTTGGCCAGGCCGATTACAATGGCCCCTGTGCCGGTACTGATTTCGAAAAACCCTTTCTGCTGGCAATATACACATCCGGCCAAAGCCACAAATCCGTTGGCAATGGCCAGGCCTACGACCTTTACCATGCCTTTGTCTTTGGCCAGGGAAGTCACCAGCACGTCATTGTCCCCCACCGCCCGCAAAAGGTATCCGGAGCGGGTATTTAAATATAAATCCAATATCAACTTACAGGCTAAGGTAATCGCCAGCAAGATAAGGGTAACCGTAAAGGGCCTCGCCCCTTCCGGGACCACCCTGTCCAAAAAACCGTTGTCAAAAATCGTCTCTTTGGTGAATATGGCTAAATTGGCCTTCCCTGCAATCCGCAGGTTGACGGAATACAACGCCGTCATCATAATGATCCCTGACAAAAGGTCACGTACCTTCAGCTTCACATGGATAACCCCGGTTACGCATCCGGCCAAAGCCCCTGCAGCAAAAGCCAAAAGCAGGGTGGCTGCCGGATGCACTTCTTTTAAGATCAGCATAGCCGTGACAGCCGCCCCTAAAGGGAACGTGCCGTCTACGGACAGGTCCGGGAAGTCCAAAATCTTATAAGTAATGTAGACGCCCAAAGCCAAAATGGCATAGATCAGGCCTTCCTCCAGCACTCCTATAACAATTGACATCTCGTTTTTTCCTTTCGCTTTCTACGGTTAATCCGCAACCACCTCGTCAAACAGCCCCGCAGCCGACGAAGCCAATTCTTCCGGGAAAGTAACCCCCAGTTTCTCAGCCACCGCAGTGTTCCCATAAAAGGATGCTTCGGTTACCACTTCAAACTTCATCTCACTGGCCTTTTTCTCCCCTTTTAGCACCTGGGCCGCCATCTGGCCGGTCTTTTTGCCCAGGGACACATAATCCAGCCCCATGGAGGCGAGGCACCCGATCTTCACTTGTTCAATTTCACTGCCAAACACCGGGATGTTTTCTTTCCCGGCCTTGTCCAGGACCATTGGCAGCACGCTTACCACCGTGTTGTCGGTCAGGTTGTTGAGGCAATCTACTTTTTTCAGCAGGTTGTCGGTTGCCAGGGGAATGTCTGCCGTGCTGGAAACGCCGCTCTCCACAATCTCAAACCCGTATTCCGGCGCCGCCGCTTTATATTCCTCAATTGCCGACATGGAGTTCACTTCGCTGGTACTGTACAAAATCCCGATTTTGGCCGCCTCGGGCAACAGCTTGCGGATCATTTCCAACTGCTTCTCCACCGGCAGTTTATCGCTGGTGCCCGTAATCTCCCCCACCGGCATGCCGTCCCCATCGGCCAGTTCTGCCAGCACCGGGTCTGTCACTGCGGTGTAAATTACCGGCACATCCGTATCCTTGGCCGCGCTGTAGGCGCTCTGGGCAATGGGGGTGGCAATGCCGCAAATCATGTCCACATCATTGGCCAGGAAATTTGCCATGATCTGGCTTGCGGTGCCGCCGTCCGTCTGGGCATTGTCATACAGGACCGTCAGGTTCTCCCCTTCTATAATCCCCTCCTCGGCCAAGCCGGCTAAAAAGCCTTCCCGGCAATTATCCAAAGACCCGTGCTCGGCAAACTGGCCGATGCCGATGGTATAGGAACCTTCTTTGTCCCCTTTGCCCCCTGCCCCGGCAGCCGTTTCCGCCGGTTTTTGGGAAGAACAGCCAACCAGCGCCAATGCCGCCATAACAGCCATCGCCATTTTCACATTTTTTTTCATTTTCATTCTCCTCCTTTAACCCATTGTGCGCTTCCGCAATTCCTATGCCCCAGTGTGGCTTTTGCAAGGTATTTTCATTCATAGGGCGCCTTTTTTCGCCAGACGCAATTTCCTACAAAATAAAAAATCCCAGATACAGTTCCCTGCATCTGAGACGAATCCATAAAATAGCAACCCGCGGTACCACTCAAATTGGCACAAAGCCCTCTTTTTCCGTATACAGACATATACGCCGCCAGGTAACGGTCGCGGTTTCCGTCAGCTTATACTTCCGGCCCTCCGGTTTCAAAGCTGCCCTCAAAAGCCCATTCAACAAATCGGTCCATACCGCAATCCCACCGCCTGCGGCTCTCTGTGATTTCCCAAAAATGCCTACTCTTCTTTTTCAACGGTTTGTTTTATCAACACATATATTAACCGTTTACAGGGGATTTGTCAACACCTTTTTTCTTCCAGGGCACGGGTACTTGCTTCTGCCTACAAACTAAGCTTTTCGTAGCTTAGGCCCAAATACTCCTCCAGCTTTTGTTTTAATGCCCTATGGCCTTCCTTTTCCAGCAGTGGGTCCTCTTCCCTTAATCGCCTGGCCTCTTCTGACACGGCTTTCAACAAATCCGCGTCCGTAAAAATATCCGCCAGTTGAAAGGCCAGGTCCCCGCTTTGCCGCTGGCCGAAAATATCCCCCGGCCCCCGCAGCTTCAGGTCTTCCGACGCAATATAAAACCCGTCGTTGGAGCGGTTTAAGATGTCCAGGCGTTTTCGGGTATCCTCTTCGCCGGAACTGTCCACCATAATGCAGTAAGATTGGCGTTCCCCCCGCCCTACCCGCCCCCGGAGCTGATGGAGCTGGGCCAGCCCAAACCGTTCTGCGTTCTCAATCATCATTACCGTGGCATTGGGCACATTGACCCCCACCTCCACTACGGTGGTGGACACCAGCACCTGGATTTCCCCCGAGGCAAATTGCTCCATGACCTGGTTTTTCTCCCTTCCTTTCATTTTTCCGTGGAGGTACTCCACCCGGATTCCGGGAGGCAATTTTTTTCGAAGCTGTTTAGTATAATCCAGGACGTTTTCCGCATCCATCATTTCACTTTCTTCCACCATAGGGCAAATCACATAAGCCTGCCCGCCTGCCGCCACCTCTTTTTCTATAAAGCGGTAAGCCCGGTCCCGGTAGCCGGTATCTACCACACAATTTTTAATGGGGGTACGGCCTGCCGGCATTTGATCCACAACGGAAATGTCCAAATCCCCGTACAGTATGATAGCCAGTGTCCTGGGGATGGGCGTGGCGCTCATGACCAGGACATGGGGCCGGGCCCCTTTCTGCCCCAGGGCCTCCCTCTGCCCCACCCCAAACCGGTGCTGCTCGTCCGTAATCACCAGGGCCAGCTTATCATAAACCACTTTTTCCTGGATCAAAGCGTGGGTCCCTATGATAATATCTGCTTCATGGCGGGCAATCTGCTCATAAACCAGCCTTTTTTCCCTGGCCGTCATAGAACCTGTCACCAGAACGACGCGCTTTTCTATCCCTTGGGAGGCAAACAGCTCCTGTATGGACTGGAAATGCTGTTTGGCGAGAACTTCCGTCGGGGCCATCATCGCCCCCTGGTATCCGTGGAAAGCCGTTTGTAAAAGAGCCATCACAGCAATGACCGTCTTACCGGAACCCACGTCCCCTTGAATCAGCCGGTTCATTACCGCCCCGCTTGCCAGGTCTTCTTGAACCTCTGCCAGGACATTCTTCTGTGCCCCGGTCAAATCATAGGGAAGGTTTTTTTGGAAACATTCCAATTCCCGTACCGGCCCCATGGGATAACGGCTCTTCCAATCCTGCCGTTTCTCCTTCCATAACCCCACAGCTAAAAGGAAAAAGAGGAACTCGTCAAAAACAAGGCGTTTCCGTGCCCCCAGCATTTCTTCTTGATTTGCGGGGAAATGGATCTTTTCTATGGCACAAGGGTATTCTACCAGCCGATATTTCTTCCGCAGGCGCTCCGGCAGGTATTCCGTTTCCACCTCCCTTGACTTCAAAGCCTGGGCAACCGCTTTGGCAATCGCTTTGTTGCCCAGCCCCTTGGTCTGCCCATAGACAGGCCTTAAGGAACCAGATATTTCCCCATAAGATTCCGGCGTAAAGACCTCCGGCTGCTCCATGGCCAAACGGTTGCCTTTCCTGACCACACGGCCCCGAAAAACCAATATTTTCCCCATCTGCAGCGTCGTGCGCAAATAGGGCATGTTATACCAGGCCAGCTGCATGCTTCCGGTCAGGTCTTTTACTGCCGTGACGACAATCTGCATGTTTTTAAATTGGCGCAGGGCCGCCTCTTTCACAAGCTGCCCGCAAATGGTGCAGACCTTGCCTTCCTTGGCTTGCCCAATGGGTAAAGCAGGCTCATAGGCGTCATAGGCACGGGGGTAGTTGTGGATCAGGTCTTCCACCGTCTCCACACCCAGGCGCCGGAACAGCCCCCCGGTCTTCTCACCGATCCCCTTTAAACTTGTCACTGGCTCCCGATTCATCCGGACCTCCTTTTAAGCCTGCCGCCATAATGCAAAAACCGCACCGGCAGTCAACCGGTGCAGCCTCGCTTTTCTGGCCCAGCCATGCCTTGTCATTCCACCGACATGAGATAATAGTAAATCGGCTGGCCGCCGTCATGAAGCTCTACCTCACAGCCGGGGCATACTTCTTTTGCCTGGGCATATACCACGTTTGCATCTTCCGGCTTTACGTCATGGCCATAATAGATGGTAACCAGCTCCGCCTCTTCATCTACCATAGCAGCCAGCGTCTGGACTGCGGTGCGCTCAATGCTCGGCCCTACGGCCAACAGCCCGCAGTCGCCAAGGCCCATAATATCGCCTTCGTGGATCTCCTGGCCGTCAATATTGGTCGTGCGCACGGCATAGGTAACCTGGCCCGTCTTAATCCGGCCCATTTCCTCTGACATAATCCGCAAATTTTCCTCCGGGGACAATTCCGGGGCAAAGTTAATCAGCGCCGAAATGCCCTGGGGGACCGTCTTGGAGGGGACTACGATAACCTCCTTACCTTCTGCCAGATATTTCGCCTGTTCCGCCGCCAAGATAATATTTTTATTGTTTGGTAAAATATAAACCGTCTCTGCATTTACCCGGTCCACAGCATTGAGCATGTCCTCTGTGCTCGGGTTCATGGTCTGCCCGCCTTCTATCAAATAATCGGCGCCGATCCCCCGGAAAATTTCGCCCAGCCCTTCGCCGATGGACACGGCAATAAAGCCATAGGGTTTCCTTTCCCCCTCTGGATCCTGACGGCCCATAGCCTGTTCTTTGGAAAGCTTTTCCGCATTCTGGATCAGCCTCTCATGGTGTTCCTCCCGCATGTTGTCAATCTTCATACGGGAAAGGGAGCCATAGGACAGCGCCCTCTGGATAGCCAGGCCCGGGTCATTGGTATGCACATGGACTTTTACGATGCCGTCATCGGAAACCACAACCAGGGAATCCCCGATGGAGCCCAAATATTCTTTAAACCCCCTCTCGGCATCCTCGTCATATGGCCCTTCCACATTGATGATAAATTCCGTACAATAGCCAAACCGGATCTCGGAAGTATCCAGGTCCGATACGTCTACGCCTTGAGAAGCGCCCCGGCTTTTTACCGGTGGCGCCCCACCGGCATTTGCCTGCCCGCCGGCAGCATCCGTCCATCCCTGGCCCTCCCCCAAGAGCCCGTCCAGGGCGCCTTTCATCACCTGCATCAGCCCCTGTCCCCCGGAATCCACCACCCCTGCCTGTTTCAGCACTGGCAGCATATCCGGGGTCCGGCTCAATACCAAATCCCCCTGCTCGATTACTTTCCGGGCAAATTCCACCACATCGTCGGTCTTAGCCGCCATCTCCACCGCTTTGTCCGCCATACCTTTGGCCACGGTTAAGATGGTGCCTTCCTTCGGCTTGATTACCGCCTTATAGGCAGTCTCCGCCGCACGCACGAAAGCCTCGGCAAGGGCCGGCACATCGACAATGTCTTTTGTCTTGATCACTTTGGTAAATCCACGGAAAAGCTGGGACAAAATAACGCCGGAATTGCCTCTCGCCCCCCTTAGGGAACCTGAAGAAATTGCCTTGGAAAGGCTTTCCAGCGTTGGGTTTTCTATGGCAGCCACTTCTTTTGCTGCCGCCATGATGGTCATGGTCATGTTCGTGCCCGTGTCCCCGTCCGGAACCGGAAACACATTTAATTCGTTTATCCACTCCTTTTTTGCTTCCAGTCCATGGGCGCCTGCCAAAAACGCCTGTCTCATCAACGAGGCGTCAATCTCCTGTATCTTCACCGGTAGGTTCCTCCTTAATCTATCACTCGTACACCTTCAACATAAATATTTATCCTGTCAACTTTCATGCCGGTGAATTCTTCCACCTTGTATTTTACATTGGCCATAAGATTGTCCGCAACCGCACAAATACTGACCCCATATGCCACAATGACATGAAAAGCCAGGTTGATATGGTTATCTTCTATCTTTACATAAATCCCCTTGGTCAGGCTCTCCCTTTTCAGGAGCTTCACCAGGCCGTCTTTCATGCTTACCGCCGCCATCCCGACGATACCAAAACATTCCACTGCCGTCACCCCTGCATAAAGCGCGACTACCTCGGAGCTAATCTGTATCTCACCCAGCTTATTATTTATGCGTCCTTTCATTAAACCCCCTCCATTTAAGTTTAACTTGCCTTCAAAACCCTTTTTCTGATCCTATATAGTTTCATTATACCATTTTTCCCGAAAACCACAACCGGAATTTTTCGGTGAGGGATTTTTTGGCGTTTCCCCATTATTTGGAAAAAAGCAAAACGCCGGTTTTGCCAGGCTCCCGCGCCAAAAAGCATTTGCCCCATATCATGGCACGGCGCATCGAAGGCCGGCCTGCTGTCCATTATCTGGCAGATATTGGCCCGATGCATGGGGCCGGGCAGCCTGTGGCGGCCGGGCACTTCCACTGAAAACAAAAAAGGCCCTCAAAAGAAAGCCTTTTTGGTCTGCCTGCTCAAAGCACTTTATTCAAAAAATTGATCGTCCGTTCCTCCTGTGGGTTACCGAAAATCTCCTCCGGCGCCCCTTCCTCCACGATGTAGCCGTCGTCCATAAAAATCACCCGGTCGGCCACTTCCCTGGCAAACCCCATTTCATGGGTCACCACCACCATCGTCATGCCATCGGCGGCCAGCTGCTTCATAACTTCCAGCACTTCACCTACCATCTCCGGGTCTAATGCGCTGGTCGGCTCGTCAAACAGCATAATGTCGGGGTTCATGGCCAACGCCCGGGCTATGGCCACCCGCTGCTTCTGCCCGCCGGACAGCTGGCCCGGATAGGATTTCGCCTTGTCGGCCAGGCCCACCCGTTCCAATAGGCCGGCAGCCTTTTTAGCCGCGTCCCCCTTATCCATTTTTTTCAGCTCCACCGGGGCCAAGGTAATGTTTTCCTGTACGGTTAAATGGGGGAACAGGTTAAAATGCTGAAAAACCATGCCGATATTTTCCCGCACTTTATTTATATTCGTATTGGGGTCGGAAATGGGATGGCCGTCCACAACCACCTCCCCGGCTGTGATACTTTCCAACCGGTTCAGGCACCGCAAAAAGGTACTTTTCCCGGATCCGGACGGGCCGATCAGGCAGACCACCTCCCCTTCCTCCACTTCCACACTGATGCGTTTCAGCACTTCCAATTGCCCGAAATTTTTTTTCAGGTTATGGACTAAAATCTTCTTATCTCCCATAGGAAGACCTCCTCTCCACCAGCAAGGCAACCTTAGACAACAGGGTGCAGACCACCAGGTAAAACGCAGCGACTACCAGCCAAATGGCCATAACCCGGGAAGCGGAGTTTGCCGCGATAATCTTGCCGTTTTGCGTCAGCTCCCGGATCCCGATTACGGAAATCAAGGAAGTATCCTTCATGGAAATAATAAACTGGTTGATGATGGATGGGAGCATGGTGCGCAGCGCCTGCGGCAAAATAACTTTGCCCATGGCCTTGCCATAAGGGAGCCCTAAGCTGCGTGCAGCTTCCATCTGGCCTTTGTCTACCGCCTCGATGCCTCCCCGGATAATCTCCGCCATATAAGCCCCGGCGTTAAGGCTTAAGGTCACGGCGCCCGCCGTAAAATTCCCCCCGATATTGCCCCAGGCAAAACCGTAAGGGCGCAGCACCTGGCTAATGCCGTAAAATATAATCATAACCTGTACCATCAGGGGCGTGCCCCGGATAATATCAATATATACATTGGCGATTAATTTTAACGGGCCGATCCCCGACACTTTAAAAAGCCCGAAAATCACCCCTAAAACCGTAGCGCAGACCAGGGAAACCGCCGTCAGCTTCACCGTTGCCCAAAGGGCTATGCAAAAGGACGGGAAATATTGCACAAGAACTTCAAAAAAGACCATTTTACCATCACCTTTATGTTTTAATCTTCGTGTAGCGTTTAAACCTTTTAGCCGTTACGGCCCGCTAGCCGTAACGGCTTGCCTTTCCCGCCCATTTTTACATGGCCGGCAAAAACCGGGGAAATTATTTTGAAATATAGGTATTCAGGATCTCGTCATATTTGCCGCTGTCTTTCATGTTTTTCAAACCGGCGTCAAACATTTCCAAAAGTTCGGTATTTTGCCCTTTCAATACGGCAAAACCATAAGAATTCCCATGTTCCATGTCAAGGGGCATCTTAAAGGCAGTCCCCCGGGAAATCTCGTAGCCCAGCACCGGATAGTCTTCAAAACAAGCTACGGAATTGCCTGCCAGTACGTCTTGATACATGCTGGAGGAATCTTCAAACTGCATAATCGTAAATCCATACTGGTCTGCAATGGACTCGGCAAAGGTGCACCCTTCCGTGCCAATCTTTGCCGCAACCGTCTTGCCGTTTAAATCGTCATAAGAGGCAATATCGGAATCTGCATTTACCGCCATGCCCACGCCGGAATCATAATAGGGCTCGGAAAAATCATACTTTTCTTTCCTGGCATCCGTAATCGACATCCCGGCAATCACCCCGTCGTATTCCCCTGCTTCCAGCCCGGTGGTAGCAGCCGAGAACCCAGCAACCACCAATTCATACTCAAAGCCCTGGTCTTCTGCGATGGCTTTGAGCAAATCCAGGTCAATCCCCACCATCTCGCCGTTGTCATCCTCGAACTCGAAAGGTGCAAAGGTGGTATCTGTGGCAATCTTATACACCTTCCCCGAATCCCCTTTATCTTCTGTCCCGGCATCCGCCGCCGTGGTGTCCTCTGCTTTTGACGTGCTTGCCGCCGTAGTATCCTGCGCGGTTGTCGGCTCGGCCGCGGCGCCGCCACACCCGCTTAAAGAAACCGCCATCAAAACCGCCATGGTCATCGCTGTCATTTTCCTCTTCATAATTTTTCCTCCTCAATAATAAAATAGGTGGCTTTACGGGATGCCCGTGTCCATTGGGGGGGCAGCTTCCGGCACTGCCCTGCCGCCCTGTGAAAGCCGGCTGGCCGCGCCTGCGGCGCCGGCCCAATCGCAGCCGGTATCCCTGTTTTGGCCTATGGCCCTTGCCCGTACCTGCTTGCCCGTCCGGTATCCGTGGGACGGTCCATGCAAGCACGGCCGTATATGGCTGCCGGCCGGGGCTTTCACAGGGACAAAGGGTCCGATGAACCGGACCCTTGCGCCGGAGCGCGTCTGCGTCAGCAGACATTTCCCTTAGGCGCGAAGTGCGCATCCCCCGGAGGGTTTTTGCTTTATAGGGCGCAATTTCCTATAAAGTAAAAAAGAATCCTGCTCTGCAGGATTCTCCGCCTGCGGCGGGTCGCTTCAGCGACATAATTCCTTTCCGCCGCAGTGCGATCCCCGCGGAGCGTTTTGTATCATAGGACGCACTTTCCTATGATACAAAAAAAGACAACGCTAAGAAAGCGATGTCTTCGTTGACTATGGGCCCGCATAAGCCATGAAAGGGATTTTAGCACAAAGTGCCGTCAAAGTCAAGCAATTGTTGCCATCACAATAAAAAGATTGTTGCTTCCGGCTGGCTAAAGCCAATGCCAAATCCGGCCCTTCGGCAAATGGCAGCGGAATCTTTTTCAAAATAGGCCAAAACCTTAATTTCTGCTTGCCAAATCCCTAATTATCTGTTATTATAGCTATGTTGTGTTTTCCTTACAGAAAGCGAATCGTGATATAAGGAGGTGTAATCGTGGCTAAATGTTCCATTTGTCAGAAGGCTGCTCATTTCGGAAATAATGTGAGCCATTCCCATAGAAGGTCCAATGCGATCTGGAAAGCGAACGTCAAGTCTGTCAGGGTAAAAGTAAATGGCGGTACAAAAAAGATGTACGTGTGTACTTCTTGCCTGCGTTCCGGTTTAGTAGAAAGGGCATAAGTAAATAAGAGAGCCGTATATACGAAGGAATGCGCCATAAGGCGCATTCCTTCGTATATACGGCTTTATTGTCCCCGTTTAGCAGCAAAATAAATGATACCCTAAGGCCAAACAGGCGACAATAAAGATCAAAGTTGACAAAGTTTCCGGAATAAACAACAGAAGCGCCATCCCCATGCCAAAGCAAAACAGCATCAATCCACATACCCGTTTCATGGCACCCTCCGCCTATTGCCACCGTTTACCTTAGTATATGCAGCAATTGAAACATCCATGCCCGGGGCGTGTCTGAAAATTTATCCCCTGCGGCTGTTTTCAAGCACCCCTAAAACATGCCGTTGCCCCAATGCCCGCCCATTAGCCCACGTCTTCGCCGGCCATCTCCTGGGCAGCTTTCATGGCATCCGGGGAAATCTTCTTTTTCTTGCCGTCTGTAAATTTATTGACCAGGTCCGGCACCATATCCAGCACTTTGGTCACTGCGTCTTGTTGTTTGACGTTGACTAGCTTGGTCACGCCATTTTGGATGACCAGCACGGCGCTGGGGCTCATTTTCGCGCTCATCCCGCCTCCCCCGTTACATTTGGCGTTATTGGCAAAGGAGCCTGCCCCCATGCCACAAGTAACGTCTACCAGAGGGAGGATAATGGCGTCGTCGATTTTTACGGCCTCCCCCACAACGGTTTTTGTAGTTACAAAATGGTCCATACCTTTAAATAGGGCTTCCACTGTCATGGCAAAATGATTTTCTGACATAAATTACCTCCTTATGCTTTCAGACATTTTTTCAGCAATGTCCTGAAATTCTTATCAAACAGCATCCTGGCCCCCAAAACGAGCATGGTTGCTATCCGGACTTTCCCCTTTACCTTCCCCTCCCCCTTCAGCACGGCTTCCCCGAACACGGGAACCAGCTCTACCTGGCCGGCATACAGGCCATAGAACGGGCTTATATAAGCCAGTACCTGGCCGGTGGTATAAGGGTCGTCAAACCCAAACCACACCTTCCCGGATACCTTCCGGGGAAGGGTATGTTTTAGTAGCCGCTTCAACTGCCGAATCAGCAGGCGGAACGTACGGTGGTTTTTCTCGTCACAGAGAAATTTCCAGATTTTTTTCTTCCTTTTCTTCAATAACCGCAGCTTTACCTGGATCCTGTGAACTTTCGCTTTCAGTTTATCACAAAACTTCTGGATTGAAAATCCCCGGCGCCGCTTTCGTTTCTTTTTTTTATGCGGTTTTAAACCTTCTTCCATGGCAGGGGGTTTGGGTGTTTCCCCTTCCTTTTCCTTTTTGAAATCCTCCTCCCCCCCCACAGGCCCTTTGGCTTTGGGGGAAGTTTCTTTTCCGGCCCCCGCCCCTTCTTTGCAAGGCCCGCCCGCCTGGGAAGGCCCTTTCGCCCCGGGCTTACCTTCCTCTCCCAAAGCCTCTTCGCCACTGGGTGGCCCTTTGGCGTTTTCCCCCCCTTTGGCCTTATCCGGTCCTTGCCCCCCGCCAAAGGCTTTTTCCATCCCAAAAACCGGAAAGCCCAATACCCGCACAGCCAGCGTCAGCTTTTCCTCATATGCGGCCCTGGCAGCCAGCACCGGGAATAACCAGTTGACCTTGATCAAACCCTTTGGCTCGCCATAATAGCTGCCACTCACCTGATAACGGACCGGAACCAGCAAAAGTAACAGGGCCACCAAAAGCAAAAGCCCCAGGATCCCCAACAGGACAAGGCCTATGGCCTTCAATATCCCCCATACAAATATTACGGCAGCCAACATTCTCCACACCTATTGTTTTCCTGTATTGAAATTCTTAATCATATCCGAAAGGCAAAATCCCCCTGTTTCCCGGTAGAGGTCGTCCACAATTTGCCGCGCCACCTCCATCGCCTCCCAATATGTAACCGCAATCCCCACAACCAGGGTTTCCTGTTCTTTTTCGGGCAGCAGCTGCCATATGGCAGAAGGGATGATGTCCAGCACATTTTTCGGGTTCCCCGGCGGCAAAATCAAGTAAACTTCCGGCTGCAGCTTCCCCTCCCGCAGTTTATCCATAATCTCGTCCCGATGCCTTTTTGCTTTTTCCCCCACGTACAGGCACTCACACCAGTTCATAACCATCGCTCTCCATCATCTGATGCAACAGCTCCAGGCAGGTTTCTTTTTCAGCCGGATCCGAACAGCATCCCAGGCTGTCTTTGATATAGCCTTGTATTTCTTTCGGCGAGTGGAAAAACACCGGCAGGCTGGAAAGGGCCATCGCCATTATGGCCCGCGCCACCGGCTTTTGGACAGAGGCTAATACCGGCTCCAATTGGGAGAAGAACCTGTCCGATGCCTTATCCACATCCTCACGGCTGGCGCTGCCTAAGACCTGCCTTTCCTCCAAGGACGCAAAATCGCTGGTGGACATCAGCCTTTCCACCAGCCGGGCCCGTCTGGCCGTCTGGTGGTCTAGGGGCTGGTATTCCCAGGACAGGTCCAGCCGCTGGTACTCTTCGTCGTATTTTTCCTGAACCCCTTCCAGCCCTTCCAGTTCTTTCTCCAGCCCTTGGGGGGCCTGCCTCCCCCCATTTTGGTAATGATGCCACAGGCTGCCTAAAATCTTGTAGGCATGGCCCTTTTCCGCCGCATCCTGCAGGGCGGAGCCCTTGGTCAGATAGAGGATATACAAATCATTGGCCATTTCCTGGACGGCTAAGATGCATTCCGACTCATCGGCCAAAAATGCGCCCGCCTGCCCGATCTTCTCCTGGGCCCCCTGGTATAAGCCTTTCTCCGCCCCTTTAAAAGGCAGGCTTTCCAGCTCCCTTAACAAACCGTCCAAATCAGGGTAGCTTTCCCGGCGCTCCCGGCTTAATTCCAGCATGCAGCCGCTTCGCAGCAAATACATTACTTCCTCTAATCCGGCCGGGTCCGAACCAATATAAGACGTCAGCGCCTCATGGACCAGGCTATAAAACTTCCGGCGGGTAAACCGGACGGGCAATTGCCTGACAATCTGCTGGATCCGCTGGTTTTGGATGGCTGGCTCCTTTGTGGAAGACAGGTAACGCATGAGGTTGCCGACAAACTCATCCTCATTTACCTCCATCGGGGGAAGGCCCTGGACAAAACGCCTCTCCAGCCGGTTCCATGCATATTCGTATACCTGAAATGCATCTGTAAATGCAACTACGGTTTCCATCCTTTTTCCAAGCTGCTGCCGAAAAAGCCCCAGCTCTTTTTCTGCCTCCTCTTCCGGCTGGCTTTCTTCCAAAAACGCCCCCAAAAGCCCCATAAAATGCTTTTCCGTTTCCTGGCGCCATCCTTGCCTGCCTTCACCCGAAAGGGGCATCTGCTCCAAAAACATATACGCATTTAAAGCCAGCCTTGACAACGCATAGCCGTAAGACACCGATGCCTGTTTCCTCCAGTTATATGCCATGCCGCAACTCCTTCCGTTACCGGTAATTTTCCAGAATCGACCGGCGCAGCAAATCCAGCGCTTTTACTACCGCCTGTTCCCGTACTTTTTCCCGGTTCCCTTTAAACTGATATTTCTCTACCGTGATTTTTTTCTTCATATAGGTGGCGATATATACCAGCCCCACGGGCTTTTCTTCCGTCGCCCCGTCCGGCCCCGCAATACCGGTGACCGCCACGCAAGCGTCGCAGTCCGCTGCAAATACGCCTCCGGCGGCCATTTCCCTGGCAGTCTGCCCACTGACCGCCCCATATTTTTTCAGGGTGCTTTTGCTTACTTCCAGATACTTCCGTTTTGCTTTGTTTGAATATGTGATAAAGCCTTCCCGGAACACTTCCGACGCCCCCGGCACATTGATAATCCGCCCCGCCAAAAGCCCTCCGGTACAGGATTCCGCAGTGGTTACCGTCAGCCCGTATTTCAGCAGCAGCTTTACCACTGCCATTTCCAAAGTCTCATCCTCCCGGACGGAATAGACAAAATCGCCAAAGCGGTTGCGGATTTCCTTCACTACGGGCTTTATGAGCCGTTTCGCCTCTTCCTCGTCGGCGGCCCGGGCCGTTATCCTCAAATGGACCTCTCCGGTCTTGGCATAAGTGGCTATGGTGGGGTTTGTCTGCCTGTCAATCACATCCAGCAGTTTGTCTTCCACCTGGCTCTCCCCCATACCACAGATTTTGACCATCTGGGAGCGGATCACGTCAGGCTGCAGTTTCTTTAAGTAGGGGGAAACCTGATTGAGAAACATAGGGCATAATTCTTTTGGCGGCCCCGGCAGCAGGATAACCCGCTTTCCGTCTTTTTCCATAATCAGGCCCGGGGCCGTCCCATTGTCATTATCCAGCACAATGGCGCCCTCCGGGATCATGGCCTGTTTCCAGTTGTTGTCCGGGATCTCTTTAAAAATGCCGCCCTTTAAATATTCCTCGATCCGTTTCCGGGTGTGGGGGTCTTCCACCAGCTCCAGCCCCATAACTTTTGCACAAACCTCTTTGGTCAAATCATCCTCGGTGGGGCCCAGCCCCCCGCCTAAAATCACCACGTCCGAGCGCCCAAGGGCCATACGCAGCACTTCCGCCAGACGGCCTTCATTGTCCCCGACTACAACCTGATGATAAACGGACAGGCCCAACAGCGCGCACTGCTCCGCCAAAAACTGGGCATTGGTATTCACAATGTTCCCTAAAAGCAGTTCGGTCCCCACCGAAACCAACTCCACGATCATATGTTCCTCCATTCTGTACATAAGCCCCCCTATGGGCATCCATTCCACGGTTTGTCCCCATGCAGGTCACATCTGCCCATCTGTAAGTATCTTGTGGTTTTTTCCGATATAGTCAAACAGGGAAATCACGGTCAGGAGCAAAGCAATCCACGTGCAGGCCAAAGTCGCCACCCAAAGCACCGGAAGGTCCACAATCATAAGGATTACGGCAATCATTTGAAACGTAGTTTTAAATTTCCCCCAATAGCTGGCGGCGATAACGATCCCCCGCTCGGCGGCTACCAGGCGGAAGCCACTGATAATAAATTCCCTGCTGACGATGATAATCGCCATCCAGGCAGGAAGCTGCCCTAACTCCACCAAACAGATCAACGCCGAACATACCAAAAGCTTATCTGCCAAGGGGTCCATAAACTTCCCGAAATTGGTTACCATGTTGTATTTTCTGGCAATCTTGCCGTCCAGCAAATCCGTCAGGCTTGCCACAATGAAAACCGCGGCCGCCACATAACGGAGCATGGGCACCTTCCCTCCAAACAGCAGCAAAAACAATACAAAAAACGGAATCAGCACTACCCGCAATATCGTCAGTTTATTCGGCAGATTCATGATATACCTCCCCCATCAAATCATATTCTGTGGCGCCGGTCACCTTCACACGGACAAAATCCCCGGACAGGAAGGTTTCTTCACTGTTCACGAACAAATATCCGTCTACGTCGGGGGCGTCCATATAGGTCCTCGCCACATAAGCCGGTTCGTCCGCCACTTTGCCCTCAATCATCACATCCAGCACCCGGCCCACCATAGATTGGGATTTTTCAAAGGCTATCTCTTGCTGCAGCGCCATGACTTCGTCCCGCCGTGCCTCTTTGGCATCCTCAGGGACCGGATCCGGAAACGATGCCGCCGGGGTATCTTCCTCGGAAGAATAGGCAAAAACACCCAGACGCTCAAATTCCATTTCTTCCACAAAATCCAGCAGTTCTTCATGGTCTTTTTGGGTTTCTCCGGGAAAGCCGGAAATCATGGTAGTCCTTAGGGCGATGTCAGGGATCTCCCGCCTAAGTTTCTCCACGGTATGCCGGATGGATGCCTGGTTGGTCCGCCGCCCCATCTGCCGCAAAATCCGGTCACTGGCATGCTGGATGGGAATATCCAGATAGTGGCATACTTTCTCTTCCTCTTTGATGGCGGCAATCAATTCATCCGTAACCTCTTCCGGATAGCAGTACTGAAGCCGTATCCAATGAATCCCCGAAATAGCAGCCAATTGGCGCAGCAGGTCAGGAAGGGCCTTTTTCCCGTACAAATCCACGCCGTACAAGGTAGTTTCCTGGGCCACTAAAATCAATTCCCGCACCCCTTCCCCGGCCAGCTTGCGGGCTTCCTCCACCAGCTGCCCCATGGGTACGCTGCGGTAGCTGCCCCGCAGGCTCGGGATAATGCAATAAGTACAATGCTTGTCACACCCCTCGGCAATTTTCAAGAAAGCATAATGGCCGCCGGTAGTGACGACGCGCCCTGCCTGCCCCCTTTTATCTTGGCCCGGGGAACATAATGGCTTGTTTAAATCCTGAAAGCAGGACACCTGGCCGCCGTCTTCCATGGCCTTGCGCAGCACGGCCCCAATCTCTTCGTAGGCGGAAGTGCCCACAATGCCGTCTACTTCCGGGATCTCTTCAAAAATCTCCTGCTGGTACCTCTGGGCCATGCAGCCGGTAACGATCAATACCCGGCAGCAGCCGTCCTCTTTTAGCTGCGCCATCTCCAATATGGTATTGACGCTCTCTTCTTTTGCGTCACCGATAAAACAGCAGGTATTGATGATGACGGCCTCCGCCTCCTGCTCGTCGTCGGTAAAGCTGTGGCCTTCCCGGCGAAGCAGGCCCAGCATTTTTTCCGAATCTACCAGGTTTTTGTCGCAACCTAAAGAAATAAATAATATTTTCATACGAAAAGCCAAAAGCCATCTCCCGGATCACGCTTGAGACGGCCTCCTCCTTTAATCTTCATTTTCCTCTTCTTCTGTATCATCACCGATAATTTTCACTTTGCCGTCATAGATTTCCTGAATCGCCTCAGACAAAGGCTTTTTCCCCGCATCCTCGCCCATGGGCTTCGCCTCTTCAATCAATTGGCGGGCCCTCTTGGCAGACGCCAGCACAATGGAATAACGGCTCTGCACCACAGGATGCTCCCCCGGCTCCACTTCACTGTTCACCACGTTAATTAAATCTGTATAAGATGGATGTAACATAAATGCTCTTTTCCTGCCTTTCCTTGTCTTATTTTCCGGATACCACGGGGACTATGCCTATCCCCGGATCCGGGGCATATCGCCGTTCATTGCGCGATTCCTGACAGCCCCCGGGACATTTTTTCAATGAGCCCCCGGTTCAACCTGGCCTGCCGGTGTTGGGTTTGTATCAGGCTGTGCAATTCCTGGATGCAGGCGTTAAGCTGGCCGTTTACCAGGATATAATCATAGCGGTCCATAAACACGGCTTCCCCGGCCGCTGTCTTTAGGCGGCTGCGGATGGCTTCCTCTGTCTCCGTCCCCCTTCCCCTAAGCCTTTTCTCCAGCTCCGGGGCATCCGGCGGCGTCACAAACACCAACAAAGCCTCAGGGAACCTCTCCTTTACCTTCAGCGCCCCCTGGACCTCAATCTCCAGGATCACATCTTTCCCCGCCCCCATCTGCTCCGCCACATAGCCTTTCGGGGTGCCATAATAGTTCCCTACATAGCTGGCATACTCAATCAGGGCGTCCCCGGCAATCATCTGTTCAAACCTTTCCTTTGACACAAAAAAATACTCCCTGCCATGCTCCTCCCCCACCCGGGGGGCCCGGGTGGTAGCGGAAATCGACAGTGCGTACTGCTGCGGGTAGGCGTTGAGCAGCCCTTTAACCAAGGTGCCCTTCCCCGCCCCTGAAAAGCCGGATATTACAGCCAATACCCCCTTTTGATCCATATTCCCGCCCCTTCCCTATTCAATATTCTGTATTTGTTCCCGTATCTTCTCAATCTCGGTCTTCAGGGCAATGGCCCGGTCGGAAATCTCCCTATCCCCTGATTTGCTAAGGATGGTGTTGGCCTCCCGGTTCATCTCCTGGGCGATGAAATCCAGCTTCCGGCCTACGCTGCCCCCTGCCTTTAGTTCCCGCCTGGTGGCGTCCATATGGCTGCGCAGCCGCACGGTCTCCTCATCCACGCATATTTTGTCTGCATAGATGGCAGCCTCCATGGCAATCCTGCTTTCCTCTATGGCCGTGTTTTCCAAAAGCTCCTTTATTTTATCTTCCAGCTTGGCCCGGTATAGCCGCAAAACCTCCGGTGACCGTTCCTCAATAAAGCCTACCAGGCCTTCCATATAATCCAGCTTGCCCAATAAATCTTTTTTCAGCTGTTCGCCTTCCTGGACCCGGGACTCCACAAACCGTTTTGCGGCATTCTCCAGGGCCAGGGAAATCAGCTTCCCCATCTGCTCTTCGTCCTCCGGCGCCTGCTCCATGGACAAAACGTCTGGCATTTTAGCAAGCATCGACACTTTCACGTCATTCTCTATGCCAAACTGCTGCTGCATCTGCGCAAAACAATCCATATACTCTGCGGCAAGGGAGCGGTTGTACTTAAGGCACAGCTTATCCTCCGTATAATCTTCATAACTGATAAATATGTCTGCCTTCCCCCGCTGGATATACCCCTTCAGCAGGCTGCGGACTTCTGATTCAAAATAATTGAATTTCTTCGGCATTTTAATATTTAAGTCCAGATACCTGTGGTTTACTGCCTTTATCTCCGCCAGTATCTTATAATCCGGCGTGGCCATTTCGTAACGGCCAAAGCCCGTCATGCTTTTTATCATCCGAACATTCTGCTCCTTTACCTAATAATGGCTATACGAAATACATTATAAGTCATCTGGAAAAACAAGTCAACGGGCTTAAACAATTAAATCCTGCAAATCCTGCCCTTTCAGGGCCCTCTCCAATAACTGGGGCAGTTTCTGGGGGTTGCAGGCAAAGCAGGGGATGCCCACCGAAGCGATGCGCTGGGCCATCTGGGCGTCATAATAAGGTTTTCCCCCGTCAGCAATGGCAAGCAGGCAGACAACCGTCACCCCCGACTCCTTCATCTCCTCCAGCCTGCGCAAAAGCCCTGCCCGGTTCCCCCCTTCCATCAGGTCGCTGACCAGGAAAAACAAGGTTTTCTTGGGGCTATCCACAAATTGCTGGCAATAGGCCACAGATTTGTTGATGTCTGTCCCGCCCCCCAATTGAAACCCAAACAGCAGGTCTACCGGATCCTCACATTTTTCCGTCAAATCCACTACTTGGGTGTCAAAAGCCACGATCCGGGTACGGACCGTAGCCATGCTGGCCAGGATGCAGCTCATAATGGAAGAATAGATCACAGACTCCCCCATGGAGCCGCTCTGGTCCACGTCCAGGATTACCGTATATTTGCTGGCCGCCGTCTGGGTAGTCCGGTCGAAGAAATAATAATGCTCCGGGATGATTTTCCCCGATTCTTTGTGGTAATTTTTAATCCCCCTGCGGATGGTAGTGGCAAAATCCAGGGCAGCGGCAGAAGGGATAGGGGAATGTTGCCGCCGGTTCACCGCAGCCGCCACTGCCCGCCGGATGTCGCTTTCCAGCAATTTATTGATCTCTTCCACAATTTTGGCCATAAACTCCCGGACGCTTTCTTTGCTCCTTTTGGGCACCTGGTCCTTTAAAAGCAAAATGGTCGTGGCCAGGTTCATATCCGGTTCCAGGTTTTCTAAAAGTTCCGGTTCAAATATCAGCTGCTTCAGCCCACACCGCTCCATGGCATCGGACTGGACGATTTTAACCAAATCCTTGTCAAACAACGTCCGCACGTCCCCCAGCCACCGGGTAACCTGGGGGTTGGACGGCCCTTTGCCTGCCCCCGGGCCCCCGGGCCCGAACCCCCCGGCGGAATTTTGATTGTAAATGGCCGCCAGGGCCTGGTCCATCTGCCACTGTTCCGGGGAGAGCGCCGCGCCCCCTCCCCCTTCCATGGACTGGAACCGGCTTTCGCTTTCCTCCCCCAAAATCAGGCGCCACCGTTTCATTCTTTCTATGGTTTCCATTGGACATAAGCCCTTTCTTCATTCTTTTTCCAACATCGGCCCATGGTCAAATATCCCCGAAGTCAAAATCATCCAGCCCGCCTAACGCTTCTATCTCGTCGGCGGAAACCGGACCGTTGACCACTTCACTGACTTGGGACGGGTTTACTTGCCAAATTTCCCCCAGGTTCTCCGCAATCTGGTTCTTCTCTTCCGAAGTAAAGTCGGCAAACGCCCGGCGTAAAAACACCAGGGCCCGCTTAAATTCCTGGTCATCCAGCAAATCCAGGTAGCCGTTGAGCTTCTCCCACAAATTCAGCCTGGCGATCAGCGAATAATGGTTTTTCATGGACAAGCCTTCAAACCATCCGGCGCCCAGCTCGGCGGGGATCCCCGGTGAAAGCCGCCTTTCCACCTCCCGCCCCAATTCCTGGCTGTCCATTTTCCCTGCCTCCAGCAAAATTGCGGCTGCCAGGCCGGATAGCCGGGTATTTAAATCATCCCGGCCGGCAATCCCGGCCAATGTCTTTTGCCACCTGCCGCCGTCAAGGAAATCATGGTCCACCGATACCTGGTGCAACGCACACATGGCCTGGGCTAACGGCTTTGCCGCCGGGTCGTCACAGGCGCATTCCCCTGGCAGGATCAGGCAAGCCCGCAAAAACAGCTGGGAAAGGATGGGTACTAACGGGTCCCGGTTCAGCCTGCGGATATCCCCATACCTTAACACCACGGACAGCCTGGTGGAAGTTTCCGCGATTTCCGCCACGGAAACCGCGTCCACAGCCGTCTTTTGTAAAGCGTCCACGGCATAGTCCAATGCTTCCGGCATGCCGCAGTTGCAGGCCTCTTCTATGACTTTGGCAATCCCGGCAATCCCCTGGCCGTCCTCGGCCTGCCCTTTCAGGGCAAAAGACGCCGCCTGTTCTACCGTATCCCCTTTCAGTACGGCTTCCACAATGTGGATCTCTGCCTCCGGCGTCCACCGCAGCATCCAACGTTCCGCCCAAGTGGCCCGCTCCTGCCGTACTGCCTGGGGCTGGGCAAAAGGTATCCCCAGCACTTTCAGGCGGTGGAGGAAAAAGGAACGCTCCAGGTCCATAAACGCTGCCTTTTGAGATTTTACCTTCAGGTTCTCCCTTAAATCCAGGGACAGTTCCTGGGCCGTCACCGATTTATATTTTTCCAGCCGCAGCTCCCCCAGCTGACGGTAAAAATCTGACTGGATGGATGTTTGGCTAACCCCCTCCGGCAAGCTTCCGATCTTGGTCCCGATCTCCGTGCCCGCCACGGCCACGGCCACTTCCCCAAAATTCCCGTGGCCCATGCAGGTCACCGCCCCGTCGCGCAGGTCTTGCAGCGTGGGGATCCTCCCCCCATGGAGCCTTGCCAAGGAAAGGGCCAGCCGTTCTGCCTCAATAATCTCCGCCGAAGACACCAGGTTCCCCTGTTCCCGCTGGAAACCGGCAAGGGTTGCCAAATACCGGTGGCCGGCGTAATCCGCCTCCCCCCGGCACAATCCCTCCCACAAAAATTCATAGTACGCCGGCGCCCGGTTTCCGGCCCCATATCCGGAACGGCCCGAAAGGCGGAAATAAGAATAAGGCATCAAGGTTTTTTTTGCCGGAAGCCGGGGAAGCCGGCTAAGCTGCCGGTCCGTCATGGGGGCCCATGGCCCATGGCCTTCCCCCTTGCCGCCGTCCGCCCCGTTTCCTAACAGGCCCTCTACATGGAAGCTGCCGGTGACCACCACTACCTTTTCCGGCGCAATGCCCCCTTTCACCGCCTCGTCTATGGCCCGGCGCATATAAGCCTCCCGGAGCATAGTTTCTTCGTCGTCCTCGCCGTAGCCGAGGGAAAGTCGGCGCAATGCCGTCCCGAACCTGGCGGCGCCTTCCCGGTACCCGGCCGCGTCTGCCGCATGTTCCATGGTGCGTTCCCAAAAAGTTTCGCTGTCCCCGTCGTCAGACTGTTCGTCCAGCCTCCGGTAGACAAAAGACAACGGGCTTTCCCCCTCTTTTGGCTCCCCCCCGTCTTCTTTTTCAGCTTGCCTCCGGGCTGACAGCCCAAGGAAAATTTCCGACGGCAGGTCGCAAAACCGGCATGGGCACCCGTGTTCCCTCGCCCAGAGGACCGCCTGGTATTCCGGGGAATATACCGCAAACGGGTATAAAATGGTACGGATGGGCAGCTCAGTGGTGTAGGCCATCACTGCAACCGGGGGCTTGACCTCCTCCGACCCCAATTCTTCGATTAATTCCGTGAAATCCGAAGGCCCTTCAATTAAGATTTGCTCCGGCCGGATATGATCTAAGTATTCCCGCACATAATATGCGCCTGCAGGCGACAGATGGCGGATCCCAAATACTTTCAGGCGGCCTTCTGGTTTTAATTCCTTTTCTCTTCCCTGTTCCCGCTCCATGGCCTTTCCTTCCTTCAACCGTTGAGTTCCCTGCATTCCCGGTACAAGGACAGCCACCGGGAGCCCCGTTTCTTCATAATATTTTCCAGATACTCTTCCCACACTTTAGCGTCCTTGCTGTCTTCTTTCACGATGGCGCCCTGAAGCCCCGCAGCCAAATCATAGTCGGTAACGGCCCCTGTGCCAAAACTTCCCGCCAGGGCCATGCTGTTGGCCAAAAGGGAGATAGCCTCCGCCGTAGACAGCACCCCGGAAGTCGGCTTCAGCTTTTGTTTTCCGTCCAAAGTCGCCCCCGCCCGCAATTCCCGGAAAATGGTGCAGACTTTTTCTACCACCTCTTCTTCCGGCAAACGGGCATTAAGGTCCAGGCTTTCCGACAGCTGTCCCACCCTTGTCCGCACGATTTCCATTTCTGCCTCCAGGCTGTCCGGCGACGGGAGCACCACAATATTAAAACGCCTCTTTAACGCGGCTGACATGTCATTAACCCCTTTGTCCCGGGTATTGGCCGTGGCAATAATGGAAAAGCCCTTCCTGGCCGGGACCTCCACCCCCAATTCGGGCACGGATACCCGCTTTTCCGACAAGAGGGAAATCAAAGCATCCTGCACTTCTGACGCGCACCGGGATATTTCCTCCACCCGGGCGATCATCCCCTGTTCCATGGCCCGGTAGATGGGGCTTGGGATTAAGGCTTCCTTTGTAGGCCCGTTGGCAATCAACATGGCATAATTCCAGGAATAGCGGATCTGCTCTTCCGTCGTCCCGGCCGTACCCTGGACCACCCGGGTGGAATCCCCGTTGACCGCCGCCGTCAAATGCTCCGACAGCCAAGACTTGGCCGTTCCCGGCTCCCCGATTAAAAGCAGGGCCCGGTCTGTCACCAAAGTGGAAATGGCAATCTCCACCAGCCGTTTATTCCCTATGTATTTCGGGGTGACCTCCACATCCCCGGCCCGGCCGCCGCAAATATAAGTCAACACCGACCTAGGCGACATCTGCCATCCTGTCGGCACCGGATTTTTCTCGTTTTCGATTAAAGCCTGAATTTCTTTTTGAAACAGCTGCTCCGCCGGCAGCCTCTGCACATTTTGCCCGCTCATGCCTATCTCCCCTTTTATAAATTATCTATTTCGGTCCCGCTTCGTAACGCGTCCCTCCATTGTTCCATCAGGCCGATCCCAACAACCGCCCTCTTTTTGTTTGCCTGGATGGCCTGGTCCAGCTCGTCGGCCAACTGCCCCTTGGTCAATGGCAGTTCCTTCATCACCTGGCGGATCAGGTAAACCGCCGAAAAGTTCTTGCCGAGGGCGGCAAGAAGGATCCCTTCATATTTTGTCCACCCGCACCGTTTTAACATCTGGATCCCGTCCGTGGTGACGGCCAGCTTCACCAGCCCTTCATAAAAATACTCGCCATAAGGCTTTTGCAGCCCTTCCACATCCGGCCGGTACAAATTTGCCACCGTCCAGTCATAACTGCTTCTGTACTTGCTGTAACTATCCCTTTTTCCGGCGCTGTGGCGGCCCGGATACCCCATAAGCAGCGGATACCACCGTAAGTCAAGCCCCGCCTTTATCTTCTGGCCCTTGTCCTGGTCCCTTATGACGCTCCTTTCCCCTTTGCTGGCCCAGTAGCAGCCATCCCTTTCATCGTAAAAGATCCGGTCGAACCCCCGGATAAGCCCCTCCGGGCCCCCTTTCTTCCCGCCGTTTTGGGGCGGCAGGCCTTCCGGCCTTAAATATCCCGAAAAGCGGCTATACGTCTCCTCTGCCGGCCGGGAAAAAAGGGAGGCAAGGAATGCCGGCTCCAAAAATTCATCCCCATGGGCCCGGTACATATCCTCAGCCACCTGGCACAAAGACGGATGGCTTTCCTGGATCAGGGAAAGGGTTAAAACGGCCGGCACCTGTTTTGGCAAAACCTGGTATACTTTTTCGTAACACAAACAGATTTTATCGGAATGTTTCCCCTGGGCCGCATTCCATAAAGCCACCAGCGTAAGCCTGGCTTTTTCTTTCTCTGCCTTTGCCTTTTCTTCCTTTTCCTTCTCTTCCTTTTCTTTCTCCGCCCTTTCCGTTTCCGGGACGCTTTGGGGCCCTTCCGTTTTTTTCCTGCCGGTTTTCTTGCCTGCCACATAATCCTTTAGCCTTTCTTCCAGCTCGTCGGCAATCAGGTCAGAAACCCATCCTTTTGTGGAATGGGACAAATACCCGGCAGCTTCCGCCGGCTTCTTTTTTATAGCCTCTGCCCAGAATCCTTCTGCCTCGTCCCCGTCCATGTAAGAGAGGGACTGCAAAACGGCTTCTTTTAACTTTCCTTTTTCCGATTTCTGTAAATCTAAAAGCAAAGGCAGGTTTGACTGGTCGTGGCGCAAAGCCTGGATGGCCGCTTCGCGGGTTTCTTTTCCTCCGGATTCCACTACATAGCGGTAAAAATCGTTTTCCTGCCCTCCCCTTATGGCTTCTATCACCTGGACCCTCCGCACCATGTCCCGCTTCCCTTGAGGGTCAAACCCCTGCTTCAGCACAGGGAGGACTGCCTCCCCCTCCTGCTGCAGCCAGCCGGCCACCATTTCTGCCAGTTCCCCGTAGGGGTCCCCCAGGGCCTGTACCATACAATGTATCATCCGGTAATCTTTAAAAATCTCCGGTGTCTCTTTGTATGCGTTGGCAATCACCGCATACCGCCCTCCCCCGACGCCCTTAAAAGCCTCCCTCACCGGCGCCAGCCGGCTATAGGGGATAGGGGAATATAGGTCGCCCCCCGATGGGATAGGCTCCAATTCCTCTATTTCCCCGTCGGTCTGCAAAATCCCCTGGGTACAGAGCACGGCGTCTACCAGGCCCAAGGTGTCCAAAAGCGTGCCTGCCCGGTCTTGGCATTCTGGCAAAATCAGCGTTTGCGCCATTTCATATATTTTACGGAACACCGGCGAAGCCTTGGCATAAGGCTCCATCTGCTGCACCGCCCGTTTCAGGCGGAAATCCTCCGAAATCAGGTTCATCCCTGCCACTGCCGCCGTCTCCAAGCGGTCCCTCAATTCATATACTGCACTTAAATTCATCAGCCTCTCCTTTATTTATGTACTCTCCCACGGCAACGGCGCATACTACAGAAGCCTTACAATCCCCTTTTCTGTCACGATGCTCAAAGGGTACAGGCAAATCTTATGGTTCTCCTGGCTATAGTGCATCAACCCAAAAACCACCTGATGGTGCCTCACATGGGGATCCGGAATCTGGGAAAGGGCAGGCAAGGTATCTTCCCACCCCTCCCGGCCCCGCAGTTCGATACGGGTACCGGCAAAATCTTCCATAACCAACCGTCTCCCCTTTTCGGTTTTCACGGCCCCAATCCGTTCAAAGGCCAGCAGCATTGCGCAAAAATCATCGGACAGGAGGTTTTTCATTTCATTCTTCGCCAATTTTGCCGCCCCGTTGATTTCCCTGTGGGCTTTGCCCCTCACCGCCGCCAGGTCCTTATCCGTTACAGGTTCAAAAGAGGCGCTGTCCCAACGGACCCGCTTGTTCATGCCGCCCGGATAATAGCTTAATACCGGAACTTTAGCCGCTTCAAAACAGGAATCTTCCTGCTTTACATATTTCAGTGCTTTTAACGGGCGGTAATTACGGGTACAGGACACCTCCCCCGTATCCTGGTCAACCCAATATCCCAGATCCACATATTCTTTCCGTGCAGGGTCGTAAACCACTTGGAAAGACAGCTGGATCAGGCGGGCCTGTTCTTTTTTCAGGCCCAATTCATTTAGCTGGCCTAGTTTCCAGATCCCCCCCAATTCCTCATACAGGATGTCGTCGTCTGCCTCAGGCTGGCCTTTTTCTAATTTCTCCCTCAAATAAGAGTCTGCTTTCCGTTCTAACGCACGCAGCCGCTTTAACACTTCCACTGCCTGGTGGTAATGTTTCGGGTCGGAATCTTTTTGAT
Organism: uncultured Lachnospiraceae bacterium; assembly: GCA_910584845.1. Taxonomy (GTDB): domain Bacteria; phylum Bacillota; class Clostridia; order Lachnospirales; family Lachnospiraceae; genus Brotaphodocola. The sequence continues at coordinate 72,156 of CAJUDH010000011.1, forward strand.
AGGCTTCCATCTCCAGGACCAGGCGGTTAAAATAATTTTGTGGCCCCGGAAGATAATAGTCCCCCAATTGTTTGGCCAAATCCCGGTAATCTTTCAGGGACAGGCTGCCCATCGAAGACAGCCCCAACCCCATAAGCTGGTCCACCAACTGTTTCATCAAAGCCAGGCCATCCAGCTGTTTTTGGATTTTCTTGGCTTTTGCCGCCTTGCTGGCCCGGTTGCTTTTTTCGGAGGCGGCTTTTTTCTCCCCGCCTTGCGCGGCCGCCTCCGCCTTTTTCGCTTCCCTTGCCTGTTTTTTCTCACGCTTTGCCAAAATATCTTCCGGAATCTCCCCTATGGGAAAATCCTTTTCCCCGGCAATCTCAAATAGCAGGGCCAAGCTGTGTTTACAAGGCAGCTGCCTGCTGGGGCAGCTGCACCGGAATACAGGATGCCCCTCGTCCACGAAGTCTGCCGACGTCACATAGTTGGACTTCCCGCTCCCCTTACATTCCCCCAGGTAAAAGGTGTCATCCCCCGACCGCAGGCGCCGCACAAATTTCCCGCCGGAAGATATTTTTCTGGCATTGTTTACTGCATTGGGGTTGGGCGCAAGGGACACGATCTGTTGTTCGCTGAAGGTCCTCATAGGTTCTCCTTTCATAAATAAGACTTCCTTTATCACACAAACATACCCTCCGGAAACCAGGGCACAGAGGATAAACATACAAATTGGCAGCCAGTACACCAAGACGGCCCGGCCGGATTTGGGCGGTACAAAAACAGGGAAACCAAGGCCATGCCTCAATTCCCCCTCATTCCAGTTTGAAGGCCCTTTCCGGCTGCCAGCCACAAAGCCCCTCCTAAAACCATATCTGTGCCATGCCACGGGCCCTTTGCCCCGAAAAAACGTCCCATGGCAGGATGGCTGCTATTATTCGTCCCAGTTGTGGTACACTGCCTGTACGTCATCGTCATCATCCAGCAAATCCAGCAACCGGTTCATCCGCTTGATGTCTTCTTCTTCCGTCAGCTCCACCCAGGTCTGGGGAATCATCGTAACGTCGGCCTCCAGCATCTGGATCCCTTCTTTCTCAAGGGCTTCCCTCACCTGGCTGAAATCCTCCGGGGCCGTAATCACCTCATAACTGTCCTCTTCCTCCGCAAAATCCTCTGCCCCCGCGTCCAAAGCCAGCATCATCAGCTCGTCCGGGTCCTTGTCGCAGTCTTCTTTTCCGATCACAATCTGCCCTTTCTTGTCAAACATAAAGGATACGCTCCCCTGGGCGCCTACGTTGCCGTTCCCTTTGGTAAAAGCGCTGCGGACATTGGCTGCGGTACGGTTTTTATTGTCAGTCAACGCATCCACAATAATGGCAACCCCGTTGGGCCCATAGCCCTCGTAGGTCAGCAGTTCATAATTCACCGAATTGGCATCCCCGGCTGCCTTTTTAATGCCCCGGTCAATGGTATCATTGGGCATGTTGTTGGCTTTCGCCTTGGCAATCACGTCCCGTAGCTTGCTGTTGTTAGCCGGGTCCGGGCCGCCTTCTTTCACAGCCACCGCAAGTTCACGGCCAATCACCGTAAACACTTTGCCTTTGGCGGCATCATTCTTTTCTTTCTTATGTTTGATATTGGCAAACTTTGAATGTCCTGACATAAAAACAACCCCTTATCTTTTTTCTTTTCGTCCTTTTGGCTAAAGCCCTTTGGTTTTACAGTCCTGCCTGACAGCTGTCCCTTTGCATAAACCGTCGTTTTATTTTAACACCACTTGTCCAGAATATCAAGTACCAGGACTTTCTTTCCGACTGTTATCAAAACCGGCCACAGCCAAAACGGCCGGGCGCCCTAATCCGCTAAAAATGAGGAATAGCCCTCTGCCAATTCAAAAGCCCTCTGGCGGGTAATCTCTGCCAGGGCCATACTGTAATTCAGCTCTTCCAGGGAACCCCCTGCCTGCTTCCTGGAAGCGGCAATGGCCTGGGACTCCCGGTCTTTCATCCAGCCCTTCTGCTGTAGCATCAGTTCCTCCTGCTGGGCGGTATCCAACCGTTCTTTCAAGACCCCCAATATATATTGTACCTCGCCTTCCCACATTTTCCTTTCGCTTTCTGCCGCGGCCTTACGGGAATTGGCCGTTATGTCTTTTTCTTCCGTATGGTTTTTGGCAATCTGCCCGTCCAATTCCATCAGGCGGAGCAAAACCCCGTTCTCCCCATCTGCCCCCTCCAATTCCGTAGAAAGCCGGCCGGAAGATACAATCTCCTCCGGAAGCCCTGTCCTTTCTGCCTGTACCGGCGGGCCTGCGTCGGCAGACTCGTCCCCCATAAGGGCCTGGGCGGGCAGCCCCTGCCGCCCGCCGGCCTCTTGGGCAGGCAGGCCTGCCTCTTTTACCGCCTCCGTCTGGGCGCCAGCCTCCGCTGGACCCCCGTTCCCTGTCTGTTTCTTAACAAAGTCGGTGGAAAGTGCCCCGACTGCTAAAATCAGGCAAATCGTAATCCAAGTCCCTTTTAACTTCATAGAAATCCACCTGTCCCATTCTCGCCAATTGGCCGTTACTGGTTCTTGCCTCTTGTATTAACCATAACATAATCTGGCCTGAAAAGGAACAAGGTGTCAAAAGAAGTAAATATTTGTAAGAGAACTTTAATTTTCTGCCGGCCCGTCTATCAACAGGCCTTCTCCGTCTGCGGCAGAAGTCGCCAGCTTGTCGCACCGCTCATTTTGCGGATGGCCGGCATGGCCTTTCACCCAAATAAACGTCACCTGATGGGGGCCTTTGGCACTCAACAGGCGTTTCCACAAATCAATATTTTTAACGGGGCCGCTTTTTCCCCGCTTCCAGCCATTGGCAACCCAATTTTCAATCCAATGCCGGTTAAAAGCGTCTGTGAGGTATTTGGAATCCGAATACAGTTCGACCTGGCAAGGCCGGTTCAACGCCTCCAGCCCGGCAATGGCCGCCATTAGCTCCATCCGGTTATTGGTGGTACGCCGGTACCCGGCAGAAAGGACTTTTTCATGGGTCTGCCCTTTGCTGTCCGTAAATTGAAGCACGGCCCCGTACCCTCCGGGGCCGTCCGGATTGCCTCTGGCTGAACCATCCGTATAAATTTGAACCTTTGTCATGAAAATTTATTTCTCCTCTTTGTGCCTTCCTGGCCACAATGGACCTGCAACCCTTAAATGATAATGCAGATCATCCCTCCGTTGCTGTCATTTATGATCTTCTGAAGCGCGTCCTGTAATTTCATCTGGCAATCCTCTGTCATCTGGCTGACTTTGGCCTGGATCCCGTCCTCCACAATCTGTTCAATGGACTTTCCAAAAATGTTCGTCTCCCAAATGCCGTCTTCTTTTTTCCTGGCATTGTCCTTCATATAGGCGATCAGGTCCTCTGCCTGCTGCTCGCTTCCTACAATGGGGGCGATTTCCGTTTGGATATGGGCCTTGATCAGATTAATGGACGGCGCCTCCGCATGCATCTTTACCCCATATTTATTGCCATGGCGGATAACTTCCGGTTCATCCAAAACGATCTCGGAACGGTCCGGGGTCACTACCCCATAGCCTTTCATGCGGACCTGGTTCATGGCGTTGAGCACTTTGTCATACTCATTCTGCATGGAAGCCAAATCCCGCAATTTTTGCATTAATTGGTATTCGTCGTCAATGGCAATCCCGGCAAAATCACTTAAGGTCTGGTAGTAGTAGCCGTCTTCCAAGGCAACTTGTACGGACACGCTGCCGTTAGACAAATCCATGTGGTCCACTTTCATAGAACGGATGACCTCAGACTCTTCGTCGGCAAAATCTGCCGGTACGTCTTTCATATGGCGTACTTTTGCCATCAGCTCCCGGGCTGTCTTCACCGTCTGCTCTTTCAGCCAATGGCTTCCCGGCAAAATTTCCAGCCATTTCGGAATAAAAAAGTCCACTTCCGTCACGGGGAACTCTTTTAGGACCTTTTCCAATATCCTGCAGATGTCTTCACTTTTCAGCTGTTCACAGTTGACCGGCATCACCGTTACCTGATGCTGTTCTTCCAATTCCCGGGCCAGATGGACCGTTTCCTCCGAGTAAGGGCGGTCCGAATTCAAAAGGACCAGGAAGGGTTTTCCGATATTTTTCAGTTCCCGGATCGTAGTATCCTCCGCCGATAGGTATGCTTCCCGTTTTAAATCCCCAAAGGAGCCGTCCGTGGTAACCACAATCCCAATGGTAGAATGGTCTTTAATTACTTTCTGGGTCCCGATCTCCGCCGCCCGCGTAAAAGGGATTTCTTCCTCAAACCAAGGCGTCTTTACCAGCCGCTCCCTCTGGTTCTCCACATGCCCGGAGGCCCCTTCCACCATAAACCCGACACAATCTATAAGGCGCACTTTTGCCTGGATCCCTTCCGCAGGCTGTATGGTTGCTGCCTGCTTGGGGATAAATTTGGGTTCCGTAGTCATAATGGTTTTTCCGGCGGCGCTCTGGGGCAATTCATCCCTGGTCTGGTTCCTCTGATGCTCTTCCTCCATTTGAGGAAGCACCAGCTGTTCCATAAACCGTTTGATAAACGTAGATTTGCCGGTCCGGACTGGGCCTACAACCCCCAAATAAATCTCCCCGCCAGTCCGGGCCTTGATATCTTTATATACATTATATTTTTCCATGAAGATACCCCCTTTCTATGCTGTTATAAGCATATGCCAGGGGGAATCGAATTATCACCGTGATTATACCAAAGGACGGTACCGGGCAGCGGACCGCTTCGCGCCTTCGGCGCTCAGCGATTCTTTACTGTAAATAATCGCCGGTTTCTCTTTCTCGTTCTTCTTTGTTTCCTCTTCTTCCGCGGGGGGCGCCGGTGGACATGTAGAGGTGGCGGGGGATGCCGCCTACCATTACGCAGGGATAATCGCCCTGGATCAGCGGCCACACATAATCAATAAATTCTTCCGTTACGTATGTGCCGTCTTTGGTGATCCATTCCCGGGGGACCAGTTTTTCGTCGTTGGCAATTTTGTGCACGTCATAAATGCCGGTGGCGCTTTGATACGGGTCGTCCGATACCCGGTCGATCACTACCATTTTGCCGGTATCGCCTTCATCTGCCGCCTTCACGGCAGCGCCGCCTACCATAAACGCCTCGTTTACGTCTACCCGGGATGCCAGGTGGGCTGCGCTGCGCTGCAAGGTGCTAAATTCCACCGACCTGGCTTTACAGCCAATATCCTGGCTGACAAGGTTGGCCAGGTAACTGGCCGTACCGGTCAACTGTTTATGGCCGAAAGCATCTACATAATCAATGGTAGCCGACAATTCGCTGACATATTTGCCGTCTGCAGTCCGGATGCCTTCTGACACGGCTACCACTACCACATCCTTTTTCTCCAGAAGCTTCCTTACCCGGGCCATGAACTTTTCAATATCAAAAGCAATCTCCGGCAGATAGATCAGGTCCGGCCCGTCGCAGTCTTCCCCTCTGGACAGGGCGGAAGCGCCTGTAAGCCATCCAGCGTTCCGGCCCATAATCTCGATAATGGTAACCTGTTTTTTCTTGTAGGAGAACCCTAAGCCGTCACGGATTACTTCCTTCGTAGAAGTGGCGATATACTTTGCCGCACTGCCAAAGCCAGGCGTATGGTCAGTCAATGCCAGGTCATTGTCAATGGTTTTGGGGACTCCCACAAATTTCTGCTTCTTTCCCGTCAAAATGGCATAATCCGAAAGTTTCTTGATGGTATCCATGGAATCGTTTCCGCCAATGTAAATGAAGCATTCAATATTCAGCTTCTCCAAAATCTCAAACAGCCTAACATAGATCTCCTGATTTTCATGGATATCCGGCAATTTATAGCGGCAGGTCCCCAAAAACGCAGACGGGGTGCGTTTCAAAATCTCAACGTCCAGATCGTTCTTAATGTGTTTGGATAGGTCCAGATATTGTTCGTCCAACAATCCCTGAATCCCGTACCGCATCCCGTAGACCTTTTTCGCTCCACGGTCAATCGCCGTACGGTACACGCCGGCCAAACTGGAATTAATCACTGCCGTGGGGCCTCCTGACTGCCCTACAATCACATTTCCTTTCATTGTAAAACCTCCTCTGAATTAATAAATAATAAATTACCTTACACCTTCTTACATCTATTCGCTTAAATATGCTTTTTTGACGGAATCGTTGTTCATCAGCTCGCTGGCATCCCCACTTAGCACGATTTTCCCCGTTTCCAGCACATAGGCCCGGTTGGCAATGGACAATGCTTTTTTTGCGTTTTGCTCCACCAAAAGCACGGTGGTGCCGTCCCCGTTGATTTTCTGGATGATGTCAAAAATTTCATTCACATAGATAGGGGAAAGCCCCATGGACGGTTCGTCCATAACGATCAGCTTCGGATGGGACATTAAAGCCCGGCCCATGGCAAGCATCTGCTGTTCACCGCCAGATAACGTTCCGGCCAGCTGGTTTTTCCGCTCTTCCAAACGGGGGAAGCGCCGGTAAATCATGTTTAGGTTTTCCGCAATTTCCCCTTTGTCTTTCCTGGTGTATGCGCCCATTTTTAAATTCTGTAAGACCGTCATGGAAGCAAAGACGCGCCGCCCCTCGGGCACATGGGCGATGCCCATCTGCACCAGCTTCTCCCCCGGAATCCGGGTTACGTCCTTCCCTTCATAAAAAATGGCGCCGGATTTCGCCCGGATCAGGCCTGTGACCGTATGGAGCGTAGTCGTCTTCCCTGCGCCGTTGGCGCCAATAAGGGCTATAATCTCCCCCTGCCCCACGTCAAAGGAAATCCCCTTAATTGCCTGGATAACGCCGTAAAAAACTTCCAGATCCTTGACTTCAAGTATAGCCATACCCCCAGCCTCCCTATTCACCTAAATATGCCTTGACCACTTCCGGGTCATGGAGCACCGCCGAGGTCTCCCCCTGGCACAATACCTGGCCGAAATTCAGCACAGTCAGCTCTTCACAGATCCCGCTGACCAGCTTCATATCATGTTCGATCAATAAAATCGTCATATCAAAGGTATCCCGGACAAACCGGATGGTTTCCATCAATTCTGCCGTCTCATTGGGGTTCATGCCCGCCGCAGGCTCATCCAAAAGAAGGAGCTTCGGGCCTGTGGCCAAGGCCCGGGCAATCTCCAGCTTCCGCTGCTGCCCATAAGGCAAATTGGAAGCCTTATAGTTAAAAAACGCTTCCATGTCAAACACCTTTAAAAGCTCCATGGCCCGCCGGTCCATCTCCTTTTCCGCCTTAAAATATCCCGGCAGGCGAAAAACCCCGGCTATTGTGGAATACTTGTAGTGGTTATGGAGCCCTACTTTTACATTATCCAAAACGGACAAGTCCTTAAAAAGGCGGATGTTTTGGAAGGTCCTGGCAATACCGGCCTGGCAGATGTCAATGGTGCGTTTGCCCGTAATATTGGCCCCGTCCAGCAAAATCGTACCTTTATCCGGCTGATAAACGCCGGTGAGCAAGTTGAAAACCGTTGTCTTCCCCGCGCCATTGGGGCCGATCAAGCCATATAAACGGCCTTTCCCTATTTTAATGTTGAAATCGTCCACGGCCTTTAAGCCGCAAAAAGCGATACTTAAGCGGTTTACTTCCAGCATACTCATATCAGGCCGCCTCCTTCGTATTCTTCCTCTGGAAACGTTCCAGAAGCCGCCCTCTGGCGGCAATGGCGCTGGGGGCCGAGTTTAAAATCATCATGATAATCAGCACAATGGCGTAAATCAGCATCCGGTAATTATTCAGCCCCCGCAAAAGCTCCGGAAGCAGCGTCAGGATCACAGCCGATATAATAGAACCCCTGATATTTCCGATACCGCCTAGGACCACATAAACCAAGATCAAAATGGACATGTTATAGTTAAACTTTTCCGCTGCCAGGCTGGCCAGGTTATGGGAGTATAAAACCCCTGCCATCCCTGCCAAAGAAGCAGAAATACTAAATGCCAGCAATTTATACTTGGTAATGTTGACCCCTACGGACTCGGCAGCGATACGGTTGTCCCGGATCGCCATAATGGCCCGTCCCGTGCGGGAATGGATCAGGTTCAATACAATAAATAGCGTCAGCAGCACCAAAACAACCCCTATGGTAAACGTAGAGGCCTTCGGGGTTTTGGTAATGCCCATAGCCCCTTCGATAATCACCCTTCCGTTTTCCGACAGGTTCAGGTTTGACTTCTTTTCCATAGCGATACGGATGGCCCCGTTATCAACCCCCACATAGATGACGTTCATCACGTTTTTGATAATCTCGCCAAACGCCAACGTCACGATGGCCAGGTAATCCCCCCGAAGCCTCAAAACCGGAATACCGATCAGCACGCCGAAAAACGCCGCCACCAACGCGCCGATAACCAGTGCAATGGCAAAACGCACCGATAGGCTGGGTATGGATTCTGCCATCAGCTTGGTGAAGAAAGACCCGGAAAACGCGCCCACACACATAAACCCCGCATGCCCGAGGCTCAATTCGCCGGAAATCCCCACAGTCAGATTCAGGGACACGGCTAAAATCACGTACATGCATATGGGGACCAAAAGGCCGTTGATTTGGTTGGTCATGTGGCCGGTGGCCCCAAGGGCCTGCACGATGATCCAGCCCAATATTACCACCCCGTAAGTGATCCAATGGTCAACCAGCTTTTTCCTCTTTACACTGTCCATACCACGCACCTACACTTTCTCATGGATTTTTTTGCCCAAAATGCCGGTAGGGCGTACCAAAAGCACAATAATCAGCACGGCAAACACAATGGCGTCCGCCAGCTGGGAAGAGATATATTTTTTAGCCAGCTGTTCAATAATGCCCAAAATAATCCCCCCGATAAAAGCGCCGGGGATCGAGCCGATGCCGCCGAACACGGCAGCCGTAAAAGCCTTGATCCCTGGCATGGAACCGATGTAAGGGTTTAGCGTATCATAGGCCGAGCAGTAAAGCACCCCCGCGACGGCCGCCAGGGCAGAGCCGATGGCAAAGGTCAGGGCAATGGTGCCGTTGACGTTAATGCCCATTAAAGTGGCGGCCCCCCGGTCTTCCGACACGGCCAGCATGGCCTGGCCCTTTTTTGTCTTGTTGATAAAAGAAGTCAGGCACACCATAACAACCACGCAGGTAAGCACGGTTACAATGGTGACGGCCGAGATGGACAATTCCCCCCCCGCCAGCTTCAAAGCCGGAAGGTTCACCACAGACTGGAATTTTTTAGGGTTGGCGCTGAAAATCAGCAAAGCCAGGTTCTGCAAAAGGTAGCTGACCCCAATGGCCGTAATCAGCACAGCCAGGGAAGAAGCGCCCCGCAGGGGCTTATAGGCAACTTTTTCCACAGTTACCCCTAATAGCGTACAGACCGCTACAGCGGCAAGCACACCCAGTATCGGCGGCATTCCCAAAGTGCTGACGATCGTATATGCCGCAAAGGCGCCCACCATGATTATGTCACCGTGGGCAAAATTCAGCATTTTGGCAATACCGTATACCATTGTGTATCCCAGGGCGATAATCGCATAAATGCTGCCCAAACTGATTCCGCTGATGAAACAGGATAAAAAACTCATAAGTATGCACCTCGCTTATTTTCACTGCCGGAAAGCATCTTTTGATAGCAATGAGAGGGTTGCCAAACCGACAACCCTCCCTTGAGCCATGGACAAACTATTACTGCATGACATAAACCCCATTTTCGATCTTGGCGGCTTTCGGCTCCTTGTTGGGCTCGCCTTCCTCGGTCCATGTCATATCAGAACCGGTCAAACCGTCAATCGTGATCTCAGTCATGGCAACTTTCATTGCGTCGCAGATATCGGACGCAGACATGTCGGGAGTGATCTTGGCCTGCTCAATCGCGGCTTTCACTGCATACACCGCATCATAAGCGTCAGCGGCAAACTGGTTGGGGACGTCATTGTAGGCGGCCTTGTAAGCCTCTACAAACGCCTGGCTGCCGGCCTCGTCAGCAGAGAACGGGGTCAGGAGCATCACGCCTTCGGCCAGGGACGTATCAAAATTCTTCACGGACAGGATGCCGTCCATACCGTCAACCCCGAAGAAAATCGGCGCATATTCCTTGTCGGCGCACTGTTTCAGCACGGTAGAAGCCTCGGTGTAATAGAAAGGCATGAACAAAAGCTCCGCGCCTGCTTCCTTACAGTTGTCGATCTGTACGGAAAAATCGGTTGCGTTATCGGCGGTAAACGCCTCCTCGGCCACAACCTCAAGGCCCACTGCCTGGGCTTCCGCCTGGAAAGACTCCAGGATGCCGGTAGAATACTCGGTGGAGCTGTCATAAATGACGCCGATTTTTGTAGCCAGCTTATTCTCGGAAATATATTGGGCAGAAGCCTTGCCCTGATCCGGGTCCGAGAAACATACACGGAAAACATTGGGCTCGGAAATGCACTCCACGGCCGATCCGGATGGGGTAATCTGGAACAGGTTATCGGAAGCGCTCTCTGCCGATACGGCAATACAGGGCTTGGAAGTAACCGCGCCGATGAGGATCTGCATATCCCAGTCCTTCAGGGTATTGTACGCATTCACCGCCTTTTCCGGGTCGTGCTCGTCGTCCTGTGGGTTGTACTCTACCTGGAAGCCGTTCATCCCGCCTGCTTCATTGACTTCGTTAATCGCCAGTTCAATCGCGTTGCGGACCCCCAGCCCATAAGCGGCCGCGTCGCCGGTCAAAGGCCCGATCATGCCGATCCGGAAAGCGTCGCCCGGCTCCGCCCCGCCGGCGTTGCCCCCGGCATCCTCCGCGTCTGCCTTGGCCTCAGTCCCTGCAGTCGTAGCGTCTGTGGCATTGCCGCCGCCACAGGCAGTCAAAGAAGCAGCCATGGCTACTGCCAGGCCCAAACCAACAAATCTTCTCATAATTTTTCCTCCTCATTTTTTGAAAACGGCCTTCCGCACGCGCGAAAAGCCAAGCCTAAAGGCTGAAATCATTATAGTAGTATAAAAAAACATTGTCAAGAACTTTTATGCATAAAACCGGTTCCCCCTACCTTTCCCACGGAAGGTCCAGGCTCTCTATGGTCTTATCCCGGAGCATTAAGTCATTTACCGCCTCTTTCGCCGGCTTCCCGCAAAACAGCACCTGGTTTACCTGAGAGATAATAGGGGCCGACACCTGGTATTTTTCCGCCAGGGCTAAGCCTGCCTTGGCGGAATAGACGCCTTCCACCACCATCTGCACTTTTTCCATGGCGTCTTCCATCGAATAGCCCTGCCCGATTAAAATACCGGCCCGCCGGTTGCGGCTGTGCATACTGGCGCAGGTCACGATCAAATCCCCGATGCCTGACAAGCCGGCAAATGTCTGCTGCTTCCCGCCCATAGCCATGCCCAGGTAGGCGACTTCAACGATACCCCGGGTAATCAGCGCGGCTTTGGTATTGTCCCCGTAACCCAGCCCGTCGGCAATCCCCGCCGCCAGGGCAATGACGTTTTTCAAAGCGCCGCCCACCTCGATCCCCAGGACGTCCGGGCTTGTGTATACCCGGAACTCCGGCCCCATAAACTGGGTCTGGATATATTCCGCCGTTTTCCGGCTCCTGGCCCCCACTACGCAGGTGGTGGGGAGCCCCCGGCTTACTTCCTCCGCGTGGCTGGGCCCTGACAGCACCGCCACGTCGGCCCCGGGCAATTCTTCCTCGATAACCTGGGATAAGGTTTTTAAAGTAGCTTCTTCTATCCCCTTTGCCACATTGACGGTTTTCTGTCCGGCCCGGCAGAAGGCGCCCATCTTTTTTGCCGTCTGCCTGACATAGATGGACGGCACCGCCATCACCAGGAAATCTTTTTGATCCATGGCCTGGCCTAAATCCGTAGTAAACCCCATCTCCTCCGGCAATTCCAAATCCGGCAGGGTTTTTATCCTCCGGGCCTCTTTCAGCTCCCGGATTTCTTCCTCAATGGCCGACCACACCTCCACCTGATGGCCCTGATGGTACAAAAGGGAAGCCAAAGCCATCCCCCAGCTCCCCGAACCGATTATGCCTACTGCCGCCAAACCCGATCCACTCCCTTCCCTCGTCTTTATCCCGTATCCATACCGCCTTTACCGTTTTCCTGCGCGCCGCCCGGCCCTCATGCCTTGGCCTTTTTTGACCCGACCTTATTCTCAGTCCCTGTCAAAAGCCGCTTTATATTGCTGCGGTGGCGCCATATCCCCATCAGGCTGATTGCGGCAGCCAGGATACAAAACTCCGGCAGCGCCGCCTCGGCAATGCCAAAATCCCCCCTGACTCCAAAAAATACCATCCCTGCGCAAAACAGCACCATAACCAGGATAGAACCCAGGGACACATACCGGGTAACCGCCACCACAACCGCAAACACCACCAGGCACGCCAGCGTCACCCGCCAATCCGTAACAGCCAGAAGCCCGGCGGAAGCCGCTATGCCCTTGCCCCCTTTAAACCCCATGTAAAAAGGGAAATTATGGCCCAATATCACCCCGAAGCCCGTGTACAGCAAATAGACATAAGACAGCTCCGGCTGGGCGCGGAACAAATACCGTACCAGCAGACAGGCAAAAATCGTTTTAAAGGAATCCCCGATAAATACAATGAGGCCCGCCTTCACCCCCATAACCCGCAGCACATTGGTGCTGCCGGAATTTCCGCTCCCATATTTGCGTATATCCATATTGTGGGCCTTGCCGTATAAATAACCGGTTTGGAACAGACCGAACACATAGCCGATAAAAAGACAAATTACCCTCTCCACTACTGCTCCTTTCCGGAACGTTCCCGAATCAAAAACTTTAAGGACGTCCCCCTAAAACCAAACGACTCCCGGATCCGGTTCTCCAAATACCGGATATAAGAAAAATGCATCAGTTCCTTGTCATTGACAAAAATTACAAAGGTCGGCGGTTTTACCGCCACCTGGGTGATATAAAAAAGCTTCAGCCGCTTCCCCTTGTCCGACGGCGGCTGCTGCAAGGCCACCGCTTCGGAAATAATCTCGTTAAGCACGCCTGTAGCCACCCGCAGGTTCTGGTTCTGGCACACCAAATCGACCATGTCAAACAAATTGGCCATCCGCTGGCCCGTCACCGCCGAAATAAAAACCAGCTCCGCGTAGGATAAAAACGAAAGGGTGCTGCGGATCTTTTTGGTATATTCATAAATGGTTTTATCGTCCTTCTCGACGGCGTCCCATTTGTTGACCGCCACCAGGATCCCCTTCCCCCGGTCATGGGCGATGCCGGCAATTTTTGCATCCTGCTCCGTCACGCCCTCGGTGGCGTCGATAACCAAAATGACCACATCCGCCCTCTCCACGGCAGAAATGGCCCGGATAATGCTGTAACGCTCCAGGTCCTCTTTAATCCTGCTTTTTCTGCGCAGCCCCGCCGTATCAATAAACACATATTCCGTGCCGTTATGGGATACCTCGGTATCTACCGCGTCCCGGGTGGTCCCGGCTATATCCGACACAATCACCCGGTTGGCGCCGATCAATTTATTAATAATGGAAGACTTCCCCACGTTCGGTTTACCGACAATGGCTACCCTGGTGCGGTCATCCTCTTCTTCCTCCAAATGCCCGGCCGTAAAATGCCCGGCTACCTGATCCAGCAAATCCCCGATCCCCAGCCGGCCGGCTGCCGATACGGGGACCGGGTCGCCAATGCCCAGGTTATAAAACTCATATACGTCATTTCCGTATTTCTGGAAATCATCCACTTTGTTTACCGCCAGCACCACCGGTTTCGCAGACCGGCGCAGCATGTCCGCCACTTTGGAATCCGAATCCACCAGGCCCTGGCGCACATCCACCAGGAAAAGGATTACGTCCGCCGTGTCTATGGCAATCTGCGCCTGTTCCCGCATCTGGGCCAGGATTACATCCTTGCTGTCCGGCTCGATCCCCCCTGTATCTATCAGGGTAAAATTCATGTTCAGCCAGGTACAGTCCGCATAGATCCTGTCCCTGGTCACTCCGGGCGTATCCTTTACGATAGAAATGGCCCCTCCCGCCAGCGCATTAAACAGCGTGGACTTCCCCACGTTGGGCCGCCCCACGATTGCAACGATCGGTTTACTCATAATTTATCCCTTTATCTCCTTTAGCTCATATCCCCTTGCGGGGGCGCCGCCTCCTGCCTGCTGCCTGCCTGGGCGCAAAATAGCCTCTACCAGGTCCTGACCGCCTGATTTTACAATATTTACCGGTATTTGTAAAGCATTTTCCACCTGGGCACGGGTTACGTCATCCAAAAATACTTCCTCCCCGCTCCGGAACATACAAGAAGGCAGCAGTAGCCTTTCCCCCAGGTTTTGGCCCGACAGCTGGCGGATTATATCTTGCCCGGTAAGCAGCCCGGCTACGGTGACCTTCTCACCGAAAAAATCATTGCGGATGGGGTAAACATGCACTTTTTTCCAGGGGTATTTGCCGGTAACCTTTTCTACCAGCCGTTTCAGGTGGGGATAGGCCAGCTGCCCCGTGGCGATGGACAAGGTTTCCGGCTTACGGGACCCCTCCTTGCCCTCCCCCCGCCTAAGGGCTTTCATTACCTCACATTCCAGAAGCCGCAGCATGCCTACCCCGTTTTCCAGCTGCGGATAGCCGTCGTAACGCCCTTCTTCCGGCAGGGCGCGCCCGGCCAGCAGGTATAGCTCGTCGCTGGCATGGACAAAATGGGTGCCGCGTTCCCGGTATACCCTTTTTTGCCATCCCTCCACAATATCCAGGGCCTCCTCTGCCGCCGCCTTGTCAAAAGGTTCCAAGGGGTATAGGCCTTCCCGGAACTTGGTCAAGCCGACGGGGACCACAGAAAGGCTTTCCATATATGGCAGGTACCCGGCCAGGTCCTCAATGGTCCGGTTCAGCTCTTCCCCGTCATTGACCCCCTTGCACAATACAATCTGCCCGTTCATGGGAACCCCGGCCTCAAAAAGCATACGGACCTTTTTCAGCGCCTCGCCGGCAAAGCGGTTGTTCAGCATCATACAGCGCAGCTTTGGGTTTGTCGTGTGGACAGAAATATTAATCGGCGCCAGTTTATATCGGATAATGCGGCGGATATCCCTGTCTTTCATATTGGTCAGCGTAACATAATTGCCCTGCAAAAACGATAGCCGGGAATCGTCGTCCTTGAAATAAAGGGTTTCCCGCATCCCCGGGGGCATCTGGTCAATAAAGCAAAAAATGCATTGGTTGCTGCAGGATTTATAGTCGCTCATAAGGCCGTTTTCAAAAGTAAGGCCCAAATCCCCGCAGCCGTCCCCCAATTCCAGCTCCCACAGCTCCCCGTCTTCTTTTTCCACCAGCAGGATTGTGTTTTCGCCTCCCACATAATATTCATAGTCGAAAATATCTTCGACCTCGTTTCCGTTGACTTCCAAAAGCCGGTCCCCCGGCGCCAGCTCCATCTCCTCTGCAATAGACCCCGGCTCCACGCCGATTATCTTATGCCCCCGTTTCTCCATGTCATCTTCCTCCACCGGCCCATGTATGGCAAAGGCCAAACCGCCTGCATCCTCCTGAAACCATGGGCTTTTCCCTTCGCCATTCCATCATAGCAACATTCTGCGCCTTTGTAAAGGAACCCGCCTTTGTTTTTTTTAACAAAATACTGCGCCGCCTATTGACTGCCGGCTCCGGGCAATGCTATAAGTAAGGTAACAAATTGAGGAAGGGGGCCTATTCATGGCAAATCAAAACATGTGCAATGCCGCTGTGCCCATTGCCCCGCTTAAAATCGCCGCCCTGGAGGGCAGCTGTGGACTGGCACAAAAAGTCAACCGCCATATCTTGGAATTCCGTAACAACGGCAAGGCAGGACGGGGCTGCCAAGGGAATCCGGACAGCCGGGATGACGCCATGGATTCTTTCCTCCTGGGCGTGTCTTGCCCCCGGTCTGAAACCGGTGAAGCCAAAGCCGCCATCCAGGAATCCGTACGGGGCACGGACCTTTTCCTCCTGGCAGACGTCACCTGCCACAGCGTTACTTACCCGGCCTGGGGCCACGTAAACCACCTGTCCCCGGACGGCCATTTCCAAAATTTGAAACGGGTCATCGGCGCTTGTGTTGCCGCCGCCTACCGGATCAACGTAATGATGCCCTTTCTGTATGAAGGCCGCCAGCACCGGCGGGACCAGCGGGAATCCCTGGACTGCGCCATCGCTTTGAATGAGCTTGCAGCCATGGGCGTTTCCAACATTATCACCTTTGACGCCCACGACCCAAGGGTAGAAAACGCCGTCCCTTTAGACGGCTTCGATAACTTTATGCCCACTTACCCGTTTATAAGGACCCTGTTTTGCCATGGCGGCCATCCCCTGGAAACAGATAAAAGCCGCCTCATGGCCATCAGCCCCGACGAAGGGTCCATGGGCCGGGCCGTATACCTGGCCAACCATTTGGGGGTCGATATGGGGGTGTTTTACAAACGCCGGGACTATTCCAGGGCCATTGACGGCCGCGGCCCCGTTGTGGCCCACGAATTTTTGGGGCCCCCTGTGAAAGGCAAGACGGCCCTTATCATCGACGATATGATCGCCTCTGGCGAGAGCATGCTGGATACGGCCAGGGAACTAAAAAGGCGGGAAGCCGCAAAAGTGGTGATCTGCTGTACGTTCGGCCTGTTTACCAAAGGGTTGGAGAAATTTGACGAATTTTACCACAAGGGATATATTGACTGCGTCGCTACCACCAATTTGAATTACCGCCCCCAGGAGCTTTTGCAGCGGGAATGGTACCTGGAAGCGGACATGAGCCGATACGTGGCCGCTATCATCTACGCGTTCAACCACAACCGTCCCATAGGGAAAACCCTTGGCTTGGCCGATAAAACCCAGCGGCTGGTACCGAATTGCCGGCCTGGTACATAACCGGATTGCCCGTAGCGGGCCCGGTTCCCCGGCGCGTTTCCAAGCAGGGCGCCCTTTTTACATAAGGCATAAAAACGCCGCCAGGTTCCCCCGCCGCTCCCCCATCGCCCGATGGGAAAACAGCAGCCGGGGGTTGCAGCGGGTGCATATGTCCGTGGTGTGGATGTTCTCCGGGCGCACCCCGGCTTCCGTGAAAATAATCTGGTTGGCCCGCCATAAGTCCAGCTGGTATTTCCCGTCCCCTTTTTTATCGTACAGCTGCGGCCAATACCTTTGGCTGAAGGCCCGGGAAAATTGTTCCGCCACCTCCGGCCCCACTTCAAAGCAATCCCGGCAAATGCTGGGCCCGATGCAGGCGACCACGTCCCCGGCCCTGGTGCCGTATTCCCGGCCCATTACATCCAGGGTTTCCTGCCCGATCCGGTTTACGCTGCCCCTCCATCCGGAATGGGACAAGCCGATGGCCCGATGGACCGGGTCCAAAATAAATAAAGGCACGCAGTCCGCAAAAAAGGCCACCAGCGTAATCCCCGGCACATCAGTTACCAGCCCGTCCACATCCTGGTAATCCCGTTCCCGCAGCAGCCCTTTCCCCGCGTCCGCCTCGTCCACGGCCCGGACATGGGTGGTATGCGTCTGATGGGACAGCACCATCCGCCCCATTTCCACGCCCAGCGCACGGGCCATCCGCCGGTAATTCTCCCTTACGTGTTCCGGGTTGTCCCCTCTGGTAAACGTAAAATTCATGGAGGAAAACACCCCTTCGCTGACTCCCCCAAAACGGGTCGAAAAACCATGCTTCACCATCCCCGCCTCTTCCAGGGCCGGAAATTCCAAAAAAACCACGCCGTCTCGTTCCCGCTCGTTTAAGGGCCTGTTGCCCGTCTTCCTTTTCCACTCCATAAATATCCTCCTGTGGCCAAATGTCCCCGGCCAAAAACCAAAAACGCCTAAAATGCATCTTTAATCCAGGAAACCTCCGCCCCCAACACACTCACCACATCAAAGCGGCAAGGGACGTCCCCCCCATAGGGGCGGCTGTAAAGGTAATGCTCGGCTACCCTGCGGATCCGCCGCTGCTTGTATACGGTTACCGCCTCAGCCGGATCCCCTTTTTTCTGGTCCTTGCGGTATTTTACCTCCACAAACACCAGGTACCCTCCGTCCATGCCGATTATGTCGATTTCACCGTTTTGGTTCCGGTAATTGGATTCCAATATCCGCATACCCTGTTTTTCCAGGTAATCTGCCGCCAGACGCTCATATCGGTTCCCCACCAGGCGTTTGTTCCTGTTATTTGCCCGGTTGCGGCGCCCTTGCCCGTCTGGCCGTACATTCCCTTTTCCTTCCATGCCTCCCCCTTTCCTGTAAAGCCCTGGCGCCCTCCACAGCCGGCCTTTACCTTTTAAGGATTTTCCCGCCCTGCCCTTTTCTTCCCCGCGCCCCCTTGCCCTTTGCCTCCGCAGGCAGTATAATACAAACATAGAAACCGGTCATGTAACCTTATGGGCAATGTGCATTCCGCCCTACCGGCTTGCGCCGGAAAACACCCACAAAACGGAGGAAACATGGAAAAGAAACTTTACCTCATCCGCCACGGGCAAACCGACTGGAACCTGGCCCACCGGATTCAGGGGAAACAAGATATCCCTTTAAACGAGGCAGGAAAGCGCCAGGCCAGGTTCCTGGCAAAAGGGATGGAAAACCGCCCGGTTGGCTCTGTGTTTAGCAGCCGCCTTTCCCGGGCCAGGGAAACCGCCGGCTTTTTGGCCGAAAGCCAAAAAGCCCCCCTCTTTATTGTGGACGGGCTGGAGGAAATCAGCTATGGGAAATGGGAGGGCATGACCCTTTTGGAGATCCAGCAATACTTTCCGGAAAGATTCGCCCAATGGTGGAAAGACCCCGTCAACGGCGCGCCGCCGGACGGGGAAAGCCAAATGGACGTGCTAAGGCGGACGGCCGCCGCAATGGAAGCCATTCAAAAACATATGGCCGCCGGCGGTGCCCAGGCGGCGGCTGTGGTGTCCCACGGCGCCTCTATCCACTGTATGCTGGCCTGGCTTTTAAAAGAAGAAGCCCCTTCGGATTGCCCGATCCACAACGCTTCCATCACGGTTGTCTGCTGGGAAACGAAAACGGGCACCTGCAGGCTGGAAACCCTGGGGGACATCCGCCATTTGCCAAAAGGGGCCCGCTAGCATTGCCAAAAATCAGCCCGTTCCCCCACAGGCCCCTTCTTCCGGGCCAGGCTGGACAAATTTTCCGATAAAAGACTTCCTGTGTATCGGGCATGGCCCAAACTTTTTCAAAGCCGCAATATGGGCCGCCGTCCCATATCCCTTGTGCTTGGCAAAACCATAATCCGGATACAGGCGGCCATATTCCTCCATCATATGGTCCCGGCTCACCTTTGCCAAAATGCTGGCCGCCGCAATGGAGACGCTTTTGGCGTCGCCTTTGATTATCTTTACCTGCCGGGTTTCTACCCCGGGTATCAGCACCGCGTCATTGAGGAGCAGGCCCGGCGTGACAGCCAGCCCGCCTACCGCTTTCCTCATGGCTTCATAAGTAGCCTGCAAAATGTTGACCCGGTCAATCTCGTCCACGCTTGCCACGCCTATGCTCCAGGCAACGGCTTTTTCCTGGATTTCCAAAAACAATTCCTCCCGCCGTTTTTCCGACAGCTTCTTGGAATCATTTAAATACAAGATTTCACAATCCGCCGGCAAGATTACCGCCCCGGCCACCACCGGGCCGGCAAGGGGCCCCCTTCCGGCCTCGTCGATGCCGCAGATGGCCGGGCAGGATGCATATTTTTGTTCATACTCCCTCATCCGGCCCAGGCGCTGCCGTTCGGCCGCCAGTTTTTCCTCACTGATTTTTCTCACCCGGGGCCTCCTTGCTTGAAAATCCATTGCCGCCGGGCAGCTCCAGCGTAACCTTCCCCAGCTTCCCGTTTCGGAAATCGTCAATGATAATGCCGGCGGCTTTAGACAAATCCGCTTCCCCGCCCTTCATCCGGCATGCGCGGGCCTTGGCAACCCCTTCCAACATGGCCGCCGGGCCTTCCCCCTGTCCTGTCCCGTACCGCCCGCTCAGCACATCCGGATACCGTTTTTCCAAAAATTTTAATATTTCCAAGGCCAACTCGTCCCTGTTTAAGATCTGGTCATTGATACATCCTAACATTGCCAGCATCAGCCCTACCCAAGGGTCTTCAAACTTAGGCCACAAAATTCCCGGCGTATCCAAAAGCTCCAGGGACCTGTTCAGCCGGATCCACTGGTTCCCTTTCGTTACCCCAGGTTTATTCCCCGTTTTGGCGCAGGCTTTCCCGGCAATGGAATTGATAAACGTTGACTTTCCCACATTGGGGATCCCCACCACCATGCCGCGCACCGGGCGGTTCATAATCCCGCGCCGGCGGTCCCGCTCGATTTTCTCCCGGCAGGCCTGCCCGACCACGGAATGGATCTGTTTGAGCCCGGCGCCGTTTTTGGAATTTACTTCCACCACAAAAAAGCCTTTCTCACTAAACCATCCAGTCCATGCTTTGTTCCATTTTTCTTCGGCAAGGTCCGACTTGTTCAGCAAGATAAGCCTAGCCTTCCCTCCCCCCAGCTCGTCTATGTCCGGATTCCGGCTGGCTAAGGGGGCGCGGGCGTCTACCAGTTCAATAATTAAGTCAACCAGCTTAATCGCCTCTTGCATCCCGCGTTTCGCCTTGGCCATATGGCCTGGGTACCATTGTATGTTCAAAGGATATCCCTCCACCTTCCACTGTTATGCAAAATATCGGAAACAAGGGCCTTTCTTGCTAATGGGAACGGACCGGCCCAAAGTCCTTAATCGGAAAAATACGCAGCCAGACCTTCCCTAGGATCTGTTCCTGCCTTACGTTCCCTACGTTGGCAAACCGGCTGTCCTCGCTGCTGTCCCGGTTATCCCCCAAAAGGAAATATTCCCCTTCCCCCAGTTCCACCGGGTTTTCTGCCAAACCTGCCAGGGAGACCTGGTCCAGCCGGTTGCCCGCGTTGAGCCTCTCCCCGTTTACATATAAATAGCCCCCCTGGACTTGGACCACGTCTCCGGGCAGGCCGATTACCCGCTTTACGTTCGTTTTCTTGTCTTCCCGTTCAAACACGACCACGTCCAGGCGATTGGGCTTTGCGAAATCGTAAATCAAACGGTTTACCAAAACCACGTCCCCGGAATTTAAAAGCGGCATCATAGACTGCCCTGCCACCGCTATCTGCCTCCCAAAGGAATGGGAACAGAACCAAGCGAATGCCAGTACCACTATGATATCCACAATCCAGCTGACAACTACCCGAATCCGGCTTGTCTCTTCTCGATAATATAGCTCCACCCGTTTCCCCTTATCTGTTTCGCGTGGCGGCACTTGTAATTTAGGGTAAAAGCGCTTCCTGCCCCGCCGTTGCCGGCCAGTGGCACCTTTTAGGGCCTTCCCGAAGGAAGCAAGGCATTGCCCCCTCCTTTTAGGCTGACGAAGCGTCCGGCGCTTCCCCTGCTTTCGTGCCGTCCAATGGTACGTTTCCCAAACACTCCATGCCAGAAAAAAACCAAGGGACAATTTGCATTGTCCCTCGTCCGCTTCTTTACTTTACCAGTTCCTTTACTTTGGCCGCTTTACCTACCCGGTCCCTTAAGTAATACAGTTTTGCACGCCTTACTTTACCTCTCCGCACAACTTCGATATTGTCTACAAACGGAGAATGTACCGGCCAAGTCTTCTCCACGCCAATACCCTTGGAGTTCTTCCTGACGGTAAAGGTTTCACGGACGCCCCCGTTCTGCCTCTTAATCACCGTCCCTTCAAACACCTGGATCCTCTCGTTGTTCCCTTCTTTGATTTTGTTGTACACCCGGACGGTGTCGCCTACGTTAAACGCCGGTACGGATGCCTTCAGCTGTTGGGCTTCAATCTTCTTAATAATCTCGTTCATGTTGTGTGGTCCTCCTTTATCGATTTGATGTTCAATAATGCGCTATGGGCAACAGAGGAACATCGCTTTGCTCAGTCACAACGGAATTGATATTAACATAAATCTGGCATAAATGCAAGCCTTTTCTTTCAGGTTATGGCGGCAAACCGGCATGGGGACCGGCTTTTGGCCGCAAACTATTACGCTTTTTACATAGACATCTAGCCTTATGTCATGGTATAATGAAGGAAAATATGTTTAGCGCAGGCCCGGCGCCACTTAAGCCAGGGCAAAGCACCGGCAAAACCGGGCCATGTACATCTTTCGGATTACGCCGCGCCGAGGGTAGGAACGAAAACAAGGAGGAAAGAGATGAAAAGTATCCGACAAAAAATCACCATATGCTTAATAGCGACAGTCCTGGCCGCTTTGGTTGCCGTAGGGTCATCCAGCATTACCTTAAACTACAAAAGCACCATCGCCACGGTAGACCAGATGATGAGCGAAACTGCCGTATTGGCGGCAGAACGCATTGAACAGGAACTCACGGCCTATAAAAACGTAGCCATGGACACGGGATACATATCCCAGCTGTCGGATCCGTCTGTGCCCGTGGCGGAAAAACAGGCCGTTATGGACGAACGCATCCGGATGCACGGCTTCCAGAGGGGCAACATCATCGGCATGGACGGCTACAGCATTTTCGACGGAAAGGATTATTCTGACCGGGAGTACGTAAAACAGGCCATGGCGGGAAACGTCTATGTATCGGAACCGCTGGTCAGCAAAATCACCGGGGAGCTGTCTATCATGGTGGCGGCGCCGCTTTATTCCGGCGGGGAGCATAATTCCAAAATTGCCGGCGTGGTCTATTTCGTGCCCCCCGAGACTTTTTTAAACGACATCGTATCCTCGATTAAAATCGGCCGCAGCAGCCGGGCTTATATGATCAACAAATCCGGGGACACCATCGCTGATGTGACCTTGGATACCATTACCACCCAAAACATTGAAAAGGAAGCCCAAAACGATTCCTCCTTAAAGGGGCTGGCCCGCCTCCATGTGGCCATGCGCCAGGGGGAAAACGGCTTCGGGAGCTTTCACGGCTCCGACGGGGTCCGGTTCTCCGCCTACGCCCCGGTAGGCGGTACCGATGGCTGGAGCGTCGCCGTCACCGCCCTGAAGTCGGAATATCTGGCAGATACCTACTTTGGCATTTTTATTAATTTGGCGGTGATTGCCGCTTCTATTTTAGCTTCCGTCGTCGTAGCCCTAATGCTGTCCAACCGTATCAGCGGCCCCATGCGGGCCTGTGCCGAGCGGATGAAGCTATTGGTGGCCGGCGACCTGGACTCTCCGGTCCCCCAGGCTGACGGCCAGGACGAAACAGCGGAACTGACCCGCTCTACGGCAGAGATGGTGACAGGCCTGAATACCATTATCCATGATATTGGATATCTGTTGACGGAAATGGCCAACAAAAATTTTGATATCCAGTCTTCCCACCGGGATGCCTATGTGGGCCAATTCCAAAGTATCCTGCAGTCCATGCGCATCCTGAAAATCGAATTAAGCAATACCATGCGCCAGATTGATACCTCAGCCGGCCAGGTGTCCTCGGCCAGCAGCCAGGTTTCTAACGGCGCACAAAACTTAAGCCAGGGCTCTATCGAGCAGGCCAGTTCGGTAGAAGAGCTGGCGGCTACGATCAACGGCATCTCCGATAACGCCAAAAAAACTTCCGCCGCCGCGGATGAAGCCGGCCAATATGTAGGGCAGGCAGGCGCCCAGTTGGGCATCAGCGTGGAACATGTCAAAGAGCTGAATACTGCCATGGAAAAAATATCCGCTTCCTCTGAGGAGATTTCCAAGATTATCTCCACCATTGAAAGCATCGCCTTCCAAACCAACATCCTGGCTTTAAACGCCGCCGTAGAGGCGGCCCGGGCAGGTTCGTCCGGCAAAGGCTTCGCTGTGGTCGCCGACGAGGTGCGCAACTTGGCATCCAAGTCCGACGCGGCCGCCAAAGCCACCAAGGAATTGATTGAAAGCTCCATTACCGCCGTCACCGAAGGGAGCCAGGCAGTAGGCAAAGTTACCGAGGCCCTGAACCGGACCAGTGTGTTTGCCGGCCATGTGACGGCCCAGATGGATATTGTGGTGAAAGCCGTGGCTGACCAGACCGTTGCCATCGAGCAGGTCACCGAAGGCGTCAACCAAATATCTTCCGTAGTCCAGACCAACAGTGCCACCGCCCAGGAGAGCGCCGCTGCCAGCGAAGAACTTTCCGCCGAGGCTAATAGCCTAAAGAACCTGGTAGACGCCTTCACCCTTGCCAGGGATTAAACCCTACATAAAATGCCTCCCCCTTGGCCGTATGCAGCCAACGGGGAGGCATTTTTATATCATTTTGAATATGTTGCCATAAGGCTATGCGCCTGCCCGGAGGCCGTAACCCATTCCAAAATGCCGGTTATCCTTGTGCCCCCTTCCCGGGCCCCGGCTTCTTTCATCCATGGGCCGGTTTGGCAATGGTTTCTAAATACCCCTTTTCTTTCGGGCTTAACTGCGCTTTTTCCAGCAAATCGGGACGCCGCTCCCAAGTCCGGCGGATAGACTGTTCCCGCCGCCAGGCTTCGATATTCTTGTGGTGCCCCGACAGCAGCACTTCCGGGACCTTTTGGCCCCGGTAGCTTTCCGGCCTGGTATACTGGGGGTATTCCAGTAAATTGTCATGGAAAGATTCAAATTCCGCCGATGCCCCGTTATTCAGCACACCAGGAATTAGGCGGGAGATGCAGTCAATCATGACCATGGCCGGCAGCTCGCCGCCGGTAAGCACATAATCCCCGATCGACAGGTAGTCGGTGGCAATCAATTCCAAAGCCCTCTCGTCCACCCCTTCATAATGGCCGCACAAAAACACCAGGTCTTCTTCCCGCGCCAATTCCTGCGCCAGTTTTTGATTAAAAACTCGTCCTTGGGGCGTCATATACAAAACCCTCGGCCGTTTTCCCAGACGGCTGCACAAAGCGTCATAAGCATCGCAAATAGGGGCCGCCTGCATTACCATGCCGGCCCCTCCCCCATATGGGGCGTCGTCCACATGCCCGTGTTTTTCCTTGGTATAATCCCGGATGTTAATGGCTTCCACGGACAACAGCCCTTTCGCTGCGGCCCGGCCAAGGATACTGGTATTAAGCCCTTCTGCGACCATGTCGGGAAAAAGGGTCAGTACGTGATAATTTACCATCCCGCCCTCCTACAGGTCCAAAAGCCCGTCCATAATGTGGACCGTGACGGTCTGCCGCCCTAAGTCCACATCCAGGATGCACGGTTTGATTGCCGGGAACAAATATTCTTTCCCGTCCTTCGCTTCTATGATATAAACGTCGTTGGCCCCTGTCTTCATAACCTCTTTCAAAGTGCCGAAATCTTGGCCCTCGTCGGTCACCACTTTAAGCCCGATCAAATCCGCAATAAAATTCTCGTCTGGCCCCAGCTTCACCGCCTGGTCCCGAGAAATCAACAGGTCTTTCCCTTTATACTTTTCGATTTCATTTATGTTGTTAAACTCTTTAAATTTCAGGATAACCATGTTCTTGAAAAACTTGACGCTTTCGACCGTCAGCGCCATCGGGTTTGGCTGAATATCCAAAATCAGGGTTTTTAATGTTTTAAACCGTTTAGGGTCGTCTGTGGTAGGGAATACCTTTACCTCCCCCCGCAACCCATGGGTGGATGCAATCACGCCCACCCGCAACCTATCATCCATATTGATACCCCTTATAAACAAAGCTGCCGCTTGTGAATCCCAGCGGCAGCCAGTGATGGCTATTGAATGTCCACAACAACCTTTTTTTCTTCTTTGGACGCGGCGGCCTTGACAACGGAACGAATTGCCTTGGCAATGCGCCCTTGCTTGCCAATAACCTTTCCCATATCCGAAGGCGCCACTTTCAGTTCAATCAGCGTCTCGCCCTCTTTTTCGGTCTCAGTCACCACTACTTCATCCGGCTTCTCAACTAACGCCCTCGCAATTACCTCGACTAATTCTTTCATCACCGTCACCTCGTTATTACTGGATACCGGCGGCTTTTAAAAGCTTGGCCACGCGGTCCGTGGGCTGAGCGCCGTTAGACAACCATTTCTTTGCCGCTTCTTCATTGAATTTAATTACGCTGGGATCCTGGTTCGGGTCATAAGTGCCAACTTCTTCAATGAATCTTCCGTCCCTGGGGGAGCGGGAATCTGCGACTACGATTCTATAGAAAGGTTTCTTTTTTGCGCCCATTCTTTTCAGCCTCATCTTTACTGCCATTTGGTTTCACCTCCTTAACCTATACTAAAATCTATCATAACTGCCCGGCCAAAACCTCCCATGGGAAGCCATGCCGGCCAAGCGGTTATTGTCCTGCAAACAGGCCAGGCGCCGCCAAAACATCCCTCTGCGGCTGCCTTGCGGATTAGAAAGGCATCTTCATCTTGCCAAACATGCCCCCTAAGCCTCCCCGGCCCTTTTTTCCGCCCATCATCCCCGGCAGCTGCTTCATCATCTTTTTCATCTGGTCAAACTGTTTCACAATGCGGTTGACCTCGCCGATGTCCACGCCGGCCCCCCTGGCAATCCGCTGTTTCCTGGAAGGGTTCATCAGGGCCGGGTTAGCCCTCTCTTCTTTGGTCATGGAGAGGATAATGGCTTCCACCTTCGCAAAGGCAGATTCATCTACTTCCGGCATACCGCCTTTTAACTGCCCCATGCCGGGAAGCATGCTCATAATACTGGCAAGCCCGCCCATCTTTTTGATCTGCTGCATCTGGTCCAGGAAATCGTTATAGTCAAATTCCGCTTTGCGCAGCTTCTGGCTCATTTCCCTGGCCTTTTCTTCGTCAAATTCCTGCTCGGCCTTTTCAATCAGGGTCAGGACATCGCCCATGCCCAAAATCCGGGACGCCATACGGTCCGGGTAAAACTGTTCCAAATCCGACAGCTTTTCCCCCATGCCAATGTATAAAATCGGCTTACCGGTCACGGAACGGATGGAAAGCGCCGCCCCGCCCCGGGTATCGCCGTCCAGCTTCGTAAGGATAACCCCGTCGATCCCCACTTTTTCCTGAAAACTGCCGGCCACGTTGACCGCATCCTGCCCGGTCATGGCATCTACCACCAAAATGGCCTGGGACACGGATACTTCCTCTTTGATCCTGACCAGCTCTTCCATCATGCCTTCGTCTACATGGAGGCGTCCGGCTGTGTCCAAAATCACCACATTGTACCCGTTTTTGGCCGCATGCTCCACGGAAGCCTTGGCAATGTCTACCGGATCCTGGTTTTCCCCCATGGAAAATACCGGCACGCCTTGCTTTTCCCCATTGATTTTCAACTGCTGGACCGCAGCCGGGCGATATACGTCGCAGGCGGCCAGCAAAGGCCTGCGCCCCTTGGCTTTCCATTTGCCGGCAATCTTGGCGGCAGTGGTAGTCTTGCCCGCCCCCTGGAGCCCGACCATCATAATAACCGTAATTTCGTTGGACGGCTTTAAGGCAATCTCCGTAGTCTCGGAACCCATGAGCCGGACCAGTTCTTCATTTACGATCTTAATCACCATCTGCCCCGGCTGCAGGGCTTCCAGGACCTCTTCCCCCACGGCCCGCCCCTGGACGGAAGCAATAAACTGTTTCACTACCTTAAAGCTGACGTCCGCCTCCAGCAACGCCATCTTTACTTCCTTCAAGGCTGCTTTCACATCCGCTTCCGTCAAACGCCCCTTGCCCCGCAGGCGTTTAAACACGTTTTGCAATTTATCGGATAAGCTTTCAAAAGCCATAGAAACCTCCTGCCAAAACTGCGCACCGCCCTTTTCGGCAAATGCCTCTACAGTTCTAAAATGTCACGGGAAATCCGTTCAATCCGCCCAATCAGCGATTCGTCCCCGGTTTTTTTAAATTCCTTCGTCAATTGGTGGATTTCTTCTACCAGCTGGCGTGTTTGTTGAAATTTACTGACCAGATGGAGCTTTTGCTCATAACCGTCAAGGGTCCTGTCGCACCGTTTGACCAGGTCATGGACGCCCTGGCGGCTGATCCCCTGCTCCTGGGCAATCTCCCCCAGGGACATATCATGGAATATCACGGCTTCATATACCGCCCGCTGATGTTTCGTCAGCAGCTCGCCGTAAAAATCGTATAAAAGATTCTGTTTCACAATGCTTTCCATCACATCACCTGGACTATCATACAGGAAAACCCAGACGGTGTCAAGTGTTTTTTCTTTACAGTTGCGCCCATACCCTGTAACCGGGGAAAATCCTTGTTATTTACCGAAAATCAACCTTGAACCCCCCGAAATTTTCCAGTATAATAAAGAGGCAAAACTATTTATGTAGGGGGATATTATCATGATCAATGAAATTTTGGCTTACAACAAAAAATTTGTAGAGGAAAAAAAGTATGAGCAATACGCCACCAGCAAATACCCCAACAAAAAAATCGCCATCCTGACTTGCATGGATACCCGCCTGGTGGAACTTTTGCCTGCCGCCCTGGGCATCAAAAACGGGGACGTAAAAATCATTAAAAACGCCGGCGGCGTGGTTGCCGACCCATTCGGAAGCGTGATCCGCAGCCTTTTAGTATCCATTGTGGAGCTGGGCGTGGAAGAAATCATGGTCATCGGCCATACGGACTGCGGCGTACAGCACATTAACAGCGAAATGATGATCCACCACATGAAACAGCGGGGCATCCCGCAAGAGTCCATCGACCTGATGAAATACTGCGGAATTGATTTTGAAAAATGGCTGGCCGGGTTTGACACGGTGGAGCAGTCCGTATCGGAAACCGTGGAGACCATCAAAAACCATCCCCTGATCCCCCACGACATCCGGATCGGCGGGTATGTGATCAACACGCAGACCGGCGAGCTGCAGGTGATTTGTTAAACATAGCTGCCGGCCCCTTCCAGGTTGCCAATCCTGTTCTTGCAGCGGGTATGCGTTAGGGGCCGGGAAGCGCCGCCTGCGTTTAAAAAGCAGGGCTTGGGGGATTTAGCCCAAATTCCCGGCAAAGGCTTTCATACCTGGCCCTTTCTTTTTCTTTCACCGCTTTGGAAATGCCGTCCATACAGTGGTGGAAGGCATCCGCATCCTTCAGGGCTTCATCCAAGGGGCCCTCCACCGCCAGCTTGCTGCCGTGATGGCGGATTGCCAGACCAATGGCCTCCGCCTCTTCTTCTGTAGTAAGCCCTAGCCCCTTTTTTTGGCAATCATGGTGGCCGCCAGGGAAACCCCATAAAGGTGGGCAACCGCCCCGGCCCTCTTTTCCGGGTCCTCCATGGCATTCCGCTCACGGTTGACATAAATTCTCAGTCCTTTTAACCTCCCCATTCCCTTCCCCTTTCTGGGCAAGGCTTGCCAAGTAAGATATGGCGTTGTGCCGGGTCAATATTCCGCACAACACCCCCCGCCCGTCCACAATCGGCACAAAATTTTGGTTTAACACCGCAGACACTACTTCCTCATAGGCTTCGTCAATGGACAATGCCGGGCAAAAATCCCTCCTTAAAATGTCACGGATCTTATACTTCTCCTGGTCTTTCATAGAAGTTGACTGTATCGCCAGGATGTGGCGCAGGAAATCCCCTTCTGTCACGCTCCCCACATATTGTTCCTTTTCATTCAGCACCGGAATGGCCGTATAGCCATGGCGCATAAATTGTTCCACCCCCTGGCGGATGGTATTATTTTCGTGAAGAAACACGGTGGAAACCTTGGGAATCATGATTTTTGCTATGTTCATCGCAATCCTCCAACAATTGTATTGGCTTTGGCCCGCTTTTTTGCAGGTCCACCCTTACCCACGTAATCCGGCACATGCCCTTTGTCCATGGTGGGTACCAGGAATAGGATACACTATTTCCCCTGAAAATGGAATTATGATTTTATAAATCCTTATTAAGATTCTATTATTTTACACCAAAAGAGGGCATTTCCAAAACCCTTTTCAGAAATGCCCTCCTGGCTGCTTTACAACACCACAAGCTCATGGGTGGTTTTGTTTAGCTGCTCCACCCCGTTTTCCCCTACCATCATAATGTCTTCAATCCGGATTCCGAATTTCCCGGCCATGTAGATTCCCGGCTCAATGGAAAAAGCCATCCCTTTTTCCAGTTTCCTTTGGTTGCTAGCCTTGATCTCCGGCTGCTCATGGGTAATATAGCCGATACCGTGGCCCAGGCGGGTAGTAAAATATTGGCCATACCCTTCCGCCTCAATCACCCCCCTGGCTGCCTGGTCGATGTGGGGGATATAGGCCCCCTCGGCCACCTGCCCCCTGGCCGCCCGGTTTGCCCTGCGGACGATGTCATACACTTTTTCCTGTTCCGGGGTAACTCCCCCCACAAACACGGTACGGGTCACGTCCGAAAACATGCCTTGGTAGCTGCATCCGTAATCCAGGACGATTACGTCCTGCTTCTGGATTTCCCTCTGGTTCCCGAAATAATGGGGCAAGGCCGAATTGGGCCCGGAAGCCACAATATCCCCCGCCAGCCGGACCCCTTCCAGGGCAAAGAGCCTTTCCATTTCCGCCCGGATATCAATCTCTTTCAGCCCCGGACGGATAAAAGACAGGATTTTCGGGAAAATGTCATCGGTAATCTGGGAGGCAATCCGAAGGTTTTCCATTTCCTCGGGCGTTTTTATCATACGGATTTCTTCCAGCCAAGGCTTACCGTCCACAAACTCAATCCCTGTCCTTTTGGCAACCGGGATCAGGTTGAAAGCCCTGACCGTGGAGTTGACCCCCATACGGCCCCCCTTCAGCCCGTACTGGCCTAGTATGGCATCCGCCACATCCACAAAATCCTGGTTATCCGTCCACGTATAGATGGGGAAAGCCCCTTTGCCCCCCTCTTCTACCTCGTCCTTGCTCAAAATGTTGCACAGATAAAAGCTTTCCCCTTTGGCTGTAATAACCAACGCCTGGAACCGTTCGTCCAGATATACGTTAAACCCGGCCAAGAACTCCATTTCTGCAGAAGGGGCCACCATCATGGCGTCTATATTGTTGGCCTCCATGATCGGGATCAGCCTTTGGGTAAATTCATGGTTCATCCGACCCCTCGCTTTCTGAAACCTTTTTTGCCATGACGCTTTTCCAGGCATGGAGGGCCAGCGCCACCGCAATGACCGCATAGCAGACAAATACACGGAAATACTCCCCCAACTGGGCATTATTGAATAAATTCTTTCCTGCCAAAGGTGAGATGATGAACATGGTATGGAACAGCAGCGCCCCCAAAATGGCATGGCCGATATTGGCCTTTTTGATGGAAGCGCCCCCTACCAGCAAGGCTGCGATCGAAAAAGTCCCCACATTTTCATGGGCGGTATAGGTGGTAAAGTTGCCGATGTCCTGAATAAAGACCAGCTGCCCCAAACCTGCCAGCAACGTGGAAATCATAATAGCCACAATACGGATCTTGTCTGCCGGGATCCCCATGGACACCGCGATAGGCATACTCTGGCCCACGGCGTTAATGTCGCTGCCCAGCTTGGTCTTGGATAAAAAGGTAATGTAAACGCAAACCACCGCAATCAGGATCCCTGTGGCCACGGGTACATCCGTAAACCGGAGGGCAAACAAAAACCCTTCGGAAGAAATGCAGGCGATATGGAAAGCCAGCAGCCCCGCCGCGCCTAAAATCAGCCCCCAAGGCTTTTTCCCTTTCCGGTTTTCCTTTTTAATCCAGGCCTTCCAAACCAGAAGGGCTGCCTGGACTGCCACGAAAAGGGCCAAGCCCCCATATATGGCCTTATCCAGGGACACCATCCAGATTTTATTCAACGCGCTCTTGGTGGCGCTGTCCAGATTGATAGGGGTGGTCAGTCCAATGCCGTTGGTCAACAAAAGCGCCTTGTTTTTCACCGGGATTACCGGGCCGCATAAGAACATAAATATCAGGTCGTAAATCCCTTTGGCGAAAAAGCCCAGGATCATACCCGTAATCATCTCCTGCCCTTTGGTCTGGTTAAACAGCCGGCCCGTCAGGTTTCCGAACACCAAAGACAGCGGGATGCTCACCAAAAAAGAAACGATCAGGCAGGTTATGCCGGATAAGGAAAAATTCGTGGACACAATGATCCCGACCTGGGCGGCCATAGCCCCCACAACAATGCTGAAATTCATGCCCATGCCTGCCCAAACAGGGACCAGCAGGGCCAGGATCAGGATCAGGTTCCGAAACAGCCGGGAAGAAATCTCCCCGATAATGTAGGACATTGGCTGGTCGGCCAAAATAATGCCCGCAATGCAGATAAAGAAAAACAAAATCGTGACAGCGTTATTGATCAACTGTTTCCTCAGGAAAACCCCTATTTTGCCCGTTTTCTCATCACTCATGATTTTTTCCCTCCTTGCATACGGGATAAGGCATACAAAATGATGCCATTGCTGACAATGGTACGCACCACCTCAGACAAGTTGCCCTCGGGAATCAGGCTGTTGGCCACAGGGGTGGCAATGGCAAGCATGCTTTGGAACATGGCCGTGCCCAAGACCACATTAAAAATAGAAATCCTGCTGGGGGTCGCCCCTCCAATAAGCACGGCTGCAATGGCCGGAAAAGCCATCATAAGCGGCGCGTTGTAAAGTTGGTAAAACCCAAAGCCCTGGGCGTATATGATAATGCCGATGCCGCCCAAAACCGTGGAAAGGATCGTGGCAACGGTCCTCATAGAATCTACCTTGACCCCATTGGCCTTGGCAAAATTGGGGTTGGCCCCCGCCGCCTTCATCATCAGCCCCAGATGGCTCCTCATAAACAGCCAAACGGCCAGGCAGAACACGCCAATCACCAATATCAGGCCCACCGGAATATCCACGCCAAAAACATGGAAAGCAAGCAGGTTATTCAAAGCCCTGTCATACCACTCTTCCAGGGTAATGGTGGTCCTTAAGCCGTCGCCGATAGGCCACACAATGGAAGCGTTGCTAAAAGGCAGCATCAGCCACCCGATACACATCAAAGCCACCATGGAAAAACCGATATAAGTGGAGACCATCATCTCGCTCCCTTTCACCCGGTTCACCAATTGGCTGTAGGCCCACCCTGCCACGACACTGAAGGGTATGGAAATCAGCATGGCCGCAAAAATGCCGCCAACCCCTTTCATATTGTACTGAAGGCTGATCATTCCGGCCAAAAGCCCACATTCAATGCCTAAAGGGAGGGCAAAATTCATCCCCGTCCCGGCCATGATCCCTGGCACCATAGCCAAAGCCAGCACCATATTAATCCCAATACGGACCAGGCACTGGGAAAAGGTAAGGGGCACCGGAATGTGAAGCACAAACATCATTACGATCAAAAGGCCCAGGAAAGCCATAATGATCAGCCTGGGGAACCCGAAAGATTTTATCATGCCTTTAACGGATGCCATCACTTATCCCCTCCTTTCTCTCCGGACATTAACAAGGCAAAATCCACATTCGGCGCATCCGGCGGCAATATGCCCTGCACCACGCCGGAACCGATTATGGCGATCCGGTCGCAGACCGTACGCAGCTCGTTCAGCTCGCTGGAAGTCATTACGATTGTGATCCCCTGCTCCTTGTTGATCTTCACCAGGTAGTTAAGCAGGATCTGTTTTGCCCCAATATCAATGCCACGGGTAGGCTCCGACACAAAAAGGAGCTCCGGTTTCGTAATCAACGCCCGCGCCATGCACACTTTCTGCTGGTTGCCGCCGGACAGCCTGCCCACCAGCTGCCTGGGGCCGGTGCACCGGATATCCAATTCCTCAATCATCCTTTTTACGGCCTCGTCTGCGCTTTTCTCGTCAAACAGGCTAAAAAAGCCGATTTTTTTCAGGAAATGGCGTTTTACCTTCATATCCGTGTAAACCATGTTAAGGGCAATGGACTCGTTGAGGAGGAGCCCCACGCCTTTCCTGTCCTCGGACACAAAGGCCATCCCTTTGTCCAGCGCCTCCCCCGTCCGGTCAAAATGGAGGGGCTGCCCGTTATAATTTACGTTGCCTTTCGCCGGATACATGCCGAAAATCCCGTTGGAAATGCTGGTCTTGCCGTGGCCGGCCAGCCCCCCAATGCCCAGGATCTCCCCCCGCCGCACGCTCAAAGACACGTCCCTGCTCTTCTCTCCAGGCATGTCCACACTTAAATGCTCAATCTCCAGGATCATGTCTTCTTTGAAGGAACGGTTGACATTGATCAGGCTTTCTGTCTCCAGCTTCCTGCCAACCATCTGTTCGGCAATCCGGTGTTTATCCGTATCCGCCACTTTTTCATCGGATACCAGCTGCCCGTCCCGGAGGATAACCACGGAATCCGCCAGGCTCATGACTTCGTCCAGCCGGTGGCTGATGAAAATTACGGCAATGCCGCCGTCGGCCACTTTACGGATGCAAGACAGGAAACGCTCCGCTTCGCTTTCCGTCAAAACTGCCGTAGGTTCGTCCAATACCAAAAGCTTTAAATTGCTTTTGTCAATTTCCCTGGCGATTTCCACAAATTGCATATGTCCAACCGGAAGTTTGTCAACCGTCACTTCCGGATTGATTTCCATTCCCAGCCGGTGAAGGGTGCCTGCGGCTTCCTTCACAATTTTTGGATTGTCCAACAGCTGATACCCTTTCCCCGCCACTTTGCTCACCGGATTAGCAATCAGGTTTTCCCGGTTCAGCTTGATATTGCGGGCTACGGTAAAACCTGGAAGCAGCATAAACTCCTGATGGACCATGCCGATCCCCAAGGCCATGGCGTCTTGGGGCGACTGGATTTTCACGGTCTTTCCTTCGAATACGATTTCCCCCTCGTATCCCCCGGTTTCCGAAATCACGTTCATACCAAACAAAATATTCATCAGCGTAGATTTCCCTGCCCCGTTTTCCCCTGCCAAAGCCACAACCTGGCCCGGCTCAATGGCGAAATCCACACCGTCCAACACCACATTTCCAGAAAAGCTCTTTTTTATGTTTTTAAAATGAAGGAGTGCCCCCATATGCAACCCTCTTTCTTTTCTTAAGATAGAGGATCCGCAACCGCCTCCGGAAGGATGGCAGTCCCGGATCCTGTACAAGTACCTGTGATTACAGCGTGATAAACTTACCCAGCACTACAAAGAAATTGTCATAGCTCTTTCCGCTTTCAATATCCGTATATTTACGGACGCTCACATCGCCGCCGGCAAATTCGGAAAAGATGTTGGTGAAAGCTTCCAAATCCGCGCGGTCGGTAACTTCTCCGTTGCAGTAAGCAATGGCATATTCAACGGCACAGTTGATAAACATGGTATGCATCGGGGCGCTCCATGCACCCATGCGCCCGCTCATCTCGTTTTCCGAAAGCTTCGCGCTGATCTGGTCCCTCATAAAATCTACGTCGCCCTTTTTATCTTCCGGGATTTCGATGCCCAATGCACCGGGGAACGCATAAAATACGCTTGGGTTATCCGGCAGGGGATAGATGGCCTTGGCTTCATAAACCGCCTTACACATAGGCTCCTGCTGCCCTGCATTGGTTCCGAAAAAGGCCGTATCCGGGCCATATTCCTCAACTTTGCGGGGAACGTCTTCCAGGATAAACTGCTGGGTGGCCGCAATGCCGGCATCGCTCATGGGATCCGGGGATGTCCCGTCCACAAAGGTCAGCCCTAATTCTTCACATTTTGCCTTCATGTTGTCATGGCGGGCAATATTAAGGGGCTGTGCCATATGGCGCGGGAAAGAATAGTGGACGACTGTGGTAGCCCCCATTTCCGCAGCCGCTTCTGCTACGGCGGTCCCCATTTCTGCTACGTCGGGATGGAACACCAGGTCAGCTGCCGCACAGATTACGTCCGGGGCTTCGCTGGGGACCCCTGCCAGGAGCAGGATGTCCGGCCGTTTTTCACGGACTTTTTCCATGGCGGCCGCAGTACCTTCCATGGCTGTGTTGCAAATAATGGCTTTTACGTCAGGGTCCGCCGCCAAAGACAAGGCGATGGAAATGGTGGTCTCCTGTTCGCTGGCAGCTTTATCCGGGAAGGTCTGGTGGATAATCATATCGCCGAATTTTTCCTTCACCCCTTCTGCCGCCCGGTATTCCTCTTCTGCCTGGGATACGGTAGATGTCAAGATACCGATCTTAAAATCCCCTGCCGGCGCGGCTTCTTGTGTCTCCTCCTGGCTGTCCGCCCCACCGTCGGCCGAGGCCTCGGTCTGCTCCGGGGCTGCCTGGGTCGGGGCTGCAGTGGTGTCAGCCGCATTGTTGGACGACCCACAGCCTGCCAAGGAAAACGCCATAACCGCAGCCATCATTACCGATACTACTTTTTTCATTGTTTTTCCTCCATTATTTTATTTTCTTTGTAACAAACGCCGCATTGCCCCTATGCCAGCCCTTCTGTCCCGTCATGCAAAGCAGCGCCGGCCCGGCCTCCCTTGACGCCTTGGGCCTGCAGAGGCGAACCCCTGCTTTGGCCCTTGGCGGCAAAGTTTTGCCGGCCTTCTATGAAAACAGCCGGCCCGGCTGCTTTCAGCTTTTGTATTCCCGCATCCCTGCCAGCGAGCGCAAGCTCAAAGGCCAGGTGCTTCCCCGCTTCAGCTTTCGTATTCCCGCATCCCTTCCAGCGAGCGCAAGCTCAAAGGCCAGGTGCTTCCCCGCTTCAGCTTTCGTATTCCCGCATCCCTTCCAGCGAGCGCAAGCTCAAAGGCCGGGTGCTTCCCTGCTTCAGCTTTCGTATTCCCGCATCCCTTCCAGCGTCAGGCAAAGCATCTCCCACTCTTTCTGTACTGTGCTGACAAGGACGCTCTCATCTGGTGTATGGGCCCCCGAAATCTGTGTTCCGGTGCATACAATATCGGCATCCGGGAATTGCCGGAAAAATGCCCCACATTCGTTTCCGCCATGGGAAATCTCAACAACCAGCTTTTTCCCAAAACGTTTTTCGAATATCCTCTGGATCAAGGCGCTAAGCCGGCTGTCCGACTTATATTCCCATTCAGGGGAACTGGACTCAATGGAGAATTTTGCGCCCAGGCGCCGCGCCAAACGCTGGTTTTTGTCTATTAAATATTGTTTCTTGCTGTCCAGGCCGCTGCGGTACAAGGTGCGGACGGTTACCCGGGAACCCTCTGTCCTTACTACGCCTATATTGCCGCTGGTTTCCGGTACCCCCGGTACTTCCACGTTCATGGCCACCAGGCCACAGTCAATGTTAAGGAGCAAATCTAAAAGCCGTTCGGCTTCTGCCTGGGCCAATACGTCCCCCCCCGGCTTAGACCCTTCAAAGAGGACTCGTACGTTAGGGTCGCTGGCCTTCAATTCTTTTGCCAAAGCCTGCTGCCACCAGGCCAGCTTTTCTTCCAGCTTTTCTTTCTGTTCCGGGGCATAGGCAATTACCGCCTCGGCTTCCCGGCAAATGGCGTTGGTCTGCAGCCCACCTTCCAGCCCCTCCAAACGGACCCCGAACTCCTGGTTCAGGCAAGAGAGTATCCTGGCCATAAGCAGGTTGGCGTTCCCACGCTCCTTGGTAATGTCCAAGCCGCTGTGCCCGCCTTTCAGGCCCCGTATTTTCACCTTCGCCCATTGGTAGCCTTCCGGTGCCTGCTCCCGGCCAAGTTCCAGTTCCATACGGGTAGAAGTAACCCCGGCGCACCCTACTACAATGCCTTCGTCGCTGCAGTCCAGGTTGACGATGACCCTTCCCTGGATTTTGGAAAAATCCAAAGCCCGGATCCCGCTCATGCCTGCTTCCTCGTCTGCAGTCAACACCACTTCCAGCCTGGGGTGGGGAATATCCCCGGATTCCAGCACACACATGGCAAAAGCCACGCCTGTCGCATCGTCAGCCCCCAAAGTCGTCCCGTCGGCATATATCCTGTCCCCGTCACGCAAAACCGTAATGGGGTCTTTGGTAAAATCATGGACTTTATCCGCATTCTTTTCACAGACCATATCCATATGGGCCTGGAGAACCACCACAGGTGCGTCTTCATAGCCCGGGGTAGCCGGCTTTTTAATAATCAGGTTATAAGCTTCATCCTGGTAGCTTTCCAGGCCCAGATCCTGGCAAAAGCCATAGATATAGTCGCTGATTTCTTTTTCGTTTTTTGACCCATGGGGGATCTGGCAAAGCTGGCTGAAAATTTCAAATACCCGGGCCGGCTCCAACCCTTTTAAACATTCGTACACAGACCGTTCCTCCTTTTCCTTGTCACGTCAAATTCCCTTCCTCTCATGGCCCCATAACCGCTTTGCTCTTTTTCCGGTTATGTAAAATCAATCAATACCTTTAGCATTTCCCCTGAATTTTCATCCAATTCCTGAAATGCCCGGGCAATGTCCCCAAATTTATAGACATTGGTAATGATTTTATCCAGCGGCACCTTCCCCGCTTTCACCAAATCAATCAATTCCAAAAAATCCGGCTTTAAGGAATTGCGGGAACCATATACATTTAATTCCTTTTTCTGGATCATGGTGAAATTAAAATCCAGATTTTGTTTTCCTACCCCGATCAGTACCATCTTCCCGCCGAAAGCCGCCGTATCAATGCAATTTTGGAATGTAGACGGCAAGCCCACGGCTTCTATGGTCACGTCGAATCCGCTTCCCCCGGTAATATCCTCTACAATCTGGGAATACGTCTGGGGCCCTTCCACATGGACCGCGCCATCCACGCCAAATTCCTCGGCATATTTCAGCTTGACCTGGGATACGTCTGTGATGTATACAAGCGCCCCCCTCTGTTTGGCGGCAACTGCCGCCAAAATCCCGATGGTGCCGGCGCCCACAATAAGTACTTTGTCCCCTGCCTTTACATCTGCCCTTTTCACTCCGTGATAGCTGATGCACAAAGGCTCTACTACCGCCAAAACCTTAGGATCCAGCCCTTTTCCGTCGTAGATCCGCTCTAAAGGCATGGTAATGTATTCCGAAAAAGCCCCTTCCCGTTGAACCCCCATGGTCTGGTTGTCCATACATGCGTTGACCAGCCCCCGTTTGCAGGAATAGCATTCCCCACAATTAAAATAAGGGTTGCAGGTGACAACCATCCCCGGCTTTAGCCCATATTCGTTGTCATCCACTTCCACTATCTCTGCCGAAAACTCATGGCCCGGAGTCCTTGGATAGGAAAAATACGCAAACGTGCCTCGGTAAGAACCCAGGTCGCTTCCACAGATTCCTCCGTAGAGCAGCTTCAGCAAAGCTTCCCCCGGCTTGCGCACCGGATGGGGGATGTCCTTTAAGACTACTTTTTTCGGGCTCTCGATAAAAACAGCTTCCATCGCACTTTTAGCTCCTTTTCTTTCTTGTTGTATACATCATAATATAAACGATTTTCTAGCTAATGTCAAGAGTAAACTCAAATTATTCACTATATTTTCTATTTAAATCCCACTTTTTTATAAATTATCGCTAAAGATAGTATTTTTTTTAACAAATAACTTGGCAGGTTTTGTATGACATTCCACTCCTTCTCTTTTCTTTATATCTATGTTGTATTCAATCATGCCCTCCTATATATATGGGGTTTGCCCGGCGTTGCATAGCCCACAATACCGGGCGTCAACAGCCATGGGCAAACTGCCCCCTCCCTTTATGTCCGCCAGGCCAAACGGGCATGCTTAAAAACGCCGCGTACGCCGGTTTGCCCGAGGGGCCCGACGACCATTATGACAGCCTGGAAGCCCATGGCGGCGCCGCGCACGCCGGTTTGCCCGAGGGCCTATGCAGATGCGCCAAACCAACTTTTCCCGACTTTTTTCAGGTTTTCCTTGGTTTTTTCTTTTATTTCCTCTATAATAAAGGCAATCACCTAAATATCATTCCAGGAGGTTTTATGGCATGGCACAAAAGAGTTTGAAATCCCAGGCTTACAACAATATCAAGGAAAAAATACTCAGTTGTGAGTATGCTCCGGGTATGCATCTGAACGAAGGGGTTCTCTGTGAAACTTTTAACGTAAGCCGTACGCCTATCCGGGATGCCTTAAGCCGCCTGGAGCAAGAAGGGCTGGTAACCATCCGTTCCAAAAAAGGAATCGTTGTATCCGACCTTTCCATCTCTGAAGTCAACAACATTTTTGAACTGCGGCTGTTGCTGGAACCCTATAGTATCCGCAATTACGGCTATACTTTGGATGAAAACGGCTTGTTAAATTTTTATCAATCCCTCCTCCGCCTGGACGTTACCCAAGATGCAAAGACCTTTTTTATCCTGGATGACAATTTCCATAATTTTTTAAACAGCGCAGTGCCCAACCACTATATCCAGGAATATTTTAATATCATCAATAACCAAAACCAGCGTTTCCGCATCATTACCGGCCAGCGGGCCGCCCAGCGCCTGGAGGATACGCGGAACGAACATTTATCCATTGTGAAAGCCTGTATTAAAAAAGAGTGGAAATCGGCGGCCGACGCCATGTATGAACATTTGATCCAATCGAAAAACGCTACGTTTGAATTGCTGTTAAGCCATGAAGGATTAGGGTTCCAGGACAATGGCTAGCCTGCGCAAACGGCGCGCTTAAGGCCCCATTTTTACGCTAAGCAAACAATCCTTTGCATGGCAAAAACAGGGCCACAGCAAGAAAATCCCTTGCTGTGGCCCTGTTTCCTATACCTGCGGAGTATCCATAATCAATACCCGGACATGCCCGGCCCTTTCCTGGAACTGCCCTGGCCGGATTCCACCACCCGGCTGCCGGATGAACTGTCCTGGGCAGACGCCTGGCCCGACGGCCGGGAACCTCCGTTGTCGGAATCATAGTAATTATCCGTATAGCCCGTAGAAATACATGCCCCATTGGGCCCAAAGCTATAGCTGGCACCGTTGATGGCCATCGTCGTACCGGCCACCATCCTCCCGTCCCCGGCCGGGTCCAGATAGTAAAAAGCCCCGTCCCGTTTCAGCCAGCCCGTAAGCTTTTTGCCGTCGCTTTTAAAGAAATACCAATAGCCTCCTATTTCAACCGCAGAATTGAC
The DNA here is from genome assembly GCA_910584845.1 of uncultured Lachnospiraceae bacterium. Lineage (GTDB taxonomy): Bacteria > Bacillota > Clostridia > Lachnospirales > Lachnospiraceae > Brotaphodocola. The sequence goes on from CAJUDH010000011.1 coordinate 112,936, forward strand.
CACACATTTCCCGGATTCCGGGCGCAGGTAATACCAGTCACCGCCGATCTGGCGCCATCCTGTGGCCAGCATGCCGTTCTCCTGCATATAATAATAGTCGCCGTCCAGCTTCAGCCATCCGGTTACCATGGAGCCGTCTGACAAAAAATAATAGTAATTCCCGTCCAGGTACATCAATCCCGTAGCCATTTTCCCGTCTTGTTGATAGTAATAGGTCTTGCCCCCTGACTGCGTCCAGCCGGTGGCTGCCAGCGCCGGAAACGCCGGCGACAAAGCAATTGCCATAGCCATACCCCATACCGCCGTGCGCATCCCTGCATTTCTCCGCTTCATACATATATCCTCCTGGTAAAAAATTCTAAAGCCTATTATAAAGGTTGGAACCGTTCCAAGGTCAAGGGCCTTCCCCCCTTTTTGCCGAAAACCGTCAATATTCGCGGATAATATCCACGGTAGTCCGCCCCCTCCCCCGCTCCACAGCCCGGGCCGCATCAACCTTCAACTGCAATCATTGGGATTTTATGTTTTTTAGGGTCTGGGCGCACCGGAGAAGGATTGGCGTTTCCCCGTCCAGGAGGGAACGGGTGTCGTCAATGGCTTCTTTTCTAAGGGCCGCTATTTTACCAGCAATCGCCATGGCAGAATCCCCTTTGCCAAAAGGAAGGTTGACATCAATGCCCTGAAAATGGGAGTTTAGATATCCCTCTTCCTTCAGGAATGCTTCCTTCAACTCATTCCCTGCCCCTTTTCCAAAACCAACCCTGGCAGGGCCCGTTCGTTGTTGGAAAAATCACATGCTTTCATCCGCTCCCGGACCAGCATTCCCCCACCTCCCTTACAACCTTCCCGGATTTCCTTTGTGGCGGATCCCCCTTCATACTTGTATGGAATACCCCGATTGCCACATAAGTAACCGGTTTGGTATGGTAAATTCAAAAAGGGCACTGCCTGGCCCCTGCCCGCCGGGGCTGTCCGCCGCGATACAAATCCGGCAGGCCGCCGGGACCTGCCGGATAAAAACCGTAGCGATGAGGCCGCCGGCAAGGTTTCCGCCCGGATAGCGGCAAAAATTAAAAGGGCAGGCCTGCCTGCCCTTTCAAGGGGAAGCTACCCTACAACAACCCCTCCATGGATCACCTTTACAAGGTTCAATTCCTTGTCTATCAACAGGATATCTGCCTCTTTCCCTTCCTCCAGGCTCCCTACTTCATGGTAAATGCCGATGGATTTCGCCGGGTTGACGGATGCGCACTTCACCGCGGCCCCCAGGGGGATTTCCCCATGCCGGACGGCAAAACGCACACAATCCATCAAATTGGTGACGCTTCCTGCCAGCGTCCCGTCCGCAAGCCTTGCCTCATTCCCCCGCACGGACACGGCCTGCCCGCCCAGCTGGTACTCCCCGTCCCCCAGGCCGGTGGCCTCCATGCTGTCGCTGATGAATACCACACGGCTGCTGCCGTATAGTTTCATGGTAGCGCGGATCACCGAAGGGTGGATATGGATGCCGTCGCAGATCAGCTCCCCATAGGCGCCTTCCTCTGCCCCGGCGCCAATGACCCCCGGCGCCCGGTGGGAAAAACCGGGCATGGCGTTATAAAGATGGGTAATGTGGTCGGCGCCACAGGCAAAAGCCCTCTTTGCCGTGTCGTAATCCGCAGTGGTATGGGCCAAGGAGACATGGATCTCATCCTTTACTTCCCGGATAAATTCCATAGCCCCTTTCGATTCCGGGGCAATGTCAACCAGGCGGCAAAGCCCCCTGCCCAGGCGCATCCACTCCCGCAAAAGGCCGGCGTCCGGGGGCAGGATATAGTCCGCCTTCTGCGCGCCTTTTTTCTCGGGTGAAATAAAAGGCCCTTCCAGGTTAATCCCCCGGAGCGAAGCTTCCCGGGCGCCTCCCCCGCTTACCCTTGCCTTTTCCCGGTATTGCCCCGCAACTTCACAGATTTTCGCGATCTGCCCTGCCGGAAGGGTCATGGTAGCCGGGCAGATGCTGGTGATCCCCTGGGAAAGCTCATAGGCCGCGATGGTATGGACCGCCTCTTCTGTACCGTCGCTAAAGTCCTTCCCCATACAGCCGTGGAAGTGGATGTCAATAAGCCCCGGAACCGCATACAGCCCCGAGGCGTCTATCACCTCTTCCTCAACGCCTTCGCAACCGCCGCCCACAATCTTCCCGCCCTTTACCCGGACTTCTTGCCGGCAAAACGTCCCGTCCTCCTGAAATACCTCTGCCCCTTTAATAATCATTCCTAACCCCTTCTTTCAATCAATGCCAACGCGGCCTCATCCCCTACAACCGTCACATCCCGATGGAGCTGCAGGACCGAAGCCGGAACCTTCGGCGTTACCGGGCCGAAAAAAGCCTCCCGGACAATCCTGGCCTTGTCGCCGCCGCTCACCGCCACCAAGACCTTCGCTGCCTTAAAGATCGTTCCGACCCCCATGGTATAGGCATATTCCGGCACATCCCCTATACGCTCAAACAGCCGGGAATTTGCCTGGATTGTGCTCTCGGCCAGCTTTACGCAGTGGGTGTTTTTCGGGTACTCCTCCCCCGGCTCGTTAAATCCGATATGGCCGTTATGCCCCAGCCCCAAAAGCTGCAAGTCCACGCCCCCCATCCGGGCCACCACCTGGTCGTAGCGCCTGCACTCCGCCCCGTCGTCCTCCGCCAGCCCGTCCGGCACAAAAGTGCCGGCCTTGTTTATATTCACATGGTCAAACAGGTGGCTGTCCATAAAATACCGGTAGCTCTGGCTATGGCTTGGCCCCAACCCTTTGTATTCGTCCAGGTTGACTGTCCTCACCCGGGAAAAATCCAGTTCCCCTTCCTGATACCGCCGGACCAGTTCCCTGTAAGCGCCTACCGGCGTGGAACCGGTTGCCAGCCCCAGCACGCAGTTTGGCTTCATCACGATCTGCGCCGCCAGGATATTGGCGGCCTTGCGGCTCATGTCCGAATAATCTTTTGCCCTTATGATCTCCATTTTAACTCCTTTTGGCCTTTCTTTCAACTGCCTGGCCTTTTACTTTTACAAATTTTTCCGGAAAAATTCTTCCATTGCGGCAATTGCCTCGTCCTCATCTTCGCCTTCCGCAAAAACGCGGACCTTATCCCCCTGCTTAATCCCCATACCCATAATCACCATAAGCTTTCTTCCGTCTGTAGACTTTCCTTTTGCGGACAATGTGATCCTGGATTTATATTTCCTGGCCTCCTGTGCAAACATACCTGCCGGACGCGCATGGAGCCCCAGCCTGTCCTTAATGGTATATTCAAATATTTTCATTTTACTTCTCCTTTGCCTTTCCAGGTTTAATCCAACGGCGCCTGGTAAAAACCGCCGAAAAAGTTTTCTGTTTTCAGCATATTCACTATGATATTGGGGTCCCGGGAATGCATCAGCGCCACAATTTCCGGAGCCTCGTAGGAGGATACCACCGTGTGGAGCAGGTACATTTTTTTATGGCTGTACCCTCCCACCGCCTCCACGCAGGAAACACCGTGGCGGTATCTGCTGACATATTCCCGGATCACCTCGTCTGCTTTCGCTGTGGTCACCTGAAGCGTTACCCGCTCATACCGGTGATGGAACGCGGAGATGGCCTTTGTGGAGACAAACTGGAAAATAATGGAATAGCCGGCGTAACGCCAACCGGAAATACAGCCAAAAACGCAGAGGACCGCCACATTCCCCGCAAATACATACTCCCAGATGGAACGCCCTGTTTTATTGGAAACAAAGAGTGCGATAAAATCCGTCCCGCCGGTAGACGCATTGCCTCGCAGGGCCACAACAATACACATTCCGTACACAAAACCGCCGAATACCACATTTAACATCAAATCATCAAACAACGGCTTAAAATGGAACGCCTCCAAAAAAAAGCTGGCAAGGAATACCTGCAACAAGGAAAAAAAGGTAAACCGGACGCTGATGCTTTTGCAGCACAGAAGCGCTACCGGTATATTCAGCAGCAACATCCCCAAGGATATGGGAAAACTTTTTCCATATAGCCCTGCTATGGCGTCAAACAAAATCGCCACACCGGTAAAGCCGCCGGAAAGGAGGTTCGCCGGACGCACAAAAACTTGTATGGCATATGCCTGCAGGAACGCCGAGGCAATGACAGCTGCCAATGTTACCAGGCGCCTTGCCACAACATGATGTTTCCATCTTGCTAACATTTCAAAATCTCCTTCCAAGGTTACCGTTTTCTGCCGAATTCTTCCACCTTGTTTACAAGCCCACGCACCAGCTGTTCCGATACCACGTCGTACTGGCATTCCCTCCCGCCGGACGCCATGCTGTAAGAGACGCAGCCATGGACGGTTGTCGGGTCGGTCCGCCAATCCTTACAGGAACTGTGGACCTGGCAGACCCCTGTCTTTTCCATCAGCTCACAGGCATTGCCCATATTGACCCCGCTCCCCGCCAGGATTTCTATTTTATCCCCGAAACGCCCCTGGAGCTGCCCGATCAGCTTTGCCCCTTCCGGCGCCGTTGGCTTAAGCCCGCTGGTCAGCACACGGTCTACCTCCATGCGGATCAACTGCCCCATAGCCCCGAAAGGGTCGTCGCAGCAGTCAAAGGCACGGTGGAACACAGCCTCTTTGCCAAAGCTTTTAATTATCTCCACCATCCTCTGGTTCCTGCCCCGGTCCAAAGACCCATCTTCCTTTAAACAGCCAAAGGCAATGCCGTCTGCCCCATGCTCCAGAAGGCATTGGCATTCCTTTTCCATCACCAGGAATTCTTCCTCGGTATAGCAGAACCCGGCCCCGCGGGGGCGCACCATGGCGATTACCTTTAGTTTTGGGAATTGCCCCTTAACCAGGCAAAGCGTTGATGCCGTAGGGGTCAGCCCCCCCAGCATCAGCGCGCTGTTAAGCTCAATCCTCGCCGCCCCGCCCAAGGCTGCTTGTTTGGCGTCATAAAAGCTGCCGCAGCATATCTCCGCTACATATTCCCTCTCCATCATCCCCGGTCCTCTCCCTTTCTAACGCCCCGCCCATCAGGGAAGCATCCCTAAATGGTATAAGGCTAGTGCATAAATCTTTGCGTTGGCAACCAGATCCTCAACCTTCATCCACTCGTTGGGATTGTGCCCGATCCCTTTCTGGCCCGGAAAGCTGGGCCCGAACGGGACAATACCCGGCATCACTTTTGCATATGTGCCTCCGGTGGTGGTAACCGGAGTCCCGTCCAGCCCCGTAACCGCCTCGTAGCTATGCTGCATCACATGCACCATAGGGCTGTCCTTGCGGAATACAACCGGATTGTAATTTTGGACCAGGGTTATAGGAATCCCCTCTGCCTTTTCCCTGACCTTTTCCAGGATTTCCTCAATCCCGTGCCCGCCCGGATAGCTTAAAGAAGCCTCAAAATAAGGCCTGCCCCCCTCCATGGCCAGCTTATAGTTGCGCATCTCCATAACCCCGTATTCCGGATGGAAAAAATCAATGCCCAGACAGTCGCCGTTGTTCTTCGCACCGATAAAATATTTGGTAATAAAGGCAAAAAACGGATCCAGGCAGCCGCCTTTTTCCCCTTCTTTCCACGCCCAGGCCCGCAGGACGGCACGCCCCCGCTCTGCGTAGACAACCGGAAATTTGCAGTCCGGGGTAAAGCCGTAGGCCGGGGCCTTTTCCCGCCCCAGATAATATTTCAGGTCGCCAAAACCGGATTCCTCATCGCACCCGAAAATAATACGGATCCGGTGGTTTGGTTTATAGCCTAGGCGTTTTAGGGCATAGAGCCCGTAGAGGCAGGCCATCACCGGGCCTTTGTTGTCCAAAATGCCCCGGCTGTAAATAATCCCGTCCTCCATATACCCGCTGAAAGGCGGCTGTTTCCAGCCGTCCCCCACAGGCACTACATCCACATGGCCTATGGCGCAGATATAATCTGCGCCTTGCCCATATTCTGCATAGCCGATATAATTGTCAAGGTTCACGGTGGAAAACCCAAGGCGCCCGCCAATTTCCAGGGCCTTGTCCAGGGCGGCCCGGACCCCGGGGCCAAAGGGCGCGCCCTCTTCGGCTTGCGCTTTCACACTGTCAATCCTGACCAGCTCCAATATCCCTTCAATCATAGAAGGCTTCAGGGCTTCTACTTCTTTTAAAATCCTATCTTCCATAAAACTCCCTTGTCCTGTAATCGGGGCGCCTACTCTTCTACCGGCGCCATCCGGGTCTTCATATAGTTGTCCATCCACTCTTGGGAGGCTACCTCCATGGTACAGCGCCCGTCCTGCTGGCGGGACACCAGATATACCGTCGCCTCCGTCCCTTCTGTGCACACGGCAACGGAAAAGCCTTCTATATTGGTTGCCACACCCCACTCCCCTTTGCGGTTCATGGCAATCAACGACAAATCCCCTGCCTGGCCCCGGCGCTCCTTCAGCTCCTGGTCCAGCCTGGCCACAGCCTTTTCACATGCCTTTTGCGGGTGCATGCCCTCCCCCATAAGGCGCACGATTTCATAGGAAATACAGCCTTTCATCAAATCTTCCCCCAGGCCGGTGGCCGCTGCCCCACCCACCTTAGAATCCGCATAAAAACCCGAACCCACAATGGGGGAATCCCCGACCCGGCCCTTTTTCTTCATAAACAGGCCGCTGGTCGATGTAGCGGAAGTCATTTTCCCATGGGAATCCAGGCAAACCATCCCTACCGTATCATGGCCGGAATAAGGTTTTAATGCCTGGCTTACCTCTTTGGCCCGTTTCCGGTAATGGGCTTTCGCACGGTCAGTAAGCATATTCTTGCGCTCGAACCCTTCCTTATGGGCAAACTTCTCCGCGCCTTGCCCAACCAGCATGCTGTTTACTTTCTCGCGGCTTAAACGCCTGGCGATGGACACCGGGTTTGCAAAATCCTTCAATGCCGCCACAGCCCCCACGTCAAAGGTATCGCCGTCCATAAACGCCGCGTCCAGCTCCACCTCCATCTCCTCGTTGGGCAGGCCCCCATAGCCTACGGATTTATAGTACGGGAAATCTTCCACTTCACGTACTGCCGCCTCCACCGCATCCCCGGCATTTCCGTCTTCCTTTAATATCTGGCAGCCTTTGGCAACCCCTTCCGCCGCCATCCTCCAAGTTGCAATCATACCCCACATAGCCACATTCCTCCTTGGGCACCCGCCCTTAATAGCATACTTCCTTTTTTAAATTTTCCAGCGCCGGGTCCTGCCCCGCCATGGCTTTTGCTACCCTGCAGATATTCTTTAACGCATCGTTAAGCCCTAACCCGCCTTTTTTCGGGGTCCTCACAATGGCCACTTTATCCTTATACTCCCGGATGGTATCCACGTTCTCCTCAGACATTGCCGCCAGTGCTTTGACTCCGGTTGTGGCGTTAATATCATAGGCCACCCGGGCAGCCATTGCCGCATAATCCAAAAAATTAAAGGCGGGCCCGCATATTACCACATCCGGCTGCAGTTTTTTAACCATGGCACACAGCTTGCGGCTCACTTCCTGGGGATCTGACAGGTAGGTGCCGTTGCCGCAGCAAAGGCAGGCCATCACATGCCCATCCATCTCTTTGAGGAACGGCTGCATCATCACGGCCGGGCCCACCGGCTCCTTTTTCCCGGTCAGCGGTACCATCGTGTCGTCTTTTGTGCCAAGCCCCGATTGGATCTGGTCAAAAATCATTACAATTTTCATCATTTATTTCCCCCATATTTTAAATATCCTTATGCGAAAGACAAAGGCAAATTGGCAAAGGCCTCCATGTTTACAGGTCGTCAAACGATAAATCGTCCAGGGACAAATCATCCTCTTCTTCCGGCCCGTCTGATTTCTTTGTCTCGTCAGCCAAGTACTGCTTATCCATCATCTTAATGAACGGCATATACAGGAATACCCCCAGGATCAGAAGCAGCCCCTGGAGCACCGCCCCCTGCCAGCCGGTAGCCAAAAACCCAGAGAGGATCACCGGCATGGTCCATGGGATCGCCACGCCGCTGCACAGCGGGACCAGCCCCAAGCTCATACAAAAGTAAGAAATAACGATGTTGACCGTGGGGACCAGCATAAAGGGAATCAGCATCATAGGGTTAAGCAAAATCGGCAGGCCAAAGATAATCGGTTCATTGATGCCGAATACGCCCGGGATCAACGCCAGCTTCCCAAGCTCTTTGATCCGTTTGGAACGGCAGAACAGGAGCATGGCTATCAGCAAAGACAGGGTGGAGCCTGCCCCGCCAAAGGTAGCGAACAAATCCTGGAACTGCTGGCAAATGATATTGGGGATCGCCTGGCCGGACTGGAGCGCCGCCAGGTTTTCCGCGGACAGCGTCTGCAAAATCGGGTTAAATACCGCCCCCACTACAGAACCGCCGTTGACCCCGAAAAACCAGAAGAAATGCAGGAATATGTAAGCGATCACCATTGCCGGCAACGTATTCCCAAGTTTTAGCAAGGGGGTCTGGAGAATGGTAAATACAAAATTAAAGGCGTTTTTGTACGGGGTCATTGCAAAAATAATATTTGCAACAAAGAACACCAGTACGGACATCCCAGCCGGGATCAACGCCGCAAAAGACTTTTCAACCGTCGGCGGGACCCCGTCCGGCATTTTGATGACCCAGCCCTTGCTGTTTACCCAGGCATACACATGGACTGCCGCAAAAGCACAGATAATGCCGACAAAAATCCCCTTGGAACCCACCCAGCCCAGCGGGATGCCGGTAACTACGGATTCTTCAAACAAAATTTCATATGGCATGATCAAAAACCAGCATACCAGTGAAATCGCCGCGCCAAACAGCCGGTCTACCTTTAGCTGTTCGGCAAAGGAATACCCGATTCCGACTACCGCCAGCACGGCCATAATGGAAAAGGTGGCGTCTGTAGGTTTTGAAAAATAAGATGCCCAGTTGTCGCCGAAGAACCGGGCCCAAAATTGCGTCCATCCCGGAATCGGGAAATTGGCAATTAAAAGGAAAAAGGACCCCACAATCAAAAGTGGCATGGACAGCAGAAAACCATCCCGGATGGCAATTAAGTATTTATTTCTGCCAATCTTCTCCGCCAATGGCATAAGAACAGATTCTAATTTGTGTAACATGATTCATTTACCCCCTGTTAAATTTGGTATCTTTGCCGCACCCTGTATTATTTTGCCGCCTTCAGCAACTTAATGGCCGATTTGAGGACTTTCTCCCCGTCCATCATCCCATAGGCCGTCTGGTCAATTACCTGGATGGGTATGCCGGTGGACCCAAACTCGCTGACGATCTCCTGGTAGCGGAATTTCACCTGCGGCCCTAACAAAATCACATCCGGGCGCTTTTCTTCAATAATCTGCCCGATCTTCCCGTCCGGGAACGCCTCAACCTCAATGGGGAGGTTGTGGCTGTTGGCAACCCCCTGCATTTTCCTAGCCAACATGCTGGTAGACATCCCTGCACTGCAAAACAAATAAACCCTCTTCATCAATAAACCCTCCTGTTATACTCATTTTCCTGTCCCGGCCTTTTTAGGGTTTTACCCCTTTCCTGCCTTAGCCCCTCTGGCTTTCCAGCCTCTTTTCCAATTCCGCCATCTTTTCGTAGTTGGCAATCATCTCTTCCGCGATAATTTTAAAATTTTCCGCGCTCATCAGCTGGTCTTCCGCATGGATCAAAATCAGCGAACCGCCAACCATAACCCCCTGGGCCTCCTTTTGAAGCAGGGAAAAATGTGCCTCATGCCCTTTTAAGAACTCCTTCTGCCCGGCGGACACCGACTCCCTTGCCCCTTCAAAGTCGCCCTGCTTTGCCTTCTGGATTGCTTCAATGTAGCTGGACCTTGCTGTCCCTACGTTTGAAATAATCTGGAAACAGGTCATTTCCAAATCTTCCATACCTTCATCCTCCTTTATTTTCAGAAAATGCAGCCCGTCTTTTTGACTTGCTGCATCCCTTATTTGGTTGCCCTTATTATAGGGCAAATATTCGGTTTTGTGGCCCAATCGCATTTCACAGCAGTTAGGAAATTGCCTCCCTTTTACTCCATAACCCGTTCTATAAACGTCTCGTAATCACAGCCGGAAGTCAGTTGTGCCAGGAGCCCTGGGCAGCTGATCATGTCCGAAACCCAGTCAAAAAAGATCTTGATCATCCGCTGGTCCGCCTTATTTATCGCAAACAGCATAACCAGGCGCACCTCAAAAGCCCCCCATTGGACCGGGTTCCTTAACTGCGCCACGGCTATGGTTGATTTGGTGGCAAAGGCACGGAACGCATGGGGGATTGCCAAGGCGTTTGCAAAAGACGTGGGCGCCATCTGCTCACGGTTTCGTACAATATCCCGAAATTCCCCGTCTACCACCCCGGCCTCCTCCAGGCTTTTGCAGAGGCAGGTAATCACTTCCTCCGGCGTTTTCAGGTCCAAATCCTGATAATAATGCTCTTTCCTGAGGAGATGGCCGATATGGGCGGAAAATTCCAGGCGGAACTTCTTTTTGTCCAGGCTGTTGAGCATCTGCAGGATGCCGGCTTCCGTGTCGGAATCCACAAACAGGCTGATGGAAAGCGTAGGGATCTCCAGCGTGTGCTGGATGGGGAATGTGGTCAGTATCAGGTCCGGTTCCGCCTGCCGGATTTTCTCCTCCTCAAAATAATGGAAGTTTTCCACAATCTTCATCCGGTCGCCGAACATGTCCAGCACCTTCTTTACGCACATCTCAGAAAACACCTGGTTGTATGGGAAAATCATCACCACACGGTATTTGTTGGCCTCGTTCAGCCTTTCGCTGGCCGCGCCCAGATGCAGCGCAATAAAACCGCTCTCCACCTCGGACACCGGCATTTCCAGCACTTCCTCAAGATAAGCCACCACGTAAACGCCCATCTCAAAAATCAGCGGGTACTTCTCTTTAATCTCCTCCAGGAAAATATCTTCCAGCACAACTTTATTCTTTGTGCGTTCTACCAGGCCGCGGAAATGCATCTTAAGCCCTGCCATCAGGTCCTCGTCTTTGCCGAAATCAACCCGGAACACCTCGTTGAGGCGGTCTAAAGCCCCTTGGACCAATTTCCTGCTGTTTAGCCAGCGGCCGTTGAACTTCACATGGTCGCTGGTATAATTAGAGGCCTGCCGCCCCATGATCACCAGGGCAAACAGGCCGATTTCCCCTTCCTGGACACGGATATGGAGCCGGCGGGAAACCCGCTCAAAAAAAGTTTTGGAAATCTGATATTCAATGGTGCCCTCAAGCCCCGCCAAAGCATCGTCCATCTGGACGTAGTGGCAGGCGCTCATCCGCTCAATGCTGGTCCCTGCATGGAGGATCAGCATGGAAAACAGCGCTTCATGGATGGAATAGTCATACTCTTCCAGCACTTTGACAAAAATATCCTTAACTTCAATCAAATCAAAATTCTTGTAAAGATAAGCCAGCCGGTCCAGGTTCAGGAAATTATCCTGAACCTCGGCAACCAGCAGGTCCCGGTACAGCTTCCGTTTGATACGTTCGTCCCCCTGGAGGGAGATGCATTTTTTCTCTTTCACCAGCTTTAGGCCCGGATATGGCTCAATCATTTTCCGGATCCGCTTCAGGTCGTTTTGGATAGAATAATCACTGATATAAATCTGGTTCTGCAATTCCAGCAGGTTAAGCCATTGAATCTCAAACAGCATCCGCTGGATCATGTAAATACAACGGGCCCCTGGCGTCTGCGGGATCTCCCCCACCCCCGGCAAAGCCGGGTCCCCGGAATGTGCCTTCCCGGTAGCCAGGCACATGGTGTCCGCCGCAACCGCCCGGTATCCCAAACGGACATTGGACTCTACCGGCGCAGGGTCTATAGCCTTGTTAATGGCGTCAATGTCCGAGCGGATCGTCCGGTCTGTAACCCCCAGCAGTTTCGCCAGCTGCCGGCTGGTCATCCACCCTTCATGTTCTAACAGAATAGAGAGCAAACGTTCCTGTCTTTTATTTGGCATTGTTACTCACTCTCCTTTCTTTTGTAAACTCCCCTCTCCTTATAAAAAGCTAAAAGGCTTCCAAGGCTCTGCTTAATCCAGCAGGATCTGCTCATACACGGGAAGATGCCCGATGACATTCTTCCTCCCGTCGTTGGGCATGTCTTGCAGTGCAACCTGCAGTTCGCCTTTATACCTGCCGTATTCATTGTTCACAATGGCCACGTCCCCCCGTTTCAGGTCCCTGGTGTTGGCAGCCGGGATGTCCGCATCAGCGTACACCACCCTTGTCATGGTGGAGCGCAGCATATATCCGCTCATGTCCCCGCGCACAACATGCCCCTGGTCAAAATGGAGGATGGCGTCTTCCACCGGGGACAATCCTTTTTCCAGGCAGATGCCAAAGGTCAGCACAGACGGTTTTGCCGCTGCACAGGCGGCCAGCTCCTCTGGCGAAGCATAGGCGTTGGCAATCAGCACATCGTCCACCGTGCCGGTGGCAAACAGGTGGCGGACCTGAAAATCCACCGGCACACCCCGGTGCATCTCCAAGGTGCAAAGCCCCTCAGACAGGGGCCAGGGACCGGCCGCCGCCGGATTTTGGCTGGATACGAATGCTGCCACCGGCAAGCCACGCCCCTTAATAAAGGCATTGCAGCGGTTAAAATGGGCCAGGCTGACCCCTGTGTATTTCTGGGGGTAGAAATTATGGCAGGTTATCAGTTTGCCCCGGTTGGGGAAATGGCTCACCACATCCTCAATATAGCCCATATCCGTGCTGGCGTTCAACTCTACTTTAAGCCCCCAGGGGTTATGGCTAAGGCGGCTGGCCCCCATGGCGTCAAATCCTTCGTCCAGGCGGATCCCATCTGCATGCATCCGGGCAAACACACTTAAGTCGTCATAGGAAACCCCCAGCTTTTTAAACACCGACGGGCTCACGTCCAAGATTACCTCCATCCCGTTTTCATGGGCCCCGTCAATGCGGGCGCGGAATTTTTCCATCATTTCTTCTTTTGGCTCATCCCCCATGCTAAGCAGGCAGGTAAATACGCGCCGAAACCCATATTTCCCCGCCAGGCGCAAATAGCCCAAATCCTTTTCCAGTTCTGAATGTTCCGGATAAACCGATAATCCCAGCCTTGCCATAATATCTTTCTCCTTTTTTGGTTATTTCCGCCGCCCCCGATTGCCACGGCTATCGTTTTCTGCTTAGTATCATAACCCGAAAAAAAGGGGGCGTAACGCAATACTATTTCACAGCTGTTAGGAAATGGGCCTTATGGTTTATCTTCATTATATTGGGTATTCAAAAAAATAGCAAGGTTTACAGGCGAAAGGCCAGGGGTAAAATTCCACATAGCCCAGGGGCGGCCTGCGGCTTGTAAAAGCCACAGTCCGCCCCTGTCCAAGGCTGCCCCTTTTGAGGCTGCCATCATCGAACGCTACCGCCGCAGGGGATCTGTGGAAAAAGCCCGGATCGGGATGTATCTGGCGGGCGTCTCCGTACGCCGGGCAGAAGATATCACCCAAGCCCTTTGAGGGACCAAAGTATCTCCCGAGACTATCAGCAATGCACCGTTCATTTTTACCGGAATATCTTCCCTGTTACGCCCCGCAATAAAATGAAGACAGCCGCTATGATGCTGAAAGCCATCCATGCCCAGGAGAGTAAGGAGGCCGCCTGTGAGAAAGCCCGCAGCGTATCCGACAAGCTCAAGGAGATTCTTGACACTACCCCCAATTTTGCTTCTATAAAATTTACGTAGCCATTATGTAACACCTATGTAGAAATAAATAAAAAATGCGCAAACCCAATGTCTGCGCACTTTTCCGCCTTTCAAAACCCTTATTTTCCAAGCTCCCGGCCGGATTCGAACCGGCGACCCACGCATTACGAATGCGTTGCGCTACCAGCTGCGCTACGGAAGCGTCTTCCATAAGCCTGCCAACAAAGCCTGTTACCTTATGGACGGTATAAAAATGCTTTGGATATAATATCCAAAGCATTATGACCTCACCGGGAATCGAACCCGGGTTTACGCCGTGAGAGGGCGTCGTCTTGACCGCTTGAC
>CAJUDH010000012.1:0-31924 GCA_910584845.1 uncultured Lachnospiraceae bacterium
CGGAAATCCGGCGTTTTCTCCGGCTCCATTGGCGGCATCAGTCCCCGGTCTTTCCATTCCTTATGCCGGATTTCCGGGGATGCCCTAAACCTCTTCACCTTGGCATCCAGGACGGCATCCGCTATGGGGTCATGTGTCAGCAATGCCTTATACCCTTTGTATATGGTTTCCTGCCCTGCTTCGCTTTTGGCATCCCGTACTATCAGCAGATTATCCGAATTGTATATCAGTTCTAGGAACTCCCGTACCATCATGGTTTCCACCCTCGCTTTCTGCTTTGATTATGCCGATAAATACACGCTCTGCACACGGAACTGCAATACTGTTTCCCAGGGCCATGTAACGGGCATTGTCTGACATTTCCCTGCCGGATGCCCCGTACCTTGTCCAGTAATCCGGGAACCCGTCCAGGCGTTCACATTCAAGCGGCATAAGGCGGCGAACCCGGTACTTTACCGCTGCGGCAATCCGCTCAATTATCACGGCAAGGGTTTCGCTTCCTCCCCCTGCTGCCCCACGGCTCTTTTTTATGGTCCCCACGCCCTCCTTAAACTCTGCATAACCGCTTTGTGTGTAGGCTACGGTGTGCCGGTCCGTGCTTGTGAGTGTCGGGGCAACGTCCTGGTTTATCCCTAATTGGCCGCCGCCGTTCTTTTCATCCCTGCCTATGACGTTTCTGGCTATGGTATAGACTGGAAGCAGATAAAGGCCCGTTTTCCCACCGCCGCCCCCGGCTCTTCCCATAAGGGTTACGCTCTTTTGGGCATTTATGTAAATCCTATCCGTTGTCCTGCCGAAATCCAGTTTCATTTGTCCGCCTGGTTCCTCTGCCAGTCCTCCGCTATCCTCTCCAATAGGGCTATCTTTAAGATTGTCGGAACTTCCTTTCCCCTCTTCTCGGCCCGTGACAGAATACCCCAACACGCTTTCGCACTCAAAAAGTATTTGTCCGGCACGTCCATTTCTAAAATCTGTGACAAGGTAGATTCTTTTTCTACGTTGGGGAACTCCCCAAAACTGTGCGTCAAGCTGCCGCCATGCGACTGTCCGCAAATCCCCCCCTGGTCCCTCAATTCCAACCAATCCGGCGGATGCCCATTTCCCACTTGTAGGCATTGGAATACTGGCTTCTGTGATTTCTTCCAGGATCCGGCGGAAATCTTCTCCCTTATTGCTTGAAAAAGCCCCGGCCACGTTTTCCCATATGATATATTTTGGATATTTTCCATCTGTTTCCACCCTCATTTCCCGTATTATGCGTACTGCTTCCATGAATAACCCGGAACGGGAACCATCAAGACCCGCCTGTTTTCCTGCAACACTCAAATCCTGGCAAGGGCTTCCGAAACTGATAATATCCACCGGTGGAATCTCTGCCCCGTTTATTCCTGTAATGTCCCCCAGGTTTAAAGCATCCGGGAAATGTTTTTGTGAAATGTCAATGCAATTTGGTTCAATCTCGCTTATCCATACGGTTTTTATGCCGGTTCGCTGTGCCGCAAGTGGGAATCCGGCTATCCCGTCAAAAAGGCTTCCCAGGGTTAAAGCTGTTTCTTTCTCCATATCTTATTCCCATTGACCTTTCTTTTTCATGTGGCAACACGGTAAACCCTTTTAGTCTTCTGTTTTCCATAAAATCATTTTTTTCTTTTACAGAAAAGAAAACTCCCCTTGTTTGGATGCCTGCCTGGTTTAACTTCCGTTTGATTTCCCTTAGTTCATCCCTGTAAAGTTCCTGTATGTGGTTTCCCGTGCGTTTGGAATAATCCAAAGGCGGCGCATCCACCTGTAATAAATCTTTGAGAACCTGCGCCGTTGTGGCACCGTACTGTCTAAAATGTCCCTGGGCAATATAGGTTTTCTGCCATATGAACAACTTAAACCCCAGGGCATCTTCCACTTTCCCCAGGATGCTTTCCAGTTCTCTATCCTGGCCGGATAATGGCATATAAATCCAATCTGCGTTTTCCATGTGAAGCCCCTTTCTTTCCGCCCTGCTGCCACCGTGCTATAATATCCATACCGGGCGGATGGATCCGGAATTTATAGAAAGGTGGTGTAGGAATGGATTATTCTGTACTTGATGAACAAATTGCACATCTGATAGATCAGTACAAGGCGGAAGCGGAAGAAACTCTAAGGGCTGCACCCTGGAAGATAAAACCTCCGCTTGTCTGTCCAATCTGATTGCGGATAATGTAACCGTTTTAAACAATATCCGCATGGCCGTTTCCGACTATCTCGAAAAGTGCAATTGATTTTCGTATGCCCCGGGCTAATCCTAGGGCTTTTCTTTTGTAATCCCCAACAAAAGCGTTTCTTCTAAAACTTTTATGGCCGATTCCAATTCGTCCGTGGCTTCGCTAGTATGCTTTATGGCTATTTCCAGTTCGTCCACATCCGCCGTTAAGAAGAAATAGGCAAATGCCGGGGTTTCTTTTTCGGATTTCTGCGTTTTCGGTGCCGGCATTGCTTTTGCTTCAATGCTTGCAATACTGCCGGGGCGTTCTGCGTCCCGCATCATATCAGCAAATTCTTTAAGCGTGCGGATTGCCGCCCTTGCTTCCTGGACTTTCTTTAGTTCTTTGCTGTGTATGCTCTCGATTGAAATTGATATTGTCTTTTTCATGCGCGTCTCCTTTCTAATTGCTTTCCCGCCTGCTGCCACTGTGCTATAATATCCATACTGGGCGGCCAGGCCCGGAATACTTATAGAAAGGTGGTGTGCTGTATGTCTGATGCTGATATTGCGGAATTATTGGCAGTTGCTTATGCTTCGCATTGTGCCCAATGTGAAGCTGCTATGGAAAATCCTGTATCATGTGATTTTTTCTTTGATAAATACAAAGATCATATTCAAGAATTCCGGCATCTGATGCAAATTGATACCGGGGATAGGAAGCTAAACGGCTAACAATTCCATACCCTCGGCAAGTTTTGTGTGTCTGCTTCTTTTGCTTCCAACCTCTGAAATTTTGCAAGGCACACAATACTTGCCGCCACCTTCTCAATATCATACATTGAAAATCCGTTATTTAGTGCTGTCTGCACTGTTTCAAGAGCAAGGGCGTTTCTTTTTTCCTCTACCCTCTTTTTCTCCTGTTCTGTCATGGCGCAGCTCCTTTCTCTAAATCGCATTTATGCGACTACTTCCGCAAAAAAAATAGATATTGCTTCATTTCCGCTAATTCCTAATGCTATGGCGATTTTATTCGCTTCCTCTATTGTGAATGTGCCACCATCTTTCAATTTTCTATTTAGCGTGCTTCTGTCTATACCTACTTTTTTTGCAAGCGTTGTCTGATTAAGCCCTTTTTCAATAATCTTACCTCTTAATTTTGCGGTATCACACATTTTTTCATCTCCTTTCTCTATTTAGTAGTCGCATAAATGCGACTTTCGATATTGTAATATTATCATGATATACATATTGTGTCAACCCGATTTTCTCATATTTGCGATTTACTTTTTGTTTTTTACACTTTGTTGTTGCGTTTATGCTACATATATGTTATTATCGTTTCATGAAAGGAGGTGTAAAAATTGACCATTTACGAACGAATTAAGGCCAGGCGTAAGGAATTGGAATTATCAGCGGACACTGTGGCGGAAGCTTTGGGCGTTTCTCGCGCTACTGTTTATAGATATGAAAGTCAAGATATAGAGAAATTACCAACCACGGTTCTTGAATCTTTATCAAAGGTTTTGCGTTGTTCTCCAGGTTATCTTATGGGATGGGAAGATACTCCTAATTTTACATATAAGGAAGAATTCTCACTTTCTGACCTAGAAAAGAATATAATCCGCAAGTTTCGCACTCTCAAAAATGGAGAACGTGCTATGTTTCTTCGCACTATTGGTGTTGAAGACACCGAAAAAGGGGAAAGCGCAAAAATGGCGTAATCCGTCACGGCTACCAGATAGAGAAAAAAGGTAATATCATAGAATTTAGGAAATGAAAGGTTGATGTTTATGGGATTATATGAGGATGAAGAAACAGAAAAATATATTATGGATAAAGGCGAATTGCCCGTAGGTGTTACCCTTGAAATCGAATTGAATTAGAAAACAAACGGCCCCAGGCTGCAACCTGGAACCGTTTTAGATAGATTGTAACCCGTAAACCAAAAGGCTTATGGATATCCAACCCCGACAAGTTGGATTATACCATAAGCCCCCACATTTTTAAAGGGCTTATTTTTTTATGCCCTTTTTTTAGAAAGGGGTTTTTATTATGTCCCGTCCTGCTGCCGCATTCTGCCCAATAGTGGCGTTATATGTGCGTGTGTCTACTGGCTACCAAATAGACAAAGACAGCCTTCCACACCAAAAGAAAGAATTGAAAAACTATTGCAAGTATGTTCTGAAAGCCCCGGAAGACAGGATTGTTATTTTTGAGGATGCCGGGAAAAGTGCAAAGAATACCAAGCGTCCGGCCTATGAGCGGATGATGCAAAAAGTCCGTGCGGGCCAGGTGTCCCATGTGATCGTATACAAAATAGACAGGATCAGCCGCAATTTGGTTGACTTCTCCTTGATGTATGACGATTTCAAAAATAACCATGTGGCTTTTATCTCCTTGAATGAACAATTTGACACATCAAGCGCAATCGGGGAAGCTATTCTGAAAATTATCCTTGTGTTTGCTGAATTGGAACGAAAAATGACTTCTGAACGTGTCATGGATATTATGATAGGGCGGGCAAAGAACAAGCAATGGAACGGCGCCCGCATGGCCTTTGGCTATTCTTGGAACCCGGTCCGGGAATTCCCTGAACTACATGAAACGGAAAGCGTCATTGTAAAAATGATGTTTGATATGTACGAAAAAGGCGGCTCTTCCTGCTCTATTAGAAATTATCTAAATGAGAATGATATTCCTACCAAACGGGGCGGGGAATGGACTTCTAAAACCGTTTCCGATATTATCCGCAATCCTATGTATAAAGGCACATACCGTTATAATTACCGTGGATCCGCCCGGGGTAAGATAAAGCCAAAGGATGAATGGATTGTGATTGATGATGTATTTATACCGATTGTCACAACAGAACAATGGAACCATTGCAACGCCATCATGGATGCCAACGCCGCTGCCCGTAATAATATGTGTAGCCAATCCCGGAAGAAATACTATCATGTTTTCGGCGGCCTGCTTCGGTGTGGTGTGTGCGGCTCTAATATGATATGTGATAAAGACCGGGAAAGGGAAAACGGGTTTTTCCCGTCAATTTATCGGTGTGGGAACCGTTGGCGCAAGAATACATGTAAGGCAAAGGGAATTACTGATGTTGTCCTGGGGCCTTTCGTTTTTAACTATATCAAGAATATCGTCCAGGCAACCAAACAATCTGAAAGCATTTCCACCCTTGATGCCCTGGAAGCTGTCCTATTAACCGGGCCGGAATTCAAAGAAGTTGCCGGAATAGATCACGCCGGCCTTTCCGCTGCCTATGATGCCTTAAAGGGCGGTTCTGGGCAAAATATACAGTACAAGCCCATCCCTCTTGATTCCGCCGCCCCTGCAATTGATAAAGTGGCAATCCTTGCATCCGAAAAAGAAAGGAACCTAAAAGCCCTTGAACGCCTTAAAAAACTGTATCTTTTTGATGATGCTGCAATGGGTGAAAAAGAATACCTGGAAACAAAACAAGGTTTGGAAGTACGAAACGCCCAAATCGAAAATGAAATTGCAGAAATACGGGCGGATGATGAAACCCCGGGTACTGCTGCCGGGTTCCTGGCTTCCGCTTCGTCTTTCCTGGTTGCCCATAAGCTGAACCAGGCCGAACATATCAACTATAAAGAATTTGCACCCCTTTTGGAAGATGCCGTTTTGAAAGAGTTCGTTTCAACCGTCATTGAAAAAATAATTGTCATAGGCGGCAAAGTGGATTCTATCACATTTAAAAATGGCATGGAACATAAATTCATAATGAAAGAGGACTAGGCGGCTTTTGCTGCCTAGTCTTCTTGTGCAAATTCTGCAAGAATTCCAAATAAAAAATTTTCCAAATATTTATTGGCTTTTTCCTGCCCTTCTTTCAGATCAAGATTTCCTCCGAATTCTGCCACGGCTACTTCACGTTTCAAGCTATCCGCCACGCCATCTTCTTTGCATGTTCGGATTGATATATAAAGCCGCCATTTATTGTTTTTCTCTCTATTCGTTCTCCGCAAATACAATCTTATATTCCCAATATCCGCAACCGTTCCCGGCTTGAATCTAACATCTTTTTGATACCACGGAATAATGTATGTCATAATCAATTTACCTTTGTATAATTTGCAATGGCAATGGGCTTGTGGGATCCGGGTTCATGGTCTGATTATAATTTGTAGGCGTGCCGCCCGTCAACCCGTAACCTTTGCACGCCGCCTGGAAAAAATGAAACTGTAAAGACGGATGTAATAGGAAAAGTATGTGATTTTCTCCACTGTCAACCGGGGGATATTATGGAGAATGAAGAGGAATAGTAGAATATAAAAAAATCCCAATCCTGGGCGGATGCCTGGGGTTAGGATTTTTAATAAATGCTTATTTTATGCGGGTTTATAGCGTCTAGGTAGCCGGGGCTATCTGGCACCCGAATGTTTGGATAAACGCGAGGGGAGGCCGCCCGTTTTTCTCTTCAAACGCATAAGCCCATTCCCGGCATTTCGCCATAAAATAGTATTGCCTGTCCGGTTCTTTTGTTGGAGGTCCGGAATTTAAATCTATTTTGCCTAAATCAATCTCTTGATACATTTTACTGGATTTTTCCCCTTCTGTATTTAAATTTGGTTGGGGCATGCCCCGGGAGATGCACACGCTTTGATTCAGCTTTCGCCCTCCCGGAAGGGAGGGCGAAAGCTGGCGCCGTTATAATCCCTGCCGGGATTATAACATAAAATACCAAAAACGACAAGAAAGAAGGGTCAGGCCCGTACTTGTCCGTTACCGTAAATAATATACTTGGTGGTGGTCAGGGCCTCTAAGCCCATAGGGCCCCTGGCATGGAGCTTTTGGGTACTGATCCCGATCTCCGCCCCGAACCCAAACTCAAACCCGTCCGTAAAACGGGTGGAAGCATTGACATACACCGCCGCCGCGTCCACCTCATTGAGGAATCGCTGGGCGTGGGCGTAATTGGTTGTGATAATGGCTTCGGAATGCTTGGTATTATACCGGTTAATGTGGGTTATGGCTTCGTCCAGGGAATCCACCAGTTTTAAGGAAAGGACATAGTCCAGGTACTCCCGCCCCCAGTCTTCTTCTGTAGCTAAGGAAAATTGGGGCATCAGGCGGCAAGCCTCCTGGTCTGCCCGTATTTCCACGTGTTTGGCTTCCAGCCGCCCCCAAAGCAATGGGAGGAATTCCGGCGCCGCCTTCCGGTGGACCACCAGGGATTCGCATGCATTGCAAACACCGGTCCGCTGGGTTTTCGCATTATCAATAATATCCAGGGCCATAGAAAAATCCGCCGACTCATCCACAAAAATATGGCAGTTTCCGGTCCCTGTCTCGATCACCGGAATTGTACTGCCCTCCACCACTGCCCGGATTAACCCGGCGCCGCCCCTGGGGATCAGCACATCCACATACCCGTTAAGCCTCATAAGCTGCCTTGCGGCTTCCCGGCCTGTATCCGTAATCAACTGCAGGGCATCTTCCTGGATCCCCGCGTCAAAAAGCCCTTTCCTCAAACAGCTGACGATGGCTTTATTGGACTCTATGGCGTCGCTGCCGCCTTTTAAAATAACGGCATTGCCAGTTTTAAAACACAGCCCGAAAGCATCTGCCGTTACGTTAGGGCGGGCCTCATAGATGATCCCGATAACGCCTAAGGGCACCCGTTTACGTCCGATCAGCAAACCATTGGGGCGCCTTTTCATGGAAACCACTTCCCCTACCGGATCTTCCAAAGCCGCCACCTGCAATAGCCCGTCTGCCATGTCCTGGATCCGGCCCGGAGTCAGTTCCAGCCGGTCTACCAGGGCCGGGCTCATGCCAGAAGCTACGGCGCGGATTACATCGTCCTGGTTCGCACTTAATATTTCTGCTTCCCCGTCTAAAAGCGCCCGGGCGGCGGCACACAGCCCTTCGTTTTTCCGGGATACCCCCAATTGGTTTAAATAGGATGCTGTTTCCTTGGCACGCATCCCGATTTCTGTTAAATCCATAGTTTTGTCCCCTCCTTATCGTTACCGGTACGCCCTTGCGCCAATAATGGCGCCAAACCACTTATCCGTCCCTCTCCATGTACCGGTCAAAAAGCATTGACATAGCACACGCCAAAAAACACCCTGCATGTTCGGGCCGGTGATTTGGCGGACGATGTATCCAGGCCCATGAAAAGAGTTTCCTTTTCACACCCCTTTGCCCTATCATAGCCTTCCCTGGCTATGTGTACATGTAAAAACGCCGTCTGGCGTGACAATTTCATCTATTTTTTGGTCTTGTACCTCAGGCTCTAGATCGTCCCGTATCTGAAAAGGGTAAGCGACCCCGATCCGCCGGTGCCGCGGCTCCCTTAGGAAAAACCGGTCATAATACCCCTTGCCGTAACCGACCCGGTCCCCTTTCAGCGAAAAAGCCAGCCCCGGTGTAACCACAGGCGCATCGGTTACCAAAGCCAACTGGCAGCGGCCCGGCAAAGGTTCCAAAATCCCCATGGCGCCAGGCGCCAAATCTTCCATGCCACTGGCAAAATAAAAGCGGATTTCTTCCCCTTCCACCCGGGGGAATGCAGTCAAAACCCCTTTTTCCCACAATTTGCATACCCATTGCCACGTGTCCACTTCCCCTCTGGCCGAGGCGTACAGGTAGACCGCCCCTTCCTGGCAGGCCTGGACGGCAGCCGACAGCCTTTCCCGGATCCCCCTATCCATCGTTTCCTTGGCTTGCCTGTCCAATTCCCGGCGCTGCCTGCGGATATCCTGGCGGATCTGCCCCTTACGATTGGACATGGGAAACACCGCCAAATTTTTTCCCCAAATCCGTAATGGTACCGTCCTCTTCCTGGATGGATATACTGTTTAGATTGGACCGCAAATTTTTGCGGATCGCTTCTATATACTCTTTCCGTAAAACCGCCTGCTCCTGCTTCTCTTCTTCTGTCAGCCCATGGGGTGTTTTCGATTTATGATACAATTCATTGATCCGGTCAATGCCACACTGATCCATAATTCCCTCCATATCTGTGGTTAATATAGTCCATTAAGTCAAAATCCAAATTGGCATGGGCCATAAACAAAGTGCCCTTTTCTTCGCCGGCCATAATCTGGTGGATAACCTCCACATCCGCCCCGTTGGCAATTACCATATCCGAGCCGCTGTCCGTGGCGATCCTGGCCGCCGCCAGCTTGGAAGACATGCCTCCGGTACCCACATCGCTGCCGGCGCTGCTTTTTCCCATATGCAAAAGCTGCGGGGTTATTTCCTCCACAAAAGGGATAAATTCGGCTTCTGGGTTCTGCCTTGGGTCGTCGGTATAAAGCCCGTTAATATCCGAAAGCAAAATTAGCAGGTCCGCACCGATCAAAGCTGCCACAATAGCCGACAGCCGGTCGTTATCCCCAAACTGGATCTCATGGGTGGAAACCGTGTCGTTCTCATTGACGATGGGGACTGCCCCCAGCTTTAAAAGCTCGTCAAACGTATTTTGTGCATTGTAGCGGGATGCGTCATTGGTCATAGTGTCCTTGGTCAGCAAAACCTGTGCCGCCACATGGTTATATTCCGAAAACAATTTCTGGTAAACCATCATAAGCCGTGCCTGCCCCACAGCCGCATAAGCCTGTTTTTCCGAAATGGTGCCCGGCCGTTTTTGCCCGCCCAGGGCCTGCCTGCCTGCCGCAATGGCCCCGGAGGACACCAGCACCACATCCCGGCCCTCCCCTTTCAATCCGCATAAGGTCCGGATCAGCTTTTCTATTTTCAGCAGGTTCAATTCCCCTGTCTCCTCGTGGGTCAGGGAAGAGGAGCCGATTTTTACTACCACCCGCTTTTTCCCCTTTAGTTTTTTCCGTCCTTCTTTGCCTGTATCCATTTTGTTCTCCCTTGCAACTGTTAAGCCAAAACCGTTCTGGCCTTATTCGGCCTTCCGCCCTCACAAAGGCCCGTTTCCCGGGCCGGACCGGCAAGGGTCCAGCGGACGGTATTTTTCCGCAATGGCTTCTGCTACCCGCACACCGTCCATGGCTGCAGAAGTGATCCCCCCCGCATAGCCGGCCCCTTCCCCGCAAGGGTACAGGCCTTTCACTGCGCTTTCCAGCCCTGTCCCCCTCCAAATACGCACCGGCGATGAAGTCCGGCTTTCCACCCCGGCCAGCACGGCATCCTCACGTCCAAAGCCTTCGATTGTCCTGGCAAAACGCTCCATGCCTTCCAGAAACGCGGCATTTAACGGTTCCGGGAGTACTTCCCGCAGATTGGCAAAATCCCAGGCCCCTTTCATCTGCGGCTCCACATCCCCCAGGGATGTGCCACCCCTCCCGGCCTTAAAATCCCCATATAGCTGTACCGGGACCTTCCCTCCCGCTGCTTGATAGGCCGCCTCTTCCAGATGCCTTTGGAACCGGATCCCCGCCAAAGGCGAAGGATCCAAAAAATCCTGCGGGCCCACGGATACAATCAGGGCACTATTGGCATTTTTGCCATCCCGGGCGTGGTAGCTCATGCCATTGACGGCCAGACGGCCTGGTTCGGAAGAAGCATTGACCACATAGCCCCCCGGGCACATGCAAAAAGAATAGACGCCACGCCCGCCCGATGCCTTTGCCGTCAGTTTATAGTCCGCGGCCCCCAGGCCTTTTACGCTTTCGCACCCATACTGGGAACGGTTAATCAAAGCTTGGGGATGTTGGATGCGCAGCCCTACGGCAAAAGCTTTTGGCGACATGGGTACCCCCAGGCGGTAAAGCAGGGAATAGGTATCCCTGGCGCTATGGCCAATGGCCAGCACGACAGCGCTTGCGTCTATGGCCTCCTGCCCGGCCACAACGCCTATGATTTGGCCATCCCCCACCACCAGGTCCGTCACTTGGCAGTTAAACCTTACCTGGCCACCCAGGCGGACTATATCTTCCCGCATCCTTTTCACGATGCCCCCCAGCGCGTCCGTCCCGATATGGGGTTTATTCTGATATAGGATCGACTTGTCTGCCCCAAACCGGTGGAATATTTCCAGCACCAGGCGGGCCCGCCCATCCGGGTCCTTGACTAACGTATTTAGCTTTCCGTCGGAAAAAGCCCCGGCGCCGCCTTCACCGAATTGTACGTTGGAATTGGGGTCCAATATCCCGGTTTCCCAAAAACGGCTTACTTTCCTTTGCCGGGCGTCCACATCCTCCCCCCGTTCCAGCAAAAGCGGCCGATAACCATACCGGGCCAGCATCCATCCGCAAAACAGCCCTGCCGGTCCGGCGCCAACAACCACCGGAGGGGCGGCCAGGACCTCTTTTCCGGGCTGCACAAATTGATAACGTTTTTCCAGGGAAACCGTCACCTGGTTGTTTTTTGCCCTATGTACCACTGCCCTTTCCCCGGCTTCCCCCAAAGCCTTTTTCGGGTTTTTCCCTTGCCCTAGTTTTACGTCCACTGTGTAGATATAAAACAGCTGCGGCTTTTTCCTCGCATCCAGGGACTGTTTCCTCACAGACAAGTCCAAAACCTCTTCTGGTTTTACTTTCAACAGGCGGGCGGCCTTATGTTTCAGTTCCTTAGGCCCGTGCCCCACCGGCGCTTTCAATTGCCCGATCCTTATCATGGTTCCCTCCATCCTGCGCACGTCCACATCCTTGCATGTGTTTGGTATATTTCCCCCTTACCAGCGCCATACGCCTCCATCCTGCGCGCATCCACATCCTTGCATCCCCCGCCCGGTCCGGTGCAGCCGGCATGGGTGAAATGTTTTCCGCCCTACCCTCATTCCTGTGTATGGCCCTTAAAGCATCATGCCCGGGCTGTCTTCACCTTTTTCCTGCGCAGCTGCCGGCAATGTAGCCGGTAGACCAGGCCCATTGCAGGTTATAGCCGCCGCACATGCCGTCTACGTCCAAAATCTCGCCAGCCAGGTACAAGCCCCTAACCAAACGGGATTCCATGGTAAAAGGGTCAATTTCCCTGGTATCTACGCCTCCACAGCAGACCTGGGCCTGTTCAAAAGGGTTCGTACCTGTCACCGGCGCCTCAAAAGATTTGATCTGCCCGGCCAGCCTTTTAAAGGCGCTGGGGCCCACTTGCGCCACTGTTTCTTCCGGGTTCACGTGGGACAAAGACAATAGCACACCGGCCAGTTTTTTATGGAGCACCCCGGTCAAAAAATCGCCGCAGGTTAAGTGGGCTAACCTTTTTGCCCGCATTTGCAGGAAACCTTCCGTTTCTTCCCAGGTTTTCGCCGGCAGGAAATCCAAGATTGCCTTTACCGGCTTCTGGCCTGCCAAAGCTATGGAGGCAAAACGGCTGACTTGGAAAGTAGGGATTCCGGAAATGCCATAATCGGTCATCTGTACCTCCCCCGTGTCTTCGGCCAACGCCTTACCGCCAGAAACCAAGGTGACCTTAGCCTCGCACCGTACCCCCGCCAGCCGTTTGAAATGTTTCCCCTCACAGCGAAGCTGCACCAAAGCCGGCAGTGGCGCAATAACCCGATGGCCAAACCCTTTTGCCAGCCTATAGCCGCTGCCGTCTGAGCCGGTAGACGGCGCCGCCCGGGAACCGGCAGACAAAATCAACGCATCCCCGGCAAAACCCCCCTGGCCGGTTACGGCCACAAACCCGGATTTCGGCTGACGCCTTAGTTGCCCCACCTCGCACCGGGTAAATACCTTTACCCCAAGCCGCGCAAGTTCCAGGCGCAGCATGTCCACTACCGCAGACGCCTGCTCAGGCCTGGGGTAAAGGTATCCGTTTTTGCCCTTGGCCTCAATGCCAATCCCCGAAAAGAAATCCAAGGTTTCCTCTACCCCAAATTGCCTCAATACCTTCATAGGGAAACCTTCCTGGCTGCAATGGAAGCAGCCTGCCTCCATAACCAGGTTTGACAGGTTGCACCTGCCATTTCCGGTAGACAAAAGCTTTTTCCCCACCCGGTCCATGTGCTCCAGAACCGTCACTTCAGCCCCTTGCCTTGCCGCCGAAATCCCCGCCGCCAGGCCGGAAGCCCCGCCGCCGATGACAATTACCCGTTTATTCTTTCCTATTGTACCCACTCTTCCTCCGCTTTTCAAGTGCTGATTTTCCTATAATAGGCTGATTTTCCCTACCTGCGGCCCCTCCATTCCCTTTTCAACTGGTATAAGATTCCAGGTACTGGATTACCTCCATCATACTGGGAAACCATATCCCTTCCCTTAACCGCTCCTGTTCCCGTTCCGGAAAATCCATCAACGGAATATGGGTATACAGGCAGATCGTTTCCTGGTCCTTCCCGAACACCAATAAAAAGCCGTCTTCCGAAACCAGGTAAAATTCTTCCACCAAGGCCGAATTTTCATGCATTACCTTCCCGCCGTTGGCGGCAGCCAGGTTTTCCGGGGCTGTCCTGGTCACATCGGAAGATTCGATGGCGGTTGGCTCCTGTGTGGTGGGGGAGACAGCCACATCTTCCTGCCCTCCGAGAAAATACGCCGTAACCAGACATGCCGCGCTGACCCCCACAAACAAAAATAAACAGATCATATACCTTTTCATTATGAAACCTCCCAGACAAGGATATTTTCTGTTTATTTTTCCCATATATTCCATTTTCTATTCCACAGCGCTGCTTGGATTCTGTCAGGGCAACCCCCCCGATTTCCTGCCTGTTCCGCCTGCTGCTTTGGATTGCCTTTTTCGCAGCCGCCATTTGCGGCGGACAAGAGAAAGGTTCTGACGGCTGCGGAACTGCTTGGATTGCCTTTTCGCAGCCGCCATTTGCGGCGCCGGGAACCTGCCTTGCCGGCGGTAAAGTATCCTGCAGCCTGATCCGATATTGCCGGTACGGAACATTTGTATGCCTTGTGGACCCTGCTTCCCGCCGGACCTGCACCGCCCAAAGTAGGCCTTGCTTTCCGCCGGACCCGCATCACTCAAAAACAATCTTCCCCGCATCTGTAGTAGGGATAATGCATACCCAGGTTTTTCCGGGGTTTAACACAATCTCCTGGCCGTCCGGGCCATAATAATGGGTAACGCCAAACTCCCCGTCTTTCGCCCAGGAAACCTGGATAGCTTTGCCGTTGGTTATGTAATACCCACACCATAAATCTTCATGTACATTGATATTGCGGTAAGCGGTAGTGGCATAATAGCCGGCAGCGCAGCATTGGATCAAAATATTTTTGACGGCAATCTGCCCCTCGCTGCCCAAATGCTTTGCCCCATATTGGTAGCGGTAGTACAGCCCGTCGTCTTCATGGTATTCAAACCAAGGGTTATTGTATTCATACCCGGGCGCCACCTTTTTCGCCTCCATGGCGGCCGGCCCGTCCAGGACGACTTCATGGCCTTCCCTGGCAAAATAGTAATGCCCTTTGTAGCCCTCGCCGTATTCCTGGGAATAGCCCAGCTTTTCGATCGCCTTTTGGATCCCGGAAAAGCTGGCATAAAAATTGTGGGGCTTTTTCCGGTCATTGCTGCGGAAAAAGGCAGAATACCCCACCCCCTCAATGCCGTTGATGTTGTCCACATTTTTTAAATAAGGCTTGGCAAAAGTGCTTTGGCCGGCATGGGCATAAATAGCGTCAAACTCCCTGGCAAAATAGGTGTAATAAGTGCGGCAGCTCCGCACGGAGCCAATCCGCTCCAAATCGTCATAGTCCTCCATAATGGCCATGTACCGGTTCATAACGCCTTCCACCGGCGCCTCGTACACTACGCCGGCCCGGTTGATCCCGTACTGGGGCAGGGATTCCTTGTCGTTGCTCATCATAATGGCCAAAGGCCGGCGGTTCCCCTGGGAAGCCGAAACCATCTCCCCGGTGAGGTAGCTGCGGACCATGCCGCCTTCCTCTTCCCGTTCCCAGGGCGCATATGCCTCCGGTTCCGGCTCGGTTTCCGGCTCAGACTCAGGTTCGATCACAATGCTTTCTGTCGGTTCCGGGACAGTGGCGGCTTCTGTGGCAGCCGCTTCTATGTTCTCTTTTGGTGAGCACCCTGCCATAGCCGACACACATAAAAAGGCAGCCAGGCAAACCATAGCGTCCCTCAAAACCCCTGCTCTTTTGTTCCTCATCGGTTGTATCCCCTCTCCCCTAATATATTCCGTTGCCTTTCTTCCATCACCATCCGCCCATGGCCGTCTTCATGGTCATAGCCGCATAAGTGCAGCATACTGTGGGCCAGCAAAAATGCCAGCTCCCTCTGTTGGGAATGCCCGTATTTTTCTGCCTGTTCTTTTACTTTTTCCACGGAAACCACAATATCCCCCAGGAGCAGCTCCCCGGTCTCAGGGTTAAAACAGTCTTCTACCTGTTCTTCCACATGGCTGAAATCCGATTCCCGTTCAAAATCCAGCATAGGGAAAGAAAGGACGTCCGTAGGCATGTCCAGCTGGCGGTATTCCCGGTTCATCTCCTGGATGGACGGGTTATCGGTCAGCAATACGTTGACCTCCACCTCATAAGGGCATTGTTCATAGTCCAGCACTGCCGGCACCACATCCCGGATAATTTCCTCGTAGGGGATGTCCAGGCTTTCCTTGGCCTCATACTCAATATTTATAGTCATGTTTCCTCCCCTTTTGCTCTGGCCTGCCGCTTTTGGGCTGTGCTTTCCGTTCGTAGTCGTCATAGGCCTGCACGATTTTTTGCACCAGGGGATGGCGGACCACATCTTCACTGGTCAGGCTGCAAAAACCAATGTCCTCAATCTTGCGCAGCACCTTCATGGCGGCGTCCAGACCGGATGCCGCCCCTCCGGGCAGGTCTTTTTGGGTCTTGTCCCCGGTAACGACCACTTTAGACCCGAACCCGATGCGGGTCAGGAACATTTTCATTTGGGCCGGCGTGGTATTCTGTGCTTCATCCAGGATAATGTAGGCGTTATCCAAAGTCCTTCCCCTCATATATGCCAACGGCGCTACCTCAATCAGCCCCTTTTCCGAATTATGCAAAAAACTTTCCGCGCCCATAATCTGATACAAAGCATCATATAAAGGGCGGAGGTAAGGGTCAATTTTGCTTTGCAGGTCACCGGGCAGGAAGCCTAGCTTCTCCCCTGCCTCTATGGCAGGGCGGGTCAGGATAATCCGGCCCACCTCATTGTTTTTAAAAGCCTGGATCGCCATGGCCATAGCCAGGTAAGTCTTACCGGTACCTGCCGGCCCTACGCCAAACACAATCATCTTTTCCCGGATAGCGTCCACATACTGCTTTTGCCCCAGCGTTTTGGGCTTTACCGGCTTCCCGTTTATGGTACGGCAGATAATATCTTTATCAATCTCCAAAATCACCCCGTCCGATTCGGTAAAAGACAAAGATAACGCATAGTCTACGTTCTGCTCCGAGATGGTATTCCCCCGCCGGGAAAGCTCTACCAGGTTATTAAACACACTTTTGGCCCGCCGGATCATCTCCTCAGGGCCAATAAATTTAATCGCCCCGTCCCTGGCCACTATAGTTACCCGTAACGTCCGTTCTATTTTTTTCAGGTATTGGTCAAACTGGCCGCATACATTGCGCTCATGTTCAACGGGTATGTCAATAATCGTCTCCACTACGCTCATCTGCTAGATCCGTCTCCTTTTCTGCCTGGCGGATTTCCCGCCCAACCCCAATCTGCCTCTCCAATAGGAATTCCCCCTGAACCTCCCAGCAAGAATCTCCCCTTAGTATTTTAACACTATTTTCAAGAATTTGTACCCCCTTTTCTGCTAAATTTTCCATCTTCTTTTGATGGATCTTCTGTTTTTCCCGTTCCAGGTCTTCTTTTGTCTGAAAACGCTCATAAGTCTGGTATTCCTGTGCCAGGATCTGGTCCACCCAGACTGGCAGGAAAAAGTCCCCCAACACTGCCACCTGGCTGCTGCGGGAAGTAACCTCCCAGGGGTTTTGGCCTATGGATGGCAACATCCAAAGGAACGAAAGGCTGCCTGCCCGGATCCGTAGCCCCCGGCGTTTTTTGCCTGTATCGGACCGTTTTGTAGCCAGCCGGGGGACCGTCTCCCGATATGCTTCTGTGGTAACCGCATAAATGTCGGCATCCGCATGGACCAGCCGCATATCCACCATCTCTTCCGCATCATTGTAAACCGGCAATTCCCCGCTGACCAGCACCTGCCCGGCCTCTACCGAGTCTCCGATTGCCACCTGGGCCTTTCCCCTGCGGACCACCATACGGGTGATGGTCCCGGCATTTTCCGCAACCAGATCCCTTGGGCCGTCGTCCTTTACCGGAATGCTTCCCATCACCTCATTTTCTTTGACCTTAATCATCAGCCGGGTTCCGGAAATCCGGGCAGAGACCCAAATAATTTCCGGGTAATGGCTACGGATGGACTCCTCCAGCTGGCCACAGTCTATCCCTGCTTTCCGTTTTCCGTATCGGATGTCCAGGGTATCCAAATAGTGCAGCAGGGTATCGTCCGTAAACCGGTAATTCCCGTCTACCGTAATGTCCCAGATAAATTGGGACATTACAAAAAGCACCAGGCAAAACAATGCCAGGCCCACGGCAAAAAGTTTGCGGCGCCGGTTCTGATATAAAAAAAAGGGAAGCCCAAACCTCCCCAGAATCAATAGCCTTACCTGGGCTTTCTTCACCAGGGGCCGTACACGGCGGAAATCCTTCACGGTAATAAAAAACTGGTATCCGCCATCCTGATACCTAAGGTCCCAGATCACAATCTGCCTGGCCATGCATAGGTTTAAAAACCGCTCCGGTGAAAACCCCTTAAGCCGTATCCGCAAATACCCGCCACAATAATGCTTTAAGGCTTCTTTCACTACCCCACCTCCTGTCAATCCCCGAACTCCATGGATTGGATCTGTCCGCTGATTTTCATTTCGTCATGGTTATAATAGTCAATATGAAGCCGTTTTCCGTGAAATTGCAGTTTACAGTTTTTCGCTTGCAGCTTCACCGTCTGGTCATCATAAATAAGGATCCCACGGTAATTCTCTACAATGGCACAGGTACGTCCCACAAAAGATACCAATACCTCCCCCAACACCACATCTCTTGGCAATTTTAAATTTTCTGCCGCTGCCGCTTTCACTTGATCAAACAAAGGATTTTCCCTATATGGATAATTACTAATATTCTACGAAAAAATCCCCAGCCTTATGACTGAGGATTTAAAACGTTTAATTGTATTTACGTTTTCTTGCGGCTTCAGACTTTTTCTTGCGTCTGACGCTCGGTTTCTCGTAATGTTCCCTCTTACGAATCTCCTGTTGAATGCCTGCCTTTGCGCAGTTTCTTTTGAATCTGCGCAATGCGCTGTCCAGGCTTTCGTTTTCTTTAACGATTACGTTCGACATCGATCACACCTTACCTCCCTCCAGTTGTGTACTTGTGCATAATACAACTGTTTGGGTATTTATTCGCACTACGTAAATTATAGCATAAATTCTCCATTCGTCAACTATTTTTTGCAAATCCTGGGGAATTTTGTTTTAAATTTATGAGGCAATCCAGATACCTTCACGGTTATAAAATTATTTACTTTATTTGCTGCTTCGCCGTCTCATATGCCTTTTCCAGGGCAGCGTCCACACCTGCCGGATTTTTGCCGCCGGCCTGGGCCATATTGGGGCGTCCGCCCCCGCCCCCGCCGACCAGGGAAGCGATGGCTTTGATCAGGTTCCCTGCATGGGCCCCTTTCTTCTGGGCGCCGTCTGTGGCAGTGGCCATCAGGCTGACCTTCCCGTCCGTGACGCAGGCCAGTACCACTACGCCTTCCCCCAGTTTGCCTTTCAGCTGGTCCCCCAGTTCCCGCATGCCGTTCATATCCACGTCGTTTACTTTGGCAGCAAGGACTTTCACGCCGTTGACTTCCCTTACCTGGTCCATCACATCGCCCAAAGATTCTTTCGCCAGCCGGCCCTTCAGCTTTTCATTTTCCGCATGCAGCGCGCGGATCTCTTCCATCATAGCCTCGATCCGGGACTTTAACTCTGCCGGGGTGGTTTTGGCTGCCTTGGCTGCCTGGTGGAGATCATCTTCCGCCTTTTGGTAGTAAGCGGCCAGCCCGTCGCCGGTCAGCGCCTCGATCCTGCGGACGCCTGCGGCAATACCGGCTTCGGAAAGGATCTTAAACGAACGGATCTCACCAGTATGGCCCACGTGAGTACCGCCGCAAAGCTCGGTAGAGAAGTCGCCCATCTTAACCACACGTACCTTCTCGCCATATTTTTCGCCAAAAAGCGCCATAGCGCCCGTTTTCTTCGCTTCATCCAGACTCATCTCCTGCGTGGCCACGTCCAGGTCTTCCCGGATTTCCTTGTTTACCAGGTCTTCCACCGCTTTCCATTCTTCCGGGGCCATAGCAGAAAAATGGGTGAAGTCAAACCGCAGCCTGTCCGGGGTCACCAAAGAGCCCGCTTGTTCCACATGATCCCCCAAAACCGTGCGCAGCGCCTTCTGCAGCAGATGGGTAGCGCTATGGTTTTTCTCCGTAGAACGGCGTCCGTCCGGGTCTACCTTAAGGGTAACGGCCTGCCCTACGGCAAACATACCGGAAACCATCCTGCCTACATGGCCCACTTTGCCGCCCTGCAAATGGATGGTGTCTTCCACCCGGAACTTGCCCCCTGCCCCTTCAATCACGCCGGTATCCCCGGACTGGCCGCCCATGGTGCCATAAAAAGGCGTTTCTTCCACGATAACGGTACCGGGCTGGCCGTCGGTGAGGGCCTCAACCAATTCCGTCTCCGTAGCCAGCACCGTGATGGCAGAATCATGGCAAAGGCGGTCGTATCCCACAAAAGCAGTGGTAATGGCTGCCGGGATCGACTGGTAAACCGTCACGTCCGCCCCCATGTAATTGGTAGCCTTCCGGGCTTTCCTGGCCTTGTCCCGCTGTTGCCTCATGGCGGCCTGGAACCCGGCTTCGTCTACCCCCAGGTTTTTCTCCGCCAGGATTTCAATGGTCAAATCCAGGGGGAACCCGTAGGTGTCATAGAGTTTAAAGGCATTTTCGCCGTTGAGCATATTTTCGCCTTTTGCTGCCATCTCGGCTTCCATATCCGCTAAAATCGAAAGCCCCTGGTCAATATTGCGGTTGAATTTTTCCTCTTCTTCCGCCAACACTTTCAGGATCATAGCCTTCTTTTCTTCCAATTCCGGGTACCCGTCTTTGGAAAGGGCAATCACCGTCTTTGCCAGCCGGGCCATAAACTGCCCTTCGATCCCCAAAAGCCTTCCGTGGCGGGCCGCCCGGCGCAACAGGCGCCGCAGTACATATCCCCGCCCTTCGTTGGAAGGCATAATACCGTCGGAAACCATAAAGGTACAGGATTTCACATGGTCGGCAATAATCCGCAAGGACACGTCTTTTTTCTCGTCAGCCAGGTACTGGGTATGGGCCATGGCGCAGACTTCATCCATCAGCGCCTTGTTGGTATCTACCGTAAACAAGGAGTCTGCTTCCTGCACCACCACGGCCAAACGTTCCAGGCCCATGCCGGTATCAATGTTTTTTTGTTTTAACTCGGTATAGTTGCCATGGCCGTCATTGTCAAACTGGGTAAACACGTTGTTCCATACTTCAATGTAGCGGTCGCAGTCACATCCCACCGTACAGCCCGGTTTGCCGCAGCCATATTTCTCGCCCCTGTCATAATAAATCTCAGAGCAAGGGCCGCAAGGGCCTGCCCCATGTTCCCAGAAGTTGTCTTCTTTGCCGAAGCGGAAAATCCGCCCTTGGGGGATGCCTACTTTTTTGTTCCAAATCTCAAAAGCCTCTTCGTCGTCCAGGTAAATGGACGGATAGAGGCGGTCCGGGTCAAGCCCCACAACCTCGGTCAAAAACTCCCAGGACCAGTGGATGGCTTCGTCTTTAAAATAATCCCCGAAAGAGAAATTGCCCAACATCTCAAAAAAAGTCCCGTGGCGTGCAGTTTTTCCGATATTTTCAATGTCGCCGGTACGGATGCACTTCTGGCAGGTAGTCACCCTCCTGCGGGGCGGGATCTCCTGCCCGGTAAAATAAGGCTTCAATGGCGCCATGCCGGAGTTGATCAGCAGCAGGCTATTGTCATTGTGGGGGACCAGCGGGAAACTTTTCATCGCCAGGTGCCCCTTGCTTTCAAAAAACTCCAGAAACATTTTCCTCAGTTCATTTACGCCATACTTCTTCACGTTTTATGTCCTCCGTACTATTTGCCTTCCTGGCTGGAAGATGCTTTTTTCGCATCCCGGCTGTCCCTGAATTTCTTTCCCAAGATGATCCCCGCATAGGCCAGAACTGCGAAAATCACCGCTTTTACCCCGTTCGCGATCAAGCTGCTAAAAAATCCGCTTCCTGTAATCATTGCTACTTTCGCCTCCATATGAAATTGATAGGCACCGCGGCCAATACACCTGTGGAACGCCGCTATCTACCCCGAAAACCCCCGCCGGGTATCCGCCCCTGTGCCAGGCCGGTTTCCCGCGGCTCAAACGGCGGCTGCGTCCAAAGGGCCCTGCACGCCAGGCAGGATGAGCGGCAAGGGGGAGCGGATAAGCAGCAACGTTTTGGCCACTGTCCATTTTCTTATCTTATCATAGAGGGAAGTATTTAGCAAGACAGAAAAACTTTTGATTTTTATTTACATTTTTTTAATTGGGAAAAACCGCCGGCTTATGTTAAGATAGTATCATATTTTTAGGATCCATCGAAAAAGGGAGGGCAGCGGCAAATTGAAAACCCGTAAAAAATTGAAAGAAAAATGGCAAGAAGCCGTCCAGGCGGTACTTCCTATCATTGGTATTGTACTGGTATTATGTTTTTCCATCGCCCCGATTTCCCCCAGCATATTGTTATGTTTCCTTATGGGGGCCATATTGATTTTAGCAGGGATGATGCTTTTCACTTTAGGGGCAGAAATATCCATGACCCCCATGGGGGAACGGGTAGGTTCCCGCCTTACAAAAAGCCGGAATTTAATTTTTATTGTCTCCACTTCTTTTTTGTTGGGGGTTATCGTCACGATTTCCGAGCCGGACCTGCAGGTATTGGCCGGGCAGGTGCAGGCAGTGCCTAACATGGTTTTAATTGTCTCCGTGGCCGGGGGCGTGGGGCTTTTTCTGGTGATCGCCCTGTTGCGTATGCTTTTTTCCATCCCCCTCCCCCCCTTGCTGGTTGCCTTTTACCTGGCGGTGTTCCTCCTGTCGGCTTTTTTGCCCAAGGAATTTTTAAGCATAGCCTTTGATTCCGGCGGTGTAACCACCGGGCCCATGACCGTGCCTTTCATAATGGCCCTGGGCGTGGGCGTGTCTGCGATCCGGAGTGACCGCCATGCGGCGGACGACAGCTTTGGCCTGGTAGCCTTATGTTCCGTAGGGCCCATATTAGCGGTTATGGCCCTGGGCATGATCTACCGCCCTCAGGACGGGATGTCTGTTGCACCCACCATTTTAGAAGTGGAAAATTCCCGGCAGCTATGGAAACTTTTTTCTTCGGAAATCCCCACTTACATGAAAGAGATTTCCTTTTCCCTATTGCCGATTTTCTTGTTTTTTATGGTGTTTCAGCTGCTGTTTTTAAAATTGCAGCGGAAAACGCTGGTTAAAATCCTGATTGGCCTTTCCTACACCTATGTGGGCCTGGTCCTGTTCCTGACCGGGGCCAACGTAGGCTTTATGCCGGCGGGGAACTATCTGGGGCAAGTGCTGGCAGGGCAGCGCCATCCGGAAGTCTTAGTCCCGATCGCCATGGTGATCGGCTATTTCATCGTAAAAGCAGAGCCTGCCGTTTACGTGCTGAACAAGCAGGTAGAAGGGATTACCGACGGGGCCATCTCGGAAAAGGCCATGGGGGCCAGCCTCTCCATAGGGGTATCTTTGTCCCTGGGCCTTGCCATGATCCGGGTTTTGACCGGCATTTCCATCCTTTGGTTCCTGGTTCCGGGTTATGGGATTGCCCTGGCCATTTCCTTCTTTGTGCCGAAAATCTATACGGCCATTGCCTTTGACTCTGGCGGAGTTGCTTCCGGGCCCATGACAGCTGCCTTCCTCCTCCCATTGGCCCAAGGGGCCTGCTTTGCAGTTGGGGGCAATATGGCCACGGATGCCTTTGGCGTAGTGGCCATGGTAGCCATGACCCCTTTGATTACCATACAGGCCATGGGGCTGGCATCTAAAATCAGGGGCCGCCGCAGGTACCCTCAACAAGGGGGGGCGGGCGCAGGCTCCCCTGTGCTGGCTTTTGATTTATTGGAAGAAGATGCCATCATTGAACTGTAAAAGCGGAGGTTTTGTTGGCCTGCGCATTTCCCAAAACAGGAGGTGGGGATTTTATGAGCGAATTATATATGATGGCGACCATCAGCGACCGGAACCAGGCCCGGAGGTTTCTGGCCTTCTATAAAGAACACCAGGTTTCCTTAACATTAGTGGCATATGGCCGGGGGACCACGGCTTCGGATATCCTGGATTCCTTTGGCCTGGAAGCGGCAGAAAAAGCCATAATTTTTTCTTTCGTCATGGACACAGAATGGAAACGGATTAAAAGCGGCCTTCAAAAACAGATGAAAATCGACATCCCAGGCAGCGGCATTGCCTTTATCGTCCCCTTAAGCAGTGTGGGAGGGAAAAAACAACTGCAATACCTTACAGAAGGCCGTGAATTTAAAAAAGGGGAGGAAAGCACATTGAAAGAAACCAAATATGAACTTTTGGTAGTCATTGCAAACCAGGGGTATACCGACCAGATTATGGACGCAGCAAGGGAAGCCAACGCCCCCGGCGGCACGGTAATCCATGCCAAAGGGACCGGCACGGAAGAGGCGCAGAAATTCCTCGGCGTTTCCATTGCCGCCGAAAAAGAAATGGTCTTTATGGTAACCAGAAAGGAAGGCAAAAACGCCATCATGAGGGCGATCATGGAAAAAGCCGGGCTTGCCAGCAAGGCCAAGGCGATCGTTTTCTCCCTCCCGGTGACCGAAACAGCAGGGATGCGCCTGATTGAGGACGAAGAATAGGGCTTGCCCCCATCTGGCAGGACACAAAAACAACCCCTTTTTGATAAAGGCCCCGGTATAGGGCCGGATCAAAAAGGAGTTGTTTTTTCACGATGTTTCAGAGAATACAACCGTTTTTATATTATGGTCAGCCATCCCCCGTCACGGCTTTCACGGCCTGTTCCAGCACCGCCATATCGACCGGCTTGGCCACATGGGCATTCATACCCGCTTCCAGGGCGTCCCGGATATCCTCGGCAAAGGCGTTGGCAGTCATGGCAATAATGGGGATGCCCTGCGCCAGCGGGTGGGGAAGCCTGCGGATGGCTTTTGTAGCCTCATACCCGTTCATTACAGGCATCTGCACATCCATCAAAATCAGCCCATAAGTTCCCGGTGCGGATTTTTCAAAGGCTTCTACTACAAGGCCGCCATTTTCACAGATTTCGCAGGTTGCCCCTGCCATATCCAGCAATTCGTTGAGGATTTCTGCATTGATCTCATTGTCCTCTGCCACAAGGATATGCATCCCCTGCAAAACGCCCCGCCCCGGCGCGGTTTCCTCTTTCCATTCCGGCACATGGTTCAGCACCACCTCCACCTTCTGGCGGAAACTGGTGAGGAAGAAAGGCTTGGGGAGAAATGCGTTTACCCCTGCAGCAGTGGCCTCCTCCTCAACCTCCGGCCAATCGTAGCTGGTGAGGATAAGGATTGGGACCTCCCTTAAAATGTCCTTGCGGATCTGCCTTGCGGTTTCCACACCGTCAAGCCCCGGCATTTTCCAATCCAGGAGGACGATATGATACGGATCCCCCTGCTCTTCAGAGCTTTTTACCATGTTAAGGGCCGTTTGCCCGTCTAGCGCATAATCTACCACAACGCCGGTGCCCTCCATGGCCAATTGGATATTCTGGCAGATCACCTCTTCATCATCTACGGTTAAAATCCTGCGGATCCCCTGTTTCTGCCAAAAATTGTGGTCTATGGCATGTTCGCTGATATGTAGCTCCAGATCCACCGTAAAGGTAGAACCTTTCCCTTTTTCGCTTTCCACCAAAATTTTGCCGCCCATTAAATCAATCAGGTTTTTGGTAATGGCCATCCCCAATCCGGTACCCTGGATCTTATTGGTAACGCTGTCCTCTTCACGGGTAAAAGCAAGGAATATTTTCTGCACATACTCCTGGCTCATACCATAACCGTTATCCGATACTATAAACCGGTAACGCGCCAGATGTCCTATATGCTGGGGCCGTTCCTGGACCGTCAAGGTGACATGGCCGCCATCCGGGGTATATTTAACCGCGTTGGACAACAAATTCAAAAGGATCTGGTTTATCCGCAGCTTATCCATCACCACATGCTCATGTTTGATCCCTTTGCTGTAAACCTCAAATGTATGGCCCTTGGCTTTCATCTGCGGCCGGATGATCGAATCAATGTTTTCGATTAAATCCACAATATTTTCATCCGATACGTTCAAAACGGTCTTACCGGCTTCTATTTTACTGATGTCCAGAATATCGTTGATGAGGCCTAACAGGTGCTGGCTGGAAGCGGCAATTTTTTTGGTATATTCCCGTACTTTATCCGGGTTCTGCGCGTCCCTTGATAAAAGGGCAGAAAAACCGACAACAGCATTCATAGGCGTCCGGATATCATGGCTCATATTGGAAAGGAAAGAACTTTTCGCCTGGTTAGCGCCCTCCGCAATCTGAAACGCCTGCTCTGCCGCTTCTTTAGACCGGGCCAGCATCGCATTGGTCTCCTCCAAGCGCCGGTTCAGCTCCTCCTGCCGGCGTAGGTTTTCTTGCTCCTGCCGGAACAGGCGGGCGCTGCCCTGCTGCCGGATAATAACCACAACTACCAAAACCAGCAGCGTCACCAGCCCTGCTGCTAATATCAGCAGCGTCCGGATCGTTGTCCCCACCATATTTACGGTACCGGGGGCCACATAATTTGCCGGGATCAGGAACAGCAGCAAAGTGCCATACTCTTCCAACGAAGTAATACAGTAATAATACTCTGTACCGTTGTACATAAAATTGCTGCTGATGGTATCGGCTTCCTTCAGGGCCCCCAAAATATCCGGAATCCCCTGGCCTTCCATCCCTTCCAATACCTTAACCACGTTATATGCCTGGATGGTATTCCCTTGTGAAACGTTGTCATGCATCCGGGTGCCGTTGCTTTTTAAGATATAGGTTTCGTTCCGGCAGCCATAAGCAGCGCTGTCATAATACTTTGTAAGGGAATACACATCTTTGAGAAGCGCCACATGGGTAAAAACTGCCCCCCCGTCCCCCGTTTCCAGGGGGGACGGAAGCTTCCTGACAAAAGCCCAATAACCGCCCTGGTAAATATGGCCGTCCGTAATGAATGTACGGTACTCTTCCCCGGAAGAAACCATATCCATATCCGGCCATACCCCATGGTTTCCGTTGGCGTCATAACAATTCCCCTGGCCATCCAGCAACATAAACATAGAGCTGTAAGTATCGGCCTCCAGCAGCCGGTTCAGCACGTCAATATAGGTTACCGCATCCCCTGCTGTGTCAAAATCCTGGTAGTGCAGGATATTGGCGGCAATGGCCAGGTAATTCCAATGGAAGTCCAAAGCATTGTCCAGATTGACCCGGACCTGAGATGTGATCTCTACAAGCTGTGTGGTACGCTCTTCGAAAATCCGGGCCCGGAGGTATTTTGTATAAAAACCCCCGCCCACAACCAAAGACAGCAGTAGGCACGCTACCAATACCACCGGCAATATGAGTTTTTTCTTTTGGCTTATCAAGCTCATATGGTTTTCCCCTCTCATGGCATTTCGGCGCAGATCCTATGTTTGCAGGCATAGCCCTACTCCCGGTTGCCCTGGCAAAGGGCCTTTCAATCCCAAGGGTTGCCGTCTGGGGACAAGGCCTTGTGTTCCTCCATCCAACCCTTTAAGAAAGTACGTATAGAACCCTTTTCCACTTGGGCTCTATAGGCATTGCCGATCTCCTTTGTGTATGTCTGCATCAGAAAAGACACCCGGTAAACCTGGCTGTCTTTCAACTCCCCGCCGCCCCGGGCCACCAGGACATAAGGGAAGGGCCGGCCGTCTCCGGCGTCAAACCCCTCCCGGGCAAGCTCCTTTGCCTGGGCCCCCGTCATAGTCAGGATAGCATATTCCCCGTCTAGGCCGGGACAGATCGTAGTGGCAATTTCCATATCGACCCCACCCTTATAGAGTTTGCCGGTCACACCGGCCTTAAGGCTGGCCCCGCCCTCATGGTATATACCGATGGGGACCATGGAGGCATCCGCGCCTACCGCGCTGCCCAAGGCTTTGGCGACCAGCGCCCCCGTCTCCTCCAGGGAAAAGTCGGCAATGCTTTCACTAAAGTAGGGCGGCTCCATCTGTTTTTGGTAACTCTGCTGCAGCTCATCCATCCGGGCAATGCATTTGGGTCCGTCCATTTGGCCCTCCCCCCGGAACCACTCTTTGTATGCCTGGCCGATATCGGGCAGAATATCGGCCCAACGGGCATACGTCATAGGGAAGGCCCGCCCTTCCCACAAAGCCTGCCGGGCATTATAGATCAGGGAATCCGCAGGGACCGGGCCGGCGCTTTGTATCCCCATCACGCAAGGGGACTCTTCCGAGATAAAAGCCATCTGCCCTTCCTGGGAGTAAAGCAGGGACAGCAAACGGATCGCGTTTTCCAGCTTCTTCTCGTTCCCTGGCCCGATGAGCCGCCTGCTGATGCCGATATAGCAGCTGGGGCTGTACATATAGACATTCTTACTGCCGTTTTCACTGATATAAGGCATCATCCCCAGCTCATCGCCGCCCGGCAGCCTGGTGTAGCCGGGTGACAGCACCCCGGTAAAAAACATAGCCTTACGTCCGCCCAGGTAATCCTGAATCAAATCGTCGCTATGCCGGTCATCAGGGTCTGTGTAAAACATGCCAATGTCCATGTAGCGCTGGACATAGTCCATTGTGTTTTCCCATGTCCCTTCCGCCGTCGCCTCCCCGGCCAGGAACCCCCTTTCCCAGGCTACCCCTTCCGGGGTGGTCAACCAGCTTGTTTTAGCCAAGTTAAATACGGCAGAAAAGGTGCTCCCGGTCAACTGCGTGCCGATTACGCCGGGAATCCTGCCTTCAGCCTCGATCTCGCGGCAAAGGGATTCCAGTTCACGGAAATTGCCTGGCACCGCCCAGCCCTTCTCTTCCATCCACGTCTTATTATAAAATATGCCATACATGGTGTAATTGACAGGAAGGAGATAGATTCCCCCGTCAATGGACACCTGATCCAGGACATTGGTGGAAAAACGGTTAATAAAGTCATAGCCGGAAAGGTCCACCAGCCGCTCCTTGGCCAGCTCCTCGTCATAAATCTGAGAGGTTATGAATATGTCCGAAATATCATCCGCCTGCATTTGTGCCCAACTGTAGCCGGTACGGTTGCCCCCGGTATAAGAAATAAAATCCAATTCTATATCCGGGCAGGCCTCGCCAAGCAAATCCAAAAAATTGTCGTAGCCCCTCCAGGTAGTCCAGGTGAGGGCATCGTTTGGGGCACCGGGCCCCGGGGCTTTTGCTACAGGGGAGCAGGCAAGCAACAACAAAGAAGCCGCAACAGACAAGCTTAGCAGAGACTTTAAACGTTTCATGGACATAAAGGATATTCCTTTCATTCTTATCAGTTTGGCGGGTGTTTCCGAAATTTTCCAGGCACCCATGCGCCCTCTGGCGTCTATGCCAGTTCCGATTATGTAACCCTATTTTTGATAATATGGTATAAACCCACGGATATAATTATACTCCTAATAAACAAAAAGTCAAGGAAGCAAAAGAAGCCGCAACCCTTGGCTTTGTAGGGTTAAAACTGCTTTCTGCCCCAAAGCCTTTGGCCTTACCGGATGGTAAATTGCAAAAATAAGGCTGCCTTATCCCCTAAAGGCCGGAAAGGATACGGCAGCCGGAAATACAATGGCATAAAAATACAAAAAGTCCTATCAAATGTTATTTTAGCGGAAAACGCCTTAATTGCCTTCCAGCTCTACGGCCAGGTTCCTAAGCCACTTTTTCTGCCGGTAACGTACATATCCGATTACCGCCTTATACGCTTCCTCTGCCATCACCATAGCGTATACCACATAAATCGCCTGCTTTAAATACAGCCCGCCCCAAAAGGCCATGGGC
Source organism: uncultured Lachnospiraceae bacterium (assembly GCA_910584845.1). Classification (GTDB taxonomy): domain Bacteria; phylum Bacillota; class Clostridia; order Lachnospirales; family Lachnospiraceae; genus Brotaphodocola. Next base: position 29,261 of record CAJUDH010000012.1, read on the forward strand.
ACACCGATGGCCCACACGCCGCTGGTATCAATGAACAGGCAAACTTTGGTGTCACCGCCGCTTCGCAGCACGCCGACGATGTTGACATAGTTGAACATTTTAAACGGCATATAAAGGATAAACACTATTAAACACAGGTTCACATCCCGGGCTACCTGAGGCGAAATGCTATAGAGGGAAATCACATTGCCGCGTATGGCATAACAAAAGGCCATTCCCGCTACCGTGACCAAAAATTGCAAAAGGAAAAAGTTTTTGGCGTACTTTTCTGCCCTTTTTAATTTGCCCGCCCCCATCTCATTTCCCAAAATCACAGCCGTGGCGGCGCTCAACCCTTGGAATAAAACGACCACAATATCTTGGATGGTAGTGGCTATGGTAATGGCAGCTACTGCGTTATCCCCCATGCGCCCATAGGCCAGGGAATACATGGTAGTCCCCAGCCCCCACATAAATTCATTGGCGATCACCGGGCTGGCCGTGGCCAAAAACTGGCGGATAAAGGCGCTGCTATAGCCAAACAGTTCCCGGAAGCGCCCCGCTATAGGGGAGCGGGAACCATAGGTAATGGCCAGGACTACCAGGCACTCTAAAACACGGGCAGCAAGGGTAGCGATGGCCGCCCCCACCACCCCCATGGCCGGGGCCCCAAAATGGCCAAAGATCAAAACGTAATTCAATGTGATATTTACTAAAATAGTCATACAGCTAACCATCACCGGGGCTTTTACCTGGCCCACGGCCCGCAGCATGGCCACATAAGTATTGGTAACCGCCGTGAACGGGTAGGACAATGCGGCCACCGCCAAATAGGCGGCGCCCGACAAAACGGCGCTTTCACTGTCCGTAAAAATCCGCATTACTGCCGACGGGAACAGCACGCTGGGGATGGCAAAACACAGCGCCCCTATAAAGGCGATCAGCAAGGCCAGCCCTGTCACTTTCCGGATGTTTTTCACGTCTTTATTGCCCCAGTATTGGGCGGCTAGTACGCCGGAACCGCTGACCACGCCGAATACCAATAAAGTAAACACAAAAAACACTTTATTGGCTAAACCAACCGCCGCGATCGCCGTCTCCCCCAGCTGCCCGATCATCATGGTATCCACCAAGTTCACCACCGTGTTGAGCATCCCCTGCAACGCAACCGGCAAAGCGATCAATACTGCTTTGCGCAAAAACACACGGTCCCCCAACATTTCTTTTGTGTCTGAAATAGCCTTTATCATGGCTCTCCCCTTCTATAGTTTATTTTTATGCAGACAAAAAGAAACGCCCCTCCTGTCAGGCGTCTTCTTTTTGCCGTTCTTCTTTATGCCCTTCCCCGGTTGACCGTTCTTCCTCCGGGGCTTTCGTCACCAATACCGTGTGGATCATTTTATTCTCCACTTTTACAACGGAAAAACGCATCCCCCGGTAACAGACCGTAGGCCGCTCCCCCTCCTGGGGGATCCGGTCCAGCCGAGAGATAAGCAGGCCGTTGACAGTATCATAATTGTTCAAATCCTCTTCGGGGAAACGGATCCCCAAGGCATCCTGGGCTTCACCCAAAGGGGTCATGCCGCTCATAGTCAAATCCCCGTTCTCCTGGCGGACAATAAATTTTTCTTCCACGTCATACTCATCCAGGATGTTTCCTACGATCTCTTCCAGGATGTCTTCCATGGTGACTAAGCCGGCGGTCTGACCGTACTCGTCAATCACGATTTCCATATGGATTTTTTGTGACTGCATCTCCCGGAACAGGGAATCCAAATTCCGGGTTTCCGGAATGAAATGGGCCTCCCGCAGCACTCCCGGGACTTTCGCTATGGCCAGCTCCGCTTCCCGGGGGTTTTCCGCATGCACCAGGGCGTCACGCATATGTATTGTGCCGATAATGTCGTCCAAGTCTTCACCGTATACCGGATAACGGGTATTATTCCCCTCCTGCAGCATAAACCGCGCCGCTTCCTTTAGCGTCATTCCTCCGCTTAAAGCTACCATATGCCTTCGGTGGACCATCACATCCCCTGCTTCTTTTTCGTCCAGTTCAAAAATATTCCGGATCATTTTGGCCTCGCTGGATTCCAAAACCCCCTGCTCATGGCCCTCATCCACCATAGTTTTAATATCTTCTTCCGTCACATTGTCCCGCCTGGATTTCCAATACCAAAAGGCCATGCCCCCCAGGAACGCAAGCAAAGCAAAAACCCCAAACATAACCCATAGAAACGAATAGCCATCGTCCATTTCTCTGTAAAAACTCCTTATCTCATCGTTTTCTTAATATTATCCGGCTGCCGGGCCGCCCCTTCCTCCCCGGCGCTACGCCCTTTTGGCCTATACTTCCACATTGTACTAGATTTCCCGGGTTTCGTCAACTTTTTATCCTGTTTTTTCCCATACCGGGAACTTGGAAAAACCTACTGACATACAGTAGATTAAAAAAGCACAGAGGCATTTTATGGCTGAAAGCGATACCCATTACAATGGAACCTTTGACAGGAGCAGCCTTGCGTCCAGGCACTTTAATAACAATGCAGAACCAGTGATCCCACTTCCCAACCCCGGGGAAGGCGGGCCTGTGTACCCTGGCAACGGCAACGGCGACGCGGTAATCCCGCTTCCCAACCCCGGGGAAGGCGGGCCCGTGTACCCTGGCAACGGCAACGGCGACGCGGT
>CAJUDH010000012.1:32024-103879 GCA_910584845.1 uncultured Lachnospiraceae bacterium
CCAACCCCGGGGAAGGCGGGCCCGTGTACCCTGGCAACGGCAACGGCGACGCGGTGATCCCGCTTCCCAACCCCGGGGAAGGCGGGCCTGTGTACCCTGGCAACGGCAACGGCGACGCGGTAATCCCGCTTCCCAACCCCGGGGAAGGCGGGCCCGTGTACCCTGGCAATAATTGTGGTAGCATAGTTGTCCCGGTGTTCCCGAACATGCCTAACGGCTCTATGGGGAATTATGGGCAAGTACGTTTCTTAAATGCGTCCACCAATAATTTCCCGGTGAATATTTCCATCAACAATACTTTGTACTCCGTCAATTCCCAATTTGGCTGTGCCACGAACTATGACTGGGTCATAGATGGTTTCCATACCGTTACCATCCGGCGGGCCACGGGCTTGCGCAACATCCTGCTGCAGCAGACTTTCCCCTTTGTGGCGAACCAAAAGGCCACCATGGTGCTGACCGACTCCCCTTCCGGTGGCCTGGAAATGATCCGCATATCTGACACCGGCTGTACCAACTTGCCCTCCAGCTCCGGATGTTACCGCTTTTCCAACATGGCATACGGCGGTTCCAGTTTTGATTTGCTGCTTTACGGCGGTGAAACCGTATTCCGCAACGTGAAATTCCAAACTACAACCCCTTACAAACAGGCCATAGCCGGCACTTATCAATTTTATGTGACCAATTCCAACACTTACACTTTTATCAACGAACTGCCCATTATTGTGATCGGCGCCGTTGCCACCAACGTCAACATGAGGGACACTTTGGTTTCCTTCTCTGCCAAAATCAATCCCGGCAGAAATTATACTTCTTATATCATTGGCAATACCTGGTCCCAAAATAATTTACACATTATTACTTTGGAAGATTAAACTTTTCTGCCTGCCATAAATTCCGATAGGGAAAATGGCAGGCAATAACCTTTTAGTCCAGCCCGGCAAAGGTATCCCGCAAAAGCTGGCAGGAACGGTTCATTTTTTCAGCTTCTTCTGGATCCAGGTTCAGCCTTAATACCCGTTGTATCCCGTTTTGGTTGATGATGCAAGGCACCCCGGCAAACACCCCGGTCTGCCCATATTCCCCCCGCAGCATCGCCGATACGGTTAAAACACTGTTCTCGTCCCCTAAGATCGCTTTGGTAATCCTGGCCATAGCCACCCCAATGCCATAATAGGTAGCGCCTTTTGCCTCAATGATCCGGTAAGCGGCGCTTCTGACCTCCTCGGAAATCTGGTCTAAATCCTCCATACGTACCGGTGGCGCCTCTTCTTTTAAAATATCCCGTATGGGCTTCGTGGCAATCATGGCCTGGCTCCACGGCACAAACTCACTGTCTCCATGCTCGCCCATAACATAAGCATGGATGTTCCGGGGATCCGCCTGGAAGCATTTCCCCAGCAGATACCGAAGCCGTGCCGTATCCAAAGCCGTACCGGTGCCCAGCACCCGGCTGGAATTAAATCCCGAAAGTTCATAAGTAATCTTCGTCATCACGTCAACCGGGTTGGTAGCCACCAAAAACAGCCCGTTAAAACCGGACTCAGTCACAGGCCCCACAATGGAACGGAACACTTCCTTGTTCCGTTTCAAAAGGTCCAGCCGGGATTCCCCCGGCTTCTGGGCTACGCCGGCACAAATGGCAACAATGTCCGCATCCCGGCAGTCTCCGTATTCCCCCGCATAAATCCTCATGTGGGAACCAGAAAAAGCAAGGCCGTGGTTCAAATCCATGGCCTCGCCCTCTGCACGTTTTCGGTTAATGTCAATAAGTACCAGTTCATCACAGGCGTTTTGGTTTAACAGGCAGTAAGCATAGCTCATGCCCACCAGGCCGGTCCCGATCAATGCAACTTTCCGTTTATCTGTCCTCATGTCAGCCTCCTGTCCACATATTGCACGCCAAGGGCATCTGAATTTGTCCGATATATGCCCATTGCCGTATCCATAATATGTCCAAAAAGCCAGGCAAATATAAGCCGTTGCTATAGCCTCATTAACTTTTTCTCCATCAATTCACTGTTGTTGCTGTGGACAATGGCATTTTCCTTGCTGATCAAACCCTTGCGGTATAAATCCAGCAAACTGTTGTCCATGGTCACCATACCTTCGCTTTGAGAAGTAGCGATAATATTGTCGATCTGATGGATCTTTGATTCCCGGATCAGGTTGCGTATGGCGTTGTTAAAAAACATAATCTCAAAAGCCGGATGCTCTTTGCCGTCCAATCCCGGAATCAACTGCTGGGAAACCACCGCCTGCATAACCATAGACAGCTGTGTCCGCACCTGCTGCTGCTGATTGGGGGGGAAGCTGTCGATAATCCGGTCTATGGTGTTGGCGGCGCCCACCGTGTGCAGGGTGGAAATGACCAGATGGCCTGTTTCCGCCGCCGTCATGGCTGTTTTAATCGTCTCGTCGTCACGCATCTCCCCTACCAGGATTACGTCTGGCGCCTGCCGCAAAGCGGCCCTTAGGCCGGCCACGTAACTGTTGGTATCTGAAACGATCTCCCTCTGGGTCACTACGCTCTTATTATGGCGGTGCAGGTATTCGATCGGGTCTTCCAACGTAATGACATGGGCATTCCGGGTGTTGTTGATCTCATGGATCACACAGGCCAAAGTGGTGCTTTTTCCGCTCCCTGCAGGGCCGGTCACCAGCACAAAGCCTTTTGTCATCCTGGCTATGTCAATCACGTTCTGAGGTATGCTAAGGCTATGGAAATCCGGCAAATCAAACCGGATGATGCGGATAATGGCCGCCAGGGACCCCCTTTGCCGGAATATGTTGGCCCGGAAACGGGACATTCCCGGAATCGCCATGGAAAAATCGTCATCCCCCAGCTTTTTAACCCTTGTCATATCCCGGTTATTTGCAAGCTGATAAAGCTCCCCGATCAGCACGTCCAGCTCCTGGGGAAAAATCTTGTCCTCATTGTGATGTACGATATTTCCGCCCACCCGGTACGACAAGGGCATACCGGGTATCAGAAAAATATCCGCCGCTTGTTTATCCACTGCCACACGCAGCAATTCTTCCACTTTCATAATCGTCTCTCCCACTTTATGCTCATTGCAGGCAGCCCCCCCCGGCCGCCGTCTGCCTTATTCTATTCCGTGCCGCTCCATACTTTGATGGAACGGTCGATCTCATAAGTTTCCTGAATATATACCTTCCAGGCTACTACCTCAAGTCGCCTCTCATCCCAATCCACCGCCAGCTCTACCCGCAGCGCCTGGCCGGCGTTCATAGGGATGTCTGTCAGGAAATGGCCCGTGTCCTCCTGGTAATAAGCGCCCATGGCTTCCAGCACCTGTTTTTTTACTGCTTGCGCGCCGCCGGTTTGCCCGGCTTGAACCAAAGCCTGGTCCACCTGCCTGACGAACTCTTGCCCCAGGCCGTCAGCCTGGTAATAATCTTTCACGGCCACCGCATTGCGCACAGACAACAGCTCATCGCTTTTGGCATTCCCCAAAGACAGCAGCCCGAAAGTTGCCAGGCACAAAACAATAAAGATTAATATCAGTGAAGAACTGCCGATATTTGCTTTTCTGCGCACCTCATAATCCGCCATGTCCCCGTCCTCCTGCCTTATGGCCTTTCATACTTTTTTGCTTCCAGCACGTAGACCACACTGCCGCCGGAATCCGGAAGCATTTGGGCTGCCTCCCCTTTATAGGCTACCGGCACGCCGTTTGGGCTATTTTCCATAACTACCACCGCCGTAACGATCCCGTCCTCTTCCTGCAGCTGCAGCCGGGCCCTATGGGGCGCGGCGCCATCCTGGCCCGGGGCGGGCTGCACCGATCCAACCGGGCGCCAGTTTTCGTCCAGGGCCGCCTCATAGGCGATAGCGCCGTTTTCTTCCCTTTTTTCAAACTTCAGCCGCCCGGTTAAACCGTCCACGCCTTCCGCCTTCCAAACTTCCACAATAGACTCAGCCATAGTAACCGCCTGGTTCAAATTCCTCCCCTGGCGGCTCATCCTCTCCGACGTGGCAAAAGCCAAAATGCATTGGGAGGCGCATAAGACAAAAAAGAAGACAACCACAATCATCTCCATCAAAAACAACCCGGAGCCTGAGCCGCCTTTCCCGTTTAATTTTCCACTCATTTTATCCCTCCCGCACTCCGAAGCGATAATAACAGGCGCCCTCCGCTTTCCCCCGTAGTCTCCACAGTCACCAGGGAACCTTCCTGCTCAAAAACAAGCCCTTCACATTCCAGGACCGCGATTCCGTCCTCCAGGCCCAAGCCGCTGTCCTCCGGGGTAAACAGCTCCCGGATGCTGCCGTCATAATAGTAAATCCAGCTTATGTAACGCCGGCCGTCAAACTGCTGGTCCAGCTCCAACACAGGAGTGCCGTCTACCTGGATGACTTTTACCATACCCGCCTGGTCCCCCTGGCGGACCTTGTTGGCGATATACTGCAAAGCTACGCTGCCGGTATAATTGTCTGCCATACGGCTTCCGATGTTCTCATATACCTTCCCGCCGGCAAGGACGGTAAAAAGCGCGCACATGACAAATACCAAAAACAGCAGCATCGTAAACAGGGTCCCCATCACTTGCCCTTTTTGCTCTTTCTTCTGCTGCACCGCTTTTCCTCCTCTTGATCAATAGTCCCCTAAGGCATGTTTGAAAATCCGTCCCCTTATGGGAATGCACGGGGCAGGGGAATGCTTCCGGCATACCCTACTGCCCGTCCGCTGGAATTACCGTAATATCCGGCATCAAGTTCGATGCAAAACCGTCGTAAAACACATGGTAGCGTTTTTCATCAATTTGAACCCCATAATGGTCTTCCAGATACTGTACGCTGGGAGGATACCTCCCTTCAATGGCATAGCATTGGACGCAAGCCCTGGTAATGCCGTTTTGAAGGGTCTTTGCCCCTTCCGCCTGGGCACGCTCCAAAAAAGAAGACATCCCCGTCAGAAAAAAGCCAACCACGATACCGAATGCTGCCGCCGAAACCAGGCAGCCCGCAAAAAACTTCCAGTCGCGTTTCCGTTTCATATCCTGTCCTCCTAAGGCCCCCGCCGGCAACCCGTCCTGTCCTTTCCGCCCCTATTGTATGTCATCCGATCCCGGCCAGTACACCTGCCAAAGGAAGCATGACCGACAGCAAAATCAGCCCTACCACAATAGCCAGCACAGCCACCATAGTAGGCTCCAACCTTGCAATCATATTGTCAATGGAGGCATCTGCCTGTTGTTCATAATCGTTGGAAATATTGTCCATCACCTCGTCCAGGCGGCCGCTTCGGGTCCCCACCTTAATCATCTGGATATGGAATCCGCTAAACAGCCCGGTCTGTTTCATGGCGTCGAAATAGCTGTCCCCTTCCTGCAGCTGCCGGGCACATTCTTTAATGGTAGCGGCAATCTTACTGTTGTCCACCAGTTCCTGGGCCAGCTCCATGCCTTTTTCCAGTTCCATGCCGCTGCGCAAAGTCAGTGACAGGACGGAAGTAAAACGGCGGCCGGCCACGGCCAGCATGGTTTTGTTTTTCCGCTTCACCATATCTTTCAGTTTTTCCACCCAGGCAAAGGAATGGCCTGCACCGGAGGCGACTGCGGCGATTGCCGCAATCAAGGCCGCCAGGGCGAACAACGCCAGGGCCGCGCCGCTGAAAATGCCGCCGAAACGGGAAGCAGCTACGGAAACAGGGGAAAGCTGCACCCCCAATTGGGCATAAACCTGTTCAAACACAGGCATCACCTTGGTAAACAAAACAAACAGGACTACCAAAAGCATGGTAGCCATCATTACCGGATAAGTGATGGCATTGCGGATATTCTTCATCATGATATATTCTTTCTCGTAATAAACCGAAAGAGACTCCATAATTTTATCCAATGTGCCTGTCTGCTGCCCCAGCTTTGCCATCCGTACCACATAGTATGGGAAACACCCGGCCTTTTCCAAAGCGGTGAAGAAGGGGTCCCCCAATTCCACATCCGTCGAAAGCTCCTGCAGCATCTTCTGCTCCTGCTCGGTGGCTGCATCCTCCGCCATAATAGCCAAGCCCTCATACAACGGGACTGCAGCCTTTAAAAGTAAAGACACCTGCATACAAAATGCCGACAATTCCCGGCCAGAATATACTTTATCTGCCTTTCCTGCCATGTCTGCCTCCCATTTATCAATAAGAATATTTCTCCCGGTAGTTGGCACCAGTCCCCACGTACTGTTTCGCCGCATCGCTGTTCCCACCGGTGGAAATAAACGTCGGGTCCATCAAAGACCACTTGGTACCGTCAAAATAGATTACGTCATCTACCCAGCCTACACCGTTAATATATACGCTTACCCAAGCATGGTACAGGTCCCCCGTATAGCCGATGACCAGCTTGGTAGGGATATCCCGGGACCGGAGCATGGCTGTCATTAAAGCGGCATAGTCAAAGCAGATCCCTGTCCCTGTAGCCAAAGTGGAATCTACGTTGGGGAGGTAACCGCTTTTTACCGACTGGGCCTTGGCATAGTCGTACGTCACATGGGTGGTCACGTAATGGTACACTGCCTCCACTGTCTGGATCTGGTCCATACCAGCCGTCAGCTGGGCCGCCGTGGCCACAGCAGCGCTGCCCGAGTTAAAATTCACATACTGGTTCGGGTACAAAAAAGGCCCGAATTCATTAGACAAAGATACCGAAACCGACTGGCTTAAAAGCTGGGCATATTGGTCTCCGCTCACATTTTCAAAAACTTTGATCATGTAAGTGCCGCTTCCTTCTGTAATCGGATATACTTCATAGGCGTCTCTGGCATTGATATCATATGTATAAGTGCTGTTCTTGGTAATCTGTACCTTGATTTTCTGGTTCCCGCCGCTGTATTTGACCATCACATAACCGTTATTGGCATTTGAGGCATCAATTGTGGCTCCTTTATTGCTGTAAGTTACGGAACCGGAAGCTTCCGGAGTCCGGGTGGACAAGGGCACCTGGTTTTTCTCTATAGAAACCGCCGGGGCCGCCTGCCCCCCCGCTACCGCCGCCCTTCCCGTCACAGCGATGGCCATGGCAGACGCCAACACGATCGCGCCCTTCACCATGCCTGACCTTTTTTTGCATTTTCGAATCATACGAATCCCTCCTTATTTCTATCCTGCATTCCTGCGGCCTTTTTCTGTCAGGCCCCATTATTCAGAAACATGTCTGCCACGGGCCTGGCTCATCCGGCAAACAGCCGCTGCCTCACGATCTCGTAAGCCAGCACCCCTGCTGCCACAGAAGCATTCAGGGAATCAATATCCCCCCGCATTGGTATGGCGGCGGCCATATCGCATGTTTCACGGACCAGCCGCCCAACCCCGCTTCCTTCGTTTCCGATTACCAGCCCTATGGGGCCGGTCAGCGGCAAACGGTACATGGATTCCCCTTGCATATCCGCACAGACAAACCATAGCCCCTGTTTTTTTAAGTTTTCTATGGTAGATGCCAAATTGGATACCTTGGCTACCGGAGTATAATTCAAGGCCCCTGCAGAAGTCCGGGCTACCGTGGCCGTAAGCCCTGCCGCCCGGTGCTTGGGGATCACAACCCCGTGGGCCCCGGCCAAATTTGCCGTGCGGATAATGGCGCCCAAATTGTGGGGGTCTTCGATGCCATCCAGCAAAATCAGGAAAGGGGGTTCCTTTTTCTCCTCTGCCGCTTTTAAAAGGTCTTCCACCTGTGCATATTCATATGCGGCGGCATAAGCCACCACCCCTTGATGCTTCCCTGTCTCCGACAGCTGGTCCAGCCGCCCTTTTGACACAAACTGGATCACCGTGCCTTGCTTTTTTGCTTCCCGGGTAATACTCAAAATCGGGCCGTCCTTACATCCGTCCTGGATAAACAGCTTATCCATGGACTTTTTGGAACGGAAAGCCTCCAGCACCGCATTTCTTCCCTCTATGGACATTTCCCGGTATCTCATGACAATTCCCCCATTTTTACCAGCCCGTTGTGTATCAGTTGCAGCAGCCGCCCGTTGCGCCCGGCCAGGTACAGGTACCCTACCAAGGCTTCCAGCCCGGTAGCCATCCGGTAGTCAATCATCTTGGCGTGCTTCGCCATGGTAGCAGACTTGGCGTTGCGCCCCCTCCGGTAAACGGCAAGCTCTTCCTGCGTAAGCTCCTCCAGCAATAGCCGGGCCATGGTTGCCTGGCTTTCCGCTTTTACCAGGCCCGCGCTCCTTTTGTGCATTTTATTGACCTGCTGGTTGCCCCGGTTTACAACCCGGGTGCGGATCAAAACTTCATAGACCGCATCCCCGATGTATGCCAGCACCAAGGGGGAGTAGCTTTGTATGTCTACGTCCTTAAGCTGTAACGCCCAGGCCATCCGCCCCCAACTGCCTTCCGGGAAAAAGTCCTGCTGCCCCCCGGTCATGCCCGTTTCCACTTAACGCCCTCCCTGGTATCCTCCAAAAGGATCCCCATGCCCTGAAGCTTTTGGCGGATAAGGTCTGCCTTGGCAAAATCCTTCCCTTTTCTGGCCTGCTGCCGTTCGGCAATCAAAGCTTCCACCTCTTCGTCCAGGGCTTCCTCTTTCCGGCAGGTAACAATCCCCAATACGCCGCAAAGCTTCTCCAGCATTTCTTTTAAACTGCCTGCGTAAGTTTTGCTGCTTTTTTCCGACACGGTGGAATTGCTTAGCTTTACCAGCTCAAAAATGGCGGCTATGGCATCCGCCGTATTAAAATCGTCTTCCATGGCCGCCTCATATTTGGCAACCAGTTCCTTTGCCGTAGCCATATGCCCCTGCTCCTGGGGGGATTGCTGGCCTGCGTTTGCCTTTCCCCAGGCATCCGAAAGCCTTTCCACTGCCGTCCGGATACGGTCCAGCCCGTTCTTTGACGCTTCCATCAATTCGGCGCTGAAATTTAAGGGGCTGCGGTAATGGGCGCTGAGCATAAAAAACCGCAAAACCTGCAGGTCATAACGCTCGCTGATCTCCCGCACGGTAAAAAAGTTGCCTAAAGATTTGGACATCTTCTGTACATGCCCGTTACTGTCAATATTCAAAAAAGCATTGTGCATCCAATAGGTGGCAAATGGCTTGCCATTGGCGGCCTCCGACTGGGCAATCTCATTTTCATGGTGGGGGAACACCAGGTCTTCCCCTCCGGCATGGATATCAATCTGTTCCCCTAAATATTTTTTTGCCATAACGGAACATTCGATATGCCAGCCCGGGCGGCCCTGGCACCAGGGGGATTCCCAAAAAGGCTCCCCCTCTTTTTTCGGCTTCCACAATACGAAATCCGACGGGTCTTCCTTCCCTTCCTCGCCGGTTACTTTGATCTCACGGAAGCCGGACTGCAATTCATCCAGGTTTTTGTGGGACAGTTTCCCATAACCGGGAAATGAGCGGGTCCGGAAATAGACGGTGCCGTCCTGGGCCGCATAAGCGTGGCCCTTGCCGATCAACGCACCTATCATCTCCAGCATGCCGCCGATCTCCTGGGTGGCCTGGGGATGGGTAGTCGCCGGCTTAACGTTCATGGCCGCCATGTCCTTCTTGCATTCTTCAATATAACGGCTGGAAACCGCCTCGGAATCCACCCCTTCTTCGATCGCCTTTTGGATAATTTTATCATCCACATCGGTGAAATTCGAAACATAGTTCACCTCATACCCTTTATATTCAAAATACCGGCGGACTGTGTCAAATACGATCATGGGCCTGGCGTTGCCAATGTGGATATAATTGTATACCGTCGGCCCGCACACATACATTTTCACCTTCCCCGGCTCTAGAGGCACAAATTCTTCCTTTGCCCTGGATAATGTATTAAATATTTTCATATCCCTTCTCCTTCCCTGCCGCTTTTACAGCCAGGGCATTGGGGGCAGCCCTGCCCTGTGGCCCGGTCGTCATAGCCATAATCCCGCATATCTGCCAAAAGCGCTACCGCCTGGGCCGCAATGCCCTCGCCGCTGCCGGTAAACCCGAGCCCTTCTTCTGTGGTGGCCTTTACGCTTATCCGGCCTGCCTCCAGATGCAGGGCATCCGCAATATTCTCCGCCATCTGCTGGCGGTAGGCAGCCAATTTAGGGCGCTGTGCAATAATGGTTGCATCCACGTTTTCTACGATAAACCCCCGCCCTTCCAAAAGGCTGGCCACTTCCCGCAACAGTGCGATGCTGGAAATCCCTTGATATTTCCCGTCTGTATCGGGAAAATGCTGCCCGATGTCACCCAAAGCCGCCGCGCCTAAAAGCGCATCCATTACCGCATGTACCAGCACGTCCGCATCCGAATGGCCCAACAGCCCTTTTTCATAGGGGACCTGTACGCCCCCCAAAATCAGCCCCCGGCCTTCTACCAGCCGGTGGACGTCATACCCTTGCCCGATCCTCATGGCTTTCCACCCCTTGTCACACAATCATCCGAACTTTTTTCTCAATGCAACGCACGTGGATATCAGTCTGGCTGTAAGCGTTTTCCCCGTCCACGTGTACCATCATGGGGGCGTCCACATGGATCCATGCTTCCCGGCAACTATAGTACCGGACCCCGCGGCGGTACCCTCCCTTGCCCAAAAAAGCGTTAATCCCGGATATCAGCACCCCTTGTTTGGTAGAATTATGAACCACGCACATTTCCAGCATGCCATCGGCGCCGTCCGCCATGGGGGCAAAACGGAATCCCCCCCCTTCATAGGGATGGACATGGATGGAAATAAAATAAATATGGTTAAACTCGATTTTTCTCGTGCCGTCCAATATCAGGTAGCCTTTGGGCGGCACCCAATGGAGCAGTATTTGAATGCCCAGCAGCAGATAAGCAAGGCGCTTCGGAATCCATGGCCGGAATCCGCTTTTGTTTTGAATTTCCAAAAGGCGGTAGCTCACCGCCGCGTCCAGCCCGATCCCGCTGCTGACGATAAACCGGCGGTACCGCGGTTCCTCTTTTTCATAGGACAATACGCCGTAATCCAGCCACATGGGATGTTCCGGGTTTAAAATCCTTTGCAGGCACCGGACCGGGTTGCGCGGCAGCCGCAGGCCTTTGGCCAGGTCGTTGCCGGCGTCCGTAGGGATAAAACCCAATGTAACCGGGGCATCTATAGAAAGCCCGTCCAATACTTCATTGACCGTCCCACATCCGCCTACGGCAATAATCGTGTGCGGGCCTTGGTTTAGCTTGTTCAAACGCCTGGCAAACAGCTTGGCGTCCCCCGGGGTCCTGGTCATCAAGACCTCGTATTCTACCCTCGTATGCTGCAGATAACGTTCCAGCTTCCTCCACACTTTCTCTCCATGACCCCTGCTGGCTCTTGGATTCACGATAAAATGGTACATGGATACCTCCAAAAACACTGCTACCAGAAAGTATAGCATAAAACAAACAAAATTCCTATCAATATACAATAAATTTTATCCGGATTTGCAGGGCCGTTACGGCCCGTCAGCCCAGGGCCTTGCGCCGGACAGGCTTTTGGCCTCCGGCATAGTGGAAGCCGTATATAAGGGAATAAATCACATAAGCCAAAACCATGGCACCTACTACGTCAATAGCCGAATGTTGTTTTAAAAACACGGTGGAAAGGCAGATGGACGCCATCAAAACAAAAGACGCCCGGCGCACCAGAGGCCGGCGGGACAGCACGCCGCTTTTTACCACAGCCAAATGGACGCCTATGGAATTGTAGGCATGGATGCTGGGGAACACATTGGTAGAAGTGTCCGCCGCATGGACCACGGATACCAAATAGCTGCAAAAATTCTCCCGGGGGTCCACATCCACCCGCAAATCCGTACCGTTGGGAAAAAAGGTACAAATCAACAGGCTAACGGTCATTCCCGCAAAGAGGAACGTACATAGCCGGTAATACTCCTGCCTGTCAGTAAAAAAGAAATATAAAACCGCGCCGGAAACATAGAAAAACCACAGCAAATAGGGGATGATAAAGTATTCGTTAAAAGGAATATAATCATCCAGCCTTACATGCATCACCGCATAATCCCGTGTCACCGTACGCTCCAGGTACATAAACCAGGGCATATAAATAAACGCATAGCCCAGTGCCCATACATGTCCGTACTTTTTTAACAAGTTTTTCACTTGATATCGCCTTCCTATCTTTATTTTAGCTTTTCGGATTATATCACACTCCGAATAAGAGCACAAGTAAGTTTTTAAAATGTTCAGAAAAGCGTTAGGATTCCTTTATATAACAGCCCTGGCAAAGGCTGGCATGTTCCGTTTTCATTTCCGCAAGAGAAACCCGGCTAATCCGAACCATATCAATAGTATATGCCGTCCCTCCGGCAAAAAAACATCCCTAGTTAAAAAGAATCCCGTCCGGAAGGCTTTTTGTTCTGCCGGACGGACTTGCGGGCTAACCTGCACAACAAAGGGTCCGATGAACCGGACCCTTGCGCCGGAGCGCGTCCGCGTCAACAGACATTCCCCTTAGGCGCGAAGTGCGCATCCCCCGGAGGCTTTTGCTTTATAGGGCGCAATTTCCTATAAAGCAAAAAAGGGCATCCATTTTTCTATGAATGCCCCTTCGTAGCGGAAGGGAGATTTGAACTCTCGACACCACGGGTATGAACCGTGTGCTCTAGCCAACTGAGCTATTCCGCCATCTGCTTCAATCTTACATAAAACGTTTTTTTGTGACTGCTCTGTTAGTATAGCCCCTGTTCATAAAATTGTCAAGAGTTTTTTGAATTTTTTATTTTATGTGATTTTGCGCCGGCCTGGAAATATGTTTTTATTCCGAATAGCCGCGAAAGGCAGGGCCGGATACCGCCCCGCAAAGCATAGGGAAAAGGGGCGGGCCTTCCCACCGCAGCAACGGCAAAACAATACGCAGGCCCGGCAAAAGCCCCCGACAGCGATACGGGATTTTTTCGGATGTGGCGCTGGAATTATAAAGGCGCCCGGTAGGCCCCGGCGACATTACACCACACCTATGGCAGCCCAGCACCGGATTCTTGTGGCCCCGCAAGGGCGGCCCGGATAAATGCCCCGAAGATCATACGGCTGCTTTCCTCCACCTGGTAGTTAAATTCCGGATGCCATTGTACCGCCCACATGAAAGCTTTCCCCGGGGCATAGACTGCCTCCACCAGCCCGTCCGGCGAAAAAGCCATAGGTGATAAATGTGCCGAAAGCCCCCTCACCGCCTGATGGTGGCAGCTGTTTACGTTTATTTCGCCCTTCCCCAACAGGCGGCCAAGGGGGCTTGCAGAAACGATGGCGACGCTATGGGCAGGGGCATCATAGGGCGAGGGCTGCCGGTGCCCGATTTCAGAAGGGCACTGGGCCACAAGGTCTTGGTACAGCGTCCCGCCCAAGGCCACGTTGGCCAGCTGCATCCCCCTGCAAATGCCAAGGGCAGGCTTGTCCCGGCTGTAAACTTTTTTAAAAAGCCGCAGTTCCATTTCGTCCCTTTCTTCACAGCCCTCCCCGCAAAAGGCTTCCCTTTCGCTCCCATAGCGCCCCGGGGAAACGTCCGGCCCTCCCGTAAACAAGAATCCGTCCATAGCCTTCGCCATCTGTTCCAAAAGCCCGTCTTCGGAAACCAGCGGAAGCATAACCGGAAGCCCCCCTGCCTGCAAAATCCCTTTCAGGTATCCGGGCAGCATCCAGTAGCTCTCCCGCCCTTCATCTACCAAAGGCAAAACGCCGATCCATGGTTTTTTCACTTTCTGTACCTCCCTGCCTATTCGATTTTTACCATCCGGTACCCAATGCCTATATGGGTTTGAATGTACTGCGGCGACCCTGGCGCCTTCTCCAGCTTTTTTCGGAGGGTTGCCATAAATACCCGCAGGGACCCCACATCGTTTTCCCAACTGCCCCCCCAAACACTCTGGGTAATAAATTTATGGGTCAGGACCTTTCCCACGTTTTGTGCCAATAGGCGGAGCAATTTATATTCAATCGGCGTCAAATGCATTTCTTCCCCATTTAGATAGGCACAGCCCGACGGGTAGTCGATCCGCAGCTGCCCATTGACAAATACGGGCTGCTGGCTGCTGTTGCCCAATATCAGGGCCTGCCTGCGCTGGGTGGCCCTTAGCCTTGCCAGTAATTCCTCTACGGAGAACGGTTTGGTCAGGTAATCGTCTGCCCCGGCATCCAGGGCGTCTATTTTATCATTATCTTCGCTCCTGGCGCTGATGACAATAATGGGCACGTTGGACCACTGGCGCACACGCCGGATTACTTCCACCCCGTCGATGTCCGGAAGCCCTAAATCCAAAAGAACCACGTCCGGGTTATGGGAAGCTGCTTCCATAACGGCTGTATTGCCATTGACGGCAACCGTAAAACGGTAATCATGGGCTTTTAATGTGGTTGTGATCAAATTGCGTACCGGCGCGTCATCCTCCACCACCAAAACCTGAAAATTCTTCATATAACGTCACCTCCTCCAGGGGAAGGGTAAAACAAAACACCGTCCCCTTCGGCTCATTGTCACCCACATGGACTGTCCCGCCGTGGGCTTGCACAATGGCCTTGCAAAGATACAATCCAAGGCCTAGGCTCCTGCGGTTATCCGCGATTTTATTGGCGCCGCAGTAAAACTTTTCAAATATCTTGGCCTTTTCCTCATCCGAAATCCCTTCCCCGTCGTCAGCGACTTGGATTTTTGCCATGCCCCCGTCCCGTTTCGTTGTAATTTGGATGGAAGAATTTGGCTGCGTATATTTTATGGCGTTATCTACCATATTCACGATAACCTGAACCACCAGCTTCGCGTCTGCCTTAACCAACATCATATCGTCCTCCAGCACCACCGAGAGGCGGTGGCCCTTTGCTTTTCGGCTGGTGTGTTTTACTGCCTCTTCCACAATATCGCTTACAAGCTCGGTGGACCTATGTAAACTCATGCGGCCGTTTTCAATGCGGGTGGCATACAGCAGGTTTTCCACCAGGTTAATCAGCCACATGGAATCTTCATAAATATCCGAATAGATCTGCTGGCGGGTTTCCTCGTCGAAATGGTCCCCGTTGCCCATCAAATTGCTGGCGTTCCCCGAGATGGTCGTCAAAGGGGTCCGCAAATCGTGGGAAATGGCCCGTAGCAGATTGGCCCGCAACTGTTCACTTTCTGCCAAAACCGCGGCGGCTTCCTTTTCACGGGCATTCTTTTCATTTTCCAATGCCAGGGCGCACTCTCCTAGGATCGAAAGCAAAATACCGTGCTCCGAAGCGTCCAGGGGGCATCCTTTTGCCTCAATGCCCACGACCCCATAAACCCTTTCATTGACCCGCAAAGCCAAATAGATGTATTGGGCATCCGAAAGGGTATCCGTGGTCGCACCTGCTACATGGTTGTTTTTCAACACCCACTCGGCTGTGGCCAATTCCTTTTCTTTGTCAAATGGCAAAAAACCGGCGCCATCCGGGCAAAACAGATGAGGGGCGGACAAACGCCCCTGGATATTTTCATAAATGGCCATATTCCTGCCCAGCAGTTTCATAACTTGTTCTGCCGTGGCATTTATAATTTCTTCCCGGCCCTTAGCTTTTGAAAGCATCTGGTCCGTGTCAAACAATACCTTGGTCCGGTAGGCGATTTTGGCCGATTGGCCCGCCTGTTCCTTGTAGCGGATGGCAAAGGTACCCGTAATGTAAGCCGTTAAAAACATAACAAGGAAAGTCACCGGGTACCCCGTCGCATAGGCAGTCAGGGAAAAGCGGGGGGTTGTAAATAAAAAGTTAAAAATAAACACGCTGGCAATAGACGAAACCAAACTGTACACCGGATGGGAAGCCGCCGTCGATGTCACAAGCACGCCAAGGATATAAACCATAATTATGTTTGCTTCGGTAAATCCCAACCGGTAAAACCCAAGGCTAAGGAGGGTTGCCCCGGTTAATATCCCCAGGCTTTTGGCCGTGTTTTTCAAAATGTGGCGCTTACGGCGGTGCTTCGCCTTTTTCAGCCGGTATGCCCTGTCCGCGTTCCCGTCCGGGATAATATGGATGTCAATCTCCGGCACATAGGAAATCAACTGCTCTGTCAGCGCCGTTTTCCCAAACACATGCTTTCTTGCGGCGGCGCTCCGCCCCAGCACAATCTTTGAGACGCCGGAAAGGCGGGCAAATTCCGCTATCTGGTAAGGCACGTCCTCCCCGTATACGGTTTCAATCTGCGCCCCCAGCTGCCCTGCCAGCTCCTGGTTGCCCCGAAGCCGTTTTTTATCTTCGGATGTAGCCGCGCTAAAATCCGGCGTCTCTACAAACAAAGCGGTAAATTGGCTGTTAAACGCCCTTGCCATCCTGGCGGCGGTGCGGATAATCTTGGCATTGGACGGGGCCGAAGACAGGCATGCCAGGATATGTTCGTCGGTATGGAAGCTGTTCTTTTGCCGCTGCTGGCCATACAGGCGCTTCACCCGGTCGGCGCAGCGCCGCAGGGCAATTTCCCTTAAAGCCGTCAATTGTTCCACGGTCAACGCCGGGGCCAAAGCGCTGTCCCCTTTCAGGCGGCCCAGCAATTCCTGGGGCTCAATATCCATCAATTCCACCTGGTCCGCCTGGTCAAACACAGAATCGGGGATCCGGTCCCATGCGGCAATGCCTGTAATGGAGGTAACCGTATCATTCAGGCTTTCAATATTCCCTACATTTACCGTGGTATACACATCGATCCCGGCTTTTAACAATTCATCTATGTCCTGATACCGTTTGCGGTGGCGGCTGCCAATCCCATTGGTATGCGCCAGTTCATCTACCAGTATCAAGTCCGGATTGCGCTCTAGGGCTTGATCCAGCGCAAATTCCCCCGGGGCCGTTGTTGCAGGCGGGCCAAGGCACTCCAGCCCTTCCAGCAGGTCCAGGGCTTCTTTCGACGTATGGGGGGAAACATAGCCGACCAAAACATCCACGCCTTGAGATTTTGCCCTTTGCGCTGCCTTTAACATAGCCAAGGTCTTTCCGATGCTCTCCGCATAGCCAAAGAATATCTTTAAATTCCCTTTCTTTGCCTGCGCCATCCTGCCACCTCCTTGCCGGGGACATCTTCATTCTATTTTATCATAAAAATACGGTTTTATCTACCGGGAAGGCACAAATACGGTTTCCAAACAAGAAGGCGCCCCATGGGCAGTAACGCCCCTTAAATATGGAAACACTTTTGGACAGCCCTCTGCCTGCCCAAAACCAATATGGATGTCCCCTTGCTAAGGACCGTATCCGGGACAATGTTCATATTCAGTTCCCCGTTTTCCCTGACCCCCAATATGTTGATCCCATACTTTTTCCGGATGTCCAGCTGGATAATGGTTTTCCCGTTCCAGTCCCCGGGGATGGATAATTCAAAAATTGAATGGTCGCCGTCCAATTCTATGTAATCCAAAATATGTTCCGATGTGCAGCGGATCGCCGTCCAGGAAGCCAACTGTTTTTCTGGGTATACTACTTCGTCGGCACCGTTCCGAAGGAGGAATTTCTCCTGCACCCCACGGGAAGCCCGGGCAATCACTTTCCCCGCCCCCAGCTCTTTGAGCAGGGAAGCCGTTTCCAATGAATTTTGAAAATTATCGCCAATGGTCACAATACAGGCGTCATAATTGCGGATGCCCAAAGAGGAAAGGAACTCCTCGTCTGTGCTGTCGCCAATTTGTGCATGGGTCACATAGGGCAGCACGGCATTCACCCTCTCTTCCTGATTATCCACCGCCATAACTTGGATGTTTAAATCGTTAAGCCTCCTGGCAATATGCCTGCCAAACCTGCCAAGCCCAATCAATAAGATCGTTTTCATCGCCATACCTCCTTTATCCTACGGTCATTTTCTCCTGGGGCAGCCTTGCCGTGTTCCCTTTTTTACTGCCGGACGCGGCAAAAATCAAAGTCAAACCGCCAACCCTGCCAATGTACATTAACAAAACCAAGATCCCCCTGGATGCCAGGCCAAGCTTTGGGGTAACCCCCAGGGTCAAGCCCACGGTAGCTACTGCGGAAGCCGTTTCAAACAAACAGTCCAGCAGCGCAAGGCCCTCTATACGGCTGATGATAAACCCTCCGCCCAAAAACAAGATCAAATACATGGCCAAAATAGCCACGGCGTTTTGGACAACGTCGCCTGCTATCCTGCGCCCGAAAAAGTGTGTGTGTTCCCTGCGGCGGAATACGGAAACCATCGTGGAAAACAAAACGGCAAAGGTTGTGGTCTTCATGCCCCCGGCAGTGGAACCCGGAGATCCGCCCACCAGCATCAAAAGTATCACAACCGCCAGCCCGGTTTCACTGAAACCGTTTAAATCCGCCGTGTTAAAACCAGCCGTCCTTGGGGTTACCGACTGAAAAAGGGAATACCAAACCCGCCTGGCCAAAGGTTCCCGGGAAAATTCAAAAAAGAAAAAATACAAGGCAGGGGCCAGGATCAAAAACGCGGTAACAGCCAATACCACTTTACTCTGCATCTGATATTTCCGGAACCGGTGCCGGTTGGTTTTTATATCGTCCCAAGTCAAGAAACCAATGCCGCCGGCCACAATCAATGCCATAATGGCAAGGTTGATTGCCGGATCCCCGGCAAAATAGGTGAGGGATGAGTAATGCCCCTTACTCCCCATTAAGTCAAACCCTGCATTGCAAAAAGCGGATATGGAATGAAATACCCCAAGCCAAATCCCCTCCCCCAGGCCAAATTCCCGGCAAAAAGCCGGTGCCATGGCCAAAGCCCCTAACAGTTCCATAAAAAACACCATCTTAATGATAAAACCTGTCAGCTTTACTATGCCGCCGACTTTGTGGGCGGAAATGGCTTCCTGCATTGTGCTGCGCTCCTTTAAGCTGATCTTCTTGCCCGACGCGGCAAAAACTGCCAAGGCCACCGTTACCACCCCCATACCGCCAACCTGTATCAGTACAAGGATAACAGACTGCCCGAAAACGGTCCAATAGGTAGCCGTATCCTGCACCACCAGCCCGGTAACGCAGACTGCCGAAGTCGCCGTAAACAGTGCGTCCGCAAAGCTTGCGCCCTGCCCGTCCTGTGTGGAAGCAGGGAACATAAGAAACAGGCTCCCCACTAAAATTACGGCAGCAAAACCCAGGATAATGATTTGAGACGAAGATAGCCTTCTTTCAATTTCCCCCATATGTACACCCCTTGCCTTCGTTTCCTTTTTTTTATTATGGCATATTTGGCATGAAGTGTGTATTAACGTAATGGTCACCACATTAAAATCCCATTAAGATTTTCTTTTACAGGGCCGGGCGGTTGGGCGCCACAACGGCTTGCGGAAAAACGCCAAGCCCGCAGGACCCACAAAGGCCCCGGGCGATATACAACGGCCGGGCAGCCCAAATCCTGCCCGGCTGCGGCAAATTCCATATTTTCACAACAAAAAATCCATGGCGCCATAGAAAAGGGCGGTATGCCAACCCCTTTCCCATTTTGCCATGGGCTTTTTTATTTTGCCTTATGTACCTTCGCTTCCCCAGTCCACATCATAACGCTTTTCGATTAATAAACGGTTCAACATGCCGTCTTCCGTCCCAAAAGCCATAAAGTATTCATAATCTGCCATGGAAGCCGGGGAAAACCACATATACGGATCCCCTGTAAAATCAGGGAACATTTCCTCTGCTTTTTCTCTGGAAATTTCGGTGACAGGCACACCGCAAAACAGTACTTGCCCCAAACCTGCCTTATTGCCGCTGCTTAGCGAAAAATCCATACGGGCAATCGTTGCGTCCCCCATTTTTGAACGAAACATGCCGGTAACAAAAGAAATATTTGCAAATACAGAATCGGTAATCCAGACGGTACCTCCGCTGTAATATCCCCCCTTTTCCAGCTTTGCCTCCGGGTCTATTTCATATTCCACCGCCTCATAATCCCCCGATGTTTCAGACACCGTAACCTTAAACCCCTGATCCAGCAAAGCCTGCACCGTGGTTTTGCCTACCAGGATTTCCTTCCCGTTTATGGAAACCGGGTATATAGGCGTTTGCATCTCCGGCTCCGCCGGGGGTTCATCGCTTTGGTTTTTGCCAAACCCCCCCAAAGCTAAAACACAATACACCAGGTATACGGCCAATGCCCCCCACCATCTCCACATCTTTTTCACGTCTTCCTCCATTTTGTGCACGCCCCCGGCGCACCGCCCTTTTTTGGCCTTGGCATACCTGCGTGATGCATGTGTAAACAAGTTTCCTGTATCCTGATATTAACACAGGATATGGCTGTCTGCAAGCCAAAAATTTCATAGCCCCTACCGGGCCAAAGTATATCCCCGTCCGTTCACATTCATTACCGGCGCCGCCACAATAAACGCGTTAGGGTCAATAGCAAGGGCCTTATCCCGGAATGCGGGGTACTGTTTCGCATAGATCACGCTCAATATTGCTTTCTGTGTTTCGCCTTGGTAGCCGGTTTCTATTTTTAAAAAGGTCATCCCGCCATCCAGTTCCTCTAAAACAGCCTTGCGGATCTCTTTATAAGAAGGGGAGATAATAATAAGTTCCACCT
Organism: uncultured Lachnospiraceae bacterium; assembly: GCA_910584845.1. GTDB lineage: Bacteria > Bacillota > Clostridia > Lachnospirales > Lachnospiraceae > Brotaphodocola. Next base: position 52,477 of record CAJUDH010000012.1, read on the forward strand.
TCCTCTCCCCGGAAAGGATCGTCTTATTCATCACCCCTGATGTAAGGACAATAACTACAACCCCGTATAGGATACCGTCCCATCCCCCCCGCAGGATTTGCAGGGCAAGGATAACCATATCAAAAAACATCATGGAATTCCCCACAGGGATCCCTTTTTGCTTTTGCAGGATGCATGGCGGGATATCCATTCCGCCGGTAGACCCCCCCGCCCGGATGACAAGTCCGATCCCGGCCCCCATCAATACCCCGGCAAAAACAGCAGAAAGCAGTTTATCCCCGGCAAACAATGATTCCGTAGGCAACGCCTCAAACACCCCTAATATGAGGGGGTAAAGGATGGTTGAGCACAAGGAAGTCATGGCAAACTTCTTCCCCAGAAACAGGTAGCCCAATAAAAACAGGGACAGGTTGACTACTGCCGTAATCACTGAAATCGGCACAGGCACCCAGGACTGGACCACCAGGGCAATCCCCGTGGACCCACCCAACATAAACCGGTTAGGGACTACAAACGCGCACACGGCAAAAGCCAACAGGATATTCCCAGCCAATATGTAAAACAGCATTTCGAACCTTTTCATATCGTCCTCCATTCCGCGCCTGGGCACCGTGGAAAACCTTCTCTTCCCGCCGGTCCAGATGCTGCCTTGATTTATTTTTCTATATTTCATTATAAACCAAGAAAGCAAAAGAGATTGTTGTATATACAACAATCTCAAACATTTTTTCAACCCTTGTCCCTTTCCGCCCGCCCATAGCCGTTTAACTGTGGGAATGGGCATATTCCCTTTCCATCCCGCAAATCTTCTCATATAGCCGGTCGTTGACCGGAACCTTTAGCCCATGTTTCATAGCCATCTTTCTTACTGTGCCCGCAAACATCTCCACCTCCGACGGGCGGCGGCCGATCCCATCCTGGCGCATGGAAGGCATGCCTTCCGGCGACAGGGTTTTTAAAAGGTCCAGATACTCTTCCAGGTCTTTCCGGGACAATGCCACCCCTTCTGCATTTGCCAAAAGGATCACCTCCTCCATGGCCCCAATCATGGTATCATAAGCCTCCCCTGGCTCCAAAACCTCCCCATAATTAGCCTCGTATGCCATGCAAGTCTGGTTAAGCCCTACATTCAGCATAAATTTTCCCCACATACGATAGCGGATATCCTCCTCTTCCACATAAGGGATCCCTGCCCGCTCAAAAAAGCCCTTCAACTCTTCCATCCGCTTTTGCCGGCCGGCCTTTCGGCCCCCTTCCTTTTCCTCCCCTTCTAAAACCCCGATGCGAAGCTCCCCAAATCGGGAATAGGTAAGGGCAGTGCCAAATTTCACCGCATCCATCCCCTGGGCGATACAGTAAACCACTTTTTCCCGTCCAAACCGCCCTCCGATTATTTCCTCGCTGCTAATGCCGTTTAACACCGAAATAATCGTGGTATCGGGCCCCACACACGGAGCCATCACATCCAGGGCCTCCAAAAGCCCCGGCCCTTTTACCGCGGCAACTACCAGGTCCACAGGTTCCATTTCTTTGTAATTTCGTACCGTAAACTGCCGGGATGCCCCATTTACCGTAAAATCCATTTGCCCATATCGCCTGGCCCTTTCTTCATCGGCAACAAAGCAGACGGCTTTTTCCCCCAGCCGTTCGGCAATCCGCTCCCCATACATCATCCCCAAAGCCCCCATCCCTACAATCGCTGCCTGCGTCCACTGCCTCATTTTTTCCCTTTCCCCTTTCTTGGTTTTCATTGCCAGCCCCGCACTTGCTTATGGCAATACGCCTTGCCCTACACAGAAATGGCTTTTTCTGTTTTTATCTTACAACACAAACACCCTTCCGTCAATCTAATACCGGCCCTTGGCAGTGGCGCCGGCTTTCCCTTACGGCGTAAAAAGGGGCCCCTTTGTTTTAAGGGGTTTGCGGGGCCTGGTTCCCGGGGCGCGCCCCCTCATACAGCCCGGTCAGCTGTTGTTGTAGTCCAAGCCCCTGGCGGTAAAACGCCAAAAGCTGCTTTGCACTATATTCCTGTTTAATGCGGTAATCCGCATGGGTATTGGTTGTACTGGGGTCTAGGCCGCTAAAATACATACAGTCTACAAAATTATTGCTGCAATAGTTTGTCCGGTAATGGCCGTCCCCATATACATCAAGGGGGCGGCCATCTTCCAAAGACAAGCCATCAACATAAATCTCAACTTCCACATCGTAATATGGCCGGGTATCTATTGGGGAAGTATTTTCTACATACGGCGCCTGAAAGATGTTGTTTTTTACCAGGCTTAACTTTACCTCCTTTAATACATCAACCGTTTCATGGGACCGGGTTAAATCCATTGTGCCGGGGTAGGAGGCCTCCCTTATATATTGGTCAAACCCGTAATAAAAGAAATACATCCCTCCGTCCGCGCCGGCTAACACTAAAACCGGATATTGGCAACGGTTCCAATCGTAACGTTTTTGCGGGGGGAAAGCTGGTTCTTCTTCGGTTTGCGGCAATATAAAAACTTCATATCCCCAGCTTTCTATTTCCGGCTGGAAGTCCGCAAGATGCCTGATAATAAACTGGATGGCGGTAAATTCATATTTCTGCTTTGCCTCTCGTCCCTTTTCTCTTTGTATTGCCCAAACGCTGACAACGCTGACGGCGATTGAATACAACAGGAGTACGGCCACCCATTTATTATTACGTAACAGCCCATAGATTTTCTTGTCCATAACGGATCTTCCTCCCTTACTTCGCCCGCCGCAGCCGTCCAAATCATGCCGTTTCCAAAATTCCTGTATTTAGTCTACCATAACAGACGCTGTTTTTCCATGCTTTCGGTGCCTTTCTTACAGCCCCCTCCTGTTTTTATTATAATTAATCAGGCACCCTGCCTTTACAATTTCCCTTTCTTCCTCCGTCATATCGGCCACATACAGCGTCATCTCCTTTACATCCCCGCCTTTAACCACGTATGCCCGGATATCTTTCAAATCGCCATTTAGCGCCTCTCGCACCCCAGGCACATAAATGTAGTCCCCCACTTCAAAATCCAGGGTATCCTTTGTCTGGAAAGGAATCATGCCCCAGTTGATCACATTGGAACGGTAACGTTTGGTCGCATACTCCCTAGTGATGTTAGCCAGGCCCCCGATTACCCTCTGGCAGCTTGCCGCCTGCTCCCTGGCGGAACCGTCGCCAGGTTTATTGGCATAAATCATACTGCCGGCCTCAATTTCTTGTACCCGGACCTTTTCCTGCCCCGGAATCTTTTGGATCGCGGCAAATACCGTTTCCAGCTCCGGTTCCAGTGCCGCCATGTCTTTTCCTTTAACCCGCGCCGTCTCCAGCCGGTGAACCTCCTTGCTCCTCTTTACATAATCCGGATCCCTTCTGGATAAAGTAAACTCTGCCAGCCCCAGGGGGTTGGATCGGAAAGATGAAGTTTCCCCAGAAGGGATCAGCTCGTCTGTGGTGGTTACTTCATCCATGATCTTCGAGCATACCTTTAATAAAATATTGTCAGCCAACGGGCTCATATTTGGCCAATCCTTGATATTGGGGCCGTAAACCAGCCCCTTGCTTCCTTCCCCCTGCCCGAACCCCTGGTATACACGGCGCTCATACGCAGCCTTGTCAAAACGGTACTCCGGGACGTCTCCCCAACAGCTATATTGGGTTGCGGAAGTTAAAACCCCGCCATTAGCCGCCGTCGCCGCAATCGAACGGGCATCCATTAAGGCAACTGCAGACATCTGTCCGTTGCCCGGCTTAGAGCCTTCCCGGTTGGGGAAATTCCTGGTGGTGTGGCGGACGCTTAACCCATTATGGCAAGGCGTATCCCCAGCACCAAAACACGGCCCGCAGAATGCGGTGCGGATAACCGCTCCTGCCTCCATTAAATCAGCAACCATCCCTTTCCTCGTCAAATCCATAAATACCGGCTGGGAAGAGGGGTAGACGGACAGGGAAAATTCGCCTGCGCCGCAGCTTTTCCCTTTTAACATATGGGCGGCTTCTATGATATTGGTGTAATTTCCGCCGGCACAGCCTGCGATAATCCCTTGCTGTACACGGAGCTTCCCTCCTACTATTTTGTCCGTCAAGGTAAACCCGGCCCTACCGCCGCTTATCTTCCCGGCCTCTTTCTCCACTTCCCGCAAAATATCCCCCAAATTATCATTTAGCGCATCAATCTCGTAGGTATTGCTAGGATGGAACGGCAGGGCGATCATAGGTTTTATCGTACTTAAATCCACATATACGCAGCCGTCGTAATATGCCGTTTTAGACGGATTTAATTCTTGGTAATCTTCTTCCCGGCCATGGAGCGCCAGGAAAGCCTTTGTATCCTCGTCTGTTTTCCAGACCGAAGATAAACAGGTAGTTTCCGTGGTCATTACATCGATGCCATTCCTAAAATCCGTAGGCATAGCGGCAATCCCCGGCCCTACAAACTCCATAACCTTATTTTTCACATATCCCTTCTTAAAAACGGCCCCAATAATAGCCAGTGCAATATCCTGGGGGCCTACGCCGGGATTGGGTTTCCCGTCCAGGTAGACCGCTACCACGCCAGGGTAGGCCACATCATAGGTATCTTCCAAAAGCTGTTTAACCAGCTCGCCCCCGCCCTCGCCGATGGCCATGGTTCCCAGGGCTCCGTAACGGGTATGGGAATCCGATCCCAGGATCATCCGCCCGCAGCCTGCATGCATTTCCCGCATATATTGATGGATGACCGCAATGTGGGGAGGGACATAGATCCCGCCGTATTTTTTTGCGGCAGACAGCCCAAACATGTGGTCGTCCTCGTTGATGGTCCCCCCTACGGCACATAAAGAATTATGGCAGTTGGTCAATACATAAGGAATAGGGAACCGTTCTATTCCGGAAGCTTTTGCTGTCTGGATAATCCCTACATATGTAATATCATGGGATACCATGGCGTCAAATTTTAGTTTCAGGTTATCCATGCCCCCAGATGTATTGTGTGCCTCCATAATAGAATAGGCTATGGTCCCTTTTATTGCCTCTTCCTTAACAGCCGCTTCCCCCGTCAGGGCCTCTATCCCCGCCGCTTCAGCCTCCGGGATAATTTCTTTCCCGTCAATCAGATAAACTCCGCCGTCGTACAGTTTTACCATTGTTTTTCCTCCATTCTGTGGTTACTTTACAGGTTGCCGGCCCTGCCCTCCCAGGTATCGGCCGGTGTGGGTAAAAGGTTTTCTTTTACATCCCCGTAATAATGTATCCCTTATTTGTGTGTCTTAACTATACAACAGGGTGTAATATAATTCAAATATTATATATATTATAAATATCATTGGTTTTTCCTATATAATGCCCGAAGGCTGGAGCAGCCCGAACCACCGGAGGCCATTTTCTCATGTTCAATAATACTGGCCGGGCTTTCAAACTAAACAAGGGGCTGTTGCAAAATCCGGGAATACTACAATTATGGTTCCCATTTGCCCAACGGCAACGCCATATTTTGTAGAAACCTCTTGTTTTGCAACAGCCCTGTTAACGTTTTATGCTGGCACCGCGATCTCCGAACCCACTGCTTTACCCCGGCGTTTTCCATAGTAAAAAATCATTTGCCTGCATTCAGAAAACATTTTTCAAAGTTTTGTTCCACCCTTGCATAATGAAACCGCTTCCGTGCCTTATCCGTCTGCGCGCCAATCCCGTCGGCCTGCCTTTCAAAATACCTGGCCGCCTCTAAAGCCTGCCACTCCTGCATATTTTCTGATGCCAAATCCGGCTTTCGTTTTTTATCCTTCAAAATCTTCGTGCATGGCATAATAGCGGATCATGGAAACGCATCGTCAATCTGCTAACCCCCACAAAAAAACTTAAAATCAAGTTGGCAGCATAGGTCCTTCAATACCACCCGAATGTATTTACATCTTCCCCACATGATGGACATAGTCCTGGTGGAGTATTTTCGAAACCGGAATGCTTCCCATTCCCAAAGGAACAACCAGAGAAGTTGTACCATTGCATAAAAATAGGGGCTCCACCCTTCCTTCTCTTTGGAACGAACCACAGCCAGAATTCTAACAGGCCCCTTTCCATGGCAATGATTTCTTGCCCATCATTTTATCATATTTTTGCCCTGCCAACAACACCTCCCGGCGGCTGTTCCAGCACACCCGCCCCATCTTTTGCCAAATCTGACTTAAGGATAAATGCGTCAATAAACCGATTTTTTAAATACCATTCAAAATCGGGTTCCTCCGTGCCGCTCATCAGCACAAGCCGAATTTGTGGGTTCAGTTTACGCACCAGCCCACACAATTCCGTCCCGTTCATAGATGGCATAGAATAATCCGTCAAAATCGCACTGCAATAATGTGGATTGTTCTGGATCTTGGCAATAACCGCCGCCGGATGAGAAAACACTTCAAATGGGTATCCTGCCGATTCCAGCATTGCCTGCAAAGATTTCAAAAGTTCCGGGTCGTCATCCACCACCAGCACTTTATGAATGCCGGTGCTTCCGGCGCCTCCATGTCCCGTGCCTTTTGATATGAAAGGGTCGGCCCCTCCGTCTGCGATGCAGGGGAAAAACAAATAAAATCCGGTTCCCTCCCCTTCTTTTGTATCAATTCGGATGCTCCCCCCAACTGCAGTAATGATATTCTTCACCACAGACAGGCCTAACCCCGTCCCCTTGCCGCTTCGCTTCGTCGTGTAGAATGGTTCAAATAATTTATCCAAGGTTTCCTTATTTATCCCACACCCGGTATCGCGGACCGAAAGCACAATCCAGCCCCCATCCAAAATGTCCTGAAAACCCGCAACAGAAATGCCGATGCCCCGTTCCTTCTGGCCGGCCTCTGACAAGCTTACCGTCAAGGTTCCCCCTTTTTCTTCCATAGCATAAAAGGCATTGTTGCATAAATTCATTAAAATATGCTTAACCATGTCTTTCCTTCCCATGGTCCAAAGCGCCTGCCCATCTATGTAACTGTTTACCGTAATCTTAAGGGGCGCCAGCTGACGGATCATTACCAGGGCGTCTGCCACATCTTCCGTCAGGTTAACCTGGCCTAAAACCACGGAGGTATCCTGACGGCTGAAATCCAGCAGTTTCCTGGAAAGCCCTGCCGCCTGGTTTGCCGACTTTAATATGCCATGAATCAGCTTTTGGTCTTCCTCCCCCAAGGTTCCCCCTGCCTCTAACAGTTCTGCGTAGATAATCACCGGGGTCAGGTAATTGTTAAATTCATGAGCAATTTGGCTACTCATCTGGCCAATGGACTGTACCCTCTGGTAATGCTGGATCTCTTCCTCTTTATGCCGGAGCAGTTCCATCCCTTCATTGATTTCCCGTAGGTACCGGATTTCTTTTTTCTGGACCCTTGCCCGCACCAGCGACCGGGTAACAGTGACCGTCCATGCAATTACTGCGCCCACAAACACAATGCAGATTCCCATGAGCCGCCACAACATCCGGCCAAGGGGCGCCTCGATTTCCTGATAGGGGATCGTTGAATTTACAATCCATTGTTCTCCCGGAAGTTGAACCGTCGTATAGGCTACGATCCGTTCCACCGGCGGAAGTCCAGGGTCATCCCATACATAACTGTGGATCATCCCCACCCCTTTTGGCTGTTCCCGCTGCATTTCTATCCACTCGAATAAATCTTCCAGATCCAGATCCGGATACCTCTCGCCCCGGTCATAAACCGCATCCATCCCGATCTGCCCAGGGGCATGGTGCATGATTATGGACAAGCTGCTGTCCTTTACTACCGAATACCCTCCCTTGCCAATACGGACCGGAGCCACAATCTTCTGATAAACCTTGTCCAAGTCCATCCCAAACACCAAATAAATAACCGAATCCTCCAAATCCATTTTCCTGGTAAGGTAAAGCTGGTAGCCACCATCTTCCATCAGGCTTTTTCCGGCGATCACCGCCCGGCCTCCTTTTGACATCATATCGGCAGAAAAATCCATTTCCCCGTACAGCAAAACCTCCTTTCCGTTGCCGTCTATCCACATGGCGGCACGGTACAGCCCCTTTTTCTCTTCCAGGTAACGGCAGGCCATTTCTTCTATTTGCCCTTGGTTTTCCTTAGGTAAGGCAGACTCCATGGCCGAACAGTACAGGTCCAAGCTGTCAAGCTCCTGCCCAATATAATTGACCAGGCTTTTCCCGATGGTCTCCGCCATCATGAGCAATTCGTCCTGTTCTGCGGCAATGAGTCCCTTTTTGTAGTTATGGTAGGATACTGCCCCCATATAAAAAATGAATACCACTACCAGGCAGCCGGCAACCATCACCAGCCGAACCTTGCCCCGGAAGAAAACAGATTGGAAACCGGCAAACTTGTTATCCATAAAACAAATACCCCACTCCCCTTACTGTCTTTAAATAAACCGGATGGCTGCTGTCCTCTTCGATTTTCTCCCGGATCCGTTTTATATAAACCATAATGGTATTGTCGTCCACAACATTCTCGCCCCATACTTGTTTATAAAGCTGGGATTTTGCGAAAACCTGGCCGGGATGTTCCATAAAAAACCGAAATAAGGCAAGTTCCCTTGCCGTCAAATTTAATACTTTTCCATTTTTATAGCATTCCAGCTTCATCAGGTCAAATTGGAATTCCCCCACCGTAATTCGTCTGTGTTTTTGGCTGCTGTATATTCGGTTCCGCCGAATTAAGGCCTTTACCTTTTGAACCAGCACAGCCACATGGAATGGTTTTGTCAGATAATCGTCTGCCCCCATCCCCAGGCCAAGGACTTGGTCTACCTCCTCCTGCCTGCCGCTTAGCATTAATACTGGCGTCACATTTTGTTCCCCACGGATTTTCTGTAAAATGGTATATCCGTCAATATCTTCCATCATAATATCCAGTATAATCAAGTCAAAGGGCTCTTTCCTCAATAATTCCAAAGCATCCTTTCCACAAGATACCTCAAAAACCTGCATCCCTTCTCTAAGAAAGGCCGTTTTCAGCGCCAACCGGATCGCTATCTCATCATCAACCACTAAAATCCGTTCATTTGCCATATATTTTCTTTTGTAACCGCCTTCATCCCCGCAGTTACCCCCCTTTCTGGTTACCTGCCCCGCCTTTTGAAACAATAAACAGGCCTATAAAAACCCGGGGCGCCCAAAATGGCCGCCCCGAAACCGTTTCCATTACCACACCATATGTTTGCCCCCTTTTATATTAAACCGGGATAATCTGTATCATAATGCCAATAGCCAACATCATCACACTAATCATCCAATACCAGGGGATGCTGAATTTCATATGGTCTTTCAATTCTGTATTGGCAAGGCCTGTCGCCAGATAAGTCGCCGGGGTCAGTGGGCTTACCATCAGTGCCAGGTTCTTGCCGATTACCATGGTCAGCGCCGTGCTCAAGGATGCGACGCCATAGGTTTCCCCAACCTCCATTACCAATGGCATAATGCCATAAAAATACGCGTCTGTCCCGATACACAATCCCAATGGAAGCGCCAGGATGCCAAAGATAATATGGATAAACCGCCCCAAAAACGGCGGGATAACACTCATAATTGCATTAGCCATGGCAGTTAGCATACCGGTGCCGTCAAAAATGCCTACCATAGCCCCTGCAGCAAATAAGGTAGCGGAAATAATCAGGGCAGCGGGTGCATGTTTTTTTATTAGCTTATCCTGTAGCTTTAGACTGGGGTAATTGACAGCCAAGGCAATGCTTAACGCCAGCAGGAAAGCTACGTAACTGGTAAGGAAGCCGGTAGATAAGATGGCGACCAAACCGATGGTCAACGCCAGGTTAAAAAGTAAAAGCTTCGGCCTCCTTAAGGTTTCTTCTTCCTTTGCCTTCAAGTCTTGCTGGACTTTCTCCCCTTTTCCGGCCCCTGCGCCCTGCTTAACCGCCAGCATCCCCAAAAAAACAGCTAGTACAATATTAAACACTAGGCCGATAAGCTGAATCGGGATTAAAATATGCCACAATTCATTGGCGTCCATGCCCAGAACCGTTGCAGCACGGGCCACCGGGCCACCCCATGGCAAAAGGTTCATTACCCCCATACAGGCCCCGGTAAGGCATATCAAGATTTTAGAATCGATCTTCATCGCCTTGTATACCGGGTAAAGGGCAGGGATGGTAATCAGGACTGTCGTTGCCGTAGTCCCATCCAGATGGGCAATAGTCGCAATGACTGCCGTTGCCACGGTCATGGCAACCACATTGTCCCCTGCCTTTTTCACCAGAAAATCAACGATAACGTCAAACATGCCTGTGTCTGACATAACGCCAAAATAAATCACCGAGAAAATAAACAGGATCCCGTTGCTTGTGGTGGTTCCTATCCCTTCTTTGATAAAGCTGGCTACTTCCTGTGGGCCAAACCCTAGAACCAATGCCGCAGCCGTTGGGATAAGCGTCAACACAACGATCGGCGACATCTTTCCTTTCAACAGCAAGATGACAATCAGGGCGATCATGATAAATCCAACTAGTGCAGCCATAAGCACTACCTCCTCTTACGTTTCAAGAACGTTTTTGATAGCCTTATTCTATCATCCTGCACTTAATATCCCATGACAGGCCCCTTACAAACGGTTAAGGTTTATGCCGCCTGCTAAAGCCGCATTCCTACGGCAAACAATACCAATCAAGCCGGAAGCAGCGCCGGAATTACCCCATAGCACAACACGCCAAGGGCGGCTGCGCTTGCCAAAACCCTGGGCACCGGCCATTTACGCTTCACCAGCAGGTACAGCATCAAAAGCCCGATCCCCACGGAAGCCGGCCGCACTTTTCCGGCTATGGTATAGTTTTCCCGGCTAAGGGTTACCACCACTTCCAGGATTATGGCAATACAAATGGGCTTCACAAAACCCATAATTGCTTTCATCCCTTCGCTCTCCCGGAACCGTTCAAAAAACACTGCCGCCAAAAGCGTCAAAGTAAACGCCGGGGAAAGCACTCCGGCTACTGCCGCTATGCCTCCGAAAACGCCGGCCGCCTGTGTCCCGGCAAACGTGGCACAATTCACCCCCAAAGGCCCCGGCGTCATCTCTGCAATGGCAACCAGATTTGCCATATCTTCAACGCCCATCCACCCATGCCCCTGCATTTCCTCCAGGATCAAAGGGATCATGGACATCCCGCCAAAACTGGTAAAACCAATTTTCAAAAAGGAGAGGAATAATTCCAGGTAAACCATTATGCCCCCCCTTTCTTCTTTTGGGCCAGCAATAGGGTAAGCCCGGCAGCCGCCCCAAGCATAACCAGGCGGATATTGCTGACGCCCAAGCAGGCAGAAAGCAAAAATGCCAACCCGCATATAGCCTTCCCCTTCTTTCCGGCCAAAGCATCTTTTCCAAGGGAAACCACCGCGCTGGCAATGATGGGGACAACCGCTGCCTGTATCCCGGCAAGGGCCCCGTGGCACCAATAATTCGATTTCAGGGCATTGTAAAAATAAGTGATTACAGACAAAATCAGGATTGCAGGGAAGGTAATCCCCAATACGGCACAAGCCCCGCCGAACACGCCTCCCAAATGGTAGCCGAACAGCATGCTGATATTGGTAATCATAATTCCGGGAAGGGACTTCCCTACGGCTACCATTTCCAGCAGCCCTTCTTTTGTAATAGCCTTTTTCTTATCCACAAACTCCCGTTCCATCTGGGCTAAGATGCTCCATCCCCCGCCAAAAGTGAAACATCCGATTTTAAAAAAGAAGGCAAACAACATACACCCTTGCTTCAGGTCCCCTTTCTTCACCGCCAGCCACCTACTTTTGCCTTTCTGTATATTTTTCTTTCAGTTTACCATGGTTTCAAAAAATTGTGAAATATCCGGATACAATCCCTGCCATAGGCAAAACCTATCCGGAGTTTGCCTGCAATATGCCTTTACATCACCCGGACTTTTTTTTATAATAGATACCATATCGTGGACGAAGGCCTTGGCTTTCTTTCATGCCGCCGGTCCACTTGTGAAAGCTGATGGTTCCCTTAAAACCTGCGCCTGCTTTTCCATGGTTTTACCACTTCGCGCAGGGCCCCGAAAGCACATCCCATACCCAAGGAGGCGCCCATGACCAGCCGTGAACTTCTCTATGTAAAAACGATCGCTGATGAACGCAGCATTTCCCAGGCGGCAAAAAAACTTTTTATCGCCCAGCCATCCCTAAGCCAGTCCCTTCAGCGGATTGAGGGGCATCTGGGCACACAATTATTTAACCGGAGCAGCGGAGGGCTGGCTTTAACCTATGCAGGGGAGCGTTATTATCAAATGGCCTGCCAGATTCTAAAAATCTATGACGACTTCGAAACCGAAGTCAGCGACATGAACAACTTAAAAACCGGCCGCATCCATATCGGGGTCACTAACCATCTGGGTACGATTATCCTGCCCAAAATCCTGCCCCGCTTTAACAAGGAATACCCTGCCGTAGAAATAAAGGTTTTTGAAGGGACTACCAGGCAGCAGGAGGAAAAGCTTTTTTCCGGCGAGCTGGATTTTGCCGTCCTCCATGCCCCCAAGCACACCCCCCATCCGGCCCTTTCCTATGAACTTTTGGCCAATGACCCTTTCGTTATCGCTATTTCCAGAAACCATCCGCTAACCGGAAAAGCCCAGGAAAGGGAAGGTTACCCTTACCCTGTCCTGGACTTAAAATTATTAAAAAACGAGCCGTTTATCATGCTCCATAAAGAACAGCGTATCCGCCATGTAACCGACTCTATCCTGGCAAAAGCCAAAATCAGCCCACCGGTTGTCCTGACCCTGAAAAATTATGAGACGGCACAAAGCCTGGCCGGCCAGGGGATGGGCGTTACCTTCCTTCCTGGCGATTACGCAAATATTACTTCCATGGGCTGCCCGCCTGCACTATTTTCCATAGACGAAAAATACAGCCCCGGATGGGACCTGTGCATTACCACATTAAGAAACGGCTTCCTCTCCAGGGCCGACCAATATTTCCTCTCCATGATGAGAAAAGCCCTGGCCGGCTGAAAGCAAATGGCGCCGGGCCGCCTCGCCGGGCCGGCCCCATTGCGGGCAACACCAACATCCCTTAATGGTCCGCCGCTACAAACGGGCACCTCTTCCCGATACACTGGTTATTCTGCCCCGCGCGGCTGCATACAATCCCGGCCTTTTCCATGCTGACCCCAAAATGGGCTTCCACAAAATCAATGGCCGCCAAAATAGAAAGGTAGGAATCCCGTTTGCAGCAGCGCGGCCCCCCTGTATTTCCAATGGCTTCCAATGCTTTTGAGGTCATTAAATTCGAAAGGCGGAAGGGCTCTACACTTAAGGGCGTGGACTTTGAAAGGATGGAGACAAACATGCCGGCGCTAATAGCCGCCCCACAGGCCCCCCAAAAACCGCACGCTCCCCCCGGAATGCTTTTCCCCCTGCCCATCATTTCTGTCAAAGCCGGATTTAAGTCAACCTCCCCACCTGCATTTTTGTAGGCAGTCAGCAACGCCGCGCCCACCATTACATGATGTTCCGGCCCATGCATATGGCAAAAAGGCTGGGACATCATTTTTTCAATCAAATAAACCGGGTCTTTTGCCTTTTCTTCCAGGCATAGCCCAATAATACGGTCCAGGCCTTCTGTGTGGCAATCGTTGCAGACATAATGCCCTTCCCTACATCTGGTTTTACTTGCCTCCCTTTTATGGCAAATAGCGCACTCCATAAGCTCGTCTGCTTCCAGATATACAAGGGGCTTTTTGCATATGACGCATTCTTCTTTCATCTTCCCCACCTTTTCATCCCTCGTTTTTATACAAAGCATAGTAATCCGACTCTATATTTTCCATTGCCTGGCATAACCACCGCCTTGCATCATCCAGGGCCCTGTTGTAAATAACCGGCGCCAATTTTTCCTCAAACAATTCCAGCAGTTGGACCTGTTCAATCATTCCGATTTCCTCCCCCCGCACGTCCAGATAAAACGCCTTGATTTCTTCTTTTAATTTCTCCTTTTGGGAATCCGACAGTTTGACCTGAAGGTGGTTTTCTCTTCTCTTCATAGCATCTACTCCTATTGGCCCGATCTTTTTACCTGTAAAAGCAGCCTTAAACGACCGAATAGCCGGAAAAAGCTAAAACATCCAAGGCCCTTTTAAAATTTTCTTCTTTCGTCAAAATATAATCGGTATTGTAAGTGGATATGGCAAATATTCCAATGTTATGGCCTGCCAGCAAAGTGGTTATTTGGGAAAGGATGCCGATTAACGAAAGGTCCAAAACCCCTTCGATCCGGAAAGCCCGCCAACCGTCGTCGCGTTCCACCGTGTTTCGGGGGACATGGCATGTTTGGCAGACCAAAGAGTATTCTTCCTCCGTCCTCCCGGTAAAACAAAACTCATTGTTAAGGTCGATTTGTGAAAAATCATTAACTTTGCAAATGGAAAACATATTGTCTAACCGTTTAATTTTCATGGATCCTTGCCCCGTTTTTCCCTTCTGGATTTTTAATTTTTTCACCCTTAACCAGGCCTGCCAAAATATACCATGGCGCTTGCCTACTCCTTAAGGTTCCCTTTTCTGATATTCTCCCAAATGATCTGATTTGCCACCTGATATAGCTTATTTGAGCCCAATCGGGTTTTTTCCTGCCTGCTCAATACTTGTTTCGAGGTAACTTCATGTTCTTTCCAGTCCCCCCCGTCGTTACTGTTGTTCAGCAGCAGCGGCTGTATATTATCCATAACATGGGCAAACCTTGCCTCTGCCGTCCGGTTCTCCTCAAACTCATCAAACAGCGCGATCAATTCCTGTTTTTGATCCTCCGGCAAAATAGAATATATTTTTTCTTTTGCATCATCTTCCCGCTGTTTTTGCGTCTTTTTGTTTTCCTCATCATAGGCATAAGTATCGCCGGACTCGATCTCCACAATATCATGGATAAGGCACATAAGCATAACTTTGGCAATGTCCATTTCCTCGTTAGAATATTCTCTGAGCAAATAAGCCATCACTGCCATATGCCAGGCGTGTTCGGCATCATTTTCATTTCTTCCATGGCCCGATAAATGAGTTTGGCGGAAAACATTTTTTTCTTTATCAATCTCCAACGCGAAATCCAGCTGTTTTCTTAACCGTTCTTCCATATCATATACCTTCCTTTTCACCCCGGGCCAATGGAATATAAAAAATGTGGTATAGCCCTACCATCAATAACGGAAACCGCTTCTTTGTCTTGAATGGCACCCATTTTCTCATAAAACCCGGCTGCCTGGGGGCTGGTAACAAAATGGATGCCCGGGATGCCATGGCCCCTGCACCATTCAATTAAATGCGACCACATGCGCTTTCCGTACCCTTTCCCCATATAGCCTGCATCAATATAAAAATATTCCAGCACCCAGCACTCCCCCTCCTGCTTTAGCCCCCAGAATGCGATGATTTTTTTATGGGAGACAGCCATATAAACCGGGTTCTTTTTTATAAAGGCAGCGTCAATATTAAACTCCTGGTCGAATTTATCCATGAATTTTTTATCGTAGCCCCAGGAGGCTTCCGAACCATAGGCAAGGCGGCGTAAAAAATCTTCCTCCTGTTGGGTTGCCTGCAAAAAAGTGGCCTTATTATCATTGCCCATTTGTATTCCCTCCGCATGATGCCAAATGTTTCAGACGAAAATATAAGGCTGGAAACACACGCTAATTTCACTGCCCTTGCGCTATCCTCCGCCTTTTCCTATGTGCCCTCCACTTTACGGGGCACATAAATAAAAGCTTTGATAAAACCCTTCCCATAACCGGTACCGGCCAGCACCAAAACACAGGGGGCCACTACCAATCCAAAACGGATTCGATCCATAAAATTACATCGTTGATGAAAACGGATGCCATATAAAAGGCAAATAACCAGCCCTCTTTAACCGGTCCCCTTTCCCCTGCCGGCCTGTATCCTATCATCCTGCCATCTTTTTCATAAATTCTTCCCAATCATCACACATCCGGAAATAATCAGCAGGATAACCACCAGCTTCTTCACTACTTTTTCGTCCAGGGCCCGGCTGCTTTTCATCCCTGCTAATAAACCAGCCAGCATAAAAGGCATCAGCATAAAGGACTGCTTTAAAGTGGATGCCGTAATAATCCCAAGGACCCCATAAAGGATAATGCGGAATAAATTTTCAGCAATAAATACCGCGCTGAAATTCGCCTTAAATTCCCCGCTATTTTCCGTAACACGGCCTACATAAGCCGCTAAAAGGGCCCCCACCCCAAATAGGCCAGACAGTACGCCGGCCACCAGGCCTATGATCCCTAAAACAACTTTAGACCCCTTGCTTTTCTTTTTCTGGTACTCCCTTAGAAGCATTTCTATCCCCAAAAAAACCACCAAAAAACCAAACGCTGCCTTCAATGTCTGCGCGTTGGTGTTTTTTAAAAAAAATGCGCCGGGGACACTGCCTGCCAGGACAATAGCCATCAGCGGGATAAATACTTTCGGCTCCAGGTTCTTGCGTTCCTTCCAGGCAAGGATCAGGTTTGGGGGAAACCCTAGCACCAGTTCCACCGGCGATATATTGACATTGTCGCTTGCAAACCCCAAGACAGATGTAAATACCAGGGTATTGGCAAACCCGCACAACCCTTTTACAAAAAACGCCCCTATGGCGGCTATGGCCCACAATCCCATCGCTCCTGCCCCTCCTGTAAGGTTAAACTTAAGCAGCCATATCCTTCCGTCCGGTAAAGCCGCCCAATGCTGCATATCCTACTTCCCCTTACCGAAACGCCTCCCAAGCTCCCCCTTCAAGTACAAATACCGCTGCCGTTTCTCTTCTTTTGCAAAATGCGCCTCCCGAAACTGCTCCGGGTTATTTTCATAGTTTAATGGCTCTTCCCCAAACTGCTCGCTGGTAAGGTCAAACACGCAATCCCCCACCACATTATAGCAATGGAAATTCCCCCCGGAAAGGGGGATCCCATAAACCTTTCCGCCAAATATATCCTGGGCAAGAAACGCCGTAATCGAACATTGGCCAATGGTCTTGTTGTCCCTGCTCCACTCTCTTTGCAGCCTTGGGGCACAGGTATCTTTACACCAGATGCCGGAAAGCGCATCATACAAATCCCGGGGATTTTGGATCCCCTGGTATTCATCGGTTAATGGAGGGACGTCCCCATGGTCCCAACCATAAAATGCATATTCCATTTTCTTCCCATCCTTTCCTATCATATGGCCGCCCCGTCAGCCCATGTGGCGCCGTCCGGCCCATAAAGGCTGCCCCCGATCCGGCCTTGTACCTCCGAAAATGCCCTGGGGGCTGGCTGGCCTTTGTTGTGTCCCCCGATATGCTTCTCCAGCCAGGCCATGTTATACCAGCGGCCAAATTTATACCCGCACTGCCAGAACTCCCCCACCAGCCGGTAGCCCAGATGCCTGTGGAATTCCACGCTGTTGCGCGAAAGGTACGGGTCTTTTTCCTCCCGGGGGCAGGCCACGCAGGCATTCATATTTAATATCCCCTGGCTTTTCAAAGCCATTTCCAGCATGTCATGTAACTGCCTCCCAATCCCCATTTTCTTCTTATCCTGGGCCACATAGATAGAGGTCTCCACCGCCCAGCCATAAGCCGCCCGGCCATGGAAAGCGCCGGCATAGGCATATCCCAAAAGCTCCCCGCCCTTTTCCGCTGCCAGGTAGGGGTAGCGCCTTAAAACCGTTTCGATCCTCATAGCAAATTCCTCCACGGAAGGGACCTCATATTCAAACGTTATGGCTGTCTTTTCTACATAAGGGGCATAAATTTTCAATAACCCCCCGGCGTCTTTGGGCGTTGCGATCCGGATCCTTACGTCCTCACTGCCCATGCCCCATCCTCCTGTCCGCCGCACAATTCCCATACAATAGCCGTAAACACTTCAATCCCCTCCACCAGCACCTTCTCGTCAAAATCAAAGGTAGAGGTGTGCTGGGCCGAAGCCATCGGCGTCATGTTACGCATATAAGTGGCTTTCCCACCATGCCCCTGGACCCGGTTCATCATCAGGGAAATGTCCTCGCTTCCCCAGTTTTGGGCGTTTTTGCAGCTGCTGACCTTCAGGTGGGGAAGCCGGTTTTCTACAATCCCCGCAATCTGTTCCAGGAAATCTTCATCGCTGCGCTGCGACTCTGCGCCCCCCTGAAGCACCATACGGCAGGTGCATCCGGCCATCTGGGCCGCACCGTTGCAGACCCGGACCGCCTCTTGGTCCATAAACTGGTTTATCTCTGTCGTCTCCCCACGCACTTCAAACTGGACCACAGCATGGTCCGGAACCACATTCCGCCCGGTCCCCCCTTGGAATGTGCCTACATTGACCCGGGAAATCCCGCCGCTGTGCCTGGAAATTGCCGTCAAGTTCAACACTGCATTGGCAGCCGCCACAATTGCGCTCCGCCCTTTTTCCGGGAACCCTCCCGCGTGGGCCGCCTCCCCATAAAAATGGGCATCATACTTGCTGGTGGCAAGAGACCCCCAAGTCCCCGGCGTCACGTCCCCATCATCCGGCCCCCCGGCAGGCGCAATGTGGGTCCCCACGAAATAATCCACGTCGTCCAGATGGCCCTGGGCCACAATGGCCCTGGCCCCTTTTGCCCCTTCTTCCCCTGGCTGGAATATCAACTTGACCGTCCCATGGAGCCGGCCTTTTAATTTCATAAGGGCTTCCGCCACCCCAAGGCCTATGGCCACATGGCCGTCATGGCCACAGGCATGCATCATGCCCTTGTTTTCTGAAGAAAACCCCTCCCGGAAAGGCCGGTGGGAATCCTCTTCGTCTTCGATCAAACCCAGCGCGTCGATGTCAAACCGCAGCGCCACCACCGGCCCACGGCCTAGGTGCAAAACCCCCATAACCCCTGTAAAGCCTTCTTTCATATCCTCAGTCAGGTATTCCTTTGGCGCCCCTTGCTGGATGGCCAGCTCTCCATGGGCTTTCAATACATCCGCCTCGGGAACCCCGGTCCGGGCTTCCTCCAGGCACAGCCGCCTCCCTGTCACCACCTCATATCCAAGCTCTGTGAGTATTTTGTTTATTATGGCCGAGGTCCTCATCTCCAGCCATGCCGTCTCAGCAAACCGGTGAAAATCACGCCTCCTCTCCCGGCTTACCTGATCCAGGCTTTTCGCATATTCCACAATAGGGTTGCCCATCCTTCCCCCTCCGTCCTTTTTCTAGTTTTAGCGTTTACAAAAGTATTGTTTACAAAGGCTGCACAAGGCAGCGGCCTGACGGGAAGCGTCCCGCCCGTCAGATTTTCCATGTAATGTTCAGGCTGCCGCTTATGGCGGCAACGCTGGTAACCATCCAATCCACCACCTGCCCCTAGTCGTCAAAGGATATGCTGCCCCATGTGCCAAGGCGGCCTAAGATCTGGCTGGCGAAATCCAGAATGGATCGGCTGATACGGCCAAGCTTGTAGACGATGGTTTTCGTTATCAGGCCTTTTTTAATATCCCGCACCAGCCCTTGAAATTTCGGGCGGCCTATGTTCTTGCCGCTGTATCCTCTGTCCGTGTATTCCCTGCAACTACCGCCTTTCCATTCGTATTTGCAAAATTCAATCCGGCTTCCAATGGAAATTCTGCCCTTTTTGTCTGCCGATTGCCTTGCATCGGTTACCCCTATCCGGTTATTCATTTGCCGCCCTTTCTAAAAAGAAACGGGGACGCTGACAACCCTATTATACCGCCGGCAGCCCTGTAAATCAATGATGTGGCTGGAAAAACTTACTCTGGCCGGTATCAACATCCGGGCCGCTGGCGTACTGCCCCTTTTCCGACCAGCCTGTGTTTTTCCCGCGACAGGTATTGACAGGGCCTTTCTTTCCTGTAGCCCCGCCGTTTTTCTTTTGGCTGCCCCACTCCCCGAATCGTTCCCTGCCCCATTCCTGTGGTGTGTCTCGGCGTTAGCTGCCCCTTGGTTTCGGGATATTTCGTCTCGCAAAGCTAGTAATGCCTTGTTTTTCAGCAATTCTGTGAGTTTTCATTGTATCAATTTCGTTGTTGCGATGTTCATGGGAACAACGATTTTGATACAAACTAACGATGAACACGGGATACTTATAAAAATGCACACGGTGCATATCGTTATGATATACCGTGTGCATTTTGATGTGAAGTGATATCCTGACTGCCGGAAAAGATTGTTGCGCATTCCATGCCCATTACACTTCCATTCCTCCGCGGAACGTAAAGCGGATGTCTTTTTTGAGTAAACTGTCACGTACTCGATCAGACTGCTCCATATCCCCTCGTCAAAAGAATCATATACGCCATCCATCTTCTCCATCGTTGCAATAAAGTCCCAGAATTGCGCCGCCTGCGCCTGTTTGTCGGCAATTTTTCCGGCCACCTCATCATGACGCACCTTGGTTTCTTCATATTGAATAAGCAGGCTATCGTACTGCCTCTGGTATTCCCCCTGATCCATGGCTGTACTTGCATTTTCTGCTATGATTTTCCCCGTCATTCCCGCCAACACTTCCATCTCGGATTCCAGTTCCTCCCGTTCTCTTTCAAGAAAAAACAGTGTAGTATATTTCAAACTAGTCAATCCTTTATTAATATAAGATTCAGATATCAAACCAATATTTTTCCAATTCATCGTTCCTGAATATACATAAAACACGCGATAAGCTTTGCCTTCTTCTTCATATCGAAGATATCCATATGGGAACGTTTCCTGTAGCATACACATTATAAATTCTTCCCGGATATTTTCTCCTACAATTACTTCCTGTGACCGAAGAATAATAACTTTCCCCTGACTGTCAAACTTTACTGCGGCTACTAATTTATCCAAATAGTTTCTTTTTAAGCCGATGCGAATGTAACCAATAGGTTTATAGGTTTGTAAATCCCTAACTTGTTTTATTAGCTGAATTGTATCATCTGTCTGTTCCTGCAGAATAAGACTCCACTTTCCTTTTGCTTCATAGGCTTTCCTGAAAAGTTCTTCTCCCCCTGGAATCTCCTGTATGGGTTCAATGTTTCCCCTTTTATCATTTAATACCTTCTGTACTGTAGGAGTATAGGCAATCATCTCCACCTTATTAATATTCTGTTCCATAAAATGATCTATGGAATTAGAAAACTACTCTACGGTTTCAGAGGCTTGCTCCAGAATCTTTTTCAACATAGAACCTGGCATTTTCGGCGTTGCTTTATGGCGCCTGGCTCTAAAATGGCTCCCCTGCTGTGTCAGATTTTATTACTGCTTCTAAGAGAGGTCGCTCTGTATCCTGAGAATTCATGTTTACCCATCGTTTCATGGTGATTTTTTCCATGCTCCATTCAATTCACACATGGTCAAAAAATGCCATTTCTGGATATCTCCATTCCATCATCAGTGTATGTTCAGACTCCCAGTATGCACATGCAGAAATCTGGATTCTATCCATCTCATATTGATGATGCAGATATCCCCCTGTCATAGAGGTCATTCCGTGAATCCAACAATTGAGTCCTGCTTTTACTTCATGGTATCCACGACCATCTTTCATTGCAAAAATAATTTCTTTTTCTAAAAAAGTAAGTGCTATCTCTGTAATGCCATCAACTTCCTGCACAGGAATAAACTCATATTTTTTCCATACAGGAGGTATTCGTAGTCCCTTCGATGTATGCTTCCCCTCCAGCGTCATGCACATCCTTTTACGATGTAGAACTTCCCACATCTGCATATCCTTACATGGTACTTTTTCCATCTGCTGCTGTAACTTCCATGGGGAAATTACCTGCTGATGCAGAATTTTACAGAATATATTTTTATCATCGGCTGTTGTCATAGCGACCACCATGTCCATCTCGGGAACTACAATACATGCCTGTCCGAACATCCCCATAGAAGCCCAAAGATCCTCCCTGTGTTCCCAATGATAATTATACTCTATTCCATCCGGCCTTGCTCCCACCTGGTCAATATATCCCAGTGACCGCCGAATCCATGTTTCTTATAATAACTGTTTTCCTTCCCATTTTCCACCATTTAGATACAATAACCCTATGCATGCCATATCTTCCACGGTCAAACTTACCCCATTGCCGCCGGAACAAATTCCTTCTGGGCTAAGCATCCATGTAAAATCACTCATCCCAATGGCTTCTGTAATGTTTTCCCTAAGGTACTCCTTACACGTTTTTCCTGTCACCCGCTGTACAATTGCCGAGAGTACATAACTGTTTTCGCTGGAATACCTATAAATTTTTCCGGGCTCCTCGGTAAATGGAGCCTGAAAATAGGAGTCCAGCCAGCTGCTCTTTAAAGGCCGCCACTCATTTCCAATACTTCTTTGCTGTCCACTCCGCATTGTAAGCAGATTTTTAACCGTGACAGTCCGCAGATATTCGTTTGCACCTTGTGCATATTCTGGCAAATATCGCAAAATAGGTGCATCCAAATCGATCAGTCTATTGCTATATGCAAGTCCCAATGCCATGTTCGTTAAACATTTTGTAAACGAATGCATGATATGCGGAATTTCTTTTGCATATGGTGCATTATATGCTTCAAAAATAACTTTTCCATGTACGATAAACAAAATTCCATGGATTTCACTACCCGTTTTCTCCGCTTCATTCAAAAAGTTAATAAGAAATTCTGAAGAAATTCCTTCCTTTTCCGGATTCGAATATTCCAAATTTTTTTAATCGTTGAGTCTCCTTAATTGAAATCAAAAGAATGGAAAAACTAACGGTAAAATTCCTACACAACAGATAAAGCAGATAATTACCAAAGGCCAGCCAAATTTTCAAAATCTGTAAATTTTAAATGTGTAAATATCATTAATGCCTGATTTGTTCCAGACGCAATCGGGGTCAAATAAGAACAGTTTGCTTTTAAACTGTTTCCTCTTGAGCTGGATACAGTTTCCGCGTATACCAGAAAATGTTCAAAATGTCCTGTCTTTACAACAATACATTCGATTATCAATGTACAAATTTATACAACAAAAAATTGGAGCCTTTTAATACCCTAATCATTTCATTCTTGTTACGCCAAAAATGATAGCATGAGAATACTTTTCTAAACATTTTTCTCTCATAATCTCGACTTGTATACTCTTTGCCCGTCAAGTGTTCTTCCATCAACATACAAAGGCCCATAACTCCGATATCCCAATCGTTCATAAATCCATTTCCCCAGGCCACTGTCATCAAACACCTTCCACATCCAGGTCTGCTGCGGAATTTCTTCATGGGTTGCAAAATAATACCAACATCCGTCAATCCCCTGCCAGCCCGACAGCATAATCCCTGTTTTCCGGTTAAGGAAATATATCTTCCCATCCTGGCTGTCCTCATGCCAGCCTTTCACCAGCTTCCCAAGGCTTCCATCGGATACCTCATGGCAATAATACCAGATTCTCTCTTCTGCTTTATACCATCCATAGGTCATCACCCCATTTTTATCAAAATGAAGCCAGCTATATTTTTCCTCTTCCTGAGAGTAAGGATTGTAGACATAAATCCAGCCATCTTTTGCATAGGCTCCATTGTTTCCTCGATATTTCCATATATGATTTTCCTGATCAACCAGCTCCAAGTTACCCGTTGATGCCGTTCCGCTTTCCTGAGGGGGATGAATATAAATAGATAGAATCGGTACGGGAGGTTCCCCTGCGGGAAGTACCCGATGTATGTGTGATATGTTGCGGTTTTTCCTTATCCCATGGGGTTTCACTGGAAAAATCAGGGGTAATGCTGTCATACTGGATAGCTTCCCCATATACGCTGACAGTCACACTTGCCCTTTCTTCTTTTTGCCCCTGCTTTGTTTATCCAAAGCGGCTGCATTGGGAATGGTAATCCCGTCTATAACCAGATAATCGGTATAGGCTTCGGCCTTCTTTGTATAATAAAAATACCCTCCCCTCTTTACCCACCCATCCTGGAGGCGCAAATCCTTATCGGTAAATTCACGGCCAATATTTTTTCCTGACAGTTCAAATTTCACCCCTATCCAGGCTGGCCCCAGTTTATTTTTTAAAGTAAGCCGATAACCAGCCACTTCATCCGGCCTAAAATAATCTTTTTCTTCCACTATCGCTTCCAATTCCACGATTACCTGTTTCGTAGAACTTTCTTCAGCAAATGCCGGAAAACAGAAAGCCAGGATTGACAGGAGGGGGAGCAGGAAACATAAGCATTTGTTCTTTATGTCGAAAAAACACTCTTGATACATACCAATTTACGACAATGCACAATTCATTTGACAGTCCCAAACCAGGGGAACTTCATGGAAAAAATGCCCCTTATATACGCGCCGTTTTCAATCTAGAGGATTATCTGAAAAAGCAGGGGAAATAAAACGATGGATTGAAGAATATCAAAAATTAGAACCCATCATTCGCACAGAAGACATAGTATGCTCATATATATGAAATCCCGCCTTGACAAACTTCCTGATATTCAACCACAGGAACTTATGTTAATGAAAATGCCCAATCCTGAAGAATATCGATTCATTCACGATTTACAGTTACTTTATCCTGAAAAATCAGATTTTTACGATATAACTCCACAAAATCTACATTACCTGATTATAAAATTAAAGTCGGAAGGTTTTTTTGAAAAAAGAACTAGAAAAAGAAAAGAGGAATAAACCTAATGCCCAAAGCAACGTTAGCAGAAATTAAACATCTTTTTCATAAAAACAAAAAACGAACAAAACATTTCGGCAAAAAATAGTTTAGAGCTAACAAAAATATCATCAGAAGAATATAGTTCGTCTTCCAATCTTTGTTTTGTTCTCTTCCAGGCCGAAAGCCATCCATATCGCCAGAATTACGAAAAAATGTTAATGAAATTCGAAAGAGTATTTACAATAAAAGAACTTTAACAACAGTTTAATCTTTCCGCCTCACCCCTTTACTACTGGGCAAAAAAGCATAACTATCAGGCAAAGAACGGAAATATATCTTCGTCCATTTCTAATGAATTACAAGAGAAACTTTTAAACTAGATCAACACAATGAATATGGTAGAACTGGCAAAAAAAATAATATTCCTTATCATACACTCTATTATTGGTTAAAAAGACAAGGACTTAT
This sequence comes from uncultured Lachnospiraceae bacterium, assembly GCA_910584845.1. Classification (GTDB taxonomy): domain Bacteria; phylum Bacillota; class Clostridia; order Lachnospirales; family Lachnospiraceae; genus Brotaphodocola. The sequence goes on from CAJUDH010000012.1 coordinate 77,516, forward strand.
AGCAAAAAAGTCATCCGAATTTCCTATTCATATCCAGCAGGAACTCCGTAAAAAATGCCAGTATTCCTCTCTGAAAGATTTAGCCTATGAATACGGTTTATCTGAACAGACCATGTGCTCCCGCCTGAAAAATATCGGATGTTTCCCTGATGGAAAAGGCAGTTTTTTCGTTGTAAATGACTTGATTGATAAAAAATTATATCCTGCTTTTCTAAATAATTTCCCGACTGCATATAACAGCAATCGGGAAATATTATTATTCATTATTGACCCAATTTATTAACATATTTTGCCCATTCTGCTTCAGGAACTTTTAATGCAGCCATTGCCTGTTCTGCTGTTAGTTTTAATGTATCCATCAAGTTTTTTATCGATCTTAAAGTTCCTGCTTCACGTTCAAGCTCAATGCCAATCGCAATTCCTTTTTCTTCTACACCTTTACTTAAATTGCACAAATCCTGCACCTCACTCTCTAATGTTTTTGTCATCTTAATTCCAAAATCATCCTGAAGTATCTGCTTCTTTTCTTCCGGCTGTTTTTCTGAAGACAGCAACACATCCAGTAATTTTAATATTCCCGTGTAATTATCACCCTCGGAATGGCCTAAACAAATCATCACTACAGTAAGCAAATCATAATTCTCTTTCTTCTCCGTTACTTTTCCAACCAGATTTTCTTCCTGAATGAAATACCTAGCTATCGTATTTTCACGATATTTTGGCGGACTGGCACATATCCAAATCGAGTAGACTTTACGAATACGTTCATAATGGGAATCCACAAATTCTACCCCATATTGTGAGGAAACCATTCGGCTGCAATAGTAAATACCGCGTTTAATCAATGGGTATCCGGGATAAAATTCATTTTGTGCTTCCACGTTAAGAATTAATTTAATATTCTCTTTTGTACCAGGAACTATGGCATAAAAACGAATATCATAAGTGATTGTACCTTCTCTAATTGTATTGTCTTCCGTCTTTTCCCCTTTAATCTGTTCACCACCACCTGCTTCTTCATCTGGATGTACAGCGGTTTTGGTAATCTGAGGTTCTCCCTCGATATACTTTTCGCAAATCTCTTCTACATCAAAATCCCGATACTCTTCCAGACAGCTTTTCATAATCCATGCCAGGATGAGCTTATTCGCAAGCAATCGTTTACAGGCTGCATCGTAAGCCGCTTTATCTCCAGCTGCTTCTATATTTTTTGCCAGTATTGTTTTAACTTCCATCTACCGTATTTCATCCCCCTGTCCGATTGTTTAACTTCATTTTACCATAATCGTTATCAATTATCCACACTTTTTTATTCCTGCCGTCACAAATAGCAAAAACGCACAGGAATACAAAACGGTTATAAATACACTAAAAGTAGAAATAAGGTCTATGCTCATAACGATCAAGAGTATCTTTGGTTTTCCAAGCATTATATTAAAAAATGGGGTATGACAGATCAGATATATGATGATATTGCAAAAATATCAGATATTTGCATAGACTATTGTAATGAACTTTTGAAAATGTTTAATCAGCCTCCTATTTATGAATATCCATACCAGGATGATATAAAACATTTATTTGGACTAGAAACACAAATGGAAATAGAAAAGAAATATTTAAAAAAGTTTTTATAAAATAAAGATTTTATAATATGCGTGGGAATGATATAACAGTAAAAATAGAATTTGAACTAGTTAAAAAATTTTGAGACCGTTTCAAGTTTTGTGTAAACTCTAAATCTGATATAAGACATGTGAATAGTTGCTTAAGGGGCAGATGCCGGATTTTCGGTTCCGCCCCTTACCTGTATTATATAGCCAATTCCGGCACTGTCAATGGGAATTGTCAGAACCGTTTCCTTTACAGATCTCTGTCAGAGAGTCGTTCCTCAAAATAGATCTCTAACTGCGAATGGATCTGTCCCCAGTCCTGACGGTGTCCTGTCCATTTTTTTGTGATGTCCATCATCGCCAAATACAGCATTTTTAACAGACTGTCATCTGTCGGGAATACGGTCTTGGATTTCGTCACCTTGCGCAGCTGCCGGTTAAAGCCTTCTATCGCGTTGGTTGTGTAAATAAGACGCTTGGCAGCCTCAGGGTACTTAAACCTGCCATTCTTTTACGATGGGCAGTTTTTTGTCCGTTATCCGGCTGATGGTAGAGTCTGAGATATCCATGTCACCATAACTGGTATGCATGGTCTTTTTATAATGTCCGTTACGGCTGTTATCGGTTTCCTTGTTCCGGTAATCGTACTTTGAGTAACCGAGTTCTTCGTCCAGCTCTTCATCTAGCGCACCTTCCAAAAGCACGGACATCATGTCGCGCATAACAGAGTTGACATCGGTTCCGCTTTTGATCCGGATATCATTATCTTTCAGATAACTGCGCATCATTTCCCGCATTGCTGCTTTTTGTGGACTTTCATTTTTTCTTGACATAAATAAACCTCCAAACTGTGTAATGTTATCTTACATCAGTTTGGAGGTTTACACAAACTTTAGGATAGTCCCGAGTCAAAATGGAGATGACTAACAGGAACAGATTCCTGGCGGTGGGTCTGGAGGCATTAGCAAAATAACCCTGAAAATATAAAAACAGTCTATTAAAAATGGAATCTTTAAGGTATAATAAGCGGTAGATACAAACTCATCTCTTTTCGTGTGGATTTTTGTTTAGTCGCTTAAATTATACCGCAAAGAGACTGAGTTTGTATTTTTATTTTTCAAAAATCAAAAAGTTGTAAACTAGTGTTCATCAACAGAAAGGCCAACAAATTCTGCAATCTCTTCAAGTGTTATTGTTCCATCTCCTAACATTTTCTTTGCAACATTTATCATCCCCTCTTTTATCCCGTAAATTTTGAAACAAATGTTTGTTGTCAGCAGCCCGTTTCACAGCCCGCGTGTAGCCCTTATAAACTGGCCTGAAGTAAGTACAGGAAAGCAAATAGGAACCGCCCCTTTATGATACCTTAGGCGCTATCGGACGGCAAGGCAACGGTGGGCCGGGCTAAGTTCAACGGCAGGCTTTCCCCCATCCCAAACCGCAACAACCGTCCAAAGGAAAATATAATTTTGTTCAAGGCAAAGAATTGGTTGAAATTTCTGTCTGTTTTGTGTAAACTGGAAGAAGCTGAGGACTATATAAAAAGGAAGTTTCTGAACACATATGAAAGGATAAGGGCAAAAAATGAAAAAAGCAATGAATCAATCAAAACTAATCATGATTTTAAACGGGATTTCTTTGACGGCTCTTCTTTTGATGATTCTCCTTTTGTTTGCCTATGGCAATATAAAAGGGAAATTAAACCGCGCCAACGAAGACAGGTTTAGCCTTACCTATAATGCCAACCGCTTTATGAACGGCTCTGCCTACCTGACCAACGAAGTCCGGGCCTATGCTTCTACCGGGGAACAGGTCCACTATGACAATTATTGGAATGAGATAAACAACTTAAAAAACCGGGACCTGGGCGTCGCGGCGATGCAGGAAATCGGCATCACTTCCAGCGAACAGTCCATGATCGACCAGATGTCTTCCCTGTCCAACAACTTAGTCCCCCTGGAAGAAGGGGCTATGGAGCAGGTACAGGCCGGGCAGATGGCAGAAGCCCTTGCTTATGTATACGGCCCTGACTATAGTTCGGTTACGGCTAACATCACCTCTTTAAAAGAAGAATTTTTAAACACCCTGGATATGCGCACCAAGGACCAGGTACATAGCCTAACTTTAAAATCCGACATTATCATGGGAATTATCTTTTTTTTCATGATGCTGGTGGGGGTCATGCAGCTCTTAGTCATGGTCATTACCAACCGGCGGATCCTGGCCCCCGTTATCGCAGTCCGCGACCAGATGGGCGAGATTTCCCGCGGTAACCTTTCCGCCCCCTTTGCCCTGGAGCCGGACACTTCGGAAATCGGTATGCTGGTAGCGTCCATCCACGAGACAAAAAGGGAATTAAAGAAATATATTTCTGATATAAATTCGAAATTGACCCAGATGGCAAAGGGGAAAATGGACCTATCCATCGGCAGCGATTACCGCGGCGAATTTCAGCCGATCCAGCTGGCAATGGGCCAAATATTAAACTCCCTTAACCAGGCTTTGTCCCGGATTAACCAGGCGGCAGAACAGGTTTCTAGCGAATCCGAAAAAATGGCTTCCGATTCCCAGACCCTTTCCAACGGCGCGGTAGCCCAGGCGTCCGCAGTAGAAGAGCTCTCGGCCAGTATCCAGGACCTTTCGGGCCAGGTAAACAACACCTCCACCGATGCTGACAACGCCCGGAAGCTATCCATAGATACCGCGGCGCAGCTGGAAGCCTGCAACCAGAAGATGGTAGATTTGACCACTGCCATGGGGGATATTTCCAAGTCCTCCCAGCAGATCAGCGGCATTATCAAAACCATTGAAGACATCTCCTTCCAGACAAATATCCTGGCCCTTAACGCGGCAGTGGAAGCCGCCCGCGCCGGCAGCGCAGGAAAAGGCTTTGCCGTGGTGGCCGACGAAGTGCAAAGCCTGGCCAACAAAAGTGCAGAGGCGGCACAAAACATTACGGACCTGATCCAAAATTCCATCAACCTGGTGGAACGGGGAACGGCATTGTCGGCAGACAGCACCAAAACCCTGGACGAAGGGGTTGCCAAGGCCAGAAAATCCACAGAGCTGGTAGAGGGCATTGCCCGATCTGCCAAAGAACAAGCCGAATCCCTGGCCCAGCTGACCCAGGGGATGGAACAAATATCCGAAGTGGTTCAAACCAATGCTTCTACCGCTGAGAAATCCGCCAATTCTGCCCAGGAGCTCCGCCTTCAGGCAGGGGAACTAAAAAAATCCGTCCAGATGTTCTGCCTGCGCAGGTAAATGAGGGGCAGATACACATTCTTATTTATGCTGCCGGCCAAAGGCGCACATGGCGCCTTTGGCCGGCAGCAATGCTGTTAAAGGGCATTACATCCTTTTTTTCCCTGAAAATCAAATACAAAGACAACAGGGTTGCCAGGAAATCACTGATAGGCTGCGCAAAGAAAATGCCATGCCCCCCCGTCAAAGACAATGATAAACAGCGCATCCAAAACAATATTGGCGGCGGCCCCCAGCCCGGTCACGCACATCCCCATAACCGGCTTGCCGGAAACACGGACAAAATCACAAAACAGTTGGGACAGCCCCTGGAAGAGGCATCCGCAAGCCACGATCCGATAATAGGAACGGGCATAGGGATAAGCGGTCTGGGTAACGCCAAACACCCTTAAAAAGAAGTCCGGAAAACAAACTGAAAAAAGTAGAACCGCCGGCACTGCACATCAGGGCAAAAGCCATCATCATAAAAGGCAAAGGAAAACAGACCGATAAACCGGCCAAAGCAGATGTGCCGTTAAAGTTTCCTGCAAACATCCTGTCCACAATGTTGTAAACTGCGGTAATCAATAACGAAACCGCCGCCGGGACGGAAAATTTAAGGATCATGGGAAATAGCTTCCCGTTTAAATAGTCCACGGTTTTTGTATTCATATCAGGCCTCCAAAATTAGTTTACTAAGTATTTATATTAAAATGCTGCTGCCTTTAACAGGCAGCACACATATTGCAAAATAACTTCCATCTGCCACAAACAACTTTAAGGGGCAAGCTATAGGGGCCACAGCCGGCACACCGGCATCAGGAAACATTCTCCATCATTTTCTCAACCACTTTGAAAAAGACATCCATCTCCTCTTGGGGGATCCCCCTGATAAGCTCTTCCTCCAGGCGGGTAATATCCGCAATGACAACATCCTTATACTGCAAGGCCTTTTCGTTGACGATAATCCGTTTCATCCGCCCGTCATCGGCCATAACTTCCCGGCGGATCAGCCCACCCTGCTCCATCTTCTTTAGCAGCTGGGTTGCCGTCGGCGGGCGTAAACTAAATTCCTCTTCAATATCTTTTTGGAAAACGTCGCGGCCCTGCGCCAAGACAAAATGGAGCACCCTGCCTTGGGAACCGCTAAAGGCCTCCCTACTCGGAAAAGCGTCAATCTTTCTGCGCAATTTATTGGACAGCTTATTGATAAAATGCGCCGCATGTTTGTGGTACCCCATATGCACCTCCATTATTTAGTATACTAAGTATATGGGATTTGCCCATAAATGTCAAGGCCGAAATAGAAAAATAATACGTCTAAACTTCCATACGGTGTTTCGCTGTTGCCCAAAACCGTACAACAGCAGAAATCGCCCCGTAAATCCATATCTTATGGAAATACGGGGCATCCTCACAGACCATTTGATGCCTTATTTCACCAGCCCCAGGCGCGTTAAATTGTCTTTAATTACCTGCTTCTGGCTGTCGGTAGCATCCGAAAGCGGATTCCTCACAATTCCCATGGGGAGGCCGACCAGGGAAGCCGCGTACTTATAGCCTGCCAGGAACGGTGCCCCTTTCAGGGCCGTGCGGATATCCAAAATATATTTCTGGATCTCAAAAGATTTTTTGCTGTCCCCCTGGAAATACACTTCACATACGTCAATAATGGGTTTCGGGAACACAGCTGAAATCAAAGATATAATGCCGCATCCGCCAATGGCCAATGTAGGATAAATGGTTGCGTCGCTTCCGGAGATGCATTCAAAATGCTTCCCGTCCTTAATTCCGGCCATCATCGTCTGGAGATGGATAATATCCTGGGTACTGTCTTTGTAGCCTACTACATTCTCATTGTTATTTACAATCTTGTCTACCAGGGACGGCGACATGGTATTGCTGGTCTGGGGCGCATTATACACATATACGGGCAGTTTCGTCATCGCTGCCAATTCGGAATAGAAATGGTAGAGCAAATCCGGTGTATAAGCCAGTACATAGGGCTGCGTAACACAGATGGCATCCACCCCTGCCTCTACATAAAGGTTCAACATTTTCTTTGCGTCGCAAAGTCGCATTTCCGCAATATTGCCCACCACGGGGACTTTGCCGGCCGCTTTCTTTACGGCAATCTCCGTCATGGCCTTTTTCTCTTCCATGGTAGTATACAGGCTTTCCCCGGCAAGCCCGTTACAGAACAGGCCCTTAATCCCGGATTCCATCTGAAAATCGCACTGGTTTTCATACATGCCGGTATCCAGGTTCTCCTGGCTGTCAAATGTGGCAATAAGCTCCGTCACCGCGCCTTTTAATAGATAGTTTTCCATGAACGTTATCCTCCATCATCTTATTATTCTTTCAAAACCGGCCGGTTTGGCCAGTCAGGCCTGTTATCCTTTTACAGCATAGAACCGGCATCCAGGGGAAGTGCCGCCCCCGTAATCAAACGTGCCTCTTCTGATGTGGCAAGCCAGAATACCATCCGGGAAACGTCCTCTGGTTCAATAAAGGCAACCCCCATGGCCCTTCCCTTGCTCATGTCCGCATCGGCTTCCTCAAACGTACTGTAATTTTTCCCTTTCATCCCGTTCAGGTATTCCAAAAACGCGGGGCGCTGGGTCATAGGCGTCTTTACCATTGTGGGGCACAGCACGTTTACGGTAATGCCCATCTTGGCCACTTCTTTTGCCAAAGTCTTGGTCAAACCGACTACGCCGAATTTTGACATGGTATAATGGCACAGGTTGGGGGTCCCCTTTAACCCTGCCGTAGAAGAAATGTTGATAATGCGGCCGCTGTTTTGCTTCATCATATATTTTACCGCTTCTTTATCAACCCTCCAGGTCCCCATCAAATTAATATCCAGGGTCTGGAGCACTTTCTCATCCGTAAGTTCCCAGGTCTTTCCAAAAGTCATGATCCCTGCATTGCTGATAACTACGTCAATGGAGCCAAAGGTTTCCGATGCTTTTGCAAACATGGCTTCCACCTGTTCTGTGCTGGCCACGTCACAAACCACAGCCAGGGCTTCCCCCCCGGCGTTGCGGACCTGCTCCACCGCGTCCTGAACCCGGCTGTCGTCCAGTGGAAGGATGTCCCCAATCACCACCTGATAACCGGCCTTGGCAAAAATCAGCGCATGGCTAAGGCCCTGGCCTTGTGCCCCTCCGGTAATCACAACTGTTTTTCCCATATTAAAACCCCTCCTTAGAAAATTTTTCTATCATTACCCGGCATTCTGCCAATTCGTCAAATGTGGGTACCAAATGTCCATAAGCGTTTAAAAATGCCTGGTACATCTTGTCGTATAAAGCGCCGGCCTCTTTTCTCGGCTGGGTTACGTTCTCTATGGTTACCAGCTTCTGCGCCGCTTCAAAAGATTCCCACAGCCCTACGCTGACGCCGCCGCACTTGGCCGCCCCCCAGGTGTTCGCTTCCTGCTTCATGGTGGTGCAGACAATCGGCCTTTGCATCACGTCCGCAATAATCTGGCGCCAGGCCGGGCTTTTGGCCCCTCCGCCAATAAGGATAATCTCTTTCACCCCTGAATGGCTCTTCTGGTCCAGGACTTCTATCATTTCCCTCAAAATATAGGCCACGCCTTCCATAATCGCCCGGCACATGTCATCGTAGCCATGGCGTGCTTCCAGGCCCAGGAAGGCCCCCCTTGCGTTAATGTTCTGGGTCGGCGCGCCGCCTCCCCTTAGGTAAGGAAGGAACAGCAATCCGCCCGCCCCCGGCAGGGACCGGCCTACTGCCTCCTCAATCATAGCGTAGTCAACGGCCTTTTCCATTCCCGGGATCTGGTTAAACAGGTTCCGGGCCCACTGGTGGCACAGGCCTCCTGCCAGGCCGACCATATGGGGGAAATACCCGTCTCCGGACAGGTTGCACAGGCAGGCAATCTTATGATTGTAATCCAGCAAAGGTTCTTTTGAGGACATACCTACCCACGAACCGGATCCGATGTAAAAATAGCAAGACCCCTCTTCTCCGATCCCGGCGCCCAACGCGGCGATGCTCACGTCGCCGCCGCCGACACATACCGGGGTGCCGGCCATAAGGCCGCTTTCCTTGGCCGCTTCCTCAGTCACATAGCCTAAAATGTCCCAGGAATGGCGGATGGGCGGTAACTTTTCTTTGTCTATGTGCATCAGGCGGAGCATGTCTTCTGACCAGGTCCGTTTCCGTATATCCATCATGGCCGTCTCAGAAGCATCCGAATAATCCGTGGCCATATTCCCGGTCAGGCGGAATCCGATATACTCTTTGGGCTGTAAAAAGCATTGGGTCTGCTCATATAATTCCGGCTTTTCTTTGTGGAACCACATGATTTTGTATCCGGTAAAGGTTTCTTCCGTGAGCCCGATCCCCGTCATATCATAAACCTTGTCCTGCCCCCCGTACCCCTTTGCCACATCCTTCACTTGCTCGGTCGTCCTCATATCGGCCCATATAAGGCAAGGGTCCATTAAAAGGCCCCCGTCCTTTCCTATGGGGATTAATGCCGACATCTGGCCGCTCGGCGCCACACAGGCGATCTCCTGCGGCAGGATCCCAAGGGAATCCAGCAAGTCCTTGGAAGCGTCGCAGAAATATTTCCACCATTCCGTAGGGCTTTGCAGGACCATGTTAATGCCCGGATAAAGGGTCTGGTACTCTTTGTACCGGCTTCCCAGTATTTGGGCTTTGTCGTCAAAAACCGTCACCTTAATCCCGGTTGAGCCTAAATCCAATGCCATAACCTTATTTTTCAATGTTGTACACCCCCAAATCTTACGCCAAAGCTGAGTGCTGCATCAATGCCTCCTGCGTGGCTTCTTCCCTGTCAAACTCGCCGGTGACCGCCCCTTCCCTCAATACGAGGATCCGGTCGGCAGACCCTAAAAGCTCCGGCATTTCCGAGGAAATCATGATAACGGCCACGCCTTCCCGGACGATCTGCCCAATGATCCCGTGGATCTCTGCTTTCGCCCCTACGTCGACCCCCCTTGTGGGCTCGTCAAGGATCAAAAGCTTTGGTTTTTTTGCCAGCCATTTGCTTAAAATCACCTTTTGCTGGTTTCCTCCGGAAAGTTCCACCACGTTCTTTTCGTCGGTTGGGGTCTTGATCCCCAATGCGCTGACGTATTCTTTGGACAAGGCTTTCTCCGCCTCATCCTGAACGATCCCATGGCGGCTTAAACGTTCCTCATAAGAAGGAAGCGCAATATTCTCACGGATTGACATAAACGGTATAAACCCGTCCCGTTTCCGGTCTTCTGGAACATAAGCGATACCGGCATCTACGGCATCCGACACATTCCGGATAGCCACCTGCTTGCCCAGCACCCGGACCACCCCGGAATCATACCGGTCCAGACCAAAGATACACCTGGCGATCTCCGTCCTGCCGGCGCCCATAAGCCCGCTCAGCCCCAGAACCTCCCCTGCCCTGACCTGGAAAGAAATGTCGTGGAAAACCCCTTTTCGGGTAAGCCCTTCCACTTCCAGTACAACCTGGCCATGGGGAACCGGCTTCCTGTCAAAAATATTGTTCAGTTCCCGGCCAACCATTCGGGAAATTACCTTATTTTCATCCATTTCCTCCGTGGGGTAATGGCCTACCATTGTCCCGTCCCGCAATATGGTAATACAATTGCTGATGGAGAAAATTTCCTGCATCCGGTGGGTAATATAGATGATCCCCACTTTCTTTTTCTTTAGTTTATCAATGATTCCAAACAGCTTTTCTTTTTCACGTTCCGTCAAGGACGATGTAGGCTCGTCCATAATGATCATCCATGAATTTTTTTCCACTGCTTTGATAATCTCAATCATCTGCTGCTCGCTGACCGTCAGCTTCCCTACTATGCTTCTGGCGTCGATATTTAATTCCAGCTGGTCAATCAGCTCCTGCGCCCTTCGGTTCATCTCATGTTTGCTGATAAATCCGGGTATTTTCGCTTTCACTTCTTTTCCCAAAAAGATATTTTGGGCCACCGTCAGCTCCGGCACCAGGGCAAGTTCCTGGTGGATAATGGAAATCCCGATTTCCTCTGCTTTCGCCGGGGAATGTATCAAGACCGGAACCCCGTTAATGGAAATCTGCCCCAGGTCCATTTTCACTTCCCCTGTCAAGATTTTCATCAGCGTAGATTTGCCGGCGCCGTTTTCCCCTGCGAGGGCATGGATCTGCCCTTGGGAAAATGTCACGTCCACGCCGTCAAGGACTTTGATCCCGGGAAAGGCTTTGGTAATGCCCTTCATCTCGATCACCTTATCCGGCTGGTCCAAGACCTGCTTCCACTGGTCGTTTTCCACTGCCGCCTGGCCTGCTTCTTTTAATTTTGGCGTCATCTTTTGATTGCGGTAATATGTGATAATAAGGTCTGCAATCACTGCTGCCAAAATCAGGATCCCTTTGGTAATGTAATTAAAATATTGGTCCGCCTGCATCATGCTCAGGCCATTCCCAAGGACCCCTACCAAAATAGCGCCGCAAATCGTACCTTTCAGTTTCCCGATCCCGCCGGACAGGCTGGTGCCCCCCAGTACCACGGCTGTGATCACTTCAAATTCCAGCCCGTCGCCTGCATAAGGCTGGGCAGACCCCATCCGCCCTACGGTAAAAATCGCCCCGATTCCGGTTATCAGGCCCCCTAAGGTATAGGTGGCAATTAATACCCGTTCCGAATGGATCCCGTTGGCGTCTGCTGCCGTCCGGTTTCCGCCGATGGCATACAGCCACCGGCAAAACACGGATTTCTCATTAAGGTAAATAAATAGCATGTATAAAACTACCAGCCCAAACACTACGACAGGGATCCTCATAATCATCCCTTGCCCGATAAACATGTAAAGGGGGTTGGTGATCTTGATGGAGGCCGCATTGCCGATAAGCATCGTCAGCCCCCGCCCCACCGACATCATGGCCAAAGTCACAATAAACGCCATGATATGGAACTTTCCGATCATAATGCCGTTTATCAATCCAAATAAGGACGCACACGCCAACGTGACTGCAAACGACAGGAACAGGCTGCCTGTAACCGTCAAAACTTTCGCGCCAACCATGCCGCTCACCGCCACGTTGGAACCAACCGACAGGTCAATCCCCCCTGTAAGGATAATGAACGTCATCCCCACGGAAACAATGGTAAGGACTCCGATCTGCCGGAAGATATTCATCAGATTTGAAACCTTTAAAAACGCCGGATTGTTTGTTCCGAATATTACAAACAAAAGGGCTACGATCGCTAACAGAGTGAGGTACCTGGCATTTCGGGCAACGAACCTTTGGACAGGGTTTTCTGTTTGTACCTTTTCCTTAACACCCATATACGTACTCCTTCTGTGTATCTCCGCTTTTATTTATCAAAATAACCCCTGAATTCATCCGCATAATTTTCAGAAAGCTCAATGGCTTTTTCCGGGGTAATGCATTCCATTTCCGTAAACCCTGCTGCTTTTACTTTTGCCGCCAGTTCTTCGCTGCAGACCACGTATCCCGGAAGCACTGCGTCGCGCTCCACATCCAGCCCCCTCATAATGGCGTCGGCATAAGAAATCGCATGCCACCCGTCCCGGTAGGAGCTGATCAGGTAATCCGCGCTCATCTTCCCTTCTACCATCAGTTCCAGGCACTCCATTTCCGCGTCATTGCCTGCCAGGAGGGTCTTGTCAAGCCTTCCTTCTGTTTCAACGGCATTCACCAGGCTGGGGGTAACCCCATCGGTCATGCACAATATAGCATTGACGTCCGGGTATTTCACCATCCAGTTTTCTATGATCGACACGCCTTTGGACACGTCCCAGTCACAAGGCTGCACATCCAGCACTTCAATGTCCGGATAGTCCTTCAAAGCGTCGTTAAAGCCTTTTTCCCTGGAGTCGCTGGCCTCATGGCCTACCTGGCCCTGGATCAGGCACACGCTGCCTTTGCCTTCCAGCCCTTCGGCTATGGCATAGGTAACTCCCTTAAAACCTGTATAGTGGTCTATAATGCAGTTGTAGGTAGCCCCGCCGGTATCTACCGGGCTGTTGAGTCCAATCACAACGATCCCTGCGTCTGCCGCCTTTTTAAACACTTCCACCAAAGCCCCTGCGTCCTGGGGGTCCGCAATGATGCAGTCCACTCCCAGCTCTATGAAATTCTCAATTTGAGAAATCTCGTTTTCGATACTGTTTTCTGCGCTCTGGACCGTGATCTCATACCCCAGCTCTGCCGCAGCCTCTTCGGCTGCCTCTTTCCAGCCGATATAAAATGGGTTTGTAAAATTAATCTCCACAACCCCGATTTTCTTTTTTTCGCCGGAAGCCTCTTTTTCGCCACCGGCCTGGGCCGTAGCCTCTTGGGCCCCGCTAGTCTGGGCTGTTTCCGGTGCTGCTTTCCCCTGTGTCTCGCCTGCCCCGTCACCCATGGAACATCCGGCCAGCATGGCTGCGGTCAATATAAGGCTGATTGCCTTCCCGGTCGTTTTCTTCATAAAATAACCCCTTTCTTATTTTACTTCCCCTTAACTACAAGCTTCGCTTCCACTCTTTCTTTGCCAACAGGTTCAAAAATAGCGCCGCAATAATCAAGAGCCCTTTAAATAGTTCCTGTGCTGCCGAGGGAATGGATAAAAACACCAGCATATTATTGATAACCCCAATAAATATAACCCCCAGAAAAGTTCCGCACATGGAGCCTTTTCCACCGTTAATATCCGTACCGCCGATTACCGAAGCAGCAATTGCATCCATCATAAGAGAATTTCCACCGCTCTCCTGCGTTACCAGAATGATCCGGGTCCCCATAATCAACGCAGAAATCCCCATACATAACCCGGAAAACACATACACCAATATTTTGTATTTCACTACCGGAATACCAGACAAACCGGCATTCTTTTCATTGGACCCACAGGCATATACGCTGCTTCCGAACCTGGTATGGTTCAGGATCAAGGATCCGGCCCCAAATACCAGGAACATTACGATCACGGATATAGGAAATCCACCAATAGAAGATTTTCCAAAAAAGCTAAACACCGCATGTTTCAACTGTAGCTTTTTTCCTGCCGAAATGAGGTTGAGGATCCCCTGGGACAGGGACATGGTGGCAAGTGTCGTCACAAAGGGCACCACCTTGACTTTGGTGATTAAGACCCCGTTGCATAACCCCAGCAGCATGGTGGCGGCGATGCCGCTTACAATCGCCAAACCCGCGTTCCCGGTCTGCGTAAAGGTCAGCCCGATTACAATTGCCCCCAATGTCACCCCATACCCGGTAGATAAATCCATTCCGCCCGTAATCAGCACAAATGTCAGTCCGATTGCCAGAATGCCCATGTGGGAACTCTGCCTCAAAATTCCCATCAGATTCGATATGGTAAGAAAATTGCTGCTTAAACACTGCGAAACTATTGAGAACAGCACAATCAAGCAAAAAAGAATCGTTAAGCTTTTGTCGGTATTTTTCATTCTGCCCATTTTTATCCCCGATATCCGATCCATATATCCTGCCTCTCAATCGTTTTGTGCAAAGCCAATTTGTTATTTTTCTGCCAGCATGGCTGCCGCCGAACTGGTTCCGATCCGGTCGCACCCTTCATTCAAAAACCATTCCAAATCATCCGCCGTCTTTACGCCGCCTGCCGCTTTCATCCTGACCTCCGGCCCGATGTGCTTCTTGAACAAAAGGATGTCTTCCCTTGTGGCGCCTCCGGTACCAAACCCTGTGGATGTTTTGATAAAATCGGCGCCTGCGTTGGTAACGGCCTTGCACATGGCAACCTTTTCTTCCTCATTGAGGTAGCAGGTCTCGATAATCACTTTCAGGATTTTATCCCCCACTGCCTCTTTGATCGTCCGGATCTCGTCTTCCACCTTCTGGTAATCGCCGTTTTTCACGTCGGAAATGTTAACCACCATGTCGACTTCTGACGCCCCGTCCTCAAGCGCCTTTTTGGCTTCAGCCACCTTGGCTTCCGTCACGCTGTAGCCCAGAGGGAATCCGATTACGGTACAGATATTGATTTGATCCCCATAAGCTTCCTTTACCCGGGCGATATAATTCGGAGGGATGCATACGGACGCCGTATGGTATAAGGCTGCCTCGTCACATAATGTTTTAATCATATCCCAAGTAGCAAAGGCTTTCAGCTGTGTGTGGTCAATGTGGCTAAAGATTTCTTCTTTTTTCATTTTGTTGGCCTCCTTAATAATTTTAACAACTTTATGTTGTAATTCTACCCCTTTTTGTTGCATATGTCAACGGTTTTAACATTTTTTCCTCATTTTTTGTCACATTTTCATTCATTTTATGTTATAATATCAACATTTAGATAAATCTTTTGTTAATATCCCAGATTTTAACAGATTTCCTTGTGTTCTCCGCCTCTTTATACTATAATGGATGGGAACCGAAATACGTTTGAAAACAAATACGCACAGGGCAGGTGAAAATATGTCAAAAAGAGAGGAACGTGAAAACCAGATACTGTCTATATTGTCAGAAAAGAATGGGGTACCCATAAGGAAATTATCCAAAATGCTGGAAGTATCTGAAATGACCATCCGCCGTGACCTTGCCGAATTGCAGTCCAAAGATTATATTTCCGTGATCCAGGGGGTCGCCATCATGAACCGGAACCAGGACGGCTCTTCCATCCAGAAAATATACACTTTGGAATCCGAAAGGGAACTGATGAAGGAGAAAAAACGGCTGATCGGGCTGGCCGCCGCCGCAATGATTGACGAAAACGATACCATTATTATTGATACCGGCACCACTACCGAATTGCTGGCGCAGAACCTGCCGCATTTTCCTGTTACCATTGTATGTTATAATCTGAACACATTATCATTTATTAAAGACCACAATTTTAACAGCCTTATTTTCGCAGGCGGCTATTACCATGAAAATACGCAGATGTTCGAAAGCCCGGAAAGCGTTGCCCTGATTTCCCGCACATGCGCCAATAAATTCTTCTGTTCCGCTGCCGGGATCAGCTCCAAGGGCGCTGTTACCTGCATTGACCAGTATGAAATCGCAACAAAACAAGCAGCAATTCGTTCTGCTCTTACCAAAATTTTGTTAATAGATTCCTCAAAATTTGGTAAGATCCGTCCTTCTTTGTTTGCAAATATATCTGATTTTGATACGATAATAACAGATTCCGAAATCCCACGCAATTGGATTGATTTTTTGGAAAGTTCAGGGATTTCTTTGAAAATCGTTTAAAGGCAGGTACGGCACAGGTTTATGGCATACCATGCCCAAAAGGCATATACCTGATATAAACAGGCTGCCGGGAGCTCCCCGGCAGCCTGTTTTGTGCCTTATTTCAACAAATCTTCCACATCCTTCTGGGCCTTCTCACATGCTTCCTGTGCCGTCATCTCTCCTGCCTGTGCCCGGGATGCATAGCTGCCCATAATATCCAGCATCTGGTTAATCTGCTCGTGGGGCGGCGTCCACTGGAGCCCCCGCTCCACAAGGCCGTTCGCCTTCTCAAGGGCGGCCAGCTGAGCCGGGTAGGACGGGTTTTCCTTGACCAGCCCTTCGTTTTCATAAACGGAATACCGGGTAGCGGCCCCTCCGTTTTTGACATAGTCCAGGCTCTTTTCACGGCTGGTCATATACATCATGAAAGCCCAGGCCGCGTCCGGGTTCTTTGCGCCCTTCGGAATGGAAATATTCCAGTCTGCCAACGCGGCAGATTCCCCTGCCGGCCCGTCCGGCGGCGCTGCAAATGCAACTTTATCATAAATTTTCGACTGCTGGGGGTCGGTAATGGCGCCGGCAATGGCCGTAGCGTCCAGCCACATGGCAGTCTTCCCCGCCATAAAGGCGCCCAATGCCTCTTCATGGGTGTAGGTAGACACATCCGGAGGCGCACAGGCCAGCATATCCAGATACCATTCCAGGGATTCCACCACGCCCGGGTCATTGATCTTTGGTTCTAACGTTTTTTGGTCCATCATCCCGTCGCAGAAGGCGTACATGGTGGTCAGCCAGCCGGACGCAAAATGGATCCCCCTCTGCCCCCTTAAAGCAACCCCGTAAAGCCCGTCTTCTTTTCCGTTGAAAAACTGCGCCAGTTCCAAAAATTCCTCCATGGTTTTGGGCGGCTCTTTCCCGTACTGTTCAAACAAGTCCGTCCGGTAGCCCAGGAAACGGGTCTCGCCTGCAATAGGGATCCCGATGGTCTGCCCCTGGTACCTGCCCAGGTCGCAGTAAGCCGGGATCAAATCCTCCTTGTCATACCAGTCCGGTGTTTTCTGTGGGTCTTCCAGATAAGAATCCAGCGGTGCAACCACGCCCTTTGCCCCATATTCCGCGTTCCAAAAGCTGTCAACCATAAATACGTCATAGCTATGGGCCCCCTGGAAGTCTAAAAGCTGTTTGTTTTTCAGGTAAGTCTGTTCCACTACGTCCCATTCCACCTGGATCCCGGTTAAATCCGTAAAATCCGCCGCCATGGCCTGAAACGCCTCTGTGGATGGGTGGGAAGCCATGGAAACCACTATTTTCGTCCCGTCAAGCTGGCTTTTTACCTGATTCCCCCATCCTTCCAGGTCCAAGGCCCCGTTTTCCTGGGCCGGGCCTTGGTCCTTTTCCTCTTCCCCCTTTGCCTCTTCTACTGCAGGCGCGTTAGTGGTAGGCGCCTCTGTGGAAGGTGGCGGGGTGCTCCCCCCGGAACTGCAAGCCGTCACGGAAAGTGCCAACATCCATGCCAATGCCCCGGCATACCATTTTCGCTTCATAATCTTAGCCTCCTTTAAATTTAATTTTATGTTAACCTTTTACCGCACCAAACGTAAGCCCACGTATCATGTATTTCTGGACCGCGATCCCAAAGACAATAGCAGGAAGGCTGGACAATACGCCGGTTGCCGCCATCTCCCCCCACTTGGTGCCGGATACGGATAAAAACAGCATTACCGATGTGGGGACGGTTTTGGCCCTTATGCTGGTCAAAAAATTGGCAAATACAAATTCATTCCAGGAATTAATCAGGCAAAATATGGCCGTGGCCGTCAATCCGGGAAGGGACAAAGGCAGGATCAGCTCCTTAAACACCTGAAACCCACTGCACCCGTCAATCTTTCCTGCATCCTCAATTTCCATAGGGATATCTTCGAAAAACCCCCTCATCATCAATATGGTAAAAGGGATGTTAAACAGCAAGTAACAGATAATTAAAATAACCCTTGTATCCAAAAGCCCGGCCGCCATAGCCATAAGGAAATAAGGGATCACAACGGCCATAGCCGGGAGCATCCGCTGGCTTAATACCATGAACGCCATGTCCTCCCTCCTTTTCCAGCGGTACCTGGCAAACCCATAGGCCGCAAGGGAGCCAATCGCCAGGGAAACCGCCGTAGATACTACCGATACGGCCATACTGTTTACAAAATAGTCCAAGATATGGGCATTCTTAATAATATTGGAATAGTTTTGCAAAGTCGGGACAAAAATCCACTTCCCCGGCTCAAAAATATCTACCCGGGGCTTCAGGCTGATTAGGACCATCCACAAATAGGGCGCGATAAAAAACAGGCAGACTACCGTAAACACCAAACCCCTGGCCACTCCCCCTATGGCCTGCTTTTGTCTTTTGCTCATGTATTTTCCCTCCTTTGATAGTGAATCAGCGTTTTGCTGATCAGGGTTGAAATCACCATCAAAATAATGGCATTGGCAGCCGCCCTCCCAATCAGCCCATTTTGCGCATTGGCCAGCCGGTAGATATGAAGGCTTAAAAATTCCGTAGAATTGCCCGGCCCCCCCTGGGTCAATACAAAGGGCATATCATAAATTTTCAGGGAATCCATCGTCCGGAATATGACCGTCAGGAAAATCAGGGGGCGAAGGGACGGCAAAGTAATATAGCGGAAAAGCTGAAACGCGTTCCCCCCGTCTATCCTGGCTGCCTCGTACTGATCCGTAGGAAGGGAGCAGAGCCCTGCATAGCTGATGAGCGCTACAAAGGGCGTCCATTGCCATACGTCGGCCAGGACTACGGAAGTAAAAGCCATATCCGCGTCCAGCCAGGCCACTTTGCCCAAGCCTGCCAAGCCCAAAAAATGGTTGATAATGCCATATTCGGAATTCAACATCAATTTCCATATGTTCCCGGCAATACTGGGCGTCATGACAATGGGGATAATCAGGATTGCAAATACCAGGGGCTTTAGCTTAAATTCGGAATCACACAAAAGCTTCCCGATCATAAACCCGAAAACCATCTCAATGGCAGTGGTTACCACCATAAAGAAAAGGCTGATATATACGGCGTTCCAGAAATCCGGGTCGTTCCCTGAGAACAACCGGATGTAATTCTCCAGCCCTACAAACCGGACCCGGCTTAAATCCCACCCCAACTGATAATTGGTCACACTGATTAGATATAAAAACACCGTCGGGAAAATGGTAAGCACCGTCATAATCGTCATGGCAGGGGCTATATAAGGTAAATAGGGCTTTTTCTTCCAATAACGTTTCAGCATGTCTGCCCTCCCTCTTTCAATGCTTGGCTGCTTCCGGCCCTATGGGCAGGACCTGTTTCGACCTCCAGGCCTGGTCCGCCGACCACAAAACCTCCATGGTCCCCTCTACCGAGAAAAGATCGGAATGCTCCGGATAACTATGGTTTTCCACGCAATCAACAAAATATTCCAATTCCTTTTCATACCCGTCTTCCGCCGGAAGGCCGACCTGTTCTTTTTTGTCCCCTTTGACCAGTTCCAGCACTTCCCCGCCCTGGTACACGATCATTCCCTGGTCTCCGGTAATCTCCAGCACGGTTTCCATCTCCCCGCCATGAAAACCTTCCGGCATCCCCCAGGAGCCCACCACACTGGCGCAGCACCCCTCATAAGACAATGTAAGGATCCCGTGGAGGGTAATGCCGTCCTTTTCCACAATTTCACAGGCCGCCGTACGGGGGCGCCCCAGAACCCAGCAGAGGAAATCCACATCATGGATGCACAGGTCCATCAAAAGGCCGCCGCTCCTTTGGCTGTCCATCAGCCAATTGCCCTTCGACCATCCGGGCATCTTCTGGCGCCGGAAACAATGGATCATCCGGGGCTTCCCGACTGCCCCCTCATCCAAGAGCTCCTTGGCTTTTACATAGCCGTTCCAAAAGCGCAGCACCTGGCCAACCATGACAAATCCTTGGCCATCCTTTGCCACCGCTTTCAGGCATTGGTATTCTTCCCGGTCCAGGCATACGGGCTTCTCGCAAAAGATGGCCCCGCACAGCTTGAGCGCCTGGGTAATGGCCTCCCGGTGCAGATAAGTGGGAAGGCAGATGTCAATGGCGTCTATGCCCCCCTTTTCCAGCCCTGTTATGGATTCCATGGCTATGCAGCCGAAATCACGTGCAAATGCCTGGGCCTTTTCCCTGTCACTCTCTATAACATACTTGATTTCCACCCTGCCATCCATTTTTCTGTAGGCATCCCCATGGGCCTGGCCCATTTTTCCTGCGCCCCAAATGGCTATCCTCATACATACCTCCCGCCTTTCGTCGTAACTTTCCCTGGCTATGCGCCGCTTGGCCCTATGCCAAACCCTTCGCCTATGCTGCCAGGAAAGACATTAAGCTTTTTATAAGGCCCCCTATGCCAAAGCCTCCCGCCCTGTGCTACAAAAGCTTTTCTAAATATTCCTTGCCTTCCCGGATCTCCTGCTGCTGCTTTTTGTCCCCTGCTTCAATCTCATACTCGACGGAAATGGGGCCTTCGTAATTTAACCCTTTTAACTTGCCTATCAGGCGCGGGAAATCCACCTGCCCTTTCCCAATAGGAAATTCTTTCCCCAGCTCATATCCGTTTACCGGGTAGCTTCCGTCTTTGGCATGGACGCTCCTCACATAGGGCCCCAGGATTGCCAGGCCGTCAATGGGGTTGGCATTTCCGTACATCATCAAGTTGGCCGGGTCATAATTAACAAACAAATTATCTGCCCCCACATCGTCAATCAGCCTTTTCAGCACAACCGGGGGCTCCTGCCCTGTCTCCATAAGGAAGTTCTGCCCATGGCTTTTAAGGTTTGACGTGATATACTTTAACGTGCTGACTACCCCTGTGTATTTCTCATCCCTGCAGTTTAACGGCACAAAACCCAGGTGCGTAATCACATCCTTTACCCCTAACACCCTGGCATAGGCGGCGCCGTCCAGGAGGTTGGAAGTCCTGCTGGCCCTGTATTCCGGCGGGACAATCCCCAAAACGGACGGCCCCTCTGCAAAATCCCACCGGATGGGCCCATGCCACCCGCACCACAAACCGGTAATCTCCATTTCAAAAGAATCTGCCAGGGCCTTAACCGATTTTGCATGGCTTTCTGTTAAATACTCCATATTCCAAAGCTGAAGCTGGCAATTAGAAAACCCTACCTCCTTGGCCCATCCTAAAGTTTCTTTTAAATTCCCGTCAATCACTGCCGCAATCCCCAATGGCCTCATTCCAATCCCTCCTTTTACCCGCAGAATAGCCCGGATGCATCCATATCGTGAAACTTAAAATATTGGTTAATATAATATTTGGCGGCCCCCCGTACCACAGAGGCTTCCCCCAGCCGGGTATACACAACTTCCACATCTGACACAAACTGGCGGAACCCCATCCGCCCAATCCTTTCTTTTACCATTTCCAAAAATGTGCCCCCCAGTTTCCTTCCGATCCCCCCCACAATAATAACTTCCGGATGGAACAAAGATACCGCATTGCATAGTGCATAGGCAAAGTCCTCTGCCATGGCTGACATAAGCTTCACGGCATTTTCGTCCCCTTCTTTTACCAAAGCAGCCAAATCTTTAAACAAAAGCTTATCTCCCTGCTTTTTTTCAAAACCGACCTGAAACTCCCGGAACCGTTTAGGGAGGGCCAGCTCGCCGATTTGATTTTCCAGGCACCCCCGGTTGCCGCAAGGGCAAGGCGCGCCGTCCCGGTCCACGGAAAAATGGCCGAACTGGGTAGACATACCACTGGCCCCCCCTAAAAGCCTTCCGCCATGGATCAAGGCAGCGCCCACGCCGTCATTAATGTTGATGTAAATATAGCTTTCGCTTTCCAGGTTCCCAAAAGCGTTCTCTGCATAGGCAAAACAGGCCGTATCGTTTAAAATAGCCAGCGGATAGCCTTTCAGAAGGCCCCGCAGCCTGCTGATTTTATAATTGCCACTGTTTTCCGCAGGGAGGACCACCGATATGATCCGGTCATGTTTTTGGTCGATCATCCCCGGAATAATCACGCACACGCCCATCACATGGAGGTTCACGCACTGGGACTCCACAAATTCCTCAAAACAGCGCCCCAGCTCCAAAAGCGCATCTTTTGCCCCTTTCATGTCGTATTCCCTGCACATGGTAATATTCAGCGCAGAATTTACCAACGCGATTTCCAGGCTGTCCTTGTGCCAGTTTAAAACAATAACCGAATTATGGTGGCTGTTGACGGTAAGGCTGTTGGGCTTCCTTCCCTGGCGGCCGCTTGCCATGGTGCCTTCATCCACCACGTACCCCTCCTGCATCAGCTCGTCCACCAGCGCAGACACCGTTGTTTTGCTCAGCTTCATCTGCTCTGCAATCTGCGTCCGGCTGGTTCCCGGCATATCCTCAATCATCTGATATACCTGTTTTTTATTGTTATCTTTGATTAAAAGCTGATTGTACTTTTTCATTTTCCCTGCCCCTGCATTTAATTTGTTCAGTGACCTTACTAATTATGTTATCAGTATACCATATCCTTATCTATTGTGCAAGGATTATTTTCCTTTATGCAAAAAATACCAAAATAGCCGCCCGGGCCTTTCTGCCTCGTCCCCCCCCAAAG
Source organism: uncultured Lachnospiraceae bacterium (assembly GCA_910584845.1). Classification (GTDB taxonomy): domain Bacteria; phylum Bacillota; class Clostridia; order Lachnospirales; family Lachnospiraceae; genus Brotaphodocola. Next base: position 100,189 of record CAJUDH010000012.1, read on the forward strand.
CCGGAAAAGGCCCGTCAGCCTTTCCAATCGGCTGACGGGCCCTGTGCCTTTTACTTCAGCGCCTCTTTCAGGTCCATGGTTTTTATTCCGTCTTCCAGAATAAAGCAAGGGATCCCAATGCCGCCCCCTTCTTTCACTTTCTCGTACATGGCTTCGCTGTCACGAAGCTTTAAATAAATTTATATGCTACGATAAATTAAGGCAATACCCGGTAAATTCAGCCAAGGCAAAAGAAAGGGAGGCCTGTTATGGAAAGAAGGCGGCGGTGAACGCCACTCCCCGTACCGGCTTGCCGTAGGCTGTGGAACTTATTGGAAAGAGGAAGGGGGCCTTCCGGAAAAAAACTGCCAACCCGGCCCCCGGCCCGGCCCCCCCTATGCATCTTCCCTTAATCCGTTACCACCACATAGCTGGCCTTCCCGGAAAACCCCTTTTCTTCCAAATCTTCCTCAGGCCATTTTGCCACAATTTCATAAACCTTGTCATGCCTCAATAAAATCACCTCTTGGCCCGTATACTCTTTCACGGACGGTTCTGCCCCTTCTTCTGTCCCCAGCTGGGATATATCCCACTCCCGGACCGTCAGGGTTTGGGGCATAACCGCGCAGTGGAACATATAGCTGGCCCCCTCCATCCCGTTATAGTCCGGGACCTTAAGGATATCCCCCTTTTCCGGGCATATGCTTAGTGGGTGGCTGGAGCAGGCCTCCACAGCCCTCATCTGCCTGCCTTCCCGGCATTTCCAGGAATAGCTGCCTGGCTGTATGGAAAATTGCCCCATGGTACTGGACAATACGTCTGTCAGCTGGGCTTTCGGGGGCGAATCCAAAAGCAGGCCGTTTTCCTCCGGCATTTCCCTGCCGGCAATTTCCCGCCCCTCGGCAATATCTGCCCCGCTTTCCTGCCCCGCTTCTGCCGGGTTCCTGCATACCCCCAAAAACAGCCAGATACCATGGGAGGCATCCCGGACCCCGAACAAAAACGGGCGGTCAAGGGCCATCTCGGCAACCTCCTCATTCTCGGCCAACGCCCCCCTTGCCATAGCCATCATCGTGAAGGCGGCCCCTTCCACCCCTTGTTCATCCACTCCGATATGGGTTTGCTGAATCACGCTGGACACCTGTAGCGGCTCTGGGGAAATGCCCCCAAATTCTGCCTGGCCGTCAAACATCCGGCCCATGCCCATGGCCTTTAAAGTATCATTCAAAGGATAGCTGCACCCAAAACTAAATTTAGGCACTTTCCAAATAACCTTTCCATCCACCCAGCTTTCTTCTTCTGCCTCCATGGCTTCCCTTAGCTTTTCCGGGTTTTCCAGGAATTCCCCCACCGCCCTGCCCTCATCCGGCAGAAGGAACATCATCTGGCAGCCATTGTCCGTCCCCAAATAAGATAAGGTGTAGCCGTCCCCTTTCCGGAAGGCCCCTTCTGCCTCTGTCCGGTTTAAATAGGGCACCGTAACCTGCCCGCCGCCTTCCAGGTAAAACACATCTTCTTGGGTCTGCCCCTCGGAAAACGGCTCTGCCCAACCGCCGTAAAAATACAGGGTATTTAAGATTACCAATAACGTCGCCGGATCCAAATCAAGCTTGGGCGCAAGGATCCCGTTGGTCTTTTTTGCAATCCACCCGCCCATCTCCTTGCCGGTATCCGGATCCTTAAAATCCACCCCATAAGAAGATGCGAAAAACTCGTCTGCCGCCAGCTTCTGGTACTGCTCATAAACGGGCAGCTGATCCGATACCCACAGGGAATTGGCCAATTGTATGGCGCTTTGGTAGCCTTCCATGCCATAGTGCTCCATCCGTTCCCGTTCCATCTGGCTACGGTAGGCATACCACTGATAAAGCTTGCGGCACTGGCCTGCCAGTTCTTTCTGGTCCGCCGCCCCCAGCTTTTCCAAAATCTGGGCGGCCGTCTCCCCTTGTGCGCCGCAGCCGGCAAGCGCCAACGTATAATAAAGGCTTAACGGGCTGTAATTCCCGTTTCCCTTAGCCCCTTTTAAAACGGCGCTTCCGCTTTCATAGGCAAACTGCCCAAGCCCCTCTCGGAACGCCTCCGAAACCCCATTCTCGTCCAGAAGCCGGTTCCACCCCTCATAATCATCCGGGGAAAGCCGGGCACGCCCCGGTTCCTTGGCTTCCCATGTTTTCCCTTTATTGTAGCCCCTTCCTTCCACGGCCTCCCCCTCTTCCTTCCCTGGCACACCCGTTTTTTCCACAAGGCCCTCTACGGTTTCCTGGCCCTGCCCCGGCTTTTGGCATCCGGTAACTGCCGATGATGCCACTACTGCCGCCAACAGGCAGGCCGTCAAGCGTTTCCTGTCTTTCCTCATATCTTTTCCTCCTTTTTCACATACCTATGGGCGTGCACCGTTTTGCGGCATTTGCCCGGCTGCCGGAACACATCCTGGTTGCGAAACTCCGTTTTGAAAGCGCACTTCCCCATACTTTGGCAGCATCTGCCCCCATATCCTTAAATTGCCACTGTTCCTGCCAGCCATGGCTTCACATGATGGCGGTGCCTGTTTCCTGCCGGCACCCTTACAGGGATTTGGCTGCTTTACATACGATACGGACGGCAAAGGAAAATTTATGGAAAATATTTCTTACGGATTGTTTAAAGAAAGTGCCTGGCACGCAAGCTGCCCTGTGTTAAGCTGCGCGCCGCCCCCAGGCCTTTTAAAGTTTGCTATACTATGGGCCCATCCACTTTAATTAAAGGCTCCCGAACCTTAACATGCCCCGTTTTAACCCCCTCCACCCTTTTAAATTCCCCGGTGTTCGCAACGATGACCAATGTTGTCACATCATAACCGGCCTCCCGGATTTTCTCTATGTCAAATGTCACCAAAAGTTGCCCCGGCTTTACTTTATCCCCTTGCGAAACATGGGTTTCATAATATTTCCCTTGCAGCTCAACCGTGTTGATTCCGACATGGATCAATAATTCAACGCCTCCCTTTGTTTTCAGCCCTATGGCATGCCCGGTATCAAACAGGGCGGTGACCTCTGCTTCACAGGTTGCCACCACCTTCCCTTCCTCTGGGACAACTGCCATGCCTTTTCCAAGAACCTCCGAGGCAAAAGTGGCGTCCGCCACTTCCCCCATAAGGATTGCCGTCCCGGCAAGCGGGCTGCCAATCAGGAATTCCCCTCCGGCTAAAAGCGTTTCTTCTTTTACTGCCCCGGTTTCTAAGGCCGCGCCCTGCCCGGTTTCCCCAGCCATATCCGTTTTCTCCCCCACGCTGCTTTCCCCGGCTATGCCCCCTTTTACGGGTTCTTCATCAGCCGCCTCCAATATTTCTTTGGGGATACCGAACATCATAGTTAGCACAAAACAAAATACGGCTACCAGCATCTCATGAAGCATTTTGTCAAGTGCTTTTTTGAGTTATTGACGCAAAACTTTTCAGCGCGGCGGGAAACGTGGCAGGAAAAGGGGCGCAAAACGCGCCTGTGGACGGTTAGAAGCCGTCTTCGTGGATAGGCAGAAAACTTACCCTGTGGATTTTCGCGTCTGCAACGCCTAAAAATCAAGCCTTTTCAAGCCCTGTTGCGTAACATTCCATTCTGTTCTTTGGGAGAGGTCGGAGGCGCGGGGGCAGGGTTGTAAAATCCTGTTCCCCGTTTTCGTCGGCGAAATGGCAACGGCAAAAATCCAGACGGTCAAGGGTTTAAGAGTGGAGATT